>NZ_JAJQYA010000019.1 GCF_021729155.1 Membranihabitans marinus | reverse complement strand
ATATTGGCACAATTTGAACCGATATAACTGGCACTAACCCACCGAAATACCTGGCACAAAACGATCCGTAATATCCAGAATCCAACCAAGTACTTAGCTATGCCAATGTGGTGTATGGTTTTGCCAATTCCGATAAATCAAAAGTACTATTTGCCGACAGTGACGGGAATTTTTTCATTGAAAATGTAAAAAATGACTCCCTTACTCTAACGGTAAGCTATATAGGATATACGACAAAAACCATTACCATAAACCCTAAAGATTATAACGATGACGTTTTGAAAATTGATCTTTCTCCATCCCCCTTTGAGTTTAAAGAGATAGTGATCACAGATACTTTTCCGGACATGGTCATTAACGAAGATTCCATAATATACAACGCAAAATTCTATACCGAAGGAACCGAATTCAAACTCAGAGAAGTGCTTAAAAAAACTCCGGGTTTTGAAGTGACGAGAGAAGATGAGATCCTATACAAAGGGGAAAAAGTGAATGAATTGCTTGTGGAACGAGAGAAGTTTTTTTATGGTGGAACCAAATTGGGTGTAGCTTACTTGCCCGCGAATGTGGTTTCTAAAATTGAGGTTATTGAAAAGTACAATGCCATCAATGCACTGAAGGGTTCAGGAACAGGAGATCGATTGGCTGTCAATATTCACCTAGACAAAACGAAGAATAAGTTTGTTTTTGGAGATGCTTTGGTCATGGGAAACTGGGCAGCTAGACATAGATTCAATGCCAATACCTTCTATTATTCACCTAAAACCAGAATCAACTCCATACTAGACTATTCCAATTCACTAGACAGATATTCCGGCTCAGTAAATTTATTTCGCATTTTTGGCTTTACACCAGAGTTTTTAGACCCCATCCGTAATAAATCGGATAAGGTAGACTTAATCCCCTCATTGTTGGATTTAAGGAATATCAATGACAAAAAATCATTATTTGGCATCATTCATTTAGTTCAAAAAGTAAATGACAACTTCAATATCAATGTCATAGCTTCCCACATTAACAACGACGAGACGATCAATTCTAATTCCTACAGAAAATACTATGAATTAAACACAGAGGAATTAAGCTTATACAATAAAAGTCAAATGACCCAACTCATATTTTATGATGTGGAAATGGTGTACAATCCCAAAGACAACGGCAACTATTTTGCTTACAATCTAAACTTTTCCAAGTTGCCCAATAAGATCAACCAGAATAGTCAATATTTTATTCAAGACATGGATTATCGTCACAATTTAATGACCAAAGACAAAGACATAGCTCATTATCACGATCTAAAATGGATTAAAAAATGGAATGCTAAATGGTCTCACATTTCCAATTTGAAGTGGAATGAAAAATCAGAAAAAACGGCTAAACATTGGGATATTTTGGGAGATCAAATTCCAGGTTTTTACACTTTTGCTGAAGACAGCTTGACGGCGATTCAAAATCAGACCATTTTGTATAAAAATTTTTATTTACTCAATCAATTAGATTACCAAATCAATGCCAATGACAAACTAACGGTATTCCATAGATTAGATTATTCTCAGCATAAGGGAAGTTCCACTGACCAATACTCCAATCAAAATACTTCAACCGTTGAAGATTATCAAACCTTGTTTAATTCAGCCATAAATCTTCACAATTTATATAATATATATGCTCTGCGTTGGGATCGACGCAATCGAAAATACGCCTTGACCTTAGGATTGGAAGCCCATCATTCTCATCAAAACATCCCAATAAATAAAACACAAAATCAATTTGATCTTCGTCCACATTTTAAGTTTACTAAAACGATTGAATCCATTGGCGAAATTAATCTTCAATATTATTTCAACCAAAGTGCTCCGCTGGGCATTTGGTATTGGGATTCAACCTACTTACAAGATTTCAATCGATTGTCTATAGGTAATAACAACCTCAAAATAAATACAGAGGATAATTTTCAATTTAAACTTAAAAGATCTTCGACAAGAAAAGGAAATAGTTTCTCATTAACTACAAGATATTCTATAATTCACAATCCACTAGTTTTTGAATACAACTATGTAAATCAACTCTTTACATCAAGACCTATAAATTCTAATAAAAATAGCGAGCAATTGTCAACCTTTATCCATTTTCAAAAAAAATTCAATCCTGATTGGACAATGAGAAGTGTATTCTATTTTATTTATTCGAAATATCATTCGACTACTTTTAACAACTTCATACAACGGTATTTATTAGCCCCTAGGGCAAGTGTATTTTACAATTCAGAAAACTTTGAAGGCGAAATAGGCTACAATCTCATTCTCAATACCATCCCAAACTTGTCAGAGAAGACTGAATGGATAAAGAGTCACGACTTATTTTCAAATGTCAAAGTGTTTTTAGGTGAGAAATTTTTATGGTATTCTGATGTTAATTTTGATATTAGTCAGTCCAACAATAGCAAACAAAATTACTTCCTTTGGAATACTACACTTCAATATGGTCTGAGTGCAAAGCATAAATTTGAACTGTCATGTTTCAATATTTTAGACAATAGAAACCTTATTGAAAACTATTTCAATGCACAGTTTTATTCTACAAACACCTATAAGCTATTTCCTCGCTATTTTGCATTACAGTATGTCATCACCTTTTAACCTCCTTTTGGTATTCCCTACTATTTTAATACCCTAATTTCAACGAAAAAACCGCGACAAATCTGCCTCATACACCCGGCCTTGACCATCGGAAGCCAAGACAATCCAAGGTTGGTTTTGGCCATAAGGTCGCTTGGCACCTGTAAGGTCATTGATAATGTTTTTACCGACCCAATCACTGGTATCTGGTGTGATTACGGTAGCTATCTCTCGCAGTATTTGAGAAGAATGCGTATCGACCATACCAAACTCTATACTGCCCGAATAACCGTGACTATATATCGTATGCCCACTTAATATCATAGGCGAATCTCCTTCGACCGCAGAAATTATAGGGCGGCTGGGGTGGTTATCTTTCTCCAAATTGGCATAAGGAAAATTGTACCATTGCCCATTAGGCCTGCGCACTCGCAATACAAACAAAGGCTGGCCCACACTATCTACACTGCTTTTGGTGGCTACCCACAGTGTGCCATCAGCAGCCAACACGGTATTGATATGATCATCGGCATTGTTATTGCCCTGTTGAACCGTTATCGTACTATCCCATTCATATACTGGCTGTCCATCTCTATGGGATTTAAAATAAAGCGCTTCCTCTTCTTGGTCAGACCAAATCACTCCTATCCCATTGGGAATCTTTGTTATCGCACAGATATCGTCCTTAGTCATCTTTTCTTCAATAATTATCGGTTCCGACCATTGAAGCCCAGAATCCTCTGAACTCCAGACACAAACTTTATTCCCCGCATCGGAGGCAACCCAGTAAATTCCGGAATCATCCAAAGCGATGGTCGCTGTTTCGATTTCGTCTCCCAAAGCGGGTGGATATAGAGTTTGTAAGATTTTAGCCTTCCATTTTATACCTGAATCACGGATCAATCTAAATACAACCAAAGAGTCTTTATCCACTCCGACAGCTGTTATTTCTCCGTCCTCTGCCCACACATCGGCTCTTCCGGGAATTCCCGACAGAGTTTTATTTACATTTTCATGCTCTATCCAACCATGGTCATCTCGTTGCCACAAAGAAGGACCGTCAGACTTGGGCAAGATAGCCCAATAACTGCCATCGGAATACCATAATTTAGATTGTGGTTTATCCTTGGTTGGATTGGCATAATCTAATTGAAAAACAGGTTTCATTAAATTATGCGATTCGTGGTCTATTTTATTTTGACAAGAAAATAAAATCAAGAAAATGCAGAGGGCGAGAATAGATTTCATAGAAGATTGATATAGAAATAAAAAAATAGAAGGCTAAAATACATTTGTATTTACAAACCCAATAAGTTTACAAATAATCAAATCATTAATATCCTTGGTTTTGAGTAATTTTTCCAGGATTAATATCGATTTGAGACTGAGGGATAGGCAACAGCGACATGTAATCTTGTATTTCCACTTCAGTTTTTGGATTCATGACATCTATCATTTTTTGAGTTCTAACTAAGTCAAACCACCTGTGCCCTTCAAAGGCCAGTTCAACACGTCTTTCATGAGCTATGGCTTCCCGAAATGCGGCTTGGGAATCTATTGACAAATCAATATTTGTATTATTTGCGGTCTTATTTGGCAAACCGGCTCTACTTCTTATCATGTTCAAATAATCAAATGCTAATCCATTTGCCTCAAATGAAATTTCGTTTAAAACTTCTGCATACATTAAAATCACATCAGCATACCTAATTACTGGCCAATTATCATCAGATCCCTGTTGTTGAGTAGGCAAATCATGAAATTTATAGCAAAATCTACCCGCCAAACCACTAATCGTATCATTTCCCACAACATAAAATTCTTTAAGCGATGCATCTTTTCGATTATCATTCTCCTCAAATGCATTGATCAGGTCAATAGTTGGAATATTATATCCTCCTCCTGTTGTATAATAAGGTAAGTGTGGATATAAATAAGGCGAATACCTTTCCAAAAATCGCGATCCTGTGTTTGAGCCAGACCCTCTCTGAAATTGCACATCGAAAATGGACTCACTGTGATTTTTATTACTGGCTTCCCATAGATCAGCAAAATCATCTAATAAAGCATACTGACCAGATTGAATGACTTCTTCCAAACTTATCTTCGCATTGTTATAATCATGCAATGTCAAATAAACTTTTCCAAGCAATGCAGTTGCCGCCCCCTTGGTAGCTCTACCAACATCAATCGGATTTGCCTGCAATACAGACTTAGAATATTCTAAATCTTCAATGATAAGATTATAAATTTCAGAAGTCTCTGCCCTACTTTTATCATATGCATCAGCAATTGAATTTAAACTACTTGCAACCAGGGGAACACTTCCAAAGATCCTAACCAAATTAAAATAATATAATGAACGTAAAAATTTTGCTTCACCTTCTACTCTATTTTTAAACGACTCCGGAGCATCCAGATCTACAATATTTTTTATAATTAGATTAGCTAAATTAATACCCTTATAATGTTGGGTCCATATAGAATTATAAATCGGGCTCGTAGACTGATCTCTAAATTCTGACATTTCATAAAGATAGACTCTATTGGAAGCAGTGGTTCCCATTTCAGAATTGTCAGAACGTACTTCTCCGACTAATTGTACATAATCATTATATACACCGTCTGACTTAAGTATAGAATAGGCCCCTACTAAAGCATTTTCGAAATCAGATTGAGATTTAAAATAACTTTCGACATTAGGTGAGGATATTGGAGAAAGTTCCAATAAATCTTCAGAACAACTAGTGATTGCAAATACCGCAATTATATAGAAAATTAAATATTTCATTTTTAGGAATTTTTTAGAAATTAATATTTAAACCAATGGTTATTGACTTACTGGTAGGATATCCATAATAGTTGACTCCTGCGGTTAAGGCAGAGTTGTTATATGAACTGACTTCCGGATTGTAGCCATGGTAGGATGTAAAAGTGAATAGGTTCTGAGCAGATAAGTATATTCTCGCTCCAGATAGACTGGCCTTTTCTATCATATTTTGATTGAGACTATAACCCAATGTTATATTTTTTATTCTCAAATACGATGCATCCTGAATATAAAAAGTAGAAGGTCTTCTTCTTACCCCTCTAACGTCAATGCTTGCTGCATATACTTCCCCATTTCCTGGCTCCTCAGGTGAACGCCATCTTTCCCTAGCCAAGCCCAAACTATTGGTTCTACCCGTCAATGCCATAGCTTGATAAAAGATCAAATCCATAACACTGGCTCCTTGTACACCATGGAGTAATACACGCAAGTCTATATTTTTATATCTAAATGTATTGTCCAAGCCAAAGTAAAAATCGGGTTGATAATTTCCAATACTAGTTCTATCGTCGGCAGTAATTTCACCATCTCCATTAACATCTACCACTATAGGATCTCCAGGTCTATCTGTAGATAAAGAAGGTCTACTTTCTATTTCTTCTTGGCTGTTATATACCCCGTCGAATACATAGCCATAAAAATCGCCAATTGGCCTTCCGATTTGAGTAACATTGGTTTCACTTTGATACGTATTTGCATAGATCGGTGTACCTTCTGGCCCCAGCTCTAATACTTTGTTTCTATTTAATGAAAAGTTCAAATCTGTCGTCCAATTAAAGTCTCCAGTAATATTCTCAGTGGTTATATTAAATTCAATTCCCCTATTCTGAATTTTCCCAATATTTTGCAACGCCGTATTTACCCCCAATATACTTGGAACTGGAACATTCAACAATAGATTGTCGTTAACTGAATGATATACATCTGCCAACACTTTCACCCTGTTGTTCAATAGATTGTACTCAATTCCCAAGTTAAATTGTTTTGATGTTTCCCAACCTAAGTCGTAATTAGAAAGCGATGATGGAATTTGACCTGTTAGAATATTATTACCCAATACATAATTGGTATAGGACAACAACCCAGCTGAACCATAATTGGGAATCGTATTATTTCCAGAAACACCGTAACTAGCTTTCAATTTTAAATAATTCATAAAAGCTGATTTCTCAACAAAATCCTCCTCTGAAATGATCCATCCAAAGGAAGTAGATGGAAAATATCCCCATCGATTTTCACTTCCAAATCGAGAAGATCCATCTCTTCTCAAGGTTAATGTCGTAAGATATTTGCCCTTAAATGAATAATTGATTCTTGAAAGATAGGAAAGCATTGAAAACTCAGACTTAGTAGTATTCCCACTGGCAATTTGTCCTGCATTTAAGGTAGGTACAAGATTATCGGGGAAATTGTCGGCCGAAATAAAACCATTGTTAAGAACCGCTTTCTGTGCAGTAAATCCTAAAATCGCATCTATCCGATGATGGTTACTCCAGCTGTGATTAAAGTTCAAAGTAGTTTCAGACAACCAATCAAAGGAAGATGAAGCTCCATGAGTACCTGCACCATTATAGGTATTTCTACTATGTGTAGATGAGGCTGGAACATCAAAAGTAATGTTGTTTCTAAAAAATTCATTTCTGTTATCTTGGTTATCAATTCCAAATTGGGTCTTTAGGTTTAACCCTTTAAAAATTTCATAACTCAAGGACATAGATCCAAGGATTCTATTTTCAAATACTTGGCGATCATATTCATTTATAAACATCATTGGATTTCTTACTGCACTGGTGTTAAATCCCATTCCGGCATGACCTGGATAACTACCATCTTCATTGATGACATCATAAAATCCCGGTAGTGCAATCGCAGTGGCCACTACTCCTTGATTCCATTGATGAAATGTTTCTACTACATTTTTATCTACCTTTGATGTATTCAGTACTAAGGAAAACCCTAATTTATCCGTTAAACTTCCATCTAAATTCAGGCCTAAAGTATATCTTTTAAAATCGGAGCTTTTAATAATTCCATCCTGATTTAGAAAACCTCCTGATACCCTATATCGAAGATCTTCATTCCCTCCACTTATAGAAAGCTGATGATCATAAATGGGAGCAGTTTGATAGATTTCATCTTGCCAATCTGTCCTTGCCCAAGAATCTGGTTCTAAAAAATATTGGGGCACTTGATAAAAAGTTGGTCTGGTTTCAAATGGATCGTTTTTATCATTTCCCAAGTATTCCCACGCTCTATTTACAGCATCAACTGCAAAATCCACATATTCTTCAGGTGACAATACATCGATCTTTTTTGCTATCGAGGACAAGGCAAATGAATTATTAAATGAAATTTTTGGTTTGCCAACAAGACCTTTTTTAGTCGTTATTAAAATAACCCCATTTGCCCCTCTTGACCCATAAATTGCAGTGGAAGAAGCATCTTTAAGAGTGGATATTGATTCAATGTCATTGATATTAATATTTGCTATTGCTGTTCCTTCAGTTGGAAAACCATCTATCACAATTAGGGGTTCATTTCCCGCTGTAAGAGACCCCACGCCTCTGATACGAATAGAAGGAGCTACACCAGGCTCACCAGAAATTTGATTTACTTGAAGGCCAGCACTTAAACCTGCTAAAGCTTCCGTCACAGAAGTAACTTGTAGTCCATTCAATTTTTCATCGGAAATAGTGGACATCGACCCTGTCACATCTCTACTTTGCAATGTTCCATACCCTACCACCACAACTTCATCCAAAGTCTCTGAATCTTCAATAAGGGTTATATTGATCTCCGTTTTTCCAGCTAAGGAAACCTCTTTCGTTTGATAACCTATATATGAAAACACCAAAACCGCATTTTCATCGACATCTTGTAATGAAAATACACCATTAAAATCCGTTGCTATACCCAAATTTCTTCCTTTCACCAAGACATTTACCCCAATGAGTGGCTCTCCTAATTGATTGACAACTTTTCCCGTAACATTGATGACCAAACGCTTATTGTACAAATCTTTTGTCGATACAGAATGTATGGGTGCTAGGGCCTCTACCTGTCGCTTTCTCATCATCTCTCTGTGATCTACGATGCCTTGAAAATGCTCGACCATCTTTTGCAGGGAAGCCATCCCTTCATCGGTATCGCGATAAACAGCTACATAGCGATCATCAAAAATCTGATAGGCTAAATTGGCTTGTGACAAAATAAATTCTAAGGCATCTTCTAAATTGTCCGTGGTTGTTTCATTGTATTCTACTACAATATTATCAACCCAAGCTCTGTCATAACTAAATAAAACTTGATATTTTCGGCTAATCTGTTGAATAGCTTCCGTTAACAATACTTCCTGATCTGGAGGCGAAGTCCGAGGATGAGCTTGCAGTATTTGCAATTGGAACAATAGAATACAAAATAAAAGCAGTTTGTTTCTTACTTTTATTCCTGATAAAAGTCGTAAATTCATTTTACATTTAATTTTTGTGTGAAAATTTTATGATATACTGGGGAAAGTGAGCGGTCAAACTTATTTCCCCTTTATTTTTTGCATTATTACTTTATTGTTATCCTCAAAAATTTCAATCTCCAAAGACAAGGTCATCAGCCCAGACAAGGTTTTCCAGTCTGCATAGGGCAATCCTAAATCTACTTTTCGATTGAGTAATTCGGCCTCTTCCACTTCAAACTCTTTTCCATAGATATCTGTCAGCTCTTGCAATACATGAGACAGCGGAACATCTTGATAAATCAAGGAACCTTGAATCCAAGAAGCCTCATCAATGGTGGTTTTATCGTTGGACAGGGTTAGAGCCATAGATTGTTCAGAATAACTGACCTTGTCCCCTGGTGACATATAGATGGAATCAGAAATATTAGCCAACATAGCCCCTGATGACTTATCTGCCTTATTTAAAGTCAACAACACCTTACCCGACTCCAAAAACACATCGGTTTTGGCCCTTCTCGTCTGAACATTAAAAGATGTTCCCTGAACATTGACGGTTAGATCCCGGGTCTTCACCCTAAAGGGAAGAAATTCCTCATGGTCCATTTTACCACTTCCATGATCGGAACTTATGCGATTGACTTCAAAGAATGCTTCTCCATAGAGCTCTACATCCCGCTGTCCTTTCTTCAACCAGTTTTCATTCCACACCATTTTTGAATTGGCATTTAAAGTAACCCTAGAATGATCAGAAAGCAGGATTTCACGAGTTTCTCCAAATCCAGTCTCATATACTTGGCTGGTATTATTTACAAATATCCATATCGCCGTAGTAATAATGATCAATAAAGATGCTGCGGCCATGAATTTCCAATGAATTCGTCTTATGGTTGGTCGAGGTTTTAACGGTAAAGATTTCTCTTCCCTATTCGCCCAATCCGATCTAATGCTTTCATAGCTTAGCTCATCTAATTCAAAAAATACATCCTTATCCTCCCACTCATTTTTAAGAGATGTGGTTAAATTTTGGAAAATGGATTTATCCTTTAGGATATCAAACATTTCCTCAATCTCACCGGCATCAGCGGTTCGATCTAAATATTTTTGAAATAGGATTTTACCTCGTTCGAAATTCTTCAATTTATTCAATTTATCTTATCAATGACAGACGGTTATTAAGTGGTTCGGTTTAGATCAGAGATTTCGTCTATAATTACCTTTATATATCCCTGTGCCAATATTCTACTTATGCCGTACTACACAATAAGACAATTGATTCATTTAAATGTACCAGACGATTCTGATATTTTATTAAATAAATTCAAACATTTTACAGCTATTAATTTAATGTATACTCAATGTTATTAAATCATTAATAAATAAGGGTGGCAGAGAATAATTTACATGAATTATACTATATGGAGCCTCGTCGCAGTACAGTGAATATGACTCCACTTCGACATAGCTCAGTGCAGCGCCTTCGACATAGCTCAGTTCAGCGCCTTCGGGATAGCTCAGCACGATGTATCTTATGGATATTTAATACGAATTACATTTATAATTGAATTAATTCAAATCAGCATCCATCACCATAGAGACAAATATTGTGTTTGAATAGCAGTGAAAATGACAGCGACGAAATTCCACTATTAAATGGGATAAAACTTCTCAACCATGGGAATATTAATTTAAGATTAATAATTTGGTTTTGCGCCATTTCATTTAATATTCCAATCTGTTTTTCAATACATTTACTATCAAACTCATGATTAACCTATAGATGGACTTAGAAAATATATTCTATACTTATCGAGATAAGGTATTTAGTTTTTTTGTTAAGAACCTCAGTGATCGAGAGCTCGCTAAGGACTTAACCCAAGAAATCTTTTTTCAATTATGTAAGCGAGAAGATCAATTGGACGATATCCAAGATATCAACAGCTACATCTTTCTGATGTGCCGCAATATGGCCATTAATCACATCAACAAGGCTGCTCATGAAAAGAAATACAGAGAACACCTCGTTCACGCCTGGAACAATTTGGCCATTAGGGGCAAATCTGAAATAGAAGAGCAAATAAACACAGAATATTATAGTGACATTATTCAGCAGTCACTCGAGGCTCTTCCACCACAGCAACGACTCATCTTCACATTGTCCAAAATGGATGGCTACCCCATCAAACACATTGCCAAACAGTTGGATCTATCACCCAATACCGTAAGAAACCATCTCTATCAAGCCGTGAAAACCCTGAAATCCACACTCTCTAAATCTGATATAGATTTTATTTCAACCATCATTTCATGGTATATTATCCTGCATTAAGTATCCATCTTATGGTGATTGAAATTACCACTCCGATTCATTCCTATTCAAAAGAAAAATATACCCGGTCATAACCTTGTGACAATCGAAATTTGATTGACTGGGGATTTACTCTGCTCTCAAATCCCCGCTTCTTACCCACAATCTCGCCATCTTTATATAAGGTCATGGTATTCACTGACCTTTGTTGATCAATAGGTATGAACACGACCACAGCTTCATCGTTTTGTAAATTATACCCTTCATCTTTTGCTTCCAGGCTAAGATTGACCGCCCTACCTTTGGCCAATATTTCCCAACCCCCATATTTAAATTGATAAACACCACCCAGAAAAATAAACTTTAAATCATCGAATGATTGTCCTTTCCTGACCACAGAAAACAGGCCTTTCTGATAAAAATCATTCTCTGTAACTACATCGTTTACCGAAGCATTGATTACCAACTCATCCAAATGGTTGCCATGGCCGTGATGGACCACTATTTTCTGCGCAGCTGGATTGGATTTCATCTCCATATAAGTAACATTTGACAATGGATTATCCTCTCCGATAAACGGATTATAGACTACGGAAAAAGGATCTAACCAAGCTGCATTATTTTTTCTTACAATAACGGTGGGAATTTTTTCATCGACCAGATCTACGGGAGCAGTGCCTGGACTCAGAGCATCGGATGGAGGCGATAACACAGAAAAATAATCTTGATCTTCACTACCCTTAATCCACATTATCATTTTTTGATCACTTTCATCGTCCCTCCTTATTTTAAACACAGCCTTTACTGGACCAGATTCTTGAATATGGTTTTTATCTGTAAAATAATCATAGGCCTTTAGTTGTCCATTCTCACTAGTTAATTCATTGGTTAAACTCAATGTCAATGGTTGATTTTTTTTGTTGTAAAAATCCAATGATTGCCCTATATTATGATAAATGTACTCATGCTTTTGATGACTATCCACTTGCTTTTTTGACCTAAAAACGTCGACAATATATCCCTTGCCCGTCTCTGTCAATATCTGCGCTGTAAATCTATGCTGGTCGGATTGGGTCTTAGGTTCCACAAAGGAAACCGCGGAAAAAGTAAGTTTGTCAAATATTGAACTCATAGATTCTGCTGGTGGATAAAAATGGTCTAAGGTGAAGGGAGCATGGCCCCTCATTCTATTGGTAGCCGAAATTCCGTCCACCACCACGGTGTTGTGAGCGGGATATTGAGAATAATATTCCCGGTAATACGGATGCCAATAACTCGTGCCCTTTGACATATCTGGCCCCAACACATAATGGTTGGCAAACAATTCGATAGATATCCCATTGGAATGTGCATGATTGCCAAAAGAACCGGTAGTAGCCACCATCAAACCATCAGTGCCCTGCCCCAATCTTTGAACAAAGTAACTGACATTGGGAGCATAAAATGTAGGCCACAATAAACTAGAACCGAGGTCTTCCCCAGCTTCTATGGCATCAACTTTCAAGTCATTTTGATAAAAAAAGAGTTCAAACAACGAATTTCCTTTGCGCTCATAATCCTTCTTCGCCATCATAGTCTCTAAAAACTGAGCAATTTTAACTGCTTTATCGGCCTCTTGGTATTTTTTATAAAAAGACAACAACATTTCAAAAATAGCTGGGGGTATAATCCCGTGTTTAGCATCGCCAAAACCAACAGTATAACCACTGGGAAATAAATATTGAAAACTAGCCAATGTTGCCTTTTCCACAATATCAAACTCCTTCAATTCATTGGCATGACTATAATTGTCCAGCACAGTCAGAATCTCCAGCAAAGTCGATGTTACATGTAAAGAGTAGGATGAAGATTCAAACCAAAATCCAGTTTCAACATCGTATTCCAACACCGCATCTTTTAGGGCGGTTTGTCTTTCAGTAGATTCATCAAAAGTATATTTCAAATAGTAATTTCTACCCTTTCTATTGGCATAATCATCATCATCCTCCAAAACCAAAGCGATATAGGTAAGGAATCTGGCCTGAAAAAAATTCCAATTGTTATCCGCCACACCATTTTGAATGATCTGATCTCCCCATCGCTGAAAAACACTGGAAATAGATTGTAAATCCTGATTCTCCATCTTTAAATAATCATATAGGAAATCATAGGTCAATGCCAAGTCTTTCACTATTTTCTCATGAATCACTTCAAATGTGGCCAAACCCGATAGCTTCTGTTGATTTGAATTCAATAAATCTACCGGTGGATTCCGATGATACATCCCTTGAATATATGTCATAAAAACAGGTAGGGCCAATTCAGCATAAGTCACATCACCTGTCCACCAATACAAAAACGCAGCATCTTTAACAATACTCATAATCTTTCTATTGATACCTTCGATGATATGGCCAGTTTCCGAAGGATGAACATATTCCATCTCCATAGACTCCTTGTGCATCAGATACATCCCTCGATCGTCATCGTAATATGGAATTACATCTTCCAACTTTGGAGCAATGTAGTCGGTCGCCCAATCTCTGGAACCAGAATATCTTACCGTAGCCACTGCAGCTTGCCCACTTCCATGTGAAAAATCCCCCCCTTTGATAAAAACATCGGTATATCTGTTTTTCCAATACATCTGGAGTCTAGAAAGTAAATAGTCGCTTTCGACTTCACAAAATTTTAAATACTTTTCTAAATTTTTTTTCTTGGCTTCTATCACTTCATTTTTCCAACCCACTTCAGCAAAAGCCATTTTCAAGCTGTCTTTTGACTCTGCATTACAATAAATTCGAGGATGTTCTTGGCCAGGTAAATAGGTAGAAGAAAATATGAAAAAATATATCAATAACCATTCTCGATATTTCATACAAGGTTTTGATTCTAAAGATAAGAAAGGCAATAATTATTTTCACAACATTCAGAATTTTATTTGCCATTACAAAAATTTACAATCCCTAAAAACAGACAACCATCTATAGAAAACTAAATTATCTACTGCACAATTACAATACTGTAAAATATATTATACGCAATACCAATTAAATTTAGGCAATACTAATTCACTCAATAGTTTTATAGTACTTCTTATCCAATATCAACAATACATTGCACCTATTCATAATAATTTGAATAACAATGCTAAACGATAAGAATATTAACACATATATACCAGTCCTAAACGGCATAAAACTGGATAAAATGATAGAAGAATATAAAAGTCGAGTTACGAAGAGTCAATAGGATAGTGTATTAAGTTTATATTCAAATCAAAGAATTTACATTTTATTACAATCAAAAGTATTGATAATTAATTTTTGTAAATTATTTTAAAATAAAAATTAACAATTGGATATTATTTTGTATTTTTACTACGGTCAATATTTAAAAACTATTGACGACCTTCATTTTTAACACCTCATAATGTTTTTGCAAATAAATAGCAGAACTTCTTAGTATTTATCCAAATAACACAATAAAGGTTAGATACTTTTTGATCTTTAAGCTCAACCCTTCGAAAAACCAAGACACATTCACAGAATGTTTGAATTACAGCCATATCAATGGTTATGACATCGAAATATTTAAAAATTATTTCGAAAGTGCAGTGCTTTATTAAAATGAATTGGTTCAATTAAAATTTAATAATCTTCAATTTTTAATTGCTACATCCCATTTTTTGACCATCAGAATCAGCCATGGTCAGATCAGCACAACCTGCTATGAATAAAAGCAATAGCAAGGTTTTGAAAAACAATGGATTGACATTCCAATAGAATAATACACTCACATTTTTTCACCAAAAATTAAATAATCCAAGTTGACTTGGACTATAAGCTAAATTCAAAAACTCATTGTTATGAAAACTATAATTTTATTTATCTTATCAATCGTGTTTATATCAATAAACGCTAGTGCTGAAAACATATCTCATTCAATTAAAGGGAATGAAATCTCTTCAGCTATGGCTACTGCAAATATTGTCAATGGAGTACAAGCATCTGGTCTTGTACACCTGCCCAATATTACTCATTATTGGCGACCTAAAATGATATCCACAGCCTATCAATATGGATCCCCTGGTGGATCATCCGGCGCCATTATCAATTTCGACTTTGCAATGAACAACCTCAACAATCAACTTAGACCAGGATGTTGCAATGGCAATTCGTCACCATACATAACAGTCACATTATATGTAAACGGAACTCGATACTGGAGAGCTAGAACTCCCAATGACGACAATGTGGAATCAGGTGATTTTGACTTATATGGAGGGGCTACACTGCTATCTGGCCCATCCATACCTTGGGCTGTATCGAAAAACGCTGAATACCTTTCCTGTTGTGATGCAAAAGTGCACAATGTTAGAATTAGACTACCCTATATAGCACAATTCAACTCTAATAGTATCGAATTTAAATTTCAAACAGGAGAAGACGACGCCCACGTTCGAGTCAATTCCTTGACAGCAACTTACAACATACCCGCTCCATTAGAACTTACTGATCTCAATATTGAAAAAATAGATAATACTAGCTTAATTTCTTGGCTGACTTTGTCTGAAAAGAACATCGAGAGTTTTGAAATCGAACGCAGTGGCAACGGCATTAACTTTTATAACATTGGAACAGTCAGTGGTCAGGGAAGTTCAGCAGAAAGTTTGACATATAGCTTTGTTGACCATCAACCTTTGAAAGGTAAGAATTACTACAGGCTTCGGCAAAACAATTATGATGATTCCCACCACTATTCAAGAACCATGCTGGCCAATTTTGAAGCGGATCACAATCTTAAAAAACAATTTGTCATCCAGCCCAATCCGGCAAATGACTTTATTAGAATTATTGGAGAGCCCGACCTATACCATCACAACGTAAGAATATATTCAATACTTGGGAATCAACACATTGGAGAATATCCCTATCAATCGTCCATGACTTTGCCCACCGACCACTTAATCAGTGGGATGTACTATATGGTCATCATCGGACCAAGGAATGAGATTGTTAAAACTCAATTATTTACCAAACAATAAGTGAACATTATACCTAGAATCCATTCCATGAAGACTGATGTCTTCACGAAAGGGATTCTAGGTATAATAACTAAATGGAGTAGCTCTTTAGAACAACCTGGTAGTTGTATATTTAATATTTTGTCGTCCACTTCGAATCACCTCAGTGCGCCGCCTTTATGACTTACTTTTCTAGGTAGTTTGACATGAATATCCCGACAATTATAAATGCATTGAGTATAAGACTTGACTACCGTTATTGAGACTCACAATAAAACCACTACCTTCCTTCAATCATCACCGGCTCAGGAGTAGATTCCGGATCAAAGACATCGTAAAAATAGATTTCACCTTCCTCATACCAGGGCATATGATGTTCTAGACGATGAAAAAATAAATTGAAATCCTTATTATCCGACTTTGCCCATCCCGCCTCTGCCACAGCAGCTATTCGGGGAAATGTCATATACATGAGTCGATGTCGATTGGCTATTCTTTCCGTCCAAATATTGCCCTGCAAACCCAAGATCTGATCACTGTGTGTATCGGCATACAAGGTATCCTCAGGAAAATGATAAATGGTCTTTAAATCGGCAAATCGCCCTCCCCATTTTCTACCAAAGCGATGCGACTCATCTTGATCAAAATCTAAATACAGTGGTATTCTCGGACACAGCACTACAGGATATCCTGCATCTAAGGCATTGGTCAAGGCATCGAGTCGATCGTGCCGCCACCAATAAATGATTGTATTATCTATTGGTAATCCAGCATTGACGACTTCATCCCATCCCAGTAAGGTATTATTTAGACCAGATACCGAATCGGCCATACGGTTGAGAAAGTAGTGCTCTACATCGACCAAAGAAGATGTATGATTGGCCTTCATCCAATCCACAACCAATGAATCCGTCTTCCAAGCATGATTTCCAAAATGTACTTCATCTCCTCCAATATGAATTTTCTGACTGGGAAACAATGCATCAACTTCCTTCAGTACATCGGTTAAAAAAGTAGCCACGGTATCTTTGATCGGATGTAGGGTAAATTCGGGAAAACGCTCAGATCCACCTCCACTAAATACTGGATAAGCCTTGTTGACCGATGTAGCATGACCGGGCATATCAATTTCGGGAACCACTTCAATATGGAGATTCTGGGCATAAGCTACAATTTCCTTTATTTCTTCTTGTGTATAAAATTGAGCTTTCTGATGAGGATGGTGATCATCGCCAATTCCTCCAATAAGAGTGAGGTAAGGATATTTTTTTATCTCTATCCTCCAACCTGGACTGTCTGTCAGATGCCAATGAAACACATTTAGCTTGTAAAAAGCCATCCATCTCAACAACTCAAGGACGACTTCTTTACCAAAAAAATGACGGGATTCATCCAACATAATTCCCCGCCATTGAAAGGCTGGACTATCTTCTATTTCCAAGGTTGGCAATTGAAATTTAGTCGATCCTTCTTCCGCATCGGCCATCAACTGCAACAAGGTCTGAATTCCGTAAAATAACCCTGCATCATCACCATTGATCTGTATATTCTCATCTATCTTTAGACTATAGGATTCCGAAGAAAAACCTTCATCATATACAAAGACAACATCCCCTTCAGCAGCAACAATTTTTGTATATATTCCAAATCTATCGTGTATTTCTTGCTGCAAATAATGACTTATTTGGCCATTGTCAAAATCCGATTCCTGAATCGTAATATGATTCCCAAAATAAAAACTGCTGTTCAATGATTTTATCGATTGTGGCATTGGAACAACAGATACTTCCTGTCCATATAATAGGGACACCATCATCCACATCGCTAAAACACTAACCCATGATTTAATTCTCATATTCTTCTTTAACATGTAAAATACAGACAAAAGTAACTATATTTTTGTATTATTATGTAACTACATCCCTAATTGATCTCTTATAGTCCACTTATTGAAACTAATTAATCCTCTTTAGCTGCTGTTTTCACTCCTATTTGCTTCGCCAATTTACTGGCTTCACTAATAATTAGGTATTCAATATTAGCTTCCCAAGGATTGGTAAAATATGGCGATCGATTGCCTTCATAACCACCTTCTCTAAGCACAGTGACAGTCGGGATATACCCCATCACATCGTTGCTGTATCCAAACACAAAAATATCATCTCCAAAGATCCGCTTCAGTTCAATGGCATAGCCTACCAACAACTCGCCTCCCAAAGCAAAGACCGCTTGGTCTCCGATACTCCATGCCTGCACTGGGTAGGGATAATCTTTGACCAATCCTTCTCCACTATTGATCTTGTCAAGTATCACTTGAGCTCTATGCTTTAAATAATCGGGATAGGATGAATCATCAGCAGTAATGGCTTCCAAATCCTCGGCACAAGGAGGTCCATCCTGCATCCCAATCGGAATTTCAGAATATGATACTGCCAATTTAGATTCCAAGGACTTCATATCCGATTTCAACACACGATCTACTGCAGCAGCCAGTTCTCTGCCGTATTGTTCTGCCAAAACGGCCTCGCGTCGAGGTAAAGGATTTTGATCTCCTCCTGCCCCCTGAAAAAACATAGCAGTAGCCTCTGGATAGAGCATTTCTAATGTCTTCTGAGCATAGCCGGGATAATCCCCTGATATTAAATAATCATTTAATACCGTCGCATGACAGGCATAACCAAATACAATAGCCTTGATTTCATCTTCCTGATCCACTACCTTAATTACTGGGACAGCATAATCATTGGGGCCTTTCAACTCTGTATAACTCTTTAATTCTCGCTCTACATTATTCCGTCGATTAACTTGAAATCGAGTCAATCCGTTGCCAGAATATAATCGAGCTGGCTGAAGATCCTCAAAGGCTATTCCAACAAGTTTCACTATACTATTTTCTAGCTCAATAGTATAATCAGCTATTTTATTACTCTCTTCATCTCCAATATTCCACACTTCCGGCCTCACCTCTGGCCCTGTATGAGTATGAGAAACATTGAGGATAATCTGAGATCGCTTAATATTGTAATCTTTTTCCACTCTATCCCGGATCCTGTCTGATGGTCCCTTAGGGATATTAATCAAATCCATGGAAACCATCACCCCTCTTTTTCCATCAGCATCTTCCAAGGCCAAAGCTTTGATATATACATTTTCTCTAACCCCTTCTGATCCTCGATCTCTAAAAGCATATCCTCCCATCCACATGGATCGAGTCGGCGTGACATCTAAGGTAGCTACTCCAGCCTTCCAATTCAATACTTCTTGGGATTGAACCTCCCCAAATCCAAAACCCACTAAAACTATCGCAATAAGACAGATAAAATGACGCATAGACAAAAAATTTTTTGATTATTAAAAGTAAGTACAACACAGGATCGTCGTATCAAATGATACCTACAGACATCAATCAACCACAAAATCCCAATCCTTCCCTTTTTGATTCACTGAAGATACGGCAAAATGTCCTTTTATCTTTACAGAATCTAATCCTTTACTTATGCTAACCTCAGCTTTGTCCACAGCAGACATCACGTAATCTCTTCCAAGAGATGTTTCGATGATCAGAAGATTTTGCTCTTCATCATAGTCCACTTTTTTCACAAAAAATTCATCGCTACTACTACCTTCAAATACCGACACAAAGGTTTTCATATCAGATCCGCTACTTCTTCGCACTATATAACTAGCTTTAGCTCCATAGTCGGAATTTTCCCAATCCTTCTGCCCCCAACCTTCGGCGATATAGGCAGTTTCACCCGCTTGGGCCAGCATCCAGGCCTTGGCACTATGTCCACCACCAGTAGGCCAGGACAACTGCCAAGGAGTAGAATCACTACCCTTTTTTACCGATTCGAAATCGTACAATCCTTGACTGTGATCACTCCATCGATGTTGTTCCGAAAAAGCGTACTCAAGGCTTTCGATATGAAATATATAATCTTGCACATCGCCACCTCTCACTCTAAAAAAGTCTACTACATAATTTCGCCCTTGGCCGTGATCTATAATGGCAGAAGTACGTCGATACATAGAAGCCTCTGCATAAGCATCAGATTCAGCTTCCACCATCTTTACATGAGAGGAAGAATGGTATTCCTTAACACTTCCACCTCGACGTTTGGTCACTTGGCTTTTTTGATCGATCAAAACCGTATTGTGAGCCAAGGTCCGAGTCGTCATTTCTTCATGAGGATGATCCCATAAATAACCAAAATCTGAAAGAATAGGACGGTTGTTTTTCCAGTAGTAAAGATTGAGACTATCTTCGTGATTGTGACCATTCCAATGACTGGCATTCAACATCAACAAGCTTTCTCTTCCGTTTTGCCCCGTCCTAAGATGTGGAATCCTCAACTGATCTGGATTCCAATCGGGAAAACTCAGTGCCTCAATCGGTCTATTTAACCAGGATCCATCTCGATAATACAACGAAAAAGAAGACAAACTCTGTGGCTTAGCCAAATCATATGGCAGCTGCAAAGTAATGAGATCGAGATCCTTCATATCCTTCTCATAATATCGGTCGGGAACCGGACCAGATGGTTGAGTCAGACCTTCACCACATAGCTCTCTTAACAAGGCCAAATATTCGGGATGGTCTTCGTAGTTGGCCACCATTAATTCTACATAAGATGGATCTAAGGTGTTATTTAAAAATGAATCGGCAAAAGGAGGATATTTTAAATCCCCTTGAAGTCCTTTAAAAAATCCAGACCAAACCTTAGTAAATCCAGGATCGCGGTACAAATTCAGACCTTGCAATCGATTTCCAGAAGCATCACGGTAGTTTTTGGGATCACTATATCCTCGAACAGATTGAGCGAAGTCCCACAATCCACCCAAGGTCATGAGGCCATAGAAGGGGGTTTCCTTCGTGGTTCCATCTTTTAAGAACCACCCATTCACTGTCTTATCAAATCCATCGAGTCCAAAACGCATCAATTCAGGATGCCCCAAACAGATTCCGACCATTCCCACTGCACTGCGATTGCTCACGGCCTTGTTATTTATTTTTTTATCACAAACCAATAGAATAGTACTTTCCAGTAAAAGATCCTTTTCAATGGTTATCCTTTCTGCTTGGGAATACAACGGATTTTGATTGCCATCCACAGCCTCACAAGTCAAATCATAGGACTCCACCATTTTTCGGACAAAATCAGCTTCCAAACCTACTCCACTGGCTCGACCTGCACTCCAATAACCAGTCCACAATCTATTATCCGGATGATTGGGTGGCGGGGTCAATTCCGGATTGGGCAAATTCATTATATTCTGTGCTGCTTCACGTGGATCCATATCAGCATATTCACCATATCCTACGTGAATCAACCAATTTGGATAACATTCAGCCATCCGACTGAGAATCGCTTTACATTGTACAGCATATGCTATATCACCTGTCAAGATATAGGCTTCTGCTATAGTACGACATGCTCCTGCACACCACTGCACTTTTCTCGAACGAATATTGGCCGTAAAACTAGGTCGCCCTTCGGGAAACCCAAATATTTTAAATGTGTCTCCCCCATAAAAGGCAATGGTTTGAGGAAGTCCATAACTGGTTTTTAGTTCGATGCTTTCCGGGTAATCACTGTGAGGAAAGCTTTCATGACATACATCACATACTATTTCGTCTGGGCTTTCAATCTTCCAATTCCATTGTCCATGTGGATGAAATGGCAAATCTTTTTCCCTACATGAGGGACAGGGTGTCCAGAGAGGATCACCTGGTGTAGTCAGTTCTATCAGCCGTTCTAAGCTATGAGTTGCAATTAAATCAATAAAATAATTGGCTTGTTTAACCTTGTTATTCAAGTAATTTTTGGCCCATTCGAAGGATTGAATATTGCCTTTTGCTCTTTGAATATCTTCTGGTTGGATAGTCAGCACAGGATGTTTGACCTCAGATCTATATTGCTCCCATAGTGACCAATCGTGTAAGGGTTCTTTCGCTCCACTAAAAGACTTTACAAATTTAAAATCAAGCATAGGTAGCCCCATTCCAATCCCAATTCCCGACTTTACCGTACGATCTAAAAAATACCTACGATTGATTTTATTAAACATGTTTATATATTTTTTATCCCGTATAAAACTAAGCGCAACATTCTATTTTCCTTAAACCCACTGCCCCAATCAAGGGTTTAATTAAAAGCGTCTATTTCACTTTCAATAGCAAAATAGACGCCAAAAAATATCTATAACAGATTGAAAATTATCTCTCTTTCAAAATAAAATTCACCTTCTTTAAGATCTACTAGCCAATTTGTAAAATAGCCCAAGCAATAAATATTATGACAGCGATAAGAAGCCAACTGAGTACAAAACCCACTAAATCTTCTCGATATCGCTTAAAGAAATTCTGCCATCTTTCCTTTTTCAACCATCCAGCCAAATCCAACAACAACAAGTCGTCGCCGGTCTCTGAAGCTAAAGGCAATTTACCATCAGGTCCCAAGGTTTTCGCATCGGATTTTCTACGCATTTTATCAAAAAATACTTCCATCTTTTCGTCATCTTCCTTTTGAGTCAATAAACTGACGATGTAAAAAGCAGCAAAACCGATGAGCATCGCCCATCCGAAGGGAGCTGGCTTCCAAGCATAAACCAATATCAATTCACCTGTATTTTGAAAATTGATAAAATAGTAACTACCTATAGAAAGTACGACTGCAGCAGCAGCGCCATATCTATTGGCTCGCTTCCATATCAATCCTCCTAAAAATATAATACCTACAAAGGCGGCTATGGTTTCGGTAAAAAGGAAGGCGTGCAATACATTTTTAATACTCAAGGCAAATAAGGCGGCAATCAAGGATAGAATTAACCCAGAATATCGTCCCATAGACAGTAGCTTGGAATCCGGCGCTGTGGGATTAATATATTCTTTATAAATATTCTGCGTAAACAATGCACCATTATTAACCATAAAGGTAGAACAAGTAGACATATTAGCAGCCACAATAGCAGCAAACATCAAACCGATCAATCCAGGTCCCAACAATTCACGAGCACCATATCCGAAAGCCATTTCAGGATCAGCCAAAGACACATTATTTTTAATTACCATAGCAGCCACAATCAACCCAGTCAAAGCCCATCCGACAGTGACCATTCGCTTGACCATGGAACCAAAAGTCTGTCCAATTCGACCGGCGCGTTCTGTGTTACCCGTTGCACACATAGAAACCATATGGGGTTGGGCAGTTATCCCTACGATACCATTGACAGCCAACATGGCTAGGGTAAAGCCATCGATTCCACTCTCTTCGCTCATGAGGTAAAAGAAATTTTCTGGAAGAACTTCTTTCATGCCTGCAAATCCATTGACTTCATGAAGTCCTAGAGGAATCAACATAAAGGAGAGCACGATAATCAACATACCTTGAATAAAATCCGTATATGCAGCAGCGACCAATCCTCCAGCAAAACTATAGACAATAAAAGCTACAGTCATAGCGATTACCACTCCATTGGGAGAGAGTAAGTCATCGCTGATCACAGAAATCACTTTTGCTGCTCCTTGGAGCATAGCTCCCATATTAAAAACAAAAAAGGCAATAGCGAATATAGAATAAAACAAACCCATTCGCCGACCATAACGGTCTTCTATGATTTCACCCACCGTAGTTCGATCACTCCTTCTATAAAAAGGGGCAATCAACCAATAGAATGGCGTAATTAACATGTTTTTCCATTGATACCAAATGGTCGCAAATCCATGACCAAAGGTGACCCCTGTTTGAGCCACGGGCATTTCGGCATGGGTTCCCGTTCCGAAAGCTTGCCCCATCATAATCCACCAACTAAATTTTCTCTCTCCTCTAAAATAAGCGTCACTGGTTTTGATACTCCTCGAGATCCATAGCCCAAACAGCATCAAACCCACAAAATAAGTTACTAAAATTACATAGTCCAAAGTAGTCATAAATGCCAAAGATTTAAAAACAGAGAAGCCGCTGACTTCTCTGTTATAATTTTAAAGATTTCCGATGTGTACACCTAAATGTACGAATGGAAATCAAGATAAAAATTTAATTTACATCGTCACTCCTGTAGACACTCCATTTTTAAGAGATTTATCTACTGGTGCATTAGTTTTCCACGAACCTCCTGTAAAATCAGGCACATCGATAGGTGCAGATCGGTTGGCTACCGACCATTCACTCAAAGGGAATATGGCACTCCATGAAGCTGCATCATATACATCGTGATCCAATGGCAAACCGTTGCGCAAACAATCGATTAACCGCCAATCCATCAAGAAGTCCATTCCGCCATGACCACCTACTTTCTTGGCCATTTCTCCCAAAGCAGTCACCAATTCCATAGTATACTTTTCTTCTACTTCTTTCATTTGTTCTTCCGTAAACCAACCCTCGTGACCTAGGGCAATTTTACCCGGTGTTGGCCATTTTTGAGCAATGCCCTTGGTGCCACTAATCATATGAATTCGAGAATACGGACGTGGAGAAGTAACATCGTGTTGTATCATGATGGTTTTCCCTTTCGCAGTTTTTATTACAGAGGTATTCATATTTCCTCGGAAGGAATGATTTGCAAATTCCTTGTATTCGGGATCGCTTGCAGCTACTTCATTGACTTTATCTGCCAACATAAAATCCATAGTAGAGGTAGAAGTCAAATAATCCATTTTATCTCCGCGATTGACATTCATGATCTGACAAACTGGGCCCAAACCATGGGTAGGATAAAGATTCCCTCTGCGATTCATGTTTTGCTTCAATCTCCAGTGATCATATCTTTTACCACTAAAGTACCCGTCCATGATATCGTGAATATAAGCACCTTCACCGTGTACGATTTCTCCGAAGAATCCTTGACGAGCCATATTGAAAGTCAACAATTCAAAAAAGTCATAACAGCAGTTCTCAAGAATGCAACAATGCTTTTTCGTTCGTTCTGAGGTTTCGACCAATTGCCAGCACTCTTCCAAAGTAGTTGCTGCAGGTACTTCGGTCGCGGTGTGCTTTCCTTGCTCCATAGCATATACAGCCATCGGTGTATGAAGATCCCATGGGGTAGTAATATAGATTAGATCGATATCATCACGTTGACACATTTCCATCCAAGCATCTTCACCATCGGTGTACAAATCGGGATTATGGGATGTTCCTTTCAATCTTTCCTTGGCCGCTATCGCTTTTTCTGGTCTCACATCACAAAGTGCCTTAATCTCTACTCCTTCTAGATGACTCATTCGAACAGCAGCAGCTGGTCCTCTACTGCCCATTCCAATAAATCCTATTCGAACGACAGGCAAAGCAGGAGCTCCGTATCCACACATATTAAACTGTTGGGTATACTTTCTTTCTGCCAATGCAACGATATCATCCCCTTTACCAGAAGATTTCATCTTACCTGTTGCGCAACCAGTAACTAGAGAGGTTCCGGCTAGTCCCAAACCGGTCAATCCACTTACTTTTAAAAAATCTCTCCTCGCGTTGTTATTTTTATTCATAGTCAATAAATATAAAGAACGGTCTTCCCCTATAATCCGAGAAAGACCGTTCCGTTAAGTAATCAATTTTTATTCAATGGTTTCCAAAGGCGGCACATTCCTATCTGCGCCATCATAGCCTTTATTCTGATTGATCACAGCAAGAGTATTCGCAGTAATAATTCGATCTGGAATCGGCCACAAGATGTGAAATGGTGCCATATTCGCTTCATTCCCCAACAATTCGATCTTCTGTTCATAGGTCTTATTGTAAGCCATTACGCGATCGAAATAATAGTTTTTAGTATCAAATGAAGCCTCAGAATATCCATTCAGTCCTAACTCAGCTTGAATATAAGAAGCTCTTACCAATTCTGAGTGTCTAGGCTCTTCTGCAAATAATTCTCTGGCGCGCTCATCGAAAATAAAATCGATATCTACTTCTGCCGCAGTGACAGGTATTGCATTGGCTCTTGTACGTATTGCATTGATATCTTCGGCAGCCATGGCCAAGTCATTTTTCCAGAAATACGCTTCTGCTCTGATCAAATAGGTTTCTGCCAAACGATAGATATACCAATCACCGTTACCCCCTACCGGTGTTGCACCAGCATCTTGAGTTGGGTGATACAATATATAGTATGGAATAGCATATAAATGCTTGAAAGTATCCAAGGCTTGAGCAAAATAGTCTGAGTTAACAGGTTTGCCATAATCTACAGATTCTGGATTGTTGTAGATAAATTCATCAATATCCATCCAATTGATGTCGGCTCTACGCAAATCCGAAGTGTTTCTCCAAGTCTCGCCTTTGTAATTCCAGATGTGATATTGATAACTAGCTGTCACTCTAACATTGGCATTTCCTCTACCTAAGGAATCGTATTGTGGGCCAGCAGCTACCATTCCTGGTTTCCCCTCACTGTCCCGCACTTGAGACTGCATCCATTGACAATTGTACAATCTCAAAGTATATAATCCTGAAGACTTTGCTCCTGGAGGAGCTTCATAACGGTCAATCATTGACATGATAGTCTCTTTATTTTGAGGATCATTGACATTATCAGGCCGGTGTAAATCCCATAAAAGATTTCTTTTGGGATCACTAACATCTATCCCAAATCGCTCTGTCATCAATTCAAATGGACCATTGATTACTTCAGTAGCTGTGGCGATAGCCTTGTCGAATTCTTTGTCAGCCAAATACACTTTAGCCAACAAATGCAAGGCAGCATATTTGGACACTTCTCCAATTGGAGTAGACTCAGGCAACCACTGTTCTGCAAACTCTAAATCCGATTGCAATTTATTGAGAATTGCCGTTCTACTGTGAGTTTGAAAATCCAGTTTTACTTCTTGAACCTCACTACCTACAAAAGGAACATCGCCATAGGTGTGGACTAATCTATAGTACCAATAAGATCGATGCCACAAGGCTTCCGCTAAGATTTTATTCTTTTCTGCCTCACTTTCCCACTCGATATCGTCGATCCGAGATATGACTACATTGGCATTTTTAATAAATTCATAGACTTCAGTAAACATGGACAGATAAGGATAGTACTGTGAGGTACTTGGAGTTAAATTAAAAAAGTCCAATTGAGACCAAGGCGACCCTAAATCAGATGCGGCAAATTCCATTGCGATCCAATTGATACTACCAGTATTTTCCTCTTTAATGTTTTTTCGCAAAGTGATCAAAATAGATTCAAATCCCTCTGCATCAGTATATACATTCTCAGGAGTAAAAAACGACTTTGGCTTGGGGACCAGGCGATCCTCGTCACAAGAGAATAAGATAAGGCCGACCATTAAGGCCAATAGATATATATAATTTTTTCGATTTTTCATTGATTTCATTTTAATTAAATTAGGAAAAAATTATTGCAATGTAACATTCAAACCAAAAGTAAATACTTTGGGCATGGGTTCAGTCAAGGATTCTGGATCCCAATCTGGCCATTTGTCAAAGGTCAATAAGTTTCTCGCAGACAGATATACTCTAATACTACTAGATTTCAATATTTCTGTTATATTTTCTGGCACAGAATACGACAAGGACAAATCTTGAACTCGCACAAATGAAAGTGATTTGTAGAATCCTAATCCACCACCATAGACACTAGAATTATTGGTCAAACTCGGAAAATCATTGATAGGATTGTCCGGAGTCCAATAAGGAGTATTATAGGTATTCCGTCGATCATAAGTATCAATACCTCCACTTCGAATTCCTTTGGAGAACTCTCCCATATGACCCAAGTCCGCTCTAATAAATACGGAAGCAGACCAATCTTTAAGGAATGAAAATTCATTTCTCAAACCCAATCGTACTCTCGGTCTGCTGTATCCGATAAATTGTTTATCGTACACTGCTTCATAAGCACCATCACCGTTAAGATCAGTCGCTTTAAAGTCACCGGGCTCCAATCTATACTCAGCTGCTTGATCGGCCTCGTCGAGTTGCCAGATCCCTAGAATATCGTAATCCCAAATCGCATCGAGTGCGTGTCCAGGAAACCATTCATTGGTATAATCAGGTAATTCTCCATTCAAATTTTCTCCTTGCAAGATATAGTCACCTTTGTCTCCAAACAATTCCACGATTTCATTGCGATTCATAGAAAATACGAGGTTAGAGCTCCAAGAAAAGTTTTCTTTATCTATGTTAACTGTTCCGATGGTTAGATCAAATCCTATGTTGGTCATTTCACCTAGGTTGGCGGTAACACTTTCAAATCCAGAGATCTCAGGGACCAATCGATTTAACAACATATCAGTTGTCGTCATCTGATAGAAATCAGCACTCGCATTCACTCTTCCTCTCACAAATCCCATATCCACACCTAGGTTGATAGAACTGGTTTTTTCCCAAACCAAATCTTTATTGGCCAAGGTATTATTAAACACCCCCACTCTTACACTGCCACCATCGTAATAGAGTGTAGAATTCAACTGTGCCAATGCGGCATAATTTCCAATAGATCGATTACCATTTACACCCCATGAAAGTCTGACCTTCATGTTGTCGATAATATCAGAATTGAAAAACTTTTCGTCTGATAATTTCCAAGCAAAGGCAGCAGCTGGAAAATAAGCATGTGGGTTTTTGCTACCAAAGGCAGACCAACCATCTCTTCGAATGGAAGCGGTTAACAGGTATTTCCCCATTAAGGTATAATTCACTCTAAACATGGCCGCATCACCAGCGGTTTCAGTATCTGTGCTACTCAAACCTGGATTGGTACCAAATGCCAAACCACTATATCCCAAGTTTTGATTCGGTACAAAAGTTTGGTTATTTAAATATGAATACCAAGTTTGATTGCGCTCTAAACTGTACAATGCCGTGACATCAATACTATGTACACCCAAATCTTTTTTCCAGCTTAATATATTGTCAAATATCCATCCATAGCCAGAACTTTCTGCACGAGTTCCATAACCACCACTTCGAGTAGCTCCACCTGCAATGGTTTTAGATGAAAAGAAGTTATAATCTTTTGAAAAATCAAACCTCGGCTGGAAAGATAAATTGTAATTAATGCCGAAAGGCAAACCGACATTGGCATATAATGCAGAGAACATTGTGTTCACTTTATTCAATTGCTCTTGTCCATAATAATTAATGAGGGGATTCTGCACGACGAAAGTATTGGGATACCACTTCACATCACCATTCTCTTCGAATATATCTCCGTAAGGACTCATGTTGTACATATTGCCCAGATTAGCAGTAACCGATCCTTGATCTCGATTGGCAAATTGAGTATTTATCCCTACACTTAACCAATCACTGACGGTATAGTCCAAGTTTAGTCGAGATCTTATGGTAGAAAACTGATCACCACGGATCACACCTTCATTGTCTTGGTACCCAATAGACCAATAGTATTTAAGGTCTTTATTTCCACCAGAAATACTAAGATCATAGTTTTGTCTAATGCCAGGTTGAACCACTTCATCAAACCAGTTAACTACGTTACCTGCTTTATAGTTGTCGGTTTCAACTTGAAAGAAACTCAATCGAGCCAACCATTCATCGGTGTTGTCCGCAGCGGGATTGCCACTGGCGCTTCTCCACTGTTCAAGGGTTACACCACTGGGAAGATTGCTGGGATCGTCAAAATAATAACTTTCAACATTGGGATTGGTCACCCGCAACACATCTCTACGAAAGGTCAAGTATTCCTCTCCTTGAAAAGGTTCGAGCTGGCCAGTCACACCAGTAGTTCCTAATTGAGTGCTAAAACTAACTCTCGGTTTGGTATCGCCTCCTTTTTTGGTGGTGATAATCACGACACCAGATGCTGCTCGCGCACCATAAACTGCTGCAGAACTCGCATCTTTCAAAACATCGATATTTTCGATATCTGAAGGATTAATATCACTAAGACTTCCACTATAAATCACACCATCCAATACAATCAATGGACTACTCGATGCATTGATAGAGTTGGGCCCACGAACTTCTAAGCTACCTCCACCTTGAGCTGAATTGCCTTGATTGGCGTAGAAACCAGCCACTGTTCCAGTCAACATCTCAGATACCTGAGTCATGGGTTGATTCTTAAAGGTCTCACCACTTAAATTGGAAACAGATCCTGTTAAATCACTTTTCTTCACTGTACCATATCCTACCACGACCAGCTCGTCCAACAATTGCGCATCAGAACTCATCTGAATTACAATATCTGAACGGCCTTCCACAGCTACCTCCATCGTTTGGTAACCTACATAAGACAGAACCAAAATAGCATTTTCATCGACATCATTCAAGGTAAATTTACCATCAAAATCTGTGGATGCTCCATTGGATGTGCCCTTCACGAGGATATTCACCCCAATTAAAACTTCTCCTTCCTGGTCAGTAACCAATCCCGACACCGTAATAGCTTCTTGCAGAATATGGTTTGTAGATCCGTGTACATTATCTGGAATTTTCGATACTGGGGAAGAATATCCCGAGCCGAGGGCTCCAAACAAGCCGAGGTTAACTACTATAACATAGTAAATCCATTTGTAATTCATCTTCATTAATGTTAAAATGTGATCAAATTCATAAGTTTTAAAGGTCATACCATCAATAGTCTTACGATTTTCTTTTTTCATAACTATTCCGATCTAAAATCGAAACCAACGATTCCAAAAATCGATTATTCTATCGGTAACGTTACCGAATATAGAAAATAATCCATTGATTCCCTAATATAATATTAAATGTTTTAGACTGATCGATTTCCCAAAGGAAGTAGAGATCACAATAATATTTTCATAAGAAATTGAATATCAACATCTCAATTAAATTATACACATTGTAGAAACAATAAAAAAATAATTTACACAACTATGTTAAAAGCATTTATATTTTTCATAAATCATAAGACTTATAACATAAATAGACCATATCCGTAAAGAATAAAAACAATATTTGACTTTGATCTTCTAACTGTGGGGAGTTTACACTTACATATAAAGATATTAATCTACAGGAATTATAAATATTTACGATATCTAATTTCTATCATCACCATTCCAAGAGAAGATTTATAGATTCGTGAAGCCCTGCATTTAGGTTATTAGAAGTCCGAATATTATTGCCGATTTTTACTTTTTTCTGGGTTTTTTATATTGATCTTTACCATCGGTCAACCATTCAAGAGAAAATCGAACAAAGGGATTTTCACTGTAGTCGTCTTTTTCAAAAAATAATCCAATATCCCCATTTTTGAGCACGGTTAATGAGGAATAGGCCGATTCTCCGGGATAGATTGTTTTCCCTTCAGTCCAAGTTTTCCCTTCGTCATAACTTACTCGTACCGTCATATTGATTCGATGAGTTTCCGACTTGGCATTGGCAAACAACAATCGATCTTTGTCATAACCATCAGCAACAGCGGTATAGCGAATAATACTTGCATTACAACCGGGATCAATAAGTTGAGGATCGGGCCTAGACACCCAATGTTCACCTTCATCACTAGACACATGAACATATCTCAATCCGGCATCTCTTACCCTCGAATTGATCATCCAATCGCCATTACTCAATTCCACGACCTTGGACTCATCAGCAGGTTGAATAGAAGTCGGTTTTAAAAACCAGGTTTTACCGTGATCATCACTTCCAAAAAGGTGTAAGCCAGCCTCTATATTGACCATACAATGCAATAAGGTACCTGACCTGGTCTGAATACCTCGACCAGATGTAATAAATTTAAAGTTTTTATGCCATTCCTTTTTAGCTATTTGATCGGTAATGTCCACTGCATTACTCCATGTTTTGCCGTTATCTTCACTCCTAATCACGTGTAGGTAATAAATATCTTTTTCTGTTTCTAAATTCATATAATTATAGAATAGAAAAATGGTTCCAGTAACCCGATCTACGATCATCGATGGATCGGAGGCAGATTGGCCCAAAGGCAAATCCACTACAGTTTGAATCGCCTTCCATGACTTGCCATTGTTTTTACTCCTTCTAATCACTATATTGATATCATTACTCCATTTTAAGTCTCCACAAGAAGGCACTCTTTCATCGATGGCTGCAATCAGATCACCATTGGGAGCAGTCGCTATAGCGGGAATTCTATAACATGATATTTCTTCATTGTCTTTGGCATTGAACAGATCATGATGTAAAATCACGCCTGAATCTATAGAAAAGGACTGATTTTGTGCCCATGATTGACTCATACAAAGGACAAATAAACAGAATGTAATTTTAATGTTGCTGGCCATGGGAAATAGTTTACAATGTTTAAAAAATTTGTATCTTTTTTAACGAGACAAATAATCGATGATACCAATATCGGTTAATTCTTTTTCAACTTCCACCAGTTCTTCAACGGATAAGGTCACATGAGGAAATCGACTTGGACCACAGTCCATACCCAATACTTTCATAAAAGATTTAGCTGCACCATTAAATCCACCTCTTGCATTTAGCAAGTCGACAAATTGCATGGATTTGGCTTGCAAATTGGCTGCCTTTTCTTGATCTCCTGATTCATAGGCCTTTCTTATAAGGTGATACAATGGAGCCAAATGATTGTATGTACTTCCTACCCAGCCTTCGGCTCCGAAGGGCAAACTAGATAAAAAGACTTCGTCGATGCCAAACAAGATATCGTATTTGCCATTGGAATAATCAAGGCAATATTTAAAATCGACCATATTGTTATAGGTATATTTTATTCCCGCCAAATTGGGTATTCTATCTTGGGCTAGTTCTAGAAATTCTTGCATAGAAAATTCAGCACCGGCTAAAACGGGAATATGGTAATAATAAAATGGCAGATCAGGTGCAGCATTGGCTACTTGAGCACAAAATTCTACGAGATGGGAAACACTGGGCAATCTAAAATAAAATGGAGACAAGGCAGCTATGGCATCGGCCTTATTTTGAGCTGAATGTTGAGCCAATTCTTTGGCCACTTTAATACTGGTATGACCGACATGATTAATGAGATAAAAGTCATCAGGTTTATTTTGAGCCCATGCAATGAACAAGTCTTTTCTTTCTTGCACCGTTAAAGAGGCAAAGTCACCAGTAGAACCATTAATAAAGCAACCCGACACAGCATTTCTCTTTAAAAAGTCACCATAAGCGGGGACGAGATTGAGATTGAGTGATTCATCTGTATTTAATGGGGCATAGGTTGCGGCAATGAGACCTTTAATATTCATAATAGTTAAATTCCTTTATACAAATCTACACAAAGAAAACAATCGACCAAATAATAAAATGTTGACCTCGATGGGTTGCCGAAGTTTTTTTGGACTTCAACTAATGAATGATAACATCATCAATGAAGATCTAGGACTGAAATACTAATTTAGACCACAAGTCCACCGATAGGCCAGATATTAATTGAATACTATTGAAATTGAAGAATTTTGAAGTTGGTGTATATATTAGCAAATGACAAAAATAGCATTCGATATTCCAATAGGCATGGCAATAGATGAGGATGACCGAGCAAAATCCGAAGGATCAAAGGTCGTAAATCGACCTTTGGCGAGGATGACCGAATAAAGTTGCCCAAAGGGCAACCAAATGTCCTTAATGGACATTTGATGAGGGAACCACGACCACTGGTCGTGGGTGGGTGAACGAGCGAAGTGCGAAGCACCCAATGTCCTAAATGGACATTGGGCGAGAGAAGTCGCAGCCACTGCGCTGCGACGAGACAGCTTCGTAATTAAATAGGGAATCCGGCCGAGGCGTGACTGCCCCGTAATTCGATAGGATTTTAGCCACTGTGCCGAGGATATTTAGCCGAAACCTCCGCGTTTCGGGAGGGAGTGCCACTGGCTCCGGCGTAGTATCAATAAAATTTCATGGTAATCTTTACTGCGCTGCGACGAGACAGCTCCGTAATTAAATAGGGAATCCGGCCGAGGCGTGACTGCCCCGTAATTCGATAGGATTTTAGCCACTGTGCCGAGGATATTTAGCCGAAACCTCCGCGTTTCGGGAGGGAGTGCCACTGGCTCCGGCGTAGTATCAATAAAATTTCATGGTAATCTTTACTGTGCTGCGACGAGACAGCTCCGTAATTAAATAGGGAATCCGGCCGAGGCGTGACTGCCTCGTAATTCGATAGGATTTCAGCCACTGTGCTTCGACGAGACAGCATTTATATTGATTGGTATAAATTCCATTTTTCAATATTATATAATACCATTGAAGATACGGAGGCCTCTCGACCGAGGCGTGACTGCCCCGTAATTCGATAGGATTTTAGCCACTGTGCTACGACGAGACTGAATTTATAATGATCAGTATTAAATTTCATTTTTCAATAAAATTATAAATGTAATTCCTATTATACCCAATGCATTTGGCATCAGTCAGTTCATAGAATTTTGTTCTTAAAGATTCTTGATTATTTTCAAGATATCCTACCTATGTATTTGACCATTTAAAGGGGGTAAAAGTTGAATGGATATCGAGGAAGGAATAGGAATAATGGCAACCGGTGGCATCTAAATAGTAAGTTAAGCGATAATGTTTTTATAGGTCCACTTCCCATGATTGACCATTCGATCTAAAAGATGATCAAAAATCTCTTCCTTCATCTGATTTCGATTAAATCGATAACAAAATTCATTTAAATAATTCTGAAGTAAATCAACATCATGATGCATTCCCTTTAACCAATCTACCAGGCTTTTTTCCATTCTTTTAGACAAAGCCAGTTGGGATTCACTCTTTCTAACTCGTATCACTTTATCATAATCTTGGTCAAGCTTATCGTATCCAGACCAATGATAACACTTAATAATAGAATCGCTCAACACATATTTTTTCATGTATTTTTTGATCTCTTTAAAACTTCGATCTTTAATCCAAGCAGCATAGACATGGGATATACCACGTCCTTTCTTTTCAATTCCTAATATCACTCTTCTCTTGATATACTTGACTTTACCCTCTTCTATTATCTTTCTTTTCCCGAGCACAAAATCCGTCACTTCAATGTTACCAGATAGTCCAAATCTATTTTTACTCTCCATGGCTTTTAAAACTTTTTGCCTGAAAAGCCAACATGTTTTTTGTCCAATCTGTAACTTTCGACTCAATTCAGTCGACGATATTCCCTTTTTATTCGTCGAAACAAAATATACCACGGTGAAGGCTTTATACAAACTAAACTTCACTTTGTGAAATAGAGTATTTGCCGTCGGAGATTCTTTATATCGACATGATGTACATTGGCGTACATGGTTTTTACCTCCTTTACAGTATCGATTATGCCCACATCGATGGCATTTAAACCCAGATTTCCATTTTTTATTTGCCAAATAAACTAAACAACTTTCATTATCTGGGAAACGTTTTTGAAAGTCGTCAATTGACAAGCTTTTATATTTAGCTTCCATAACAACAACTTTTTTCCATAAAATACGGAAAAAAACCCTTATCGCCTAACTACCTATTTGAAAAATCTAAATCACAAACCCAATCCTAACCACCTGAATTACAAATACCTAATTAAAAACAAAAAACTTCAACAACCATACTCTATCTAATAAATTGCCAACCCAATCTATCAATCCTTACCTTCTTCCACATTCTCTATATCATATCATCTTCTATCACCACCCGCCCTGAATCGTGATAAATATTGTACCGATCGGCCTTTAAACACCCTATTAAAGTAATGTCAAATTCTCTGGCCAAATCTACAGCCAAACTCGAAGGCGACCCACTAGCCAATACCATTTGAATACCGGCCATAGCCGCTTTTTGTATTAACTCAAAACCCACTCCCCCATTCAAGAACAAAATACCGCTATTCAAGAGTGATTTGCCCTCTTGAAAATAATGACCAATTAATTTATCCAAAGCATAATGACTCTCTAAATCTTCGCGAAAAGACAACAACCTCCCGCCTTGATCAAATAAGGCAGCAGCATATAAAGACTCTAAATCATTATATACCCTTTGACCACTTCTTAATCGACGAGGAAACCCCAATATCAATCCCTTACCTATTCGCATTGATCCTGTAGTTAGATCCAAACTGCAGACCGACTTTATAGATTCTATATTGACTTTTCTACTTACACCACGCCTTATTAATTTGTAAAACCTCTTTTCATTTTTACTAAAATCAATGTCTTCTGATTCATTTAATACCACTTCAATACTGCTCCCCATCATTCTCACATCATTGACTTGACTGAAAGTTGTCAAAATTCCCTCTGTAAATAAAAACCCCAAAGCGAGATCTACATCAGCTCCAGGTGTGCGCATCACAATAGAAATATTCTTCCCCTCAATCGGAGGTTGTGCCGTAGGAACACTGACCTTGATCACTAAAGCTTCTTCAATGGTCAATGAATCTTGTTTTAATTCTGCATGACCACCTCGAATAGTAGTAATGGATTTTATTATGGTAGATGAATTGCTCAAATCTAGTATTATATGGTGTATAAAAGGATACTGATATTCATACAAATATAGAATCAAACATCAGTTTATTTATCGTCATTAAAGTTACCATGTTTTAAGAAACCATTACCCAAATGACAATTCCTTTCTCAAAATATACCAGCATTCAACAAGTTAAAAATTAAAAACAATATTTTCATCTGCCCTTCAATCTTCTTCACATAAAGAAATTTACGATTTACTCAGTACTTAGAAAGTATACTAAATGCATATTATCAAGAATGAATTAGATAATGAATGACCTAATAGAGGGCTGGTGGCAAAGGTCGTGAATCTACCTTTGGTCAAGATTGTCCAGCGAAGTGTGCAGCATCATTGACACAATACTACCGTCAATTATAAAAACATTGACCCTAGCCCCCAATAATTCTCTCGACAATACTCATAACCTAATATATACCGCTGTTTTTACAATCAATTTTCAAAATTTACAACCCATTTTATACAAAATATTATAACTTTATTTCAACATCTAAAGTTTGTATAAAATAAAGAATTATGGATTTCAACATCGATAGACGACACTTTATTAAAGGCGGCACCGCATCCCTAGTCCTTTCTTCCCTTGGCGACTTCAATGTCAATCACAAAAAACCCAACCAAGCTTGGCGCGTTGGCTTAATCGGCAGTGGATGGTATGGCAAAAGTGATCTATTCAGACTTATGCAGGTCACCGACGTCGATGTAGTATGTATATGCGATGTCGACCAAAACATGTTGGCAGAGGCAGCTAACCTCATTGTGCAACGGCAAAAATCAGACAAAAAACCACTGACTTACAGCGACTATAGAAAAATGCTAAATGAGCAGAAACTAGATATTGTAATAATTGGTAGCCCCGATCATTGGCATTGTCTACAAGCCATTGAAGCACTAAAAGCTGGCGCTCATGTCTATGTGCAAAAACCCATCAGTGTAGATGTAATGGAAGGAGAAGCCATGGTCGCAGCCGCGAGAAAATACAACAAAGTCGTTCAAGTAGGCACACAGCGAAAAAGTACCCCTCACCTCATAGATGCCAAAAAAAATATCGTCGATGCTGGATTGTTAGGCAAGATCGCTCATGTGGAGATGTGCTGCTATTACCATATGCGCGCCAAAGGCCAACCATCAATCATGGATGTTCCAGACTATTTAGATTACGATATGTGGACCGGTCCTGCTCCTTTACGGCCCTATGATGGTATTCCCCACCGCAGATGGTGGAGAGCCTTTATGGAATATGGCAATGGTATCACTGGAGATATGTGTGTCCACATGTTTGATACCGTAAGATGGATGTTGGATCTAAAATGGCCTAAACGCATTAGCTCTACTGGCGGCATTTATGTGCAAACCGAAAGCAAATCCAATATTTCCGATACACAATCTGCTCTGTTTGAATACGATGACCTCAACTGCCTATGGCAACATCGGACCTGGGGTCAAGCCACTGATCCAGATTATCCTTGGTCTTTTAAAATATACGGAGACAAAGGCACCTTAAAGGCTAGTGTGCAGCGTTATGAATATTCTCCTACAGACAAAAACTTATCCCCCATTCAAAAAGATGTAGTCTACGAAAGAGAGTTATACCCTGAAGATCTTACCGAAAAAGATATCGAATTACATGCAGCACCGGCAACAAGACGACATATGAGAGATTTTTTATCAGCTATTGAAAATGGACACCGACCCATTGCCGATATTGAAGAAGGCCATATATCCTCTGCCAGTTGTATACTTGCCAATTTATCTATGCAACTTGGCCGACCTCTGGTTTACGATCCAATTAAAAAATCTATTGAAAACGATGCTGAAGCCACGGCCTTACTTTTGCGTAAGTATCGACAGCCATGGAAACATCCTGCGGAAGAAATGTTCTAAACTTGGATGAAATTATACTATGTTTAAATATTATATAGCGCAAAAATGACACCTATCTATTCATTTAGATAAATTCATTTAGCATTAATGCATAAAGATTATTCGATAAACCAATCCCATCTATGGCCATACGAGTTCAATCATTTACAGCGTCAGAAGCACAACCCTATATTCAGGATTTAGCCAAATTGAGAATAGAAGTATTTAGAGAATTTCCATATCTATATGACGGATCGCTGGACTCAGAATCTGAATATCTCGAAGCCTTCCTCAATGCAAAACAAGCCATCATTGTAGTCGCATTTGACGATGACCAAGTCATCGGCGTATCTACTGGCCTACCGCTAAAATATGAACCCGACAACGTAAAAGCTCCATGGATAAACTCCGAACCACCTATTGATGAAATTTTTTATTTCAGTGAATCTGTACTCCAAAAAAAATATCGTGGTCAGGGAATTGGACTTAAATTTTTTGAAGAAAGGGAATCTTGGGCCCGTAAATTATTATACAACTTCGCTGTATTCTGTGCAGTTTTACGACCGAATAATCATCTTTTAACTCCCTCTGGCTATACAAAGCTTGACCAGTTCTGGAAGAATCGAGGATATCAAAAGAAAAATAATTTCATCTGTACCATGGTTTGGAAAGACATTACTGAAAAATCCGAAAGTAAAAAAGAACTACAATTTTGGTACAAACGATTGAATGATTTAACCTCCAATATAATAAAGGCATAGTCTGTACACCATTAGCTGATAATTACGAATTCCATTCTTCAATATCTGTCTTTCCTCCCATAATATACCAGATGCGGTTATAAGGATAATCCGTCTATCCTCTCATCGCTGTATTTTTCTTCTCAAATAAAAATATATCAAATTATATGAAATACATTTTATACAAATTACATTTTATAATGACGGAAAAGATTTCGGGAGTATTTGAAGTTTGACGAGGCTACGACTGAATGAAGCTCAAAGAGCCATTGACCGTAAATCGGTCAATGATGAAGGAGCCGAAACCTCCGCGTTTCGGGAGGGATTGCCAGCATAGCCTTAGCTACGGCGTGACTGAGTAAAGTTGCTAGAATGGCAACCAAAGGTCGTAAATCGACCTTTGACGAAGATGACCGAATGTAGTTGCTCTTTAGAGCAACTCGATGGACTAAATCTAACTGAGTAGGGTCCGCAGGACCATTGGTAGTCAATCTACCAATGACGAAGGCACCAAAGCCACTGGCTTTGGGTGGGTAAGCCGGATGAGGGAACCGGAGCCACTGCGCTCCGGGTGGGTTCGCCACTGTGCCGAGGCGTGATTGCCCTGGAATTCCTAGTTAAGATACTACTACCAGTATAGCATTACGTCTTAATCCACAATATTTAAGCCACGACTGAATGAAGTAGTCTGAAAGACTACCAAATGCCCACTGAGGGCATTTGATGAAGATGACCGAGCAAAGTTGCTCCTTAGAGCAACCAAATGTCCTTAATGGACATTTGGCGAGGGAACCGAAGTCACTGTGCTTCGGGTGGGTGAACCTCAGTGTTTCGGATGGGTTGGCATTGCGGCTCTACAATAAATCGAAAGATAACCGAGTAAAGTACGAAGTACTGAAGGTAGTAAATCTACCTTCAACGAGGGCACCACGCCCCCCGTGTCGTGGGTGGGTGAGCTTATAAATTATAAATGTAATTCGTATTATTAATCGCTACAAGTCAGAATCAATATAATAAAGCTTTTCGCCGTCTGCAATTTCTATTTTTCCATTATTCTCGAGGATAGCATCTTCTGTTATGGCCATTATTCGCTTGACGATATCACTTATTTTATTGTAATTGGGCAGATTATCTCTCGAATAATTAATATAAGTATCATTAAAAGGCAACTCCCATTGACCCCTAGAAGGCAAGTTATGGGTAAAATGTTTCGGGATTACCTCACTGCCGTACATTACTCCCAACAATCCGCCAAGAGTGGCCGCTTGATTATCGCAGTCGTATCCCGTACTGATAGCTATTCCCATGGTCTGGGTAAAATCTCCCTCTCCATAGAGCAAAGCCATCACGGCATTTAAACCATTCACTGTCGACCCCATAATCGGAAATGGGATTCTAAATCCATCTACTTCTCTAAAATATTTATCGTGGATTTTTTGTCTACACATTTTCCAATCCACTTCCTCTTTATGCCACTTCAAAACATCTTGAATGCCGGCCAAAAAAGGACTGTCTTTGGGTAATTTCCGCATTCCTATTTTAATCAATTCATGGATATCGTCAACAAAAAAACCCGCACTATACATTGCACCATAAAAAATGGTAGGATGTGTAGCCCAATCGTCATTGGTGATATGACCGCCCCAAGAAGACCAATGTGCAGCTTTATCAATCATACCGGGATAGATTACTCCCCACAATTCATTGATTAATTGAGAAGTCAAACCGTACCAAAAATCATTATTGGCTTTGCTGCCCGTCTCTGGAGGTAAAACTCCTTCGTTCAACAATCGATGAACATTGGCATTGGCCGCCCAAATAAATCGATTGACATGACTCTTACGCAATTCTGCAACTTCGGCATAGGTTATATCTAACCCATATTTTTCCAATCCATGCAACATAACGAATTCTATATCTGTATCATCGTCACTCCATGCCCCTCCCATGGCATCTGCCATAATACGAACAAAGGATCGCCGATCATTTAAATTCATCTTTACATCAATCGTATCGAGATCTCCATAATCGTAATATCTGTCCACAAAAACCGGTAGAGGTTCTCTGTCGTAGATGTTTTCAAAAGGAAAGCCCATATAGTTACCGACCAACTGACCATTCCAATAGCCCGTTATTTTATCGTATAATTCAGTTTCATTTAACACAAATTCTTTCTGTGCATAAAGGTTTTGGTTCAGAAAAACCAATACGATTAAGCTCACATAAAAATTTTTCAACATTATCTTCATTTTAAAAATGACCTTACCCTAAATCAGTTTTTAATTAGCTTATTTAGGATAAGGGCATTGATATATTATTTGATTAGTAACCTGGATTCTGGGGTAGTAAATTGGGATTTCGATCCAACTCTCCTTGAGGCAAAGGAAGTAAGTAGTGATTATCAGTAAAATTTTCTCGAGGTTCCAATGAATTTGGACCTTTAAAAACCTCTTCACCCATATTTCTTCTCTTTATATCCCACCATCGCTTAAACTCGAAACTCAATTCCAGTCTGCGCTCTTCTAATACAGCTGTTCTAAACTCGTCCTGACTCAACCCACTTGATAAATCTTCTGGAAAATCAGTGGCAGTACCAGCCCAATTTCTAGCTCTTTCCCGGACTTGATTTACATAATTTATAGCCTCTTGACTGACACCATTGAGTTCGTTAAGGGCTTCTGCTGCCGTTAACAACACCTCGGCATATCGATAGATTGCGTAATTGGTATCCCCGGTGTTTCCGGTAGATTGAGCATTCCCAGGAAATCGTCTATATTTGGCAATATGAGGTCGTGGAGTATTAAAATCCAAATAAGACTTTTTGACTCCATCAAAATAGGCACTGTCAAACATGGCCACTGACTTGCGATAATCTCTATCATCCCATGTGTCGTAGACTGCCATGCTGGGCACCTCTACATCCCAACCTTCCATATCATCTGAACCACCAGTACCTGTAAAAGCAGGATGACTGTCCACATTATAAGGCCAAGATCCTTCATTGCCCTTAAAATCAATGGCAAAAACATGCTCAGCCAACCCATCTTGCTCAGTGGCTTTGTACAGGGTTTGATAGTCATCAATTAACCCATAACCAAGAGTATTGGCATTGTCGATCACGTATTTGGCATGGTTGTATGCCTCCTGCCAGTTGGACAAGGTCAAATATACATCGGCCAACATCGTATGAGCTGTTCCCTTCGATGGTCTACTTCTCACATTTTGAATGTGATTCATCGGTAGGTGATCGATGGCAAAATTTAAATCCTCTATAATTTTTTCATAGACTACAGTGGCTGATGTTTTTGAAATTTCCCCTACTGCCTCTGGATCTACTACGGCTTTGTCAATATAGGGAATATCGCCAAACAGACGCACTAAATTAAAATAGGTAAAGGCACGTAAAAATCGAGCCTCAGCGATTAAGGCATTCTTGACTTCCTCATTTTCCACTACTTCAGCCCCTTCCATCGCAGTATTTACTGTACTGATAATCGAGTAAGATGCTGGCCAAAACCTGCCTATAAGTGAATTAAAAGCATTGGCGTTAAAATCATTAATCTGAATTCTTGCAGCCACCGTTCCTCGATTGCCTATATCCATCATATCACCACTTAACCCAATAGCTAAAGACAGTTCTCGGCCCCAATAGTCATCGGCAGCGATCTTGCCATAGGCTCCATTGATGGCCAATTGAACATCCTTTTCCGTTTTAAAAAAGCCTTCAGGCGCTAAAACCCCAATGGGATCCTCCTTTAAATCTGTACAATTGAACAAGAACAATGGTATTAAACACATCAGCAATTGTCTACTGATTCCTTTTATTTGAATTGATTTATATTTTATATTTTTCATTGTATTCCATTTTATTGAATTAAAACTTAACCTGAAGTCCTATCGTCATTGAACGCGTATAGGGATATCCTCCATAGTCCATGCCTTGATTAGTATTGCTACCTCGCCAATTGACTTCGGGATCATACCCAGGATAATCGGTAATCGTCCACAAGTTTTGACCACTTACATAAAGTCGTGTATCCATAATCCCAAATCGAGACAACACTTTTTTCGGCACACTGTAGCCCAATGAAATATTTTTAATTCTTACAAAACTACCATCGTAAATAAATCGATCGGACGAAACTCTTGCTCGGTCTCCATTGGCCTTAGGCACATCGGTATTGGTATTCTGTGGCGTCCAACGGTTTAGTGCATTCAATGTAGTATTGGAATAACCATTCAATGTTTCCAGTTCATAAATCGAAAAACTATAGATGTCTCCTCCTATCACACCATGAACAAAGACATTTAAATCAAACCCCTTATACTCTAAGGAATTATTTAAACCCCATGTAAAATCGGGATTGGGATCACCTATAATGGTTCTATCCTGATTATCTAATTTTCCGTCTCCGTTTAAATCCTTAAACTTTTCTCCTCCTGCCTCTTGTTCAAAACCAGCTCCGGGTAAAAATTCATCACCTTCCTGATACACTCCTTCATATATATAGCCAAAAAACTGCCCAGTGGGGTAATTTTCTCTTAATACCTGAGTCGCGCCCACACCTACCATATGTCCTGGCGCTGAACTTGAAAAAATATCGTTTCCATTCGGCAATTCTATGATCTTATTCTTGTTTGTAGAGAAATTAAAGTCGGTAGTCCATCTCAATTCATCTTCAATATTCACCGTAGAAATTGAAAATTCGTAGCCAATGTTTTCAACCACCCCAATGTTTTTCAACAAACTGGTATAACCAGAATACTGCGGCAATGGAAGATTAAATAGCAAATCCTTAGTCCGCATATTATAATATTCTGCAGTAAATGATATACGACGATCTAAGATCGCTACGTCCAAACCAACATTTAACTGACCTGTACTTTCCCATTTCAAGTTGTTATTGGCCACTGTATTGGGTGCCACAGCATTGACCAAAGTATTGTTGATAACGGTACTGGGTATGGTTCTAAATCGAGCCAAAGATTGGTAAGCTCCTATGGCCTGATTTCCTGTAATACCATAACTAGTACGCAATTTGACTTCATTAATGGCGGCTATATTTTTCAAAAATTCTTCTTTGCCCAAATTCCAGGCAATAGCTCCAGATGGGAAGAAGGCCCATTTATGGTTCTTGGCAAATCTTGATGACCCATCGTATCGAGCATTTAAGGTCAATAAATATTTGTCAAACAATCGATAATTAATTCTTCCAAAATACGATGCCAACTCAGATTCCACAAAGGTAGAACTCGGATTTCTAGCCAAAGCTCCTCCTCCCAAATTCCAATATTCAAAAGCATCGGTTATAAAATCTCGACTGGCAGCATTGGAAGATTCATAATTAAACTCTTGAAAAGAATACCCTCCTAAGAGTGTCAAATTATGGATGTTCGCCAACTCCTTACTATAAGTAAGATAGTGCTCAGTGACCATATTATAGCTTTTACTATTAGTGATAGAGCCTTCACCATTGATTTGCTGTCCTGCGTTTAGGGTAGTTGGAATAAAACTACCTGCCCTAGAACTCCAATTATTAAACCCTAGGGTAGACTTCCATGTAAAATCCTTAAGCAAAGAAATTTCTGTGAAAAAATTCCCTTGAAATCCATGACCCAATGATTCATTAATTCTTTCAGTGGCTATTGCAACCGGATTGTCATGGGGATCTCCAGTAGGAGAGATAGCATAACTACCATCAGCATTGTAGATAGGAACAATGGGTTCCATAATCAATACACCAGACACGACTCCGGTATTGCCGGATCCTCCAGTACCCTCTTGAGTCAATACTCCTTGATTGGAAGACTGAGTTCCATAAAAGTTAGCTCCTAATTTAATATTATCCTTTAATTGAACATTGAAATTACTGGTGAGGGTATATCTTTTGGCCTCAGAGTTAATAATGATACCTTCTTGATCGTATATCACCCCTGATAGGTAGTAATCGACTTTATCGGCTCCTCCAGATACAGCCAATTGATGGTTTTGTTGCAATCCATTGCGGAACACCTCCCGTTGCCAATCTGTATTGGGATAATTTCCTGTCAAATCAAATCTTCCCGGCTCTATCTCATTGATATAATCCAAGTAGTCGTCCCTCTCCATTACTGGCATATATTTAGACACTTTTTGCGACGAAATTGAAGAATTCAACTGAATCATCGGTGCTCCCGTTTTTCCTTTTTTAGTAGTGATTAATATAACACCATTGGCGCCACGGGATCCATAAATCGAAGCAGCCGAAGCATCTTTCAACACCTCTACAGAGGCTATATCTTCCGCTGGGGGCACACTCCCACCGGGAAATCCGTCAACTACATACAATGGATCTGAACCTGCATTGATCGATGTCGATCCTCTCACTCTGACCTTAAAAGAAGAGCCTGGCTCTCCTCCATTATTGGTCTGTACAGAAACACCGGCCGCTCTACCTTGCAGAGCTTGGGTAATACCAGTGGAAGGATAGGCCTGCAAATCAGCAGCCTTTACTTGAGCTACAGAACCAGTCAAATCACTCTTTCGCTGAACCCCATAACCGACTACGACAACCTCGTCTAAAGTTTGCAAATCCTCGCGTAAGGTTATTGTTAATGACTTTTTACCTTCAATCGGCACTTGGGTGGTTTGATATCCGATATAAGATATCAATAGAACATCTTCATCATCGACATCGGACAAATAAAATCGACCATCAAAATCGGTGGCTACACCGCGATCGCTGTCCTTTATCAAGACATTTACACCGATGAGTGGGTTTCCCGACTCATCGACCACCATACCAGTCAATGAATCTACGACAACAGCTGGAACGATCTTTAATTGGTTGTCTTTAGGCTGTAAAAACCGTAAAATACGGTTTAACCTAGTAGGTTTTTGTTTGACCAAAAACACCTGTTTTTTGATTATCTTATATCCAGTTTTTGTGTTGTAAAACAAATGATCCAAAAGATTCTCAATACTTTCATTGGCTACATCTACAGACACCGTTCTCTTGAGATCAACATCTTCAATCTTGTAAACAAAGTTGTATTCTGTCGAACTTTCCAACTCTTCCAATAAGCGTTCGACCGTCACTCCATTCATCTTCATACTTATATCTGCCTTCTGCGAATAACTGGTATTCGCCTGAATGGTCAAGAAAGTAGAGAAGAAAATAAAAACGCTTAGCTTCATCTTTAAATCAATTTTTGTAATAAGATGGCCGCTTCTTATTTTGTAAAGAAGTTTTTTCATACCTTTAAATAGTTTTGTGTGGTTAAATAATTACGTGTAATCACATTAATAATGAATCGGGAAGTGCGCCAACATATTCCCGATTTTTATTTTCGTCGTTCTTATTTCATAAGCAATTTTTTATTGAATAATAATTACGTTGTTTTCTATATTAAAATCTATCTCATAGACGGTTTTAAAATATTCCAGCACATTGGCAATGGGTTCATCTTCAAAACTCGCATTGAACTTGACATCGGCTAACGCGGCATTGGTGTTGTTTATCTCTACATTATACTTGCGCTCTAGCTTAATGAGAATATCTTCAAAGGCCATATTTCGAAAGATCAAACCTCCATTTACCCATGAAGTGTATATGGACGTAGATACCTCTTGTTGAGAAAAAGTCTTTTCCTGTTTATCAAAACTAGCCTTATACCCAGGCTGGAGAAGGTGAGCGGAATCGTCATTGGTCTCTTTCTTATCGGTCTGCAATTGAACCAATCCTTCTACCAAGACAACGTCTGTGTTTTCATCCTCAGGATAGTTTGACATATTAAAAGCCGTGCCGAGTACAGCTACTTCCACACCTTCGGAGTGTACAATAAAGGGTTGATCCTCCTTTTTGGCCACATCAAAATAGGCTTCTCCCATTAAATAAACCGATCGACTTTCTTCGTCTTCTAAAAATTTCACTGGATATCGAAGTGAAGTACCGGCATTTAAATTCACCGTCGTCCCATCAGACAATTCCACCTTGAATCGCTTTCCGTAGGGCACTTTCAAAGTATTAAAGGTCAGTACTTCCACATTATTCTCTGTATAATTTAATCCAGATTGATCTTGCCGTCCCAGTATATTTCCTTCTTCATCTTGTAATACAACACTGCCATCTGGACGAATAATTTCCACTTTGCCATTGTCCAATTCCAAGGTGATCATTTCTTCACCCAGATTCAATTGACTTTCAACAAGTTCTACTATATCCTTATTATTTTCAGCTGGATTAACTGTAGTTGTCCAAATACCATAACCGGTCATTATAATAATGGCGGCTACAGCAGCCACAGATTTCCAATGCATTTTCAAATATCTCAACTTAGGATTGGGCTCACGTTCTCGAGCGATTTTAGAACCGACAATATTAGTATAAATTCCCGCGGCAGCTTTGTCACTTAACTTTTGTCTGGACTCCAATATAGACAATACCTCTTCAACGGTAGGTACTTCATCTGGTGATGCCTTACCACTATTGATGTGATCAATAATTTGTTGAAGCTCTTCTTCGGAACATGTATTATCAACAAATTTCCTCAGTACTTTCTGAATGTTATTTCCCTTTTCCATGTATTGTATTCACTAGAATGAAATTGCCAAAATGAGGACAAAACCAATCTTATTAAATAGAATACAATTCAAAAAATAAAAAGTACTACTCCTACCTTAAAAAATATAAATTTTATATCGACACACTGAAATAAATCCATACTTCATTCCCCTGCACAAACATTACACGCAATTATACCAAAGCCGAGCAACCCACCTAAAGTATGGAGTAATAAGGACTTATAAATACATCATCACAAAGACAAGAGAGATGGTTATATCGCGATGAAGATTCATAAAATCGCGCATTGTTTCCAAGGCCTTACTCATTTGACTTTTGACCGTACTAAGAGAAATGCCCAGCTCTTGACTTATTTCTTGATAACTTTTACCATCAAATCGCGACATCTGAAAAATTTCTCTACGTCTGGGCGGCAATAAGTCGAGGGCTTCTCGCTTTATACTCTCCATGGCCTCTTCTTGAATGGCGGTTTCGATAGGACTAAATTCTTCAGTGTTTAAACTGAACACTTCTTCCCTCAATTTGCGATCACCGGCGGCCTTCTTCATAAAATTGAAGGTAAAATTTCGGGTTAGTGTAAAGAGAAATGATTTAAAATTTTGATTCATATCGAGTCGATCTCGGTATAGCCAAATTTTCATAAAAACTTCTTGGACTATTTCTTCAGCAAAATCTTCACGCTTCAACAAACTCAAGGAATAGGTATATACATCGTCCTTATATCGATCAAACAATTGACTAAAACCGTCATCATCTTGATTGATAAATGCCTTTACTAGTTGAAAATCACTATTCACATTACCGTTTCCCATATTCCATTTCCTTCCTTATTAGACAAAATCCGAATTTTTTAATCCGCCCTTTCTTCATTCGAATTCCATAAATTCGATCATATCTATTTCAGAACCAATATATTTTTGCTAATCTTTTCGAAACAATATTAATAATTAATTTGGACATAAGTAAACATTACCGAATTTTTTATATTAAACTGGTGTCCTATGGAAGGTTTTTATATTTTTTTAAATACTCCACTTTCTCTTATTTCAATACAGAAAATTCCAATTTTAGTCTCCCTTTAAATGATCAATCTCATCCCTTTTATAATATTGGTGAAGAATAAACACTGTGAGGTAATTGGAAAATAATAACATGCATTGTTTTCATTTTTATGTGATCATCAATTGAAATTTAAGTGTTGATCTATCTAATAGAGAATAATATAAATTCAGTCATTACGAAAAAAATCATGTATTTGCACGAGGCAAATACTCTAATATTCACCGCTATACTGGCTAGTGTTTACATAGAAAGAACCAATATAAGTTTTACCTTCCAGTCAAATAATTAGAATTCTGCCAATAATAATTGAGTGATCTCTAAAAAAACATCACCCCATGATTCACTTTCCAGTTAAAATCATGAGGTGATTACACACAACACTTATACTCTTAATTAATATATTCTCTATACTTCTAACATTTAGTGACTTTCGTTGGTTTCATACCCCAAAATCTCCAACTGATACGGTCTTCCTCCCAAGGCATACACCTTCTTGATTCCATCATCAGTTATGGGAATTTGCCATAATTCACCGCTATTGGGGAAGATTACATAGGCATATTTTGAAGTCAATTTCATATTGGGCTTACCTTCTTCATCTTTGTCTACAAGGGAGATGGCTTGAATTTCCTCATCCACAGAATTAGTATGTAAATCATATACTTTTAAAACCCCAGAATACAACAATAAACCCAGACGATTGCCATCAAAACTGGGAACACATTTCATAATTTCAGTGTCTTCTAAAATGGCAGTTATCGAATTTTCAGCAACATCGATTAAATAGGCTCCCTTGGTAGCAGTAAAACCGATAAATTTATTTGACACATTGGTCTCGTATATACTTCCAATCCATGCCGTTCCAAAATCTCCGGGATAATCAATAATTTTCTGATTGCCATCGCTTTCCACAACCAATATTCCATCAACAGATCCAAAGACCGCATAGACACCATCTGAAGCATTTCCGTGAATACCTTGAGTAGAAATCACAGCCTCGTGAACCGTATTTCCATCACCATCTACTATCTTCACTTTTTCAGGTAAAGTACCTTCAATACTGTAATCCTTTTCGGTTACTGCATAAGTCCCATCTGAAAAAGAAGCCATAGCACCGTGATGCTTTTCTAAACCGAGATCCAAACTCTCCATCTCTGCCCCAACCGTATGAATATCACTCTCTTTGCCAAAAGACAAAGTTCCATCTCCATCATTAAAGGTAATCAACTCTCCTCTACTACTCTTAAAATGAGTGGGTTGAGCAGAATTTCCTATCAATGCACCAAATTTCGGAGTTCCCCTTACATCTACGTGGTCACCGTGGAATTCCAATCCAGTATCGAATGTTTCCAACAAATTATTACTTCGATGAATAAGAGCTGCATACCTTTTAGATTCGGTGGCATACAAACTAGATCCAGGATACTGGGCATGGAAAGATTCAATGGTTTCATTAAAGGGATTGAGATAAGAAAGATCAGTATTCAATTCATCGGAAACCAGTAAACGAACATATCTAAATTCTTTGTCTTCCTCACCAACTTCTATATCCATATCATCCTTTTCACAAGAAAATAGAAGTGAGCCCATTAAAAGAAATACGACAAAAGGATTTAAAAAAGTTTTAATCATCAATGTATAATTTAAATGCAATAATGATGCAAATATAACTATCCGTTAGTCACATGCAACAATGTTGCATTTAAATAATACTTAAAATTTAGTCTTTAACTTCCAACCATATTAACTACAGCCTTATCCACTGCTTCTTCGATACCAGGCAGGAGCATTTCAACCAAATGATCCATATAGTCACTTTCCAATTTATTGAACTTTCCAGAAGGAAAACTTTTCGCTTTTTTGGCTTCTTTAGCTTTATACTTCCCTTCAAATTTATCGAGTTTATTGCCTTTATCGTCATATAGGACGATGACAACATCTATTTGATCTTTCACTTGATTCACCAGCTTGGCCTTCCCCAAAATATCGGTTGACGCTTGAATATTCGTCTTAACTGCCAAATAATAATCTGAACTATATCCATTTTTACTAACCTTTTTAATCACTGGTTTTGCTATGATGGTATTAGGAAAACCATAGTGATTGTATACGACCTTATAGTCTTCCAATGCAGTCATGGGTTCCAATTGAATGGCTACTTCTGTCTTTAATTTTTCTGAAACCATTTCATTTAACTTATCTAAAAACAATTTATTCGCATATTCCTTAGCCGTTTTATAATCAGATTTCTCTCGGCTTGTCGTTGGTGAATAAGGATCTAATGCATTATAAAAGCTTTCAAATATCATAAAATCAAACTGTACAATCGTGGTTTTCTTATTGGAAAAATCTTGTGCATTTATGGAATTAGTCCACAAAAACATCGCGAATGTCAAAGCAAGGAAATAAAAGTTGGTAATTTTCATTTTAAAATTTTCTAGGTTATAAAAAATTGATCGCCGAGACACATTCATGGTCTGGGAGATGCGATTCTAAAATGATTGGTGGACTTTATTTACTTAAAGGTTAACGCTAATTTTTAAAAAATATATTTTTAATCGAAAAAATTATAACAACGAATAGGAACAGACCCGCTCCTATCCATACTGCATTTGATTTAATAAAATATAATCCTGATGAAGTAACGACTTCTGACTGTTTTCCCAACAATACAAAACCCGACCAATAAAAGGGATGTTTTAAGTCTCCTGGATGGGAATTAATAAAATCAATTTTGGCTTTAGATAATGCCTCGGACACCTGATATCCTCGAGATAAATTATCATAAAAAGAAATCATTAAATCGGAAGTAACAGCATCGTCTACTGGCCACAAACTCATCAATACATTATTGCTACCCGCATGAACTATAGCCTTTGCCAAACTAGAGATTCCCTCTCCAAGATAAACTTTGCCGATTCCCGTATTGCACGCACTCAAAGTAACCAATTCCGAACTTAATTGAAGCCCATATAATTCATGTTGACGCAAAAACCCATCCTCATTTCCAATTGCTTCCGCTGAATAAAAAGCCAAACTCGTGGCATCAGGACGATCTTCATTAATGATGGCATGAGTAGCTAAATGCAAATATTTATATTTATGGGCATTGTCCAAAAAGAATGATTTTGTTGCTTCCTTCCCAGATAAAAACCTGCCTGAATAAATAGATTTTAATTCCTCTATTTCATCATTTGCTCCTTGAAGCTGGACAAGACCTACGTCATCGCCTCGTTGATTATTATCACTGAAATTTTCTTGAAAACTAGGGGCCATGGCCAGCATTTCTTGCTTAAAAGTCCTCTTATTAGATTTAAAAAACAGCGTAATACTAGGTGCTTTTTTAATAATTTTTTCCCGTAAAAGAATTTCCCTTCCTGCCCCCACAGAGCTGGTTTGCAATATTTCAATGGGAATAAAATCAAATGAATAATCCTGAACGATAGTCCAATGCTTCTGAGGCAATTGCGGATAAATAGGGGCAATAAGTTCATCGTATAAAACTCCTGTCAATGATTGATATTTTGACGACTTAGTCTTTAAGAGACTGTGAAGTTTGGAAGCAATGGAATCAATACCAATATTTTTATTTTGAATCACAAATACGGTATCTTTCGATATTCCTAAAGTGTAAACATGATGAGCTGTTGTAAAATAACTAATAACAGCATGATTCGTTGAACTTATTTGATCCAAGACCTCTTCTAAACTTATAAAGTCAGGAAATTGACTTTCAAACAACCCTGTATTATCCTTTCTCAACTCGTTCTTTAACCGAATTAAATCATCCGTCATCTCGGCCACTAAGGAATCGCTAACTTTTGTCGATTCGATTTCAGGATTTATTGATATGGATTGAATTTCACGTGACAGACTATCTATTTGTCGAAACTCTTGGGTATTGGTTGAAATTTCAAGCCAAGTTTCTTTCTCTAATAATACCATCGATCTTCCGTGATCCATAAATCCCAATATGCGATCGAGATAATGTTGATCCTTAGAATGTAGCCAAAGTTGGTAGCATATTTCTATGCCCAATTCCACATTTTTCCTCTGATACTTGGCGAAAGTATTTTTTTCGGTCCGATTTAAGGAAAGTCGATAAAAATCTAACATTTCTACAGAGCGATCGATGGCCACTAGCGCAGATTGTAAAGACTCGACATCCTCTGTTTCCAAGCCCATACGAAGCAAATATTTACCCAGTTTTTGGGGATACCAATGCTGTTTAAAAGTCAGATTGGGATTCAATCTAGGGATAGAAAGTATATCTTCTCTTTCATAATCAGGAAAATACGATTCCATTGCCAATTGCTGATATTCCAACGCTTCCAATGAACGCCCCAATTCATCCAAAGCCATGGCCTTATTGGCCAATGATTTCGTCCTATATCTGTCAGACTTCACGGCAAGAGCCTTATCTAAATATATCAATGCTTTTGAATAATCCTCTCGTTTAAACAAATACAATTCTGAAAAACCGTGATAAATTAACTGTAAAGAACCTGGTTCATTAGCAAATAATGATTCACCTCTATTCAAACTTTCCAAACAGTCCTTTAATGGTTCTTTGTTTTCATGACGAAACCAACTTAAATTAACCAATTGCGCGGCATCTGGCCTTCCATTTAATTCAATTGCTAGTTTAATTGCTTTTTCAGCATTTTCAACAGCCAGGGGTAATCGACCTCGATTTTTCTCCACATAAGCTACCTTTTGGTACAACATGGCGAGATGCTTTTTGACATTATACTTTTCAGCTATTCGAACCGCTTCCAAATATTCAGATGCTGGATCTTTCCCCAACTGTTCTTTTATATAACCCAATTTAAATAAGAAAAAGACTAACAAATCCCAGTCTTGACTGGATTTAATAATGGGTAAGCCCTTCAACAAAATGATTTTACTAGAATCGTAACTCCCTGAAAAGATATAATTTGTACTCAAACTATCCCAATAAGGAAGTGAATCCTTCGAGGCGACTATCTTGTCCCCAAAATCTGTGGATTGAGCACTTAAATGAACCACTGATATACCTCCGATACAGACTAATATAATAATACCGAAGCTCCAGAATTTTACTTTCAACTGATTGTATTAATTTAAAACATTAGACGTCAATATACCATTTTTCTATCAATTTTGACGAACTGTTTAGATTTAAAACAAACCATTTAAACGAGAAAATAAAATCTACATCTAGTTTAATTCTTTAAGAAGTTGAAGCGCTTGATCTTTTTTATAATGATTGGTTTTAGATAAATCACGAAGCAAGTCTTTTGCCATTTCAAATTGATCTTCTTGTATATAAGACAATATTAGAAACCACTCTGCCACTTCATTGGAGGTAGAGTCTTTGCTCTTATTATTCAATTCTTTGAATAACACAATAGATTCTTCATACATCTCATTGTGATATGAAGCAATACCAGCATACATAAGCACATGTATTTCGTCAGGATTTTCTCGATAAAAATTTGTCAATTCATTTGCTGCAAGTCCCCAATCTTTGGCATTATAAGCCTTCATCAATTCAGCATATGGACTTTGATCGTTTTGAATCGTCCTCTTTTGCTCGCTAATTATATCGACAAATGGGCTGTCATATTTAGATAGATCTAAATGAGGAGAAGAATTAAAATAAAAAAATCCTATCAGCAGAGCCGCAACGGCTGCGGCGAATGACCATGAAATAGTGAAATATTTTTTCCGTTTTCCCGAATCGATTACCCAAGATTTAAACTCCGCTTTCAAGATTTCTCGTCCCTGTGCATGAATTCCTTCAACGAGGTCCTTTCTTTGTTTAAGAGCAGATTTAAAATCTAAATCATTTTCCAACTCAGCAAAATAAATCTTATCGCTATCTGAAAGTGCATCACTTAAATATCGATCGATTAAATCAAGTTCTTTTTCAGTGATTTCCATTCTCTATTTTTAAAGTAATTATTTCCCTCAATTTTTTCATACATCTAGATTTCTGTGCTTTTACGGTATTGCTATTCTTGTATTTCAAATGATGGCAAATCGCATCGATACTATACCTTTGATAATAATACAAATGCAATATTTCTTGACATTGGGCTCCCATAGAAGATACACCCCATTTAATCATCTCAATCAAAGGGCTATTATCATTGGGAATATTATACACAAAATCCTTGTATTCAACAGACTGCTGCCTAGACAGACTCTGGTTATCACGAGATTTTATTTTTGCCAACAACATATGTTTTCCTATACCGAAAACATAGGTTTTGAGTGAGCTTTTTAGGGATTCTATTTTTCGATGCACAATATTCTCATAAAGTGAAACAAAGGTATCGTTGTAAGCTTCCTCTATTTCTTCTTTTGTACAACCCATGCGCTTACTAAATCGTATAAATTGGGGTCTAAGTTGCAAATACAGAAGTTTAAATTCTTCCTTATTACCATTTTGAAGTTGTTTAGATAATTTTTCAAAACTAACTTTCTGCATTAGTGTTTTTTGAGTTAGAAAAGGTTAACCCAATGTAATTAAAAATAATCAAAACATAGTTGAGAAAAACAAGACTTGTATTAACAAGCTTACACATAGGTTGTCATTAATTACGGCCATCGTCCTATATTTGTCAATCTAGAAATATATAAGGAAAATAATTTTCTGGAAGTTGAACTTTAAATTGAAAATATCATCATGGCAATAAGACAACTGAAAGACTTTCTCGATTCAAATACAATAACAAAAACCTCTTTAAAAATTCAAAAACTACTTGATTAAAACTTTAGCCCCCTGTCTTTTTTATTTAAATAATCCATTTTTAACGAATTCCCTCCCGGCCCTTAGGCATATCGAATATAAAAATACAATACAACCAGAGTTATTAAAGCCCACCAGATAAATGGATTCCGAACCCCTTTATTAAGACCTCGCTCTTCTTCAGGCAGGGACAAACTATCTCTCGTCCAAATAAGGCCGACGAGCTGTGATTCTGGTTTGGGTTTGGTCAATAAACTAACGCCTACACATAGCAGCATACAAGCCCAGAAAACGATTCCCGTCCGATTAAAAAATGGCATTTCTGGAAATAGAATTTCCATTGCTATGGACATAGGAATAGTCAATAGTCCAGCAGCCAGAGCACCAGCATGAGTGGTTCGTTTCCACAAAATACCCAACAAAAACATAGCCGCAATCCCTGGAGTAAACAATCCATAGGCATTTAGTAAATATAAAAATACTGGTTTATCAGAATGATTTAAAAACAGCCCCGTACACAAAATGCCAATAATAATGACAACCGTTCCTGATATACGACCAAATCGCACGGCTTGCTTGTCAGATGCATTTTTCTTAAAATAAGGTAAATATACATCCACAGTAAGTATGGTTGTACAAGAATTAATAGCACCAGACAGATGAGACATAATAGCTGAGATCAAACCAGCCATCACTAAACCTACCAAACCGGCTGGCAATAACTCTTCGACCAACATCGGAAACAACAAATCAGGTTGTTCCAAATTGGGGAATATCTTCGGTGCAACCAAAGCGGGAACCACTATAATGAGGGGAACTAAAAATTTTAAATAATCTCCAAAAATCACCCCCATACGGGCATGCCACTCGTTTTTGGCAGCCATCACCCGCTGTACCATAAACTGATTGGTGGCACAATAAAACACACTAATGCACAACATACCTCCCAAATACATGGTCCATGGAAAATCTGGATCGTTAGCCGGCAATACTAAATCCCAATCTTTAGAGGTTTCCCACACCGCAGACCATCCCCCTGTGGCATTCAAGGTTGCAAAAGTAAGGGTAATCCCTCCAATGATCAGTATGGTCAATTGCAACATTTCAGTCCATACAACAGCCCGAAGACCTCCAGCTATCGTATATACACCAGTAAGTATAGCAAGTACTAATACACTAGTCATAATAGGAATATCAATGAGTGAATGTAAGGCTAAAGCCCCTAGATATAACACCCCACTGATTTCCACCAAGACATAGGTAAATAGGATAAGTACAGAATATACCGTCCTTGCGCCAGTACCAAATCGCTTATGTAAAAATTCAGGAACCGTATAAAATCCATTTCTAATATAGAAAGGTAAAAAGATCCACAAAAGAACATTGAAACCAATTAGGATAGCGCCCCACTCAATCACTACCGCGACAAAACCTCGTTCATAGGCCACACCCATAGCCCCTACCAAATGATGACTGCTAATATTGGCGGCAATTATGCTACCTCCGACCATATACCAGGGCAACTTATCGCCAGCTAAAAAATAATCTCGCTTTGTTTTCTGCCCCTTTCGGGAAGCAATGATACCAATAACAATAATGGCCAATAAATAAATAACAAATATGGTAATGTCTATTGTAGATAAGTTTAAATTCATTTTCTATTTTTGATTGAATCCAAAGTAATAGCCAACTGATCCATTAATATTTCTAGGCTACCTTTTTCAAATGGGGTTTGCCAAACAGAATATACATTCTTGTCGTAATAGGATTGAGGAGGTAAATACCCAACCGATCCATTCACTAAGTTCATGACAGCAATGGTATGAGGAGATATGATTTGCCGCAATCTTTGTTGAAATATAGAATACGTCTCATTGGATTGTCCAACCAAATATGAAGATCCCAATTTCCATATCCAAACCGAAGACTCCATTTCAAAACCATCACCAATCGCTCGCCGGATACAAAGTTTTCGCCACAATCTCTCTTTTAATACCGCATCCGTTTCTGCTTCATATTGAGCTTGTAATTCGGCTGCAATGGGCATTGACTTCAAAGGTAAGGTCACTGTAATTTTATAAGCTTTACACAGGGAAACTACAGAAATAGGCTTCTCTTTCCACACTGCCAATGGTGCACCCGATTCCACTACTCCATCTAAGGATAATTGATGATTCGCTCTAGGCATTGCTTCCAAGGTAGATAGTACGGCATATCCCAGCATACGACCGTGTTGATCGGCGACAGATTGTTGCCCCACATATTGAACAATCGGTGATAATTCACCCGATGCCCCCTGCAAAAACAAACATATAGCTCCTGTTTCCTTCCTTAACAAGGCTCGCATAGCACCGATATAATCAGGTGAAATTTCCGTATTCTCCCATGCCAGAGTTGTAGGGTGGCAAGCATAATTCACCAATATTGCCCTTGTCGTATGATCTTCATCTGTCACTCGTCCAACAAGCAAGGTATTATCAGCTTCAACCTCGGCATTGTAACCCACCAACATTCTATCTTGATGGATATCAGACATATCTCTATTTTTGGCCAAGTCACAGCTTCCGTATTGCCAAGTCAAAGTTGATCGCTTTGCCGTGCCTATGGCTTGACTAATGGCTTTAATCATGGCATCCTCTAGACGAGACAAATATCTTTCAATATGGTCACCACCTGGTTTATTTATATCCCCACTGCAAATACTTGGTCCAGCATGGGTGTGAGTCAGACAAATCATAAGATTTTCTTCTGACAAATTCAATGCACTTAATACGGCTGCTCGAACTCTCTTCTCATCATTGCCATCCTTCCACCACCCTAGATCCATTGAAATCATCACCAAGGGCTGATTTTGATCAGAATCCTGAAGAGTCAAACACGTTAAGTACAAAGGACTATGTATCCCAGTAGCTACGTGTTGTTTTGCTGCCCCCCAGTTTCCAGTATAAATCCCTATCGGAGGTGTTATATCAACCTCAGCAACACCGATAATACCAGTAAATGTAGAGGGTTCTATTGAGTGGATAACCTTCGATTTCATACAACACTATTTTAACAAGGATAATCCTCCGTCCATTAAAATTGTACTTCCCGTCATTTGGTCATTGTCAGGATGACAAAGCTGAAGAATCTGTCTAGCTACTGCATCGGCAGACATTACATTGCCTATAGGCACTTTAGCTACTGCCTCTTCCTTTAATGATGGATGATCAGCCCAAATTCGACCACTCAATCCAGCATCCACAAATCCTGGGGCAATCTCGTTAACCAATATTTGATAAGGGGCCAATTCCAAAGCCATACATTGACAAAGCATTCGGACACCCGCTTTAGACACACAATATGCAGGTAAGTTTTGATGTACGGCATGAGCCGCCCAACTCCCAACAAATACTACTCGGCCAGACAGATTAGAAGCTACCATTCGCCGTGTAGCGTCTTGCGTCATATAAAAACTCCCATTGAGATTGATTTGAATTTCTCTATCCCATTGAGCAGGCATTATTTCATGTATCCCTCCTAGAGTGGCAATGCCAGCATTGGATATGATAATAGAGGGCAAACCCAATTTCGCTTCCACTTCATTCAACCAAGCATGAACTTGATCCACTTGAGCTATATCTACCCTATTGTATTTTGCTTGAACATCCAATTTTTCCAACTCCCAAACCCATTCTCTAGCCTCCTCTTCAGGAAGAATATCACAGATGGCGATATCAGCCCCCGCTACCGCCAAAGCTTTGGCGGTAGCTCTACCTATATCTCCAAGCCCTCCACTGATAATGGCGACCTTGTCTTGATGTTGTCTTTTCATTATGATTGTTTTATTCTGTTCTAAAAAAATCGAAACATTTACCAATCACCCACACTGCCATCCTTATAGAAGCTACGTTGCAATATTTCTTGTTGGAATGGATGTTTTTTCACCACATCCTCATCGATTTCTATCCCCAGGCCAGGCTTTGTATTTGGCCCAACCGTCCTTCCTTGCTTTTGCAAGGTGTAACCTTCCGTCACCACCTCATTTCTCCAAGGTACATCACTGTGCACACTCTCACATATAATATAGGATGAGCAAGAAAAACCAAATTCAATGGAAGCAGCTGTACTCACAGGCCCCTGAGGATTATGTGGAGCGATAGCCACCCGATATGCCTCAGCCAATGCGGCAATTTTCCGGACTTCACTCAAACCTCCACAATGGGTAATATCGGGTTGAATTACGCTGACAGCCCGTTTTTCCAACATATCTCTAAAGCCATGCACACCAATCAATCGTTCCCCACTGGCAATCGGCGTCTTTACCGATCGTTGGATAAGGGCAATATCTTCCATGGTTTCTGGCCAACAAGGTTCTTCAAAAAAGTATAAATTATAAGGCTCCAATGCTTTGGCAAACAACATGCCCATACGCGGACTAGGGCGAGCGTGACAATCCACCATAATATCGATATCATCTCCAACAGCTTCTCGCATAGCTTGCACACATGATTCTGCATAAAGGATAGGTTTCAATCCTTCTAAGGCCATGGTTTCTGGGACGGCCATCGATTTAAATGCAGTAAATCCATCTTCAACAGCTGCCAAAGCCAAATCCCCGAACCGCCCAGCATCATTGATCTTGGTTTCATAAAAATCCTCCATTTTACCCCCGCCTAAATGACAGTATAATCGAATAGAATCTCTCACCTTTCCTCCCCACAATTGATGACAGGGTACGCCGTGTATTTTTCCTAATATATCCCACAATGCAATATCAATTCCACTGATAGCGGTACCTCTAACGATACCATTGCCATGCCAAAAATGTTGACGATACATCATTTGCCACAAGTGCTCTATTCTTCGAGGATCTTCCCCGATCAATAGAGTCGACAAATCTTCGATGGCACCAACTACAGATCTAGTATGCCATTCTAAAGTGGCTTCACCCCACCCCCAAAGTCCAGGTTGATCGGTAATTATTTTAACGAAAATCCAGTTTCTCATACGAGCATGACAAACCATGGTTTCAATCCCAGTTATTTTCATACTTCTTCTTTAATCACTCTAGATTTTTTTACATCCGACATCAACTTATCCATTACCATCGCCGTGGCTTCCAATGTCGCATCAATATCAGCATCGGTATGAGCGAAAGAAATACTTCCTTGCTTAATGGGTAGAGGGAAATTGAAAATACCGGCTTCAATCAACTTAATTCTATACTTTTTATCAAAATTAAAATCGTGATGAGTCAATATATCGTGATAATCAACAGGAAGATGATCCATAAAATAAGTGCATAAAGCCGACCCTTGTCGAGCCACCTTAAAATCGATGGCATAGGTTGAGAATATCTCATTTAAACCAGCTTCCAATTTTGCACCCAATCGCTCTACATGATCATAGACCTTGTGTTCTTCCGAACCCAGTTTCTTTAAGGTAGCGATGGCTGCAGCAGTAGTCAATGGAAAGGCATTAAAAGTACCGGCAATCAACACTCTTTCCCTCTTATCAGGATGTACAAAGTAATCCATATATTCCTTCTTCCCTCCAATAACACCCAAAGGATAACCATTGGCAACAGCCTTCCCGAACGTACTCAAATCGGGTACGACTCCACAAATACTTTGGTACCCTCCCAACGAATGTCTAAATCCTGTTTTGACCTCGTCAAAGATCAGTAGGAAACCGTGTTGATCGGCCAAACTCCGCAATCCTTCTAAATACCCAGGCTGGGGTTTAACAATTCCAATATTCTGCAAAATAGGTTCTAATAAAATACAGGCGACCTTATGTCTTTTTAGAATATATTCTACCGAATCCAAGTCATTAAAATTGACAACATGAACCAAATCCTTACTTCTCTGAGGAATTCCAGCTGAAATGGAATCAATGGGATATTCCCCTGGGCTCACTCTCGGTCCAATATCATCCAAAGCGCTGATAACATTACATGCCACATCACTATGCCAACCATTATAACCACCCTGCATCACAATAATATGATCTTTTTTGGTCGCCGCCCTAGCAATACGAATAGCGTGATAAGTAGCTTCAGACCCTGTAGTTGTAATTTGAATACTATCTACATTGGGTACCGAATCACAAAACAACTTGGCAAAATCACCTTCTAAATCAGTAGGTCCAGCCCCCATCAGAATCTGTTGATCGGCTATGGTTTGAGCAACAGCGGCATTGATATCAGCATCGTTATGACCCAAGAATGAAGCCGCAAAACCGGCCTGATAATCGATATACTCATTGCCATCTACATCCCATACATGACTCCCATGTCCTCTCGTAAAACAAATATTGGGATCTGATTTTCTATTTAGAGATACCACACCTCCAGGTATCCATTGTTCATTTTCTTTTAGAATCTTATTCGATCTATCTCTTTTAATCATTTTTATTACTTTATTACAATCTCAAGTGATTGATAAATGTAAAAGCGCCTTAACATAGCTTAACGATTATTAGGCTATATTCTGGAAGCTTCCTCACCATCATTAAAACTTCAACAATCTTTTACTAATTTACTATATATCAAAATTAGGTATCCGCATACATTCCCCATCATTAAGCGCCGATTCATGAGCAATAATGCCTGGAGCCGTATAGGCCAAAGCCTCATAAATATTTATTTCTGGTTCTCTATCTTCGATTATGGATGAGATAAACTCATGGGTTATAAAAGTATGAGATCCCCCGTGCCCACTATTATGCCTCATGGCTTCTGGCAAGGCATCGGTCTCATACCATTTCTCTTGGTCGTATGGTTTGAGTTCAGGATGAGCAACTGTAAATCCACCATCATCTTTCACCATTTTATCTCCAGCATGAACGGTGTGCACCGGTTCATTTTTTTGTCCCATATAATAACTCATCTTATCTCCTCGCCATTCCCCTCTCTCACCGTGAGCTAGTGCTCCTCGCCAACATACTTCTCCAATAAAAGAATTACCTCGATCCGTCTTAAAAAAGGCAGTTTCATTCCAGAAAGGATTATTGTAAGGATTTCCTTTTAGCATTGGATCATCATCGCCCCAACCTAATCCTGTAACATGTGTAAATCGCTCACCGGTGACGGCAATCAAAAAGGCAGTGACATGGGTAGGATACAACATAGGAGGTAACCCATGTCGCCAAGTGGCACTGCCATCGGGATTAAAATATAATTCTTCTAAGCCGGGATGATAATACTGAGCCGAACTACTAAATAAATTTCCGAATTTACCTTCCTTATACATTTTCTTAGCCGTAATAGTCTCTTGTCTATAGGTCGATGTTTCAGCCATCATATATTTTTTCCCAGTTGATCTGACGGCTTCTAAAATACGATAACAATCCTCGATAGTCAGAGCTGCAGGTACAGCGCATAAGGCATGCTTGCCTGCACGTAAGGTTTGTACTACATGATTGGCATGATCTGGGGCCGGGGTAAACAATCCCACTGCCTCGATCTTGGGATCTTTGAGTAATATTTCTAAGGAATCATAAGATTTACTACACTCGTACCTTTTCATCAAGGCAGCTCTTCGGTCAGCTCGCAAATCACTTACCGCTTCAACCGTCACATTGGGGTGTTCATTGAAATAAAATCCCAACCCAAATCTACCTCCTACTACACCCACACGAACCTTACGTGATGATGTTGGAATGCCAGCAAAAGCAAACCGAGGGGAAACAGCTATCCCAGTAGCAGCCAGCGCTGAAATTCCTAAAAATTTTCTTCGAGAAGAACTTGACTTCATATTTTCTACGCTTTTCATAATATTGTATCTTATTGTTAATAATTTACTTTACTAAAGTATGTTAATAATATCTATCATCTTTTATTGTTATGGCTATTATTTCACCTATAATATTTTCATATTTCACTAGGAACTCCATCTCTCTACAGCTCTAGTCCAATTTGTAACGGTTCTAATCCCTTATCAAATAAATTGGGTTTTATTTGTTCAGACTATCCAGCATTGGTTCTTTATTCTAACCCTCTATCAAACTGACCTGCATAATCAACAAATCGATTATCCTATTTTAATCATTCTCTGAAGAATACTTTTCTGTCAGTTTTCGTATATCATAACTAAATTGAGTAAAATCTTCCTTCCACTTATTTGCACTTTCTTCAGTATATGGATAAAAACCTTGAGCATTATCCACTCCTTTTGCACCACTATCTACTAGCTTCTGCATCATTTTTGGTGCTGCTGTACTTCTATCTAAATCGGGAAACAAATCCTCCATTACCGTCAAATAAGCTGGGATCCCAGTTAAATCCATAAATCGAAATGGCCCTGCAAATGATATCCAATAACCTAAATCATTCCTCAGAGACCTATCCACACTTTCTATGGATGCATAACCATTTTCTACTAAGTAAAATGCTTCTCTTAACATCGCATACATTATTCGATTGGTTATAAAACCTTTGATATCTTTTTGTAGAAGTGATGGTTCTTTACCCCATCTTTCAACGAGTACCATCATCTCTTTAGCTAAAGTTAGATCGGTCTGATCCCCACAAACTATTTCCATAAACTTGGTTATATGAGCAGGTTCCGCCCAATGCAACCCAATTATTCGCTCTGGATGTTTAAGATCTTTTTGCAATAAACTTACTGGGATGGCAGAAGTATTACTTCCGATTACCACTGCTGGACTCACTATCGACTCCAATTCTGTAAGTAATTGAATTTTAATTTCTAAATTTTCTGTTATCGTTTCTACAATTAAATCACAGTGAACTAGACCTTCCAATTTTGTCGCAAATTGAAAATTGCTCATTATATTGTCGACTTCAGTTTCCAACAAACCTTCAGAGCGCAATTGAGTTAAATTTATTTTTATCTGCTCTTGAACCGCATTCACCTTGATTAATTCTCTATCTATTCCTACCACTTGATGCCCTGATGCCAAAAGACAAGTGACAATGCTAGTTCCCATAAGACCTAAACCTACTACTCCAATATTTTGATTCTGCTTTTGCTCCATGCCTATTTTACTTTCGTATTTCCACCCCGAGACATTGAAATGTCAACTGGAGCATTGGTTTTCCATCCCCCTCTTGTAAAATCCGGCACATCTACTGAATTAGACCTATTGTTAAGTGATTGAGCAGACAAGGGCCCAATTGAACTCCACAATGCTGCATCGTAAACATCTTGATCCATTGGCAAACCATTGCGCAAGCAATCAATCGTTCTCCAATCCATTAAAAAATCCATTCCTCCATGTCCTCCATGATCTTTAGCTATTTCGCCCATTTTCTGAACAATGGCAGGATTAAATTCCTTATACAATCCTTCTATTTCATTCTCATTCATCCATTTATGCCCTTTAGCAAAATGAGCTGGTTCTGGATATTTTCGAACAATGCCTTCCGTACCACTTACTAAATGTATCCGAGAATATGGCCGAACGGAAGAAACATCGTATTGCAACAAAATAGATTTACCCAAATGAGTACGAATAATTGAAGTACTCATATTTCCATTAAAATCCTTGTCGATATATGGTTTATAAAAGGAATCCTCTAGATATTTATTTGTTGCCAATGGATGCATTGAAAAGTCGTTGGTGGAAACTGAGACTAAAAAATCCATTTTATCCCCGCGATTTATGTTCATTATTTGACATAATGGTCCCAAACCATGGGTCGGGTACAAATTGCCCTTGCGCTCATAGTTTTCATGCAGCTCCCACATTTGATAAAACTTTTCCTTTGAGAACAACAATTCTTTTAACTCATGAATATACCCTCCTTCACAATGCAATATTTCTCCGAAAAAACCTTGCCTAGCCATATTCAATGTCAATAATTCGACAAAATCGTAGCAACAATTTTCCGTCATCATGCAATGCTTGCGTGTCCGTTCTGAGGTCTCTACCAATTCCCAGCATTCGTCAATGGTCTTGGCAGCCGGCACTTCCACACATACATGCTTTTCGTGATTCATTGAAAATACAGCCATAGGGGTGTGCAATTTCCAAGGAGTCAAAATATAAATAAGATCAATATCCGATCTTTCACACACCTTTCTCCAAATTTCAGGATCTCCTGAATACAGATCAGGTTCATGTCCATATTCTTTTATAGCTTCTTTTGCTGAGGCCACTTTTTCTGCCCTTAAATCACAGAGCGCTTTTATTTCAACGCCCTCGATTCGACACATCCTTTTAACGGCTCCTGTCCCTCGATTCCCAACGCCAATAAATCCAATTCTAATTTTATCCATTCTAGGTGCAGCATAGCCAGACATATTAAAGGTGGATGACTTACTTGCTGGTGCTGATTTACTAAATCCAGCTGTCGGCAAGACTCCTAAGCCCGTTAAAGCTAATCCACTCTTTTTTATAAAATCTCTTCTATTCTTTTCCATTCCTATTTAATTTTAAATGAATTTTCTACAAATGCCGAGGTATAACCATTTTTCTTTGCCCATTTTACAGCCGCAATGATTCGGTCACGATAATCTCTTTGATAATTGAAATAATGAGAATAAAAATATTGCTCATGCACTAAAAAATCTGCGAATCGAGGCAATCGCCCCTCCTCATCTGCATTCTTATTCAAATGAGAATCAATTTCTTCTAAAGCAACGGTATCTACAACCATACTGGCTCGAACAAATAAAAGATCTTCTTCCTTGTCTCGCCAAATATAGCGTTGCTTTAAGTGCCTCCTTTGATCAGTAGAAAGATAATAGGAAACCGGAGGCAAATCATCATCCACATTAAAATATCCGACCAAAGACTTATATCCAGCCACCTTAAGCGCTCTACATCCTTCCAAGTTTGCCGAACCCCAATGGACCGTCGTAGTCGTACTCAATAATGTAGGACCTGCAAACCTCAATATTTCCTTGTGGACTTTTGCACAATCTTCTTCTACCTTTTGATAACTCGCATCAACATAAGGCATATCTGGAAACTCGCTCTCTGCATGAAAACTCAATTGAATCCAATCTGCATTAGATTCCCATTCAGATTTATATTGATCCGTCATCTCCGAAAGATTAAAATCCTCAGTGCTGTAGAATAAATTTAGATGGATCTTAGTCTCATAATCCTCATGTAATTGCTTGAGAAACTTCAAATACGGATTATCGAAGAGAGACTTATATTGATGTCGATGTTCATGAAGGTCTTTTAAAAACCATATACAATCGTCGATAGACAATCTATATTTCTTCTCAAATGTATCCAAATAGTATACAACTAGCTTTCTTTCATGACCAGATTTCTGATCTACAATATGAATCGTATTCTCTCCCTTTTTCAAAGTCACAGGACAATGGAATACCGTTTGATCGGCAATCACTTCCTCTCCATTGACAAGCAATTTACTATTCAAAGCAGCACGGATTTGCAATTGAATTTCCAATTGATGGTTGTTGACCACACCATCGCGATTTGAAAAATAATCACCATCCCAAATATTCAATAATTTAAAAGAAGTCTCAGATGTTATCATGCCATACTGATTTTGGGTCGATCATAAATAGATAGCAACAATGTGGAAGTCAACACCAACACACCTCCAATTATTCCCTGGCTATTAAGCTGTTCACCTAGAAATATAGCCGCAATTGGCAGCCCCAAAAAAGTAATCAAATAATTGGAAACAGCCACTTGGGTAGCTTGCAAATATTTGAGAGCCTTAAAGAATAAGACCATAGACAAGAAGTTATGAAAAATTGTTAATGCCCCCATTCCAATCCATGTTTGTGTGGTAAAACTTGAAATACGTTGAAAAACATCAATTTCGTAATATAGTACAAAAGGTAATAATAAGATTACCATCATCAAATAGGTAAAGAACACCATTTCAATTTCAGAATATTCATTGGCGATCTTCTTACAGCCTACATTGTAGTAGCCGTTCCCTACTATAGCCAAGAATATCAAAAGATTGCCAATAGCATATTTAGACCCAAAGTCGATGTCTCTTATATTTTCAAATGTACAAAACAACACCCCGATTATAGCAATTACAAAACTGAGCCATTTCACTCCATTCATTTTTTCCTTTAATATTATAAAGGCAAACAAGGTTGTTACTATGGGTAAAGAAAGTACTAGTATGGAGGCATTACTCGCTAAGGAATACTGTGTCCCCCAAGTCATCAACACCTGAGCGGGAAAAGCTCCCAAAGCGGCCAATTGTACAAAAATCAGCATATCCTTAAATTTCTTACCACTTGCCTTGAAATCTTTAATCACATATGGCAAAAGCAAAATAACTGAGATTAACATCGGTCCCCAAACGGTAAAATAAGGTCCCACTTGATCTTGAGTTAATTTGATACAGGTAAAATGAAATGCCCACATCAGGTTGCAGGATATTAAAATAATCCAAGAAATTGTATTTCTACTCATCGTGTTGTACAGTTTTGGGACGGAACATGAATTTTAGTAATTAGGATTCTGTATCAAAGTCGGTTCTCCATCCTTTACACTTAGATCAATTTGCTCCAATGGAATGGGATATATTTCATTCTTTCCCTTAGTAAATTTAGCGCCTTCCATGTAGTAAAAATTATAATTCGGAATGCTCGTTTCATGTTGGATATAATCATTCAACAAATCGGCCATATATCCGCTTCCATTGTCATAGCGCTGAAGATCAAAGAATCGATGATGTTCCATACCCAACTCTAATTTTCTTTCAAATCGAACAGCCTCCCTTGCAAAATCTTTTCCCTGTTGAGTAAACTCACCATTATACAATCCTACTTTATAATTGGCAGCTGGCTCATCCGAAAATCCAGCCAAAGGCTGACTATCATCCAAATACTTTTTAACCCATGTTGCAGGATTGGCAGCCCTAGCTCTAACTCTATTGACATATTCTTCCGCTTTTGCCAAACTACCCACTTCTACCTCTACCTCGGCTGCCCAAAGCAAAACATCTGCAAACCGAATCAGATTATAGGTACTTGCATTACTCTGTCGCTCTCTCGCCTCTGGCTCAGATTGTGGATTGGCAAATTTAATATGCAGATAAGGTCCAGCCACACTTTGTTGTCTCACCCACGCCAAACCCGGATTGACTCCCCAATCCAAATAAGGTATACCTCGACGTCCTACTGTCCAATCCAATCTAGAATCTAAAGTACCTTGATACGGTTCAAATTCTTCCGAAGAAGGAATCCCCAAGTCGTGTTTCACATCAAAATCATTAAAATCGTAAACATAGGGCAAACCTGTCTCAGGATCTGTTTTATACGAATTCACCAAACTAAACGACGGTTGATAAAATCCATAAGTTGGGAATGGCCCTCCGTAAGGTCCAGAATTACCCTCCCCACTCACTTGATTGCCATTTCCACCATTAGCCCCATCATTAACCGAATACATAATGGCAAATACTTGCTCAGGACCATTACGGGTCGATGGTCTAAAATTATCAAAAAACTGTTCGTTTAAATCGTATTTTAACCCATTGGATGTCACTCCATTCGCTATAATATCGTCTAATACTGGTTTAGCTTCTGAATACTTATTCTGAAACATATAAGCCTTGACTAAATAGGCTTTAGCCGCCCAACTATTGGCTCTACCGACATCTGCTTTTGTTTCTGTTAGATTTTGAATGGCATATTTAAAATCTTCTTCAATTCTAGGCCATACATCTTCAGTATTAGGCACAAAGTAATTACCCAAGCCTGCACTTATACTTTCATCTACATAAGGTATATTTTTCCACATCATTTTGATATATAGATGATAGAGTCCTCTTAAAAATATAGCTTCCGCCCTTGTTTGCTCAACGAAAGTCTCTGACACAGTTCCATCGGCTTCAGCAATTTCCAATAGACGGAGTACATCATTGGCCCTTTGTACTGCAGCATAATACACTCGCCATCGATCATTAAGACCACGGGTAGCTGGAGTACAAGTATAATTTTCATATTCTGGAATGGGTTGAAGAGCACCGGCTTCAGTTCCCACGTGGGCATCATCGGAGGCAACACCTCCAAAAATCCACCGCCCCATATGCCAACCATTCCCTCCAGAACCCGCTTCATCTAACATGGAATAAGCTCCTATTAACAGTCCTTGAATACCTGATTCAGTCGCCAAACTACCCGAGAATACAGCCCCTTTGGGCGCTCTTTCAAGGAAACTATCCTTACACCCACTAACCAAAATGGAGAGGAAAGATAATAGTACTAAGGATTTAAATATATTTTGGATTTTCATCTTTTTCATTTTTTTCATTAAAAATTAAGATTAACACCGAATAAGAAAGCGGACTGATTATTGGGATAGTTAGACCAATCAATTCCAAAATTTGAAGTACTGCCCCCAATTTCAGGGTCTAAACCCGTATATTTAGTGAGTGTAAATAAATTAGATGCTTGGAGATATATTCTTAATTTCCCCATCTTTATCTTTTGAAGTAAGGATGAATTATTAAAAGAATAACCCAAAACCAAAGATCTCAATTTCAAAAAAGAAGCATCTTCTACAAAATAAGAGTTGAATACACTTGCCGTACTAAAACTATTTTGATTCTCAATTACCGGAATATTTGAATCCGTATTTTCAGGAGACCATGCATCCAATAATATGGCACTTTTGGCCCCAACATAGGTCCCAAAAAAATCCGTCTGAACTCTGATTGTATTCACCGCTTCATTTCCATATGAAGAATATAGAATAGCCGACATATCAAAGTTTTTATAAGTAGCTCCTAGATTTACACCGACGGTAAAGTCAGGATTAGGACTACCTATAAAAGTTCTATCATCAGAATTTATTTGACCGTCATTATTAATATCTTCGTATTTAAATCTACCTGGAGCTGCTCCATCTTGATCAGGAGATGATTCTATATCTTCCGATGATTGAAACAATCCAATTACATTGTACCCAAAAAATGTACTTACGGGTTGACCTTCTTGATTTCGAACGATAGTACCCAATTGTTGATGACTACCTGCATCAAAATAGCCGGGGTCTGGAATACTGACTACTTCGTTTTTATACGTCGTAAAATTCATAGAAACCGAATAAGAAAAGTCTTTACCTCGATTCCCATGGTACCCCATACTAAGATCTAAACCTTGATTTTGAATATCTCCTACATTGATCGTTGCTGGAGAAGCACCTCCTCCTATTGCTGGTATTCCCTGACTAAACAATAGCCCATCAATTGCTTTGCGGTAATATTCAACCGAAATATCAATTGCATAATTAAAGATAGACGCATCAAAACCAAAATTTGTCACAATATTTCTCTCCCAACTCGTTCTCAAGTTACCACTGCGTGTTTGAAAAAATCCCTGCTGAGCACTGTTAATAGCCCCATTAATAGCATAATAAGCATTACCCAATGAGCCTCCGTACAAATCAAACTGATTTATCGAACTCACATTGTTCTGAGATCCCATCACACCATGACTTCCCCGTACTTTAAGGTCATTCAACCAGTTAATATTACGCATAAAGGCTTCTTCCGACAATCTCCATCCAAGTGATACCGAAGAAAAAACTCCATATCTACTTTCGGGTCCAAATCTGGATGAACCATCCCGTCTTACCGTTGCCCCTATCAAATACTTATCATTAAAAATATAATCTACCTTAGAAAACAAGGATGATAAAGCCTCTTCACCAGCCCCACTTCCGTTTGCGATGTTGGAAGTTCCCGTTGACAACAATAAGTAGTCAGGATTTGTGGTGAAATAATTCTGCCGGCTTCCTGAAAGAGATCTTGAAAAAGACTCAATTGCCTCGCTTCCTATCAAAGCAGAAACGGTATGCTTATTAAATGATTTATGGTATTTCAGGGTATTGGTCCACGTTAACCTTCTCGAAAAAGAAGCACTTTCACCGTAAGAATTGGGATTTTGAAAACCTTCAGCTCGCTCATACGGTGTATAACTAAATGAAGTATTATAATTATTAGTCAATCCTCCTCCAAAACTTGTTCTAGCTACAAAATCTTTCAAGAAAACCACCTCTAAAAATATATTCCCTTCTGCATTCCAAGAATTTCCATTATTGATGGCAGATCTTTCTTGATCAGCCACTGGATTTGAATTGGTCCCCACATTGGTACCATTTCTTGTTCCTGCATAATTGCCCATAATGTCATGTATAGGGATAATAGGCATCATCCTAGCCAAGGTAGCTATCCCAGCAAACTGACTACTGGTCGACACCCCAGGATTCTGGCGATAATACATATTTAGATTTTGGCCAATAGTAATATGATTACCTACCTGAAACGATGTATTAACTCTTCCTGAATACCTTTTAAGATAGGTTTCTAAGACTGTCCCTTGTTCGTCTAAATACCCCATAGCCACATAATATTTAGCTTTTTCTGTACCCCCACTAACCGAAAGGTTGTGATCTGTACGCAAAGCTGGGCGGAAATATTCATGAAACCAATCTGTACCTTCTTTATTGGTTTTTTGAATCAAGTAATTATTACCTGAATTTTCGAGATCCAAATTATAATTTGAAGGATCTACCACTGCGTCCCCTTCCCATCCGATACCTGAACCATTAGGACTAGAATACATGTAGTCTGGTATCCCATTTTTAAATAAAGGATTTTCTGAGTCGGCAATTAATGATAGCCGAGCAAATTCATCTGTGTCCATTAGAATATTAAACGGATTCCCTGGTAGAGGAGTTTGAATACCCACATACGCATTATAACTAATGACTGGTGCACCCGACTCTCCTTTTTTAGTGGTTACAATGACAACACCATTCGCTCCTCTGACCCCATATATAGAGGCCGCTCCAGCATCCTTCAATATCTGAACAGAGGCTATATCGTTTGGATTAATATTATTAAGACTACCTTCTACACCATCAACCAAAATCAATGGAGATGTACTACCAAAGGAAGAAATACCCCTAATAAAAATATTCCCACTACTCCCAGGTGCTCCCGAACTAACAATGGTTACTCCTGAAGCTTGCCCTTGCAATGCCTGCATTGTAGACCCTGTAGGCAGTGACTTTGCCGCCTCCATATCAACTACCGACACAGATCCTGTAATATCTTTTTTACGCTCAACCGAATATCCAGTTACCACCAATTCGTCCAAAGCTTGAGCATCCGTCGACATCAGCAAATTCAATTGACTTCTACCAGCTACGGGAATTTCTCTCGTTTTATATCCTATATAGGAAAAAACAATCACATCGTCAGGTGCCACTTGCAAACTAAAGCCACCGTTTTCGTCAGAGATCGTTCCCTGACCAGTACTCTTGATCAAAATATTTACCCCGGGCAGGGTGACCTGGCCGATACTATCTGAAACCACTCCCGATAGTGTATATGCACTTTGGCCATGGGCCATGCCACATAGACCAATAAAGAAAATAAGAAGGACCAGATTACAAGTTCTGGTATACATTTGTCTACTTTTTTTCATAATGGATTTCAAAATTAAGTTATAAATAAATGAATATCGACTCATACAATAAGCCATACAACACCTTACAAGGAATCTCCAAGCCTATTTTATGTATACAAATATAACTTTATTTTGTATACTTCAAAATTGAAACAAATATTTATTTATTCTCAAACTGAATTTTCCCCCTTATTTAGTAAGTAAATTGATTTAATCCCGATAGAAAACAAATATGCGACCATAATAGACAGATGAAATAATACAATTCCAATATTGTATTTAAGGAGGCGCAGTCACTGTGCTGCGATGAGACTTCCCCGTAATTCGATAGGGAATCCGGCTGAGGCGTGATTGAAACGTAATTCGTCATCCGATAATCTATGACTTTGAAATGAATCACTGATGTATTCACATGGATTTGTCATGATTTTTGCAATTAGATATTGTGAAAACCATGGAAATATTATCTGTAGATCTAAAAATAATTAATTTCAACTTGGCAAAAATCCCGCCAAATCAAATTGAGACTACCACTTAACCGTGGGTTTTCAACCCACGGCTAAGATATATCATCCCTTCAGGATGACTGAGCATAGTTGTCCGAAGGACAACCAAATGCCGTAAATCGGCATTTGGCGAAGGAACCGAGGCCACTGTGCCGAGGCGTGACTGCCCCGTTAATCGATAGGATTTTAGCCACTGTGCTCCGGGTGTGACCGAGCAAAATCCGAAGGATCAAAGGTCGTAAATCGACCTTTGGCGAGGGAACCGGAACCTCCGCGTTCCGGGTGGGTCAGCCACTGTGCTGCGATGAGACTGCATTTAAATTGACAGGTATAAACTACTAATTGCCCTAATATTAAAATAGTGATAATGGAAGCGAGACCACCCTGCCCAGACTTGATTGCCCTGCAATTCAGCAGCAGATTGCCACCGAGCCGCGGCGTGATTGCTCCCTATGTAGGTAAGGAATCGCTGTGGTGTGATCTTTCAATAATTTTTGAATGTAGAAAGACGTAATGTCTACATCTAAACAATTGGTTTTAAATGAAATACATCCTACAAAAGATCCAAGGCCGTCAATTGACCTCTAATCAGATGTTTATGCAGTGTTTTCTCTGCTTGTGCAAAGTCCTTTGATTTAATGGCGGCCAAAAGCTCTCTATGCTCTTGGTCAGTCAATTCATAATCATCCATATGACTCATAGTCTGTCCCAACTTCATGTGAAACAAAGGTATATTGCTATGCTCATAGATATACTGCAACTTCGCATTACCTGAATACATAATTATAGACTCGTGAAATTTAACATCGGCTTCACATGCTCCACCTAAATATCCTCTCTCCACCATAGAGGTAAAATCATCGCAAATAGATTCCAATTCTTGTAATTCCTCATCTGTAATCCGCTCTATAGCCAATCGAAGTGCTCCAGTCTCTAAGATTTCTCTCAATTCCCGTATTTCCTCAACATCCTCTACCGTCATCGACTTAATAAAATATCCTCCCTTGTCCCCAAAAACCACCAATCCTTCACCCAACAACCGAGTCAAAGCCTCCCTTATAGCCGTCCGACTGACTTCCATCTTTTGTGCCCATTCATCTTCCTTGAGTCGCATTCCTGAAACCAATTGATTGGATAATATTTTTTTTCTAAGCTCTAAATAGACCTTATGAGACAGTGAGTTTGGCTTCATTATGTATACATAAATTATGAATAGGGAGTAATAATACCTAGCAAAGATAAATATTTAATTCTTACTACAAAAACCCACTTTTTTGAATAACCCAGCCTCCACCAATACATAAAACATTTTTCACCTCACCATATAAATGAAAAAATCGAGACACAATAATCTTATACACAATTAAAAACTTCAACAACAGAAAATATTTTTCGCCAACTTAATCCATTAGCCCAATTCTATCTTTTTTACTTTTTGATTAAATCAACGACAAAGCCATTCAATATACACCGATTAATTAAATCATTATTTTTGTATACAAAAATTTAGAATACACCCTTAGCATTACCTTTATATGAGTTCGGTAGAGCTGAATTACAATATCATCACCTAGTTATACAAAATACAGAAACCACTGATTAAACCCTAAAGGTCAGCCTAGGGAATTAGTTTTTCTATCACATCAAAATCCAAAGTCGGCTCAACGTTATTAGCCCTTCTTTCATGCCAACTATCGATCGGGGTTTCGGCATTGAAAAACCCATCGTTTTTCATAAAAAAGTCGTCCCCTAAGACCCCTCCATCATAGTCTAATCTAGAGCCCTTTCGAGCTGTCGCATCAGCGGTAAATTTAGCCTTTGTCAATTCATATGCTTGAGATTGACTATCGAATACCCATTGATTTTTATACTTTGCCTGCCTCGCTATATACCCTGTTTTAGTAATAAAATTTTCTAAAAAGGAATAGCATCTAGATAAGTAAGTATTGGTAAATGGACGTTGAAATACTGCAATCAATTTCCATTCTCCTATTTCCGGTGCATAAAAAAAGGCAGAATATTCCGTACTGTTATTCCCTACTGGTCTACCTCTAAGCAAAAACCGATAAGTATAGCCTGCCTTCCAATTATACTTCCAATAACTCTGCCCACCGGATCCCTCATTGCCAAACTCCCCAGTATACACATCTTGTCCCTTGGCCAATAACTGTATTTTATATTCTTCTGGTATATCGTTGGGATTTTGTGTATTGTATGGACTCCAAACCGAAAATAAAATCCTGCGCTCCGAGGGTGAATTCACCTGCATACCAAAATAACCCTCTGCAAATCCATTGGCCATAAAATATGAACCCAAAACATCTTGACCTTCTTCTACTTCAATCTCGGAATACATCCATTCCACATCTTTTTCATCGGGCAATTCATAAGTTAAATGGACTGAAGGACCACGCCGTCCCCAGTAAAAATCATCCTTTACATAGACGATATCGTCAACCTCTATCTCTCCTCCCAGTAAAAACGCTTCAATTTCGCCAAACTCAGTCCCAGACTTGTCATCTCCCTGAATTTCAACATAAATATAACCCACTTCCACAATCTCAAATTCGCCAACATACAAATCCTTAAAATCGACATTCTCTGTTTTCAACTTTTTCTCTACATCTCCCATCCTCACCAAGATGGTTGATTCACCAGATTGATTTCTAGCCCTTATCCCCAAATCAATCTTTCCAGTTTTATTTATCTTAAAATAATTGCGGATAACAGTTTCTTTATCTAGCCATTGACCTATACCTTGGTCGGATATTAAATCAACATCCATTTCTTCTCCACCCACAACCCAACTATTGCCTTCAGCCAATATCCGAACTTTATAACTTATATTTTCAGGGATTGACTGAATCAATTCATTTTCTCCCTCGGTGACAGAGCTACAACTCATCAATAAAATTAATAATGCCAACAATCCCTTCATAGCAATATTTGATAAATTTTAATCTTGGTTAAGAATTACATTACGCAAAATAAATATTAATTGAAAATATTAATCATGACATACAATCTCAATAAACTGAGGCATATCATTCAATAAAGAAATGAATATTATTATAAATAAACCAGCAATAATTTTAATTTAATCAATTCTACCTAAGCTCTCAAATAAACATTGGCCACTTCACGAACAAAAGTTATTACTTTGTTTTTGGACAATAATTCTATAAAATCCATAGGCAATACTCCCCCTTTCCAACTGGTAGAAACCTTCCACTCACCATAAGTCAATCTGGGAAGTGTTTCTGAATAAATACTGTGATTACCTTTTTCATAAGCCGCAAAATAAAAATAAGGTTGATCTACAATAGTATCCGCCATTGCCCAACCAAAACCCAAATTCATATCCTCATTGTAATCGGCATATATTCCGGTGTCGAAATGATGAGGCCATATTCTCACCTCAGATTTGGCCTGCAAATATCCCAAAACTGAGAAACATACTTCATTGGCGTATTTGCGATAATCACTCCATAATTTTACACTAGTTGGTGGAAATTCACTGTAAGGTCTTTCTGTGAATGAGTATTTGGGAATCTCAAAATGCAATGCATCTCTAAAACCTACCTTATTCACCCCTACAACTCCTAAACCTATTTTAGGTAAAGTTTGAGCAATTTCAGATTCAACCTCTTCGCTGGTTTTACCATCAATCGATATTCTCGATAATAGGTGTAATGAGTTATTCAACCACTGAAATTCGAATCTATTTAAATCCAAAGCCAATAACACACTTTGATTTCCCACTTTTATCCAGCGTCCCAAAATTCGGTTAGATAAGGGATCATAATAAAAATTAGTGTGTCCATCATCGGCCTCTTTGGGCACATAACTTCTATTGGCTTTCGCAATAATTTGACTCAGTTGGTGAATGGATTTATCCATTTGATTATAATCTAACATGGTATAAATTTCAATTGATTCTACATTTCAACCAGTTGAAAACCAGAAAGTTTACAATTGCCTATACTTTAAGATAATAAAATCACATTATTGAGCATAATTTCCAAAAATCGTATTATTCAAATACATAAACATCAAATAAAGTCTCAAAATGATTCTTGCCAATTAATTTCAATGAATCTTCTAAGGTAGGTAGAATAGCATTGTTGGGATACGAAAAATTGGCTGCAGCATCGATATAAATAACCTTATCAAAGGTCTTAATTTTGTTAAAATCCAATCCTTTACTAGAAGAAATGGGAAAAATATTCTCTTCTCTCAAAACCTCCTTAAAGGCTTCATCATTCTGAAAATCCTCAGCGCGATTAAACCAATCTCGAGAATGGTGATATACATAGGATAAATGCAAATAATCTGGGCACATAAACACTATATTATTGGATTCCTTATTGAGCTCTTTTACATAACTCACCATTGATTTTACCTCGCGGTGATTGCTGGGATTCAGATCAATAGTAAACAACATTCCACCAAGACATAAAAAAGTCAATATTGACCTTAAATAACTTCTTTCCCTCCATATTTCAATCGAAAAAGCCAATAGAAAATAGAAACCAATGCCCGAATACAAAAGGTAACGATTTAAAAACAAAGGCATTACAAAAGAAAATAAAAACACCAATAAGACGGAAACTGGAAACCAAATAAAAATGACATATTGTTCTTTCGAAATAGATTCGAGTCTTTTCGATCTGATGGTCTTGATTAATGCTATCACCAATATCAATAGAAAAAATACAGCTATAACTGGTGCATTACTCATCTTGACAACGAGGGCATAAATCGGCTCTAACCCATTCGGAGGTTTTAGCCAAGTACCATCTTGGTGTACAGAATTTAACCTATTCAAAAAGTAACCAGCATAAGGCAAATAAAATCCAGCTGTTATCAAATAAGACCATAAATATGATTTTAAAAATAAAATCCGATACCCTCTAATCAATATAAATGCCAATCCTTGGATAAAAATGACGACAGTACCAAAGTAATGCGAGTATAACAATAACGAATTTACCAAAGCCAGTAAAAAAATACGACGGTAATTCTTTTGGCCATCTCCTAATTTGAAGAACAATAAAAAAGACCAAGTAGTCAGTAATGCAAAAAGTGCATACACCCTAGCTTCATGTGAAAAGAAAATAAAGAAATTGGATAACGTATAAAATCCAGCAGCAAGCAATCCAATCCTTTTGCTAAAAAACTGGACCCCAATCTGATAGATGATATAAACTGTGATCGAGGCAAAAACACAAGACAAAAATCGAACAGACATGGGTGAAATCCCAAATACAAAGGTCCACCCATGTAGAATTATTTCATATAAAGGTGGATTATTCCCTTTTACCAACTCTCCAAAAAGATGTGGTATTGACATCTGTGCATAAAAGATTGAGAAAGCCTCATCACCTACAACATTTTGCTTAGATAAAAACAACACTTTAGACACAAAATTCAGCCCTACCCAAAAAAGGCCAATCCATGTATTTTGATTTATTTGGATTTTTTTCATATTTATTCTTAACCCTATATTCCTTTTCCATTCAATACTAAATAAGGGGTTAGTCGTAATATGAAATGATGGAAGTCGTGAAAATAAAGAAAAAAATTGGATTTAATTAAATAATTAATAACCTGGGCTTATTTAATTTATATACAAATTCAATTAATTCCCCCAATATCAAAAGATCTAATATGAAATGAATTCTAAAAGGCATTACGGGCACCTAAATTGGGTGTCGTTAACACCATATCCATTTTCGAAATTTAGCTAACTCGCTTAAATTGAATAAAAAAAATGCCCAACACAAGTCTTAAATCTTGAGTTGGGCAGCCTCTATTAACTAGATTTTACAGTAATACTTAAATTGTATTAACGAAGACGCAAAGCCAACCCACTCACGACACCGAGGTCGTCTTCACTCATCCTATCGACGTTAAGTCGATTGGGTACTTTGTACTTCATTCCGTCATGTCTCTACGCGGAGGCGTGACTGCAACATAATTCGATAAATTTTTAGCCCCTGACTCTGGCCTTATCTTCTAATTTATTTATTTGAAGTAGAGACCCAAGATTTTGAGTCTCCACTTCTCATAAATCGCAGATTCCCGTTAATTAAAAATTTATTTCACACATCACTCCTTTATCTAATCAATATCATTGATCGCATAGATCTGTAATTTCCTGATTTCAATTGATAGAACAGAACTCCTGCTGTTGTACCCTCATCCAATCGGAATCTCACCTCATTGTATCCTTTGTGATAGAAAGCCTTTTCACTGTATAACAACCGACCTCGAACATCGAATACATTGAGCTCTGCCTCAGCATTATTCGGCAACTCAAATCCTACAATGGTCTCTCCAGTAAATGGATTCGGACGGTTCTGATACAATCGATATTTTCCACCAGTGGATGTATAGGATAAATTCACAGTCAATACCCTACCAGTACTCTGATAAGCTTCCGTCTCAACCACTCGACTGCTCATCCGCAATCCATCCCTCAATTCAAAAGTAGTTTTAGGACGCAATAACCAACTGAACAATACATCATCCTTCGACCCTGTTATTCCCTGGTAACTATGCCAGCTAAAGGTCACTTGGCCCGGAGCATAATGATAATAATTGTCCTCATCTACATTCAATCTTCCAGACACCACACCTACAATTTCAAATTTAACAGCATCATACTCCAGTGTATACTGCAGTCCAGTAACATCATCAAAGTCGGTTGACTTAATATCCATTTGATACAATTGTCCAGGATCCAATTCAATATCGGCTATTGTCAATTCTAATTCACCTTCAGCTCTCCTATTCGGACTCGATGGATCACTAGATTGATTCACATCACCAACTTTTACCGCTACGAATTCCACATTTCCATCCTCTATTACAGAACCATCTTCATACCATTCCAATCCAGTACCCTTGTCGTAGAATCGCCAGCTGCTATTGTTGCTCAAAGTTCGCTTGGGATTTAACACCAATTGTCTAAGCTCTAATACATCTTGGATCTCGACAATACCATTGTTGTTTACATCGGCTGCACTGATGCGGTAAGGACTAGACAATTTTTCCTTCTCCATAACATGCTTGTGAATAGATATCAAATCCAAAGTATTTACTCCTTCTGAATGATTGATATTCTTCCAAGGCGATACCATGACGGAATCTCCCGCTGCCAAAGTCATATTGAACTCTCCACTTGAAGACAATAGGTCTGCCATCTTAACCTCATCATTGACCACTGTCCTCATCTTCACATCTTGAACCGTACTACCTAATTCCGTTAAGATTCGGCCCTGTAATGATAGGGAATCCTCTTGGATCGGATTACAATCCCCAGACGTTTGAGCGATGATGGTTTGTACATATGTCAGAGAAGAAGGACTTCCTGATGCGCACCAATCTGATACCGTCCATACGATCTCATATTTAGTCAATTCCGGCTGTCCTACAATCTCATAGTTAAAGATTTCACGTCCAATAGCTATAGATTTGTCCAACACTTCTTCAAATAATGGCTTGACCTTCATTCGCCCTAAGGTATCGGGGAAATAACTATAGCTCAATTCTGATCCCAAACACAGCGGATCCTCCATACTGCCCAAGTTTTCTGGCAATTCTAACATGGATAAATCTAAATTACATCCTGCATTTATCTCTATAACCTGTTCCAATACCAATGTATCCGTTGAATTATCACAGTTGTTATAGATGAAAAAACGTCGTTTTATACGACCTTGTCGGCAATCGTCTAGATCTATCCATACATCCTGTCTCACTTCGCTGGCACAATTGTATCGTACATAACCATCTCTTCCTTCTTTAGTCAGTGTATCCAATACTGTTTTCGATTGAGATACATCTTTCCAATCCAAGGTACCGTCATGATTTTCAACACTTAACTTCTCACTTACTATTTCCTCTATACAAGAAATATCAGTATAGCTATAGCCTTCGGTTTTATACAACCACGCCTCATCTTCTCCATTATTTGACCAGGCTTCAATATTGTACTTACCAAATAGAGAATCCAACAACGAATAATCTCCACTTTCTAATACAGAGTCGAAAATCTCTTGATAAAACAATAAATACGCTTCACTCGATATCGATAGATCAGACAATGGTTGTAATACTTGGCCCTTAAATTCATCATTGACCGTTACATCTAACCAAGCTTTACTCCAATTGCAACAAACATCTAAGGCCAAATATTCCGTGGATACCTTATCACAGACATCGCTGCAGTTATATACCACTTCTTTGGTCCAACCTCCACCTAAGACATAGAGCTCTTCACCATATCCAACCTTTCCAAATAGATGATCAAACAATGTAATTAGGTCGCGTTTGTTTAGTGCATTTCCGTGTTCATCTACACCACCACATTGATCTCCTATAAATTCTGCCAAGGCAAACAACCATCCATGGACCACTTTTTCTCCACACTTGGAGCCATCTTCCCACATCCATCTTAAATCCTTCAAATAATGATTGCCCAACACATTCACATTAAATAATTTATCCAGTGCTTCTATATCGAATTCATCATTCACAGCCTCTGCAGGCAAGTTAATACCTTGAGCAGCCTGGATCAATTGGTTTTTATCTAATCCGAGATCACTTAAGATGTCCACATAATTTGAATATGCCTCTCCATTATTCAACACCTCACAGAATCCAATAAACAAACTATCCGATAAATAATCACTGCGACGTGCCAATGACATTTCAGTAGAACAATTATCATAACTACCCTCTGATATCGACGATGCTTTTAACCAACCGAATTCTCCTTCAAGAGACACTTCCAATTCATCATCGACCACCAAAATAGGCCCAGTACCATCTTCAATCTTCACAAATTTAGTCCATGAACTTTGGTTCCAACAGGAATCCGCTGCCTCATACTCAATCTCATAAAGATCTCCATCACAGCCAATAAATGGAAGAACAACAGGTTTACTTCGATGCTCATAAGTGAAGACCGTGCAACTATCTCCATTATCTAACACAATACGTCGACTGTGAGACAACTCTAATAATACCGACTGTCTTCCTAATCCAGTAACAACACTGGCCTTTACCTGAGCAATTCCTGAACATTGATCAATGACATCGATCGATGGAAGATATACTTTCACATCACATCCATGGTCAGTAATCGTGTAAATCGTCGGTTGACAGAATTCTGACGCCCTGGCATACTCATACTGTTGTCCCGATCGAATCGCAGCCTCTATTTCTTCTCCATCCCAATTACCTGATGGAACATCAATAGATTCACAACCTTCAAAAACGCTACCTATAGGATAGTTGAAATCGAAAATCGGTCCCATAGTATCCCATCGCTCTTCCCATCTGCTCAGTTCTATCTGCACTCGCTTATTATTGTCGCGATAATCATCCACCCAATCTGGATCACCATTGCTACAAGCCGCCATAGCATTCGATGCCGACTCACTGTTTGCCCAACAGGTCTGGGTTATTTTATAAGTAACCCCACCTTTCTGAGGACATTGTCCCGCCATCTCTTCTACCTTCGATGATATGGTTATTCCACAATGAACTCCTTCAGCCAAACACAATGTATCACATGAGGTTTCACTATATCCATCGGCAGTCAACGCTGGCAATACCACACCAATACATTGAGATGGCCCCTCTTCCATATACCCATCACAATAGCTTGTGAATGCCCCTCCATATAATTCAGGCCAGCCTCCTGCAAACCAATAAGGACTATTACCCGAACCATTGTAGAACCATGATGACAATACTTCCTCAAATTCTCCATTGGCCGACAATACCCTGTCTCCTTTTTCCATTACAATGTATGGATAGAAAGTATATCCACCTTCATTCTCAGGTAATATTTGGCCAGATTCAATCAAATCTAAAATACCATAGCCTAGTCTTTGCGATGACCACGTCGACAATAGATTATCTATATAGTCTCCATTTAAGATCTCACCTATTGTCACCACTTCTCCATTTGACTTGCGCAATATTTCACATGATAAATACTCTGATTCCAGCGATTGATCTATGGCTTTGTTCAAATGATCGATCATCAATTCTGTTGGCAATGCATAAACCAGTCCTCGTAGCTTACTATCAGGTAATTCATAATCATGCAATCCGATGGCTTGTTTCCATGAATTGTAACGCTTGTCTATTTTCTCTAAATTAAGGCGAGAATTCAAGTCGCAATAAATTCGATGTTCTGACGAATCGACAAATGAAGTAGGAAGAAGTTTAGGCAATTGCATAACCACTATGGTATCGTAAGCTGTACAAATATCATTTTGGTTCGTTATACCTTCCCACTGTCGATAAATAATCTTAGCAGTATCACTAGTACAATCAAAATCAGCATCAATCCATTCTCCTCCATATCTCAACTCAACTGATGATGAAGGTAAACACGGTCGTCTCAAAGACGGTCTAGGATATGCATCATCAAAAACATCAAGATTCAAAAACGGATCAATACAGTAAACCACAGTATCCAAATTCCCTTCGATAATACAACCTGAAGGTTTTTCCAACACTATCGTTGATTCACAATATCCACCACCACAATCATCCAACAAAAAAGTAACTCGAGCTGTAATCGTTCTACCCACATGCTCTGGTCTCAGTATGTTATTAGGAATAGGGATACCGGGTCCATAAAATAACTCTACTTTGTACAATTCAGGAGAAATACTCGCTATTCCATCATGAATTAACAACATTTCTGGAGTGACCAAAATTTCACAATTATCTCCAAATCCCATACTGATTCTTCCATGACAGTTTACAGGTAAACATGGAGATGGAATATCAGTACAAGCAGTATCTCGATCAACCGGTATAGCATTGTCTATTACTGCCATATTCGTTAAACCGCGGTTTTCATTAGATATCAGTCCATCTACACATTTTCCACTCTCTTTAGTAAAGGTTGCCGGATTAACAGTAAATACTACATCTATCATATACTCATCGACATCATAACTATCCACCAATTCGTTCATTACAATTTGATAGGCTGTATCACTAGGATTTGGATTCAAAATCGATGTTTGCAAACCATGGCTTCCTACATATTCAATCGAAATAGATTGAATATCTGCCCCAGCTCCGTATTTTAAAGTATCACTAAGATCATAGAATACTGCTATACCCATAGTATCTCTTACCGAAATCTTATAAGTAATTAAATACTCTAAGGTATTACCAGTAGGCAGTGGTCCTTCAACTATTGTTTTTATTAACTCCGCCCTTGGAATCGGTATCATTTGACAAGTCGTATCTCTAGCCAATGGTACAGCATCATTGATGACAGCTACATTGGTCAATCCACTATTGTCACCTCCATCATTAGTATAATCACAGTCAGCACTCTCCAGTGTCACTACATTAGGATCTATCATAAAGGTCACAGTCACATAGAAACTATCCACTTCAAAGTTTTCTATATACTCATCATCTACAATCTGGAATGATGTATTATTTGTATTCATAGTCACCAGATTCGTCTGTAAACCATTTGTACCGCCATAACTCACTTCCGCACTAAGGAAATCAGCTCCTAGTCCATACTTAACCGTATCGCTTAAGTCGTAGTAGGCTCTATACCCCGTAGTATCTTCTACCCGGATTACATAGGTGGTAGTAAACTCATTTACATTACCAGTTGGACTTGCACTTAATAATATCTCCTTCGTCATTAATACACCAGGTTTGGGTATTTCTTGACAAATCGTATCTCTATCCAATGGTACAGCATCATTAATGACGGCTACGTTGGTCAATCCACTATTGGCAGCACCTCCATCATTGCTATAATCACAGTCTGCACTTGCACCAGTTAACACATTAGGATCAACATTAAAGATCACTTCTACAAAGTAACTATCCACTTCAAAATTGACAACAGTCTCGTCGTTTACAATTTGGTATGCTGTGTCTGTTGGATTTACTGTAACAATATTAGTCTGTAAACCATTACTTCCTCCGTAACTTACCGTTGCACTTTCAAATTCAGCTCCTAAACCATATTTAATCGTATCGCTTAAGTCGTAGTAAGCCAGATTACCTGTCGTATCTTCTACACGAATCACATAAGTCGTTGTAAATTGATTCACTACACCTGTAGGTGTCGCTTCCACCAATATTTCCTTCGTCAACAATACACCTGGGAACGGAATCTCTCGACATACCGTATCTCTTTCCAACGGTACCGCATCGTTGATCACAGCTACGTTGGTTAATCCACTGTTACCTCCATTATCATTTGTGTAATCACAATCAGCACTCTCTGGCGTACCTATATTAGGATCAATACTAAAGATTACCACAACTTCAAAACTATCAACCTCAAAGTCTTCTACGATTTCATCGTCCACAATCTGATATGCTGTATCAGTTGTACTAGATGTAACGAGACCATTTTCCAAACTACTACTCCCTACATAATTAATAGTTGCACTGATAAAGTCTGCTCCTAAACCATACTTAATCGTATCACTTAAGTCATAGAAAGCTCTTGTACCTGTCGTATCTTCTACTCGGAGGACATAAGTCATAGTATATTCATTGATATTGCCCGTCGGAGTGGCTTCCACCAATACGTCCTTCGTCATCAATACTCCTGGCATTGGAATCTCTCTACATACCGTATCTCTATCCAATGGCACTGCATCATTGATCACAGCTACGTTGGTCAGGCCACTGTTCCCTCCACCGTCATTACTGTAATCGCAGTCAGCGCTCTCCGCAGTCAATATGTTGGGATCAATGCTAAAGATTACTTCTACATAGTAACTATCTACACCAAAGTCCTCGATATACTCGTCGTCTACAATTTGGTAGGCCGTATCCATTGGATTACTAGTAACAATACCAGTCTGTAATCCATCACCTCCGCCATAGGTCACCTCTGCACTGATAAAGTCAGCACCCAAACCATACTTAATCGTATCACTTAAATCGTAGTAGGCTCTTGTACCTGTAGTATCTTCTACTCGGATGACATAGGTCATGGTAAATTCATTCACATTACCGGTCGGTGTGGCTTCAGCCAATACATCCTTGGTCAACAATACTCCTGGCATCGGAATCTCTCTACATACCGTATCTCTATCCAATGGAACTGCATCATTGATCACAGCTACGTTGGTCAGACCACTGTTGGCTCCGAAATCGTTGGTGTAATCGCAGTCAGCACTCTCCGCAGTCAATATATTCGGATCTATGCTAAAGATTACTTCTACATAGAAGCTATCCACGCCAAAGTCCTCGATATATTCATCGTCTACGATTTGATAAGCCGTATCCATTGAATTACTAGTAACAATACCAGTCTGTAATCCATCACCTCCGCCATAGGTCACCTCTGCACTGATAAAGTCAGCTCCCAAGCCATACTTAATCGTGTCACTTAAGTCGTAGTAGGCTCTTGTACCTGTTGTATCTTCTACTCGGATGACATAGGTCATGGTAAATTCATTCACATTACCTGTAGGTGTGGCTTCAGCCAATACATCCTTCGTCAACAATACTCCTGGCATCGGAATCTCTCTACATACCGTATCCCTGTCCAACGGCACTGCATCATTGATCACAGCTACGTTGGTCAGACCACTATTCGCCCCACCATCATTGGTATAATCACAGTCTGCACTCTCCGCTGTCAATATATTCGGATCAATACTAAAGATTACTTCTACGTAGAAACTATCTACACCAAAGTCTTCGATATATTCATCATCCACGATCTGGTAAGCTGTATCCACAGGGTTGGCAGTAACTATACTGGTCTGTAAGTTATCACCGCCTCCATAGGTCACCTCTGCACTGATAAAGTCTGCACCCAAACCATACTTAATCGTATCACTTAAGTCGTAGTAAGCTCTAACACCTGTAGTATCTTCTACTCGGATGACATAAGTCATGGTAAACTCATTTACATTACCAGTTGGTGTGGCTTCTACCAATACATCCTTCGTCATCAATACTCCTGGCATCGGAATCTCTCTACATACCGTATCTCTATCCAATGGAACTGCATCATTGATCACGGCTACGTTGGTCAAACCACTGTTGGCCCCAAAATCGTTGGTGTAGTCACAGTCTGCACTTTCCGCTGTCAATATATTCGGATCAATGCTAAAGATTACCTCTACATAGAAACTATCCACCCCAAAGTCCTCGATATATTCATCATCTACGATCTGGTAGGCCGTATCCGTTGGATTGGCAGTAACTATACTGGTCTGTAAGTTATCATCTCCGCCATAAGTCACTTCCGCACTAATAAAATCTGCACCCAAGCCATACTTAATCGTGTCACTTAAGTCGTAGTATGCTCTTACACCTGTGGTATCTTCTACTCGGATGACATAAGTCATGGTAAATTCATTCACATTACCTGTAGGTGTGGCTTCAGCCAATACATCCTTCGTCAACAATACTCCTGGCATTGGAATCTCTCTACATACCGTATCTCTGTCCAATGGAACTGCATCATTGATCACGGCTACGTTGGTCAGACCACTATTTGCCCCAAAATCGTTATTGTAGTCACAGTCTGCACTCTCCGCTGTCAATGTATTCGGATCAATACTAAAGATTACCTCAACATAGAAGCTATCCACGCCAAAATCCTCGATATATTCATCATCGACTATCTGGTAGGCCGTATCCGTTGGATTGGCAGTAACTATACTGGTCTGTAAGTTATCATCTCCGCCATAAGTCACCTCTGCACTGATAAAGTCTGCACCCAAGCCGTACTTTATCGTGTCACTTAAGTCGTAGTAGGCTCTTACACCTGTGGTATCTTCTACTCGGATGACATAGGTCATGGTAAATTCATTCACATTACCAGTAGGTGTGGCTTCAGCCAATACATCCTTCGTCAACAATACTCCTGGCATCGGAATCTCTCTACATACCGTATCCCTATCCAATGGAACTGCATCATTGATCACAGCTACGTTGGTCAGACCACTATTCGCCCCAAAATCGTTATTGTAGTCACAGTCTGCACTTTCCGCTGTCAATATATTAGGATCAATACTAAAGATTACCTCTACATAGAAACTATCCACACCAAAGTCCTCGATATATTCATCATCGACAATCTGGTAGGCCGTATCTATAGGATTGGCATTTAATATACTGGTCTGTAAGTTATCATCCCCTCCATAGGTCACCTGTGCACTGATAAAGTCTGCACCCAAGCCGTACTTAATCGTGTCACTTAAGTCGTAGTAGGCTCTTACACCTGTGGTATCTTCTACTCGGATGACATAAGTCATGGTAAATTCATTCACGTTACCGGTAGGAGTAGCTTCAGCCAATACATCCTTTGTCATCAATACTCCTGGCATTGGAATCTCTCTACATACCGTATCCCTATCCAATGGAACTGCATCATTGATCACGGCCACGTTGGTCAGACCACTGTTGGCCCCAAAATCGTTGGTGTAGTCACAGTCTGCACTTTCCGCTGTCAATATATTAGGATCAATACTAAAGATTACCTCTACTTAGAAGCTATCCACACCAAAGTCCTCGATATATTCATCGTCTACTATCTGGTAAGCAGTATCCGTCGGATTGGCAGTAACTATACCAGTCTGTATGCCATCATCTCCGCCATAAGTCACTTCCGCACTGATAAAGTCTGCACCCAAGCCATACTTAATCGTATCACTTAAGTCGTAGTAAGCTCTCACACCTGTGGTATCTTCTACTCGGATGACATAGGTCATGGTAAATTCATTCACATTACCTGTAGGTGTGGCTTCAGCCAATACATCCTTCGTCAACAATACCCCTGGCATTGGAATCTCTCTACATACCGTATCCCTATCCAATGGAACTGCATCATTGATCACGGCTACGTTGGTCAAACCACTGTTACCTCCAAAATCGTTGGTGTAATCGCAGTCTGCACTCTCAGCTGTCAATATGTTTGGATCAATGCTAAAGATCACTTCCACATAAAAACTATCCACACCAAAGTCCTCAATATATTC
>NZ_JAJQYA010000018.1 GCF_021729155.1 Membranihabitans marinus | reverse complement strand
GTCTACCAGATGGACTAAATGTCCATCTGATGAAGGAGCCGAAACCTCCGCGTTTCGGGAGGGCTGGGGATGAAGGAGCCGAGGGTTCCATCCCTCGGGTGGGTGGATAAGAGCAACCATTGATCCTAAATATGACCGAATGTAGTTGCTCTTTAGAGTAACCAAATGCCTTAAATAGGCATTTGATGAGGGAAGACGACCTCTGTGTCGTGGGTGGATGACTGAACGAAATACGAAGTATCCAATCGACTAAATGTCGATTGGGTGAAGGAACCGGAGCCACTGTGCTCCGGCGTGACTGCACCGTATGTCGATAGCGAATTGGAATCTCGTCGCAGCGCAGTGGCTGCGACTTCTCTCGCCAGAGCCCAATTTACGGGCTCTGGTGCTTTGCACTTTGCTCGTTCACTCCGGCATGATTGCACCGTTAATCATAAGGTTTTTGGCCACTGTGCCGAGGCGTGATTGCAACGTAATTCGATAGCATTTCACCATTTGATATTATGTCGTCCCTGTAGGACTCCCTTTCAATGTAACAAAACTACGACAGGACTTCGTCCTGCCCTAACATATTTCGTCCTGTCAGGACTTATTTTAGTTTGTTTGGCCCGATTGTTCCGCAAATCCTATAAAAAATTCCATTCCGTCATGTCTCTACGTTTAGGCATGACTGCACCGTTAATCATAAGGTATTTAGCCACTGTGCTCCGACATGATTGCACCGTATGTCGATAGCATTTCACCATTGGATATTATGTCGTCCCTATAGGACTCCCTTTCAATGTAACAAAACTACGACAGGACTTCGTCCTGCCCTAACATATTCCGTCCTGTCAGGACTTATTTTAGTTTGTTTGGCCTGATTGTTCCGCAAATCCCATAAAAATTTCCATTCCGTCATGTCTCTACGTTTAGGCGTGACAGCCCTTTCAATCCTATTTAAGATATGACTACCAGTCATCAGTGACCAACCTCCATATATATACCCAATGTATTTATAATTGATTCATTGATTGAAATATCTAGCGCACAATATTCTATGCAATTGCTTAGATTAATAATAAAAAGATTATTTCTCGAATGTGATTTCAATAAAATCCTCTATTTCTGCCTTAGGAAACACCTTGGATGCCACTGTCAACCCTTGCAATGCAATAAAATAGTAATTGGCTCTTCTTTCAATATATTCATCAGAAAATTGCCCAATTTGATTTAAATTATTGATAAATAAAGACTTAATATAATTAGAAAACTTTAATATTTCATCGAGGATGTCTGGATCACCAGTAAGGCCGATTTCGTTGACCGTATTGATTAACAGACAGCCATTTTGACCTTTTTCATCCATAGAAAACGATAAAAAATCATAAAAAAACTGCTTGATACCAGTCAAACCATTAGAAGACTTACTTAACTTTTCGGTGATGGACCGAATCTTCTTTTCATAACATTTTACACTTTCCAGAAACACACCTTGCTTGCTTCCAAAACTGGCATAAATAGAAAATTGATTGATGCCCATCTCCTTTTCCAGCTCGCGAACCGATGTCGATTCATAACCATTGCGCCAGAACAAGGCCATTGCCTTTTCTATAACTTCATCTTCATTGTATTTTTTCTTTCTTGCCATTGTACCTAATTACAGTCCTAAACTAAATAAATGCTTAGATATATAAAAGGTTTAAATGGTGTAAATACAAAAATCAATAAAATACTACTCTGAATCTGTATTGCAATTTCTAATATAGCAAATCCAGACGTATCATCAATACCGATAGATTTATCAAGACCTTACATTTTAATGTCAAAACCTATAGGTTATACGAATTACATACAACCCTTTAGGACTACAAAAACAAGTCATTGATCTTATCGACGACTTGTTGGATCGAATTACTATTCGCTCCTAAACCTTCTTGCTGATAAACAAGTAGGCCAGATGGATCAATGACCGAAATAATATTGGAGTGTGAAAAGTCGAGAGGGGCAATTTGTTTATACTTCACTGCCAACACATTAGCTAATTCTCTAACATCATCCTCATTGCCCCTCAAAAAAAGCCACTGCTCATTGTCCATTTGATTTTCAATGGCGAATGCTTTTAAGCGCTCAGGGGTATCGGTACTTGGATCAATACTTACAAAAATATATTTCACGTCATCGCGACTGACTTTATCAAAAATATTTCTCATATCTGCCACCAACCTTGGACAAGCGGCTTTGCAAGAAGTATAGATCATGACCATAACCAAGACTTGGCCGTTGAGATCTTTTAAAGTTATAGTTTCTTTATCTTGAGTAGTCCAACTAGAGCTCAAGTTGAAAATCGAAGTAGGTAAAATCGAGTTATCCTCTAAAGAAATCGCATTCTCGGTATTGATCTTTTGTAAATCCATATGGCATATTGGACAAGTCCCGACTTGGCTATACTGTTTTTCGCCTTCACATTTCATGGGACATTGATATCGATATTCGTTAGCGATCTCTTGGTTTTGGTTTTGGTTTTGGCAAGAAACTACAGGAAAAACTCCAAGGCAAAAAAGGCTGGATATAAATAATAAATATTTCATTTTTCAATACTTTTAGCACATCTAAATCCCAGATTTTGAATACTATAATTCGCTTTTACACTGCCTCTTAAAGCATACCGCATAAATGCGGCATAGTCCATTAAATTGGATGCATTAATTGAAGCACTGCCACAAAACAAATTTCTTTCGACATCGACATCTTGTCTGGATTCGCCAGATATCAACACCGAATTAAAATCACTGACCCATTCCCAAACCAAGCCATGCATATCGTAAATGCCCCAGAAATTTTTATACGTTGTTCCCACCTCGTTCTTATATGTCTTGGGGCGCTCATATCCCTCTATGATCATGTGGTTGAACACACTGTCCCGCTGTGCATTCTTTTCTGTAGCGCTGGCCATGGCCGCATATTCCCATTCATCCATAGCAGGCAATCGCTTACCTTGGCATGCACAGTACTCCTTGGCTGCATACCAAGAAACATTGGTCACAGGCCACTGCATTTCTATTAATTCTCCAAAGCTACTATCTGATGGCCAAGTTGAAAGATAGTTTTGATCAGCAAAAAGTCTTACCACCTGTGATTTCCTCCAATTAGGATGTGCTGTTACAAATTCTAAAAACTGTTGTTGGGTAACAGGAAATACATCCAATAGAAAATCATCAACATAAACTTCCTTGTCATTGCTACCATAAAGAGGGACAAAATAGCCACCTGCTATTTTTTTAACTTCTGTTGGTCGTTGTGTCCATCCAAACAGCGGAAATAAAAAAGCCATCAATATAATACCAATCTTATTCATGATCAATGACTGTTTCTAGCTGCAGCTACCATGGTTTCGGTCACTTCAGTTTTATTATTCTCCCAATTGTGATAAATATAAGTCAACACATTGGCCACTTCTTCATCGGTCAGCACTTGGGCCGTCATTACACTATTGTAAGTTTGACCATTAACAGTAATTTCACCAGTTTTACCGTGCAGTACAATATCGATGGCACGATTGACATCGGCATTGAGATAGTCGGATTTTGCCAAGGGCGGAAAGGCATTGGGAATTCCTTGTCCTTGGGCTTGATGACAAGCAAAGCAAGTCTGTGAATAGATTTGTTGACCAAGAACCAATTTTTCTTTTAAATTAGCTGCTTTAGGTCGGGCTGGCGAAATGCGAGGCATGGATTGTACCCCTCCACCTTCGGGGTTGTATATTCCTTCGATTTGTTTACCCGAATACACAGCCAAATCCTCTGCACCTTCAACTTTTAACATGGCCAAAGCCCCCTTATTAAATGCTCGAAAGATGGAGTGATCGACAAGGATAAATGTACCGGGCACTTCCACTTTGAACTCCACAATGGCTGCACCTCCAGCCGGAATCAGTGTTGTCTGTACATCCTTATTTATAGCCGTTCCGCCTTCAATGTGAACACGATCAAATATCTCTCCGATCACGTGAAAAGACGATACCAAATTTGGCCCACCATTGCCCACAAACAATCTCACGGTTTCCCCCAAATTGGCGGTAATGGCTTGATCCCCAGTAAGGGCTCCCACTTTGCCGTTAAACACTACATAATCGGCATCCTCGTCGATGGCTTTTTGCATATCAAAGGCTTGAAAACCAGGTTGACCAATTTCGCCCTCTGTATAGAAATCCCCTTGCATAATATAATATTCTTTATCGACTTTCGACAATCCCCCAGCAGGCTCGACCAAAATCAATCCATACATTCCATTGGCAATATGCATACCGACTGGTGCTGTGGCGCAATGGTAGACATATAACCCGGGGTTCAATGTTTTAAAAGAAAAAGTTACACCATGACCTGGAGCTACAAATGATGAAGTAGCGCCCCCACCAGGACCTGTCACAGCATGAAGATCAATATTATGAGGCAACTTATTTTCAGGGTGATTATTGAGGGTAAAAGTTACCTCGTCTCCTACCCTTGTTCTAATAAAACTTCCCGGTACTGAGCCGCCAAAAGTCCAATACATATAAGTCACGCCATCGGCCATTTCCCCTTCTTTTTCTAGGATTTCCAATTCCACATTGATTTTTTTGGCAGGTCTATCTCCCACTGGAGCAGGCACGTGGGGTGGTGAGGTAAGTTCTGCCTCCATTTCACCTTGGACGGTGATGGTTGTAGAATCAACAGCCGCTGTCACATTATTTTGATCATTCTTACAGCTTGTCAAGGTGAATAAGAATATGAAGACATACAACAGACTATTCGGGGCAAACATTTGAAGACTAATCATGATATATTGAGTATTTAGTTTCAATTTTCAAAAGTCTCTTATCACCACATTCTCAACGCTATAAGATACATATATTAGATGTAAGGTAATAAATTTTATCGATATAAAACACTAAAAGATCTTTTTATATTTTTATAAGATGTTATAGGATGATTTGCATTTCACCCCCACAGAAGATATATTCAATGAAAAGATTCTTGACCCGACGATGCTTATGAAAAAAAATTCTCATACCCACAGCTGGTATTTAAATAACAGAAGAGTGTATCAATAAAAATTCCGCATAGGAGGCTTGATCCCAACCCCTATTCGGATCATCGATGTGTATCGATTATAATCAATTAAATTTTCTCCATATCCATTGTACCACTGTAAAAACAGATATTGATTGGCTTTTAAGCTTGGTTTATAATTGAACTCGAAAATAGTATTAATTCTATTCAACTTCGCCGTGGGGTTGACCACTAGCGATGTCCAGATATTGTCCCTATTATTTCTAAAATTAAATGCCAGCAATCCATGCCCACGGTATTGATTCAAATCTTTGTTTTCATCCCCCAATATACCTGCCCACAACTTAGCTTGGATTGAAATATTGGCATTGTAAAAATATATACCAGATAGCGTAAAGTAATTCCAACTTCTCGAACTAATAGAGTCAAGACCATTGGATTCATGTTCAAATGTTAGGACTGCTGCTCCCTTTAATTGATGATCGTGCAAGATAGGACGCACCAAAGTAAGCCCTGGATTGTAGTTGCTCTCTGCAAATGGAGATGAATTTTGATAAATATCCCAAAATGATTTTTGAGTATAAGTAAGTAACAAGGTCGTTTTCCCCGGTAGAATTGATTTGGTCAACCGCTGTTTGATGCTTATTTGGAATTTTGCATCTGCAGTTTGATCATTTATTTCTTTATTGGTAGGAATACCGGTTATAAAATAATTATCGTGAAATAATCCAAAACTCGGTTGAGCATCAAAGATCTCCAACATTTCATCATCGGTAATATATAAATAATTCCTTTGATTAAATGAAAGCTCACTGGAATCACGCTGACGCATCCACATCTCCTCAATATCTCTATTTTGGCCATGGACCGTCCCTGAATAAGCGATTAAGCTAATCACTATATAGACCGCATATCTTATCCCGGAATTAATATTGTACTTAAATAAAGAATCTCTGTCACCCATAAATTAAAGGGCTAAAATAAGTAAAGTCGGGGCGAATTGCAAGTTCGGGCGAATTGCAATTCGCCCCGACTTTGTAATTCGCCCCGATTGTAGATTTCTCTCAATATTTTACAAGAAGTACATTACTCCCAATAAACCAACACCTCCTAGGACAATGGTATATGGTAATGCCATAATAATCATCTTAACATATGACAATCGAATCGCTGGCGCCAAAGCCGATGTCAATAAAAATAAAAATGCAGCTTGACCATTGGGTGTCGCTACACTTGGCAAGTTCGTTCCTGTATTGATAGCAATAGCCAAGGTCTCTAAATGGCTTCTATCAATGGTTCCTGCATCGAATGCAGCTTTTACTTCATTGATATAGACCGTCGCCACAAATACGTTGTCGCTAATCATAGACAACACGCCATTTGCTGCATAAAACAACGCCGGTTGAATAGATTGATTTTGTTCCAATACATAATGAATAATTGGCTTAAACAAATGCAAATCGTGAATCATACCAACAATTACAAAAAACACGGCCAATAATGCTGTAAATGGCAATGCCTCTTCGAATGCGTGACCAATACTGTGCTCATCAGTAATTCCCGAAAGAGCGGTCTGCAATACAATGATGGAAAGTCCGATCAATCCCACTGGCGCCAAGTGAAAAGCTAAGGCAACAATCAAAAATATAGCCGAAACTCCTTGAACAATTAAAGCGTATTTTTCAGACTTGGTCCGTTTTTCATCTTCTTCTTCCAAAAATCCTTCAATGATATTTCTTACTTGTTCTGGTAGTTTTGTTCCAAAACCAAATTTACCAGTCATTTCCAGGGCTACACAGGTCAATAATCCCGCTACCAATACCGGCATGGTAATCGGTGCCATAGCTAAAAAGAATTGAATAAAATCCCAGCCTAATTTGTCCCCAATTAATAGATTCTGGGGCTCACCAACAATGGTACAAACTCCACCTAAGGCAGTACCTACCGCTCCGTGCATTACCAAGCTTCTCAAGAAACTTCTAAAATTATCGAGGTTTTCACCACTAAGTTCTTTCCTATCCTCTACCCCACTCTGGTCAAAATCCGCACTACTCGAATGCACTTTATGATATACTTGGTAAAAACCGACAAATACACTTATCAATACCGCCGTCACTGTCAGGGCATCAAGAAATGCGCTTAAAAAAGCCGCAATAAAACAAAACAACAGGGACAACAGAACTTTCGAACGAACATTGACAAATATCTTTCCAAAGATAAACATCAATAATGGCTTCATAAAATAAATACCAGCCACCATAAACACCAACAATAATATGACCTCGAGATTCCCTTCCAACTCGTGAAAAACCGTAGCTGGACTCGTCATATTCATTACAACAACTTCAATGGCGATCAATCCACCAGATTGTAATGGATAGCACTTCAAAGCCATGGCCAATGTCAATATAAATTCACCGATAATTATCCAACCCGTAGCTGTAGGACCAACGGTGAATAATAAAATAGGGTTCAATATTAAAAACGCTAAAATCGTCCTTTTATACCAAAGGGGTGAATTCCCTAAAAATGACTTAAATGCTTCCATGAAATATTATTTTGTTTAAAATTAAGTTTTTTTACTATATGCTTTTATTAGCCACTTCCACCTTATTTCGCTGCCTTTGTCTAAATTCATTTTAGACAACAACATCCCGTCATAAACTATATGGGGCGACATTGACTTTTCTAAGCCCAGAAAAATGTAAAGAAATAGACTATTCAGTTTTCTAAAGCAAGAAAAATAAAATTGTCTCCTAAACCAAAAGATTTGCATTTATATTGAAAATCAATTTGAAAAACTTAACAATCTTAGATCTTTTTTCAAGCTTATTTAACACCCTGCTTACACACAGAGATAATAAACTTATGTTGCACATTTAAAAATCCTTTTAATTCTTTTCGATATTGCCCCATAGTCTAAACAAGGTTCTATTCCCATCATTTACTAAGTGTATACTTAATGGACATTTAACATCTTGACTAAAACAAAAAGGTAGAATTTAAATTTCAACATAAACCGATTCCCAGTTTTCTAACCCGCCCCAATATAGGAATCTTATATCATATACAATGTATAGAAGTATGCAAAGTAATTCTAACTACATTAGCACTGACCTAAAAATCATAGTCAGGTTCAATATTTTAGATTGATATTAATTAATGTTTAAATTTTTTTAGAATATGTTAAAACAAAATATAGAATAGGGTTTTTATGAGCTAAATTCCTTCATATACAATATTTCTAATGTCTCAGAATATAGAAAAATCCAATAATACCAATATTCAGGATAAGCAATTCACCTTTGATCCGAAGAATCTCACCATATCAGAGTTAAAAATTATCCTTCCCGATACTCGTCATTGATTCAAAGCAAATGCGTACATGAATAGTTTTTTAATGCATCAGAGAATAGATCTCATTGGAATACCAAAAGGATGTAACCACTATAAATAAAAAGGTTATCACGGTATCCCGAAAAATCTTGAAAACAGTCTAGACCATTAGTAAAATCATGATATTTTTAAAAAATGGACTTTTTTGTAATCATTAAAATAAAAAAAAGAACTTCTTTTATTTAATAATTACAACTTAAATGATGACCAAAATGCATGTCATCCTCCCCTACCATACTCGTTTTAAAATAATATTTAAGTTTAATGGGTATTGGTAGTTGGAATAAGAAGTCTGGACAATTAAAATATTTAATCACTCGGCTTGGCAAATAGATTTATAATTATCGGTTATTTTCCGATTTACTTATGTAAATGCATGACTGAATGAAGCTCACGACCGAATGTAATCCGAAGAACCGTAGACCTATTTAAGGTCTACGGTTCTTCGAGCTACATTCGGTCAACATAAAATGTATTTCGTATTACTTTCCAAAACCATTACAATTATAGGCTATCAGGAACACTCCAAACTCAATAAATCTTCAAATTCTTCCAATTTCCATGAAATATAATACCTAATCCTCCATGATGAGCGGCCAAAGTTTGATCGCCTCCATGTATTATTTGAAAATTCTCTTTTAGGATGACTCTATTATCATTTAAATACACCTCAAACCGAGACTGATCGGAACTATACTCTATCAATAACTTATGCCATTCATTAGTCTCCACTTTTTCTATAGTATTATTTTCTTTTTGAGGAGGAATGTCATGAAAAGCCGAATTCATAAATCCTAATGGAGAAACACTAATCATCCCCCATCGCTTTGAATTCCCCAACACTAAAATGGGTTTATAACGTTGTGGCCATTCAACTAACTTAAAATCTAAACTAATTTTAAAATCATCAAGATCCCATTTTTCGATGACAGATGTCCACAATACTGAACCTGTATCATCATCCCATAAATAGTTTCCATCTATAAATATACTTTGGTCTTCAAAAACTACATTCTGCTGATTAATCGCAGGATTATTACCCGAGACATCATCAAAATGAGATATCAAAGGATAATCTGCAATTATAGAAGTGCTTTCAGCCTCTATATCTTCTTTTCCACAACTTATGAAAACGCTGACCATTAAAAGAAGATATATCATATTATATATTGTTCTCATATCTTTATTTTTTATCTCTTATAGGTTGAAAAGCTTCATAGCCCTTTCTCACGGCCTTCACCTCCCAATGAAAGGCAAAATCTCCTTGTCCACCTTTTAATTCCTTAACATAAAAACCATTTTCAGTAATCTTAGTAACCGCCAATCCAAAGGTATCCCAATGCTTAGGAGTCAGTTGGACGGTAGAAGAGGAAAGATTAAACATTAATTTAAAATGCTCAGAAAATGGCACAAAAACCTCACCACCATATAATTGCGCAGTCCCTCTTTCGTATATGGCCGCTTCTGGTCCCTCTATGGAAGCATACCATATCTCTTTATGTGGATTAGTGGGATGATCTTCTCGAAAGTTTTTAACCTGAGCCACTATATGACCATTCCCCGTATTGGGGTCAACATACATACTGGCTCTAGTATTGCCATTGTTATCATTCACTGCTATTTTTCCACTGGCTCCATCAGTACCGGCATCCAATACCACTACAGGTTTCTGAGTATTGCCAGAGAGATGAGCGAATATACTGCCACCAAAATAATACCCTACTTGAAACCGATTGAATCCACTATCATCGACCATTTTAATGGACTTCACTTGCATATTTCCCAAACCATCCATTATTGCCCCTACCTCACCGAAACCATCGAACAATTTAATTTGCCCAATATCGTGTTGATAGGTTTCTGATCCACTACTCCCCAAATAAACATTAGGCTGACCATTTGCGCCTTTTAGAAGTTGATAAGCCGCGCCACCACTGGAAAAATGATCTAATCCCAATGCCAATCTAGGGAATCCATTCTCTAGCCCCATTAACAATTCAGCTCGCCCCAATTTAACCTTCTCCATCCCATTTTCATCCTCTATCGAAAACTTGCCATTTCTCGTAAAGATCTTACTCTCACCATATTCATTAATCATCATTCCTGCTCTCTGTCGACCCAACTCATCATTGATATATGCCATTCCCTTGTTGTCATACCCACCGGCATAAAACTTAGTAAAAGTATCACCATTTAATCTAAATTCACCTCCGTCATCCAAAGTGGCCAAAGCGCAAACCTTTTCCATCACCTGATCTCCAGCATACAGACACAATTGGCCATTGAGGGGTTCAAAAGGAGAACTTCCAAGAAACACCGTAGGGCTTTGATTACTACCAGCGAAGAATCGCAAATTACCCAAATCGTATTTTTCATCGTAACCAAAAATCACATTAGGATCTTCTAACAACCTAAAATCCCCTGATCCTGTAATCTTTCCAAAACTCATTTGCCCAGAACTAGAGTGCATATAAGAAGTATCACTGCTGATGTCAAAATAACCATCGCCATCTACCACTGAAACATTTATTTTTGAATATCCATTGTGATCGTACAAACTCATTCGCCCTCCTTCTAATGGACCGTCCACTTGCAGTTGATCTCTGGTTTTACCCAAAGACAACATTCTTCTTCCCGAGAGATCGAACAACTGAATTGAACCTCCATTCTTAGAATCACTTTGAAGATCTATGACCTTCCACTTTGCAGCATTGTACAACTGCAAACTATCGCCCGAAGCTATAAATCGACGAAAAGGCTGAGGTGTTTTTGTTTCCCAAATATCAAATTGATAGGAATTCAAATAGCTTGTAAAATCATCGTGGACAAAATGAAGGCTACCACTGGTCAGTTCAGATTTTAGCCCAGAATAAAGAGTTTCATATTTTAATTTATCCGCCTTTATTGAAACCACATCGGGATAGAGCAATCCGATCTGCTTTCTAAAAAACAAACTGTCTTTGGAATAGCTTGTAATAACCCTATCGAATGTATCCCTAAAGACCAAAGAGTCGGATGACAGCAATGAAGAATTTTCATCATTGGAAAAAATACTGCCCACAGCAGTATATCTGGCCTCGACACTATTATCAAATCCCTGGATATTCAGCTCACCATTATTGAGTTGGGTCGTAAAAACATTATTCTCTCCTCGAAAGGAAATATTGTTCGGATCTAATTCCAATTTGTCTTTATTGGAATTCGCTAGATAGACCTGACCTTGATTATAGTAAATATCATCATTATCGGTATTCTTCGACCACAGCGAATTTTGATTTATTTGATTTACTGAAAGGGGATTATTTACGGTTCCATCCCCAGTCAAGGTATGGTCTACTACAACGGTTTGACTCCCCCATTGATCTCCTGTTTGAGTAATCGGTAAAAAAATGGAATTTCCACCTGATATAGTCAATTCCCCATTGGAGGAGTTATAGTTCAATACTTGTTGATCCGTATTAGCTAAGCTGCTTAAATCAACGGTATTCCCTTGATCAATACTCAATTGATGATTTGCAAAGTGAATGGTTTGAATTTCATTTAGAGGGTCGGCATCGGCATCATCAACATCGTCAGCAGTCTTGGCGTGAAAGGCATAGGGCACAGCAGTCAAAGCAGACACATTTTCCAACACGTATTGACTCCCACCTTGAGGGTCAATTTCCGTCTTAAGATAATGTGGATCTTGTGACCAATCCAATTGATCAAAATCGCCGGACAATACCATCCCTTCCCCAATGCGAATACTCATGAGTCCATTGGGATTGGTTTTTACATTCTGGGTTTCACTATACAGTATTGTGCCATTCCCCCCTCCTTTTAATATTGAAATCCGAAGGCCAATGTTGGCATTTTTCACCAAGACATTGTTGCTGTTTCTTATTACTGCTTGATAACTAATTCCTGAATTGGCATTCTGTGCAAAATTTTGCACCAGTCCAAATAAAATCAAAAAAAATAGATTGGTTAGGGTTTTCATAATTAGCTGATTTAGTTTTAATAGAAAATGGATATAGTTCACCAGCCCTATTGTCGAGAACATAGGCTAGAATAATATGTCATCAGTAGAAAAAGGTTAATACCAAATGAATTTATAATTGTCTGCGATAAAATGTTTTGGCATAAAGAAATTACTGTTTTATCACTTTGTAAAATTGGCTATATCTACTGCCTTGTTTGAGTTGAACAAAGTATATCCCTGTTGGATACTCACTAATTTTAAAAACCGTCTTCCGGCCAGCTTCAATCTCCGACTTTTCTAAAACCACCCCCACTGCATTGGTGATATAAACCTCATATCCACCATCACTAATGGATAGGGATTTAATGTGTACATTGAGAAAATCAGATGTTGGATTGGGAAAAATCTCTATATTTAAATCGGGTAAAAAACTCGGCTTAATCGACGTCAATACATCGTAATTCTGAAGCAACCCTTCTGATATAGAGCCTTGACTCCCTGCAGTATATTGAAAATCGATTTGCCCAATAGCAAACTCCACAGAAGCCAATGGAGACTCTATATAATCCCCCCCTGCACTAACTGTTTCTTGTGCCTTGGTCTCCACAGATAAAATAAAAAACATAATAATAGCTATTGAAAAAATACAAACATTATTCACGATATATTATTTTAGTCATTTAACAAATATCAAAATCTTACTTAGGGATAATTTCTATTGGTAAAGGTAAACCATGTTGTTATATCTCACAATCCCCTAAATGGGGGAAATTTAAAATCCCACTTTTAGAGGATTGGATGGCAAAATAATTTTTTGCAATTTTAAGCTAAACTAATCAGCACCATGAACTTGTCAATTAAACCGGAGAATATTCTAATCTACTTTATCCTATTTTTCAACATCCACATCGTCTATGGACAAGTACCCAAAGATTCTTTGGCTGCCGAAGAAATGTGGTTGGCCATAACCAAAGAAAAAAAAGATACTAAACGCAAGGCCGACATGTACTACGATCTTGGATTCTATATCCTCAGTATTGATGTAGATTCCGCCGGCATACTATTTGAAAAAGTGAAAACCATAAGTGAAAAAATAGATTACAAAGAAGGTATAGTCAATTATTATGCTGGTTATACCAACGTGCTCAATTACAAGGGAGAAATAGAACAAGGATTGGAATTCAATCTTCAGAGCATTGATATTGCCAAACAAATTGAGGACTCGACCTACCTAGGCAAGCAATTGGCCAACATAGGTATATCATACAACTATTTGGGCGATTACGACTCCGCGATTACTTATCTGCGCAGAGCACTAACCATCTATCAATCTATCAATGATGAAGAAAAAGTAGGACGACTGATGTTGACCTTAGGTATATTGTACAACAACTTCTCTAGCGACATTCTCTTGGACAGTGCTATTTTAGAGCAATCACTTTCTTTTCTACTCCAGGCTCTGCCTATTGCTCAGTCCCTTAAAGACACGGTATTGGAAATTGAAATTCTCACAAATTTAGGGAATACATACAATAATTCAAAAAACCATGACCAAGGGGAGAAACACCTAGATAGAGCCAAAACCCTTGCTCAAAATATCGAATCAAACACTTTACTAGAACCGATTTATCGATATTTATCCGTGGTGTATCGATCCAAAGAACAAGCCCAGAAAGCCATTGAATATGCCAATAAAGCATTAGAAATATCAAAAGATTGGGGCGCAAACATCTATCGATTACTCACTCAAAAGGAATTGGCATTAGCCTATAGCCTCAATAATCAGCCTGAGAAAGCCAATCTTATACTCAATGAATTGATTCCATTTGCAGAATCCGAAAACCTCAATTTTATTTTAGACGGCTTATATATCAATTATGCGGAAAATCATGCCGACATCGGAGAATATGAAAAGGCCTTTCATTATTATGAGAAGGGGAAACAATTGTCTGACTCACTAAGGGGAGGTGAAATTAAAACCCAATTACTGAGTTTGGAAAAAAAATATGAATCCGCTAAAAAGGATGCGCAGATACTATCCATGGGATATCAACAAGAAAAACAAAAATGGTGGATTCTCGCACTCATTGGACTTATCGTTCTAATATCTACCATTGGACTAATCGTTGTTCAACGCTGGAAATTTAAGGCTAAAATCGCCAAGGAAGAAAAGAAAAGATTAGAGAAAGAAAAACAAATCATCACTTCAGAATCTATCATTCAAGGTCAAGAAGATGAGCGACAGAGGATTGCTCAAGACTTACACGATGGTCTCGGAGGTATATTATCAGGATTAAAATTTACATTAAACACTATGGACGGAAACGTAATATTAAGTGAATCCAATCATCAAGTCTTTCACAAAGCACTTGATCAATTAGACCAAGCTATTTCAGAAATGAGAAAAGTAGCCCATAATATGATGCCCGAAGCCTTAATTAATTTTGGATTAGACGATACGGTAAGAGATTATATCAACGATATCAATCAACACAGTAAAACCCAAATCCACTACAGCTCTTATGACTATAAACCTATGGCTCAGTCCACTGAAATCACCCTGTATCGGATTATTCAAGAAGCGATAAACAACTCTATAAAACATGCCGAAGCTTCCGATATCTATATTCAATTGAACCGTGAAAATCAAAACATCACCCTATCCATAGAGGACAACGGGAGAGGATTTGATCCTTCTCTAAACCACAAAGGTATTGGATTGAAGAATATTCGAAACAGAGTAGAATACCTCAATGGCCGCATTGAAATCAATAGTACAGTAGGTCGAGGAACAGTGATAATGGTAGAAATAAAACTAAACACAGATGACCAATAAAATAAAAGTATTGATTGTCGATGATCATCCCCTAATACTTGAAGGGTTAAAAAACCTCCTGACCAATGATGAAAATATCAATCTCATTCATCTGTGCAAAGATGCCATAGAGACCATGGAGGCCATCAAGAAGGAAGTTCCTGAAGTAGCCCTGTTAGATATCAATTTACCTGATATAAACGGTATAACACTTTGTGAAAAAATTAAGCATGAGTTTCCCAGCATCCAAGTAATAGCCTTAACCACTTTTTCTCAACGAAGCTATATCAACAAAATGGTGGAAGCCGGTGCTTCTGGATATTTATTAAAAAATGCAGAAAAATCAGAAATAATTTCCACAATTAAAGAAGTAAATAATGGAGGAATATGTATACGTCTTCGTCCAGAAACCAAGCGACAATATAGTGAGAGTCCTAACGACATCAATTTAACTCCTCGTGAAAAGGAAGTGCTTCAATACATTGCAGAAGGTTTAACCAACAACGAAATTGCAAAAAAATTATTTGTAAGTGTTTTGACGGTTAACAGCCATCGAAAAAATCTATTAAGAAAATTTGATGTAAAAAACACAGCTTTGTTGATCAAAAAAGCAGCCAGTTCGGGTATGGTTTAGTTTTCAAATTGACAATAACAGGTAAATATATGATACCGATGACAAAGTAGAAGGATAATTTGGGACAACAACTATGTCGCTATCATTTTCGGCCCCCTGCTATTCATCAATATAAATAATATCGAATATAAAATAACATTAGGATATGTTTTCTGTATAAGTGATCAGACATCAATATTCAATTGGCGATCCGAACCACAATTTTCCCACTGTGCTTACCTTCTCCAAAATATTGGATCAATCCCGGAATATCTTCGAAACTATAGGGCCCATCGATATTCGCTGTAAATTTATTTTCTATAAATACCTCACTGAGATAGGCCAAATCCTTATTGGCCTTTAAACTGAGAATGTGTAATTTTTTCGAAGACAACAAAGAAATTATTTTACTTAACAATGATAAGCTAATCAACTTGGATAACCGACCTCCGATGGTTACATATCGGCCATTGGGCTTTAATGCTCTAAGGTAGGCAAAGGGAGATTTACCAGTCTTACAATCTAGAATCAAATCGTATTTAATCCCTGCTTTAGTGAAATTATTAGTTTGATAATCAATGACATGGTCATAGCCTAGAGAAGTCATCATAGCCAGTTTATGTCCGATATCCACTCCAGTCACCTCACAATCATAGAGTTTGGCTATTTGTAGACCGAGACTACCAACTCCACCTCCTCCTCCATTGATCAAGACATTTTGGCCTTTGCCCATTTTGCCAATGTCTACCAAAGCCTGAAAAGCCAAAGTAAGGGCATGAGGAAGTGCTGTGGCTTCTTCAAAGCTCAAACCATCAGGCATGGAGGTCACACTTTTTTCATTTACACAGATATACTCGGCAAAAGTACCGAATCCTGTTTCCGATATATCTCCAAATACAGCATCCCCCACCTTAAAATGTTTCACGCTTGGTCCAATGCCTTCTACCACACCGGAGAACTCCATGCCAGAAATATTTTGTTTGGGTCGAATAAGACCAAACATGAGTCGATAGATTAGAGGTTTCCCTCGAACTTGGCTCCAATCGTAGTCATTGATGGATGTCGCATAAACCTTAACTAATATTTGATTTTCAAGGGGATTCGGCCTATCTAGCTCTTTGACTTTAAGCACTTTTTCTGGCTTTCCATAGCGTTCAAAATAAATGGCTTTCATAATTTATGTTAGTAGTGTTTCAATGGCAAGACGTATAAATTAGGAATTCTAACTCTTTGAATAATTAATACAACCTTTAAAATAAATTAATCCATTTAAAATTTCTTCTTAAACCTTCTCTTTTCTACAAAACCTACTCTAAAACAGATTAATGGATATTAAAATCAAATACTGCGACTATTTAACTATGGACATGGCATTTACTTGAAGCCTTGGACCAAATACATTCATAACCAACGGTTAAATAGATATCTTTAAAGTTTTTAGATCGTTTTTATTGATAATGCTTCAACCTACTTTTTGAGGTCTCATCTTGCCGATGATTATTATAGTTACCCAGGATCACTTTGATTGACTATTGGCTCGTGAAAGAAAGTTTGGCAAACTACCTCGGCGCAGTGGCCTCGATTCCTTCGTCCGATGGACAAAATATCCATCGATTGCTATCCACTACACTTAGTCACACCTTTTATGCAATTTGGTCAATGCAGTACATTGTTTCTGCTCGGAAAAACCACTAAAACAATCTCTACCTTTTTTCAATATTTTCACCTTAAAAGCTACATTGTCATCATTCCGAACAGAAGCTCTATCATTTGAATATTGGAGCCGGAACAAAGTCATCACGATGACCACCATTGGACCAATTTATCGTAATCACCTTTCTATCGGACAAGTCAACGATTAAACGATAGGTTGATTCTTTCCCTGTTTAGGGATTATATCGCTCTACGTCGGCACTATAATCACCATTGCTTTGGGCATAAATACCATTACTGAGAAAAAAAATAGGTAGCCTAACTTCTGTTCTAAACATGTCAATATATAAAGAGATTTTTGCTTGTATTAAAAAGATATAAACCTTTGCAAGAATTTGATTTAGTACAAAATAGTATAATTTACTAGTATTACGTTGAATCCTTTCTTGAAATGATATCAAACGATGTATCTCAGCCTCCACGATGAAGGACTACTAAAATAAATTCCCAAATTAAACATCATATATATTAGATCCATTTACTTTATAATGAATCCTTTTCCTGGATTAAATACCATTTTAATTCTTCAGTCATTGCATCCCAATACATGGACACCATAGATTGATTGGCGGTAGAATCATAGTACCTAACTGCCCTTGTCTCTTCCTTTTCCTGAACCAACTTGTAATAACCCACCGCTCGTTTTGGTAATTTATCAGGAATAACAACTTCATCACTAGAAATTGGGTAAAAAGAGGATCTAAATATCAATCTAACTTTGTCATCCTTTGCTAAAACCTCAACCGACATTCGAACATTAGTAATATCAAATGATTCTGAGTCCACCAAAAATTTTCCAACAATTACTCCAGCTTCTTTGTCATGATATTGAATGACATTGCCTAAATCATTAAAGAGCCTAGTCATCCACCGAATAGTATTGACCATTAAATGTTCTTGTGGATAATCTTCGATTTCAATTATTCTTTCATCATTATATTCTATCTGGTTTCTAAGCTGGGGTGTACATCCAATTGTAAATGACACCATTAAAACATATAAAAGTTTCTTCATTGGGGTTGAAATATTAATTAAAAAAATGATTATTACTTTTATTTGAAATTATAATAGATTAATTTCTTTAAGTCCAATAACCTGTTGTCGGTGCTCAACTCATCTATCCGCAAGAAAACCAATATCTATGATTTAGATCCTACTTACAGGTAAGATGGAGATAGGAAAGGAATATTGTAAGGCGAAGAATAATAAGTCCAGAAGAAAGAATCTAATTTCCTTTTAGACTATCCTATAATACAACTTCCGATGCCATCCTCAAATATTCAATATTTTTACTGGGGAAAATTCATTCCAAAATTTAGTACAAAACTAGATTCTCCATCCGAAAATCCTATAGCTGGCGCTATATAAAATTTATCGATAACCAAAGCCCCTCCTACTGAGAAACCTAGAGCACTACCACTTATATTTGCAAAATCATCAATATTTACTGTACTTCTTACCCAAGTAAACCCAACAATAGGTATAATTTTTAAATTATATGAGGTTTCTACTACATGGGAAATATCACAATGAACACTAATGATATTCACTGTTAAATCATCAATATCCTTATAAGTACTATGTAGAAAACTTCCTCCCAAACCTACATTCAAAGGAATATCTTTTTCTCCTTGTTTGACGACTAAATAATTAATGAATGGTCCTACGAAAGTTGAACTCGATCCGAAGTCGTTGGAATCTGAAATTCCCAAGCCCAAGCCCATTGATAGTTTGCCATTCAGGGTATAACTAGGCTCCACTCCAAAGAGTGTAGTTCCATTATTGGAACTTATATTGGCCCCCATAGTAAATCCATTTTGACCTAAATCGTAAAAATATCCTTGACTATAGACTTGAGTCAAACTCAACATTACAAAACATAAAAACAACCACTTTTTCTTCATCATAAAAATTTAATGCAGTAAAACAATTAGTAATCAATTGATTACATATAACCCAACAAGAATGTCATCTTAAAACAAAAAACTATGTATATCTGCCCCATCTAACTCTAAGAACTATTTAGCCCGATGACACATATTCAACCTTTGCATTCAATAAATGAAATATACAGATAATTTTTCAATATATTTTCACAACAATATAATTACACATCATATCATCTCACAATAAAACTTAATATCATAATACGAGACAATACCAAACATAAAAAACACAGATATATAGAAATATATTAATTGCCGACAAATCGAATATTTTTATAGGGAGAATTATGTTATAGGAATAAAGAAATAGATTTCAATTTATATAGATCAAGGTTTATAAATTGGATTGCAAAAAAGAGATGATGACGACAAAACACATTTTAGTATTTATTACACCGTAGAAAAGCAATGCCTTGAGTCTCAAATAAAGTTTAATGGAGACGCGTGGCATTGCATCTCTACGTTAAGGCGTGACTACAACGTGATTCGACAGCATTTCATCTTTTGATATTATGTCGTCCCTGTAGGACTTAGCCTTAAATAACATTCATGTCATAGGGTGGTACCCTATGCTATTAGACTACGTCCTTTCAGGACTTTTTTAAGCTCGAATGGCATGATCTCATCAAAATTCGATAGATTTTAGGCCACTGGCTCTGGCTTGGTATTAATAAAAATTCAAGACATTCATTTTTGTGCTATAGCGAGATAGCACACTAAATAAGTATGGAATCTAGCCGAGGCGTGGGTGTGACTGAGTAAAGTTGCCAGAATGGCAACCAAATGCCGTAAATCGGCATTTGACGATGGAACCGATGCCACTGTGCCGAGGTATGACTGAGCTTATCAATTTGCCCTGTCTAGATCACAGATACATATCGGCAGAATAATGATAAAGATTTATTGGGCAATGGTCACAGTCTATACCCTCATCTCATAAAGGGCTGGTAGGTGGAGCGAAATTCACTGGCTTTCCATTTCACTCACGATGGTGGAATCCAATGGAACAAAATGATGCTGAAGGGTATCAGTCGACACCTTCCATACTCTATATCCCATGGGTAAACCGTCAAAATTTTTACTCGTAGTCTCCCCTCCTACTAATTGAATATTGTTGTACTGATTAATCGTCCTTTTATGGGTATGGCCTGACAGATAGGCAACTACATTGTTTTCTTCAAACAATTGAAACAATTCCTCCCTTTTAGCCAATGGAATATTGAAATAGTGCTCTTCTTCGTCAGGAGATATTGTATATAATGGATAGTGGCCGATTACAAAAGAGGATTGGTTGTCGGCATTGTGGTTTTGAAGGGTTTCCTTCACCCATCGATCGTGGTTTTCCGATTCACTGCCGACATCTGCTTTCCACAATTGCGTATTGGTCACCACAAATGAATAACCTTTGTTTTGAAATTTGTAATAATCCTCCCCTATAGTTTCTCTATAATAGCTGAGCGAAGTATCATTGGGATGATTGCCCACGTCATGATTGCCCGGTGCAGGATAACAGGGGATGTTAAAACCGGCCATAATTCTTTTGAAATCTGCAACCGACGTATCATCGGCCGTATTCACTAAATCGCCACAAATTATGACAAAATCTGGATTCAATTCATTGATTTGATTCACCGCCCATTCAAAGTTTTTGACATCGTGTTCGTAGCCCCCCATCCCCAATTGCGTGTCACACATTTGCACAAAAGTGAAATCATTATTTTCTTTTTCAGTACAAGAAAATGCCAATATCAAATAGGCCGCAATAATAAAATGATTAATACTCAAAGTCATGGTAGCAAGTTATAAATACCTTTTAAGATATTGATATTAAATTTTGATAAAAAAATCGTCGTAAAAAGGAAGAATAATGAAATTGACGTAATCTGTAACATGGTTTATTAATGGATTATTAAAATTGGTTGACTACAACATACCCTATTCTACCGTAGTGGATTAAGTATAATAAAACAGACAGTATATAGAGACAAAAAGCAACTTAAAAAAATGCAGTTAAGATTATGCATAATTCAAATACCATTATACAACCACTTGTGAACACGATAAGATTTATATTTCCTAAAATTTAGGCCAAAAAAGTCAGGAAGCATTAATTTTATTTTTTTTAATCAATCATTCTTTCTCTTCTTATTTTATTCAAATTATGGAGATATTGATTTAATTTATAATCAATTACGTGTTTTAGTAAAAAAATAACAGATAGAATATTCCAAAGAAATATTCGCAAGTCGGCAGTGAAATAAGCGATCATTTATTCACCGTGATAGCAATAGTGCTTATTTATTATTATTCATTTCCGTCAGATGTTGGTCAATTTCTTGCCATACAAATTCATTTCCACCTTCTTTGTAAAATGTTATGGTTTTAGCGCTATCGATTACAATATTTTTAGGATATGAGTTACCAAAGAGTATTCTGTCCTCTTTAGAAATAAATGTAATGTCATATTGGAATTCATTATTTTCTAGAAACTTAGAAACTTTATCTTTAGAGTCATCGGTAATTGAAACAAACTTTACGTTTTTACCTGAATATTTATCGACTAATTTATTCAATCCAGGGATTTCTTTTCTACAAGGTGCACACCAAACTGCCCACCAATTTATAACAATAGTTTGTCCATTGATGTCATTCAAATTCAATTTGTCTCCCTTAATATCGGTAAGTTCAATTGAAGGCAAAGTTTTTCCTTTAACAAGAGGTTGGTCGATTCTCAAAACAGTCAATGAATCTGTTAATGTTGATTGGTTGATCCAAGAATAGGTGATTCTATTTTCTAAATTTACTAACTCTTTAATCCTTAATGATACTCTGTTTGTAGAATTATTAAATTCAATATCGATATCATTTTCTTTTTGATTTACAGAATTTTGTTTAAAATCAATCGTACTAAATTGTTTTAATTGATTATTCGAAACCAATGCAATCCAATTTCCAAATTGTTCGCCTTGCTTAAGAACTCCAATATAAATATCGATTGAATCATTATTGGATTTCAAAATTGAATGACTTTGAATTTTGAACGGCAAATTTTTCTCAATTGGTCCTAATATTTCGGGAAACCCTTGTTGAAATTCCGCTGTTTTATATAAGTTCTTTTGTTTTTGTTGACACCCCGACAAAATGGTAGAAATGAATATCAAAACAAATAGATTTTTTAGCATTTTGCAAGGTTTTAATTATTAATATCGGTTTGTAAAAGAATAGAAATAGATTAAATGTACGATAATTTGATCCAGTTCTTTGCTAATTCTACTGTTATCATTTTCATTTAGCCGTTCAATAAAAAATTGGAGGTATTTTGAAAATGCCCCCCTTTGGGTTGAGCGATTAACTTTTTATATTTTTATATAGTGTTGTCGCCGGCATCACTACGAAATAGCCAAATAGCTCATTTTTCGTCACAAAACATAGGCCTGAGGTTCTCTTCTCATCAAAACTTCTACTATTTGGTAGATCTATTCTTGATTATAATTTTTCCACCCCAGGACAAAGTGGCCAATAAAACCAGTGCCAGCACAAAAATAATAGCGATGTTCCCCAGAGCCTTTTCAAATCCAATTTCATCGATGTTTAAAAATGGATAGGGATAAAATCCAGACAGACTGCCTCTTGCGATTACAAATACTAGATAAATCAGTGGATAGAGTAACCAATTCAATACCTTTTTTAGTGGCAAATCCTGTTTCTCGACATTAAATATCCAGTATCCAAGCATGTACAATGGAATGACAGTATGCAACAATTCATCTACCACGTATTGAAGTCCCGTTGGTTCCCAGATACTCCTCAAAACTATCTGATATACCGATCCTACAATGAGTATGAATGCAGTGAGTGCGGTAATGCTTCCTTTGGTCAAGAGTACTTTGAAGGGAGGCCTTGTAATGTTGAAGGCAGATACGGTAAAAAACAATGCCACTAAAATATTGGTCTGAATGGTGAAGAAACCAAAGAAACGCAAAATGGTTTCCAACATCTCGGCTTGCCTGTTTTGAACCATTACAACAAACTGTGCCAGAATGGCAAACCATGCGATACAAAGCCCCAATATTTCAAATTTATGCTTCATTTTTTTGGTATTTTTCGAATGTTTGAGGTGATGGCAATAGATTGCTTTAAACTTCTAAAATAGTAAATACAAGTGGAAGTAATGGGAAGAATTTTGGGGAGATGGAAAAGTTTAAATATCGTGATCAGTTTGCAATCTTTATTTCCAATCCGTTCAGTCTCATTTCTCTCCGGTAGAGCTTACTATTTTCAATATCTATAACCTATTTATAGTATGGGTCACCAACAATGATAGTAAGAAAAGCCACAGCGTGGCGATATGTTAATAGAAAAAGAAGATGAATAGTTTCAAGCTCCATAAAAGCGACATGTTATTCAACAGCCAACCTATAATTATAGAATAATATAAACTTTGAATGACAAGAAAAAAGTCCTCAATGGACAATGAAAAATAACATAGGGAAAAAACCAATTTTGAAATAGCCCACGGAATTAAATAATGATAAATTCTAAAAATCTCACTCTTTATCTTCAGAATACTCCTTTAGTATTTTATAATCATTTTTATTTAAATGAAATAGTTGAATCTTCTTGGGATAATCCGCCCTATAAATTCTCACCTTCTGTATAAAGGAAGCATACTTCCCTTTGGCCCATGGAGTCAACCCTAATCTTTCTAGTTTATTGACTTCACAATAGTTTAATATTCCTTCTATAGAAGCACGGCTAAGTTCAATGGTTTTGTGAATACTTTCGAAGAAGAAACGCTGATCTCTTGAAATGCAGGATACCCCCAACACGTCAAGATCGTCATAGTGATTCCAGATGCTGTCGTGATGAACAGATACTTTAATTTTCGATGGGATGGAAATTTCTCGAATCGTTGACGTTCTGGTCATTTGAAAAACCTGGGCCCGATCTATGAACCGTCTATAATCTGAAAAGGTATTGGGAGCTAGATAAGCTTCATGATCGTTCAATATTTCCACTTTATCATAAGGTAGATTCATACTCACCCTATATTGTCCTCCATAGTATGATTTACTCATAATATGAAGATACTGGTCTTTTAATAAAGGCATTACATAGCCCAGAAAAAAATCTGAATTAATGGCATAACTACCACCTCCTTCATTTAGACCTTCATTCAACGACACAAAGCAATCAATTTCTACTCCATTATTCTTTAAATATTGTATTGATCTCAGACAATCCATTCCAATTCAGGTGACTTTTCCTTTATTAAAAACAGGACTAGAATAAACACTTCTATTCCCGAAGCAATTGTCAATTAAAATTACCCTGTCGTAATCGAGCTGTTGATAGGCTGGCTTAGGAGGGCCTGATGCAAAGTAAACCAATGTTTTCATGCGGCTAATAAATCATTAACAGTGACACCATCCCAATCTTTCTGAATCGGCTGGGCTAAATAATTGGCTAAATTTTTAACAAAGTTTCCCAGCTGATCTACTGATAGGTCGATAATGGAGATTCTTGCAAATTGCCTTCCCTTGCTGACCATGTAATACTTACCTATCTTACCTTCTTTTTCACGATAATTGATATCTTCCGGAAATTCATGGTAAATATCTTGATAACTCGATTCTCGAGTATAGATTGTTCTACGTACTTGTTCCTCCGTAAACTCTTTAAGCCGATTATTTCTGGTATCAGGTGAATTAATAAATCTAAACACCTCTATTGTATTTGATTTGTTTTTTAGGGTCGTAAATCCTGTGGATGGAAAATCACTATCTATATCAATGTTGGTTGGATGACTCAGACCATTTCTTATTCGCTGAATAAAATTCTGTGAGGTGAGCTCCTCATTAAATGTATTTTCAACCCAACAATTTTCGTCAATTCCCCAATTTGCTTCCGAAATTGTCTTCGAAAAAATGGAATTCTTACGATCTCCACGTGTCATTATGCGAACATATTCATGGCAATGGGTCATAAGCGTTTGAAGTACAGATATATTGAGAGTTGCTTCAAACTTCTCCTCATCCACATTTACTTTTTCATAATGAGTAACAATTTTCCCTAGTCTATAGGCCATATCGGCATAAATTTGATTTCTGATATCCCTATAATATTCCATGTTTGCATATTTTTATACTTGGTTCGTTCACCTTTTATCTACATCCTTCACCAATAAAGTAATATTTCAACAAACAATATACAAAATATATTTTTATATTGTAATAAATAAAATACACAGAATTTACCCAGCAGAAACCCCCTTAAACCCAAATACACCAAAAGAAAACCATAAATTTAATCCTCAGATTAAATGAATTTCACATAAAAGATATTTGATCCCCAAAGCGATCAATCAATATTTTTGACTTCCTCCACTGTGACTATAGAATAAGTTGAGAATAATGAAAATGTATAAGCTATCAACCTTTGTTTTCCACTCTGATTATTCAAATATCTCTCCAGTGGATCTTTTTATTTACAATAGCTATAACCTTTTTATATTATTGAGTCACCAACAATGATAGTTAAAAAACCCACGGGGTGGGGATATATTAATATCAATAAAAGACGACCAGTTTTAAGCTTCATAGGAGGGCCAAATAAGCCAACAGCCAACTCTTATTTTAGCAAACTATCACAATTTCCGAAAAGGCATAATTCAATTGATTAAGATATTTTCCTCCTACGAGCGTCGTGATTACATCAGAATCCAAAAATCGGACTCTAGTGATAGAAGTTATGCCCACTACGGCATGACGATATTTCATAGAACCGATAGCAAAAATAATTGGTCGAACATTATATATTAAAATCTTGATAGATATAATCAGTCCATATAATATCTAAACCAACACGTCAGTTTTCAAAAATTCTAGTCATGCCACAGAGCATGACTTCTCTTATCCGATGGACGTTTAGTTCATCGGGTTGCACTTTGTGCAACTTCATTCGTTCACCTCCCTTTCGTGGGTGGGTGAGCTTATCATTTATAAATACATTTCGTAGTAATAACAAAAAGAAATGATAGCTTCAGTTCCGCAAGTACGACTATTTGCAAAAAATTATCCTTTCACCAAGTCCATTTCTCTTTTCAGAGAGGCATAGTTGGCTTCAGAAAGAGGAACCAAGGGCAGTCGAACATGACGCTCTTTAATGATACCTCTATATTGCAAGGCGGCTTTAATCCCACATGGATTGCCTTCGATGTACAACCATTGGTGCAAGTCTATAAGTTCAGCGTTAAATTTTCTAGCTTCAGCAAAATCGCCGTTAAGACAAGAACGAATCATCTTTGACCAAATATCTGGATAAACATTTGAAACAACCGATATCACCCCATCAGCACCGTAGGCCATAGAACCCAATACCGTAGGATCATCACCGGACAACACCAAAAAATCGTCTGGTCTATGCTTTAAGATAGAAGCTATTTGATCCGAATTACCAGAAGCTTCCTTGATACCGATAATGTTTTTACACTCCTTGGCAATGCGCAAAGTGGTTTCTGCACTGATATTGGAAGCAGTACGCCCAGGCACATTGTATATAATAATGGGCAGAGGACTTTGCTCGTCGAATACTTTATAGTGCTGAAAAATCCCTTCTTGCGATGGTTTGTTGTAGTATGGGCTAGCCGACAACAAGGCGGAAACGCCGTCCAAGGAATAGCCCGTCAGTCTCTCCAATACAATCTCCGTACTATTGCTACCAAATACACCAAATACAATAGGTACTCTCTCCGCCACCACTTCAACCGTAAAATCCAAAATAGCTTGACAGTCGGGACGGTTTAGAGTGACTGCCTCACCAGTGGTACCCAAACAAACCAGATAATCCACCCCTCCTTCTATATTAAATTCTATCAGACGCTTTAATGAGTCATAATCTATAGCTCCATCTTTGGTAAATGGAGTGACCAATGCTGTACCTGTACCTTTAAACTGCTGTATATCCACCATATAAATAGCTCTTCGCGCTTTCCTTTTGCATTATTAAAATGTAAAAATAGAAATACCTTTTTCAATCTTTACATTAAACCAAACAAAATTATCACTTTTTAGCAGATACGGCTTCTTTGGGATTTAAAAGATATTCCCCCATAGCACTGTACTTTTCAATCCTTTCGTTTAATAAAACACTGATTTCCTTTTCTTTAAGCTTAGCAGATTCTTCCAATATATGGGCTTTAAAAATAGCTGCCGTCTCTTTTGGAAAGGAATGAGCACCACCTAGGGGTTCTTTAACAATTCCATCAATCAAACCAAATGATGCCATGTGGTCAGAAGTCAATTTTAGGGCCTCAGCAGCTTGTTCTTTAAAATCCCAACTGCGCCAAAGTATTTGCGAACAGGATTCTGGAGAAATTACAGAATACCAAGTGTTTTCAAACATAAAGACTCGATCACCGATTCCCAATCCAATGGCTCCCCCACTGGCTCCTTCACCGATGATATAACACATAGTTTGGGTTTTCAATTTGGCCATTTCAAACATATTGCGAGCAATGGCTTCGGCCTGACCTCGTTCTTCGGCTTCAATACCAGGATTGGCTCCCATGGTATCGATCATACATATAACTGGGAAACCAAATTTCTCTGCCATTTTCATCAATCGCAATGATTTTCTATATCCTTCTGGATTGGCCATACCGAAATTTCGGTACTGACGCAATTTGGTATTGGTTCCTTTTTCATGGCCGATTAACACAAAAGTCTGACCATCTATTTTTCCCAATCCCCCCACGATGGCTTTATCGTCACTGAAATAGCGATCACCGTGAAGCTCTATAAATTCATCACATATTTCATTGATATAATATAGGGTATGGGGTCTGTTGGGGTGTCTGGACAACTGGACGCGCTGCCAGCCATTCAAATTTTGATATATATCTTTTTGTGTCTTTTTGATTTTGCGCTCCAGCTTTTTGACCATTGGATCCACATTGATGTCACCTTCTTTGCCTACTTCAATGATTTTATCCAATTGTTCGTAGAGACTTTCTAAGGGTTTTTCAAACTCTAAAAAAACCATAATTTGTCGATTTGTTCTATGCGAATTTACTAAAGGATTTTAGAGAAAACCTTGAATTGATATTTTTTTTTAAAATTAATGAAAATATCTTTTGAGAATTTAAAATAGTGTTATACATTTGCATTCGCTAAAACGGTAAGACGGTAACGACTTAAAGTTTAAAAATAATAGCATCAAGTTAAAAGCGACTTGTTTAAGATAAAAGTGTTGGTCCGGTAGTTCAGTTGGTTAGAATGCCTGCCTGTCACGCAGGAGGTCGCGGGTTCGAGTCCCGTCCGGACCGCCAACATATTTTGTTAACCCTTGTAGTTCAATGAATTGCAAGGGTTTTTTTGTAGTTTAAAGTGGAGAATTTGTATCCAATATGTCCTGTTCTCCTAGCCTATACAGAAATACCTGGCCTATTTGTTTTTCTATCCTTATAATTACCTGTGTTAATAAATGTCTCTAATCGCATTGTATATCGTGTTATAGTTTACAAAAAATAGTGACTTTTCACTCTACAACAAGGTAAATTATCGAACAAAAAAAGATTTAATTTATACGAATAATAACCTATTTCCTACCTTAATAATATTCAATTACCCCCTTGCAATACTAGTTCCAATCTGTATTTTATCATTCTCATAATAAGGTCTTTGGGTATCGGTTTATCCAATGGAAATTGAACAGAACCCTTCCCTCTTTTAAATTCACTTAATTCCGCGTCGAACTTTTCCATAGTCGTAGGATGTGGATAAAATCCTACGTGGTTTTTATAGCCAGCTATCATAATTTGCTGTTCTCTTTTTCCACCCACTACCAATGAATATGCAGGAATATTATAGTTCAACAATTCAGTCGCATCAGGTATAACTTCAAGAATACACTTTTTTAATTCGATCAGTGCTTTTTTCGCTTTTTCTGATTGAGCATTAAAATAATCGTCAACTGTTTTCGCTTTGTCCATTATTACATTATTTATTTTGAATTAAATTTGTGAATAACCAATGGCCAGCATAGCATCTCTATACATTTTGACCCATTTCTAATAACATTCGCGCCCTACCGGCACTGCTTATAGGTAGTTCTTGCCTTCCTTAGAACACCTATATATCCGAATCTCATTTTAAAATGGTCATTAGCAAGAAAGGAATCCTTCATTTCAGGACTCTTTGCCCATTTTTCAAATAAATAATAGTGCTTTCGTCATCTCTTTCTTATTGAATAAGATTCATGACCAAATAATAACAGCACCTGATTCACTTTATCCATTTGCAAGCTTCGTTTTCCATGTTCAGGATCTCTAATAAATCATAGTCCTACCTTAGCATTGAAGGATAGGTCTTCTTGCGTCAACCCAATAGACTTCCTTCTTTATTAACAATTTGACTCAAATTCTTCACCTCACTTATACCTTTTGGGTATATATTTATGAATTCACATTAAAAATATACCATTACGGGTATAATTTAATAGTTATTTGACTGAAATATACCTGATCAGGTATAAAATAAATTATTATTTCTGCCATGTTAGAATACATCTAAAGTAAGAATAGGAGCAGTAATATACACTGAATAGAGAATGAATGTAGCTTTGTTTTCAATGCAACGGAATTTGGACAACGATTTAAATTAAAAATGAGGATCATGGGAACGCTTTTATAGGATTGTGGCATAAGCCTGCAAAATGATTGGGAAAACATGTATGCTAAGTGATTTTTAGAATGACAGTTAAACTTTTATATCACCTATCTCAGTAAAAATAGGCAGGTTCAAGGACAACGCTATTCACCTAATAATAAATGCCATTGTAGTGCCCCATAGAAGTCGAGCATATTATAAGTATTTAATCGATTTTGAGTTATAGTTTTTACATTTGATAATACTCAGGCTTAAACTTGATGAGGATAATGACGTCGTTGTCATTGTAGGAAAAGTCGGAAAAATCGTTAATCAAGTGGGGCTCAAGTATTTCCTTGTTGGCGTCGAGAAAAGGCTTAAAATTAAAGGCAGGACTATGGGTGGCTATATATCCGTCTTTGCTGTAATGGATTATCTTGCCTCGATCTATATAATTATCTTTGACCAGGCCATGCCAATTGATTCGGATAGCTTGAGAACTGCCATTTCTCAAATTCTTCTTAAAAACATAGTTGGTTTTCCAACCTCTCATTATTAAACCATAAACCATGTTTTTTACCTTTTGCAAGGCAAAAACATCAATAATAATATCATTATCAGAGTAATAGGATTTAATGGGCATACCAGCTTTATTAAAGGTTAATTGATCTACTTGAATCATACCTTGACTAAATTTAAGTCGGTCGACTTCTTCGATCTGAGAGGTATTCATACTATAAACAATGTATTGAAAGTCGTATGCGGTAGAATGATATATGGTGTTATTACCAGTATATAAGAATTGACCGCCGCTAAAAAAAATTCTTTCATATTCAGGAATTTCTGTAACGGCTTTTTGAATCACCTTTTGTTGACGCTTCGAGTAAAGAAAAAAATCATAAAATTCATCATCATCTATTAATCCTTTAGGTTTTTTATTACAATAGGTATAGAGCACTATATCTTCATTCAAAGGAATGTAAAGTGAAGCTTTATTTATAGGAGGAAATTGTTCAACGAGATGGCCGTGATGGTTTAGGTGGTAGGTTTGGTTTCGCACGCGATCCGTGATATAAAGGCCATTGTTATCGGCGTGAAATAAAGTAGTGTAAAAAATACCTTCTTTGAGTACATTGTGGGCGGAAAAACGTCGAATAAAGTTGCCTTGATAATCGAAGTATTCATATTGTCCATGATCGCCATAATCAATGCCGTTTTGCCCGCAGACAATGAAGGAGTCGAGAAAAAAGGCGTGTTTAATTGCTGAGAAAAGGGACTCTTCTTGGGAAGGATGACCGAGTCGGAGAAATTGAATGTCCTCCACAAGGTCAAAGATGGATACTTCTTCTTCTGGTATAATAATGACCTGATCCACCTTAGATTGACAAGAAGTCAAACAGTAAAGGCAGTAAAGGATGGCTAGATGGAAGAAAGATCTCATAGCTTACATTTTTACATTTGATAGTACTCTGGCTTAAACTTGATGAGGATGATGACGTCGTTGTCATCGTAAGAGAAGTCGGAAAAATCGTTGATCAAATAGGGCTTCAACATTTCTTCATTGGCATCGAGAAAAGGTTTGAAGTCAATAGCAGGACTAAAGATCGCTAGATAACCATCTTCACTGTAATTGATCACGTTACTACGGTAAATATTGTTGTCTTTGACCATGTCATGCCAGTTGATTCGTGTAGCTTGAGATTGCCCCGTACGCATATTTTTCTTAAATAAGTAGTTGGATTTTACACCTTGATTGATGATTCCATATAGGTGATTATTGTCTCGTTGAATAGCAAAGACGTCGAATATGACATTATTGTCAGAGTAATAGGAAAGATTAATAAAACCGTTTTGATTATGAGTTATTTGGTTCTCGTCAATCATGTTTTTTGAAAAAACTAGTCGATCGATTTCTGAACATCCATTTTTATTTATTTCATAAATAATATAGTTAGGGTCATGTATCGTACTGTGATATATTGTATTATTTTTTGAAAAATTAAATTGAATATCCCCAAAAGAATATCTTAAATACTCTGGAATATCCCTTACTCCCTTATTAATAATTTCACCTTGTTTTTGAGAATATAGAAAAAAATCGTAGTATTCATTTCCGTCTAACACATTTTCAGGCATTGCTCGATTATACGAATAGAGTACTAAATCTTCATCAATTGGAATATATATAGAGGCCCGATTGATGGGGGCGAATTGATCAATGAGTTGACCATGATGATTGAGGTGGTAAGTTTGATTGCGGACCTTATCAGTCATGTATAACCCATCGTTATTGGCCTGAAATAACGATGTATAAAAGAATCCTTCGTTAAGCACATTGTGGGCAGAGAAGCGACGGATAAAGCGACCTTGATAATCGAAGTATTCATATTGACCATGGTCGTTATAATCAATGCCGTTTTGCCCACAGACAATAAAAGAGTCCAAAAAGAAAGCGTTCTGAATACGGGAGAACAGGGATTCTTCTTGGGAAGGATGGCCCAATCGGAGGAATTGAATGTCTTCAACAAGGTCGAAAATAGAAACTTCCTCTTCTGGTATAACAATGACTTGATCCTCATTAGACTGACAAGAGATAAGCCATGACAAACTGCACAGGATGGCTAGATGGAATAATGACGGCATAAACAACATTTGTTTTGGATTTAATAATAGAAAATAATTGGTTGGGCACTACTGCCAACTTATTTTCACTTATTAGTCCTTTTGGGGCCTCATTTCAAGGTATTAAATACAACAATAATTTTGAACACTATTCTAGTATCACAAATCACGAAACGTCATGTTTCACACTATTGTATCCTACACTATGGTAGCATAATCGATACTGAGAGGGGTTGTATAAATAGAAAACTATAGTATAAACTTTCGATGTGGTATTCACGACGGAGTCATTCTATATAATTAAAAATATATTCAATGTACGAAAAAATTTTATACAAATACACAATTTAACATTGTTTAGATGACCTCATATCTCTTGAATATAGTTAATAGTGAAATATTCCTAGAATACTTGAGTGGAATTTTGGGATAATAAAAGAGAAAAATGTATGCGAGAATTTTATCCATCACCCTTTTAGGGTTAAATTCTGAAGGCTATATCATTATAGTCGACCAGGAAGCAATCATGCCGAGAAGTAGAGACGCAAGATCTTGCGTCTCATTTGACATTATTTTGGAGACGCAAGGCCGACCCACCCGAAACACGGAGGTTTCGGCTCCTTCATCAAATACCCTCAATGGGCATTTGGTAGTCTTTCAGACTACTTCATTTAGTCGTGTCTCTACGTTTTTCAAATATAGAGTGCAGTCTCGTCGCAGCGCAGTAAAGATTACCATGAAATTTTATTGATACTACGCCGGAGCCAGTGGCCCCGGGTCCTTCATCCATTATTATATTATTACTGCAATCGTAGTTTATGCTTGTCAATTTAAATGCTATCTCGTCGCAGCACAGTGAGAATTTGCTGTCGAATTTTATGTATTCTTGTCGCAGCGCAGTGGCTGCGACTTCACTCGCCAGAGCCCGATTTACGGGCTCTGGTGCTTTTGGCCACCCACCCGAGATCAGGAGATCTCGGTTCCCTCATCGATGATCACTTTTGGATCATCGGTACTTTGTACTTTATTCGGTCATGCTCGTTCACACCCAAAGCCAGTGGCTTTGGTTCCTTCATCCAATCCACATTTACTGGATTGGGTTGTCCTCCAGACAACTTCATTCAGTCATCCTCCGGACAACTTCATTCAGTCACCTCGGCACAGTGGCATATTCTATACGATTTTGAGGGCAATCACGCCTCGGCACAGTGGCCTCGGTTCCCTCATCCTGGCTTCCCCACCCACGACACAGAGGTCGTGGTTCCTTCATCAAAGGTCGATTTACGACCTTTGGTGCTTCGCACTATATTCAGTCATATTAAGGACATTTGGTTGCTCCATTGAGCAACTTCATTCGGTCATCACAACAACACAGGTTGATATTGACCATCTTGTACAGTAGCCCAAGGTTGAAATCCCATCCGAGACCATAACCCTACAACAACGGTCGGTTGATAATAACAGGCAGCAAAAATACTTTGCATTACAAAATCACTTCCGACCAATTTCGACAACCTCTGTCTCTGATGATCTAACATATACCACTCACCATCTGCATAAACAGTTTGCAAGGACAATACCACAGGAAGCGCTTCCAAAAATGGATTTAGCAGTAAAACATCATGCATTTTCTCATTCAAGCTATGTAAATCACAGACATACTTCGACCAATCCAATGCTTCTGAAGAAACCGCCATAAGGGCCAAATTCTCTTTCCAACATCGAACACTGCCGTCGAAAGGCAAGGGAATCAATTGTCCGCCATAATCTCTCCCGGTTATAAATGTTTGCTCAAATGGTTGATTGCCAAATGCAAAATCTCGCAGTAAATGAAATCTTCCCCCATCTTTATCCAGAAACCAAACCTCGCGCTGTCGCAACTTCTCCACCTTTTCAAACTCTTGATACAGAACCGTAAACCGCCCCTCTAATCTGGGCGCAGTAGCGAGATTTTTCTTTGTAAAATTCAGACCGGATTGATAGAGTAAATTCAGCTGCAAAGAAGGATTTAAATCATCGTAGCGCTGCCAAAAGCTCAACAATAGCTGAAGATAAGTCCAATGATAAAAAAAACCATCCAAATCCGTACGATCAACACTGGCGTCTAGAAGGCGCAACCTCTGCCCTATTTTACCGAGCTTGGCATCCACCATTGACGATGCTATCTGAAACCGCTCTTGCTCAAATGTTTGGAGATGTTCCAAGATGGGCTTCTCGTACATATTGGACATCCAATCGGCCCAAACCTCCAATCCCGCTTTCATCAATGACAATCGACTATTGGTCACAAATTCAGCCGGATCTATCATCTATCTATCCTTGAACCGGTACTTTAATCAATCCCAAAGAACTCATGGCCTTTTGGGAAGCTAATTGCTCTGCTCCCTTTTTGTTGAATTCCGAAGCTTCTGCAATAATTTTTCCATCGACCAATACGGCAACCTTAAATCGATCCCGTTTCTGATGACGGTATTTTTCCACCAATTCATATTCAAGTTCCTTACTATGCTTTTGGCACCATTCCAACAATCGACTCTTGAAATTTTCGTCCTTTTTCTCAAGAGAATGAATATCGAGATGGTCTTGAAGGATCTTATCGATGACAAAGTTTTTGGTATAACTATAGCCCTTTTCTATATAAATAGCGCCCAATAAAGCCTCCAAGGCATTGCCCAGCATGGAATCACTTAGCTTCAATTGATTGTAGTGCTTGAGAAAAACATCTAAACCCAAGTCCTTCCCTACCTTATTAAGGGTCTTTCGCTGCACAATTTTCGCCCTCATCTTGGTCAAAAACCCTTCGTCTTCATAGATGTATTTATTAAATAAATACTCCGCGATAATGGTTGAAAGTATGGCGTCACCTAAAAACTCAAGTCGTTCATTTGAGATTTGATAGGATGGATCTTGGTTACTTTTGTGAATAAAGGCTTGCTTGAATAAAAACAAATTTTTAGGTACAAAACCCAATTGCTCCCGAATATTTCGGATAAAATATTTGTCTTTAGACCAAAAGTAATTATATATTTTTTGAATCAATGCTTGCCTATTTAAAATCAGAATTTTCTCAAAACAAAGGAAGTATTATGACCGCCAAAGCCAAAAGTATTGCACAATACGGTCTCGATCTTCCTGTCCTGGGCTTCATTAAATGTCAAATTCAACTGGGCATCGATATCGGGATCATCGGTAAAGTGATTGATGGTGGGTGGAACAAATCCTTCCTGCATACCAATCATACAAGCGATGGCCTCAATGGCACCAGAAGCTCCCAATAAATGACCTGTCATAGATTTAGTCGAAGATATATTTAAACGATAGGCATCTGACTTGAAAATTTCCAAAATCGCCTTCACTTCGGCCACATCTCCTAGTGGAGTAGATGTACCATGAACATTGATATAATCGATTTCAGAGGTATTGACTTTAGATTCTTGCAATGCATTTCTCATCACATTGGCAGCACCGCGGCCATCGGGATGAGGAGCCGTTATATGATAGGCATCATCGGTCATACCTCCACCCAATACTTCGGCATATATTTTTGCACCTCTCTTGCGAGCGTGTTCTAAATCTTCCAAAATCACGGTACCACTACCCTCTCCCAACACAAAACCATCTCGGTCAAGATCAAAGGGGCGAGAAGCGGTTTTGGGATCGTCATTGCGATTGGACAAAGCCTTCATGCCTGAAAATCCTCCAATACCTACTCTGGTAACTGCTGCTTCCGATCCACCCGAAATAATAACATCAGCACGGCCCAATCTTATATTGTCCACTGCATTGATGATGGCGTGACTTGATGATGCACATGCCGACACAGTACCGTAATTGATCCCTCTCAAACCATATCGAATGGCGATTTGACCAGGAACGATATCTACGATCATCTTGGGAATCATAAAAGGATTGTAACGGGGATCCTTATCGTAATCAGAATTGATTTCGATTTGCTCTTCAAGTGATCTTAAACCACCAATACCAGAACCCCAAATTACACCGACGCGATCTAAGTCTACAGCATCCAAATCGATACCACTATCTTGAATGGCTTCCTCGGTAGACACCATGCCGTACTGACTAAACATGTCCATTTTTCGAGCCTCTTTTCGGCCAAAAATTTCGTCGCCGTTAAAATTTTTCACTTCACAAGCAAAAGTAGATTTAAATTTAGTGGCGTCGAAATGCGTAATGTAATCCGCTCCACTGCGCCCTTCTTTTAGCGCTTTCGAGTATTCTTCTATATTATTACCTATGGGAGTGATGGCTCCTATTCCTGTTATTACGACTCTTTTCATCAGCTTTTTTTTTCTCTTGGTCTATTATCTTTTTTAAATAATAATTTTTAATGGACTCCTTTAATACCTGATAACATTAAAAATATCAATAAAAGTATTAAAAAAAATTTAACTAAATTAAGATCACCCTATTAACTAAAGTACACATCTCAATATAATAAAAAAACATTCCTTAGTTTTAAATATTAGGCCAAATAGCCTCAACTTAACTAATTCCAGCAACTTAAAATTGCTAAAACCTCCGATTTATTGATTTACGCAATTTGACATAAAACAGCTGGGAAGGTCTACGATCAAAATTTATTCAAAAAAAATAGCCCTCTTACTTTTTTACAAATAAGAGGGCTAAAAGTATTAATTATTATAATTAATTCTCAACTTCTTTTTGAACATATGAAACGGCTTGTCCTACTGTCTGGATATTTTCAGCCTCCTCATCAGGGATGGATATATCGAATTCTTTCTCGAATTCCATAATTAACTCCACTGTATCCAATGAATCAGCACCTAGGTCATTTGTAAAACTAGCCTCTGGTGTTACCTCTGATTCGTCAACACCCAATTTATCAACAATAATTTTTTTAACTTTTTCAGCTACGCTCGACATGATATTCTAATTTTATGAAACAATTTTAGCGCAAATTAATATATAAATCCCTTGATTAACAAGTTTTTTTTATCAATTGTGCGCAAATAGCACGGCAATATAGGCATTTTATTGAAAATACTCCCTACTCAGCCCCCTACCTCATCTATATATTGCATTTATTTCTTGACGATTTTACCTAGACTTATTGAGCTTTAAGATACAACATTATAATTTTTAACTATTTTTGTCCATTTGACACCTATCTGATAGGTGTGATTATTAAATCTTGAATAAACAAATCTCGTGTATGAATTCTTTTCAAAAAACAAAAATTGTAGCCACAGTAGGTCCAGCCATTGACTCATATGATCAATTAAAAAAATTAATCTTGGCAGGTGTAGATGTGTTTCGTTTAAATTTCTCACACGGTGAGCACGAAACCCACCAAAAAGTAATTGATACCATCCATCAATTAAAGGAAGAACTGGGCACCTATGTTAGTATATTGGCTGATTTACAAGGCCCTAAGATCAGAGTGGGATTAATCGAGAACAATGCCATTCCGCTTACTAGAGGTGACGAAATAGAATTTACTACGGAAGAAGTATTAGGTAATGCAGAGCGAGTACACATTAGTTATGCCGACTTCCCGAAAGATGTCAATCCCGGTGAGAGAATTTTATGTGACGATGGCAAGGTTATATTTTCTGTAATCGATACCAATCGCATCAATAGTGTTCGATTAAAAGTGGAACACGGAAAAGAATTGAGTAGTAGAAAAGGGGTAAATTTGCCAGATACAAAAACTTCTCTGCCTGCTCTTACCCCAAAAGATTTAAGAGATCTTAATTATATTTTGACGCAAGATGTTGATTGGATCGCTCTATCCTTTGTGCGCAAACCAGAAGACGTTATTCAACTAAAAGAAATTATTTCTAAGGCCAACCACCCCGCCCTCGTAATCTCTAAAATTGAAAAACCTGAAGCCGTTGCCGATATCGACTCTATAATCGAAGTTACCGATGGAATAATGGTTGCCCGTGGAGATTTGGGTATTGAAGTACCCCTCGAGCAATTGCCTGGTATTCAAAAACAAATAATCAACAAGTGTATCGAAAATTCATGCCCCGTCATCGTTGCCACCCAAATGATGGACAGTATGATTTCCAACCCATCTCCTACCAGAGCAGAAGTTACCGATGTGGCCAATGCCGTATTTGATGGTGCTGACGCCGTAATGTTGAGTGGAGAAACCAGTGTTGGTGAGTATCCCGTGATGACGATTGAAATGATGACTAAGATATTGAGCGAGGCGGAAAAACTGTTGATGATGAAAGGCAAACGCCCCAAAGCAGTCAAAGGATCGGAGACCTATCATTCAGATGTGGTTTGTTTTACCGCGGGTAGAATGTCGCGAACTATCGGTGCCAAAGGTATCGTAGGATTTACCGAATCGGGATATACTGCATTTAAAGTGAGTAGTTATCGCCCAGATTGTCCTATATTTATGTTTTCAGGCAACAACAAGACCCTGTCTATTCTCAATTTGGTATGGGGAATTAAATGCTTTAAGTACGACAAATTTACCACTACCGATGGTACCATTGAAGATGTAGTCAATATATTGAAATCAAAAGAATGGATATCGTCTGGTGATGTTATAATAAATACAGGAGCTATGCCGTTGAACAAAAGACTGAAGACCAACTTCTGTAAAATTACAATTGTAGATTAAAACCATTTATATTAGTGCATGTAGCCACATCATTGTTGATTTTTTTCTTAGCACTCTTTTACCTTCCACCGACAGGTCTGAGTCAAGAACTATTATTGCCTCAAAAATCTGTCGATACAGAGTCGATGTTTATTGATGCAGAAAAGAAAAAAATAATTGGAGATACCGACGGAGCCATTGTTTTATACAAACAAATTTTGGAATTGGATCCCAACGACGATGTGGCTGCCTACCTATTGGCCAAAGTGTACTTACAGCAAAAAAACTACACCGAATCGGCTAATTATTTCTCTTTAGCCCTGGTCAATGAAAAAACCAATCCATGGTACTATATCCACGGTGCTGAAGCCTATGCCAACAACGATCAAATACTGGAAGCTTCGAATACCATGGAAAATTTGGTTAAACAGTTTCCCAATGAAAAAGAGTATTACGATCGTCTAGAGTACTTATATCACAAAACTGGACAGTACGGAAAACAATTGGAAACCGTAAATCGGTTAATCGATCGATTTGGCTATCACAGGGACTACGCCCTTTCAAAGATTCAGATCCTAGATCAATTGAACAGACAGGATGAAGCCATAGTGGAATTGAAAAAATTGTCAGAAGAAAATCCAAACGATAAATTATTGTTGAATCTCTTGGCCAATTTTTATAAAAAACAAGGCCGTGATGAAGAAGCCATGGCTGTTTATCAATCCATAATCACATTGGATCCCGACGACGCCGACGCCAATATTGCATTACATGTCAAGGACAATTCAACTTCTTCTGTTATTCAAAAAATCAGAACGCTGGAGAACATGTTTAGCAACTCAGCCATTGACTTTAACAGCAAATATCCTCATCTAGCGCCATTCTTAGAGAACAATTTAGAAGATTTGGACAGTCTAGAACTCCAAGCTTTAAGCGAAGCCAGTGCTTGGTTGTTGACCGCACATCCCGACGATGCTAAGGCTCTGGCATTTAGAGCCGATATGTTGGTCAATACGGGAAATTCGTTGCTGGCCATCCCCCTCTATCAACAAACTATAGCCCTCTATCCGGACAATTACATGGTATGGGAACAATTGTTCTGGACATTAAAGGAAACCCTTAAATGGAAGGAACTGTTAAAAACCACTGATGAAGCCATGATCTATTTTCCCAATAAGGCCACCGTCTATTATATGAAGGCCATGGCAGCCTACCACAGTCAAAAATATGATGACGCCTTGTTCGAATTGGAATTTGCGGAAAAACTGGCAACTAAGGACAGAGTTTTACTTTCCAATATATGGGCATTAAAAGGACAAATCTTATGTCAATCCGATGGTCAAAAATCAGCGAATGCTTTTGCTGAAGCGCGAAAAATATTAGGAGAAAATCCCAATATAGATTATCGTGAAAGTTATTGTGTAATGTCTCAACCGGATTTGGAACAAAGCTTAAAACTAATTCAATCCGCTGTCAATAAAGTCCCCAGCAGTCCCGAATTCAAGGTTCAACTAGCCTTGGTATATCAAAAAATGAATCGACCAGATGCCGCCATTGAAACCCTCTTGCCCCTTGCAGAAAACTCGGTTTATTATCCGGTTTTTGAATTATTAAGCGACTTATATCGCGATGCAGGCAATGCGACCTCGGCCAAGAAATATTATGACAAAGCCATTAAATATGGCATGCCCCCATCTTCTTCAAATTAGAATAAAAGCTAGACTATGAAACAACTGTACTCAATATTATTTGGTTGCTGTGTAATGGCAATGATCATAAGTTGTGGTGGATCAAAATCATTAAAGTCCAAAAGTGAATTTTCTCCAGAAGCCTTTGAAGATTTTTTCCTCTCCATTGACCATATAGAAATGAGTGGCAAACTGAGAATATCACTGCCCGATGATGGGATGAGTTATAGTTCAACAGTGACTACCAGAATGAATAGTGACAGCATATGGATATTGGGCAAATTTATAGGATTTGAAGCCTTTAGAGCATTGGTTACTCACGATTCTATCCAAGTCATCAATCGCCTCAACAAGGAATACATGAAGGCCAGTTGGAAAGAAGTCCAAAACAAATACAGTAAAGACCTTGAATTTTTCTCCTTGCGCAATCTTTTACTGGGCAATCCCTTTATTGTCCAAGGCAAGAAGTACGAATTGTTCAAAAACCAAAATGTCTATGAGTTTGACTACAGTTCTTCAGAAGCCAAGTTATTTATCGATATTTTATACGAAAAAACCATTGTAGAAAGTTCTTGGTTAATAGAAGGCAAAGGTATGACGATTGAATCTGGTTACCTTAAATATAATAACAACAATTTAAAAAATATTCCTTACTTTCGCTATTATATTGCAAATTTTCCTAATGCACAAAACATTAATATTGAATTAGAAATAAAAAATTTCAGCTTCGATGACAATCTTAAACTACCTTTTGAAGTGCCTAGCCGGTACACTGTTCTTCCTCTCGTTACTTTTTAAAGTACACGGTCAAGACGTAGAGTCATTGAATGTCCAGCGAGACCAAATTGTCAAGGAAATACAAGCCACCAATGCATTACTACAAAAAAGCAAGGAAAAATCAAACAATATATTACACCAATTCCAATTACTGCAAAATCAGATTTCGAACCGAGAAAAACTAATTTCCAATTACAACCTGGAATTAAAAAAAATTTCCAATGATATAGTCTATCTCAACGGAGCAATAAAAACAGAAAAGGAAAAGCTGGATCGGATCAAAAAAGAATACGGCAAGATGTTGCAACAGTATCATCGTTCCAATTTGGTTCAAAACAAGATCTTATTGCTTCTTTCTTCAGCCAACTTCAATCAGGCCATGGCGAGGTGGCAATATTTTAGACAAATATCGAATTTTAGGAAAAATCAAAAAAGCGAAATACAAGAGATTCAACAGTCTTTAGTGGACAAGCAAAATCAATTGGAGGTTAAAAAACAGCGAACGACAGCAGCCAAGGATGAAAAGTTGAGCCAAAAAAACAATTTATCCAAGGAAATGGCAACCAAGGATAAAATGCTTCAGGACGTAAAAAAAGATATTGCCAAACTCAACCAAACCATAGCGCAAAAAGAAAAAGAGCGCAAAGCTCTGAGTGCAAAGATCTCCAGACTAATTGCGGAAAACAATACAGCATTGCCTAGCACACCTGCCACAACTGCACTTTCTAGCAATTTTGAGAAAAACAAAGGCAAATTACCTTGGCCAACCGATGCTGGTATTATTTTGAGAAAATATGGGGAGCAAGCCCATCCCATACTCAAAAACATAAAAGTAGTAAATGATGGAATCGATATTCAGACCGAAGCCGGATCCAAGGTTTACAATGTATTTGAAGGGAGGGTGATAGAAGCAGTTTTTGTCGCTGGTTTCAACATGGTCGTTTTGGTAAATCACGGCAGTTACAACACCGTATACAGCAATTTAAGTCAGGTAAATGTAGTTAAAAACCAACAGGTAGGCAGACAAGATATTTTGGGAGTTGTCGGAGAAAATAACGACGGCGTCCCAGTTCTCCATTTTGAAATATGGAAGAAAAAACAGGTTCAAAATCCATTGTTGTGGATAAAAAACCGTTAATTTAAATACAAAAAATAGTGAGTAACGATTGGAATATAGGTAAGAAAAATTCTTCAGGCCTTTTAACAGAAAACGAAAGAGCCATAGTCATTGGATTGATTACTGGCATGGAAGACGAAAAAATAATAAATGATTATCTAAATGAGTTAGAATTTTTGGCGAGTACGGCTGGAGCCATTACCATTCAGCGATTTACTCAAAAAGCCGATCGACCGGACAAGAGATATTATATAGGAAGTGGAAAAGTAGAAGAGATTCGGCAATACATTGAAGACAATGATATAGACCTCGTCATATTTGACGACGACTTAAGTCCTTCCCAGTCTCAGAATCTAGAAAAAGTACTGAAGCGAAAAATATTGGATCGATCTAATCTTATCTTGGATATTTTTGCCAGCCATGCCCGTACAGCTCAAGCCAAAACTCAAGTAGAACTCGCCCAAATGCAATATCTACTACCTCGACTGAGAGGTTTATGGACTCACTTGGAGCGACAAAAAGGGGGTATTGGTATGCGAGGTCCTGGGGAAAAAGAGATTGAAACAGATAGACGGATAGTCCGCGATAAAATATCGAAGCTCAAAGACAAATTGGCCAAGATCGAGTTGCAAAATGAAACTCAACGAAAAAACCGAGGCGAATTTATCAGGGTAGCATTGGTCGGATATACCAACGTGGGCAAATCGACCATCATGAATCGACTGAGTAAATCCGAGGTATTGGCAGAGAACAAACTCTTTGCAACCCTGGATACTACGGTTCGCAAGGTAGTATTTGGCAGAATGCCATTTTTGATGTCGGATACCGTAGGATTTATTAGAAAACTCCCCCACCATTTGGTAGAGAGTTTTAAATCCACATTGGATGAAGCGAGAGAAAGCGATATTTTGCTCCATGTCATCGACATATCCCATCCCAAATACGAAGAACACATTGCCACGGTTATCGATACCCTGCGCACCCTAGGAGTAGATCAAAAGCCAGTGTTGATGATCTTCAATAAATTGGATTTATACCGCAATCAGTCTTTCGACGAACTTCTTTCTCCGGAAGAGAAAAAGAACATCGAAGAGGAGTTTAAGGAAAGTCTACAAAAGCAATACCAAACACCTATGGTTTTTGTATCTGCCCATACCAACGAACACATCGATGATTTGCGAAACACCTTGCAACATATGATAGAGCAAGAATACGACAAAAGATATCCTTACAAAACCAAATACTGGTAAAATGACTTTATTGGAAAAATATGCTGCCCTATTGGTAGATTACTGTCTGGAAATAAAAACCAATGATCGCTTGTTTGTCAAGACGACTTTCTTGGCCGAACCATTGGTGCGTCATATATACGAAGCGGTGATAGCTAGAGGTGGTCATATGGAGGTTGATTTTGTGATGAAGGGCCAGAATCAAATATATTTTGACCATGCCCAAGATCACCAACTCAATTATATATCCCCCACTACCCTCTATCGGTATCAACATTTTGAGAAATATTTATTTATTCGGGCTCCGCATAATTTATTTGAAGACAAATCTATAGATTCCAAAAAACTAGAAATAAGATCAAAGGCCAGTGCAGAACTCAACAACCTGTATTTTGAACGAACGGCCAGTGGGAGTATGGATCGAAGTCTCTGTCAATACCCTACAGATGCTGCCGCACAAGCCGCTGAGATGTCGCTGGAGGATTACAAAAAATTTGTTTACAATGCCTGTCTTCTATACCAGGAGAATCCCATAGATGCTTGGCTAGAAGTTAGAAAAAAACAACAGGCAGCCACAGATATCTTAAATAATGCTTCCATCGTGCAATACAAGGGAAGCAATATCGATATAAGCTTTTCATGCCAGGGAAGAACTTGGATCAATTCTGATGGTCGAAGCAATATGCCATCGGGAGAAATTTTTACTGCACCGGTAGACGATTCGGTCCAGGGCGAAGTATATTTCTCCTACCCCGCCATCTATCGAGGTCATGAAGTGGAAGGCGTCAGACTGGTATTCAAAGATGGGTTGGTCACAGAATGGTCGGCAGAGAAAGGGGGTGAATTTTTGGACGCCATTATGAAAGTGCCCGGTGCGCGAAGACTTGGGGAAGCAGCCATAGGAACCAATTACAATATTCAGCAGATAACCAAGAACATCTTATTTGACGAAAAAATAGGAGGCAGCATCCACCTCGCCTTGGGCCAAGCCTATAAACAATGTGGAGGGAAGAATACTTCTTCAGTACACTGGGATATGATCACCGATATGAAGGAAGACGGAGAAATATACATCGATGGACAACTCATTTATAAATCTGGTAAGTTTGTATTCTAAACCACCGTTATATCACACACAAAGAATATACCGTTATTATAACTCAAATCTAAACCAAAGACTTATTTTTGCAGCCAATGCATTGGGAAAAATGAAATTATGAGAAAATACGAAAAATACCCCCTATATATTCACAATAGTTTATCGAGGTCAAAAGAATTGTTTAAGGCCATCAATCCACCTCATATTGGATTATATGTTTGTGGACCGACGGTATATAGTGATGTCCATATAGGCAATTGTCGAACCTTTGTGAGCTTTGACGTTGTCTTTCGATATCTCAGCCACCTCGGTTACCAAGTTAGATATGTGAGAAATATAACCGACGTTGGTCACTTATTAGACGATGGTGAAGACCGAATGGCCAAAAGAGCGAAGGTTGAACAACTAGAGCCTATGGAAATAGCGCAAAAGTACACTAATGGGTTTCACAAAGTCATGGAGATATTCAATACCCTGCCCCCTTCCATAGAACCTCAAGCTTCTGGTCATATACCAGAACAAATAGAGATGGTTCAGGCCATTATAGACAATGGATATGGATATGAAAAAAACGGTTCGGTGTATTTCAACACAAGAAAATTTGCCAGTGATAGTTCGGTCTACGGCAATCTATCTGGCCGAGTCTTGGACGATTTGTTACAGGAGACCAGAACATTGAAAAATCAAGATGAAAAAGAAGATCCCGCCGATTTTGCAATTTGGATGAAGGCGGATGATCGTCATATCATGAGATGGAATTCGCCGTGGTCGGTCGGATTTCCCGGTTGGCATTTGGAGTGTTCTGCCATGAGTACCAAGTATCTCGGAAAAACCTTTGATATTCACGGCGGGGGAAGTGATTTAAAATTCCCGCATCACGAAAATGAAATAGCTCAAAATAATGGAGCTTGTGGATGCAGTCCAGCAAATTATTGGATGCATTCCAATATGTTGTTGCTCAATGGCAAGAAAATGTCCAAAAGCGATGGCAATACCATCACTCCACACCAATTGTTCGATGGCAACAGTGAACATATCAGCAAGGGATACGATCCGATGACTATTCGATTCTTCTTCTTACAAGCCCACTATTCGAGCACATTAGATCTATCGGATACAGCATTACAAGCAGCAGAGAAAGGGTATAAAAGGTTGTTAAATGCCTTACCTATTGCAGAGCGATTGAAGGATGCCAGTGTTGATGGAAAGACTGTGGATGAAGAATTGACTCAGAAGATCAAGGATTTATGTAATCAGTGTTATATTGAAATGTGCAACGATTTCAATACTGCAAAAACCATGGCTGTCCTATTTGAGATATCGAGTATCCTCAATGAAATAGACCAGAATCCCAAATTGCTTACTGGGCTTACAACAGAGACTTTAGTAGAGTTGGGTGAAACATATGTCGGTTTTGTAGAAGATGTATTGGGGCTCAAAAAAGAAGCCGAAGACACCTCCAAAATTGGCGATGTAATAGAGATCTTAATTCAATTGAGACAAGAAGCTCGAGCCAATAAAAATTGGGCTCTATCCGATCAAATCAGAGACCAATTGCTCGCTTCTGGAATTACGATAAAAGACGGTAAAGACGGTACGACATTTAGTTTATAATACCGGAATTCAAGCCATAAAACCAAAAGCCGACTAGACTACTAGTCGGCTTTTGGTTTTTATAATAACTACATTTATACCAACTACACATCAGTATACACATAAAAAAACCTGTATCCGATTTAACGAATACAGGTTTGTATTTTATAGTTCAATTAAAGTTATTTACCTATTCGGCAACTTCATCCTCAATCAAAGCTTCATCTCGTTTTACTACTATGTTGCTAAACGATTTCACCCCAGTACCTGCAGGAATACGTTTACCGACAATTACATTCTCTTTCAATCCATTCAAGGTATCTCTTACGCCACCAATAGCAGCTGTACTCAATACTTTAGTGGTTTCCTGGAATGATGCAGCTGAAATCCATGAAGGCGTACCCAATGAAGATCTTGTAATACCTTCCAGTATCGGTGTAGAGGTCGCGGCAATCGCATCTCTAAACTCAACAACCTTGAGATCATTTCTCTTAAGCATTGAATTTTCTTCACGCACCTGTCTCAATGTAACAATCTGACCCGCTTTCAATCGACTAGAATCACCAGCATCGGTAATGACTTTTTTATCGAAAATTTCGTCATTTTCTTTAAAGAAGCTATGCTTATCCACAGGCTCTCCTTCTAGGAATTGCGTATCACCTTGATCGACGATTCTTACCCTTCTCATCATTTGTCGGATAATTACCTCAATGTGCTTGTTATTGATATCGATACCCTGTGAACGATATACTTCTTGAATTCCTTGCAGGATATAAGATTGAACCGCAAATGGACCAGAAATATTCAAAATATCACCTGGAGAAATCGATCCATCAGACAACTGAGTTCCCGCTCTTACAAAGTCACCGTCCTGTACCAAAATGTGTTTCGACAATCCTATCAAATATTTTCGTCGTTGACCATCTTTGGCTTCTACGATGATTTCACGGTTACCCCGTTTGATTTTACCGAAAGATACCACACCGTCTATTTCCGAAGTAACCGCAGGGTTAGATGGATTTCTAGCCTCAAACAATTCAGTTACCCGAGGCAAACCACCGGTGATATCCGATACCTTACTCAACTGTCTTGGGATCTTAGCGATAATCTTACCTACGTCAATCATCTCGCCATCTTTTACCGACATATAGGCACCTACAGGTAAGTTATATACTTTCAACTCTTCACCATCATCTCCAATAACACGGATGATCGGAATTTTCTTTCTCTTCTTAGACTCTATAATTACTTTTTCTTCAAATCCAGTCTGCTCATCTCTCTCCACTCGATAAGTTTCACCTTCTTCGATTGACTCAAACTCTAGACGACCAGGGAATTCAGAAATAATCAAGGCATTAAATGGATCCCACTCACAGACTAGGTCTCCTTTCTTGATTTCTTGCTTGTCTTTGATATATATTTCGGCTCCATAAGGCAAGTGAGCGGTAGACAACAATCTTCCAGATTCTTTGTCTCTAATTCTCAATTCACCAGTTCGAGATAAAACAACACCTTTCTTTTCACCGCCATCTGAATTTATTTCCACAGTACGCACGCTATCAAATTCTACCAAACCGTTAAATTTGGAAACAATCTGAGACTCCGATTGCGATACTGAGGCAATACCCCCTACGTGGAAGGTACGTAAAGTCAACTGAGTACCCGGCTCCCCGATGGATTGTGCAGCGATAATACCTACTGCATCTCCGGTTTCGGCAGCTCTACCCGAAGCGAGGTTTTTACCGTAACATTTCTTACAAACCCCTCTAGTAGACTCACAAGTCAATACGGATCGAATGGTAACCATTTCGATACCTGCTGCTTCAATGGTTCTAGCCATAGCATCGGAAATATATTCGTCAGCTTCCAATATCAACTCATTGGTTTCTGGATGGTGGATATCGTACAAGGTATATCTACCTTTAATTCGAATAGATAGGGCTTGAACGATTTTATCATTCTCAATTAGCGGAGTCATTTCAATACCTCTTAAGGTTTCGCAATCCTCTTCATAGATTACTACATCTTGAGATACATCGACCAATCTACGTGTCAAATAACCCGCATCCGCCGTTTTCAATGCCGTATCCGCCAAACCTTTACGAGCACCGTGAGTAGAGATAAAGTATTCCTGTACGGTCAATCCTCCAAGGAAATTGGAAAGAATAGGGTTTTCAATAATGGCCCCTCCGGTATCACCAGATTTTCGTGGTTTGGCCATCAATCCCCTCATACCACACAACTGCTTAATCTGCTGCTTAGATCCCCGCGCTCCTGAGTGAAGCATCATATACACTGAATTGAATCCACCTTTGTGAGCGGCCAATTCGCGCATTAAGTTATCTGTAATCACATTATCCGCATAAGTCCACTTATCGATAATCTGATTGTATCTTTCATTATTGGTAATTAAACCCATATTGTAATTCTCCCAAACCTCGTCCACTTCTGAACGCGCATTATCCAAGGTCGCTTCTTTAAGGGAAGGCGTAATCAAATCACCTAAGTTAAATGACAATCCTCCTTTGAACGACCAGTAGAAACCAAGATCTTTGATAGCATCCAGGAATTTGGCAGTTTCGGCAAAATCCGTAATTTCAATAGACTCAGAGATAACCGTTTTTAGGTTTTTCTTTGTCAATAGAACATTGATATAAGGCACTTCTTTGGGTGCTACTTGATTGAACAATGCTCTTCCTACCGTAGTATCTATCAGCTTGCGCTCATAAGTACCGTTTCCAGTAGGTTCGAATATTCTCAATTTAATAGGAGCATGTAATTCTGCTTGTCCCTCATTAAAGGCTATACCTACTTCCTCATATGAGTAATACGTTCTGTTGGCTCCTTTCACTTTGGTGAGGTCAGTGCCCTTATCCAACTCTTTACTCATGTAGTAAAGACCCAAAACCATATCCTGAGAAGGAAGGGTAATTGGCGATCCATCTTGTGGATTCAACATGTTGTGAGCAGATAACATCAATACTTGGGCTTCCAAAATAGCAGCTTGGCTCAAAGGCACGTGTACCGCCATCTGGTCACCATCAAAATCCGCATTAAATGCACCACAAACCAATGGGTGTAACTGAATGGCTTTGCCCTCTACCAACTTGGGTTGGAATGCCTGAATAGACAATCTGTGAAGCGTCGGTGCTCTATTGAGCATGATCGGGTGTCCTTTCAATATATTTTCGAGTATCTCCCAGATTACTGGCGATTTTTTATCGACCATTTTCTTGGCTGACTTAACCGTCTTAACGATACCTCGCTCAATAAGTTTTCTAATGATAAATGGTTTAAACAATTCCGCAGCCATTCCTTTTGGAATACCACATTCATGTAACCTAAGATTAGGACCTACCACGATAACCGATCGACCAGAATAATCTACCCTTTTACCCAATAGATTTTGACGGAAACGACCTTGCTTACCTTTCAAGATATCACTCAATGACTTAAGTGGTCTTCCACCTTCCGCTTTCACGGCATTGGATTTTCTTGAATTATCGAACAATGAATCTACTGCTTCTTGAAGCATTCTCTTCTCATTCCGCAAAATCACTTCAGGAGCTTTGATCTCCAAAAGTCTCTTCAATCTATTGTTTCTGATGATTACCCTTCGATAAAGATCATTTAAATCAGAAGATGCAAATCTACCCCCATCCAATGGAACCAAAGGTCTCAATTCAGGTGGTATTACAGGCAAATATTGAATAATAGTCCATTCTGGTTTATTTTCCATTCGACTATTAGAATCTCTAAAGGCCTCCACGACACGCAATCTTTTCAACGCTTCAGATTTACGTTGTTGAGATGTTTCAGTAGCGGCTTGGTGTCTCAATGCATAGGAAAGTTCATCGAGCTCTAGACGAGACAATAAATCCTTTACAGCATCTGCACCCATTTTGGCGATAAATTTATGCGGATCTTCATCATCCAAGGCTTGGTTTTCTTTGGGTAATGTTTCCATTACCTCGAAGTATTCCTCCTCAGTTAAGAGATCCATTTTGGCCACGCCTTCTTCTTCTTTAATACCTGGTTGAATCACCACGTATCTTTCGTAGTATACGATAGATTCTAGTTTCTTAGAAGACAATCCCAATAAGTAACCGATTTTATTGGGCAAAGATCTAAAAAACCAAATATGTACGACAGGTACGACCAATTTGATATGGCCCATTCGCTCTCTACGTACTTTCTTTTCAGTAACTTCTACCCCACATCGATCACATACGATGCCTTTGTATCGAATCCTTTTATACTTTCCGCAATAGCATTCGTAATCCTTCACTGGACCAAAAATTCTTTCGCAAAACAAACCATCTCTTTCCGGCTTATACGTCCGGTAATTAATAGTCTCAGGTTTCAAAACTTCTCCAAATGATCTTTCTAAGATATCATCAGGCGAGGTCAAACTAATGGTTATACTGTTAAACCTATTATTGAGTTTCTCGTTTTTATTTGTGTTAAATGGCATATCTTTCAAAATTAAGCGAAAAGTTAATCAAATTTCACATCCAGTGCTAATCCACGTAATTCGTGTACCAATACATTGAATGACTCAGGAATGTTGGGTTCTGGTAAAGGATCCCCTTTGACGATAGACTCATAGGTTTTGGTTCTTCCTTGGATATCATCAGATTTTACAGTCAACAATTCCTGCAAAATATTCGATGCTCCAAATGCCTCCAAAGCCCAAACTTCCATCTCACCAAATCTTTGTCCCCCAAACTGAGCCTTACCTCCTAATGGTTGCTGGGTGATCAATGAATATGGTCCAATCGATCTAGCATGCATCTTGTCATCTACCATGTGAGACAATTTAAGCATATAGATTACCCCAACCGTTGCCTGTTGGTGGAATCGATCTCCTGTGGCACCATCGTAAAGATAAGCTTGACCCAATTTTGGCAATCCAGCCTTGTCTACGTACTCATCGATTTCTTCAACCGTCGCTCCATCAAAGATCGGAGTTGCAAATTTGACATCTAGTTTTTCACCAGCCCATCCGAGAACGGTTTCAAATATCTGCCCCAAGTTCATCCTTGAAGGTACACCCAAAGGATTCAAGACGATATCTACTGGAGTTCCATCACTAAGGAATGGCATATCCTCTTCTCTTACGATTCGAGCTACAATTCCTTTATTACCATGACGTCCGGCCAATTTATCACCCACTTTAAGTTTTCGTTTCTGAGCGATATATACTTTTGCCAATTTCAATACACCAGAAGGAAGTTCATCCCCAATTGAAATATTGAATTTCTCACGCTTATATCGACCTACTTCTTCATTGACTTTGATAGAGTAGTTGTGAAGCAATCTAGCAATCAATTTGTTGATGGTTTCATCCTCAGTCCAATTGCTATAATCGATATTAGAATAATCGACATCTTTAAGAATACCTTTGGTAAACTTAGTTCCCGATTTGATAACTTCTTCATTATATACAGTTTTCACCCCTGAAGATTTAGACTCCTGAAGGATAGACTGTAACTTATCGATCAATCTGGTCTTGAGCTCATTCAAAGCAATGGCGTGCTCATCATCCAAATTTTTCAACAATTCTTTTTCTTGAACTTTTTTGTTCTTATCTTTTTTAGCCCTCGCGAATAATTGTTTTTTGATAACAATACCTTCGGCCGATGGACCTGCTTTCAGTGATGCATCTTTAACATCACCAGCTTTATCTCCAAAGATGGCTCTCAAAAGTTTTTCTTCCGGTGTTGGATCTGTTTCCCCTTTTGGAGTAATTTTTCCAATTAGAATATTACTTTCTTTTATCCAAGCCCCTACTCTAATGATACCATTCTCATCGAGATCTTTGGTTGCCTCTTCACTTACGTTAGGAATATCATTGGTTAATTCTTCTTCGCCCAATTTGGTCTCCCTTACGTCCAATTCATAACTTTCGATATGCACTGATGTGAAAATATCGTCTCTTACTACACGCTCAGATATTACGATGGCATCCTCAAAGTTGTACCCTTTCCAAGGCATAAACGCTACTTTAAGGTTCTGACCCAATGCCAATTCTCCTTTTTCTGTAGCATAACCATCACATAATATTTGACCTTTAACCACTTTTTGTCCTTTGCGAACAATAGGTCGTAGATTTACACAAGTACCTTGGTTGGTACGCAAGAACTTGAGCAAATTGTAAGTCTTAATATTGTTTTCGAATGATACGAGTTGATCTTGTTCTGTAGCGTCATATCGAATTACTATTTGATTGGCATCTACACTTTCGATAACTCCAGATCCCTCTGCGTTGATCATCATTCGAGAATCTCTAGCTACCTGTCCTTCCAAACCAGTACCCACAATAGGAGCCGCTGGACGAAGTAAAGGTACAGCTTGACGTTGCATATTCGATCCCATCAATGCACGGTTGGCATCATCATTTTCCAAGAAAGGAATCATGGAAGCCGATACCCCTACAATTTGGTTGGGAGCAACATCTATATATTCTATTTCATCAGGTGTGAGCACAGGGAAATCACCGTGTTCTCTACAACTAATTCTTTCATTTACAAAATCCCCTTTCGCGTCGATTAAGGAATTCGCTTGGGCAATTTTCTTGAAATCCTCCCCTTCTGCAGACAAATATTGAGCATCTCCTGCCAACACCACTTTACCATCTTCAACCGGACGGTAAGGCGTTTCCAAGAATCCCATTTTATTGACCTTCGCATGAACACAAAGGGTAGATATCAAACCAATATTTGGTCCTTCTGGTGTTTCAATTGTACACAAACGACCGTAGTGAGAATAGTGAACATCACGAACCTCAAAACCGGCTCTCTCTCTCGACAAACCACCTGGCCCTAGGGCTGAAATTCTTCTCTTATGGGTAATCTCAGACAATGGATTGGTTTGATCCAAAAACTGAGAGAGTTGAGATGTACCGAAGAATGAATTTATCACAGAAGACAGGGTACGCGCATTGATCAAATCAACAGGAGTAAATACCTCATTGTCCCTTACATTCATTCGCTCTCTGATGGTTCTAGCCATACGAGCCAAACCAACACCAAATTGACCATACAATTGCTCTCCTACCGTTCTAACACGACGATTGCTCAAGTGATCAATATCATCTAACTCCGCTTTTTGGTTGACCAAACTCACGAGGTATTTAACGATTTCAATCATATCTTCTTCAGACAATACCAATGTTTCCATAGGGATCTGAAGATTCAATTTACGATTGATTTTGTATCTTCCCACTTCACCGAGGTTGTATCGTTTGTCTGAGAAGAACATTTTCTCGATAATACCACGAGCTGTTTCCTCATCCGGCGGATCGGTACCTCTTAGTTGACGGTATATATAAGTAACCGCTTCCATTTCGGAACTGGTTGGATCTTTCTGTAACGTATTAAAAATGATACTGTAATCTTCATCAATATCATTTCTTTGCAACATAATATGTTCGACCTCTGACTCGAGGATGGCTTCGATATGTTCTTCTTCTAATATCACATCACGTTCAATGATAATCTCATTTCTCTCGATGGTTACCACCTCACCGGTATCCTCATCCACGAAATCTTCTGTCCAAGACTTCAAGACTCTCGCTGCAAGTTTTCTTCCGACAACGCTATCCAAAGTATCTTTATCTGTACCTACTTCCTCTGCTAGATTAAATAGATTAAGGATCTTTTTATCTGAGTCAAATCCAATGGCTCTTAGGAGGGTAGTAACTGGGAATTTCTTCTTTCGATCGATGTAAGCGTACATAACAGAGTTGATATCTGTTGCAAACTCCATCCAAGCTCCTTTAAAAGGAATGATCCGAGCTGAGTAAATTTTAGTTCCATTCGGGTGAAATGATTGACTGAAAAACACCCCTGGAGATCTGTGCAACTGAGATACAATTACACGTTCAGCACCATTGATAACAAAGGTACCTTTTGGTGTCATATAAGGGATATTCCCCAAAAACACATCTTGAACTATGGTTTCAAAATCGATATGCTCCTCATCGTTACACGACAAACGCAATTTGGCTTTTAGCGGCACGCTATAAGTCAATCCACGTTGCATACATTCTTCAATAGAATATCGCGGAGGATCGATGTAATAGTCTAAAAATTCTAATACGAAAATATTTCTTGCATCAGTTATTGGAAAATTTTCCTGAAACACGCGGAATAAACCCTCATTCCCCCTATTTTCTGGAGTTGTTTCTAACTGAAAAAATTCTTGAAAAGATTGCAACTGAATCTCCAACATATCGGGAGACTCTGTCAGCAAATTAATCTTTCCAAAATTAACTCGTTCCTTTGGAAGTACTTGATTGTCATTGGAAGCCATGGATAAAAATTTAATACGTCATTATAATTGTATACCACTTCAATACTTAAAACTGTCCTTTCTATATACCTTGTCGAAGAAGCAAGACACAAGGTCGGCACTGGAAATAAAGAATAAACAAACGTAAGGAAGACCTAACCTACCTATGGTTGGTTAAGTCTTCCTAATATTATTTCATATTTAATCTTCTGCTTATCTCTTTATTTCTTGAAGATTACAAATTACTTCAATTCCACTTCAGCTCCAGCTGCTTCAAGAGCCGCTTTCAAGCTTTCAGCTTCTTCTTTAGCTACACCTTCTTTGATTGCTGAAGGCGCACCATCTACTAGTTCTTTAGCATCTTTCAATCCTAGACCCAATAGATTTTTTACTTCTTTTACTACTGCCAATTTAGCAGATCCTGCAGATTTCAATATAACATCGAATTCAGTTTGAGCTGCTTCACCAGCTCCGTCGCCGCCACCAGCAGGGCCAGCTACTGCTACAGCTGCTGCTGCAGGCTCGATACCATACTCATCTTTTAATATAGTTGCTAATTCACTAACCTCTTTAACGGTTAAGTTAACTAATTGTTCTGCTAATTCTTTTAATTCAGCCATTTTGATTTTTTTTTAATAATTACTCAATAATATATTGAGAGCGTTGCGCTTGGAAGCCTATCTCTATCAACAATTAATTTTCGCTTCTTTCTTCTAAAGTCTTCAACAAACCGGAAAGGGTTTGACCAGCAGACTGAAGAGATGCGATAACTGTTTTTGGAGGTGATTGTAATAATCCAATAACCTCTGCCAATAAATCCTCTTTGGATTTCAACTTGGCCAATACATCGATTTGTTCGTCTCCTACAAATACGTCTGTATCGATATAAGCCGCCTTAAGGACTGGCTTATCATTTTTCTCTCTAAATTCTTTAAGAATTTTTGCGGGTGCATTAGCCACATCGGTAAACAAGATAGAGGTTGGACCTTTCAATGAGTCATACAATCCTTCTACTTTTTTCTCAGCTGGCAAAGCTTCTAATGCTTTACGCACCAAAGTGTTTTTTACAACTCTCATCTCAATCCCTTTCTCGTAGAACAAACCTCTAAGGTTGTTAATTTTCTCTACTGAAAGTGAAGATGAATCGGTTAAGTAAAAATATTCTGATCCTTCGAATTTACTTCGAAGTTCTTCTATTAAGAGTGTTTTTTCTGCTTTTGTCATTGGTAATAACTTTTAGAATTAAGCAATGGTTTTGGGATCAACTTTTACACCAGGACTCATAGTACTAGCTGTAGTAATTGATTTCATATACGTTCCTTTCGCTGTAGAAGGCTTCATTTTTAGGAGGGTTCCCAAAAATTCGTTTGCATTGTCCTTCAATTGATCAGCGGTAAAAGACACACGTCCAATCGGTGTATGAACGATACCAAATTTGTCAACTCTAAAGGCAATTTTACCTTTCTTGACTTCTTCAATAGCATTTCCAACATTAGGTGTAACTGTACCAGATTTAGGATTGGGCATAAGACCACGAGGACCTAGGATTCTACCTATTTGACCTACTTTGGCCATTACATCAGGTGTAGCGATAATAACATCTACATCTGTCCAACCATCTTTGATTTTCTGTACATATTCATCCAGACCTACATAGTCTGCACCAGCATTTTTAGCTTCTTCTTCCTTGTCGGGATTACAAAGCACCAATACGGTTTTCGTTTTACCTGTTCCGTGAGGTAATACCACTGTACCACGAATAGCTTGATCTGCTTTCCGAGGATCTACACCCAATCGGATATGTAAATCAACAGAAGCATCAAACTTTGTGATATTAACTTTTTTCACCAACTCCATAGCCTCAGATACAGAATATTGTTTTTCTACATCTAAAAGTTCTAAAGCAGCTTTTCTTTTCTTTGTTAATTTTGCCATTTTATAGAATTATGAGGTCATAGCGCCCAAAATCGGACTCCCTACTTAGTCTTAAATTAGTTTTCCCACGGAGGTGTACCACTCACGGTAATCCCCATACTTCTTGCAGTACCAGCAACCATTTTCATAGCTGATTCAATAGAAAAAGCATTTAGATCTGGCATTTTACCCTCAGCGATATCTTTCACTTGATCCCAAGTTACAGATCCCACTTTCTTTCTATTGGGTTCATCAGATCCTTTTTTAATTTTTGCCGCCTCTGCCAATTGTACAGATGCAGGAGGTGTTTTAATTACAAATGTAAATGATTTGTCTTTAAACACAGTGATGAGAACAGGAAGTACTTGTCCCTGCTTGTCTTGAGTATCTGCATTAAATCTTTTGCAGAACTCCATAATATTTACCCCTTTTGCACCCAATGCAGGACCAACTGGAGGAGCTGGATTAGCTTGTCCTCCTCTTACTTGCAACTTTACAAAAGTTTCTATCTCCTTAGCCATTCTAATTAATTTTAAAAATTATGCTATTGTTGTTTTTCGACCTGTACAAAGTTTAATTCAACTTCAGTTCCTCGACCAAAAATCTTCACAACTACTTTTACTTTTCGTTTCTCTTCGTTTACTTCGATTACATCCCCTACAAATTCGTTAAAAGGACCATCAACTATTTTCACAGTTTCTCCTTCTAGGAATGGTTCTATCATAACCTCTTGAGAAATATTCGATTCATCAACTTTTCCTAGCATCCTATTGGCTTCAGATTGACGCATAGGAATGGGATTAGTTCCTCCCAAAAAATGGATGACATTTGTCATGCCTGAAATGGATTGAATGATCTCTCCACTAAAGTTTTCAGGATCGGCCTCAACTAACAAGTAACCAGGAAGGATATTTCTCTCCGTGATTACTTTTTTGCCTCCTCTGATTTTATACACTTTCTCTGTAGGTACTACCACTTGTGTCACTATATCAGTCCATTTTGAACGCTGCATTTCCAGATCAATTCTTTCCTTGATCTTTTTTTCTTTACCGCTTATGACACGAAGAGAATACCACCTTTTTTCAGCCATTTTACTAAAGTTTTTATCGGTTTATAGACTGTAGATCAGATCCAAAACCTGCTTAGACACCGTGTCTAATAAAAATACAATTAGAGCAAATATTATACTTGCGATCAATACCAAAATAGTACTACTAATCAACATCTGCCATGAAGGCCAAGTCACCTTTTGTGTTAACTCTTGGTAACTTTCTCGAAAACTATCTGCTATTTTACTCATTTGCTATAATCTAAATTAATAAAAGTGCTGATGAATATAGTTTAAAAAAAGCAGGAGAGACAGGACTCGAACCTGCAACCTGCGGTTTTGGAGACCGCTGCTCTACCAATTGAGCCACTCTCCTGTATTATATAAAATAATGTAAATGATTAAGCACCAAACAATTGCCACTTAATCACTTACATTACATATATTTCGTTTACTATTATAAACTAGTCCAAAATCTCTGTAACCTGACCAGCACCAATGGTTCTACCACCTTCTCTGATCGCAAAACGCAATCCTTTGTCCATGGCAATAGTGTTGATCAATTTAACTTCCAAAGTTACGTTGTCACCAGGCATTACCATTTCTACTCCATCAGGCAAAGAAATATCTCCAGTTACGTCAGTCGTTCTAAAGTAGAACTGAGGTCGGTAACCGTTGAAGAATGGCTTATGACGTCCACCCTCATCTTTACTCAATACATATACTTCACATTTGAAGTGTTTATGCGGTTTTACTGTTCCAGGAGCACAGATTACCTGTCCTCTCTGAATATCTTCTTTATTGATACCTCTCAACAAAAGACCTGCATTATCACCAGCTTCTCCTCTGTTCAAGATTTTTCTAAACATCTCAACTCCAGTTACAGTTGAAGTTCCAGGCTTAACACCATCTTCCTGCATACCTACGATCTCAACACCATCACCTACATTGATAACACCTCTTTCGATTCTACCTGTAGCAACAGTTCCTCTACCAGTGATAGAGAATACGTCCTCTACTGGCATCAAGAAAGGCTGATCTACCAATCGAGTAGGCTCAGGAATGTCAGCATCTACTGCAGCCATCAAATCTTTGATTGCTTGAACAGCACCAGCTTCTCCTTCCAACGCTTTCAACGCTGAACCTTGGATAACACTTGCGTTGTCACCGTCAAATTCATATTGATCTAAAAGTTCTCTAACTTCCATCTCTACCAACTCCAACATCTCTGCATCGTCTACTAAATCCACTTTATTCATGAATACAACGATCTTAGGAACACCAACCTGACGAGCCAACAAGATGTGCTCTCTAGTTTGTGGCATAGGACCATCAGTAGCAGCTACAACCAAGATAGCTCCGTCCATTTGAGCAGCACCAGTAACCATGTTTTTCACATAATCGGCGTGACCTGGACAATCTACGTGTGCATAGTGTCTGTTAACAGTTTCATACTCCACGTGTGCAGTATTAATTGTGATACCACGCTCTTTCTCCTCTGGAGCAGCATCGATAGCATCATAATTCATTTTCTCTGCAAGACCATCACCAGATAATACAACTGTGATCGCTGCTGTCAATGTCGTTTTACCATGATCCACGTGACCAATAGTACCAATGTTTAAGTGCGGCTTATTCCGTTCAAAATTCTGTTTTGCCATTACATTTGTTTTTTATGTATCAACAATTAATTGATTAAAGTATCATCCACTATCTTGGAGCCAATGAAGGGAATTGAACCCCCGACCCCTTCCTTACCATGGAAGTGCTCTACCCCTGAGCTACATTGGCAAGAAGAAAAAGAAAGAGCGGGAGACGAGGCTCGAACCCGCGACCCTCAGCTTGGAAGGCTGATGCTCTACCAACTGAGCTACTCCCGCTAATTATATCCTAATCTTCGTATTATGATATACGATGCCTATATAGTGGGGGCGATAGGATTCGAACCTATTCAGACGGAGTCACCAGATTTACAGTCTGGCCCGGCTCTCCAACTCCGGCGCGCCCCCATTCTTCCACAACTTTTAAGACATCGTTATCATATCTATCCTTTCTCTGCTCAATATACCCATATAACTCAATTCTAAAAAAGAAATAGTCAAACTTTGGTTCAATCTCTCTCAATACCCAAAGGCAGAATCAAAAGACTGTGTTTTTACAATTGCAATACATTGAGCCGGCAGAGGGATTCGAACCCCCGACCCGCTGATTACAAATCAGCTGCTCTGGCCAACTGAGCTATGCCGGCTAACAATATTATCTCATTAAATACTTCAATCAACAAACAAATGCCAATATCACATTCAAATAATTCGTCGCACCATAAAAACAAACACCAAAAATTTCACACCTGAAAAACAGATGCGCTCAACAACTTCTCCTAGAAAACAACACCATTTAAATCCACTTACAAGTAAATAAATTCAAACGCATTATCCAGCAAACTCATCCAAGAAGAGAATAAGGTGATAGTGTTAGATATTATAAAAAAATTTCAAATTAACCCGCTTTCTCTTAAAGCGATTGCAAAGATAATATTAAAAATTATATTTACAAATGGAAAAATATATTTTTTTCAACTTCTTTACTTTTGCGAAAGTACAACAATTTTAAAAACCTCAAAAACATCTTTTAAAATTTTGCAAAATATTTCTCAAATTTCTCATACCCTATTACTATTCAATTACTTATAAAACCACTTAAAAAATACAAAGCCACCCTATACTTCGAAATACAGGGTGGCTTTTTTTATTTTTTTTTATAATTAATATGTTCTTTGCAGCTCTTTATACTTGATTATCTGCCTTTTTAATACATCAACTGCTTTATCCGTGGCCGATTCAAAGGTTTTGTCTGTTTCTTTTGCGAAAATAGTATCTCCAGGGACATGTATTTTAGCTTCTAATATTTTATCCTTGATTTGACCAGAATTTTCCAATTTTAAAATGACACTCACATCTATAATCTGGTCATAAAATTGTTCCAACTTACTCAATTTCTTCTCTATAAAATCTACTAAGATCCTGTCGGCATTAAAGTGGATAGATTCTACTCTTACTTTCATAATAACATTTTTTATAGTGTTAAAGAATGATCCGATCGAGATTGGGCAAGGAGGACTTGTAGGCCGCCTTGAGCTTCTCTATCGAATTATGTGTATATATTTCTGTACTAGCCATACTGCTATGTCCCAAAAACTCCTTTATTATCCTCACATCAGCTCCATTGTCTAGAAGATGTGTGGCGATAGAATGCCTCAATATATGAGGACTGGATTTTTCAGTCGTCGCTATGACATCTATTATTTGTTTCACCTTATTATATATCCATTTGGGATAGGCAGGCTTACCATTGTCCCGCACTATTATATAAGGTGTCAGATCATCAAATTGCGCTTGAATTTCTTCTCGATACTTAGTCAACTTATCAACCAAGTCAACTCTCAAGGGAATGATCCGCCATTTATTACCCTTACCTAGTACTCTTATCTGTTGACGATCCCAACGAATGTCATCAAAAGTCAATTTCATTACCTCTGCACGTCGCATTCCCGTCTCATATAATACCTGAATTAGCATTTGATCTCTGAGATCCTGCCAGCTTTCACTCGGTGCATTTATATATTTATCGATGGCCTCTGTAGGCACAACTACAGGCAGGGATTTTCCCACTTTTACACTTTGGATGTGTTGCAGTGGATGACTACTCACTATTTGATTATTGAACAGGTATTTGTAGAATGATCTCAGACTAGATATTTTTCGGTTAATGGTTCGTTTGTCACTTGATAATTCTGAGAGGTGAAAAACCCAGCTACGGACATTAAGATGACTAACCTCAGCCCAATCCATTTCTCCAAAAGTCTCGTCCAAAAAAGATTTGAATTGATTCAAATCCTTGCGGTAGGCCACTATGGTATTGTCCGAGTACCTTTTTTCATATTTTATATAATCTAAAAACCTAATTATTTTACTATCCATTTACACTCCCATATTTCCCCTGCAATCATTCCTTTCCATAATTTTGTTTCCGGGCTTTATCGAACACCCCATCCCTATATTTAGGTTGCCACGCACTAGTGGATATAAAACTGAATTGAACTAAATATAATTGTAATTTTTGATATTTTAACCATTTTATACAGATTTCGCAGTAAATAGTTAGTAGAAAATAAAAAAGCGATTGTTCGCCAAGTGCAAACAATCGCCATAAAAAATTAGGCAAGTAAATTCATTATTTGATTTTTACAACTGCTATGAGGCTATAAAAACCAATTTATGCATTATACCTGATTACTTCTTCTTCAATACCACATCAAATTCACCATTTCCAAAATTCCCTGATCCGTGATAGGTAATCGTGCCTGTAGAAGCATCTACTTTAAAATTGGTAATTTGAACTACATTTCCCCAAACTGGGAAGGTAGCATCTGACACTGTAAAATCATTGGAACCTATATCATTGGCGGTAATCACCGCGCCTAAAGACGCATAATCTGGTCCATACTCAAGTCCCAAATCATAATAACCACCGATACCATGTGACAATCCATAGGTATTGTCTGACAATTGGACGATATATACATTATTGAGATCAGCTTGAACTGCCCCAGTAATCCTAGTAACGGTTGAAGAATAGATACCAGAAATATTGGTCACCAAATCACCATCACATGGTTTTTTGAATACCTCTCTCATATATGCCCCGGGAATGCCATCGACATTCACTGCACTATAGCTAATCACATACTCATCCGGAGTGGAAACTGAAGAAGCTCCAAAATACTTACCTTTTACTACAGTATTTACATCGATTTCTGTCCCTCCTTCAATGGCGATGGTTCCGGGATCAACAAAATCTTCCACGCAGGTCAATTCAATATAATCCTCTCCAGCTGCTTCAAACTTGGGAAGGTAGGTTATTTTTGATTCAACAATATCTGACTCTTCCTCACAAGAGAAAAATCCTATTGCCAAACACAATAATGCTATTATTTTTATTTGTTTCATCTTTTATGTTTTTAATTCTTAATTATCCCAGAACACTTTATCTCTAATATCTTTTTGGGCAGGTGCATTTCTATTCAAACTTTGCTCCTTAGCTGGATATACCCAAGACGAAGGATGCACACCTTCATTCAATACCGACTCCAATGGTGTTCTATATATACCTGTTTCAATGGAAGTAAAAATAGGATTATCTGGAGTATCAAATCTCAATGACTCTAACCACCCTTCTGATTCCTGCAAACCATTCATAGATATCCATTTTTGGATAGCGAGAATTTCAATTTGCTCATTTGTACTGGCAGCGGCGTCGAAGTCCAGACTTGCCATATAAGCTTGTGCATCATCTGACGTTAAACCCAAGTAAGTAAAGTGTTCAGAAATTGCATTTAAAAGAGCTGTTTCCGCGACATCAGCGGTACCAAATCGAATAGCCGCTTCTGCTCTCAAGAACCAAACTTCCCAATGACTCATAAATATCGCAGGATTATCACTGTCGTATGTAATACTAGTACCTTGACTATAATCATCTTTAGAACTGGTGAAAGGTTCGTTGTCAACGGATCCTTGATCAATTCCTATTATTTCACCTTCGTGATTTACAGCCTCAGCATACAACAATGGCAATCTAGGATCAGCCAAAGAATCAAGTACATTCAAAGATGAATTACTGGCGATATAGAAATTGCCTATTCCTGATTCCATATTGGCATACATTGGATTCTCGTCACCGGATTGACCTAAAAAGTCCATAAATGGAGCCTCCGCTTCAGAAGAAATCAAATCCCCTTCATCGATTAATGCTTTGACTGCTGAACTAATTTCTGCTGTATTTCCAGTCACCGACTGTCTCATGAGAATCCTCAATTTCAATGAATTAGCAAATTTTTTCCATTTAGCTATATCTCCACCATAAATCAAATCTTCGCTTCCCATATCACCACTAGAAGCTTTTGCCAATTCTGCCAAACCTTCATCAATCATTGGAATCAAAGCCGCATAGATAGTAGCGGCGTCATCATACTTAGGTGCAATTATCGAACCATCCTCAATCTCCCCGAGTATTGCTTCAGAAAAAGGAACATCTCCAAAGTGATCGACCAATCCCTGATAGGTATAAGCTTGAAGAATCTTACCCACTCCAACAAAAACCGGCTCCTCAGATCGGGTTAGAAATTGAAGATCAGTCAAGGCGTTGGCATAAGTTCTATCCCAAGCATTGTTAGCAGATACACCATTCATAATATATCGCTCATCATCTCCGATGGCTACTCCTGGACCCCAAGTCCAATACTGTGCCCAAAGGAAAGCCCTTTCATTATACTGTGATTCCAATACCCATGACAAATAACCCTGTGCAGAAGTCAATACTTCTTGAGGTCTTGCGGTAGGAGATCTGTCTGGATCTACATTTAATTCTTCTAAACTTTCGGAACAAGCAAAGGCCAACAAGCCTAGACAGAGTATGCCGAATTTATATAATAATTTCATATTTTATCTTTTTTACTATTTTAAAATTTCAATGCTAAATTGATGCCATAGCTTTTAGAAGGCGGGATCTGAGTAGTCTCCACACCGGCAGCATTACCACTCAATCCTGGTCCATTGATTTCAGGATCAGCATAGGTGTTTTCTGATGGCAGCCAAAATTTTAAGTTATGAACAAACAAGCTTACTTTGGCATGAGTCAACGGAGAGTTGGCCAACAACTTTTTAGGTAAAGAATAACTCAATCCAATCTCTCTCAATTTCAAATAAGTAGCATCGACCAACAAACTATTTCCACCAAAGGTAGTACCCGATATTGCATATATATCTTGAGCCGTTACCTCTACCTCATTGGGTGAATAGGTTCCATCCTCATTTTCAAATACACTATTAGGGAATACAAAAGGCTCTCTGTCGTTCAACAATGTAGTAGTAGCTGTACCGTTGAATTCCAATTGATCTTTGGTTGTCGAAAGAAATGAGCCCCCTTTTCGATAATCAAATAAAATATTAAATCCTATACCTTTGTAGCTAAGACTAGTACTTGCACTTGCCGTCCAGTCGGGCTGATATGCATCGAAATAATACTCATCAGAAGTCAAGGTAGGCAATCCATCTGCCCCTACTATAGTTCGGCCATCATCTGTGGTAGCAACGGTAGTACTTTTAAAAGTTCCAAATGGATATCCTTCTTTGGCAACAATAGAAACCGCAGCATTGGTATAAGGACCTCCTACTGTCAATTCATCTGTATCCTCAGAAATTTTTACTACTTCGTTGGTATTTTTTGAATATATCAAATTCACATCCCAGTACAAGTCTTTAACCATTCCGTCTATCGGCTTGATATTTAAAGACAATTCATGTCCCTTATTGGTCATTTTTCCAATATTGCCAGTAGTAGAGGTAAATCCAGAAGAAGACGGTAAACTAATTTCTACTATTTGATCGGTATGATCGGAACTGTAATAAGTATACTCTACATTAAATCGACTATCAAAGAATCCGATATCTGCACCAAATTCATAGGTGGTAGTTAACTCAGGCTTAAGACCGGGATTTCCGATCACATCAGACACCGTAAATCCAGATTGACCATTCAACGGAAAGGTTAATGAATGACCAGAATTAAGAGCCTGCAAGGTTGAATTTCCTAAAAATGTAGACTCCAACAAATACAAACCAGCATCTTTACCTGTCGTACCTATACTTGCTCTCAACTTTAGAAAATCTAAAAATTTATTGGGTTGCATATTCAACAAATCCGTCATTACAATAGAACCCCCAATAGCTTGGTAGAAGAATGAATTATTGTCCACGGGCAAAGTAGAAGATTTATCATTTCTAGCTGAATATTCCAAGAACACAGCGTTGTCAAACCCTATGGACAAGTTACCATAAAAGCCATATAAACGATATCTTGTACTCTCTTCAGTCGACTTGGCCAATTGCACGCTATTGCTGAGGTGATACCAACCAGGAACAACAAGTCCACCAACGGTCTCTCCCTCCACAAATCTTGTGGTTCGATTAAAAATATTGTACCCCACAGTTGCGTCCATAGTCCATCGACCATTAGAGGTTAAATTTCTAGCATAATTTAATAAGGCAGAGCCATCAATATTCAAATTAGAACCTTCTAAGTTTGAATATTCTCCCGGTGAATTGTGACGACCACCTCTGGAAACCAATTCAAAATCATCACCCCAAACCAATTGATCTGCATAGGCGTATCTAGGAATTGATTCATTTACATTTCTACTAACAGAGTTTAGACCAATTCTACCTACCAAATCCAAGCCTTCTAGGATATTATATTTCACACTGGCATTGGCCAATAGGTTATTAAATTTACCCTCTGATTTATATTCATTTAAGATGTAATACGGATTAATAGAATAACTTCCGTAAAAACCATTTAAATCATGGAAAGGGCTGGTATAATCTCTAATTTCACTATAGGGAATATTAACCGGAGCCTGAATGGCATTTGCATAAGCATTCAAACCTTCAAAAGGTCGGTAGCCCTCAGTAGCTGTATTCAATTCTAATATTGAGTAATTTACTCCAAAATCTGTAGACAGTCGATCGGTCAATTTTGCACTGGCCTTTAGATTAAAATTGTTTCGATCATAACTCGTATTATCCATTGTACCTTCTTGAGCCACATTGGAGTAGGACGCGTAATATGTAAATCCTCCTTTGGCACCAGATAGATATACACTATTGTTTAGATTACTTCCCTGTCTAAAGAAGTCTTGGATTTGATTGGGAACCGCGCTATAGGGTCTTACCAATGCTTCCAAAGCACCGTCGCCATCGGCATCAATCGGACTGGTCCACGGTCTTTCTACTCCATCAAACCTAGGGCCCCAAGACTAGTTCTCTCCAGTATCGAAGTGAGCATTATCATACCCTTGACCAAACTGATCTTGTCTTTGCAACAACACATAAGCTTCTTGAATCGAATAGGAAGAATTCACTCCTACCTCCACTTTTCCGTCTTTTCCATTTCCACCTTTCTTTGTCGTTACTACTAAAACACCAGAAGCACCTCTCGATCCATAGAGAGAAGTTGCAGAAGGTCCTTTTAATACTGTGATGGATTCAATGTCTTCGGGATTTAAATCATTAAATCGATTACCGTAATCGGCATATCCATTACTAGAGGTCCCATCTCCTCCTCTACTGGTCGAGTTATCAATAGGTATACCGTCGATCACAATAAGGGCATTGTTGTTTCCTGTCAAGGAACTCTCCCCTCTTATTACAATTCGGCTGGATGCACCTACAGAACCAGAACCAGTGTTAATTTTGACCCCTGCAGTTTTTCCTCGAAGGGCTTCTAGTGCATTCTTGTTGGGGGAGGACATCAAATCCTCTGCTTTAACCGTCTGGTTGGCATAAACCACGCTACGCGAGTTTCGTTCCAAACCAGTAGAAGTTACCACTATCTCTTCCAAGAGTTGACCAGACACTAAGACTACGTCTATCATAGTGCGTCCATTAATTGGAATATCCTGAGATTCAAAACCAGTGTAACTAAATAGCAATTCTTCTGCACCTGCGGGTACTTCGATGGAATACTTACCATCGAAGTCGGTAATGTTACCAATGGACGCTCCCCTTACAAGAACATTGGCGCCTATCAGTGGATCCCCATCTTCATCTACTACTGTTCCTGTCACAGTAGTTTGGGCAAATGAGGTCATGCTCCAACACAATGCTAGAGCCACAAAAAATAAAAATCTTTTCATGCCTTACTTTTTTATTAAACAATCTTTAAAAGTGGAAAAACAATCACATACACGCGAATAACACCATCATTGTACACAAATGGCGATAATAATATACGCGATTATCAATCCTTAAGTCAGTAATATAAATCAAAACGATTTTGACATGATAAATGCTTCTTTATTAGGTCAAAATAATTTCAGGAGGTAAAGATATAGAAATATTTTCGAGAATATAAAATCAATATGACCAATTATTATCCCTTTAAGTATCATATTAACGCATTTTACAGGAAATACAAAGACTTCCATTATTTATTGCCATAACTTCACAATTATTACGACATTATTAATAATTTATTAATTAATCGTTAATAAATTTAATTCCATAGTCAAAATGGCAAAACTTAAAGAATATAATTTCGAACTTAAAATGATAAAAAATATATTATTTGACATTAAGTCAAAAAAATGCGCCACATTATTACAAATAAATACAAACTTTTTTCACATTATAAAAAGTCAATAATTTTTGGTTTTTATCAATATTTCTTAAAAACTCATATCAAATAGTTAACCAAATACAGTATCCATTCTATTTATATAGCTAGGATCCACCCTTAAGACTGTATAAAAAGCCCATTCCGTCCTTTAAATTACGGTCCAGTATTTTTTTTAAACAACTATGAATTAGGGAAGATTATAGACGAATTATAGGGAAATCATGCTTCGGCACGATGGAATTTTCCACCTGAATTTTAAAGCAATCACGCCAAAAAAACTAAAAGCAGTCCTGAAAGGACGACATAAAATAGCATAGGGAGAAACCCTATGATTTATACGAATTACATTTTATAATGACGGAAAAGATTTCGAATGACTGAATGTAGTTGCCAAAAGGCAACCCGATGTCCTAAATATGACCGAATGCAGTACGAAGTACCCAATCCATTAAATATGGATTGGATGAGGGAACCGGAGCCACTGTGCCGAGGTATACGAATGTAGTTGCTCTATTGAGCAACCCGATGGATTAAATCTAACTGAGTAGGGTCCGCAGGACCATTGGTAGTCAATCTACCAATGACGAAGGCACCAAAGCCACTGGCTTTGGGTGGGTAAGCCAGATGAGTGAAGTCATGCCCCCTGTGGCATGACGACGCATCATTATAGTAAGTTAAATTATTGATGTCAAAAACATAATAATAAGTCTTAAATTGGTGGTTTTGGGAGACGCAAGGCCAACCCACCCGAAACACAGTGATTTCGGTTCCTTCATCAAATGCCCTCAGTGGGCATTTGGTAGTCTTTCAGACTACTTCATTCAGTCATGGCTTAAATATTGTGAATTAAGACGTAATGCTATACTGGTAGTAGTATCTTAACTAGGAATTCCAGGGCAATCACGCCTCGGCACAGTGGCCTACCCACCCGGAGCGCAGTGGCTCCGGTTCCCTCATCCGATGGACATTTAGTCCATCGAGTTGCTCTAAAGAGCAACTACATTCGGTCATCTTCATCAAAGGTCGATTTGCGACCTTTCCTCACCCACCCACAGCATGGTAGCTGTGGTTATCTCACCATTGACCGATTTACGGTCAATGATACTTCGTATTATGTTCGATAATGCACTTTATTCAGTCACATTTAGTCGATTGGATACTTTCCTCTCCCACCCAATGCGCGGAGGCATTGGTGCCTTCATCAAATACCCATTGAGGGTATTTGGTCACTATGGTGACTTCATTCAGTTACATTCAGTCATGTCTCTACGTACTCAAAATAAATTAAAATACCACACCGAAGCCAGTGGCTAAAAACCTTACGAGTTACAGGGCAATCATGGATTAATACATGAATTGGGATTAAAGAAATAACCATTTCTAGGAAAACAATCCGTCCATTAACCTCAAAATATTTACCACCTATACCTAATGCTCATCTTCAAGAAAACCCGTCCTGCGATATCCCGAATAGATCACTTCATTATCATAGTCAGAAAATTTAAACCGAATCTGAATCGAATCCGTTGTTGTACCACTAGGAGGTTGCACGGCATCTAGCCAAACCTGACCACCTAAAATCTCTGCAAAAATGGTATCGTTATAAAAATTGGCTCCGCCTGCTGCTGCATCAAAAGTCAACGCAGCTGCATTTACTTTTAATACACCTTTATACGGCCATGTCTCATGGTCATCCAAGTACAACTCCGTAGGTATATTGGCCGATGTATTATAAGTGGTCACCGTATAATAACTATTGGACAAGAGATTTCCATCTGCCACTTCATTTTCATAGATTTTAACAAACCAATCTCCAGCTAATTTCTCAACTGCTGTTCCACCGGGATCCAATTCATCGGTTAAATCGCAGGAAAACATCATCATAACGACCAAGGTCATATATAGGTAATATTCAATTTTCATCTTCTATCAATTTTAATATATTTTAGTCAATACTATACTAAAGCCAAAATTAACCGCTGGAAAAAGTAAATCCCAGCTCCAGGTCTGTCCATCGGCCGATCGAACACCATTACTGACTTCTACCGCCAATCCAAATCCATTGTTAAAAGCTGGATCGGCTACAAAAGTATTGTCATCGTTCAAGGTCAATGTAAAGGGCGCAATATTTCCAAACCCATCTCCACGCGCAAATACATAATAACCTCCAGCCGCATCACTGACGCTATATCTATTGCCTCCGAGAGAAGAAATCAAAATGGGACCTCCAGTACCAGTATTTGTGCGTATACCACTATACAAACCAGCAACCTCTCCCACCTCATATACAATAACCATTCTAGACTCAGATCGAGAAAATCCATCTTCATTGGTCGATGAATAGGTAACACTGTAATAACCAGGCTCTGAAGTATTGACATCTGACATCACCTCCACTTCTACAGCTATATCACCCACCATGGCCTCAGCACCGGGATCCACAAAAGCAGTACCCATCTCTACAGGTAAGACAACATCACCCAAAACAGAAATCACAGGATAGGTAGTTACAAAAGAAGGTGATGCATCATCCTCACACCCCCAGAAGACCAATCCCAACATTATTATCATATAAGTAATATATTTCATCGTTTATATTTTTAGTTAATTAACATCCCACCATACGGGAACATCTACAGCAACCTTAGCTGGTGAATTGGGATTTACATTGAGTTCTGAATCGGGAAAAACCAATCTTCTCGGCAATTGCCCCGGATTTAATACGGTTTCATATGAAATAATATAATCACCGATTTTATAGTTTGTATCGCAAGAAGTAGTTCCAGAGATAGCCTCTCCGTAGGTAATATCGCAAGGATAACTAGTAATAGTCGACACTTCTGGATACCCTGTCCTATTCTGTTCAAAAAATGACTCGTATCCCCGATACACATAGGCCACCCATTTTTGCATCATTATTGCTTTGAATTGCTCATCAAAAGTCCCTCCTTCTGGAAACTCATAGGCCCCACCAGAAGCAACCAAGGCCGACCCATCTTCGCTATATCGATCAAAAGCCGCAATTACTCCGGCATCGTAGTATTTCTTGGCCTCTGCTGCGTTGTTCATCACCCTCAAATAGGCTTCTGCCAGCATAAAATGAACTTCTTCAACACTGAAAAAATAAAAATTTTGCGTGGGCGACAATTTAACCTGAGAATGACTTAGAGGATCCAAATCCGCAGAAGGCACATCAAAACTGCCGTTGAGTACGCCCACAATACTACCACCGGAAGCGGGATTGAAAAAATGACTTGCTCTGACATCTCCATTTTCTTCTAAAAATCGTACTAAAGTATAAGATGCTCTTAGGTTATTACCAGTATTCAACTGCCTTCGATCGCTTTCATACAAAGGAAAACTCTTACTATCTGCATCTTCAAAATCTGAAATGGCAGCATCAGCAGTCGTCAAAAATGGGACATTCGCATTGATCATGGCCGAAATACCAGTCATGGCTAGAGAGGGATTAACTTCCATCTGTCGCAGATACAGTTTCAATTTTAAAGTATTGGCAAAAGCAATCCAATGACCAATTTGATTGGCCAAGCTTCCATCTCCAAATAAGAAATCATTGGGATTTAAAGTATTGGTTACTGCATCAAAATCCTGAGCCAAAGCCTCATCCAATCTTGCAATCAAGCCTGCATATACAGCTTCTCCACTGTCAAATGTAGGCTGAGAAAAATCATCAGGAGACAAAGATTGGCTAAAGGGAACCATATCATACAAGTCAGCTAGTACTTGAAAAGTGAAGGATTGGAGTGCAACAGCTTGTAAATTGACATTCCAATTGCCTTCTATTTTGGCTTTATCTGCTGCGATTTTGGCATCTACCAAGGCGTCTGAATACAATAAATCCCATTCATTATTATAGTCCGCACTGGTAATATTGTAACTATCTTCTGACTTATACTGAGAAGAGTTATTGTGCTGAGCCCAATGCTGAGACCAAATCCCTCCAAAAATAGAGTATTCTCCAGAAAGAGAACCAGCAATCTGCCCCTCAATCGCGGGGATGGCTAAGCTAGCCGGAATATCCACTGCCTTATCGGGATCATTGTTTATGTCCAACCAATCATCACATGAAAGAAGACATGTTGACAAGATTACCATTGATATTATATATATTAATTTCATCTTTTATAATTTTAAATTAAAAAGTAAGACTCAATTTCACACCGTAATCTCTGGTACTTGGAGTACCGTACAATTCCCCAAATTCACCGGCTTGACCGGTGCCAAAGGAAGAAATCTCAGGATCTATAAAGTATTGCTCTTTAGGCGTCCACAACAATAGATTCCTACCGTAAATAGCCAATTTTGCACTCTCAATCAAACCGTTAAATAATGTAGGGGGTAAGGTGTATGACAAAGTCACTTGTCTCAATTTGAAATATGTTCTATCCACCACCGTCTTACGGGTAATAAAGGCATCATTGCCACTAAAATCATTCCAATAAGACCATATATCGTTATAGGCTATAGGTGTAGTATTCGGTGTATAAGTTCCATCTCCATTGTCTATTACAGAGTTGGGAACAATAAATGGATTTCTATCGTTATAAGCCGTTTCTAGGGCATTGCCGACAAAATAATTGATGTCAGCCATACCAGAAAAAATCAACCCCCCTTTTCGATAATCCAAGGTAGCATCGAGGTTAAAGTTTTTGAATCGCAGCCCAGTTGTCAGTCCCATAATAAAATCGGGGTATGCAGAACCATAACTGACAAAATCCTCACCTTCTACTGCAAAACCCGTATTGGCATTGACTATAAGCTGCCCCGCAGCATTGGTCTTCACGGAAGGTCCATAAAACTCAGAAGCCGTCAATCCTTCCACCGCCCTGATATCAATTCCCCCGGCAAATCCAAAGATGGTCACTTCATTTACATCCCCAAGGTCAATGACTTTATTTTTATTCTGAGTAAAATTCCAGTTGATATTCCATTCAAAGTTATCATTTCGGATAGGGGTAATACCCACATTTAACTCATAACCTTTGTTGGAAATGGAACCGATATTCGTAGTCAGTGCAGTATAACCCGTAGAAGGAGGTATTTCAGCGGTAACGATTTGATCATTCGTTGTTCTATCATAATAGGTCAAATCCAATCGCAATCGGTTGCCAAATAATGTAGACTCAATTCCGAATTCAATTTCATCCGTTACCTCAAGAATCAGATTATTGTCTGCCAGAGCATCGTCTACTTCATAACCGGTAATTCCACCAATGGGCAATTCCAATGAACCAAATCCTCCAGAACGAATTATTGCAGGTGCATATCCGACCGATGTCAAGTAAGGAGCTGCATCGCTAGCCACTTGAGCAAAACCTGCACGCAGCTTCAAGAAATCGACAAAACCTACATTGGAGAAAACTTTATCGGTTAAATCCAAACTCAAACTCGCCGATGGATAAAATCCACTATTGTTTTCTAAAGGTATGGTAGAAAAGAAATCATTCCGCCCAGAAAGTGTTAAATATACCCAATAATCCCATGCAAATTCCAACTGACCATACAAACCATGACTTCGTTGCATTGACGTAGCTGTTGCTACAGAAGGTGGATCCGGGGTATTATTGACATTGTAAAACCCAGGTAAGGTTAAATTTCTAGAAGTTATAGATTCACTTTTAGCAAAATATTCCCAGGCATTCCAACCAGCGGTTAGATTCATATTTAATTTCTCGTGTAGATCCTCGTTGTAACTGGCAAAAATATCGATATTCCACTGCCTTCTATTTAGGCTTTGTTCGTTAACAGCACCTGGATTGGTCGCACTTCCCAGAATATAATTGGGACTGCCTGGGGTATAGGTAACTACAGCACCGTAGGCACTTATGGCATTATTGGAATAATCGCCACCGATCCTAGAGGTCAAAGACAGATTATCCATAATATTGTATTTCAGCGACACATTTCCATACAATCTATTCTGCAACGAAGCAGTTCTGTTTTGCTTCAATACTTGATATGGATTGGAGGCAAAAGAGGTGTAGTAATTGTCTGCATTATTGAAAGGATTGTCTATATCTTCGAGATCATTGATCCAAAAATCAACGGGAATCTGTTGCAATTCATTGATATAACCATACCCAAAACCACCGTTATCCCCCTGTCCTCCTGGCACTAATCGCTGATTTTTATTAATATAATTAAAGGAACTTGAAATCTCCCAATTATCCAATTTCAATCCCCCATTAAAGGCCAATGTATTTCTATTGAGATAATCGCTGGACGTCGGTATAATACCATCTGAGTTGACATTGGCAAAACTCACTCTAAAACGACTCACATCATTGCCCCCTGAGAAAGCGAGGGAGTTTTGATACTCCTGCCCAAAATCGAAGGCTGCTCGGTAGGAATCTTCATGTCTGGCCACATAGGTTTTCACCCTCTGTTGATCATTGACTACCCTACCCCAAACTCTTTCTACACCGTCGAGACGAGGGCCCCAAGATCCATTTTCATTGAGATCTCGCACTCCTGACCATCCATTACCAAATTCACTTTGAGTAAAAGGGACACGAGCTATTTCCGATGTCGTAAAACCAGTACTGAACTCCACATTGAGTCCTTGAGGTCCGTACTCACCGCTTTTCGTAGTAATCATAATCACTCCAGATGCCGCTCGATTGCCGTACAATGCAGATGCCGCTGCGCCTTTGAGCACAGTGACATTGGCTATATCATTGGCATTGAGATCACTGAGGGCATTGCCAAAGTCGGTCTGGCGATCCAGACTTGATGTTGCGCCAGTAAAACTATCAAATTGAGGTACACCATCGATTACTACCAATGGGGATGCCGATCCATTGATGGATCCTACTCCTCTTAGCCTTACCTTTCTCGAGGCTCCAGGCTGACCACTGGACTGTGAAATCTCTAATCCAGCCACCTTCCCCTTTAATCCATCGAGAGGGGAAACATCACTGGTACGATTCAAACTTTCATTGTCCACAGAAGAAACTGCATATCCCAATTGTTTTTTCTCCTTGGACACACCCAATGAAGTAACAACTATTTCTTGCAATAATTGACCAGAAACAAGGATGACATCGATTACCGTTCTGCCACCGATACTTATCTCTTGAGTCTCATATCCGGTATAACTAAAAATAAGAGCTTCCGTACCTTCAGGAATTTCAACCACATATTTTCCATCAAAATCTGTAATACTCCCAGTAGAACCTCCTTTCACCAAAACATTAGCTCCAATTAGTGGATCCCCTTCTTCATCTACTACGGTTCCGCTCACTGAATTCTGTGCAAATGATATTATGGACCAACACAACATCAGTACTATAAAGAATATAAATCTTTTCATATCATTCTATTTTAACTAATTCACAATAAATAGAATTGACAACTAAAGATTTCTACATTATATCAATATTAAACACAGATTAAGAACAAGAAAATTAAATTGTCAATTCTTAAGTCTAAATACTAAATATAACGAATTTGATTACATTTACGCTTCTTAAAAAGAAATAAATTAACTTACAAACTAAATAAAAATTGATTGTAAAAAATTAAAATTATATAAAATTAAAATCAATCTATACTTTCAACAATAAACAAACATTTTAAACAAACATATTAAAAAATATCTATAAAATTTAAGATAAAAACAATTTAAAACCACACGTATTGACAAATTACCAAAAATCATTTAAAATAAATAATTATGTATATAAATTACACCACCAATTAAACATAAATAACAAGGTAAAAACATGAATAAATTTAGATTTTAGTCATTTTTCTCGAAATTATATTTTCATATTCAAAAAAATACATAGACATATTTACAATTTCATGCAAATAATTTCCATTTTAAAACATATAAATTCTCTGTTTTTTTTTCAAACCACAGGTAAACAACGGTAATTTTCACATCAATTCCAGTATCTAAACCTGACCTTGATCAGAATGCAACCTATTGAGGTTTTCATATATATAAGTATAAACCAAACACCATGTGCAAGGTGAAAAATCATTAAGCGATGGTAAAATAAAACTGTTTAAAAACCATGGTTTTAGATCGGCCTTCATGGTCAACAAGATAGAATGGCAACAGAAAGATTATATCGAATACTAAATTTTCCGATAAACACCAATAAAGAGAATGGGGCAATCACAATCATCGTCCTTCTCAAAAGAGGGGTGATATGTATCCTTCATTATTAAATAAATCAAATGAGGGGTTATTTACTCACAAAAAAAGTTGTTCTACAACTGATTTTGATACATCTGAATGGTGTTGTGAATACCGTAGTACAATGCATCTGAAATCAAAGCATGACCAATGGACACTTCATCTATATCAGGTATTTGCTGAACCAAAAAAGATAGATTTTCGAGGTCGAGATCGTGACCGGCATTCATACCTAAGCCCAAAGATCTCACTACTTCAGCAGCTTGTACATAAGGAGATATCGCTTGAAACCGATCTTTCTTAAAGTTTTGTGCATAGGGACCGGTGTAAAACTCTATTCGATCTGCTCCTACTTTAGCCGCTCCTTCAATTTTTGCAGCATCGTCATCGATAAAAATCGACACTCTTATTCCAGCCTTCTTGAGATCGGTAATTACATCGGTTAAAAATCCAGCATATGTAATGGTATCCCATCCTTGATTACTCGTTAAGGCATCTGCTGCATCGGGCACCAGCGTACACTGATGGGGACGATGTTTCAAAACCATATCTAAGAAACGCTGATTGGGATTCCCCTCAATATTAAGCTCGGTTTTTACCGCTGATTTCAGCACTGGTATGTCATCATATCTCACATGGCGTTCATCGGGACGAGGATGTACGGTGATTCCGTCGGCACCAAATGTCTCACAATCCAAAGCAAATTGCAAAAGATCAGGCCGCCCCTCCCCTCTTGCATTTCGAATTAAAGCCACCTTATTGATATTTACACTTAATTTTGTTTTCATTTTATATGGTTTTACTGGACTGAGTAGGTTTCTACTTATCTAATAATGACTACGATAACCAACAATCTATGTCAGAATTGAACTCAGTCTAAACTGCAAATTTCATAATTATTCTTAGATTCTATGGAATATTTTCACTAATTATTATGACTTTTGCACGAAATGATGAAAGACGTATTACTAAGAATTCCCGGTGCCGCTTTATACATCCTGCTATTGCTAGGAGGTCTATATCTTCATCAACCATATTGGGGTTTGGTATGCCTATTGTTTTTCTCTGTGGCACTTTTTGAGTGGAGTCGATTGTTAGTCATACCTTTAAACACCACAAATATTATGATTACTGTGGTTGCCATTTACAGCTTTATCCATCTCAACTTCTTTACAGAATTAGAGGGTTTAGGACCGATATGGATAAACGGAAGTTTTATAGCCACTATTTTATTTTATTTATTCTGTGGGCTACTACATCAATCCAAATTACAAAAACAATCCTATGTCTTAGGGGCATTTTTATACTTGTGGACGGCCTATACTTTTTTATTTCAAATGGGACAACCCATAAAACCACTGTATCTTATCTTACTCTTTAGCATTATATGGAGTGGAGATACCTTTGCCTACATCGGGGGCAAACTATATGGTAAAAACAAATTAGCTCCCAAGATTTCGCCCGGTAAAACATGGGAAGGCGCTATTACTGGAGTAGTATTTTCAGGAATTGTAGCATGGGTGGTAGCCGACTTCATTCTACATATTCCTACCCCCAACATTTGGTTTTCAGTGGGTATACTCGTCTCTATATTTGGTATCTTAGGGGATTTATTTGAATCCAAACTCAAGCGCAAAAACAAAATTAAGGACAGTGGCCGGTTTTTTCCAGGTCACGGCGGTATCCTCGACAGAATGGATTCTATTATATTTGCACTGCCTATATATTATATTTGCATTACGATATTAAAACTATAATATGCTATCTATACATAAAGCCGGTAAAAATACGACGGTATATGCTGTCATTCTCTTTATCGCATTGGCCATAGCCACTTTTCTATTCACCAATATCTATCTGATATTGGCTTTAATCACTAGTGGATTATGGATGGGGTTTTGCTTAAATTTTTTTAGAAACCCTGACAGACCCATTCCCGATCCAAACAAAGCACAAGTCAATTGTCCTGCAGATGGCGAAGTCGTTGTAATAGAAAAAACCTTTGAATCAGAGGTACTCAACAAAGAAATGTGGCAGATATCTATCTTTATGTCTCCCTTAAATGTCCACGTCAATCGATCTCCTATTTCAGGTATTATCTCTTATTTTAAATACCACAAGGGAAAATTCCTCGTTGCATGGCATCCCAAATCATCGACGGATAATGAGAGAACAACCATTGTAATTGATCATCAAAGTGGACAACGGATTTTAGTAAGGCAGATCGCAGGGGCGGTAGCCCGACGCATAATAGCCTATATCCAACCAGAACAACAAGTTGAGTCTGGCGAAGAAATTGGCTTTATACGGTTTGGCTCACGTGTAGATGTGTTTCTCCCCCTAGATGCCAATATCATGGTAAAAAAAGGACAGAAGGTGTTTGGCAACAAAGACGTCCTAGCTCAGCTAGCGATTTCCACTTCTGATTTATAGTCATAGTCAAAACAATGTCAACTTTCCAACGAAGATTTAAACCCTCAATAGACAGTGGCGGTAGTTATAAAATTATTTAATTCATTGAAATATTGAACTATTTCTATAACTTGCCATTAAATAGCAATACTTTTGTAAAATATAAACAGATATAAAAAATGATGAGTAATGTAAATTTATTTAGCTTGCCCGGCGGACCAGAAATGATATTGATATTTTTTGCTATATTATTATTATTCGGAGGTAGAAAAATACCTGAGTTAATGAAGGGAATTGGAAAAGGCATTAGAGAGTTTAACACTGCACGTGCTTCTTTAGAGGATGAGTTGCAGAAAGGTATGGAAGAAGAAGATAAGAAAAAACTTCAAGCGGAAAAATTGAAGAAAGTACAAGCGGAGAAAGAAAAGTTAGAAACTGAAAACAATGCTGATTAACCATTAGTTAATCGTAGCACAACCCGTACTTAACATATCAATTGTATATTTGTATCGGGTATTGGGATATAGCATCTCAATAAGCACAGGATAAAAGGTAATGCGGGGCATTGCCTTTTTTTTTGCCCAATACTCATCATTGATCTTATCCCCAAAAAACAGATAGTAGATTAAGATAAAAAAAAACATCTTAACTTTACAATTATGACAAGAAGGAAATTCACATCAAAATTCAAGACTAAGGTAGTATTAGACGCCTTATCAGAGCGCATGACGACATCGAAACTAGCGCAAAAGTATAATTTAACACCTCAGCAAATAAGTACTTGGAAACGAGAATTTGTATCAAATGCAGAAGGTGTATTTGAGTCACAAGAGAGTAAGCAAACCGATGACCAAGATCGAGATAGACTACTTCGAACCATAGGGGAACTAAAAGTGGAAGTTGATTTTTTAAAAAAAGCCTTGCGATAAAAACCTTATCACAAAAGCATAAGATGGTAAGCAAGGAGCATCCCAAATTAAGTATAAGTAAGCAATGTGCATTGGTAGGATTAAACCGATTCAGCTACATTCTATAATCAACACTATTCACGCTTCAAATGGAAAATTGAGCATTTCAGAACTTTCAAAGCTAAATCATATAACTGTGCGGCAATTAGAAAGAAAGTTTAAATCGCAAATAGGGCTTTCACCAAAAGAATATTCAAACATTATTCGTTTTCAAAATACTCTGAACATAATTAAAAACTCAAGTAAAAAACGCAGTTTACAAGAAATTGCATAAGAGTGTGGTTATTATGACCATTCACATCTATTTAATGAAATAAAGCGAAATACAGGACTTCCACCATCGCTGCTTTAAAATGTCGCATTTTTACAAAGTGTATACGGCTATTTAAAATTAATTTTGTAAAAACATTAAAATTTAAGACAGATGCGAAAGATATCACTTTTCATTGCTACAAGTTTAGACGGCTATATTGCAAAACCTAATGACGACTTGAGTTTCTTAAAACTCGTAGAAAAAGAAGGCGAGGATTATGGTTATGCAGCATTTACAGATGCTATAGACACTTTAATTATTGGTAGAAGAACTTATGATTATGTGCTTAAAGAAATTGGCTCATCTCATTACGACAACGGACAAAGAGATGTTTATGTTATAACAAGGACCCAAAGACCAAGCGTTGGCAAAACCAATTTTCACACGGGTAAATTGACAGATTTGGTAGCCCAGCTAAAATCTAAAAACGGGAAAAACATATATTGTGATGGTGGTGCAGAAGTAATTAATGAACTATTAAAACATGACTTGATTGATGAGTTTATTATCTCAGTCGTTCCTGTATTACTAGGTAATGGAACAAGATTATTTAAAGACGGAAGACCTGAACAACTACTCGAATTTGTGAAAGCAAAAACATTTGAAACGGGGTTGGTGCAGATGCATTACAAGCGAAAAAAATAACGAACAATAGAGAAGAAAATTGAACATTTGAATCCAAATGGATTAATAAGAAATTCTGCATTTTCTCAAATCATAACTACTGAAGAAAACGGAAAGACAATTTATATCAGTGTTCAAAAATGGAATAAACGAAAATGGAGAAATTGTAGGAAAAATGATATTTTACAGCAACGGAGCAAGTAATGAAAAACCTAAAAATTGCTCTTAATGCTAGTGGAGTAAATTTTGAAAACTTAGTGAAATTAAACATTCACATTGTCCAAAGGCAGAATGCTTACGGTGCATTTCAAGTTTTACAGAAATTTTTAGGACAAAACATAAACCCACCCGTCATTAAGGTTTTATATGTAGCAGGACTAACAAATCCAGAGATTTTACTTGAAATTGACGCGATAGCATTTAAACCTGAAGAATAAGAAAATGGAAATTCAAGTCGAAAAAAGCAAAGACACAGGATTTCAATTTGGAATTAGGAGGAGTTTTCATGTTTAGTGTGAAAAGGGTTGGGACTTCTTGTTTCCCATAAATGGACTAATTATTTGGTTGGGTAATTTGAAAAATGAACATGAAATAAAAAAGGAATACGAATCTGAAAATGGTATCTCAGGACATATCCGTCTTTTTAAAGCAAATTCCCATATTCGCTTGAATTGGAAACCTGCTCATTTGTAAAATGTGTTAACCGTTCAAAATAGAGTTATTGGAAATCAGATAAAGACAACCAAAGCTATCCACCAACAGAGACTTATAAATGCTGAGTAGAGAGCTTAAATGAAAGCTTATTGGAGTGAAATAATGGAAAAAATAGGAACTGAACTATTGTGATAGAAAAAATGAAGTAACCAATGAACTTATTTATAAGGACTTAAATAAGGGGCTCACTATTTACATTAAATTCTTTCTTCATAAGAAGAAAAATTAAAACAACCTTTAAAAAATTCACTTATTTAAAAGTGTTTTATACGGGGTTGACACAACTAAATTACAACGCCGGGACTGTTCAAATAAGTGTGTCTACTTTTTTGAACAGTCTCATATAAATTTCAATTCAGGCATGAAAAAGATGATAGATACCACCAATCCCGTAGAGGCTCTACATCGAATCATGAGGAAATTAATAAAGTACAAAGCAGCTTAGGCCTTCCAGACGACGCTAACCAAACAGCTGTATTTATCACTAATGCACAACAAAAAGTCATGGGCTAAAAAGGCTAGCGGGTGGGCAGAAATCCAGCGTAGTATACTAGAAAAATACTCAGATCGGATATCGGAGTATATCTGAAAACAAAATTAAGATTAGGTTCTTTCAGTCGGCTACGGCCTCCTTTTAGAACATAACCTTACTTCCCCAAAATGGGAGGTAGAATACTATTATTTTTAAACAAAGGCACAGTTAAATAAACTATCCCGATTTATATAGACAAAACTTCTAACTATGTGAATCACTGGATTTATTTTTTACACTTCCACACTTGTACGCTATTGAAATGAGGATGATTTTGTCATAATTTTAGTTTGGCTATAACCATATTATCGTTTTTTATTGATACGTACAAGAAGGACAATAAATACCAATGTAATAAATCATCCAAAACATCGCCAAATCCTCCCTATACAATGTCTATTACGTCGATATTCAGCTCACGATATAGACATATCTAGATGATGGTTTTTTATCCAGTATTAATTATCTCCATTCTACTTCACATATTTTTTAAGACCAAGTACAGCAGTTTCCTCCTCATTCAAAAAATTCATTAATAGATTAGAATATAATCATTACCCTCTGTGGACGAGGAAAATATTTACATATGTAAAACACAATGAAATTAAAACATTGATATTGCACATTATTACAACCATAATTTTACAAATAAAAATATAAAATCCAAACAAAAACCTTACGCTATACAAAACTATCAACAACAATATAGATGATTGCAAATATAAAATATCACAAAATGTCAATCAAGTACAATATACAAACCCCAACAAAGTATTAATTCGAAACAATTCACAAAGAGCATCACTAAATATCAAAAAAGCCACACTTTTAATTGATTAAAATATATATTTCACATATATATCGTTAAATTAAAAAATAAGACAAATCACAGCCAATTTTTGCTTAAATTAATGCTAATTTAGCCTTATTATTTACTTTAGTCTGCAATAGCAGGGAAGGTTTCAACGATCTTCAAAAAAATTAGAATTACAAAATTTTTGGTTACCCCTCCAAATTATAAGACCTGTGAGAATCTTAACATTTGTTATATTATCCTTTATTTGTTGCATAACTGGAAGTACTCAATCTCTTTCTGCCACCGATATCATCCAAAAATCTGAAGAAAAACTAAGAGCAGGGACCAGTTTTGCCTCTATGAAAATGACCATTATACGTCCCAAATGGAATAGAACTCTTGAATTGAAATGTTGGGCAGATGGGTTGGAACAAACGCTAATATATATAGAAGCTCCTACCAGAGATCGTGGAATTTCCTATCTCAAACTTGATGATGAAATATGGAATTGGCAGCCCAAAATTGAGAGAACGATCAAACTTCCCCCATCGATGATGTCACAATCTTGGATGGGTTCGGATTTTACCAATGACGATTTAGTAAAACATTCTAGCCTTATGTTGGATTACCGACATGAAATAATTGGCGAGGATAGTTTTGACAATTTCGACTGTTACAAACTGCGACTTAAACCCAAGGAAAATGCAGCTGTAGTTTGGGGTGAACTAATCATCTGGATAAGTAAAAAGGATTTTATGCAGTTAAAAACCGAATTTTACGATGAAGATCTGATGTTAATCAATACTTTGACAGCGTCTAAAATTCGTAAATTTGGGAATCGAACACTTCCATCCGTACTTAAAATCATCCCAGAAAATAAGGCCGATAATTCAACTACTATTGAATATTTACATTGGGAATTCGACAAACCAATACCTGCTGCCTATTTCACTATTCAAAACATGAAAAAACAATTATGATATGGGGCTTCTCCTAAAAATGGCTGGTAGAAACTTACTGCGAAATAGGAGGAGGACCTTAATTGCAACGGCAAGTATTATGTTTGCCGCTTTTTTTGCTATTACCATGACCTCTATTCAAAAGGGGACATGGCAGCACACCATTGAAAGTATGTTGCACAACTATACTGGTTACATACAGATCCACGCTTTGGGATATAGTGAAAATCAATCCATAGATTTACTACTGGAAAACAACATCGAACTAATCAAGAGAATAGACCAAATTCCCCAAGTGGACAAATCGATGACTCGTCTTGAAAATTTCGCCTTAATTTCAGCAAAAGACCGAACTAAAGGAGTAATGATCGTAGGGGTTGAACCCCAAGCAGCTAACGAATTTAGTGGAATTGAGGCTCAATTAATCGAAGGAAGATACTTACAATCTCAATCCAACGATGTAATCATCGGCAAAAACATTGCAAGTAATTTTCAGTTAAATGTCAATGACACCATTTTGGGAATCAGTCAAGGATACCACGGTAACAATGCCGTTGGGAAGTTTATTGTATGTGGAATATTGGACTTTGGGAATCCCGATTTCAATAGTCAAATTATTCTCACTCCCCTATCTCATGCTCAATCCTTCTATGCAGCCGACAATCTTTACTCCACCATTGTATTGTCCACCAAGAGCATAGATGACGTTCCCCAGGTAGCCAATGCATTGTCTCAGACCCTAGACTCAACCATGTATGAAGTGCGCACTTACAAAGAAATGATTCCTTCTCTTATCGAAGTTCAACTATTAGATAAAGCCAGTAGTCGCATTATTCTAGCCATACTCTACATCCTTATAGGATTTGGAATTTTGGGAACGGTTCTCATGATGTTGCATGAAAGAAATTTTGAATTCTGTGTCCTCAAAGCCATTGGTATGAAATCATATCAATTGTTTTGGATGATATTTATTGAAATCCTTTCTATAGGATTTATCGGCTTAATATGTGGAAGTCTCTTGGCATTTCCCATACTGATATACCTCTATAATTTCCCAATAGAATTGGGAGAAAAAATTACGGAAGCTTATGCGCGATTTAACATTGTGCCTCTTATAAAAGCAAGTATAGATCAAACCATATTTTTTGAACAGAGTATCATAATCTTCATTATGGTTCTCTTTATTTCATTTTATCCGTATATTAAGATCACCCAATTGGATCCGGTAAAAGGAATGCGACAATAGTATAATATGATGTTAATAAAAATCGCATGGAGAAATATTTGGAGAAATCCACTTCGATCTTTGGTTTTGATCGCGGCCATCGTCATCGGTGTATGGGCTTTGATATTCATCAACGGCCTGTCCTCTGGCATGGTAGACGGCTACATATCGAATGCCATATCGAATCGTACCGCCCATATCCAAGTTCACAGTCTTCAATTTGAACGCGATAATGAAATATCCCATTGCTACAATGGGATACCGGTGGAAGATTTTCTAAACCAATCCAATAAAGTTCAATCCTATAGTCCTAGAATAATAGTCAACAGTATGATGTTGGCATCACAATCCACCTTGGGAGCGACCATAATCGGCATCGATTCTATAGCTGAGGATAGTGTCAACCCTTACAAGTCAAAGATCACAGAGGGAAAATCCTTCGACTCGTCGATTAAATACCCCATCCTCATCAGCGAATATCTGGCCGACAAAATGAAGGTAAAACTTCACTCCAAATTAATCGGAAATTTTCAAAACAAGGATGGTGATATCGTCGCGGCCAAATTTCGGGTCATTGGTTTACTCAATGTAGCCAAAGGCGATGGCCAAGAAATGAATATTCTCACTCCTATAGATGGACTGCGATCATTGACGGGATTCGAAGACACAGAAGTCAATGAAATGGCTATCCTTATGAAAGACGTAGAATTTATTTCCGAATTTCAACAACAACTCTCAGAGAGATTTACCTCATTATCCATTAAAAATTATAAAGAAATTGCTCCAGATATCAATTTAATGGGAATTCAAATCTATTTGGGGCTTACAGTGATGTTGGTCATATTTATGATGGCTCTCATATTTGGCATTATTAATACGATGCTGATGGCAGTACTCGAACGCTACAATGAACTGGGAATGCTCATGGCTGTAGGGATGAATAAGACTAAACTATTTTTGATGATTGTCTTAGAGACTATATTTATTTCAATTGTTGGTCTACCCATTGGGATATTGATGGGATCGACCACTATATATATCTATCAGCAAAAAGGTCTTCAACTCGATCGATGGGCCAAAGGGTTAGAAGAATTTGGGATGACCAGCGTATTATACCCCCAATTGTCGCTGACCATCTATGGCATCATCGCCGTTTCTGTCTTTATCACAGCATTGGTTGCCGCCCTATACCCCGCCCGAAAAGTCATTAATATTAACCCCATAGATGCTATAAATAAATTATAAATGAAAACTGACCAGCCCCTCATACAAGCCTTAGGCATTCACAAGACCTATAATCACAGCCATGTACCGGTTCAGGCTTTGGATGATGTGTCCATTGATATACACAAGGGAGAATTCACGGCAATAGTCGGCCCCTCGGGATCGGGCAAATCTACCCTACTCAATATAATCGGAGGATTGGATCACGCCAGTCGTGGAAAAATATTAATCGGAGGACAGGACATTTCCAATTTATCAGATTCCGATTTAATTGATTTTAGAAAAAACAACATAGGATTTGTATTTCAATCTTTTAATTTAATCCCCGTGTTGACGGCTATTGAGAATATCGAATTTATCATGTTGTTACAAGGCACGAGTAAAGCAAAGCGCTCCAAACGAGCCATTGAATTGTTAAATGCAGTCGGTCTTGGCGACAAATTGCACTCTCGTCCCAATCAGTTGTCAGGAGGACAACAACAAAGGGTCGCCGTAGCACGAGCATTGGCTTCGAAGCCAGCCTTTATTCTTGCCGATGAACCCACGGCCAGTCTCGATTCTCAATCTGCCAACAATCTCCTCGACATTATGCAGGAATTAAATCAACTAGAACAAACCACATTTATATTTTCAACTCACGATCCCAGAGTAATGGACAGAGCCGAAAGGATCATTCATCTCGTCGATGGAAATATTGAAAAGGATTCCTATACCAACGGAAATATCAAACAGCCTACTCTAAAACAACTACCTTAAACCATGAAATACATCTTGACACTATTACTATACAGTATTGGCATGGCAGGATTGTTGCAGGCTCAGGAAACCGATAGTACCAAACAATCTCTTTTAGAGATCACGGGGTATGTAAAACAAATGCAGTCCGTCAGTATTGCGACTACTCCATACACAACAGCAGTAGATGGCTTAATCCACAATCGATTAAATTTTCAATTTTTTCCAAATAATAAACATTTCAGAATCAATTCCAGCGTAAGAACCAGAGTGTTTTATGGCCAAACGATAACAAACAATCCGAGTTTCGAGACCTCAATAGAACAAGGTAATCAACTATATTTTGATTTATCCCACAACTGGTTAAGTCAAGAAAATGTACTCATCAATACCAATATAGACCGATTGTACACTGAAATCACCTTAAACAAATTAGAGTTTACCATAGGAAGACAGCGAATAAATTGGGGATTTACCAGTTTGTGGAACCCCAACGATTTATTTAACAATTACGACTATACCGATTTCGATTACGAAGAAAGACAAGGTGTAGATGCCATAAAGGCTACCGTATACACTGGTGCCGTATCCAAATTGGAAGCCGTCCTAGAAATAAACGAAGATTGGTCATCGACGACAGCAGCTATTCTTTACCGGTGGAATGCCGGCTCGTTTGACCTTCAAATGTTAACTGGAAAGTATAGAGATCAGTGGACTATTGGAGGAGGATGGTCAGGATATTTGGGCAACCTTGGTTGGAAGGGGGAAGCCAACACTTTTGTTAACTGGCCAGAACGGAATGAAAAATTATTAAATCTAAGTACAGAATTTAACTATTATTTCAACAATGGATTATTGACTCAGTTGGGATATTTATACACAGAATCTGGAGTCAATCATGCTGGTCAAGGTCAACTTTTAGGCTATAATATTAATCCCATTCAACTCTTTCCCTTTAGACATAGTCTCTGGACTGGTTTTCAATACAGTTTCACTCCCCTACTTTCTGCACAATCATCCCTGATTTGGTCTCCCTTGGATTTTGATCAATTCTTTATTTCCAACCAAATCAACTATCAATTAGCTAGGGACTGGGATTTGGATTTTGTAAGTCAACTCTATCTTCAATCTGATCACCCGATAATACTCAACAACAATAATTTCGGATATTACCTTCGAATTAAATACAATCTCTAATCTTGTACTTAAAACGGAATATTTATCTCACTATATAAGGTAAATACTGAATGTGATTGGTATTAAAAAATTATTTTAACTATCTTACCATTAAATGAAAGCTTACTGAGTTATACCATTTTCAAGCATTTTTATAATAAAATACAATTTCTGAACGAGTGAAGAAGAGATCCAATCTAAGGATGGAAGATATCGCCCAATCCGCTGGCGTCGCTCTATCTACAGTAAGTAGAGCATTAAATAACGATACGAGGATTAGTTTGGCTACTAGAAAACGCATCCAAAAGATCGCCAAAGAAATGGGGTTTAAAAAAAATATTTTGGCCTCAGGTCTTATGACCAACCGAACAAACATTATAGGAGTAGTGATTCCCCAGATCAACAGAGCCTTTTTCTCTTCCATCATATACAGTATGGAAGAAACAGCTAATCAAATGGGATTTTCTCTGATCATCTGTCAATCTGCAGACTCCTATCTTCGAGAAAAAGAAAAAGTAGAAACATTACTAGCATTAAACGTAGACGGCATCGTTACTTCGATAGCCGTAGACTCAAAGGATATGAGTCATTTTGAAAGAGCCAGGGAATTGGGTACTCCAGTATTATTCTTTGACAGGATCCCCAAAGTAGCATTTCCTGTAAGTACTATACTAATCGAAGACGCCGAGAGTGCTTATCAAGGCACTGTACATTTAATCAAACAGGGCTATACAAAAATAGCTCATTTGGCAGGACCAACAGAACTACATATTTTTGCAGAAAGATTAGAGGGCTATAAAAAAGCATTGACTGAATACAATCTTCCCATTTGCGATGAATATATCCGATACCACAAAATCATGTCACATGAGGAAGGCAGGGATTCTACTGAAGCATTATTACACTTAAAGAATCCTCCCAACGCCATATTTTGCGCCAACAATCTAATGGCCATTAGTGCAGTCTTTCATGCCATAGACCAGGGGTATCGGGTTCCAGAAGACTTGGGCATTATAGGATTTAGTGAAGAACCGTCGTCGGCTTTGATGCGTCCAGGCATATCATCCATCAAACAACCGAGTATAGAGATGGGAAAAATGGCCATCGAGATGATCATAAAAGAAATTACCGCTCAATCCCAAAAAGAATCATTTGACCATCTAGAAGTCATCTTGCCGACCCAAATAAATATTAGACAATCTTCCCTTAAAAAAGGATAAATAAAAAAGCCTCGCCTAGAATCCATATAAATATGAAAAATAGGCGAAGCCATTTATGAAAAACAATTCGGTATACTATTACAATCTATTCTTACGTGGCACTAAATCCGTCAACTCACCAATCTTAATCGGCTCACCGGATTCAATACTTCTTCGCGCTGCTATCCCTATCAATATAGACATGGCACCGTCTCTTACTCCAGCTGTGTGCTTTAATGGATCAGGAGAATCGGGATTGACAAAAATCTTGTCGTGCAATCTCTTGTCTCCACCTCCGTGTCCACCTCGCTCATATCCCACTTGAATCACCTTGTGATCCTCGAAGTTTTTGTGTACAATCACAGGAGAATATTCCAATTCGTCTTTACCGCTCTGATTCATTTCTGCCGCATGAAGATCTGATTGATCTAATGACTCGTTATCAAAATATGGAACATCCTGCCAAGCTTCTATTCGACCACCTTCTCCATTGAAGGCAATTTTCCATCCTTCATAAGGAGAGTAAGTAGTCAAAGAATAATTGACTACGACATCGTTGGCATATTTTATCTGCGCCGACATCTTATCATAAATATTTATTTCTGGACGGAATACACAATTGTCGCGAACATAACCATCGTATTTTTCATTGTCCACATACAATCTCATATCCCTTTCACTCTTGGTAATATCGTAGAAATACTTACATTCTTTTTTGTGATCGCAGGTTCTACAATTCTCTCCTCTGAAAGGTCCATTTTCACCGTAGTGTTCTAGTGCACCATAGGCAAACACCTCATAAGGATCAGAATCCAACCACCAGTTTAACAAATCAAAGTGGTGAGTTGCTTTGTGTACCCAAAGCGTACCACCAGCTTGTTTGAGTCCATGCCAACGTCTAAAATAAGAAGCTCCATGATAGTTGTTCAAATACCAATGAAAATCAACGGAAGTGATTTTTCCGATGGTATTGTTGGCCAACATTTCCTTTATTTTAGTTGTATAAGGACTCCATCTATAATTAAATCCTACGATAAGTTTTTTATTAGAACGACGTTCAGCGTCCAAAATCTCTTGACACTTGTCTTCATCAGTAGACATTGGTTTTTCCGTCAATACATCACATCCAAAATCGAGACCTTTGATGATAAACTCATGGTGTGTGGAATCTTTGGTAGTGACAATGACAAGATCTGGTTTTTTCTCAACCAACATTTTATCGAAATCGGTATACACATCACAATTTACATTCATATATTTTTTGGCATACTCCAAACGACCTGGATTGAGGTCGGCCATACCTACAAATTCCAATACATTGGGATATTGATCGACCAATCGTTTTCCCCAAAAGCTGGTTCCTCTAACCCCTGTACCTACCAATACAACCCTAAGCTTTCGATTGAGACCAAAGGCTTGCGCAGGAACGGTAAGCATGGTACCAGCAGCCAACATACTTACGGCTTCTAAAAAAGAACGTCTGTTTAAACTCATAGTAATAATTTAAAAAATTAAAAATCAAAAACGCCTAGCGACAACAAATGCAAGCGCTTGCCAATGATACAAAAAAATCATTGATCTCGTAAAATTTATACCCTACAAAACCCTAATTATAGATTATTTATAAATAATCTTAATAACTACAAAACTTAAGTTATATAATTTTGTAAACTACGAAAACACCAGCTTCCTATTGTAAAAAATAAAGAGTTTCATGGTAAAATGGATAAGTCTGAGTAGTTGCACATTTAAAATGTTGAAGATTTCTTAGCGCCATTATTTCAAAAGAATCAGGCTGTGACACTTGAACATTCACTGCCATAATATAGCGGGAAAAATATGGCTGTTATGGAAATTAATAATCAAAAGTCAAGAATATTTTTTTTAGCTTAGTGGTACACTTTTCAATTAATACACTGGTACACTTTTCAGTTAATATCTACAGGAGGTGGATGTGCTATGAAATTGATATAAAAATGTTGGAAAGAATACCGAGTAAATCGGTAGCAAAAATCATGTTTCTTTCAAAATCAAAGATTGATTTGAATTGAATGATAAGATGAATGGTGATGAATTTGGATTTGTCACACTTTTTGCCCAGTATCTCTTATGTCCCTCGCTGGCGGGGGTGACCGAGCATGACTGAATGAAGTTGTCCGGAGGACAACCCAATCCACTTAATGTGGATTGGATGAGGGAGCCGAGGTCTCTGTACCTCGGTAAGCGACCAAGCAACTACGTATAAAAATTACAATGGTGATTCTCCAGGCAAAAGTTCATAAATGCGATTCACAGG
>NZ_JAJQYA010000017.1 GCF_021729155.1 Membranihabitans marinus | reverse complement strand
TGATCCTAAATGGATCAATGGTGAGGGAACCGAAACCTCCGTGTTTCGGGTGGGTAGGCCACTGTGCCGAGGCGTGACTGCCCCGTATTTCGATAGGAATTTAGTCACTGTGCTCCGGCTTGATTGCCCCGTAAATCTTCAGGAATTCTGCCCTCCGACATTATTACACCCTATATCGATAGCCAAAGACCAAAATGAAGAGAGAACATTCTATTTGTTAGATATTTTGGAGACGCAAGGCCACCCCACCCGAAACACTGAGGTTTCGGCTTCCTTTTCAAATGCCCATTAAGGGCATTTGGTAGTCTTTCAGACTACTTCATTCGGTCGTGTCTCTACGTTAAGGCGTGACTGCCCTATAAATTGTTAGGTATTTCACCACCGTGTCGTGGATGGGGTGGCCCATAAATCGTCAGGATTTCACCTTAATTTATTATTCGTCCCATCAGGAATGCTTCTAGCTATTTGGCCAGAGGGCAACGAAACTCGTATTCGGTGATAAGTAGAAAGATATTGAAACTCCAATCATAAGTAATTATAAATGTAATTCGTATTATATACTTTGATTAGAAATAGAATAATGTAAACAATTACTGTATACATAATGAATGTAGACTATATCATCTCGAGGTTAACCAATGAGTAACTCAAACAATGTACTATTTTGGTTAAGGCATTGATAATCAATTTTATGTTCATCCATGCGAGCGATTAATGCTTCGTAATCATTGGCTTGAGTCAACTCAATACCTACGATGGCCGGTCCCGATTCCCTACTGGTCTTTTTCACATATTCAAAAAATGCTATATCGTCATCTGGGCCCAAAACGTAGTTTAAGAAGTCTCTAAGTGCCCCAGCTCGTTGAGGGAAGTTGATGATAAAATAGTGCTTAAGACCTTCGTATATCAGTGACTTTTCTTTGATTTCTTCAGTTCTAGTAATATCGTTGTTGCCACCACTGATGACACAGACAATATTTTTACCTTTAATCTGATATTTATAGAAATCCAAGGCCGATATACTCAGAGCACCTGCAGGTTCCACTACAATGGCTTCTTCGTTGTAGAGTTTGAGAATAGTAGAGCAAACTTTACCTTCTGGGATCAATGTAATGTCGTCCAAACACTCCTTGGATATGGAAAAAGTTAAATCACCTACTTGTCTTACCGCAGCTCCATCTACAAATGGATCGATGTTTTCTAGTTTGACCAATTGACCGGTCTTAAAGGATTCGTACATGGCTGGAGCGCCTTCTGGCTCTAAACCTATAATCCTTGTTTGTGGGCTGAGTTGTTTCATTACAGAACCAACGCCACTAGCCAATCCACCTCCTCCAACGGGAAGGAAAATATAATCGATGAATTGATCGCCCATGTCTTCCAATATTTCTAGTCCAACCGTTCCCTGTCCCGCGATTATTTTTTCATCGTTAAAAGGATGGATAAAGGTTTTTCCATTTTTATTGGCATCTTCAATAGCCAATGCATAGGCGTCGTCAAAGGTGTCACCTACCAAGTGTAAGTGTACGTATTCCTTGCCGAAGAACCTCACTTTATCTATCTTCTGTTTGGGAGTAGTGCTGGGCATATAAATGGTTCCCTTGCACTGCTTGATGCGACAGGATAGAGCTACACCCTGTGCGTGGTTTCCTGCACTGGCACAGACAATTCCTTTGTCCAATTCTTCCTGGGAAAGCGATGATATCTTGTTGTAGGCACCGCGAATCTTATAGGAGCGAACCTTTTGCATGTCCTCTCTTTTGAGATAGATATTGCATTGATATTGTTCAGATAAAATTTCACTTTTAAAAAGTGGAGTATGTTGGACGACGGCAGATAAATTTTCTGCCGCCTTCCGAACATCTTCTATATCTAACAAAACCAAATTGTTGTTGGTCTTTGATGTCATTTTAGTCATTTTCAGGACGTAAAGAGCGAACTTGTTTTCCTGCTCTCCACAATTCTGAGTCATGTAAAGTTTTCAATTCAGCTTCCAATTTAACTCTGTAATCAGGTTGGCTATTGGTTGCTATAGATCTAGCAGCTTCTTTACCTGTAGCTACACTTTCGTATAGATCTTCAAATACAGGAGTTACCGCGTCTCTAAATTTATCTTTCCAATCCAATGCACCTCTTTGAGCAGTAGTACTACAGTTGGCATACATCCAATCCATTCCGTTTTCTGCTACCAAAGGCATAAGAGATTGAGTCAATTCTTCAACAGTTTCGTTGAAAGCTTCTGATGGTGTGTGACCATTTTTTCTCAATACGTTGTACTGCGCCTCGAACAAACCTTGAATGGCACCCATTAAGCTACCTCTCTCTCCTGTAAGGTCACTGTATACTTCTCTTTTGAATGTAGTTTCAAACAAATATCCTGATCCCACTGCGATACCCAAAGCGACTACTCTTTCTTTTGCCTTACCAGTTGCGTCTTGGTAAATAGCATAAGATGAGTTCAAACCTCTTCCTTCCAAGAACAATCTTCTCAAAGAAGTACCAGAACCTTTAGGTGCTACCAAGATAACATCTACATCGGCTGGAGGAATGATTTCAGTTTGCTCTTTGTAAGTGATTCCAAAACCATGTGAAAAGTAAAGAGCTTTTCCCGGAGCCAATTTTTCTTTAACTGTAGGCCAAAGTGAGATTTGAGCAGCATCGGAAAGCAAATACATAATAATGGTTCCTTTTTCGATCGCTTCTTCAATACTAAACAAGGTCTCTCCAGGAACAAAGCCATCTTCTATTGCTTTGTCATAAGATTTGGAAGGCTTTCTTTGACCTACAATGACATTAATTCCATTGTCTCTAAGGTTCAATGCCTGTCCAGGTCCTTGTACACCATAACCGATTACGGCGATCACTTCTTCTTTAAGGACTTCTTGTGCTTGTGCTAAAGGAAATTCTTCACGGGTTACAACGTTTTCTTCAACGCCTCCAAAATTCATTTTTGCCATTTTGTTTACAATTTTTAATGATTTTCTATTACTAATTTTTGAATAGATTCCAAATAATTATTCAAAGGTTCCATGTGTTTGGTGACGGCTACTCGACCCGAACGTACAAACTCATATATGCCTATTTCTTTAAGATCTTCCAACAATGCATCGGTTTCGTGCTCATGTCCTGTTTTTTCAATTATGATAAATTCAGGATCAATCGTCAGAATATGTGCATGATGTCTTCGAATTAATTTTTCTACTTTATTACTCTCGTTGAACTTGTATGCAGGAATCTTAAAAAGAGCTATTTCCTGAAATACAATTTCTTCTGGATGGTAATAAAAGGCTTTCAGTACGTCAACTGATCGCTCCATTGCAGATACCAATTTCTTAACCGTATCTTCATCTTGGTTGACCACTATGGTAAACCGATGAATATCGGGAACCGAAGATTGAGAAGTGGTTAAACTCTTGATATTGATGTGTCGCTTCGTAAAATTACCGACTACCCGCTGCAATAAGCCAGGTAAATTTTCGGTAAATATAGATATTGTAAATTCTTTCTTTTCCATAATAACTTATTTTTCAAGAACGATCTCAGACGGACTACATCCTGATGGTACCATTGGGAAAATATTTTCCTCTTTTTCTACCATGATATGCAATAAATAAGGACCATCATAACTCAACATTTCTTCCAGTGCAGGAAATAAGTCTTTGGGTTCACTTATTTTTTTAGCTTTAACACCAAATCCCTCACTAATCATTACAAAATTAGGATTTTGAAGGGCTACAGAAGAATATCGCTTGTCAAAAAACAATTGTTGCCACTGTCTCACCATCCCCAAATACTCGTTGTCTAGAATGATTACCTTAACTCCGACATTGTATTGACTTAACATGCCTAACTCTTGCAGTGTCATCTGGAAACCACCATCACCAGCTATACAAATCACTTCTTTGTCTGGTCGTCCGACTTTAGCTCCAAATGCCGCCGGAAGTCCAAATCCCATAGTTCCAGCCCCACCGGAGGTCACCATAAGATTTTTGTCCATAGCCTTGTAGTAACGAGTAGTGGCCATTTGATGTTGTCCAACATCGGTAGCTACAATAGCTTCTCCCTTAGTCATTTCAGAAAGCAAGTTTATGACTTGCCCCATCTTGATTTGTACATCGTCTGGAGTGATTAAAGTATCTTGATTTACAACTTTTTCTATCTCTATTTTATCGAGGTCCAAGAATGTTTGAATCCATTCTCCGTGATTATTGTTGTCTACCAAATCTATTAAAGATTCGAGTACCAATTTGGCATCAGAACAAATACTCACTTCTGTTTTTACATTTTTGTCTATCTCTGCTGGGTCTATTTCTATATGAATGACCTTGGCTTGTGTAGCAAATCTACTGACGTCGCCAGTAACTCGATCGTCAAAACGCATACCGATGGCAATCATTACATCACATTCTGCTGTATTGATATTGGTTGCATATTTTCCGTGCATCCCCAACATTCCCATATTGAGAGGGTGGTTGTCATCGAGGACACCCATGCCATGTATGGTCCAAGCTATAGGAATATTAGTTTTTTCAACAAATTCCTTGAAAATGTCTTGAGCATGAGCCAAATGTATTCCGTGTCCGGCCAAGATTAATGGCTTCTTAGCAGAATTTATCAATTTTGCTGCAGCTTCAAGATCAGCTTGAATGGGCTTTCTCAAAGGTTTGTACGATCTGATTCTCTTGATCTGTGTATACACAAAATCAAACATCTCAAGCTGTACATCCTTAGTAATATCGATAAGCACAGGTCCCGGTCGTCCTGAAGATGCTATATAAAAAGCTTTGGCAAATACTTCTGGTATTTCTGAAGCTTTGGTTATTTGATGATTCCATTTGGTTACCGACATCGTACTACTGATGACATCTACTTCTTGGAAGGCATCGGAACCGAGTAATTGGCTGGAAACCTGTCCTGAAATACAGACCAACGGAGTAGAATCCAGCATAGCATCGGCCAATCCAGTGACCAAATTGGTTGCACCTGGACCAGAAGTTACCATGACCACACCTGGTTTGCGCAATACTCTGGCATAACCTTCGGCGGCGTGAATACCCCCTTGTTCGTGTCGTGGAAGGATGTGTTTCAATCGATCCATGTAATGATACAGTGCATCGTAAACAGGCATGATGGCACCTCCTGGATAGCCAAAGATGGTATCTACACCCTCTTCTATAAGGCATTTTAAAACCGCCTCTGCACCAGAAATATGTACAGTTTCTATGTTCTGTTTTGCACTTAGTTCAATGGAATCTTTAATATTTATCATATTTCCAATATTTAGATGTTGTCGGTAACACATCCCTCACTAGCTGAAGAAACCAAGGCTGCATATTTTTTCAAATAACCAGATTTGGCTCTTAATGGAGGGGCGACCCAATTTTTTCTTCTTTTCTCTATTTCTTCATCACTTAATTCTACGTTGATGCTGTTGGTGATGGAGTTGATCTCAATTACATCTCCGTTTTCAACCAATCCAATTAATCCACCCACTTGGGCTTCAGGAGAAATGTGTCCTACCACAAATCCATGGGTCCCTCCAGAAAATCTTCCGTCGGTGATCAAGGCTACGGATTTTCCTAAACCAAGTCCCATAATGGCTGAGGTCGGTTTCAACATTTCAGGCATTCCAGGACCTCCTTTAGGTCCACAATATCTGATGACGATAACGTCTCCCGCCTGTATTTCTTTGTCTATTAGTGCTTTGTTCAATTCTTTCTCTGAATTAAATACTCTTGCTGTCCCTTTAAATACTTCACCTTCTTTTCCAGTAATCTTAGATACAGCACCTTCTGTGGCTAGGTTGCCATAGAGAATCTGTAAGTGACCAGAAGTTTTGATAGGATTATCTGTTTTGCGAATGATGGCTTGGTTTTTGTCCAAATCGGGAACTGCCTCCAAAACCTCTCCAACGGTTTTACCAGAAACGGTTTTACAGTTGCCATTGATATAGCCTTCTTTGAGCATCATTTTCATCACACCTGGTACACCACCTATAGCGTACAAGTCTTCCATTACATAGGCTCCACTAGGTTTTAGGTCGGCCAATAATGGGGTGCGATCACTGATGGCTTGAAAATCATCTATCGTTAAGTCGATATTTGCTGATTTGGCGATGGCCAACAAATGAAGTACAGCATTGGTTGAACCTCCTAGAACAGTGACCAAGGAAATGGCGTTTTCAAATGATTCTTTGGTAATGATGTCAGATGGTTTGATATCGTTCTCTAAAGCGTAGCGGATGGCTTTGCCCAATCGGTCCGATTCTTTCTTTTTGTCTGGACTGGCTGCGGGAATTGATGAATTATAAGTCAATGTCATTCCCAATGCTTCGATAGCCGACGACATGGTGTTGGCCGTGTACATACCTCCACAAGCACCTTGGCCTGGTATGGCATGGGCTATAACATCTAGATATTCTTCTTCACTGATGTTGCCAGCTGCAAATTGACCTAAAGCTTCAAATGAGGAAACTATGTCCAATTTTTTGCCTCCCAATATACCTGCCGCAATAGTTCCTCCGTATACCAAAATAGATGGTCTGTCCAGTCTATTCATGGCTATCATAGCGCCTGGCATGTTTTTGTCACAACCTACTACGGTAATTAATCCATCGTAATATTGAGCTGAACAAACTGTTTCTATGGAATCGGCAATAATGTCCCTACTCGGTAGTGAAAAACGCATGCCGTCTGTTCCCATTGATATACCATCACTTACACCTATGGTGTGAAATATTAGACCAATGAGATCCTGTGCCACTACACTTTTCTTGATGTCTTTGGCCAAATCATTTAAGTGCATATTGCAGGGATTTCCTTCCCATCCAGTACTGACAATTCCCACTTGGGCTTTGTCAAAATCTTCTCGCGATAGTCCTACCGCATGCAACATCGCCTGTGCCGCTGGTTGAGTAGGATCTTTGGTTAGAATTTTGCTGTATTTGTTCAGTTGTTTGCTCATTTTCTATAAATTATAAGACTAAGATACGGTATTTGTGTATGGACTACTTTGAATTTCAATAATACGTTACAATGTCTTAATGAAAAATTAATATTTTAAAATATTGGAATACAATTGATTACGCTTTTGCTTCTTACGCTAAGTAAGATGGTTTTAACCCATTTTTTATCCAATGATTACTGTGATTATTGGCTTGGATGGACGGACATTAACTACTACTTATTATTCTAAATTTGAAATTCTGTTGAAATCCATTCTCCAGCTTACGATTTATCTGATTTTATGGTGACTCATACGGTAATATGGAAGATTAACCTTTGGGTATTCAATATTAATGGTGACTGATGATAATATTTTAATCTTTTATTTAGATGAAAACAGAATCCAAAGTTCTATTTGTTTGGCAATTAAATAAAAGCAATTATCGATATCTTCGTTTGTAATCCGGTCGCCACAGCATAGACAATCCCACCTGGATAAAACCATTGGTTTCAAAATCAGAATTGGGGTAAAACTGCTGTTTATAACCGAGCAATGGGGTCAAGGTTATTAAGTCGGACACCCCAATGTCCAATCCTACATTGATTTCTCCAGCTGCTATATCAATGGAATTCAATGACTCCTCAGACGAAGTGGTTTTGAGGTAGCTGGGAGCAAGTCGAAGAAACAATCCTTTTTCAATAAAATAGTCGTTTTTGGAAAATGTGGGACAGTCGCAATCATTAATCATATCTAAAATATAGAACGCCGTGGGAATGGTGAGGCCAAACCCATGTATGCCTTCATCGTTGTTGATGTAGTTTTGATAGATGAGTCCGGGATAAAATTCTATCCTTACTTTTTTAAGTCTTGTCCAATAGTGAAGAGACAAGTCTATATGTTCGTTAAAGCCAGATACCTCTGAATCTGATGTCGTGGTGGCGAGATTGAATCTACTCTCTAGGCTAAATTGACTATAGCCGATAGTAGGTGAAAACAGTAAGATTATGGAGAAGCAAATTAATATTCGTAGCACAATGAGTATATTTAGTAAATAAAACGGCAAATTTGCAGTTTAAAGTTTAGATAATTAAAATTTATTTAGTGAGAACAAAGGGGATTAGAGATCAAAAAGTGAAAGTAATAACGCTGGGATGCTCAAAAAATTTAGTGGATTCCGAAAATATTATTTCGCAATTACGCGCCAATGATATAGACACAGTACACGAAGGGGAGTCCGATTGTGATGTGGCTATTATCAATACTTGTGGCTTTATTGATCTGGCAAAAGAAGAATCCGTCAATACCATATTGGAATACGTAGAATTAAAAAAAGAAGGTTTAGTAGACAAAGTCTATGTGACGGGCTGCTTAAGCCATCGATATAAAGAAGATTTGGAGAGAGATATTCCAGAAGTGGATGCTTATTTTGGAACGATGGAATTGCCTGGGTTACTGCATAAATTTGAAGTCGATTATCGACATGAATTAATTGGTGAGCGGGTAATCACCACCGAACCACACTTTGCCTATCTGAAAATATCAGAAGGGTGTAATCGTACCTGCTCTTTCTGTGCTATTCCCTTGATGAGAGGTAAGCACCAGTCCAAAACCATCGAGGATTTGATTCGGGAAGCTGAAAATTTGGCCAAAATGGGTGTGAAGGAATTGGTGTTAATCGCACAAGAACTCACTTATTATGGATTGGATATTTATAAAAAAAGAGCCCTGCCTCAATTATTAGATGCCCTAGCTGAGGTCGAAGGTGTTGAATGGATAAGGTTGCACTATGCTTACCCATCAAAGTTTCCGCTCGAAATATTAGATGCCATACAGAACAACCCCAAAGTTTGTAAATACTTAGATATCCCATTGCAACACGCTACCAATTCTGTACTGAAAGCCATGAAAAGGCAAATAACCAAAGAAGAAACCGAAGAATTGTTGCGAGAAATAAGAAATCGAGTGCCTGACATCACCATTCGAACCACTATTTTGGTTGGATTCCCTGGTGAGACGGATGACGACTTCGAAGAGTTGGTGGATTTTGTACGACAACAACAATTTGATCGATTAGGTGTTTTTATGTATAGTCATGAGGAAGATACTTCTGCTTATGAATTGGAAGATGATGTTCCTCACGAAGTCAAGTTGGAAAGGATGAACTACCTAATGGACGTGCAGAGAGAAATCTCATTGGCCAAGAACCAAGACAAAGTAGGGCGTAAGTTGAAAGTGTTGATAGACAGAAAAGAAGGAGAATACTATTATGGTAGGACGGAGTTTGACTCTCCTGAAGTAGACAATGAGGTGTTGATCTCATCTGATCATTATGTGAGGGTAGGAGATTTCGTAGAAGTAGAAATATTCGATGCCTTAGATTATGACTTGTTGGCAGAGCCTGTAGTCCCAAAAGCTAATATTGAGTTGTAATTATTTACTCATTCAAATCAAATATTATTATGAGGATGTCTCTGGATTTATTTTTGCAGCGTTTATTTATGTCTATTCGTTTATAACCTAGGATTTGTTTATTAACATAACTCGCTAGGCAAAGCTATTTTCCGAAGATTTTACATCATTCTAAAATTTGTTTTGTTTAAAACAATTTAAGTTATGAATTGGACTGTCGAAAAATTTAAGAGACCTTTCGAAATGGCTTTTGGCATATATTTAATATGTATGTTGATTTTTACTTTTAATTGGTTAAATGCAATAAATAGATCCCAATTTGCAGTTGAAGTATGGTTGTATGGTGCCGTTGCTTGCTTTGTATTTGGATTATTCTCAGCACTGTTGTTATTGTTCGCTCAAAATCGACAAAAACTCTGGAATCAATCTGTGTTGGCCTACATCTTACTTCTGATAGTGCATGTGGTATTATCTTATTTTATATCGGGTAAATCCATCATGGAATTAGATATGTATCGGCAGATTTTGATATTGATTACCATAGCTGTTTTGGTCTTTATCACTATTGCTGGATTAATTAAGAAGGTTGAATCTTGGTCTAGAAATCAAGATAATTTTAAAAAAAGTTAAATATGAATTTTAAAAATGGTGTACTGGGGATATGTGTATTGGCTGGATTGATCTTGACTAGTTGTAGCCATTCAACAGCTCAATCACAGAAAAAATCTGTAATATCCACCGACTTTGAAAAGATAGCAAAAAGCGAGGATGAATGGAGGAGTGAGTTGTCTCCCGATGTTTTTCAAATCATGAGAAAAAAGGGGACTGAACGAGCATTTACTGGTGAATTATTGAAAAATGAAGAAAGCGGTACCTATGTATGCGCCGCTTGTGCTCTTCCATTGTTTGATTCCAAAACCAAATTTAAGTCTGGTACTGGATGGCCCAGTTTTTATGAAGCCATTAAAGAAGGTTATGTAGCTGAGGAAGCTGATCATTCTTATGGCATGAATAGGGTAGAGGTACTGTGTGCCAGATGTGATGGTCACCTCGGTCATGTATTCAATGACGGCCCTAGACCTACCGGATTGAGATATTGTATCAATTCCCTTTCCCTAGCATTTGAGCCGGATAAACCTTAATTTTGAATACTGATGGTGAAATTGGAGAATTCGAGTTTGTCGACAGGAGTTTCTTCTAAATAGAGGTTGAGTAGTTTGGATTTGAGCTGAATTAAATTTTCTTCTAATCCAGATGCGTCGCAATGTAATTTATATTCGGCACTGGTCTTGTTGGCTTTTCTGTCGTCGATGGTGAGATTTAATTTTGGGGCCCATTCTTCCAGAATGTGGACTAGAGAAAAGTCAATTTTGATTTGGAAATAACTTTGGACGGTTATTATGACAATATCGGCGGCATCTATAGCTTCCGCGCAACTGTTTTTGTAGGCTTGAATCAAACCCGATGTCCCCAGTAAAGTGCCTCCGAAATATCGTACAACGATGACAGCTACATTTACCAAGTCGTGTTTTACGATTTGGCCCAAAATGGGTTTACCTGCTGTGCCAGAAGGTTCTCCATCGTCGTTGTGTCGCTCTAAGATTTCATGATCTAGTTTTATTCTCCAACCATAACAGTGATGTCTGGCTTTGGGGTGAAGAGATTTTATTTCATCTAAATAGGATAGGGCTTCTGATTCACTGCTTACATTTTTGGCGTAGGCATAAAATTTCGATCCCTTTATTTTTAAAAATCCTTCAGCATTATCTGATATGGTATTGTAACTAGACAAAAGTAAATGATTTTATATTTTATAATATTGGGATATTCCAATGCGAGGATATCTCAGTTTATTACATAGTGACAAATATAGAAAATTTTAATAGGGGCGAATCTGGTTCAAAGATTTTTACTTTAAAAGACTATTTTTGTATTATTTAAAGATATATCTAGGATTGTGGTCAGGAAAGCGGAAGGGGAATGATTGGTTCTCGGCGTTATAAAAATATAAAAATAACCCTTAGTAAATACCATCATTAGTCTACAAAGATTATATTTGCATTGATATATCTTTAGCCATGATTGGCTAGGGATCGAAATTGTAGTAAATGGATTTCAAGCAACCTATTAAACAATTAAAGAAAAGTATGGCTATATATAGTTATAATTTTCTATTTTGGGTAGAAGGGTAAAACAGAATTACGAACGAGTAAGTATATGACATTATCAGTACTAATCATTATCATTACCGCTATTGCATTGTTTATCACAATGTTGAATGGGTTTGTAATAAATAAAAATCGCAATTGGATCATCTCCTTTCTTCAAGCGTTTTCTGGAGTTTTCTTTATTATTTCTGGTTTTGTAAAGGCTGTTGATCCTCTGGGTACAACCTATAAGATGGAGGATTATTTTCACGCTTTCTCAAAGCACTTACTAAATACCCCATTCAAATTTTTGGATAGTCTTTGGTACTTTCTTGCTGACGAAGCCGTGTATTTCGCTTTGTTTATGATATTGCTGGAATTGGTGGTTGGTTTTTTTCTCCTCATCGGTTCTCAGCGACGATTAACTGCATGGGTATTTTTTATTTTAGTTTTCTTTTTTGCCATTCTTACAGGATTTACTTATCTGACAGGATATGTTCCTGCAGAAGCGACCTTTTTTGAATTTGGCAAATGGGGGAATTGGGTCGAAGGGCAGATGGAAGTCTCCGATTGTGGCTGTTTTGGTGATTTTTTGAAATTGGAACCTTTTACCTCCTTTGTTAAGGATGTATTTTTATTTATTCCCGCACTGGTATTTTTATTTTTTCATAAGAAAGAATATCAATGGTGGACTCCTACCATACGCACAATAGTTTCCTCAGCTTTTATCCTATTGATGGCTGCATTTGCTTTTTACAATACTTGGGTCAATATCCCGATTTTTGATTTTAGACCATTTAAGGAAGGGGTAGATGTCAAAACTACTAAGGCCATTGAAGAAGAAGCGATGAGTAATATCGAAGTTCTTGGCTATCACTTGACCAATTCACTGAGTGGAGAGGAAGTAGAGTTGACCATGGAAGAGTATTTAAAAGATTATAAATCCTATCCAAAGGCCGATTGGACATTTGAACAAATCAAGACTGAGCCAACCATGAAGACCACCAAAATATCTGAATTTGTCATCAATGGAATTGACAATGAGGATATGTCTCAGGCAATGTTGGATGACGAATCATATAATCTATGGGTGATATCTCCTATAATAGAACCGACAAATAGTTCAGTAGAAGAAGTAATCGAAGTAGATACTAGCTATAGAATTGATTCATCCCTAGTTAGAAATATCTGGGTTAAAGATACTATAGAGGATATACAAGAACGAAAACTAGAGGTTGAAGTATATCAATGGCCAGCTGATATATTGGCCAAGTACAAGGAAAAAGTTCTACCTGCTGCATCTGTGATGCATGAATTGGGACTGAATACATATGTTGCCATTGGTGGAGCTTCAAGCACAGCGGCTAACGATTTTGGAAAAGACTGGCCCACTTGGATTCATCTGGGTACAGCAGATGCAATTTTACTAAAAACTATCATTCGTTCAAACCCCGGATTTTTACTTGTGAAAAATGGTGTAATCATTCGTAAATGGCATTTTAATAGCTTTGATACTAATGAATTACGTCAAATAATTAAAAAAACAGATTAACATGCTCAGTAGGAGAAGTGTGCGCGTAAAGGTGATGCAAACAATTTATAATTGGTATCAAGATCCCCAATTAAGTCGACCAGAAGTGGTCAATAGGTATAAGGAAAGTGTAAAACAATCATACGATTTACTACTGTTTAACTTGAGAAATGTTGTCTTGATCGCCCGGATGTCTGTGGAAGATAAAGAGAAGAGAAATCAAAAATATCTGCCCACAGAAGACGATCGTCAATTTGAACCCATTCTGTATCGAAATGTTGTGATTTCTAGTATTGAGGAGAATAAGATATTTAAAAACACTAAGGGCAAACACTATAATGATTACCTAGACGTAGCTCAAGCGCGTAAGTTGTATCGAAACTTTTGCAATACAGAATCTTATGCCAATTATCTAAAGATCAATGAGCCCAGTGAGGAACAACATATAGAAATATTGCTAGAGTTGTGGAAGTATTTGATTCAAGATCAGTTGTATCTGGAATTGGTTTATGATGGATTCCCCATATGGATAGATGATGATACCTTGGTCAAAGGCTTCATTAAGCGAATAGTGAAGGGGATTTCAACAAATCAAATGATCATTGAGGAGTTTAAACCCGATGAAGATACCATAAAGATATACGGAGAGACTTTACTCAACGATGTAATCGATCACTTCGCAGAATATGAAAAGAGGTTAGTGCCTTATCTTAAGAACTGGGACGTGGATAGAATTGCCATTATCGATCAGATCCTAATCAAAATGGCTTTGTCTGAATTTATAGCCTTTGCATCCATTCCTACAAAGGTGACTTTAAATGAATATGTAGAAATAGCCAAAATGTATAGTACTGATAAAAGTAAAGACTTTATCAATGGTATATTGGATGCAGTATTAAAAGATTTACTGGATGGCGAAGAGATAAAAAAGCAAGGACGCGGACTTTTACAATAATTTAAATTTTTTTCAGTGGTATTAATTTTAGACTTTGGCTCACAAGTAACTCAACTCATAGCTAGAAGAGTGCGTGAATTGAATATTTATTGTGAGATCAAACCATATAATGATTTTGTGGTGGGAGAAGATGTGGAGGCCATCATTCTTTCTGGTAGTCCTTTCTCTGTTTTAGACGAGAAGAGACTTTATTTAGAATTGTCTGACATTGTAGGGCGATTGCCTATTCTGGGTATTTGTTATGGAGCTCAGTGGATAGCCCATTACTACGGAGGACAAGTTCAAGCTTCTGACTATAGGGAGTATGGTAAGGCTAAACTTACGAAAATTCACGGTGCCGATGCAATAGTTAAAGATATTGACCTTGGTAGCCAAGTGTGGATGTCTCACGGAGATACTATTAAGTCTTTACCCGACGGATTTGAATTGATAGGAGGTACAGAAGATATTGATGTGGCCATCTTTAGATCTCAATCGGATAAGTTTGAAAAACCAGTTTACGGTGTTCAATTTCATCCCGAGGTCACCCATTCACTCCAGGGCAGTCAATTGTTGAAAAATTTCTTGGTCGATATAGCCCAGTTAAAACAGGATTGGACTCCATCGAAATTTGTACAAGAAACCATCGCTGATATTCGTCAACAAGTAGGTGAGGATGAAGTGATATTAGGATTGAGTGGGGGAGTGGATTCCACCGTAGCGGCAGCATTGTTACATGCAGCTATTAAAGATAAGTTGATTTGCATTTTTGTCGATAACGGTTTGTTGCGCAAAGATGAATTTGAGGAAGTAATGCACAGTTACAAAGACATGGGTTTGCATATAATAGGAGTGAGGGCAGCCGATGAATTTTATGAAGCATTAAAAGGATTAAAAGATCCTGAAGACAAACGAAAAGCCATTGGGAAAGCTTTTATCGATGTGTTTGAACGCGAAGCGAAACAATTTCCCAATGCCAAATGGTTGGGCCAGGGAACCATCTATCCCGATGTCATAGAATCACTTTCGGTACACGGACCGTCGGCAACGATAAAATCACATCACAATGTAGGAGGTTTACCAGAAAAATTGGATTTGAAAATTATTGAACCACTGCGTGCGTTATTTAAAGATGAGGTGAGAAGAGTCGGAAAAGAAATGGAAGTTCCAGCCAATATCTTGAATAGACATCCCTTCCCAGGACCTGGATTGGCTATTCGGATCTTGGGCGATATTACGGCAGATAAGGTCAGAACTCTTCAAGAAGCAGATAGTATTTATATCGAAAACTTAAAGAGTACTGGATGGTACGATAAGATTTGGCAAGCGGGTACAATATTATTGCCTGTGGAATCAGTTGGTGTTATGGGAGATGAGAGAACCTATGAAAAGGCAGTAGCATTGAGAGCGGTCAATAGCTTGGATGGGATGACGGCAGAATGGACACCGATACCCTACGAACTATTAGGAAAAATATCGAGCGAGATCATTAATAAAGTAAAAGGAATTAACCGAGTTGTATATGACATTAGTACCAAACCCCCGGCCACGATTGAGTGGGAATAGGTCAATAAATTTATTATTTCTAATACTTTGCGCTATTTCGATGCAAAGTTGTGGTTTTATGAATGACTTGTTTAAGCCCAAAAAAGAAGTCAAAGAGCGCGAACGCGTTGTAGTTGAAGAGTCGGTTGAGGTTGAAGAAGTAAAATGGAGAGATGCCACAATAGAAGACAAAGTTTTGGAGGAATATCCTGCAGAAAAAGTGGTAGATGAGAGTCGCCCAATACGCATATTGTGTATTTTCCCTTTTGAAGGAAATATGGAAAATAGGATGTCGGCCTTTTATTCCGGCTTTAAACAGGCTGGTTTGAAGTTTTCTGGCAATTATTCTTTTGATGTGACTGCTATGGATATAGCTGAGATTATCAATACCCCATCAGTACTTCCCAAATTGGTCGATAGGGAAAATGCCGATGTGATTGTGTTGCCCTACAGTAGTTCGAATATCAATGAGATATTGAAATATGCTAAACGCTCTAATATCCCTGTTATATCACCTTGGAATACAAGTAATGAGATTGACTTTTATAAAGGATATATTAAATTAAATCCTGACTTAAATACCCACTTAATAGCAATGGCCGAATATGCGGTACGTTTATCAACTGCCAACAATACTCTAATTCTGACAGAGAAGAAGGACGCCAATATGGTGGATCAGATGCTGAAAGCCAATTCCGATATTCAGCATTTGTACACTAGTTCTAATCCCAAAGATGATATTGCCAGAATTCAGAGTTCGATTGAGGCCCATGACATAAGTTCTGTTATTATCCCCAGTTGGAGATCATCCGATGAAGCCTTTTTTATCTCTCTGCTCTCAGCATTGAATGCTGCGCGTCAGGGAAAGGTTATCAGCGTCTTTGCACTGTCGAGTTGGATGAATAGTCAAAAAATTAATTTTGATCAATTTTCGGAATTAAATTTACACTTTACAAGTTCTCGATTCTTAGACAATACAATACCTATTGTCAGTCGATTCGAAGAAAATTACTACAATCAGTATAAGTACTTTGCCAACGAATCCGTGTTTTACGGTTACGATGTGTTTTCAATTATTGCTCAACTCTTTAGTCAATACGGCTATAATTGGCTATCGAGGTTAAATGAATTTAGTTGTAGTGACTGCTTTTTTAGATATCGGATACAGGAAAATATCAATGCTGAGGGAACAAGTTATTTCGAGAATCGACATGTGGACATAATATCATTGAAGAATTTTCAATACAATCGGGTAAATTAATATTTTTATTCACTGAGGTTTACAGATTGATTGGTCATAATTCATCGGTCGACAATGTTTATGAAATATATATAATGAAAATATCGGCGGAGAGACATAGAAAATACATTGATTTAGCGAATTTTAGACAACAAAATATTACCGTTATTCTCGAAAATATATTTGATACCCATAATATTGGAGCTATCCTTAGGTCATGTGATGCTATAGGGATTTCAGATGTCTTCATTTTGTACACAGATCCGCAACTACAAGGCAGGGATTTTGTGATGGGGAAAAGGACGACTGCTGGCACAAGAAAATGGGTTCAGGTTCATTATTTTGAAGATCTCGATCAGTGCTTTACCTATGTTAGATCTATATACAAAAAAATCTATACTACACATTTAAGCGATGATGGTCAATCCCTCTACGATATGGATTTGACTCAATCCTGTGCTTTGTTATTTGGCAATGAAGGATCAGGGGTGAGTGTGGAAGCCCTGTCCAAGGCAGATGGCAACTTTTCTATTCCTCAGATGGGGATGGTGGAGAGTCTCAATGTGTCGGTAGCATGTGCAGTAACCCTCTTCGAAGGATTGAGACAACGCAGTGAAAAGGGGATGTATACTCAATCGGAGGAAGTATTGCCACAGGCTCGTCCCATCTACGATAAATACATGGATATGCATGCGACCAAAATAAGGGAAATGCCTATCATCAATCACGTAGAAACAGATATAAAAAAACACCAAGATTGATGCTAAATCATTCTTGGTGTTAAATTATAGTTTTATAAGAATTAGATCCTTATGCTTCCAAAGGTGGTATTCGCAATACCTGACCTGGATAGATCTTATCCGGGTGGCTCAACAATGGTTTATTGGCTTCAAATATCATTGGATATTTCATTGCATCGCCGTAATGAACTTTTGCAATCTTGGATAGTGAATCTCCACTTTTAACTTCGTAAAATGTAGATTCTGGCTTAGGTTCTATGACATTTATTCTGTCGTCTACAGTGGCAATGCCTTCTACATTACCCAATGCCAAAATAATTTTTTCTTTTTCCTCTTGAGAGTCAATTTTACCATAAACAGTCACTTGATCATCTACTAATTCAATAGATAAATCATCAATTTCGTAGCCCAGTTGTGAAACTGTTTGCAAAAGGATAGCTTTTCGTTGCTCTAATTTTTCAGCAGCATCAGCAGCCGATTCTTTTCCAAATAAATTGGCGCCTGCCTTTTTTAAAAAAGAGAATAGTCCCATGTTTTTTAATGTTTTAGTGAATAATTTAATTTTGAAATTTACCTTGTGTAAATCTCAACGTTAATATAATAAAATTTGTGTGGGATAAGTCTTTTTTTGTATTAATTTTATGTATATCGTGGACGCTGAATAAGACTATAGATTAAATCTTTGAGTTGACCGAAGAAATTTATTCAATGTTTTGTCGATATATTTCACTGGGTAAAGCAGAGATTTGAAGGTGTTATTAGGGTATGAGATGATGAAATAAAAACTATGGGATTAAGAATAAACCTAGTGAATATTCACAGTTTAACCATAATTTAAAAGCTCTGCACATACTTTAATTGAATTTTAATGTGTTGTACACCAATTTTATAGGGCTTTATTTTTAGGTATTTGTATTCCTGTGTTAAATAACTTATGGATTTTTCAGGTTAAACCTTATATTTGCGCAGTTTTAAGCGTTATTATAATAAAAGTTAATATATTAACATGCAAGCTAAAGGAGTTATTAAATTTTTCTTGGTTTTATTTGCCATCGTATGCGTGTTTCAGTATATTTTAATCTTCCCCACGTGGAAGGTTGAAAAGAATGCTGAAAATTATGCTGAGAAAATGGCAGCTTCCGTGATGGATCAAGGAGAGAAATTAGGAGTTAAGAAGCAGGCGAGGATTGCTTATTTGGATTCTATGTCTAGTGAAAATGTGTTTAGCATACCACTATTCAAAGAATATACATATGAGGAGTTGAAAGGCCAGCAATTAGCTCTAGGTCTGGATTTGAAGGGTGGATTAAGTGCACTTTTACAGGTAGATATCAAGGATTTATTCTTGAATTTAGCGAAAAATAGCACCGATCCTACTTTTAGAAAAGCCTTGGACAGTGCGGAGAAATCTATGTTGTCTTCCGGAACAGACTACATCACCGCTTTTGCTTCTGAATGGAGAAAAGTAGCCGAAGGTAAAACATTGGCCAACATTTTTGCTAAAAATGAAATTCTAAAGGAAGATATTACCTTTAGTTCAGATGACAATACTGTGATTGCAGTGTTGCGTCAAAAAGCGAATGAAACGGTAGAATTGACTTATAAAAGGTTGTCTGATCGGATCGATAAATTTGGTGTAGCTCAACCCAATGTTTCTTTGGACGAAAGTCGTCACATTATATTGGTTGAATTGCCTGGTATAGAAAACTATGAGAGAGCTCGTAACTATCTTCAAGCTCAAGCCAATTTGGAATTCTGGAATGTTTACCGAATCTCAGACAACAATATCGTATCTATCTTTACTCAAGCCAACGAAAAGTTGAAAAGACTACAAAGTGGCGATACAACAAGTTTGGCTGCTGAGGAAGAAGTTGAAATGAGAAAAGATACCATTAGAACTCCTGTATTGGATAGTTTGGGGAATGCGACAGGGGATACTACGGTAGAAATTGTAGATGTTCCTGTTCAAAAAAATCCGTTCGAAGGTGGTCCATTGTTCGAAGCTTTTACACCGAATTATACCGGTGCATTGGGATTGGCAGTGATGGGACAGGCAGAGAAAAACAAAAGAAACATAGTTACTGAGTATTTATCTAAGCCTGAGATCAAATCAATGTTTCCTTCTGATCTCAAGTTTGTTTGGGCATCAGAACCCAATAGAGATTTTACTACAGGGCAAAAAACCAATTTGTACTCTCTATATGCCTTAAAGGCTGGTAGAGCTGGAGCAAGTGCCCCATTGTCGGGAGAACAAGTGATTAGTGCAGTAGCTGCACCAGATCCGATTACCAATAAAGTAGCGGTCTCTCTTAAGATGAATAATCAAGGGGCCCGAGTATGGGGAGATTTAACGACCAAAGCTGCTCAAGATAACAACAGAGAGGTAGCCATCGTACTAGATAACGAAGTGGTTTCTGCACCTCAGGTAAATACTCCGATTACAGATGGAAATAGTTCAATTTCTGGAAATTTCACTGTTCAAGAGGGGAATGACTTAGCCAATGTATTGGAAGTGGGTAAATTGCCTGCTAAAACTAAGATTATATCTGAAGCCTTAGTTGGACCTTCTTTAGGTAAAGAAAATATTCGAAAAAGTATAATCTCTCTATTATCGGGATTTTTCTTGGTAATGATCTTTATGATATTTTATTACAATGGAGCTGGATTCGTTTCTATCCTAGCTTTGTTTGCCAACCTCTTCTTTATATTTGGAGCATTGGCCTCTTATGGTACTGTTTTGACTTTGCCTGGTATCGCCGGTATTGTATTGACTATAGGTATGGCTGTGGATGCGAACGTAATTATATACGAAAGGATTCGAGAAGAACTTCGAGATGGTAAAACCGTTCTCAATGCCATCAAAAATGGTTTCCAATATTCTTATTCCGCCATTATTGATGCCAACGTAACCACATTGATTACCGCCATTATTTTGGCCTATTTCGGTGTTGGTCCGATTAAAGGTTTTGCCGTAGTTTTGATTTGGGGTGTAATCTTTTCCTTTATCACTGCCGTTTGGTTAACTCGATTGATCATCGATTACTACAATGATAGAGGGGGTAAATTGATTACTTTCTGGAGACCGAATACCAAAGGTTTATTAGAAGGAATCAATATCGATTGGTTGGGCAAAAGAAAGAAAGCTTATATCTTCTCTGCAGTTTTTGTAGGATTGGGTTTGATATCTATTGTCACCAGAGGATGGGAATTAGGTGTTGATTTCAAAGGAGGTTATTCATATAACGTTGCCTTTGACAAAGATATGGATGTGGATTTGGCCACTTTAAAGGGGGCATTAAGTACTGCTTTTGAAGGGGAACCAGTAGTTAAATCTATTGATGCTTCTAATCATTTCAATATTACTACTTCTTATTTGGTAGATGATGTGTCTGAAGATGCAGCCGATAAAGTAATGGCTAAATTATACGAAGGAGTCAACAGTGTAGCTGGAGGTCAAATAGACTTTGAAGCTTTCAAAGCTACTGATGGGGAAGGTACTCATATCATTAGTTCATCTCAGGTAGGACCTACCATTGCCGATGATATAGCCAGTAGTTCATGGAAGGCTATCATATTTGCCCTAATAGCTATATTCCTTTATATCTTTATTCGATTTAGCAAATGGCAATATAGTTTGGGTGCGGTATTCGCAATTTTCCACGATACATTGGTTATTCTAGGTGTGTTCTCATTGTTTAGAGGTATTCTACCTTTCTCTTTAGAAATCGACCAAGCCTTTATTGCAGCTTTGTTGACAGTTATTGGATATTCAATGAATGATACAGTTATTGTTTACGATAGAATTAGAGAAAACTTTAATAGTTACTCTAAAAAATCAAGATATCAATTGATCAATGACGCCATCAACAGTACCATGTCTAGAACATTGATTACCTCAATGACTACCTTATTGGTTATCTTGTTGTTGTTGATATTTGGAGGAAGTACGATTAAAGGATTTGCATTTGCTATTTCCTTTGGTATTATCTTCGGTACATATTCTTCTGTATTTATCGCCTCACCTATACTTTACGATCTATTAGGTGCAGCAAAAGACAAAGAATCGGCTTCAAAATCAAAAAAATCTGAAACCGCTACAGTAAGTTAGATTAATATCTAGTTAATTAAATATATTAGAAGGGTAAAGCCATATAGCTTTACCCTTTTTTTATTAAATTTAGTGTACTATGAATAGCATTCGTCTTATTATTGTATTCGGTGTATTAGGTTTTTTCTCTGGTTGTGTAACCACAGAGAAGATTTTGGATGGTGCATCCGCTTTTGAACGGAAACGCTATGCACAAGCTATCCAGTTTTTTCTAAGTGAGTACGAGTCGGTTAATCAGATTCCAGCCAAAGCAGATATTGCTTTTCACTTAGGTGAATCCTATAATCACATTGGTTTCTATGGGGATGCTAGCAAGTGGTTTTTTGATGCTTACGAAAAAGAATATGGTCTTATTTCTCTATTGAAATATGCAGAATCTATAAAGAAAGTGGGCAATTATACAGAAGCATTGGCCGCCTATCAGATTTTGTTGGACCAAACCAAAGACTATGACCGTTTTCAAAAAGAAGTAAATGCTTGTAAGGTAGCTCAAGATTGGGTAGTTTCAGCGGCAGACCGCCCAGAACTCATAGTGGAAGAGGTAGCTGCTTTTAATTCTCCCAATTCCGATATCTTAAATACAGTTGTCAATGAAAATCATTTATTTATTTCCTCGGATCGAGGTCAAAGCCAAGGAAGGCAATTTTATGCTTGGACGGGAAATAAATTTTTTGATTTGTTTGAAATCGTCAACAATAATATCGAGAATTCTTTGGAACCAAACATGAATACAGATTTGCATGAATCTGATTTTACGACAGTAGGACCTATAACCGTATTTACCCGATGTCAGGATAGTGAGGAGGAGTACGATGTATTTTGTAAATTGTTGTTTATGGTCAAAGAAGACGATGTATGGTCTGAGCCAATGACATTTCCCTTTGATAAAATAGGGGTGAATTTTATGCATCCTTATATTGATCCACAAACCCTGCGTTTGTATTTTTCATCCGATATCGACAAAGCTGCTAGAGGATATGATATATATTATTCAGAGTATATTGATAGCGAATGGACAGATCCAATACCGGTAAACGAAAGCAATATCAATAGTGAGTCCAATGAAATTTATCCAACGGTATATAAGGATACATTGTATTTTAGTTCTGATCGACCTGGCCTAGGCGGTATGGATATTTATAAAACTTATAAGGTTAATAATAAATATGTCAATCCCCAGAATCTTTTGCCACCTATCAATTCATCATTTGATGACTTTAAGTATTTGCCATTTGAATCCAATTATACAGATAGAAGTTCAACGGCATACTTCAACAGTAATCGCAGCAATGGCAGTGGGAGAGACGATATATATATGTATTACGTAACCGTGCCTGAAAGAGAAGAAGAAGTAGTAGTATCTAATAATGTTTTTACGAAACAGTTGATGGTAAGAGTGGTTACGCCCAACGATGATGATGGATTGATGTATCCATTGGCCGATGTTTCCATTCTCAATGAAACTCGAAATGAAAGCATAAAGACAGCTTTTAATGGAGAGGTTGCTTTAGATCAACCCGAATCTCAAATGAGGTTTCGGTTTTCAAAACCGGGGTATTTTACCTATAAAGAAACGGTCAATATCAACGATTTGCCCAAACCCGATACTATAGGTAATGTAATTACTTATAATTATCGCAAAGTCATGGATGCCATAGTTTTAGAAAAAGAAATTGTGCTTAAGAATATTTATTACGATTATGATAGATGGAATATACGGCCTGATGCCCGCCCGGTTTTGGATAGTTTAGCCACGCTGTTGTTCAATAACCCATCGATAAACATAGCCCTAACGTCTCATACTGACTGTAGGGGTGAAGATGATTACAATAATGAATTGTCTCAGAAAAGGGCAGAATCGGCGGTAAATTATTTGGTTTCCAAAGGGGTAAATGACCAGCGTCTATCCGCTCAAGGTTATGGAGAATCCCAACCGGTGATAAGGTGTATATGTGAGGATTGTACTGAAGATGAACATCAGGCCAATCGTAGGACAGCCTTTAAAGTGGTAGAATAGATAGTTGACTTTTCTCCTTATCCGTTTTATTCCAAATCCACTGAATACCCAAGGCGAAATGATGACCTAAAAACGACTGAAATTGGTTACTGATATCTATATAAAACTGTGAATTTACAGGTAGTCTCAGGCCTAGACCATAGATTATGGGGTGTATTTGTATACTTAAATACAGATCTATATTTTTATAAAGTTGGTTTTGTATCCCTAGACCAGAATGCCAAAGCTCAGGACTGGTATATTGCCCTTTCAAATAAATAGCTATTTCTTTATTTATCTTTAAATGACTGCCTATGGTGTATTGCATATCTTGGCTAGCACGATAGGATTTTAGCCCAAAACTGCGTTCTATACCTAGGGAGAAACTATAATTATTCAGGATAATACTACCTAGGATGTGTGTAACTGTGGCCGATCGATTCTCATGGCCTGGTATACTATTGCCTTGATATTTTTGCTCTATGCCTATGGCTAATACAGGTCCCAGTTTTTTATTATAACTCAACGATATACTGTATTCTTTGTAGAATGTTGTGCCAAAACCTTGAATGCCAGCTGTTATACCGTCAGATGATTTTGTTGTCATACTGGTGTATAGGGAATAATGATTGATGCCAAAGTGAAGATAGCCAGTACTACCACCAATATTTAAACGATGGCCATCCGAAAATACGATAAGACTAGGATTTTCTATATAACCATCATACTGTGGTGAAGAAATGTCCATGTTGAGTAAGCCGTGTTGTCTGGCCGATACAAAGATAGGAGAGATGTATTGTGCTTGGACAAGATTGCCAACAAGTATTAGCGCGAATATTGAACATATTAATGCCATTTCCTAAGTTAATAAAAATATGCCAATTCTTAAAATGACTTTCATTTTTACCGACAAAAAGATATCTTCGCAATATGACTTTTGAAAGTAGACATATTGGAAATAGACGGACAGGAAGCAATCTATTACTCAGAATAGCTTCCTTAGTGGCCATCCTGTTTACATTAATCATACTGGTTAAACAATACTTTAGTCAGACCCCCGACGGTACAGTGTATACCCTTACCTCAGCTGATTATAGTTATGTGCCTATTTCGTCCAATGAAATAATTCGTCATTCTACCTTTCAGTTGTCCTATAATAAAAAATTTGAACAAGCGGATTGGGTGGCCTATTCTCTTAACGCTGGAGAACTGGCAATGCCATCAGTAGGGCGAACCGATTGGTTTGAAGAAGATAAATCTATTTCGTCGGGAAGTGCTCATTTTAAAGATTACAAAAATAGTGGATATTCCAAAGGCCATTTAATACCATCGGCAGATAGAACATGGAATCGTGAGGTCAATAAAGAAACTTTTTTAATGAGTAATATTAGCCCTCAAAAGTATTCTTTTAACGGTGGTATTTGGCGTGAACTTGAAGAAAACGTCCGAGATTGGGCCAGGGAAAATAAAGAGTTATTTGTGGTTACCGGGCCTGTTTTTGGTAGAAATCCAAAAACTATAGGAAATAATAAGGTCGCAGTGCCGGAATCATTTTTCAAAGTTATACTCGATGCCAGCGAACCAGGGATTAAAGCTATTGCTTTTCTAATACCCAATAATATATCCACTAATCCCTTATCTGATTATGCTATGACCGTCGATGAATTAGAGGAAAAATTGGATATGAATATCAAGGCAAACTTTTGGGAAAGTGATTATGAGGAAAAAGTAGAAGACAATTTGCAATTGGAGCTTTGGCCTATAGATGAAAACAGATATCAAGATCGGATAAATATTTGGAATAAAAATTAAGGTATGAAAGAAGATTTTAAACAGAGAATACAGGACAGTTATACTTTTGAGGGAGAATCTTTGATTTTAGGAGGAGCGATGTTGGATGAAGAGTGTATTACTGATTTATTGGTTAAAGCTCCATTGTCTACCTTTAATCGCCATGGTATGATATCTGGAGCCACCGGAACCGGTAAAACCAAGTCGTTACAAGTCCTTACAGAGCATCTTTCCAATCGAGGAGTCCCATCCATCATCATGGATATAAAAGGGGATTTGAGTGGGTTAGCTGTCGCCAACGCTGGACACGTAAAGATAGATGAACGACAAGCCGCTATTGGCTTACCCTATTATCCGAAGGGCTTCCCAGTAGAATTGTTGACCTTGTCCGGAGAGACAGGGATAAAACTAAGAGCTACCTTGACAGAGTTTGGTCCCATTCTTTTTTCTAAAATTTTGGGGCTAAATGATACCCAATCCAGTATAGTGGCTATTATTTTCAAATATTGTGATGACAACGATTTGCCCTTAATTGACCTCGATGATTTTAAACAGACCTTGCAGTGGATGACTACTGATGGTAAATCTATGGTAGAAGCGGAATACGGCAGAATCAGCGGAGCTAGTGTAGGAGCAATAATCCGAAAAATGATAGCTTTGGAGCAACAAGGTGGGGATGTGTTTTTTGGGGAACCGTCCTTCGAAGTAGATGATTTATTGCGATTGGATGCCGATAATAGAGGGTATATTTCGATTCTTAGGTTGATGGATCTTATGGATAAACCACAATTATTTTCAACCTTTATGTTGCAAATGCTCGCAGAGATTTATAGTTCTTTTCCCGAAGAAGGGGACATTGAAAAACCAAAGTTAATGATCTTTATCGATGAGGCTCATCTCGTCTTTCAAGATGCTTCAAAAGAATTGTTAAGTCAAATAGAAACCACGGTTAAGCTGATTCGATCCAAAGGTGTGGGATTGTTCTTTATAACTCAAAATCCTACCGATGTGCCTGAATCCGTATTGAGTCAATTGGGTATGAAAATCCAACACGGATTAAGAGCATTTACAGCCAAGGATAGGAAAGCCATTAAAATGGCCGCTCAAAACTTTCCGGAAACCGAAGATTACGATGTTGCTGAGTTGTTGACCGGACTTGGAATAGGAGAGGCTTTGGTCACGGTATTAGATGAAAAAGGTAGACCTACGAGTTTAGTGCGCACCTTGATGCGTGCTCCCGAAAGCCGGATGGATGTTTTGACGAAGAAAGAAATTGACGATGTTGTTTCTGCTTCCTCTCTCTACAGTAAATACGATCAAGAGATCAATCGTGAAAGTGCCTACGAAATTTTAAGTGATAAGATAGCGGAGGCCAAAAAACAAAGTAATAATAAGCCTAAGGCTCGCAAAACTTCAGCCCGTCCTACTAAATCCTATTTTGAAAAGACCATGGAAAGTGCAGGTAGACAAATTACCAGGGAAGTATCTCGAGGTATTGTTCGAGGTTTGTTGGGTGTTTTAGGTGTGGGCAATAAAAGGTCCAGCAGTAGTAAAGGATGGTTGTTTTAAGTCATCTTCCTTTGACTTTTTAAATGGCTTCTCTGACCTCGTTGATCAATCGATTCAACTGGTATTGTAGTTATGTGTAATACCAAATGCATCTTATGATGTCGGATAAGATTTTGAATGACTGAATATAACTGAATGAAGTCACGTAGTGACCAAATACCCTCAATGTGAACGACTATGACTGAATGAAGTTGTCCGGAGGACAACCCAATCCAGTAAATGTGGATTGGATGAAGGAGCCAAGGGGCTCATCCCTTGGGTGTGAACGAGCAAAGTGCTTGCACCGGAGCCCGTAAATCGGGCTCTGGCGAGAGAAGTCACGACCTCCGTGTCGTGACAACATTACTTTAATATTGACAAAAATCAACTAGTTTTACAGAAATAATTAAAATGTGGCAAAGGAACCGAGGCCACTGCGCCTCGGGTGGGTTTGCCTCTGCGCATTGGGTGGGAGAGGAATGAGCAACCCGATGTCCTAAATGGACATTGGATGAAGAAACCGAGAGTTCCGTCTCTCGGGTGGGACAGCCGTTAGACGAAGCAATGACTGAACAAATTTGTCCTTTGAGCAATCAAAGGTCGTAAATCGACCTTTGGTATGACTGAGCGTAGTTGCTCGAAGAGCAACCGAATGTCCTAAATATGACCGAATGTAGTTGCTCTTTAGAGTAACCAAATGCCTTAAATAGGCATTTGATGAGGGAACCACGACCTCTGTGTCGTGGGTGTGAACGAGCAAAATACGAAGTATCCAATGTCCTAAATGGACATTGGGCGAGAGAAGTCGCAGCCACTGTGCTGCGACGAGAGTTCATTTATATTGATAAGTATTAAATTTCATTTTACAATATAATATAATAGCATTGAAGGAACCGGAGCCACCGCGCTCTGGGTAAAACCGAGGCCTGCCAGCCGAGGGTGGGTAAGCCTGCATAGCCATAGCTACGTCGAGTATTTTTAACGATGTATAACTTCAAATTAATCGAAATATTACCGACAATTATAAATTCATTTGGTATAAAATCTATCTTTAGAATAAAACTATGAAGATAAGGTGTGACAATGTCAATAGAAGTAAAGTAGGTATAATTTAATTCGAGACCATCGGTGATAATCAATAATTATTGAGCAGTAGTTTAGTTTTCTACTATAATAAAAGACTAACAAAGGAAGGGTTTAAAATAATCTTCTACAGGTTGTTCTAAGTGGTAGAGATCTTTAGTTATTACGTTGAATACTAGAAGAAGAGTTGTATATCATGTTGTTATACTGAGCATTGAAATCTTTCCATGGGAGTTTCTTATTGTAATCTTCAGCAAAGTAAGTTAAGACCTTGAGTAATTTATCGGGGCCGTGAAATCCGTATATGGACTGAATGATACTTAAATCTTTGTCGAGAAATACCAAGGATGGGTAGTTGAGTTTTCCATGAGTAATTTTATATGCAAATTCATGGTAACCTGTGTTGGATTTTTCTACAAAATTATATTGTTTACCCATGAAATTAATAGCCTTCTTAGATTCCGCATTAAACTTTACGGGGTAATAATTTTCATTGATATATACCGCAACTTGAGGTTGACTCAAAGATATTTGATCTAATTTATGACAAACTTTACACCAGTCGGTATATACTTCTACCAATAATTTTTTGGGATCTAACTGCTGTCTTTCCAGAGCTTCCTCGATACTTATCCATTCTATTTTGGATAGATCCTGCTGTGCAAAAACTGACCCAGTCAGTGCCACAAAAATTACAGTAAAATTAAAAACGTTTCTGATCATAAGATTTATTCTTTAATCAATGACTACTAAGATCAAATTTAGCCAATTATATACTTAGTTTCCAAAGCATAGCGGCTACTTAAAGGAATTTTAACGGAATATCACTTCTCGATGATATAAACGGTATCATTTCCTAATTGTTTGGTAAATGTTATTCTCCCCATGGCAAACAAGTCCGGAGCTTTCACTCCATTAGATATTAGCAATTTATTATTTTGTATAATTCTAATTTCATCCCACAGTTGTTGACTTAAAAATTCATTAACTGTTTTAGAACCACCCTCCACCATTAAACTACCAATATTTTCCCTGTACAAAAGTTGCATAACATTGTTCATGCTCAAATCCGACGATGTAATAAATTTAGAGTTAGTGTTGTTTGATCTTCTTTCCTTATTAAATATAATGTTTTTTCCCGATATTTTAAAAATATTTAAGTCAGGACTTAGGTCATTTTTTTTATCGACTATAACCCGAATAGGGTTTTTAATGTTGTGATATCTGCTATTGAGCGACGGATTATCGTTTTTCAAGGTATTGCCACCCACAAGAATAGCATCTACTTCACTTCTCCATCGATGTACCCATCGATCGGATAATTTATTTGAAATTTTTGTTTGTTGTCCTTCTTTTCCAATATAGCCATCTTGCGATATAGCCATTTTAATAACTATATAAGGACGTGTTTGTGTTTGCTGAACATAGAAAGGTCTTAATACTTGTTTACCTAGGTTTGAATTTATTGGACCTTGTACTTCAATATTGTGTTTTCGCAACGCTTCCAAAGATTTGCCCTGCATGAGGGGATTTATATCTAGCTGGTCAACCATAACACGGTTGATACTGGCATTTCGGATTTTTAATGTACAGGGAGGAGTTTTACCAAAATGATTACAAGGTTCTAAACTGACTGCGATTTCAGTATTTTTATCGAAGGATTCAGTGTGACAAGCATTTATTGCGTTTACTTCCGCATGGGCACTGCCATATTTTTGATGATATCCTTCTCCTAAAATGTTGTTTTCATGGTGATTGTATACAACAGCACCCACATTTGGATTGGTCGCGGTATATCCTAAACCACGTATGGCAAGTTCGTTACAGCGTTTAATTATTTGAATCGAAGTCATTTTTTTTGCTTTTAACAAAATTAGTGTATCTTTGGTACATATTCATTCCCCGAAGAAATTTATTGGAAGCATACGTTGATTTTGAATTTATCGTAGGCCAATAAATGTATTTAAGTGATTTACAAAATTAACCTAATTAATTCAGACAAGTTTGTATTGTTGGACGGAGAAATTTATGAAAAATTGCTAGATGATGAATATTTAGTAAAAATTCATTTTTTCGATAATCTTCGATTACATTCTTCGGGATGCTCAGTTTTTCAAAAGTCTTGGCGAACATCAACGGGCAGTTACAAAGTAGAAACCATTTATCCACACAGATTGATCGCAGAACGCTTTCTCAAAAACAACAACGTATCCAACACTTTAGTAGGTGCCAAAAATGGGAATAAGCTCGATTGTAGACTGGCAAATTTAGAATGGAGAAATCGTTCGAGAGCCAGTCGTTTTCGAAAAGTCAATAACGAAAGTGGATATAAAGGAGTATACAAAGAACGAGAAAAGTTCCGAGCAATTATTTATCTACAGGGCAAAGCTGTTCATATTGGAATGTTTAAAACAGCGGAAGAGGCAGCTAGAGCCTATAATGAAATTGCATTCGAAAAATTGGGTTCAAATGCCAAACTCAATAAAATAAGGAAACGCTAGTCAGCAATTTTATTATATTTTTATATAATATCGATAGGGTATTATACTAAGTGTATATTAATGGAACTGAACGAAATCTATGACTAAAGGAATGTGCGCTATTGAGCAACTTGTTTCGGTAATCTACTTCATTCGTTCACCTCAGTGTCCGGTCTAGATTATCTTGAAATGGTCAGTTATCTACTTGATTCAATCATTATTTTTCCATTAGATCGAAATATATCCGATAGTTAAAAATTCTATGGGTATAGTACAACTTACATTTTTGATTAATAGTAATCTTTCGATTTATTTGTGTAGACACGCGACCGAATGAAGTAGTCTGTTCCCTCATCATAAAATAAAAGTTGTATAACTATTAAATGTCACCCATTTTTATGGAATGGTTAAGGTGTGCTATTAAAGAGGAAGGTAGATAGTTGGTTTAGAAACTACTGTACACAAAATATACAAGCGACACTAAAATGATGGTGATTAATACGACGATAATTAAAAATTTGCGTTGAAATCCTTCCGTCTTTTTAGCTTGAACAGACTTTTTACTTCTTTTTGTGTTAACTCCTCTCATATTGATTCGCGATTTAATCTAAACTTAAAGTTAAAAATTATTTCTATAATAATCAATAATTTCTTCATCTGTTAATATGTCAGCTATTTTAAGTGGTTGTTTGAGGAAAATGCCCTCTAAATGTGTGCAACGGCTTAAGGCTACATAACTTTGTCCAAAATCAAATGCTCCTCGCCCGAGATCAATAACCACTGATTCAAATGTAATTCCTTGGCTTTTGTGGATGGTAATCGCCCATGCCAAGGTGATGGGAAATTGTTCAAACGTCCCAGTGACTTCTGCAGTTATCTGTCCATCTTCACTTAGACGATATTTTATATTTTCCCATATCGCCTTGTGAAGAATGACTTGTTTTTCCCGATTGTCTTCTTTTATTTTTATAATAATAAAATTGTCGTGACAAGAAATGACCTGACCTATGGTCCCATTTACATATTCTTTGGCCGGGTCGTTCTTCAATAGCATTACTTTGGCTCCTTCTTTTATAATTAGCTCAGTAGGGGCTGGACTGGTATTTTTTGAAAAATTACCGGTTACCTTGGCTTGATAAATCTTTGTTTGACCAGTAAGAGCGGCCAATTTTTTTTGATTGATGGCTAGAGCCAAGTATTTTCTACTGCAAATCACTATGCTGTCTTCCGGCCAATGGTCAGGACTAATGTGTCTTGAGTTGATGACTTCTAGGGTTTCCCAATCTGCGGTATTGTATCGTATCTCTTCTAATAATTGTAAAAACTGTTTTTCTTTTTGACGGTATACCTTGGTCAATTCAATCCCCTTGAGCTCAACATCATTGCTGATGACATTGGAAGAAAAAAAATACGGACTGGAATATCTTGATGTAATCATGGACCTTTCTTCAGCTGTGGCAATAACTGGGGGCAATTGAAACATATCACCAAAAAATATCATTTGTTTTCCGCCAAAAGGTTGATTGTTTCCCAGGTTGTACCTTAGAAAATAATCGATATTATCCATCATGTCTGCTCTGACCATGGATATTTCATCAATGATGATGGTGTCTAAACTTTGGAGTAATTTTTTGTTGGTTGATTTTCGAAAATCTCCCTTATTCATGATTTTAGGTGGAAATCGACAAAAAGAATGGATGGTTTGTCCACCTACGTGGAGTGCTGCTATCCCTGTAGGTGCGAGAACGACAATTTTCTTTTTACTGGCTCGACGAAAAAGTCGCAATAGGGTAGATTTACCAGTCCCAGCCCTTCCCGTGATGAAATAATGATCCCCTCCATATTCAAGTTCATCGATAATGGTATTGAAATTTTTATCTAATCTCAAAATTTTCTTTGCTGAAATATCCATTGTTATAAAGGTAGGGAATTACGGTATAAAATCTAAGTCTATTGTTCAAAATTAAAGTCGGTTTGGAATATAGAAGTTTTAGAGAATAAGTGATTTTATATTTTTTGACTATTCAGTATTTTAAGAAAACATTTTGATTTTTTGGACAACTTATCACTGAATATCAATGTTATCTATGTATTAAATATGCATAAACATTTTTTCGGCGATTTGTTTGAAGTAGGGAAGCGGGATATCTATTTTTTTTATAGTATTCCGCTTTTTTCATGGTATTAAAGATTGGTTTGTATTATTGTGTAAATCTCGAAATTTCAATTTTATCTATATTATATACTGGTGATTCTTCCCAATCCATCATGGCATTGATGAGCTTAAATTCCTTATATTTTTTTAAATCCTCGACTCTAATCCTAGTGGACTTTATTGTTTTTTCATTTAATAGCCTAGCACGGCAAGTTCCTGGAAGAAGGGGACTGTCAGGGGTGTACCAATGGTCTCCATCATAAAATGCAAGATTGGCGTAACTGCTATCTGTCACTAAACCCTCTCGGATGATAATGATTTCATCACAATGGGATGAGGCTTTTAAAGTATTGAGAGCGCTTCGGTCACATCGTTTGAATCTATAGTCTATCCCTTTATCTTCTACACATTCAAAACTATGAATAGTCCGTATTTCATAGGGTATGAATTCTATGGTTTCTATTTTATTGGAATAGACAACCCTACATTTAAATAGGGAAGGTGGTAGATTACTCGGAATTTTAATTTCGTTAAATAAATTCATCATTGGCGACATTGATCCATAGAAATGTTGCAAGGTATTGTCCATTCTATTCTGATGGTATGACAGATGTAAGAGGCGTCTATTGCTGAGACAGATGGTTTCTAGGAATTGGGACATATATTTTTTGAATTAATTCTTCGTATTCATTGAATGCCTGACTTAGGCTGTGGATGCCACCACCAGACTTGTACACCAGTTGATTGGGGAATTGTTCTATAAATCTTATCATCACCGCACTGTCCAGGTTATAACCATCAAAGAATCCTAAGACTCCGGTATAGAATCCGCGATCATATTCTTCTACTTCTGAGATTATATTTACGGTATTGGCCTTGGGTACCCCTGTTATGGAACCCGCAGGTAAGAGGTTGAAAAGGATGGTGCCTAGATTTCCATAAAAGTCCTCAGGCAATTGGCCTTCTATTTCTGAACTAACCTGCCACAGATTTTTATGAGATGTTTCTACATAATCAAAATACCTGAATCGATTGACAACTACATTTTTGGACACTTTGCCTAAATCATTTCTCAATAAATCCACAATAGAGGCGTGTTCGGCCATTTCTTTTTTGTCATGAGTCAGTATATCTACAGCGTTCGGAATGTCGGCATCGATAGTGCCTTTCATAGGGAAGGTTTTGATCGACTTTCCTTGGATTTGAACAAAGGTTTCCGGTGAAAAAACTACAAATTTGTCTTTGAGATAGACCTTGTATTTCGCCTTTGAATGATGATATATATCCAACAATGACATATTGGTATTTAGAGGAGTCTGCGCTGTTAAATTTAATAAATAAGTATTTCCAGCTGATATTTCTGCTTGCACCGCTTCAAATTTTTTTAAATATTCTTCAAAGCTGAGCGGGTTGGGGTTAAAAGTAAAGTCTTTCTCTTGGATATTAGTTTCACAATTATCGAGGTGATGGTCACCAATTTCAAACAGCAATTCATCCTTAATTTCTGTCATTTCCGAAGCCGGAACAATTAGGGATTGACTCTGATCATAACTGATCATAAAAAAGAATGGGCAATGCTGTTTTCCCAATATGTTGATGTATTGGGTCGCTTTTTGACTGCCTAGGTAAGTTCTGTTTGCTTTTATAACTATGGATTTAGAATATCATTTAAAAGTTTAAGCGATATATTGAAAGCAAATCTAATGAAAAAATGTTTTAGAGTTAATGGCTAAATTTTAGGATTTTATAGGGGTGAAATCAAATCCGGCTAGAAAAATTATAAGTTCTAGCCGGATGGATTATACTTTGGATTAACTACCGCAACTCAGGCATTCACCATCTTCAAGATTGCAGGCGACTTCATTTTCCGATGAGGCGGATGAAGTCAAGGATTTATTTACCGTAAATTTAATGGCATCTGCGGCTGCTTTTGTTCTCAAGTAATACATTCCCGTTTTCAGTCCTTTTTCCCAAGCGTAAAAGTGCATTGAAGTCAATTTGTTAAAACTTGCATTTTCAAGGAAAATATTGAGGGATTGGCTTTGACAGATAAAAGGAGCGCGGTCGATAGACATATCGATTATGTTTTTTTGTTTCATCTCCCAAACGGTCTTGTATCGCTCTCTAAGATCGGCGGGCAGGTCTTCCATATCTTGGATACTGCCATTGGCTGCCATTAATCGATGACGCATGGTTTCATCCCATAGATTGAGGTCGAGTAATTCTTTCAATAAGTGCTTATTGACTACTACAAATTCTCCACTCAATACCCTTCTGGTGTATAAATTGCTAGTGAAAGGTTCCATACATTCATTATTCCCCAATATTTGAGAGGTTGAAGCAGTTGGCATTGGACCGAGTAATAGGGAGTTTCGCATTCCGTATTTTTTGACCTCACCTCTCAATCGATGCCAGTCGTAGCGATCCGATGGGGTAACATTCCACAGGTCAAATTGAAAGAGACCTTTGGAGGCTGGACTCCCTTGGAAACTACTGTACGGACCATCTTTTTTCGACAGTTCTATTGATTTGCAAACTGCGGCATAGTAGATGGTTTCAAAAATATCTTTATTGAGCTGTTTGGCTTCATCGCTTTCGAATGGCCATTTTAATAAGGCAAATACATCAGCTAGTCCTTGAACTCCAATAGCCATCGGTCGGTGAGATAGATTACTTTTACGCGTTTCAGGTAGCGGATAGTAGTTGTGATCTATGATTTTATTTAAATTGTTGACGATAATACCAGTAATTTCCTCTAGTGCTTTGAAATCAAATCCATTGTCGGTTACAAATTTAGGGAGGGCGATCGAAGCCAGATTACATACTGCGATTTCGTCTGGAGAGCTGTACTCAATAATCTCAGTACATAAATTTGAGGATTTTATCGTTCCCAAGTTTTTTTGATTGGATTTCTCATTGGCGGCATCTTTGTACAACATATAAGGATTCCCCGTTTCTATCTGAGCTTCGAGAATAGCTTGCCAAAGTTGTCTGGCCTTGACTACCTTTTTCTGTCGTCCTTCCGCTTCGTATTTACGATATAATTCCTCGAATTCACGACCGTAGACGTCGTCTAACCTCGGAGCAGAATCAGGGGAGAATAGCGACCAATCCTTATTGTCTTTTACACGCTGCATAAACAAATCTGGTATCCATAATCCCTGAAATAGATCCCGAGCACGAAGTTCTTCCTTGCCATGGTTTTTTCTCAAATCTAGGAATTCAAAAATATCGGCATGCCAAGGTTCGATATAGATGGCAAAGGCTCCTTTTCTTTTTCCTCCACCTTGGTCTACATATCGAGCCGTGTCGTTAAATACCTTCAACATGGGAATAAGTCCATTTGAAGTGCCATTGGTGCCTTTGATAAAGCTGCCACTGGCTCTAATATTGTGTATGTGTAGTCCTATCCCACCTGCCGCTTGTGAAATAATAGCGCATTGTTTAAGAGTGTCGTATATGCCAGCAATACTGTCCTCCTTCATACTCAATAAAAAGCAGGATGACATCTGTGGTTTTAATGTTCCTGCATTGAAGAGGGTAGGTGTTGCGTGTATAAAAAACTTTTCACTTAATTTATGGTAGGTATTGAGAGCAGCTTCGATATCGGTTTTATGGATGCCCAAAGCAACCCTCATATACATATGCTGAGGTCTTTCTACTATTTGGTTGTTAATTCGAATAAGGTAGGATCTTTCTAAAGTTTTTATTCCGAAATAATCGAAATCAAAATCTCTATTATAGTCTATAGCAGCTTCTATCTGTTCTCGGTGTTTTACAGCAATTTTATATAATTGGGGATCGATTAAGGCCTTTTCATAATTGCCGTCCTCTGAATTAAATCGCAAGAGTTGTTCGAGAACGTCAATCCATTGATCTGATGTGTTTTTGTGGAGGTTACTGATTTCAATTTTGGCGGCAAGCATGGCAAAATCTGGATGTTTTACCGTCATAGTTGCTGCGGTTTCAGCAGCCAATTGATCGAGCTCGGCCGTATGAATGCCGTCGTATAAACCGTCAATAACTTTTTTGCACAATTCAATGACTAGACTCGAATCGATGTTTAATCCGGAATTAAGACTGAAAATTCTGTTTTTTATTTTGTCGAAAGAGACTGCTTGGAGTTCTCCATTTCTTTTTTTTACTTCCATGTTGTTTTAAATTATTGATTTAGCATAAGAAATATCCGTGCTAATAGATGTTAGATAAAAATGAAACTTGGCATTAAAAATCTTCTTCCAATGAAAAAGGATCTTTGTCATTGTTCGTCATTACACCAGCCTTCTGATATTCGGCTACTCTTTTTTCGAAGAAGTTGGTTTTGCCTTGAATGGATATCATATCCATAAAATCGAAGGGGTTTGCGCTTTTGTATTCTGGTTCACAGTTCAATTCTACCAACAACCTATCTGCTACAAACTCTATATATTGGCTCATGAGATCGGCGTTCATGCCAATGAGTCGGACAGGCAATGCCTCGCAAATAAATTCTTTTTCAATGGTTACAGCATCAATGATGATCTTCCGGACTTGTTCTCGAGGAAGGATGTTTTCCAAATGCTGGTTATACAACAAGCAGGCAAAATCACAATGCAATCCTTCGTCTCTGGATATAAGTTCATTGGCAAAGGCCAAGCCAGGCATCAGACCTCTCTTTTTTAGCCAAAATATTGAACAAAAGCTACCGCTAAAGAAAATGCCTTCAACAGCAGCAAAAGCGATAAGACGTTCGGCAAAATTTCCATTTTCTATCCATGTTAATGCCCACTCCGCTTTCTTTTGTATACAGGGAATGTTTTCTACTGCATTGAATAGATAATCTTTTTCTTTACTTTCTTGGATATAAGTATCGATGAGTAGGGAATAGGTTTCCGCATGAATGTTTTCCATCATTATTTGAAATCCATAAAAACATCTCGCTTCAGGATATTGGACTTCTTGGAGGAAATTAACGGCTAAATTTTCATTTACAATGCCATCACTGGCGGCAAAAAAGGCCAAAATGTGCTTAATGAAATATTGCTCTTGTTCGGACAGTCTACTATTCCAATCTATAAGATCTTGTTGAAGGTCGATTTCTTCTGCTGTCCAAAAAGAAGCTTCGTGTTGTTTGTACATTTCCCAGATATCGCTGTGCTGGATGGGGAAGAGGACGAAGCGATCTTTGTTTTCACATAATAGTGGTTCGGTTTGCATGACTTTTACTTTAATAATTAAAAAATGTCTGCAAACGGTGATTAAGTTAATGAGCAGGGGTTAATGACATGATGATATATCTATAACCACCTTACTTTTCACACCGAAAGCAATGGATATTACAGACATAGGCAGGTCTTCTGGCTTACCTCACTCTTGAATCACCTTCCCATTTTGTGACTTCTTCGTCTTTAAAACAGTGGTATATAGATTACTCAAGAGCCTTTTAGTAGGTTTTACTTCCTACAATGAGGCTTACAGCTGCGGGGACAGCTCCAGAATATTTTTTAGTTTAACTAAAAAAGCACTGGATTCCCTATTAATTCGTCAAAACCGGAGGGTCTTTTCGAAACCTAAGCTGATACAAAGATGGTGGTAGTTATTTTATTTTTTAGATATTCTTACCAACAAATGTTGATAAATGTATATATGTGTGATAATGAATGACCTAGGAGAGAAGGTCATCTGTATATTTCTTACTTATTATCCATGACTCATTAAACAATGGTATCTGTTCAAAAATTCTTATTCGATTAGAAAATGGCAGGGATGTATAAATATAACAATTTCAATGGTTTAAATTGGATTGGTTAAGAATTTAGTATGCCGTCGATAGAGTATTTTCTACCTCCAATAAACATAATGGCCAAAAATCCTCCAGCGTATAATAGGGCGAATTCTTTGCTGTTTCCAGTGTTGGCATTGGACATAAAGAGTGGATCACCGCTGTGTGCTGTAAAGGCAATTGATATCATGGTAAAGAATAATATGGTTGCGACCCAACGTGTCTTAAAACCCAGAATCAACAGACCTGCACATAATACTTCGGCAAAGATGGCTAGAATTAAGGTTAGTGAAGAAGGTATTCCAAAAACCGACTGAAAGTCAAAATTACCCTCAATAATTTTAACTAATTTATTCCAGCCATGCCCGAATAGTATAAACAATCCAAAGATCAGTCGTAATATTAAACTCGTCATATTTTCATTCATCGAGGATCGTTTCATGGTCTATGTTTTTTGATTTTGGTGGATAGCGATTGGCCTGAATATTGCTACAAAACTAATTTATAAATTAAGAAAAATACCTAGAATTTTAATTCTTTCCAAAAAAAATACTAACAAATTATAATATCAAATTCCTATTATGATTAAATGAAGTAAGTCATAGTAATTTATTGATAATGAGTAGATTTGTTTATTTTGATTCAGGACCTTGTTTTCAATTTATTTGAATAAACCAGGAGTCCTCCCTGACAGTATTTTTACTCTGTGACTTTTGTAACAAATACTTTGTTTTTATTAGTTTAATTTTGGAATTTTTAAATGGTTTACTCCCTATTTTTTAGAACAATAAATAATGTAGAAGAATTGGATAAGTATATTGAAATTTTAACTTCTTCATTTACAGGCTATGGTCATTACCTCTTTCAAGAGATTACTCAACCCTCTTGGCATAACTATTTTTACTGGCTAATTGGATTGTCATTAATGGTCTGGGTAATAGAAATCATTATACCATGGGTAGATCGAGGAACTGCCTTTCGGAAAGATTTTTGGTTGGATGGATTCTATATGATATTCAATTTTTTTATTTTTTCTTTAGTGGGATATAATGCAATTTCCGATGTGGCTGTTGAAATGTTTAATGATGTTTTGGCTTGGGGGGGGATGGAGAATCTTGTAGCCGTCGAAATAGGAAGTTGGCCTGTAGTTTTACAGTGGTTGACCATGTTTGTTGTAGTAGATTTTGTGCAGTGGTTTATCCATATATTGTTGCATCGAATTCCTTTCCTATGGGAATTTCACAAATTACACCATTCGGTAAAAGAAATGGGGTTTGCGGCTCATTTTCGCTTTCACTGGATGGAGATAGTAGTCTATAAGACACTGCAATATATACCATTGGCTATGATAGGTTTTGGTATTCAGGATTTTTTTATAATTCACGTTTTTACTATTCTAGTGGGGCATCTCAATCACAGTAACATTGGATGGGATTATGGACCGTTTAAATATTTGTTGAACAATCCCAAAATGCACATCTGGCATCACGCCAAGATATTGCCATATGAGCATCGTTATGGAGCCAATTTTGGTCAGAGTCTTAGTATTTGGGATTATATTTTTAAAACAGCTTATATCCCAAAGGATGGTAAAAATATTGAGCTGGGATTTCCCGGAGATGAAGAATATCCCCAAGGGGTAAAAAAACAATGGTTGGCCCCTTTTATTAAAAGTTCTAAATCATCCAATTAGTTTTTTATTGCTAGCTAGGGGAGAAATTCGATTACTATTCTGAATTAGCATAATAGACTCTTTCATTTTATCAACTCAAATCCCTAAATTCGTTTAAATTTCGGTTTGTGCTTTATGCAAACCATAAATCATGTTAAACGATACATCAATTTGATTACATATGATACTTTAAATTGTCATGGACATCTCGTTGATCTTCAATCGCCTAAGGTGATGGGAGTACTCAATTTTAATGAAGATTCGTTTTATCCTGCTTCGAGAATTAAGGCCATTGACGATATGATTTACAGTGCCGACAAAATGATTAAAGAAGGGGCATGGTTTATCGATATTGGAGCGATGAGTTCTAGACCAGGTTCCAAGATTTTGTCAGAAGATGAAGAACTAAAAAGGATTAAGATTTACTTCAGTGAATTGAAGTCCACCTTTCCCAAGGCTTTGATATCGGTAGATACGCTGCACAGTAAGGTCGCAGAATGGGTGTTATCCCATGGGGCTGCCATGATCAACGATATCTCTGGTGGCATGTACGACAAAGACATGTTACACGTGGTAGGGAAATATCCTGTTCCATTTGTAATTATGCATATGGAAGGTCTGCCTGAAACCATGCAGAATGATCCTCATTACGAAAATGTAGTGCTCAGTGTATTCGATTATTTTACAGAAAGAATCGAATCAGCTAAAAAAGCCAATATTGTAGACCTAATTTTAGACCCTGGCATAGGTTTTGGTAAGACTATAGTACATAATTTTTCGTTATTACATTATTTGGATGCATATGATGTACTGAGGTTTCCGATATTGGTCGGTGTATCGCGGAAATCCTTTATAAGAAATGTACTCGATGTCAATGTAGAAGAAGCACTCAATGGAACGACTGCTGTTCATATGTTGGCTTTGGCCAAAGGTGCCAAGATACTTCGAGTGCACGATGTCAAAGAAGCCGTTCAGTGTATTAAAATATGGGAGGAATTCAATTCTGATAATATTGTAAATATGGAATTTTAAAACAAGGTTTGACCCTAAATTAAATTGGTGGAAACAGAACAAAAAGATAAATGGAGAATACTTAAGCGAATAGGACTTGGATTGGTTCTATTTGTGGTGTTATTGTTTTCCGGTCTGGTTTTATTCCTCAATTCGTCTACCGTTCAAACCAAAGTAATCAATGGATCATCCCAATTCTTAAAAGATAAGTTGGGTTTAACTGTGTCTGTTGGAAATATTGATTTTCAACCCTTTAATAAAATTCATATACAGAGGTTGTTACTGGCCAAGGAAGGCTTAGATACGATGTTGTACTTGTCCGATGCCACTGTCGCTATAAATGTCAATCCGATTAAATTGATTCGAAAAGAAATTACCTTTTCGAGTGTAAAAGCCGATTCCGTTGTTTTTCGAGGGATATTTAACTATTCCAAAGAAAAATTGAGTGGGAATATGGGACTTACCGAGGAGAATAAAGATCCTATGCGGTTTTTGTTTTCTCCCTGTGAAATTGATGTTAGTTATTTTAATCTTAATTTTAAAGATACGGTAACCAAATTTGATATAGATGTCATTACCGATCAAATCTCTGGTGAAGTAACTTCTGCTAACTTCTCCGATCAATACGCCTTAAAGAATATGGTCATTACCCGTCCCGATGTGACTATTTATGGAGCCAAACAAACGGCAGGAGATCATCCAATTATCAGTTTGTTGTTGGCTGAAATTCAAGCTGAAAAAGATTCAATAGCCATTGCAAACAATATTGTTGACACTGAGGAAAAAAAACATATTTTTTGGTTTTTTGATTTAGATGTCGATGATCTTGAAATTATCGATGGACGTCTTAATGTGTTTAATTGGAACACAGATATAGCTGATTATAACCACACCGTTCATTTTAAAGAAATAAATGGAAGTTTGGGAAAGGGAGATTCCGATGAAAATCACGTATTGGCCAAGGATTTCAGCGTAGGGTTTAATATTGCGGATTCTGTGACCATTAAGCAGGCTTCGTTTGGTAATTTGGAATTGGAAGAGACAAAACTAACAGTGAATGATGTTCACTTTAATGTATTGCAGTCCTATGTCAGTGGAGATCTTGTGTTTGACTTTACAAAAATTCAAAATTTCTTAGATTTTCAGAATCTAGTCAATTGGCAAGCCGATTTACCCGAAGGCCAAATTCACATGGTTGATATAGCTACCTTATTTCCTAGTTTGGCCGACAATGAAGCGATGCAGGGTAATCTCGAGAAAGTTTATCAAGCTGAATTTAAATTGCGGGGCACATTAAACGATTTTACGGCAGAAGAATGGAAATTGTCTGATGATGGATTATTGCTCGGTGGTGGATTTCATATTAAAAACGTATTAAGTGAACTTCCCAATAGATATACTTTTAATTTTAAGAAGACGTCAATACCTAGTTGGTATCTTAAAAAGAATCTCTCTTTTATAGACTTTCCTCTGGGATTGGATTCCTTAGTCAATATTGGCATTTACGGATCCGTTGATGTCAATGGAAATCGCCTGGTCAGTGATTTGACAGCTAAGACCGCATTGGGTATCGTTCATAATCGAACAGAGTTAAATCTAAAAAGTATTAAATACAACACCGAATTTGGACTGAAAAATTTTGATATAGGTACCTTCTTTGCCAATCCCGATTTGGGTAGGGTTAGTTTGACTGCAAACCTCAATGAGGGGGAAAGTTTTAATCTAAATCAAATGACGGCCTTTATTCAAGGAAGGGTAGACTCTATATATTTTAAAGGATATACCTACAAGGATTTTGTGTTAAATGGCCGGGTAGAAAACAATCGATTCAACGGGAGTTTGGGCATGGATAAAGAGGAGTTGGATTTTGTACTCAACGGGATTATCGATTTTTCTGCTATTCCACGGATCAATGTGCTGGGAAGGATAAACAATGCCCAATTAGATGAATTAAATTTATCCGATGTCAGAGTGGCACTTTCAGGAAATGTGGATGTCGACCTCATAGTTATGCCCATCGATAGTCTCAGTGGATATGCTCGTCTCAATAACTTTATTCTCACCCGAGAGGACAGTATAGACTTTCATATGAATGAGATTACCTTCGATGCCAAATCCTGGGGGAATAATTTCAAAGATTGGAAGTTGAGGTCGGATATCTTGTCTATCAATATAGACGGTCAGTTTAATATGGAAAATATTCTAAGTACTACTTATGAGATTCTGAAAAGTCGCCATCCTCAGATTATCAGTTATTTTCCCGATGTCAATCTGTCTTCGGATACCATTTATTCCAATGACTTTACTATGGTAATTGATGTCAATGATACCCAGGAGTTTAGTCACTTAATCAATGCAAAATTGGATACGATCCACGATCTAAATCTTTCGTTAACCTATAGAAACAGGGGGAGAGAAAATTTTGAGTACTACTTTCAAGCATCGGCACCAAAGATTCAATTTGATAAAAATATTATAGAGGCTCTCAATATTAATGCCAGTGGCAGTAAGACGGATAACGAATGGATAGTGTATGCAGATAATTTTCACTCGGGTAATTTATTTGTCGACAGTTTGCAGCTAAACGCCAAATTAATTGGCGATCAATTGGGCTTTAAATTGGAAACCAAATCGATTAACAATATCGTAGATCGTTTTTATATAGCGGGTAGTAATGAGTTTCAGGCCGACAAAAATTTTGAGCTGGGCATAGATAGTTCTTCTTTTGAGTTGTTGAAGCGCGAATGGATGCTCAATCAAGAAAACTCCATCAGTGTGGGAAAAGGAAGGTTGTTTGTGGATAATCTTGTCTTTACTTCTGGTGATAGAAATCTATATGTCCAGAGTGCTACTGATGAATCCATGGTGGCAGGAGTGCGAAATGTAGATATTCAGTTTTTAGATCGATTTTTTCCCAATGGGAAATTTAAATTTAGCGGCAGTGGTGATGTCGTGATTGGGGTTGAAAATATTTTTAATCTCACTGGTTTAGAGGTTGAAACCATTGTTCAAGATATGGTAATCAACAATGAAAATTTTGGTACATTTACGACCTTGTTCTATACATTGGGACTTCAACAAATGGCCAATGTCTCTATGAATTTTGAGAACAAGGGGAAGAAAACCATGATCGCTAAGGGAGCTTATGATATATTCAATAAAGACGAGAATAAGATACCCATATTTGATTTTGACATTCAAGCCAATCAATTTCCAATATTGGTATTAGAGTTTTTGATGTCCGATATCATTAATCAAACCTCTGGATATGTCAATGCTTCTGTCACTTTGGAAAGTGATGGTCAACAGGCGGATATTGGGGGACGTGCCTTGATCAACGGTAAAACCACGATACCATTGTTGGGTACAGAATACAAGTTTATTAATTCAGGAGTGGATTTGTCCAATGATTTAATTGATTTTGACGATATCAATATGGTGGATTCAGAGGGGAACTTAGCTGATGTTTCCGGAGGGATAAGACATGATCATTTGACCAATTTTAGGATGGATACTAGGGTGTCTTCCGATAAATTTTTGCTGTTAAATACTCAGAACACCGAAGGAGCTTTATTTTATGGACGAGGCCTGGGCAAGGCATCACTTCACATTTCTGGCCCGTTTACTCAACTGAATATGGATGTTCAAGCTCGAACAGGACCTACATCACATATCTCTATCCCTATATCATCGACGATATCGGTGGATCGAAATGAAGATTTCTTTATTAATTTTATTAGCAATAATACTTTTGAAGAATACGACAATATCAAAGTAGACAACGGACGATTTAAGATAGAAGGACTAAAACTAAATCTAGATTTAACCCTTACGGAAGATTGTGAAGTTTCCATTATTCTCGACGAATCTTCCGGAGATATTCTAAGATCTCGAGGTTTTAGTGAACTGCATATGGAGATGAGTCGTTCCGGCAATTTTACCATGCAGGGAACCTATGAAGTGATTTCTGGGCAATATTTATTTGCACAATTGAACTTTACGCGAAAATCGTTTAAAATAAATAGGGGAGGGACCATTACTTGGAATGGGGATCCTCTCGATGCCAAAATTGACCTTGATGCTTCGTATTCAGTGCGTACTCCACCTTACAATTTTATTATCGAATACCTAAACGTAAGTGATGATCGATTGCAAGAGTTGGCGCAGAATGCAACGCCAGTCGATTTGTTTCTTCATCTCAGTGGTGACTTGTTTTCACCCGAGATCAATTTCAACATTGAATTCCCTGAATTGTCAGGTCAAATCAAAAATTACGTGGAAGATCGAATGAGGGTATTAAAAGATGATCAGAATGAAATCAATAAACAAGTATTCGGTTTGTTGATAGCGCGATCTTTTATCCCCAGTGTATCATCGGTGGTAAATATTGATGGGACGGTTGTGAATACGGTGTCTGAAGTGCTGACCAATCAATTGTCTTTCTTTATTACGGAATATCTGCAGTCGTCACTGGATGATGTAGCCTTTATTTCCGATATAGAACTCAATGTAGGTTATAATGTATATCGAAATTCCTATGAACGTGACGTCAACACCGGGGTGAAAACGGGTAATGAAATTATTTTACAACCAGAGTTTGGATTTTTGGACAATCGACTGCGAATCCGAACAGAAGCCAATCTTTTAACGGGATCGGCTTTTAATGCCAATACTTTGATTACTCATGATTTTGTAATAGAATACGCCATCACTGAGGATCATCGCCTAAAGGCCAATCTATATCAAAGAACAGAACCATATCGAACTGAGAAAAATGCCAAATTCGGTGTCGGTCTTAGCTATAGGAAGGAATTTGACAGTTTCTATAATTTTATTTTTGGTTCGAGATCGAAATCCGAATTGTAAAACATTTTCTGTATACTATCTATCTTCTTGAGAAGATGGATGCCTTCTATCTTAACTCATACATTCTTTTTCCATTGACGGTTCACCCAACCATCATGGTATATATTGCGAAAGAGGAATCACTTTAGTTATTCGTTTATACTTAGATTGTATTAAAAGCCATGCGTTGTTGTAGAAGAAATGCATCTACCAAGGTTATAGCAGCCATGGCGTCTACAATGGGGACCGCTCTAGGAACTACACAAGGGTCGTGTCTTCCCTTGCCATCCAAATCCACTTCTTCTCCCTGGGTATTGATCGACTTTTGTCGTTGAATAATAGTAGCCACCGGTTTGAAAGCTGCATTAAAATATATAGGCATACCATTAGAAATGCCTCCTTGGATGCCCCCGGAGTAGTTGGTTTTCGTTCTCATGTTTCCATCACTGTCAACGTAGAATAAATCGTTGTGTTGAGATCCATTCATAGATACTGATGAAAATCCACTTCCAATTTCAAATCCTTTACAGGCATTTATGCTCAACATGGCCTTACCCAACTCAGCATGGAGTTTGTCAAACACAGGTTCGCCCATTCCAGCGGGATAGTTATTGATGATACAAGTAACTACACCTCCTATGGTGTCACCATTTTTACGGGTTTCCAGAATCAATTCTTCCATTTTTAGGGCAGTATCCGCATCTGGACAGCGGACGATATTGGATTCTATAAGACTGGTATCAATCTGATCAATAGGAGTGTCGAGTTTGATATTTCCCACTTGAGATACGTAACTGTGGATGGTCACATTCATTTGTGCCAATATGGCTTTGGCCACACTTCCAGCTGCTACACGCATGGCTGTTTCTCTGGCCGATGATCGACCCCCACCTCGGTAATCTCTAAATCCGTACTTTTCATTATAGGTATAATCTGCATGAGAAGGTCGGAAAGTATCTTTGATGTGGTTGTAATCTTTGGATTTTTGATCTTGGTTGAGAATAACCATGCCAATGGGTGTTCCTGTAGTTACTCCTTCAAAGATTCCAGACAAAATATCGATTTGATCTTTCTCTTTTCGTTGAGTTACAATCTTAGATTGTCCAGGTCTGCGGCGATCCAAATCGCGTTGGATATCTTCTATATTGATTTTAATGCCTGAAGGACAGCCATCTATAATAACGCCAAGCCCTTTGCCATGCGATTCTCCGAATGTTGAAATTCTAAAAATTTTTCCAAAACTATTTCCACTCATAGATATTATTAATAGGTATCGAAAATTTGAAAACCAAAATTAGGTAAATTTTATTTATTTAAGACCAATATGGCAATGGTATCGTATAGAATAGTCCAGGTTGAATTATAAAAGTGGTTGTATTAAAAGCTTGATTTGGGTTTAAAATTGATTTGTTGGGAAGTTTTATATTTGCCGTTGTTTAAATTTAATTCATTGGTTTTTTAATTTTGTCCTATAATTGCCACTATGATTATATATCCAGAAACATTTTCCGAAGACATCGAGTTCGATCAAATTTTGACATTGACGGCCAATTTGGTACAGGGGGGCAGGGCTAAAGAACATATAAAAGCGACTCAACCCTATCAAAATTATGATCTCTGGGTTCAAGAATTGAACTATGTTGAAGAAATGAAGTCGATTATGCTGAATGGGTTCCAATTGAATATCGGTGAATACGCCGAATTGGAGGATTATTTCAGCCGACTTGAGATTGAGAATTATTCCTTGTCTGTGGAAGAAGTTCTTGAAATTCGTCAGTTTCTAATGGTCATCAGTTCGCTTAGGGATTGGGGCAAAAATTCAACGGTTAAATCAACTTCAGTGTTTAAAGATAATGTGGCTCATATTCCACCTCCTCTATTTCCACTGCTCGACCAATTGAACAAGATTTTTGAGCCCGATGGGTCTATACACCGGAAAGCCAGTCCAACTCTTGAGAAATTATACCAGCAATTGGACAAAATGGAAAAGACCATACACAGTGTGTTTCAGCAGGTATTGGGCAAATACAAAGGGGGCGATTTGTTGAGTGAGCCTTTTGAAAGTTATAAGAATGGAAGAAGAGTTCTCTGCGTAGCCATCGAAAATAAGAGAAGGGTTAGAGGGATAATTCAAGATGAGTCGGCTTCTGGGAAGACCGTCTATATAGAACCAGAAGAAATGATATCTCTGTATCAAGATTCATTTAATTTGCGAAGTGATATTAGACAGGAAGTCAATAAGATCATCCGTCAAATATGTGCCAGTATTCGATCGCTATTATTTTATTTAAAGGAAGGCTATAATATCCTCACCTTTGTGGATATTTGGTGTGGAAAAGCCGAACTGGCTTTAAAAATGCAAGCTTCCTTACCTCAGTTAAAATCTAGTCCATTTATACAATGGTTTCAAGCTTATCATCCACTGTTGTTACTTAAAAATAATGCGGTAAATAAAAAAACCATACCATTTGAGCTCAATATGCAACCCCCCAATAAAATGGTATTGTTATCTGGTCCCAATGCTGGAGGGAAGTCGATATTGTTGAAAGCGGTAGCCCTGAATCAAATGATGATTCAATGTGGTTTTTTGATTCCTGTCGATCCGCGTTCTACCTGTGGGATTTTTAGTCGAATGTTTGCTGACATAGGAGATCAACAGTCTTTGGAAGAGGATTTGAGTACCTATAGTTCGCATTTAAAGAATATGAAAAATTTTGTTGATTTATCAGACTCGAAGTCTCTCGTGTTTATCGATGAGATGGGAAGTGGTACAGATCCCCAGTATGGAGGAGCTATATCGGAAGCAGTCTTAAATAAATTGAACAAAAAGCGGGTATGGGGTATAGTTACCACCCATTATTTTAATTTGAAAATGTATGCCGATCAACAAAAAGGCATTATCAATGCTGCGATGAGTTTTGATAAAAAGCATTTGGAGCCTACCTATCGTTTTGTTTTGGGACAGCCGGGGAGTTCTTTTGCCTTTGAAATTGCCAAAAAGACGGGCTTAGATAATGGAATAATAGAGTACGCCAAGAAAAAGTCTGGTAAAAACAAATGGGCTATTGAGGAGATGTTGGTTAATTTGGAAAATGAAAAGACGGTTCTTGCCAAAAAAGAAAAGGAGTTAGCGGAAGAAAAGAAAAAGATTGACAAACTACTTAAGAGCAATCAATCTCTAGCTAATGAATTGACCTATCAAAAGAAAAAATGGAAGATAGATCGCAAGAAGGAGGTTTACAATGAAACCGAATTGGCGAGAAAGGCTTTAAAGCAAAAGTTAAAGGAGTTGCAATCCAAAGATAATATTGAGATAGCAAAAGCAATGGAAGCCGATATCAAAGAAGAACAAGGACAATTAAAGGAAGAGATAAAAGATTTGTCGGCATCAGTGGTAAAACATGAGAAAATACCCAAAGACTTCTTTAAGAATATTAAGGTGGGCGACTTTGTCAAACTCAAAGATGGCGAAACATCAGGGGAAGTCATGTCCATTCAAAAAAATAAGGTTGTATTACAGTCTGGTATAATAAGATTGACGGTAGCCAAGGCTGATTTGCGTCCGGGGCGTGAACCCCTCAATATAAAAAGAACGACTTCAGTTGCATTGAAGTTGAACCAATCAAAAGAGTCTATGGAAACCAAGATTGATATCAGAGGATATTCTGTGGCCGAAGCACAGAAGGAATTGTTTCAATTTATGGATGATGCTCTTGTTTCAAATGCACACGAATTGCGTATACTTCACGGTAAGGGTAGCGGTGTATTAAAGCGATTGGTCAGAGATATTTTGCAAGAATTTAAGGCCATTAAGGAAATTAGTCATCCCGAACCCAATAAGGGGGGGGATGGGGTTACCATTGTTAAATTTTAGAATTTGTCAATATATTGTAAGACAAATGTTTGTGTTTGATTTTGATATTGAAATTTATAATTTCAAAAAGGATTTTCATTTTTGATGAAAAAGTTGTCTTATTACAAAGAAGGAGGTTTGTATTTTCCTGTAAATATCGAATATAAAGAGTTGTAAATTCTATTCCCATTTATATATTTTATGACATGATTGTCTTGTTATTCCTTCGGAGGCTAGAGGGGAAATCGAATTCGATAAAAAATTCCTATGTCGTAGGTGGGGTGTTATATGAAGACTTCAATTGTGTGATTTGGCAGCCAATGTGATAAGGTCGCGATAGACCTTATCACTGGCCGACCTAAACATTTCTTTTGGGGAAAACAATGGGGAATGTAAAAAAATTCAATAATAAAGAGACAACCGTGGGGTGTTAGATTGTCTCTTTAAAATTTTTTACTCACCAATGATGGGTTAATCTGGGTTAAGTAACTACATACTATTATACGAGCGGCGATTAATAATATTAATACCGAAACGAACGAGGTATGCGTCTCTTGTATAGATTTCAATAGTAAATGTAAATATTTGTTACGACTTAACTTTGTAGTAATTCTTCAGTCTTGTAGAATAAATTCGATACAAGTGGTTCGATTTATATGCAGGAACATCGGGAAATAACCATAATAGTTATAAATATTAAGTGTAGAAATATGTAATTGAATTTTAGTATCTAAAGAAACATTAAGGCAATATAATGGATTGTCGGACGAAATTCAAGACTATAATTCGACAATTATTAAATTTATATTAGCTTAGAGAAGGAAAAACAGCTGTTTTGTTGAAAGCTTAATGATTATGTATTTTGATATTCCAAATAATGGCAGTAATCTTGCAATTTTAAAACCAAAAATTAAATCTAACTGGTTTTTTGTAAACAAAAGACCAATAAATCAAAAGTTAAATTATGGCAGGGAATATCACTTTTACAATGATTAAACCAGATGCAGTAAAGAACGGACACATTGGTGCCATTTTGGCTCAGATCAATGCGGGCGGATTTAGAATTGTTGCGATGAAATACACAAAACTATCAGCTGAGAAGGCTGGGGAGTTTTATGCAGTACACAAAGAGCGACCGTTTTATGGTGAATTGGTAGAATTTATGTCTTCAGGACCTATAGTGGCCGCTGTATTGGAGAAAGACAATGCAGTTGCAGATTTTAGAACGCTAATTGGAGCCACCAATCCCGCAGAAGCAGCTGAGGGTACTATTCGAGCTAAATATGCTACTAGTATTGGTGAAAATGCGGTTCACGGATCAGATTCAGATGAAAATGCGGCCATAGAAGCGGCATTCCATTTTGCACAAACGGAAATGCATTAATAAGCATGCCAGAAAAAGGGATACTGGAATTAAAAATATTTTTGGAAAAGCCAAGAAAGATCTTTTTAGCTTCTCATCGGAATCCCGATGGGGATGCATTGGGGTCTACCTTGGCTTTTTATCACTATCTGTCTCAAAATGGACATGAGGTATCTATGGCATTTCCATCTGAGTTTCCTCCGATATACAGTTGGATGCCTGGTTCAGATAAAATCTTAATATACGATCGACAATCCGAAGAAATAAATAAATGTATTGCTAATGCCGAATTGTTTATCTTTGTAGACGCCAATAATTTGTCGCGAATAGATAAAATGGGCTTGGAGATGCAAAAATACGAAACACCTTTGTTTTTAGTCGATCATCATTTAGATCCTGATTTGACAAGTCTATATTATTATGCTTTTCCAGGTGAGAGTTCGGCATGTGATTTGGTCTTCGATGTATTGACAGAGTGGGAGCAAAAGAAGTATATTGAAAATATTGACATTGCTACTTGTCTATACACCGGAATTTTGACAGATACAGGGACTTTCTCTTATAATACCTCTCCAAAACTTTTTGAAAAGTTGTCTAGGTTAATGTTGGCGCCATTTAATCATATAGAGATACAAAACAAAATCAATAACGCATTACCGGAAAAAAATCTTCGGTTATTGGGATATTGTCTCTATCATAGATTGGAAATAATTCCTGAATACAGAGCGGGTATTATATTTTTAACCAAGTCAGATTTTGAAAAATTTAATATTCAACGCGGAGATGCAGAGGGTATTGTCAATTACATTTTAAAGATCAATAATATTGATATTGCGGTTTTGTTTACCCAGCAACCCACAATTACCAAGATATCATTTCGTTCTTTGGGCGACTACAATGTAGAAGAAATCGCTAAAAATTATTTTAATGGCGGTGGTCATAAAAATGCATCTGGGGGCAGTCATTTTAAAGGACTGAAATCAGCTATTACGTTGTTTAAAGAGCATTTGCCAGAATTTTTTAATAAATATAAAACAATTAATTAATGAGAATTTTATCTCTTCTATTATTAGTCTTAGGTCTGTGGTCTTGTTCGAGTGAGCAAATGGGCGACAAACCGAGCTACGAAGGTGTAACCGCCGACGGTTTCAAATTTAATATCTATTCCTCGACCAAAAGTGATCAAATAACTGAGCCGGGAAAATATATTTATTTTACCTCTGCTGTATTGTTAGATGATACTATGAATTTGCAGCCAAAGAGTGAAGTGATCAGAATGTTGGTCCCTACGGATTCGGCTTTAATGGTTACTCCCAATCCTGTTATTGACGTATTATCTAGAATGGTACCAGGTGATTCGGCCAATGTATATATTGAATTGGATTCTATTCCTCAAGCAAAAATGCAATTCCCCAACAACAAATTTGTTAACAACTATTTCATCGTTGAAGATATCGTAGATGAAGATCAATATTTAGACGATATTGCTAAGGAGAAGGAAGAAGCGATGAAAATGATGAAAGAATCTCAAGCCAAAGAAGGTGAGGTAGCAACAACTATCGAAGATTTATTGGGCAAATACAAAAAAGGTGAATTGGATGGTTCTTTAGAGAAATTGGAATCCGGCCTTCAAATCTATAACATTGAAGAAGGTATCGGTGAGGCCTTGGGAAATGGAAATGCTAAGGTTCATTATTACGGAGTATTGGAATCCGATGGTAGCGAATTCGATAATTCATTTAAAAGAGGTACTCCTTTTTCCTTTAATGTAGGTGCTGGTATGGTTATCCCAGGATGGGACGAAGGCGTGGCCAAATTGAAAGAAGGTAGTAAATCATTGTTGTTTATCCCTTCTGAATTGGGATATGGCGAGACTGGTTCTGGTCAAGCAATACCGCCTAATTCAAACTTAGTATTTTATATAGAAGTTTTAAAATAAGTTAATATGACTAGTGATCAACTACAGGATTTGAAAAATCGTTTGTCACTGCTAAAACAATATCTTTGACGTTGCTAATCGCAGTATTCAAATAGAAGAAAAACAACAAGCGACCTTAGATCCTTCATTTTGGGATCAGCCAGATAAGGCCGAATCCATTTTGAAAGAAATTAAGGGATTAAAATTTTGGGTTGAAATGTATCAGAGTGCTCAGACTGCATTTGAAGATGTAGAAGTGCTCTATGAATTTTATAAAGAAGAGGAAGTATCTGAAGAAGAATTAGATACTTCCTATTCTAAAGCTTTAGCTGTTTTTGAAGATGTAGAGTTTCGAACCACCTTGAATCAACCCGAGGATGCCCTAAATAGTATTTTAGATATCAACGCCGGTGCTGGTGGAACAGAAGCCTGTGATTGGGCCGATATGTTGATGCGGATGTACATTATGTGGGGGGAGAAAAGTGGTTTTAAAGTAGTGGAATTATCTCGACAAGACGGCGATATTGCTGGTGTTAAATCCGTTAGTCTAGAAATCAGTGGAGACTATGCCTTTGGGATGTTAAAGGGGGAAAACGGTGTGCATAGATTGGTGCGTGTCAGTCCTTTTAATTCTCAGGGTAAAAGAATGACTTCATTTGCCTCTGTTTTTGTTCATCCTATGGTAGACAATGATATAGAAATCGAAATCAATCCCGCTGATCTAGAATGGGACACCTTTAGAGCATCTGGTGCTGGTGGACAACACGTAAACAAAACAGAATCAGCCGTAAGAGTTCGCCATTTACCTTCAGGTTTGGTGGCAGAATGTCAGCAAGAACGATCCCAACATATGAATCGAGAGAAAGCCTTGCAGGTATTAAAATCTAGATTGTATGAATTGGAATTGGAAAAGCAGCGCGCTCAAAAGGATGAAATAGAGTCTGGTAAACAGAAAAACGAGTGGGGATCACAGATTCGCAGTTATGTGCTTGATGATCGAAGAGTTAAAGATCACAGAACGGGATTTGAGACTAGAAATCCGGATAATGTTTTGGACGGGAATATAGATGGCTTCTTGAAAGCTTGGTTAATGGAACAAGCTGGAAAATAATTCTTTACTCTGTTTTGGTTTTCTAATAATTATTGTAATTTAATAGCAAAAATTATGGCTCGATTACATTTCGTTGTTTTGTTGTTATTGACCCAAATAGGATGGGCTACATTGTCGGTTGCTCAAAATTCAGCTACGGATTTACAAGGTGTCTATAAGGATGCATCCAACGCCGATAATATATTGGTCATGCAGGATGGCTATTTTTCCGTGACTTCGTTTTCATCCGAACCTTCCAATTTTATCTATACCCTTGGCGGTCATTACGAGACACAGGGATCCGAACTCAATGTCGAAATAGATTTTCATTCCGCTGATGCTAGTTTAGTTGGTGAATATTTTGCTATACCCATGGTATACGATGGGAAAACCTTGACAGTAGATCGGCCTGATGGGTTTGAACAAAAGTGGATAAAACAGGATGAATCTTCTCAAGGATTGGCCGGAATTTGGCGAATATCAGGTAGAAAAGTAAACGATGAGATTCAATCTATACCCAAAAGAGCGAGACAAACTCTGAAGGTTTTGTCCGATGAGAGATTTCAATGGATCGCTATGAATACTGAAACTGGAGAATTTTTTGGAACCGGTGGAGGAAGATATACTTATAAGAATGGAAAGTATACCGAACACATCGAGTTCTTTTCTCGTGACAATTCAAGAGTCGGTATGAAACTCGAATTTAATGGAGAAGTCATCGATGGTAACTGGCATCACAGTGGCAAAAGCTCTAAAGGTAGTCCAATCTATGAAATCTGGTCAAAAGTAAAATAACATGTTTTTTTCCTGATAACGATTCCCGTTGTCAGATATAGCAGCCTTTACCCACTTAATGTATGGATTTTAGTCAAGTTGATCTTAAAAAGTTTTTAAAGGCCGCCATAAAAGTTAGATTTCAAGGAATCAGTCCCTATGATTTTGAGGATTTTATAGGAAAGTTGTTCTTAGACAATGGCTACAAAGTTGAGAATACCAACTATTCTGGTGATTTTGGGGCTGATCTTATCCTCGATAAAGACGGTGTTAAAACAGTAGTCCAAATTAAACGCTATCACGAGGATCACAAAGTAGGAGTTCAAGATATCAATCAAGTTCTTGGAGCTGCCAAATATTATGGAGGTCATCAAATAATGATCGTTACAACTTCTTCTTTTACTCAACCCGCTATAGAATTGTGTAAGAAAACTCAGGTATTTTACTGGGATTGGCAGGTTTTAAAAGATGCAGTATACAATACTTATCAAATCGACGATGAATGGCTGTACGATATTGATGGGAGCACAGAAAATAAGAATGATGATGTTTTTAGACTATCGGTTATTGAAGTTGAGGTAGATGAACATATTGAGTCCATTGCAGAACCATTGACCAAAGTCGTTCTGGAGTTGGAAAACATCAGTGGCAAAAATGCCCATGTGTTTATAGATTTACCCATATTGTTGACCCAGAACAACAAACAGTACAATGCCGTTCAGTGGGTAAAAAACTATTTTAGCTCAGGGGTTATTTTTAACGGTGCTTCGGTGGAGATAGCCTGTTATTTTTTAGAGGATCACCTTTCTCAAGTTCACAAGGAGGATAAGATTTTATTGCCTACCAGTGTCCCTTCGCTCTCATTTATGAACACATTGTCTGCTCCACTTAGTCCAGACGATCAGCGGTGTTTTGTAGTATCCTTTGCATTTAATCGTTTTTCTTCTGAATATTATACAGCTATTCGATTTCGCGATCAACAATTGTTAACCTATTTTTGGGGTAGGCAGTTGGTATCACTCTATTATATATTGAGTCCAATCATGGTTGAGATAATAAGACCATTTCCGTTTTTACAGAAAATGTTTAGGCGAATAATTTATAGGTTATTAAAATCAATGACCGGAGGCGAGTGACTATGTATCACCGCTTAAATTTTTCTATTTTTTAATTGTTTTTAATCCTAAGAAAGACAGTAAAATATAGGCTAATCCAGAAACGATTCCGATCATTCGCCAGTCAACAAACGCTATAATTACACTGAGTAAAATTAGTATAAGACTTTTAATAGTGCTGGGACTTTTGAGTGGACTAATGGTAAATTTTAAAAATGCAAGGTTGACATTCATTAGTATGGCCAATATACAGGAGATAATTAAAATCAAATATGGCTGAGTTAGAAAGGGGAAAATATATGCATTTTGCGGAGTGGCGAACAACCATAGGCCCATGACTATCCATGCCATAGCCGGTGTTGGCATTCCACTAAATCCCTGTACGTCTGAAGGGGTAATATTGAATTTTCCCAATCGAAAGGCAGCAGCTGCTGGCAAAATGAAAATTGCAAGGAAATAGGGTTGCTCGGGGATGTATACGGTTCTTTCTATTAGGTCTAATAACAAAAAGGTAGGCAGTAGGCCAAAGGATATTAAATCGGCCAAAGAATCGAGTTGTTTACCTATTTCACTTGTCTGATTTAATAATCTGGCCATAAATCCATCTAAGAAATCAAAGAGAAGTGCAGCAAGAAATAAAACTATAACTGCAGTATAGTTATTGATTAAGGTGCAATAAATGGCAATGGATCCAGCTATTAAGTTAAGTAAAGTTAAAATATTAGGTATGTTGACCATATTTTGTTGAGATTTTAATAAAAATCTGTCTTTTGTGACCAAGCAAAGAAAAGGATTTTTTTCAATACCCAGTAAATATAAGTGGATACTTGGTTTTAATTCATCAATAACACTAGAACATGGATAGTAAAAGTAAGTCAAGGATCTTAAGGATGATAAGATGAGTTTAAATATTTTTTAAATAAAGCTTTGAAAATAATTACTTTATTATCTTCATTTTTGAAATTAATCTACGTCTTTTGATTAGGCAATGGATTTTTATTCTTTTAGAATGTTTGTAGAATACAAAGTAAATGCATTATTTTTTTGTGTTATAAAAATGAAAAAATAGGCAGACAGGCTTGAAATAGTCCATTGTAAATCGTTCAATATAGAATAAGGACGCTGATTTAGTTGCAGCAATTAAAAATATATGACATTTGAATTTAGATAAAAAAATTTATTCTTATCGTAGTCAATGGATTATCCTATTGGTGTTGCAGGTTTTTATTTATTCAAAGGTGAATGCCCAAGTAGACGGAGATCTATGTTCAAATCCTATAGTATTGGATACCATTATCAATTATTGTTCTCCAGAAGGCTTTTATGATTTGGCTAATTATTCTAATTCTACGGTGGAGAATCCGAGTTGTTACCCTATGGATACCAACGATAGAGATGTGTGGTTTAAATTTGTAAATAATTTTGAAAATATAAATATTATCGTGCGCGGTAATGTGGGATTGGGGAAAGGAGGAAGTCTAAACGATCCTCAGATAGCAATTTATCAAGGTTCCTGCGACGGATTTGAATTGAAGGGCTGTAATTCCGATGCCAGAGGACAGAATTTAGTAGAATTGACCATTGGGGACCTTGAGTTGGGTGGGGAATATTATCTAAGAGTTGGATCTCGATCCAACGACATAGGTACCTTCCAACTTTGCGTAAGTAATTTTCAATTTACTCCCGAATACGATTCCGATTGTCCGACTGCAACCGTTCTGTGTGATAAATCAACGCTAATCGTCAACCAATTAGCTGGTTCTGGCGATATCAGAGACGAGGCGGATAACAGTTGTTTGGATATAGATCCGACCACCAATAGTGATGATGGAAATTCTGAAGTGTCCAGTGTTTGGTTTAAATGGGTGGCTAGAAATGATGGTGATTTAACTTTTATCCTAGATCCCATCAATCCTACTGATGATCTCGATTTTGCGGTTTACGAATTGCCCAATGGTATAGACAATTGTAGTGATAAGAATATTCTTCGATGTATGGCATCTGGTGAAGTGGTCGGTGCTGATTTTTCCGTTTGGGAACCCTGTACCGGACCTACAGGATTGAGAACAGGTAGTACAGATGATTTGGAATGGCGAGGATGTGACAATGGGGATGACAATTTTTTGGCTCCATTGCAAATGGAAACAGGGAAATCATACGCCTTAGTCGTCAATAATTTTAGTGCATCAGGAGCGGGTTTTAGATTGGAATGGGGGGGCAGTGGTGAGTTTTCTACACCAGATGCAGAAATAGTTTTTTTGGACACTAAACCCATTTACTGTCCCAATGAGCCCATTGAATTCTACGCTGTTGACCGCAGTGCAAGTGGGGCCATCATCGAATACAACTGGAGTTTTGGACCAGGTGCTTCCTCTGAGGATCTTCAAGGTCCAGGACCCCATGAAATCAGTTTCAACAGTGGTGGAAATAAACCTTTCGTTCTGTCACTGGAAAGCGATATTGGTTGTATATCACCCATCGATACTTTTATTATCGTAGAAGATATCATGGAAATAACTGATGTAGTGGATCAAATAAGTTGTAACGGATACGATGACGGGATGATTGATATTAGTATAGATTCTCCTAGTCCGATAGAACTAGTAGCTTGGGACGATGGAGCTAGTGAGTTTTTACGGGACAGTTTGTCTCCTGGAGATTACGAAGTTACCATTAGAAATCAGACGGGATGTGTGATTTCTCAAAGTTATACCATTGTAGAGCCGGATCCACTGGAGATTAATAGCATTATAAGTAATGCTTCCTGTGGAGGGGGAATGGATGGTGGGATTCGCATTGTAGCCAATGGGAATTTTCCGCCCTTTCAATACGATTTCAACGATGGTATGGGATTTACAAATATGGATGAGAGAAATGGTTTAGTTTCTGGCATCTATGAAGTCACCATCATGGATGATATGGGGTGTAGCTTAGATACTTCTTACTATCTCAATGAAATTAATTTTACCATAGGAAATTCTGTCCTGACTGAACCTATTTGTTACGGACAATCCAATGGGATGATTGAGATTCTAGTAGAAGGAGGGAGGCCGGCTTACGAATTTGATTACCAATTGAATGGTGTGTATACCAGTAATAATATTTTGTCCAATCTGCCAGCAGGAGATTATGTGATTCGAATACGAGATCAGGACGATTGTCACGGTTTTGTCGATACTACTCTGACCCAACCCGATTCCTTGTCCTTAGAGGCAGAAGTGACCAACATATCTTGTTATGGATTAACCGATGGAAGTATTGATATCGAGGTTGCTGGTGGAAGGCCAGGCTATTCTGCTATGTGGAATACTGGAAGTATGTCTTTAGATGTAGAGGGATTGAGACCAGGGAACTTTTGGGTTGAAGTATCTGATATAAGCGGCTGTAGTATTATTAGAAATTATAGTATTGAAGAACCTCCATTATTAACCCTTGATCTTATCGATAAGATGGATTTACTATGTTATGGCGATCGCGATGGATTTATAATCGTTGATGGAATGGGCGGCAGTGGAGATTATACTTATTCCATTTCTGGAAATGGTTCAGGTGGACCCGATTTTCAAGGATTATCGGCGGGTGAATACGTGATCTATTTATCCGATGAAAATAATTGTCAAGATTCCATTAATGTGGGATTAAGTCAACCCGATGAATTATTTGTAAATATAGTGGGTGATTCTGTCCTCAATTTGGGTCAGACGGTCTTCCTTCAAGCAGAATCCATTCCCGATGATAGAATGCTAACTTGGCAATGGCAGCCTGCCGATCAAGTGGATTGTGAAGATTGTCAGGAAGTAATTGCTCAACCCTACTCCAACTCATCATTTGTATTGATAGGAACAGATGAAAATGGTTGTGAGGCTAGAGATGAACTTGGGTTCAAGGTATATCCTATAAGAGATGTCGGTATTCCCAATGTATTAATTCCTTCTAGAGATGGTCCCAATGGCAGTGTAACCGTTTATGCTGGCCCTCACGTGTCGCAAGTGTTGGAGTTTAATGTGTTTGATCGGTGGGGGAATCTATTGTTCACCAAAGCCTCCTTTCTGCCCAATGACTATACTTTGGGGTGGAATGGTTTGGCAAACGGGGAACACCTTATGCCTGGTGTTTATGTCTATACCGCAGAAATAATGTATTTGGATGGAGTTACTAAATTAATTTCCGGAGAAATTGTACTTTTGAACTAGATTATGAAAAGAAGTATTTTTGCTTGGGTAATTATAAGTTTAATTTGTGGATGCGATCCAACAAATATAGATTCCAATCAGTATGATGATCTGGATGATGGTGCTGAGATAGGCTACGAAATAGAAATGAATTATACTGATGGTGGTCAAAAACTAATGACCTTATCGGCACCGGAACTTAAAAGGTATCAAGGAAATCCTAGTAAGGATGTCTTCCCCAAAGGAATCATAGTCGACTTTTATCAGGAAGGAGAGGAGAAATATGCCAAGTTGACAGCAGATTATGCCGAGCGCGTACCCGACCAATATATAGTTACGGCAACCGACAATGTAGTCTTTCAAAATACCTTGGGGGAAAAACTAGAGACTAGTGAGCTAAATTGGAACGAACGCAAGAGTATAATATATACCGATCGTTTTGCTAAGCTAACAAGGCCCAACGAGATTATATACGGATATGGATTTAAGGCCAACCAAGATTTTACGGAAATAAGTTTTGAGAAGACAACAGGCAAAACACCAATTCCTCAATTGGAAGGTGTGTTAAAATAGAGATGATGAGCTATGTAATTATTATAATCTTTTTATTGCTTTCAGCCTTCTTTAGTGGAATGGAGATGGCATTTATCTCGGCCAATAAACTGAAGGTAGAAATCCAGAGAAAGGAAGATAGCCGTCGTGCGAAAATATTGGCTCGGTTTTACGATAAACCGCAGACGGTATTGTCTACTTTATTGGTGGGAAACAATATTGCTCTAGTTATATTTACCTACGCGGTATCTAAGCTTTTTGATCCCGTGCTTTCACCATTTTTGGGCAGTGGACTTACACTATTGCTAGTAGTCACTGTTTTGACCACCATCGTGGTATTGTTATTTGGAGAATTTTTACCCAAAACTATGGGAAGGCTATATGCCAATGAATTTGTAGAATTGTTTGTCTATCCACTGTTGTTCTTTCAGTATTTATTTTCAATACCTTCGAAAATCATGATGGGAGGTTCTACCTTGTTGATTCGATTGTTTGTAAAGGATTCTATTGAGACCGATGATCGCACTTTCTCCAAGGTCGATTTGGAAAATCTAGTCAATAGCAATGTCCAATCTGATATAGAATATGAAATAGATACTGATTTATTCAAAAATGCATTGAATCTAAGTAATATCAAGATTAAATCATGCATGATTCCCAGGACGGAAATTATAGCCCTCGATGTAGAGGCTAGCGTCGACGAATTGAGACAAATGTTCAATGAATCCAAGTTGTCGAGAATATTGATATACGATCAAGATATAGAAAACATTCTGGGCTATGTCCACCATTTGCAATTATTACATCATCCCGATAAAATTAAGCCTTTAATTCTCGATGTTCCCTTTATTCCAGAGACCATGATGGTGACCACAGCTTTAAATAATTTTATCCTGAATAATCAAAATATTGCTTGCGTTGTCGATGAATTTGGATCTGTATCTGGTTTGATTTCTCTAGAGGACATCGTCGAAGAAATATTTGGGGATATCGAAGATGAGCACGATGAAGATGATTTGGTTATGGATCAAAAGATATCTGAATACGAATATATTTTTTCCGGTCGAATGAAGGTGGATGATATCAATGAAAAATATCCTATACTGCAAATACCAGAAGGAGAGTATTCTACCTTGTCAGGATATTTGGTCATGACTTTAGGGGATATTCCCGAAGAAAAAGAAGTGGTTGAATTAGCAGGTTTTACTTTTACCCTCGAGAAAGTGGACGAGAAAAAAATAGAAGTAGTCCGAGTGGTAAAGCATCAGCTTTAAATCTGTTTTTTTATTTTTTTTAAAATTTTAGATGCTCTAGCTTTATAGGCGGGACTGTGTTCTTGAATGCCCTTACTCAATACATCAGCTAGAGGATGAATGATCCAGTCATTCCATTTCATTATGAGGCTTAACATTTCCATGGCATGGACCTTAATGGCTACTTGAACATCGGTTATTAGCCAGTCAAAACCAGATTCGATCATAGTATCCATATCTTGTTGTGGGATAGCTATGGCATCGTTTTTTATTTGAGACTTTGTCCATGAACACAGGATTTTTACCATTGGACGCAAAGCTGATTCTTCTTTTATTAAAGTCATTTTCCGAACAATAAGAGGTCCGTATGTTAATAGATATTCGCGATCCGATGCCAATACCCATTCCAAAATCCACCAAGCTTTTGTATGATATGGGGATTCTACTTTTAAACAAATCGCGAATAAGTTCTCAATATCACCGTTTTCAATAACTTGTTGCGTCAATTGAAGTCGATTTTCGCGATGAGGACTTAAGGTAGAAAGCGATGTCATCAATGATTGAGTTGTCATAGTGATAAAGTTTTTATTTTTTCCTTTACATCACAAATAGTGAATTTCACTTGGTATTTAAACGAATTACATTTATAATTAACGGAAATCTTTCGATTTATTGTAGAGCCGCAATGCATTGAGGCTTAAATATTGTGGATTAAGACGTAATGCTATACTGGTAGTAGTATCTTAACAAGGAATTCCAGGGCAATCACGCCTCGGCACAGTGGCGAACCCACCCGGAGCGCAGTGGCTCCGGTTCCCTCATCCGATGGACATTTAGTCCATCGAGTTGCTCTAAAGAGCAACTACATTCGGTCATCTTCGTCAAAGGTCGATTTACGACCTTTGGTTGCCATTGTGGCAACTTTACTCAATCACGCCGTAGCTACGGCTATGCTGGCAATCCCTCCCAAAACACGGAGGTTTTGGCTCCTTCATCATTGACCGATTTACGGTCTTTCCCTACCCACCCACGACACAGCGGTCGTGGCTCCCTCATCGTAGACCTATTTAAGGTCTACGGTTCTTCGAACTACATTCGGTCGTGAGCTTCATTCAGTCGTAGCCTCGTCTAACTCCAAATATTTTCAAAATCTTTTCCGTCATCATAAAATGTAAATCGTATTATAGCTAAATATACGAAATGACTAAGAATATAAGATAGGATTGAATAATTATGAATTACGAGAGCTCAATGGTAAACCCTTTCGCAATATGGACAAAAATTCGGTAAAGATAATTGCGGTAGCTCCCCACAAGGTATGACCTTGGATATCGTAATAAGGAATGTTTTTAAAGTGACGTTTTCTAGCTACCCAATCCTTGTGTTCTATTTTAAAATTCGAAGAAAGTTTGGTTAGGGGTATAGTTATTATTTCTGCTATTTCACTACTGTCCATATTGAATTTTGGTTCAATATCTAAAAAAGCTACATAGGGGTGAACTATAAAATTACTCACAGCAATATAAAGTGGGGTCAGAGGGTAGAGTGGGTGATGTTCACTGAGTTGTATCCCTATTTCTTCAGCCATTTCCCTTTTTGCACAGTCTTCTAAAGATTCCCCTATTTCTTGTTTCCCACCTGGAAAGGCCATCTGTCCACCATGAAATTCGTCATTGGGATGACTTGCTCTCACTATAAAACTGATCTGAGGGATATTTTTCGCTTGGTGAATAAGTAAAACCACACTAGCGGGTTGGGCGGATATATCAACTGCTGTGGAATGTTGATTATAATAACGAGAAAATTCGCCTAGGTCACTATGACCTACTAGGCGAATTTTTCCGTCATCTTTAAATAAAGACTGTATATCGTAATAATTTATAATTACTCTTCTCCGTTTATTTCTTTTATGTAATTTTCAAGCGCCATTGACATTGAAGGAGCTTCAGTGGAAGGAGCTTTAATGTTTATCTCTAATCCCTTTTCCAATACGGCTTGGCTCGTACTGTTTCCAAATACAGCCAATCTGGTATTGTTTTGCTTGAAATCAGGGAAATTGTCATAGAGAGATTGAATTCCCAAAGGACTGAAAAACACCAATATGTCATAGGTGATATCAGCCAAATCAGAAAGATCACTGCTCACCGTTCGGTACATCATGGCCTCCTTATAGTTGATAGACATAGAACTGAGGAAATCCTGCACGGGTTGACTTCCCAAATTGGAAGTGGGTAGAAGATATTTCTCAGATTTATGCTTTTTGAAATAAGGCTCTAAATCACTGATTAATCGCTTGCCTACAAAGACTTTTCTCTTTCGATAGACAATGAATTTTTGCAAGTAATTAGCCAATGTAGCAGAAATACAAAAATACTTGGTATCTGCTGACATCTTAATCCTCATTTCCTCGCAAAGCCCAAAGAAGTGATCTATGGAATTCCGACTAGTGAAAATGATTGCTGTGAATTCATCAGGCTTGATCCTGGTCTTTCTAAATTCTTTCTCAGATACTGGTTCCACGTGAATAAAGGGCCTCCAGTCAATCTTAATACCGTATTTTTCTTCCAATTTGTAATAGGGAGATCTCTCTGGTTTTGGTTGCGAGACCAGAATAGATTTTACGGCCAAAGAACTTGAATTTGTTTCTATCTGTGTTTTTGTCGCCATGCTAAAATACTATTTTTTTTAGCTTTTAAAAAGGTGTCAGAAATCGATATACCAAACAGAGTGGTATTATTTCGACGGCACAAAAATACAGAAAAAAATGAAAAACATGTTTTGTTATATAGAATCTTCCATGGATTACACTTTTAGCTAGTCTGTATAAATATAGCAAAATGACTAAAATTCCTAATATTATTATGGTATTTTTGATTAGTGCGGTATTAAATACAGATAACATTAGTATTACGGGAATGATAATTATTCCCATAAGTCCTGAAAATAAAATTAACCAATATTGATAAAATTTAATTTCAAAGGAATTATCCGAAATATTAGAAAGTATATGAAGAAGTATGTGTTTTATAAAAAATAAAAGGGTGAGACAGGCTAGAATTATTAGATAATTAATGAATGATGGATCGAATTTATAGGCCACTCCAACTTTGTATATGAAATAACTAAAGCCAAGGAGGTAAATAATATTTAAGTAATAAAATGGATACGGTTTGCGAATATACATGTCTCTATATATATAGCGCAACAAATTTTCTTGTACACTGGCCTTTCTTATGTTGTTAAAAATTTCTCTATCATACAAAAACAAGCCCGTAGTAAGTAAAAGGAGAAGTAGGTCAAGGATAAAGGCCCAATATTCGACATGGGTGATAGATTCTTCTTGGTTTTCACTCGTATCTTGAGGGAGTATTTTATTTAGAAGAGATTCCTCATCCTCCGTATCCTTTGCCGGGGACGCTATGATGGATTCCGTAACTGAATCATGGTCAAGTGGAGGGATATTTTCTTCTATTTCAGGCAATGCTGTACCACTGTCTGAAGGCGGATTAATATTAAATGCATTTTTATCCTTCTCATTTATAGATGGTCTTGGTATCTGATTAACTTCCGACTCTGGTATAACTTCCAATTCTGGAGTTTCATTGTCGGTGGAATTTTTTAGAATAATTGTGTCTGCAGAAGGGCGATCCACTGGTGAAACTGAGTCTTTAGTCGAATTTATATTTTTGCGTGACTTAATCTCAAATGGATTCTGTCCATATACCGACGAAGACAGCGATGCCATAAATAAGATGAAAAAAAATATTATGTATTGCTTATTCATCCTAAATTATTTTTTCCCCATTGTGCATATTGTTTGGCAAAATAAGTGATGATGATATCACATCCCGCTCTTTTTAAACAGATAAGAGTTTCTTTAACCGCTGTTTCCAAATCCAATAAACCTTGTTCAGCTCCCGACTTAAGGAGAGCATATTCACCAGATACGTGGTATGCTGCTATTGGAAGATCGAAGTTTTGTTTTAAAGTTTGTATGACATCTAGATAATGGACAGCCGGTTTGACCATTAGAAAATCAGCTCCTTCGTCGGCATCCAACTGTGCTTCTCGGAAAGCTTCTCGACTGTTGGCAGGATCCATTTGATAAGTCTTTTTATCTCCAAATTTAGGAGCGGAATTGAGCGCATCTCTAAATGGACCGTAGAAAGCACTGGCATATTTTACCGTATAGGACATGATTCCAGTGTCGGTGAAACCAGCCTCATCTAGAGCTTTTCGAATATATAGGATTCTACCATCCATCATGTCCGATGGGCCGATAATATCAAAGCCGGCTCTGGCTTGGGCCACAGACATTTGAGCGAGGATGGGTAGGGTCTCATCATTGAGTATGCGACCATCCTTTACCAATCCATCGTGACCATCAGTACTGTAGGGATCCATGGCCACATCACTGATAAGACAGACCTCTGGAAAAGCTTTTTTAATAGCTGTGGCCGCTTTTAAATAAAAATTGTCACTGTGATAACTATAGCTGGCAAAACTATCTTTTAAAGACTCTTCTACAGCAGGGAATAGCATGAAAGTTCTTAAACCTAGGTCTACACAAGATTCTATTTCTTGAAGTAATTCATCGATGGAAAATCTATAATTTCCTTTTAATGTGGGGATTTCTTCTTTTATATTTTTTCCGTCCTTGACAAACATGGGATAGACAAGGTCGGATAAAGTCACTTGATTTTCTCTAATCAATGATCGTATGGTTTCGCTGCTTCGATTTCTCCTAGGTCGTATTTCCATTTAAAGTTATTTAAAGCAAAAATAATTATATTCAATTAGTATGGCTTGCTTTTTAACAACTTAATTGTCGATATATTTTCGGATAATAAAAGTATACCTTGAATATGGTCAGGAGGTTTATAGAAAAATCTAGAATTTACTTTAAAGATGTTATTTGAAGCTTATGGATTATCCTGTTTTTTGGGGACAGGGTCGTGGCCATGTGGTCCCCAAGGATGACATTTACTAATACGTCTCAGGCCTAGGTAGATTCCCTTCAATGGACCCCATTCTTCAATGGCCTCGATCATATAACGTGAGCATGTGGGTTGGAATCGACAATTTTTTCCCAGCATTGGAGATATAAAAATTTGGTAAAACCGAATGGGGAGTATAAATATTTTTTTAATCATGAGTCTGATTTCACACTTATTACTTTTTTGTTGCGATCTAAAATCAGGTATTGAGGTTGACTAGATTTGCCGGTGGACATTTTTACAATATTTTTCTGGTCTTTAAACAAATCCATTAAAATGGTATTAGATACCGTGATATTTTCAATGGAAGCTACCTCTGTAATTTCAAAATAAAGCCAGATGGCAGAATAATCTCTAGTTCTCTCTTTGCCAATTAATGTCAGATTTTTAGTTTGACCGTCGATCGTCAATTGCAAGGCAGTATTCATATAATTCATAATTAAACTGTCGGCATTGGCAACTTCCTTTGTGGTAGTGGCATAGACAGGTTGATTATTGAATTGAGTAACTGCCAATTCAAAGTCGTCTATGAAAATATGACTCGTGATTTCAATAGTTTGAGTTTCGGCCTTATAATCAATTGACGTTTTTGATATGTGAATCGGATGTATCCACATTGCCAATAAATAGTACAATAACAACATATTGGTAAAACTCTGCTTGAGTGAAATAGTTTTTTTAACTTCTGCAATATCAAAAAAAAAGCTGACTCGAACAGAGCCAGCTTTTGATATTTTTAATATCTGTAATATTCCGGTTTATACGGCCCTTCATTGGGGACTCCAATGTATTGGGCTTGATCTTCTGTCAAAGTATCCAATTCTACACCAATTTTGGATAGGTGTAAGCGGGCTACCTCCTCATCCAAGTGTTTGGGTAGGGTATATACTTTGTTTTCATATTGGCTGTTGTTTGACCACAATTCCATTTGAGCCAAAGTCTGATTTGTAAACGAATTTGACATTACAAAGGATGGATGACCTGTGGCACAGCCTAGGTTAACCAATCTACCTTCTGCCAAGATAATGATATCACTTCCATTGATGGTGTATTTGTCCACCTGAGGTTTGATCTCTACCTTAGAGTCGCCGTGGTTTTTGTTCAACCACGCCATATCTATTTCGTTGTCAAAGTGACCGATGTTACATACAATGGCTTTGTCTTTGAGGAGAGGGAAGTGTTCTGCGGTAATTACATCCTTATTTCCTGTTGCAGTTACTACGATGTCGGCTTCTTTGATGGCATCTACCATTTTTTTAACTTCAAAACCTTCCATAGCGGCTTGCAGTGCACAAATAGGATCGATTTCGGTAACGATAACTCTACAACCAGCACCTTGAAGTGATGCTGTAGAACCTTTACCTACATCTCCATATCCCGCTACTACAGCTACTTTACCAGCCAACATAATATCGGTAGCTCTTCTAATGGCATCTACACATGATTCTCTACAACCGTATTTATTGTCAAATTTTGATTTGGTAACAGAGTCATTTACATTAATAGCAGGAATAGGCAATGTTCCTTTTTTCTCTCTTTCATACAATCGCAATACTCCAGTAGTCGTTTCTTCACTTACCCCGCGAATACCGTCGATCAATTCTGGATATTTGTCAAAAATCAAGGCAGTTAAATCACCTCCATCATCTAATATCATATTTAATGGTTGGTTGTCTTTAAAAGCAAATAGTGTTTGCTCTATACACCAGTTGTATTCTTCTTCCGTTTCACCTTTCCATGCATATACTGGTACTCCAGAAGATGCAATAGCTGCTGCTGCGTGGTCTTGGGTACTAAAGATGTTACAAGATGACCATGATACTTCTGCTCCCAACGATACCAAAGTCTCAATTAGTACAGCGGTTTGGATAGTCATGTGAAGACAACCTGCTATACGAGCTCCAGAAAGCGGTTTGGATTCCCCAAATCTTTCACGCAATGCCATCAATCCGGGCATTTCTGCTTCCGCTAATTCAATTTCTTTTCTGCCCCAATCGGATAGTTGGATGTCTTTAACTTTGTATTTTAGTTTTGTATCTACGGACATATAACTTTTTGTTTGTCAAATAAAATAATAGCAAAGATATTACTTTATTATAATATTTTGATACTCTTTATATACTTGATTTGTAAGTCTTTCCGGATGAAAAGTATCGAGGTGTTGCTGTAGTTTGACTTCGTCGTGATGAAAGTGAAATAAACTTTCTTTCATTCCTTGTGCAATGGCTTCCACATCATAGGGATCTACATAGGTGCAATGGTCGCCTCCGGCTTCTGGCATTGAACTAATATTGGAGGTCACTACCTTTGCTCCACAAGCCAAAGCTTCGAGTACAGGTAGTCCAAATCCTTCCAACAGGGAAGGATAGATCACAGAACTGGCCATCTTGTAGAGATCGGGTAGGTCATGAAAGGCTACTGGTTGGCGCAATTGAACTCTCGGACTGAGATGGCGATCCCTGATATATTTTTGGATATCTTTTCTAAAATAATTGCCGTTTCCGTAAATAATGAGATTAGGCTTTTCTGGTAATTGTTCCCATGCACGGATTAATCTCAATGTGTTTTTGCGTTTCATAATGGAGCCAACATAGAGGATGAATTCTGAAGGAAGATCTAATTCCTTTTGTTTAGCAGCTCGAATTTCTGAAGGCAGTGGTTCTTTGGTGAATATTGGGTCATGGGGTTGGTATATGACAGAAATCTTTTCTTCATCCACCTCGTATCGATCCAAGATGTCGTTTTTGGTAGCTTGACTTATGGCTATTATTTTGTCTGATTCCCGCAGGCAGCTTTTGGTTTTTAGGCTAAATACTTGTCGGTCAAAATATCCAAAATCTTCAGGAATTCTATCAAAAATTATATCGTGAATAGTGACAATAGATGCCGTGGATAATTTAGAAATTCCAAAGGGCAATTCATTGGATAAACCGTGGAAAATGTCGATGGATTCTTTAGCAATATCTTTTTTAATATTAAAACTTCTCCAGAGTGGATTTTTGGATTCAGGGGTGATGACCTTAAACTTTTGTGCAAGATGTTGAAAATCTTCAGTGATTTTTGGTGCGTAAAGAGTATAAGAGGAGTCGGGATGGTATTGGGCTAAGTGATGGAGTAAATTTCGCGAATAATTACCGAGTCCAGTTTTGTTCTGAAATGCGCGCTTAGCGTCAAAACCTATTTTCATTGTCTTAGTATTTGTAATAATCCTCTGGAAATGCCAAAAGTGCAGGTCCATTGGAAGAAGTCTTCAATAACTGTGCGGTTTCTTCAATAGTCTGGGCAATCGGTATAAAGCTGAGATTTGATGTATTCTTTACTTTGCTGGCATCATAAGAAAAATCCTTATAGGCATTTCGGATGCTTTCTGTCGTAACGATGGGGCGAATCCCAGTAATCAAGGCTTTCGTCTCCTCGAATTTGGCTATGGTAGAAGCCAGCCATTTGGGAGCACATTTAGACGGTGGTTTTACTTCTAAATGATTGGCAATTTGTTCAAAAATATCTTTAAAAAAATAATTATCTTCATTGATAATATAACGTTGACCGTTATGGTCATTTTCCATAAAATATACTATGGATCTAACTACATCTCTCACATCGACAAATCCTGTTTTTCCAGGAGTATAAAATTTTAACCCTCCATAAACTTCTGTAAACATTTTACAAGAGGTTTGTTCCCAATATCCTGCACCGAGGATGATGGAGGGATTGAGGATAGTGGCATTAAGCCCTTCTGCTATTCCCCGCCATATTTCCAATTCTCCATGAAATTTGGATTTGGCATAGATCGATGTGTATTTACTCTCTTGCCACTCTACATCTTCATTGAGCAGAGATAGTTTCTCATCCTTACTAATGGCTGCAATCGAAGATATATGTATTAGTTTTTCCGTTTGGTGATTGATACAGGCATTGACTACATTGGCCGTACCATCGGTATTTACCTTGTAAAGCTTGTGCTCTTCTCTGGGGTTAAATGATACCAATCCCGCGGCGTGAATGACGACTTGTTGATTTTCTATTACATCGTATAATGTTTGATGATCGGACAAGTCTCCCTCTACCCATTGTATTTGACCTTCGATATCTTTGATCAACTCTCGTTGACTATTGGCTCTGCACAATGCGGTGATATTATGGTAACCTCTATGCACAAGTAAATGCAATAGATAGGTGCCGAGAAACCCAGTACCTCCCGTTACAAATATAGCTGCGTTCTTTTCCATCATTCTCCTTGGTCTATAATCAGTGTTTGAGTGAATGTAGCGACGGAATCAATTTGAGCAGAGGATAGTACATTTTCAAAACCCACCATATTTACTCTGCCATGAGTAATGATTTTTTTCCTTTCGTCCAAACTAATTCTTGATAGACTAAGGTCTAAAGCACCATTGGTTAATAATTTACCGTCAATTCCATGGCAAGAAACACAATATTTTTTGTAAATCTCTTTACCTGAAGATAATTTTTCATTGGGTTGACAATAGAATAAAGCCATTGATGCCAGACCTATTACAGCGATTTTTAATCTCATTGACTATATACCTTATACGGATTGTAAGGTTTGGTGAACTGATTCCAATAAACTTCTCACTTTATCCTTATTCTCAGATTGGGCATAGACTCTCAATACCGGTTCGGTTCCAGATGGTCTAATCATCGTCCAATCTCCATTGTTAAATGTAAATTTGAATCCATCCATAGTCTCGTACTTGGCAACCACATTTTTACCAAATGAGGTAGGAGCATCGTTTTCGAGAAAATTTAAAATTTTTGTTTTTTTCTCTTCGCTTAAGTGTAAATCATCGCGATCACAATTAAAAGAACCTACTTTTTTATATAAATCCTTAATGAGTTGTGTCAAAGATTTACCGGTTTTGGCCATAAATTCGAAGATGACCAAACCGATCCAGATTCCGTCCCTCTCTGGGATATGTCCAGAAATGGCAATGCCTCCAGATTCTTCCCCTGCTACAACGATGTCTACTTCTTGCATCCGCTGGGCTATGTACTTGAACCCTATTTTGGTGATTTCGACATCGAGGCCGTAGGATTCTGCTAAAGCCTTCATTTTGTCGGTTACAGAGAAGGTAATGATGACTTTTTCCTTCACTTTTTTATACTCAACCATATACTGAAGCAATAAGAGGAGTAAGTGGTGGGAATCGACAAATTCACCGTGCTCGTCAAACATCCCAATTCTATCTGCATCCCCGTCGTTGGCCAAGCCTACATCGTATTTGCCCGGGTTGTTTTTAATTTCATCTTTCAGTTCTGTCAAATTTCTATCTATGGGTTCTGGGGCCCTTCCCAAAAAGGATGGATTAAAGCTACAGTGTAGGAGTGTGGCTTTGGGAAATAGCTTTTTGATGATGTTTTGTCCGGCACCGTACATGGCATCATAGGCTATACCTAATCCCGAATTGCGGATTAAATCCAAATCAAATGCAGCCTCAATTTTTTGAAGATAGAGATCTTCCAAGCCTTGATAGGAGACCAGTCCTTCTGCTTCCATTTTGTCAATCGTCATTACAGGGATACTTGCCTGTGCGGGAATTAAATCTTCCACCGCAGTAATCTCAGCAGGCACACTGGGGCCGCCATAACTCGATTTTAGTTTATATCCATTGTAGCTCGGCGGATTATGAGAGGCGGTAATGACAATACCCAAGTCGGCTTTGTATTCTTTTACGGCCAATGACACCATGGGAGTAGACGAGAAACCTTGATTACTCAAAATGACTTTGATCCCAAAGGAAGCCAATACTCCAGCAACTACATTGTTGAACATTTCTCCACCAAATCGACAATCGTACCCGATGACTGCCAAACTCATATTTTGTTTTTTCATGTATATAGCCGTACCTTCCGCTACTCTTCTTACATTGTCTACTGTATATTCTTGGGCTATAATTGCGCGCCATCCATCTGTGCCAAATTTGATCTGCATGTATACTTTTTTTTACCGTTAAATATTGAAAATATCTCATGCCTAAAGTAATAAAAATATTGAAGCCAATGTAAAAACTTATTACTTATTTCCCTTATCGATGACAAGAAGCCCGGATTGGGGAACGAGTTATTACTCAGATTTGTTTAACAATATGATTAAAGTATTATGATGGCTGATTTTTTCTTAAAAATAGTACAATGAGGCCTGATTTTTGAATACACTAAGTTGCTTCGCTTAGGTTGTTTCTCTTTGATTTTTCACTCTAACCCGATGTTTTGTCATATTAATGAATATTTTATAATGTATTATTTATTTTAATATATTTGTGCATTCTGTGACAACAGTCCTTTATTCTCCACGCAAATGTCGATATTGTGGTTTTATCATTGGATGCAATGTGTGGAAATTATTAGATTACATTATTAGATTATGCAAGATAATTATAGACATCAAGGTATGCGGAAGCGATTAATCGCTGAAATAGAACGGAAAGGTATTCATCATCCTAAGGTTTTGGAAGTAATGTCAAAAATTCCACGTCATTTTTTTATGGATAGGGGGTTTGAAGATTGGGCATACAAGGATGTGGCCTTTCCCATAGGAGAAGAGCAAACCATATCACAACCCTACACCGTAGCTTATCAAACCCAACTGTTGGAGATTCAGCCCAAAGATCGCATTTTGGAGATAGGTACGGGAAGCGGATATCAAGCTGCTGTATTATTTGATATGGGTGCAAAAGTATATACTATAGAACGACAAGAAAAACTCTTCGTTCGAACAGAGGCACTTCTAAAGAGATTGGGCTACGGTCGAATAAGAACTTTTCTCGGTGATGGATTTGCAGGTTTGCAACGATTTGCGCCATTTGACAAGATTTTATTAACCGCAGCACCAGAAGGCATTCCTGGAGCGTTACTCGATCAATTGGACAATAATGGTATCCTAGTCACTCCGATAGGCGAAACTGGAAAGACCCAACAAATGGTACGAGTGACCAAGGTCAATGGCAGTTTTGAAATGGAAAAACTCGACTATTTTCAGTTTGTTCCTATGCTCAAAGGAGTTCAGCGCTAATATTAATTAACTGTTCGTCCAGAGACTTCTTTTTTCTTTCTTACTACCTGATTTTGTGCTTTTAGGTCAATAACCAATTCTGCATATGCTGAGGCTGCTGGTGTTCGGTAGGCTTGACCGTCATAATTGACGATTCCATAGTTTTTATTCCATTGTTTGGCCAATAATCGATAATGTCCCCGTCGATCTTTGATGGGGCCAAAGATTAAATATTTTCCCTTACCTTCTTCAAATGATATAGCCAATGTATTGTCCTTGGGACTGAATACATAGACGCCAGGTGTTCCTGCTCTAAATACAATTTCTTCTACTTTTTTTCCATTTTTCAGGGTTACTCTTCCATTTTCAATAATAGATTCCCCATCGGACAAGGATCTATAAAGGACAATGTCAGAAGAGAGGTAATATTGGATATTTTTCAGAGCCCTGTCGTCAAAATTGTATTCTTCAATAAGATCTTCAGTTATGGGTTCCAATCTTGGACTACATGATACCAACACTGTTGATGCGGTTAGGATAATGGCTATGTATTTTATCATGGCGTTTTTTCTATTATAGAGGTTATTTTAAGGCCTAATGTTACTTTGAGATGGTATTTTAAATAGAAATTAACGAAAAATCTCCTTTAAATAAGACTAATGTTACGGTGTTTTAACAAGATAAAAATAATAGTCTTTTTTTATTTTGAATACTAGGAGTGAAGTTGATTTAGCTGAGATCTCTCAAAAGGGTAGAACCTAGTTATCGCTTATTTTTAAAGAAACTTTGCAATAATTCGCTGCATTCAGATTCCAAAATCCCATAAGTTACCTCTATCGTGTCGTAGAGGATGGGTGGATTGTATAGTGAAAATCCCTTTTTGGGGTCGGAAGCTCCTACGATAATTCTTGAAGCTCGACTCCAGTGTAAAGCTCCTGCACACATAAAACAGGGTTCTAAAGTCACATAAAGACTACAATCCACTAGATATTTACTACCCAATGTATTGGCTGCAGTGGTGATGGCCAAGATTTCAGCGTGTGCTGTAACATCATTGAGCATCTCTACTTGATTATAGGCTCTAGCCACTATGCGATCCTGGTAGGTCACTACAGCCCCTATGGGGATTTCATTTATATCATAGGCCATCTCAGCCTGAATGAGAGCCTGCTTCATAAAATGTTGGTCTAATTTGGTCATCACAGTCGAGATTTTGATTTTTTTGGTTTGCAATTTATAGAATAAACAATATCTTTGCACATGGAAATTAACCAATCTTCAAAAGAAAAAGTAATTACACAGGGACTCACCTTCGATGACGTCCTAATTGTTCCTCGATTTTCAGATGTTTTACCGAGAGAAGTTGATATTAGTGCCCAATTGACTAGGGATATTAGGATTAATGTCCCCATAGTGAGTGCAGCCATGGATACTGTCACCGAAAAGCGATTGGCCATAGCTATTGCCCGTCAGGGAGGACTGGGTTTTATTCACAAAAACATGAGTATCGAAGACCAGGCCGATCAGGTGCGTTCTGTTAAACGGAGTGAAAGTGGTATGATAAAGGATCCCGTTACCCTGTCTCCCGATGCCACCATTGGTGAAGCCCAAAAAATAATGAAAAATTTTAAGATTGGAGGTATTCCCATCACCGAAGCCGATGGCAAATTGGTTGGGATCTTAACCAATCGAGATTTGAGATTTGAGACCAATACCAGAAAATTGGTAAGAGATCTTATGACTAAAGAAAATTTGTTTACCGTCACCGCTGGTACCGATCTTGTAGAGGCACAAGCCGTCTTACAAGTCAATAAAATTGAAAAACTTCCCGTAGTCGATAAAGATTATCGAGTGATTGGTTTGATTACCTACAAGGATTTATTAAAGGTTAAGGATTACCCCAATGCCTGCAAGGACGATTATGGTCGATTGAGAGTTGGTGCTGCAGTAGGAGTGACATCTGATACTTTTGATAGAGTTCAGGCCTTATTAGATGTCGATGTCGATGTCATAGGTATCGATACAGCTCATGGACATTCCAAAGGAGTATTGGATATGATTAAAGCCCTAAAGAATAAATTTCCTGACTTGCAATTGATAGCTGGGAATGTGGCCACAGGTGAGGCTGCTTTGAGTTTGGTTGAAGCAGGTGCTGATGGAGTAAAGGTGGGAGTAGGACCGGGGAGTATCTGTACGACTAGAGTGATCGCTGGAGTCGGGGTCCCTCAACTCAGTGCAATATATTCTGCCAAATCCGCCATTCGCTCCAGCGGAGTTCCCGTCATTGGCGATGGAGGAATTCGATTTACCGGCGATATTGTCAAAGCACTAGTGGCAGGTGCCGATACTATAATGGCAGGTTCTCTTTTTGCAGGTGTAGATGAAGCCCCTGGGGAAACCATAATATATGAAGGCCGCAAATTTAAAACCTATAGGGGAATGGGATCTCTAGGTGCTATGGAGTTGGGGTCTAAGGATCGATATTTTCAAGATGTTGAAGACGACGTCAAAAAATTGGTGCCGGAGGGCATTGAAGGTAGGACACCATATAAGGGATATTTAGCGGAAGTCATGGTTCAATACATCGGTGGATTGCGTGCGGGAATGGGATATTGCGGTGCCAATAAAGTGGAAGAACTTCAGAATGCACAGTTTGTATCTATTTCCAGCAGTGGTATTACCGAAAGTCATCCTCACGATATAGTAATTACCAAAGAATCACCTAATTATCAACGCAGGTAAAGCAGTATAATTTTTATATAATGTTTTAATATGTAAAAATCTAGTTTTATATTTCGATATGATAAATCAAATGCATATTCGAAAATTATTTTTTTTCATAATTTTTATTCATGTAATTCAGTCCTCTATAGGGCAGGAGATGACAGCGCCATCCATTTATACCGTAAATTTTGGTACTTCTGGAGCATTGTATAGTTTACCCATCCTTACACTGGGAGAGTCTACCAGTCTTCGTTTGTCTTTCGACGATTTGTCCAATGATGCCAAATATTATCGCTATAAATTACAGCATTGTGATCAAAATTGGAATCCGACAGCCATGGAGGATTTTGAATATATAGAGGGGTTAAACGATCAATTGATTAATGATTTTTATTTTTCCAATCAGACTCATGTCAATTATGTTTATTATTACGTGGATTTTCCCAATAAGAATACCAGACTTAAAATAAGTGGGAATTATTTAATTACCATTTACGATGAAGAGACCGATGAAGTGGTCTTAGTGAGAAAATTTTTAGTTGTCGACAAAAAAGTTTTTACCAGTGCAAGCTTTAAACGTTCGCCTAAGGTGAGTGAGTTGAGAACCCATCAAGCTATCGATTTTTCAATAAATTTTAAGGATTTTCAATTATCTAACCCATTACAAGATATTTCGGTTACCATATTGCCCAATGGTATCTGGGCAAAAGCTAAATCGGGGATAAAGCCTCGCAATGTATTTGGAGAAATCGTTGAATTTGATTGGCGAGCACATTCTATTTTTCCCGGAGGTAAAGATTTTAGATATATTGATATTCGAAGTTTAGATTACCGTTCTTTTGGGGTAGCAGATGTGACTGAGTATCAAGATGGTTTTGTAGTTACCAAAGAAGTGGAAGAAACAAGAAAGGGTAGAACTTACTTTTTGGAGAAAGATCAAAATGGTTCTTTCTTAATTCAGAATCAAAATAATTTTTCACAAAATCCTGAAACGTCCAGTGAATACGCCGAAGTTGATTTCAAGTTTGATCCGGGGAATATGGGCAGTGGATCGAAGATTTATGTGGCTGGGGGATTTACCAATTATGAAATGGATCCTAAGTATCAATTGAATTACGACAGAGATAGTGGTTTGTATAAAGGTACCTTGTTAATGAAACAAGGAAGATATGATTACTTGTACGTAGTAGCTGATGAAGATGGCAGGCAATTGGATTTTGATACCTTAGAAGGCAATTCTAATGAAACAGAAAACTATTATTTGATTCTTACTTATTATCGACCTTTTGGTGCTATTTATGACGGCCTAATTAGCGCAGATATTATTAGTATGTAATGATTATTGTTCGATGAAGATAGTACTTCTGGTAATCATTGGTCTATTATAGCTTCTGTGAAGGTAGAATGAATACAAGAGTGAATATTCAATTTCCCTTACCCGCTTTACATTAATTTCTATTGCCCTAGTATTTTATAATTTCTACTTATATGACTTATATTACCGCTTTGACGGCATCTCCCTCAGGTTGGATTCTCGCTTTGTTGGCTTCATTTATCTTGGGTATTTCAAAATCTGGACTAAAAGGAATCTCAATCATTATTGTCACCTTAATGGCCCTTGCCTTTGGGGCGAAAGCTTCGACAGGGGTATTGTTGCCGTTGTTGGTGGTTGGTGATATTTTTGCGGTTATATACTACAATCGACATGCTCAGTGGAGCCACATCATTAGGATATTGCCCTGGATGATTCTCGGTGTTTTAATTGGGACGGTTATAGGGAAAGATCTACCTCCCAATATTTTTCGATGGACGATGGCCGCCATTATTTTATTAACCGTAGCTATGATGTATTGGTGGGATCGGAAAAAGTCTAAAAAAGTACCCAGTCATTGGGCTTTTGCAGGTATGATTGGGAGTTTGGCCGGTATCACTACAATGATTGGCAATCTGGCTGGAGCCTTTTCTAATATATATTTCTTGGCCATGAGATTGCCTAAGAATCAATTTATAGGTACGGCAGCTTGGTTGTTTTTAATAGTGAATTCTTTTAAAGTACCCTTTCATGTATTTTATTGGGATACCATTACCTATCAGTCCCTAATGCTCAATGTTAAATTATTGCCAGGTATGTTAATTGGCCTATTCGTAGGGGTGAGAATCGTCGAATTGATTAAAGATGACTTTTATCGTAAAATGATCTTAATTCTCACCGCGCTAGGCGCTTTACTTTTGTTGTTTAAGTAAAATAATAAGTTCTTTGTGAATTGTGAAGAGAGAGGAATGGCTTCATTATTTAAATTCAAAAACTCATATCCATATTAGACTTTTCCTCCGTTAGTCGTATTCATCTATCGGTATTCAATGTAGGGTATTTTAATGACTAAAAGTTATTCAGGATTTTATATTTAATCTATTTGTCAACATCGAGAATGTGTTACTGTCTTTGTATTAATTGACATTTATGTTGTTTGTTTGGGTAAATTCATTTGTAAAATGTTAATAAATTGAGTTAGTTTAGTTTTTTATTATATAAGAAAAACGTTTTTCCAAATGAATAATGTTGATCGGGCTGTAAATATTAAACCTTCTATCGTAATGGTGGGCTGTTTTGATACAAAGGCGGAAGACTTTCACTATCTCTACACTTGTTTACAATATTATAATCTTCCTATTATCACAGTAAATCTCGGGATTTTAGGCAGTACAGATCTTTTTCCTGTTCATATATCCAATCGTGATGTAGCTGAGGCCGCTGGTGAAAAACTGGATAACTTGGTAGATGGGGCAGATCGTCAGTATGGTTTAGAAGTCATGGGGCGAGGAAGTAGGTTGGTTTTAAAGCAGATGTCGGATGAAGGCAAAGTATTGGCTGTCATCGGTATGGGCGGAGGTGGTGGTACTTACGTTGCATTAAATGCCATGTTGTCTATTCCCTTTGGCATTCCGAAGTTGTGTATAAGTACATTAGCCTCCAAAGATCTGTCAAATATTATAGGGGGAAAAGATATTGTATTGATGCCATCCATTGTCGATGTGGCCGGACTCAATCAAATAAGTAAACAAGTGATGCTTCATGGTGCAGGAGCAGTTGTGGGCATGGTGAATGCGCCAGATTTACCCCTTCCTTCCAATAAGGGCAATATAGCCATTAGTGTTTTTGGAAATACTACTCTCTGTGTCAATCACTGTTCTGCATTACTGAGGGCATTGGATTACGACGTATATACTTTTCACGCTGTAGGTGTGGGAGGAAAAACCATGGAGTCATTGATTTTGGATGGTTTTTTTGATGCAGTACTCGATATAACCACGACGGAATTGGTCGATGAACTTTGCGGAGGTATATGTAGCGCCGGGCCCGATCGATTAACCGCTGCTGCAACAATGGGCTTACCTCAAGTAGTGGTTCCTGGCTGTATGGATATGGTCAATTTTGGACCAATGGAAACTGTGCCCGAACCTTATGCCAATCGCCAACTTTTTTCTTGGGCTCCTGATGTGACCCTGATGAGAACCAATAAGGAGGAAAATCAGATTATAGGTCAATCCATGGCTCGCAAAATAAATCAGTCCATGGCGCCAGTGGTAGTTCTTTTGCCCTCCGAAGGACTGTCAATTGTCAGTGGGCCTGGACAGCCATTTTATCAACCCATGGTTGATAGAGTTCTCTTTGATACCCTGAAACAAAATTTAAATTCAACAGTGTCTGTACTCGAAATTCCCATGAATGTCAATACCGTAGAATTTGCTAATCTGGCTGTAGAAGAATTGTTGAAGATAATGTAGCTCAGTTTTTATCCAAATAAAAAGTTTGATTGTTTATATAACTTGAAATAATTGATGTAATGGTGATTGCCAATTTTTTTTATATTGTGCCTCTATTATTTTCTCTATTATTGATGGGGAGATAAGTGGTTCTTGAAAATATTTATAGTCGCATGACTGAAATTTAAAATATAAAATATGCCAAATCCATGGACGGGTGTCGGAAACCCATATAGTAAGCAGGAAGTAAGGGATCGATTAAAACAAACTCTAGATCAAAACAAGGCCATAATCGCTGCCGGTGCCGGTACGGGAATTAGTGCCAAATTTATTGAAAAAGGTGGAGCAGACCTTATTATCATATACAATTCGGGGAGATTTAGGATGTCTGGTCATGGTTCAACTGCTGGAATGATGGCGTACGGAGATGCCAATGCCGTAGCTATGGAAATTGGAGAGTTTGAAGTTCTGCCCGTAGTAGAAGAAATTCCAGTGGTCTGCGGTGTCCATGGCAGTGATCCGCGCAGAAGAATGTGGCACTTTTTAGGTCAGGTGAAGGATATGGGTTTTTCCGGGGTCAATAATTTTCCCACTCATTCAATTATAGATGGTCATTTTAGAAATGTTCTTGAAGAGACAGGGATGAGTTTTAAGAAAGAGGTAGATATGATCTCCTTGGCCAATAGGATGGATTTGTTTACCATCGTTTATGTGGGCCGCCCTGAGGAAGCCGTTCAAATGGCCGATGTAGGAGCCGATGCCATCATTGCCCATGTGGGTACTACGGTCGGAGGGTCTATCGGTGTAAGTGGAGCTACTTGTTCAATGGATGAAGCGGTCGAGCGAACACAGAAAATAATAGACGCCGTCCATCGAAGTCATCCAGATACTTTTTTCTTGGCTCATGGAGGTCCTATTAATACCCCTGATGATGTAAGGTATATCTTAGATCATACGACTGCCCATGGATTTGTTGGCGCTTCATCACTTGAGCGAATGGGAGTAGAAGAGTCGTTGACTAATCTGACTAAATCATTTAAGTCGCTGACTTTAAAATGAGGAAAATGGACAAACTGTGGAAATTTGTTAAAAACGATGATGTTTTCCATGAAATAGTTGAGGGACGAATTCACCATTGGCATTATCATCCTCAAATCATGGAATTGGGTCAAACCTATATGGTCAAAGTTACCATTCCCGTGGGTAAGGGCCATGATTTTCACAAGCACCCTGGGATGAATGAAATCCTTTACTTTTTAGAAGGAAAAGCCGAGCAGTGGATTGAAGATGAAAAACAGATTTTAAGGCCTGGGGATTCTATTTATTTAGACCCCGATGTGGTTCACGCCACCTTCAATGTCGGGGATACTGACTTGGTGTTTTTAGCGGTTCTATCTCCAAGCCAGGGTTGGGAGGCAGGTACTATCGATGTTAGCCGAGATCCTCCCTATAATTCTTATAGAAATAATGTGTCTACTATTTAATGGTCATAAAGGCCTAGATCCTTTCTTTTTAGTTAAAAATTGATTGAACATATGAAATCTATTATCTTCCAATTATTCGTCTTCAGTACTGTATTCACGGTCTTTTTAGGTTGTCAATCAACAGATCAGCCTTTGCCTCCATTGACTTATTCAGGAACAGAGCCTAGGGTACAGGATCCTTTAAGTCCAGAAGATTCTCGATTACATATTCAGGTTCCCGAAGGGTTTGAAGTAGAGTTGTTCGCTGCCGAGCCCAATATTATCAATCCCATCGCCTTTACATGGGATGAGAGAGGACGGCTCTACGTTGTGCAATCTCAAGATTACCCCCATGAATTGGCCAATGAAGTAGGTGGAGATCGAATTACAATATGCGAAGATACAGACGGAGATGGGAAGGCAGATAAGTTTACAGATTTTGCAACCGAGCAGAGTTTAACAACTGGAATTACCGTAGTTAAAGGTGGGATTATAGTAAGTCAAGCCCCGAATATGGTTTTTTTAGAAGACAGGGATGGGGATGACAAGATGGATCACTCTACTGTTTTATTTGATGGATTTGGAACCTGGGATACTCACGCTGGGCCTTCGAGTTTGAGATATGGATTGGATAATATGTTGTGGGGTGCTGTCGGTTATTCTGGTTTTGAAGGCAAATTTATTGATCGTGATATTACTTTTAAAATGGGCGTCTATCGATTTTCTAAAGACGGAAGGTTTTTTGAGCCTGTTGGACAGTTCAATAATAATACATGGGGATTGGGTTTTAGTGAAAATTTTGAAATATTTGGATCTACAGCCAACAATAATCACGCTTGTTATGTGGGAATACCATTAAAACATTATCAATATTTAGATAAACTGCCTAAATGGGCATTGAATGCCGACTTTATCCAAGGTCATTACGAAATTACAACCGTTGATACTATACCGCTACAGCAAGTAGATGTGCGGGGCGGATTTACCGCAGCTGCAGGGGCCAATTTTTATACGGCCAGGAATTTTCCTGAAGAATATTGGAATCAAATGCTGGTGAATGAACCCACTGGTCATGTAGTTCATTTGGCTAAGATTGTTCAATCTGGTGCCGGTTATGTCGAAGAAGATGGAGGGAATATTTTTGCCAGTACCGATGCATGGACTGCCCCTGTGTTTTCAGAAACTGGACCCGATGGCAATATTTGGGTGGCCGATTGGTATAATCCCGTCATTCAACACAATCCGGATCGACGGGGAATGGATAATCAAATATGGAACGATATCAAAGGAGAAGGGAATGCTCATATCAATAACTTGAGAGACAAAAGACATGGTCGTATCTATGTTTTAAAACCAAAACGAGGGAAGAAACAAAAGATAAAATCACTAAGTCCCAATGACGGTGAAGAATTGTTAAATGCATTGCATAGCGACAATATGTTTTGGAGAACAACAGCTCAACGTCTAATTGTTGAAAATCAACTTACGGACTTAATCCCTGATTTGATGACTATTGCGGGGAATGAGGATGATATAGACAAGACTGGATTCAATCCATCGGCTCTACACGCCTTGTATAGTCTCGATGGGTTAAATGCCCTCGAGGAAACCAATGCCGAGGCTATGAATCTTCTAAAGAAGAGTTTGAGTAATGATAGTTATGCCGTGGTGGTAGCCGCTATTGACTTACTGCCCATATCAATGGAAGGTAGCCAAATGTTGGCAGAATCCCAGTGTTTGCAAAGTGAGGATTTAAGGATTAGATTAAAGGCTTTGTTGAAGGCCGGAGATTTGCCCGAGACTGTGGAATTGTTCCAGAGTTTACAAGGTATGGATTTGGCAAGTGAAGAAGAAGATAAATGGATGCCGGCTGCTCGAAAAGTATATCACCGCACGATGAATACCGAAGATGTCGATCCCCAATCCGTCGTCATGTTGATGCCAAGTGCCGAGGAGGGAAGCTTTAACTGGAAGTATACTTTTACCCAACCCGCAGATAACTGGCAGGAAGAGGGATTCAACGATGGCAGTTGGAAATCTGGGAAGGCTGTATTTGGTGGTGGTGACGATGTCGATAAACAAACCACTTGGACGGGTACAGATATATGGATGCGTACCGATTTTTATTTGGATGATGTCGACCTTGATTTGGTTTTAAAGTATATACACGACAACAATTTTGAAGTCTATGTTAATGGTTCCTTGTTATTGTCTAGTGGAAGTGTGCAATCTAGCTATAAATATCACAAATTGGATTCAGATAAAATGGATCTATTTAAAAAAGGCAAAAATACAATAGCGGTATACTGTCACGACAAAGGTGGGAATAGGTATATCGATCTAGGCATTGGCAAGGTAGGGAAATTAAAAGCCGATGTAGTTTTTCACCTTAATACCGTTAGCCAAAAAATGGCGTATGATAAAACAGTGCTAAAGGCATCGGCCGGACAAGTAGTAGAGTTGGTATTAAACAACGAAGATGAAATGTCTCATAATCTAGTAGTTATAGAGCCCGGTAGTACTGAAGCTTTTGGAGTGATGGTCGATGAATTTATGAAAAATCCAGAGGCGGAAAAAATGGGCTACGTCCCTGGGTCCAAATACGTGATTTCGGCCACAGGAATGTTGGCTCCGGGGGAGTCGGAATCGATAACATTCAAACTGCCGGATATTCCCGGTATCTATCCATTTTTGTGTACATTCCCCGGTCATTGGCGAATGATGCAAGGTGTGATAGTCGTAGATGCACCAGGGAGTTATATCTCATCTAGAACAGAGGCTATCCAAATATCTATAATGGGAGGAGGAGGTTCTCATAATTTTTTAAAATACTTTGGTGAAGCTGATGGTAAAGTATTGAGCGACAATGGAAATAACAATGTATATTATACTGAAGATGGACAACAATTAAGGGAGTGGTTGAGAACGACGGACGTATTGTTTTTATCAAATAATAAACCCTTTGACCGTGAAACTAAAAATTTATTGATGTCTCGTATCAAGTCCGGTGAAATGAATGCATTGATCTATCATCCCAGCACTTGGTATAATTGGAAAGATTGGCCTGATTATAATCTCGAATGGGTTGGGGGAGGATCTAGTTCTCATGAAAAGTTAGGGGAATTTGAGGTGGAAGTGGTTCAGCCCAATCATCCTATTATGAAAAATGTTCCAGCGAAGTTTAGAATAATTGATGAATTGTACCGGTGGAAAGCCGATCCTCAGGGCAGTGAAATTGAAGTACTGGCTATTGGCCGTGGTCTGGAGTCCGGTGAAGAATTTCCCGTTGTTTGGACGGTCAAACACCCCAATGCACGTATCGTTGCCAATACCCTAGGTCACGATGACAGAGCCCATGGTCTAGATGCTTATAAAACTATTTTGAAAAACAGTCTTGACTATGTAATAAAAAAATAATACGGTAGACTTATTACCATTTGGATGAAGGAATTATATTATTCTAGAATATTTTTCTGTAAAAATCTAGCCATATTCTTCTATATACCAGTAGGATGTGTATGGTTTTTGTTCAGGGATATGAATATTGAATAGTTTAATGATGCCCTTGGATTGAATTGAAAGTTAGTGGTGTATGTTGGGCTTGGATATTGCTATTGTAGGTCACCGCGGACTGGATAGCGATACAGAATAGTGAGAGAGACTTATACGAATTACTCACAAGTAAACGACCCGATTGGTTGTATTTTGCGAAATATCCAATGCATAGTTCGCAATTGGATATATGCCATTAATTATATAACGTAATTGGTATAAGGTAAGTGGTAAAACAAGGGAGGCTAAATTCCTCTGCCTAGTTGTTATTTCTGTTTAAGAGTTAGAAAATCTTGTAAGTCAGACCTAGAAACTATACCCATAAAGCCGCCGTTGCCAAATACAGGGAGGATTTGATAAGTTTTAGTACTAAACAAGTAGAATAATTGTCTGATAGGCAATTCCGGGGTTACTGGTTCGAAATGGTCACTCATATAGCGGTATAGCGGGGTGAAAATGTCGCCATCGGTTCGCGCTTGATTGATGACTTCGCGATTGATAATGCCAATAATTTTTTCTGATTCATTTTTCACTAGATAGGCATCACAATAGTTGTCATCATCTTGCTTGAAAACATCTTGCATTAAATCATTTTCTTCAAAAATGTGGACAGCATTGGATAAAATGTCGGCTACTCTACCAGATTTAAGTCGCTCTTCAATGGCTACACTGCGGTATTCAGATCTAGCGGCAAAGAAAATAAATACTCCAATAAATATTAGGCCCCATTGATTGAAGTACACACCGTATATCATAAACATAACGGCCAGCACTCTGCCGACCCATGATGCTATTAAAGTGCCTTTTTCACGTCCCTTAAATATGGAAATGCCAGCCCGCAATATGCGTCCACCATCCATGGGAAATGCTGGAATAAGGTTAAATACCAATAAGGCAAGATTCAAAAACATCAACAATACGGGGAAATTACTGTAGTAATTGAAGACCTGTGATTCATTGTCTCCGATAATGCCAAAACCATAATCTGTAATCCAAAGGAAAAAGGCCAATATACCAGCAATGACCAGATTTACAGCTGGACCTGCAATGGCTACTACCATTTCATGGAAGGGATTTTCTGGCAATCTTTCCAATCTTGCAAGACCGCCGATAGGGGTGATGAGTATATCTTGAGTATTGACGCCATACTTTCGAGCGGAAAGCGAGTGTCCAAATTCATGTAATACTACGCATAGAAATATCAGTAAGGTAAATAGGGCAAAATTCAATATGCCCTTTACTGGCATTCCAAATTGCTGTCCAGTGTATATCACATAGAAAAACAATAAACCAAAACTCCAATGAACCTTAACTGGTATGCCGAAGTATTTTCCTAAATAGATTGATCCAAGATTAAACATCATATATAAGTTTAAATACTAAATTTAGTATTAATACGCCCGAGCTTCCACACGATCCATATAATTTATAAAGGATTTATTTACTACTTTATTTCCTCCAGGGGTGGGATAATTTCCACTAAAGTACCAATCTCCTTTATTGTTCGGGCAAGCCCTATGTAAACCATCGATTGTTTGGTATATAATTTTAACTTCTGCATCAATGCCAGGAGGAGTTAAAATTTCAGCAATTTTGTTGGACACCTGCTCATAGGTAAAAGGTTCGAACACTTCTTTTACATAATTGACCACTTCCTCTTTGGGAAGACTTAATTGAGCCACACATTTTTGGTATATATTATCGAGCAAGTCTTCCATTCCATTTTCTTCTATAAGTTGGATGGCAGCTTGAAATGCAATAAATTTACCTAATTCAGACATATCAATTCCATAGCAATCCGGAAATCGAATTTGAGGAGCTGAAGAAACAAAAATAATTTTCTTTGGGTGTAGGCGATCGACCATTTTAATAATGCTATCGCGCAAGGTAGTTCCCCTAACTATACTGTCGTCTACCAGTACCAATGTGTCTACGTGGTTCTGAACTATGCCGTAGGTAACATCGTAGATGTGAGAAACCATTTGTCCTCTGATCTCATTATCGGCGATAAAGGTTCTCATTTTGGCATCCTTTACTACGATTTTCTCCACTCGAGCCCTTATTTTCTTAAGTTCGAGTAAATCCTCCTTGGTAGGAGTGCGGCCAAGTTCGAGAATTTTTTCCATTCGCACTTTATCGGCGGCTTCTTCCATTCCTTCAACCAAACCCAAAAATGCAGTCTCAGCCGTATTGGGGACAAAAGACAGAACAGTGTTTTCGAAATCGTAGTCAATTTCTTCTAACACTTGGTTGACGAGGTGTTTGCCGAGTTGCTTTCTCTCTAAGTATATATCTCTATCAGTTCCCCTAGAGAAATAAATTCGTTCAAAGCTACAGGCTTTGTTTTCCATGGGTTCAGTAAAAGGCAATTCCTCAACTAGACCATCTTTTTTAAAGATTAAGGCATGTCCGGGTTGTAATTCTTTTATATGTCTAAAACGAATGTCAAATGCCGTTTGTATGGCAGGACGTTCGCTGGCTGCTACAGCTATTTCGTCGTCGTGGTAGTAGTAGGCTGGTCTAATGCCGTTGGGGTCACGCATGATAAAGGCATCGCCATGACCAATTAGACCTCCCATAACATAGCCACCGTCCCATTTTTTGCTCGCTCTACGCAATAGGCGTTGCAAATCGAGGTGGTCGATGATCTTTTTAGTGATTTCTTCGTTGTTAAATCCATCGGGCTTAAACCAGGTAAATAATCGTTGGACTTCATCGTCGAGAAAATGTCCGATTTTTTCCAATACGGTAACAGTATCGGATTTTTCTTTGGGATGTTGTCCCAATTCAACCAATTCGTCGAATAATTCATCGACATTGGTCAGATTGAAATTTCCAGCGACTACTAAATTTCTCGAGATCCAATTGTTTTGTCGAAGAAAGGGATGGCAGGTTTCTATACTATTGGAACCATGAGTACCATAGCGTAAATGCCCCATGAGCAATTCCCCTGTATATGGTTTATTTTCTTTTAACCATTCAACATCGTTCATCATTTCGGGCGGCAAGTCGTTGAAATGACGATATACGTGTTGGAATAGATCAGAAATATAATTCTTACTATTGGTCCTATATCTCGAGATATACCTAGATCCTGGTTTAGGATCTAGTTTAATCGTGGCTAGACCTGCTCCATCTTGCCCACGATTTCTCATTTTTTGCAATAATATCTGCAGTTTGGTCAATCCGTATAAAGAATTGCCGTATTTCTCTTGGTAGAATTCTAGTGGTTTTAGCAATCGTATCATCGCTATTCCACATTCGTGCTTAATTAACTCACTCATGGATCTGTTTTAAATCAATGCAAATTTAATCTATAATTTAGAGAATAAACAATGAATTGATATTATTGGTTAAATTTGTAATAATACAATCGGAGATATGAGTTTGTTCAAATTTACAAAATTGCCAAAGTACAGAGAATTTAACTATGTACCACGTTATTATGATCCCAAAAAAGATGAGCGTGATGCCATCATTCGCAGGGCTAAGGCCGAGGCTGGATTAATTAATTCTGCTGAAGACGACCAAAGTATTGAAAATGCGAAAATTAGGATCAATAATGCCTTTCGGACTAGAGGTATATCGACAAATTATTCTAGAAAAAGTCATAAACAATCCAATATCAGAGTAATTGTTATTGTTTTAATATTGGCCGGTTTGGCTTATGCAATTTTAAATTTTAACGTAGAGGGATTAATAAAAATGGTGGAGTAAGTGGTATGGAAGGAGTGATAAAAATGCTGCCGGACAAGGTGGCCAACCAGATTGCTGCAGGTGAAGTGGTCGAAAGACCGTCCTCTGTAGTAAAAGAATTATTAGAAAATGCGATTGATGCCGGTGCAACAAAGATAGAAGTGGTGATTAAGGATGCGGGCAAAACCTTGATTCAAATCAAGGACAACGGTTCCGGTATGAGTGAAATGGACGCTCGAATGTGTGTTGAACGTCACGCTACTTCTAAAATAAAAACTGGCGATGACCTTTCCCATATTTATACCCTTGGGTTCAGAGGTGAGGCCCTGCCTTCTATAGCCTCTATTAGCCAGACCAAAATAGAGACCAGACTGCACGAAGAAGAGTTGGGATATGTGGTCAAAGTGGAGGGATCGAAAATTACACAACAAGATTATTGTCAGGCTACACCGGGGACGACGATTACCGTGCAACAATTGTTTTATAATACACCGGCTCGTCGTAAATTTTTAAAATCAGATACGGTTGAATTTAAGCATATATTGGATGAATTTCAACATATGGCTTTGGCCAATCCAGAAGTCTATTTTTCCTTACATCACAATGATAGGCTGTATCACCAGTTATATCCTGGTCCACTGAAACAGCGAATCGTACAAATATTTGGGAATCACTATGAAAATAAACTGATTCACCTTCAAGAACAAACCGAGTATCTCCACGTCAATGGTTTTATTGGGAAACCAGAAAACGCCAAAAAATCGAGAGGGGAGCAGTTTGTATTTGTCAACAATCGATTTATTAAGAGTCATTATCTCAATCACGCTGTATATCAGGCATATGGTTCCATTTTGGCTGAAAAGACCTATCCGTTCTTTTGTGTTTTTTTACAAATAGATCCCGATAAAATCGATGTGAATGTTCACCCAGCCAAACACGAAATTAAATTTGAAGACGAAAAGTTTATTTTTAACTTAATTCGTGCCGCCGTTAAACACGCATTGGTGCAACACAGTGTGCCCGTAATAGACTTCGATCAAAATCCTGGATTCCAATTTAAAGCCCAGTCCAACTCTATCGACACCAAGTTTTCAAAAGGATTGGGGCAGACAAGTGTCAAACAAAGTAGGCCGACAGAGGAAAGGTATTCTCCACACAAAAAAGAACAAGATTGGTCAGGATTTTACAACGATGTTAAACAAACCAGTCAAGAGGTAGAGCAAAATTTAGCCGATGACAAAACCGGTGAAATTGAGTTTAAGGAGGAATCTACTTTTACTCATTTTGAACCCATACAAATAAAAAAATCATATATTTTAAGTTCCATTAAATCGGGAATACTCTTGGTCGATCAACAGAATGCCCACGAGAGAATATTATTTGAAAAATTATTACACGAAAGAGATAAGATCAGTAAAAATACTCAAACAGCTTTATTTCCAGAAGTGATAAAGCTCAATGCAGTGGAAACTGAGATATTGGAAAATTTACTGCCAACTTTAAAGGCTTTTGGTTTTGTAATAGAACCTTTTGGAGTTAGAACATTTATTATTCAAGGGAGTCCTGAGATTCTATTGATTAACAATAGTGAACAAGTGTCCATTATTCGACAATTAATCGATGAATTTGCCGATTATACCACTTCGAAAATGGACATAAATGAAATTATGGCTCAAAAATTGGCAAAAAATCTTTGTGTAAAACGCAATCAATTACTTAAACAACCAGAAATGCAGCAAATTATCAATCAATTGTTTGCTAGTTTGGATCCCACGGTAAGTCCGTCTGGTAAAAAGTGTTTTGTAACTCTAAAATCTGAAGACCTAGAAAAACTATTCGCCTAATGATTAGACTAACTGAAACGGTAAAGCACCTATTAATTATAAACGTTATTGTATTTGTTGCGGGAGCATTTATTTTGCCTGGATTACCTGCCGATAATGCGGTTTTTGACTTCTTAAGAAGATTTCAAGATGAAGGGGCCCTGTACTATCCAGGATCCAAATATTTTTCTTGGTATCAATTGATTACCCATATGTTTTTACACGGTAATTTGAGCCATTTGTTTTTTAACATGTTCGCCTTGTATATGTTTGGTAGTGCATTGGAAAGTAGATGGGGACAGAAACGATTTCTTATCTTTTATTTTTTTGCAGGACTAGGAGGAGCTATTTTTCAAATTATTAGTTGGCAAGTGGGCTTTATGAATATGTCTCCAATAGAACAACAATATTTTTTAAATACGCCTTTTAGAGTTATTGGTGCATCGGGAGCGGTTTTTGGAGTTTTGGCTGGATTTGGAATGCTTTACCCCAATGCGGAGTTAATGTTATTGTTTCCTCCCATTCCGATCAAGGCCAAATATTTTGTAGCCATCTACGCTATGTTGGAAATATTCTTGGGAATTGGTAATTTTAATACCGGAGTAGCCCATTTAGCACATATCGGAGGATTGGTATTTGGGATATTATTGGTATTATATTGGCGTAAAACGAATCGCTATGTTTGACTCTATTAAAAAAGATTTGATCTTCCAGTATCAATACGGGGGGATGACGATAAAACTAATTCTGATAAACATTGGGTTTTTCTTGGCCATAATGTTGTTTCGATTGGTTCTGTTTATAGGTAATGCTGGTGAATTGCCAGGATTTTACTATACCATTGTCGATGGACTTTCACTTTCCAATGAATGGAGGTATATTATATTGCGTCCTTGGACTTGGATTACTCATATGTTTATGCATTTGGGCTTACTCCACATTCTGTTTAATATGCTATACCTAATGTGGTTTGGTAGAATCCTTGAAAATCTTTTAGGACCTAGAAAAATTATCAATATTTATATAATAGCAGGCCTGTGCGGAGCCTTGTTCTTTTTTGGATTTTCCAAATTGCTTTACACTGGAGAAGTTTTTGCTTTTGGTGCTTCTGCAGCGGTAATGGGGATAGCGGTAGCTGCTGCTACTATGGTACCCGATCACGAGATGAGATTGTTGTTTATAGGCAATGTCAAATTAAAATTTTTGGTATTGGCCCTGGTTTTACTCGATTTAATTATGATTCCTTCAATGAGTAATTCTGGAGGTCATGTAGCTCACTTAGGAGGCGCCTTTATGGGATTTCTATATATAAAGTTGTTGTACAATGGAATCGATTTGGGAGATATCAAATGGAAACCCAAGGTTAAAAAGCGCCCAAGTTTTAAGGTCATGGTCAATAAAGAAAAAATGATGGATCTGAAGAAAACCAAGGAGCGCAGCCTGACCGAGCAACAGAGAATAGATGCTGTGTTGGAGAAAATAAAAGAAGAAGGCTATGAAAAATTAAGTCAGGAAGAAAAAGACTTTCTCTTTGAAGTCAGTAAAAAGTAAGGAGTGAAAAAAATAATTAAATGGATATTGGTTGTGATAAATTTTGTTTTCATCTCCTCTTTATTGTTGGGATTTGCGGGACAATTTTTTTCACCTAGTTATTATTCCATTTTCGCTATTTTTTCACTGATCTATCCATATTCGGTATTCGCTGTTTTTATTACTGGAATATTATTGCTTGCATTGGGGTCTAAATATACTTGGGCTGCCGTTGTAGTATTGGTCATGACATCGGGAACGACGGTGCGTCAAATGGGATTTCACTTTTCACCTAATCTACCTGAGGACAAAGAACTCTTCTCAATTACTTCATTTAATGTGAAAAATAATTTTTACCATTTAAAAAAGAATCAATTCAAGGATTTCATTGATGATTATCAAAAAGAAAAACCAGACATTTTTTTATTTCAAGAAATATCCAAGGGTAAGCTCAATGAAGTAAAAAAGTCTTTAAATTATAACTATTCGTCATCTGACTTTAAAGACAATGAATATTCCTTGGGAATTTTAAGTAAATACGCCATTGAAAAGGTTGCCGTGCTACAAAACCAAGAGGGCAATCCAATGGCCATGATAATGGATGTAAAATTTCCAAATAAATCGATAAGAGTAATCAACCTTCATCTCCACTCCAATGGGGTAACCCTGCGTGCTGAACGTTTTTCAGCCGAATCCATTTCCAATGCCAAGGGGCTGAAGAAGTTGATCGCTATGATTAAATCATATGGGGATAATAGCGAACTGAGAATTAAAGAAATAGAAAATATACATTCTTATATTGTCGATTCACCCCATCCAGTTATCGTAGCCGGCGACGCCAATGATACTCCCTATTCGGTAGTGTATAAGAGATTGTCAACCATGGTGGATGATTCTTTTGTAAAAAGAGGATTGGGATTTGCCCAAACCTATAATGGACTGTTGGTTCCCCTTAAAATTGATCATATTTTTGTAGATTCTAACTTTTGTATCTATAATACCAATATAAAAAAAGTTCATTATTCTGATCACAATCCAATATCGACGACGTTTGAATTTTGTGCTCAATAAATTTTATCTATGAGATTTACATCTATTTTACTCGTTTTTTTATTTTTTGCTTGTAGCTCGAATTCCAATCAATCTACTGCGGTAAAAGAAGCACCGAAGTTGGAACGAAAGCCGCTGACTATACCTCAGTTTATTGCGGATTCAGCCTATCAATATATAGCAGATCAAGTAAAATTTGGGAAAAGAATTCCGAATACTGAAGCCCATGTGCAAACTAAGGACTATTTAGTGGATAAGTTAGAAAAATATTGCGATCGAGTAGTGGAACAATCTTTTACTGCCAAACGCTACGATGGAGTATCCTTACAAGGATTTAATATCATTGGATCGATTAATCCGGATTCAGATCGGAGGTTGTTATTGTTGGCCCATTGGGATTCAAGATTTATTGCCGATCACGCTCAGGATAAAACCAAAGTAAATGATGGAGTAATGGGGGCCGATGATGGAGCTAGTGGAGTAGGGGTTTTAATAGAAATGGCTAGGATGATAAGAAGTGCGGGGATTGACGTAGGAGTGGATATTTTGTTTACCGATCTCGAAGACCAGGGAAAGAGTAACGATGCCGATGGAAAAAGTTGGTGTTTGGGTGCTCAATACTGGGCGAGAAACCCACATATAAAGGGATATCGAGCCGACTATGGGATATTGTTAGATATGGTCGGAGCAAAAGGGGCCAAGTTTTTAAAAGAAGGAGTTTCATTGACCTATGCGCCGGAATTGGTTCATACGGTATGGCAATTGGCCAATAGTATGGGCTACGGTCAATATTTTGTGAATAAAACTCTTTCCAATGGGGTGGTGGATGATCATTTATTTATAAATCAAATTATAGGTATTCCTACCATTGATATTATCAACAAACCGAGTAATTCTGCTTTTGGGCCGCATTGGCATACTGAAAATGATAATATGGATGTCATTGACAAGGATGTTATAAAAGCGGTGGGAAGAGTAGTAACGGCTACCCTCTACCGATTCGATGCCAATTATTTTTAAAGGAAATTTTATTGAAATAGTGTCCGGGTGATAGTCCATTGACAATCAAATGCTTAAAATAAGCGAATACGAATGGCTCAATTTTTTTTAAAATTTATAGATTTTTTTGGCGAAAAAATTTGCATTTATTGAGATAAGAACTATATTTGCAACCGCTTAAGAGCAATACAGTTTGCGGTTGATATTCGAAAGAAATAAAACATAAATTAAGCATAGTTCGGGCGATTAGCTCAGTTGGTTCAGAGCACCTGGTTTACACCCAGGGGGTCGGGAGTTCGAGTCTCTCATCGCCCACATTGATTAAGAGTTGTTGATTTTTCAACAACTCTTTTTTTTTGCCCCTACCTTATATTTCATCTTTATTTTTTTAGGAAGAGCTACTTGGATGTCATTTTCAATAATATCATTCGCTGGCGGGGTAACTGAATGCAGTTGCATGAAGTGCAACACAATTGATTAAATATCAATTGGATGAGTGAACCGGAGCCAGTGGCTAAAAACCTATCGATTTATGTTGCAGTCACGCCGGAGCACAGTGGCTAAATACCTGAAGATTTACGG
>NZ_JAJQYA010000016.1:80540-95900 GCF_021729155.1 Membranihabitans marinus | reverse complement strand
TCTCCATTCACTACATCACAATATCTTACGCAATCTCCCGATCCGTATATAGAAGGCCAACCAGCAGCAAACCAATAAGGGCTATTGCCATTGCCGTCCCAGAACCATTGGTCAGTCACTTCTTCATAATAGCCATCTGCAGACAATACTCGATCTCCTTTTTCCAAGAAAACATAGGGGAAATAACCACTACCTATAGAAGCAATAAGATAGTTTTCCCAATCATCAGCCAATCGTGCTACGATGTTCAATGCACCATATCCCAACTGTGAACTACTTGCATCAGCCAATACATCTGCAATATAACTTCCATCGATAATATCACCGATGGTATATTCGGTTTGAGCTTTGTCGTTTTTCTTTAAGATCACACTGGCCAAATACTCGTTCAATAAATCTTGTGCTTCGGCATTGACATAACCTGCGAGAAGTACTGCTGCGGGCAATTCATAGGTCACTGAACCCATTTTACCAGTGGGCAATTCGTAGTCGTGTAATCCCATGGGTTGTTTCCATGCGGCATATCGTTTAAGGGATTCTCCTGAATTCACTACGGCTTCTATCTCACAATAGGTCGTATCTTCTGCCTTTCCTTTAAATGAAGTTGGACCAAAGGCAGGCAATCTCAACACTACGATGGTATCTACCAAAGTCGTCATCTCTCCTGCTTTATTGAATACTTCCCATGTACGGAAAATCAATTCTGCCGTATCATTGTCTTCAGTACAAGAGATCGGCATAATCCAATCCGGTTGTACTGCCAATCCATAATACCCTGGACCTCGACCCTCATTACACGATACGGTAACCGATGGAGTATGTAGGCTGGCATCTGGAATATAGCCACAATAAGTGACGATCTTCCCTCGACTCACGCCGGCTGTGGGCAGATCGTAATCCGAAGAAGTCTTCCCTATTTGAAAATCCGATGTCAAAACGATGCTTGACGACTGAGGGATAAACAAACTAGACTGACAACTCGATACTGGATTGGATATTTGTAGGGTTAATATTTGCCCTCGATAATTACAGAGGTCCTCTCCTTCCATGATGAGATCTTGGCTCGTTAGATTTTCTCCTCGCCATACTTGACCGTTCCATTCATTGGTCACAGTGACCGATAGTTGATTTGCACATTCTGTTAGGCCAGGCACTACTTCATTGATGTACAATTCCATCATCCCTTGACCATCAATGGCTGGATGAATAGTGGAAATACAATTCATAGATTGTGGGCTAGGATCACATGGATCTGATTGATACTCCAATACCCCCATATCGATAGTATTATAAAATCGGGGATTGAGGGCTAAATCCACTTCTTGACCAGCTACCATATAGAAATCAGCCATGGTGGATGGATCTCCACTATTAATGGCTGGGGAAATATATAGCAAATTAAAATCTCCATTGGCCGCATCGACAAATAAGGGATCGGTAGAAAATAAATTCCCTCCATTATCAGAGACAGCTGAAGAATGATTTACCACTGTAAAATCTACATCGAATAAACAGTGAGATATAGAGGACGAAGCGTTATCATTAAAGAATACTGATCCTTGATTTAAGGCTGTATTTTTATAAAAAATACTATTGATGAACTCAGGTGAACTCCCGCTAATCCCTGTATTAGAATTAAAAATCACCCCACCTTCTTCGGCTGAATTGAAGGCAAACACACAATTGGTAAATACTGGAGAACTTTCACCACTATTGTTTGCATTATTATAAATAGCACCTCCATATTTATTAGTAGAGTTGTAGATGAATACACAGTTTGTTATCACAGGTGAGCTTTCACCATAATCCCCACCATTGTATATAGCACCACCGGTCAGATTAGCATGGTTAGACTCAAATAAACAATTGGTCATCACTGGTGAACTCTTTCCATAATCTCCTTCATTGAAAATAGCACCACCGGTCAGATTAGCATAGTTAGACTTAAATAAACAATTGGTCATCACTGGTGAACTTTCACCACCATCTTCACCATTATTAAAAATTGCTCCACCAGCAATATTGGATGAATTATCTACAAAAACACAATTCTGAATAATTGGATTAGACACATTCCCTAATTCAGAGCCATTATTATGCCAGCCACCACCATTGCTATTCTGATCTAAACCATCGGCATTCCCATCGGTGATGGTAAATCCATCCACTAGAGTTGCCGCACTGACATTCTGAGTATAGACTACGTGATAACTATTGTCTGTACTGTCATTCTGCACTCCTATATCTCCACTGAGAATGGTCTTATTCGCCTCCCAATCTCTATTTGCAAAAACATCTCCACCACTAGGAAATCCTCCGTAGACTTCAACATCTGTTGGAATATTAAATGATATCTCACGATTAGTAGTAACTGTAGGTTTATAAGTACCCTCTGCAACATATATCTTATCTGCGGCATCTGGACAATTTTTTAATAAATTAAGAGCTGATTGTAGATCAGTAAAGGCATCGGTCCACGAACTTCCGTTGTCTACTCCACTGGTTGCCGTTAGATCTACATATATAATATCATTTGTAAAACTATAACCATCACAGCTAAACTCATATACTCCCATGTCGATGTCATCATTAAATCTAGGTTGTAAACCCAGATCTACAGCATTTCCACCGATATTATAAAACAGGCTCATATCTGTCACAGGATCACCACTGTTAATAGCTGGAGAAGCAGGAAGTAAATGAAAATCTCCATTTGCGGGATCGACAAAGTGTTGGCTACTTGAATAAATATTATTCCCCGCATTAATATGATAAAAATCAGCCTCATCTAGATCGAAACTAGAATAAGAAAACATGGTCTGATTATCCGTACTCCAAGGAAAGAATAAAATATTTCCATTATTCTGAAAAATACAGTTCTTAACATAAGTATTTGACCCAGCGTATGTTTCAAACACTGAACTTCCTCTTGATTGATTATTATAATATACATTATTGGTATAGTAAGCTTCAATGTTTCCACCTGCACTTGTATTTTGAAACACAACCCCACCACCAACATTGCTATTTGCCTGATTGGAGTCGAAAACAGAATTACTGACTTTAATGACCCAATTTCCTCCTAAAGACGCATTTAAATTAATGGCTCCACCACTCGTACTGGCGATATTATTGAAAAATCGACAATTAATCATCTTGATTTCACCGCCAACATTTTGTAAACTTTGGCCATAAAAACCAGCACCATAGGTAGCAAAATTATTTTGGAATAGACAATTCTGAATAACTGGACTCGATGATTTGGTATCTCTAAAATTGAACCAACCACCTCCAAAAATATCGAAATTGATTCCATCGGCTCTCCCATCCTGAATGGTAAAACCATCCACCAAGGTAGAATCGCTTACATCTATTGTCTTCACAACATGGTAACTGCTATCCGTCCCCAAATCCCCACTTAGAATGGTCTCATAGGTTTCCCAATCTCTGTTTGCAAAAACATCTCCTCCTGTTGGAAATCCTCCATACATTTTCACACTATCGGGAATAACAAAGGATATGGTGGCATTCTCTGTATTTGTTGGTTTATAAGTACCCTCTGCTACATAAATCTTATCTGCGGCATCTGGACAATTTTGTAATAAATTAAGAGCTGATTGTAAATCCGTAAATGCATCGGTCCACGAACTTCCGTTGTCTAATCCACTGGTTGCCGTTAGATCTACATATATAATATCATCTGTAAAACTATAACCATCACAGCTAAACTCATATGCCCCCATATCGATGTCATCATTAAATCTAGGTTGTAAACCCAGATCTACAGCATTTCCACCGATATTATAAAACAGGCTCATATCTGTCGCAGGATCCCCATTATTAATGGCTGAAGAAGTGAGTAGTAAATGAAAATCGCCGTTTGCGGGATCGACAAAGTGTTGGCTACTTGAATAAATATTATTACCAGCATTAATATGATAAAAATCAGCCTCAGCTAGATCGAAACTAGAATAAGAAAACATGGTCTGATTATCCGAATTACTCGGACTAAAAAGATTGTTTCCATTATCTTGAAAGATAGAATTCTTCACAATGGTGTTCGACCCTTCGTTTGTTACAAAAACCGAACCTCCAGGGGATTCATTATTACTATACACATTATTGGTATAGTAGGCTTCAATAACTCCTCCCTCACCTGTATTTTGGTACACAACTCCTCCACCAACATTGCTATTCGCCTGATTGGAATCGAAAACAGAATTACTGACTTTAATAACCCATTTTCCTCCTATGGACGCATTTAAATTAATCGCACCTCCACTTAGGCTAGCTATATTGTTGAAAAACCGACAGTTAACCATCTTAATTTCACCTCCATCTCTGTTTACACTATGCCCATAAAACCCAGCTCCATAGGTTGCATAATTATTTTGGAATAGACAATTTTGAATTACAGGACTTGAGAATTTAGTACTACTCCTATTGTACCATCCACCTGCATAGCGATCAAGACTACTTCCATCAGCTCTTCCATCTTGAATGGTGAATCCATCGACCAAGGTAGAATCACTTACATCGATCGTCGTCACCACATGATAACTGCTATCCGTCCCCAAATCTCCGCTAAGTATGGTCTCATTATTGTACCAATCCCTTTCTGATAGATTGGTTTCCATGCCGTCAAATCCACCATAGATTTTTATACTATCGGGAATAACAAAAGAAATAGTTGGATTATCATCTTGACTAGGTTTATAAACACCTTGAGCTACCCATATTTCATCTACTGAGGCAGGACAAGATTGGGCTATAAACAAAGCATCCTGAAGATCGGTGTAGGCATCTGCCCAATTAAGTCCAGTATTATTTCCACTGGTTGCAGCATGATTGACGTAAATAATACCGTTAACGGTATTGACATCACCACATACATTTACCTCATACGGCCCCATATCTATGGCATTCAATATTCGAGGATTTAAATCCAAGTCCACAGCCATACCGCCGACCATATAGAAGTCATCGGTTAAAGTTGTGGGATGTCCTTGGTCTATCGCTGGAGAGTTTACCATTAAATGAAAATCGCCATTAGCTGGATCTACAAAACCGGGATTGGTCTCAAATAGATTATTATCCGCTACATTGGACGCAATACCTGCCTGTCCATTATTCCCACCAGATTCTACGTCAAATAAGGAATGTTTAACAATCGTAGTCACATCATTATCAATATCTTTAATGCATACACTATTGGTATTGTTATAGAAAATAGTATTAACTATTGAATCTCTTAATTCTCCTAGACCTTGGCTATACATTTCATTTTCATTGACCACGGTAGCTGAAGAATTGGAATTGTTATTTGCAAATACACTATTAATAATATCGACAGACAATTCCCCATCAGAATTGTTATTGAAGACAATACCGCGATCACTGGCTACATTCTCAGAAAAAATGGAATTAATGATTTTAGCATTCAATATTCCAAGAGTATAAGTACTTGGACCGAAGAACATAGTTACAGCCCTATTTGCTATGGCTGCTCCATTATCGGTAGATGAATTGCCCTTAAACTCAGAATTAACGATTAAATTATCAGCCATACCTCCAGCTGTAATATTGGCTAGAGCTCCTCCCTTAGGACAACTATTATTCTCGAATACAGAACGGGAAATTTCAACCATATTCAATCCATCAGAATAACCACTATTTACAATTGCTCCACCAGCACCAAGATAACCGTCAGTTACACTATTATTTAGAAAATAGCAAGAATCTATGATGGTCGTATTTAAACCTAAAAAATAAGCATCGTTTATGATGGCTCCACCGCCATAAGTAGAAGTATTACCCTCAAATCTAGAAGCAAGAATCTGAGCAGCGCTTTCCCCTCCGTCTATTGCTTCATTAAAAATAGCACCTCCACCACTATCAGCATTATTATCGATAAACTTACAGTTGATAATGGTAGGACTAGATTCATTGGCATCTCCTCTGGCAGTATTAAACACTCCGCCCCCAACACTTAGATAAAAACTATATTCATCTGCATTACCTGAGCGAATGGTAAATCCATCTAATCGCGTGGTTGAATTTACATTTTCCATATATACTACGTGGTAACTATTGTCGGTATCTACACCTATCGATCCAATATCACCACTGAGAATGGTTTCATTCGTTTCCCAGTTTCTATCATTCAATTGTGTTTCACTCCCCAAGAATCCACCATAGACCTTGATCCCACTAGGTATTTCAAAAGATTCAAAACGATTACCACTCGTTGAAGGATAATAGCTGCCTTGAGCTACCCATATTTCAGAAATCATTTCCGGACAATTCTGGGCAAGTTCTAGAGCAGATTGCAAATCTGTAAAAGCGTCATTCCAATTGAGGCCGGAATTACTTCCCATGGCTTGATGATTGACATAGATTATTCCATTGACGGGTTGCACCGCGCCGCAATTGTACTCATAAACCCCCATATCAATGCTGGTGGTAAAACGCGGCATTCTTCCCAAATCGACAGCAGAGCCGTTTAACATATAAAAATCGTTAACGTCTGTGCTAGGATTCCCTGCATCTATAGCAGGCGATGTCATACTCAATCGAAAATCTCCACCAGCCTCATCTATGAACTGAGGCATTGTAGAATATATATTATTTCCACCATCGGTATGGTCAAAATCCGTATTTGCTTGATCGATTAATGAATACTCAACATTGATTACTGTTGCAGTGCCCAAAACAACAGTGTAAGCACCTTGATTAGAAGACAATATAGAGTTGGAAACCGTCACATCTATATCATTACTTCCATATATTAAACCTGCATTAGTTGCATTGTTCAGGGAATATACATTATTGAGATAATTCCCCACCACACTTCCATTCCCAGCCGCATTATGATATATAGCGGAACCGTAATATGCTTGATTTCTGAAAAATAAAGTATTAACCACATCGACGTCCAAGCTACCCCCTGTTGAAGCATTAAAATGTAGCGCTCCACCATAATTGCTGGCTACATTATCGACAAACTGACAGTTCAGTATTTTTATTTGACTAGGACCAGATCCAATATTGAAGGAATAAAATCCCCCTCCATGGACAGCAAAATTATTTTTAAATATGCAATTTTGAATAACAGGACTGGACTCATTTGAACCGGTTCTTCTATTTAACCATCCCCCTCCAAAACTTTCAAGACCTGAACCATCGGCCTTGCCATCTTGTATGGTAAATCCATCTACCCAGGTATCGTTACTCACATTTTCAGTATAGATAACGTGATAACTGGTGTCTGAATACATATTACCACTTAATATGGTAGGGTATTTTATCCAATCTCTATCTTCGCGATTGACTTCTGACCCAGTAAAACCTCCAAATAATTTGACCCCATCTGGAATAACAAAAGATTTCGTCCGCGGATCTCCATAATACCCAGTGTTATACGTTCCTTGAGCTACCCAAATTTCATCGCCACTTTGCAGATTGACATCGTTCAAAGCATCCTGCAAATTGTAATAGGCCGTCGCCCAAGACAATCCATCATAACTACCGCTTGAGGAATTGTAATCCACATAATAGATAGTTTGGGACAGTAATTGACTTGACACAAAAATCAAAGAAAAAGATAAGAACAAGTGAAAATTTCTAAATAATAATCGCATAGGGGCCTTACAATTTATTAGAGATCAAAAATTAAAATAACATCAAATCTACAAATGAATTTACAGATTATTACAATTAAAATTATATAAAATAATAATATAACACAGTATTGATTTACACACATCAAGAACCTCTAGTTTTAAATAAAATACACATCTTAAAATATTTTAATATGTATATATTTATTTAAAAATACTTAAATCCATTTTATTACAATCAAAATTTAAAAATCGAAAAGAAAAGCCGCAACAATGTAGGCACAATACATACAAAATACTATTAATCAATATATTAAAACAAATACATCGTCAACAATTACCACAACAACCCATATATTTAAAATAATAAGTTTATATACACTTCGATTAATAACTATTGACGTTTTACCGATATAATATAGTGGTAATCCCTGTGGTTAGTCCTTCAAGGATTACAATTCCTATATATCTTCACGAGAAATAACAGAAATATTTATCTGCGAAAAATCAATGTTATATTTAGAGAAATAAATAATAGAAAGCTAATAGACAGTTGTTATAGACCATAATAAATGTAGCTGAGAATGCTACATCAACAATAAATATAATCCACCAGCAATAAATGCTCCTATTACCGGCCCAACAACAGGGATCCAAGCATAATTCCAGCCCGGATTTTTGTACAAGAATGAATAAACGATCCTCGGCCCCATATCTCTAGCGGGATTAATGGCATATCCCGTTGTTCCTCCCAGAGACAGACCGATGACCCATACCAAAAAAGCAACAGGTATGGCACCAATAGAACCCAAACCTATAGGGGTTGGATCTACTTCTCCCAATTGAGCTCCAGAAATATACAAGACTACAAATATCAAAACAAAGGTACCCAGTACTTCTGACAACAAATTATTCCATCGATGATCAATGGCAGGACTAGTACAAAAAGTCGCTTTAATAGCGCCTTCATCTTCAGTGATTCTGTAATGAGATCTATAAAATAGATATACGAAGAAAGCACCCAACATGGCGCCCAGCATTTGGGACATAATATAAGGTAGGACATCAACCCATAAAAACTGTCCGGTAATGGCCAAACCCAATGTAACTGCCGGATTGAGATGAGCACCACTATATGGGCCAGCTACCACTACTCCGGTAAATACAGCCAAAGCCCATCCCGTGGTAATAACGATCCATCCTCCATCACCAGCATAAGTATCTTTTAAGGCCACATTGGCTACTACTCCATTACCTAAAAGGATTAGCAAAAATGTTCCGATAAGTTCTGCTATATATGGTGTCATACTTTACTATTTTTACAATATGATATACTATTTTTTTGAAGCCCAATTTCTAGATCTGCCCACGGCATCATGCCAACGATCCATCATATCACCGACTTCATCGGCCGACAATTGAGGAGAAAATTTTCGATCCAACTGCCATTGACTTTTTATCTCATCGATATTTTTCCAATACCCGGTGGCCAAACCTGCCAAATATGCCGCTCCCAATGCTGTGGTTTCCAACACCTTGGGCCGCACCACATCACTCTGCAATAAATCTGATTGAAACTGCATTAAAAAATTATTGGCAACAGCGCCTCCATCTACTCGAAGTTCTTTGCTTTTGGATCCCATATCCTGCTCCATGGCATGAATGACGTCGGCTACTTGAAATCCAATGCCCTCAAGTGCAGCTCGCACAATATGAGCAGCCTTTGTTCCCCTTGTCAGCCCAACAATGGCACCACGTGCAAACTGATCCCAATACGGTGCGCCCAAACCGGTCAATGCAGGTACAAAATAAACTCCGTCGTTGTCGTCTACCGAGGTTGCCAAAGCCTCTGTAGCCACTGCCTCGTGAATGATACGCAATCCATCGCGTAACCATTGAATGGCAGCTCCTCCGATAAACACACTACCCTCCAACGCATAGCTCACCTTTCCATCGATTTTCCAAGCAATAGTGGTCAATAAATTATTTTCGGATTGAATGGCCTCGTTTCCCGTATTCATCACTAGGAAACAACCTGTGCCGTAAGTAGTCTTACCCATTCCCGGCTCTAAACACATTTGTCCAAATAGAGCGGCCTGCTGATCTCCAGCTACACCACTAATGGGAATTTTAGATGAAAATAACGTGGTTGCCGTTGTTGTAATAATCTCACTGCTTTGCTTCACCTCTGGCAACATCTCTGCAGGAATATCAAACAGAGACAACAACTCTTCGTCCCATGACTGGGTATGAATGTTGAACAACATGGTTCTCGAAGCATTGGTAATGTCGGTGGCGTGGACTCTTCCACGAGTAAACTTATAGATTAACCAAGAATCAATAGTACCGAATTTTAGTTTACCATTGTTTGCTTTTTCTCTAGCCCCCTCTACATTGTCCAATATCCACTTCAATTTGGTGGCGGAGAAATAGGCATCGATAACCAACCCTGTCTTGTCTCGAATCATGGATTCATGACCGGCCTGTTTTAATGTTTCACAATAAGAAGACGTTCTTCGATCCTGCCACACAATGGCCTTGTGAATGGGTTGCTGAGTATCCACATCCCAAACTACCACCGTTTCTCGTTGATTGGTTATCCCTATGGCTTCGATATTATCGCCCGAAAGATTGGCTTTGGCCACGGCCTCAGCCGCTACAGAAGACTGAGTGGACCATATTTCATTGGCATCGTGCTCTACCCAACCCGGCTGGGGAAAAAACTGAGTAAAATCCTTTTGCGCCATAGATATAATACGACCAGAATGATCAAAAATTAAAGCTCGAGAACTTGTTGTCCCCTGATCCAAAGACAAAATATATTTTTTAGACATAAGAATAATCTAGATTTATTATACTAATAGAATTCGCTAAGTTAAAATTTTATATTAAATATCGAGATTGAATTGCCATAAATGACTTTAAATCACTTTCCATATCATATCCCCCTCCCAATTCCCTCTGAAGGATTTCACCAATTAAAGGAGAAACCTCAAATGCACCTTGGGCATCGAGGAACAACAGTCGAATTCTTCTCGACAAAACATCTTCAATAGTACATGCCATATCGTGTCGTATGGCATACACTACATCTGCTACTGTATATGGAAAATCTGGGTGAAGTTGACTCACCCACTCTTGATTTTCACTTTGAATCTGTTGTAACTTTTCGGTATTCTTATCGTGAATTTTCAAATCATAGGTCTCACAAGACTTCTGTGACAACAATCCAATTTGGATAGCTTTATCGACCACATCTTCAGCCATTTTTCGATAAGTCGTCCATTTTCCCCCTATAATGGTAATCATTTGATTGGGAGAAACGAGGACTTTATGACCTCTAGATATTTCTTTAGTATTTTTTTCTTCATCCTCTGGAGCAACCAACGGTCGCAAACCGGCGAATAAAGACTTTACATCTTTTTTTTCTGGAGCACGGGTTAAATAATTTTTGGCAGTATCCAATACAAATTGAATTTCTTCTTCCAACGGACGAGGTTCAAAACTAACTTTTGATACCGGGGTATCCGTAGTACCCAACATGACCTTGTCATGCCATGGAACGCCGAAAAGCACACGACCGTCTGATGTTTTGGGCAACATCAATGCCCTATCCGAGGGCCAAAAAGATCGATCAACCACTAAATGTATTCCCTGACTGGGGGCAATTATAGATTTTTTATCTTTTTTCTCCATTTGGAGAATGTCATCTACAAAAACTCCAGTGGCATTGACGAGTGATTTACATTGCAATGAATATTCTTCACTGGTCAAACCATCTTTAAAACTGACTTGAAACATGGATTCCTCTTTATCGACCTTTGTCACTTCAGCATGATTCAAGACTTGAGCTCCATAATCCATTGCTGTGCGTGCTATAGATATAGCCAACTCGGCATCGTCAAACTGACCATCGTGATATTGAATAGCACCTTTTAGCCCTGTAGTCTTGAGATTGGGCATCAGTTCTATTGCTTTGGAACGAGAGATATAATTGGACTTACCCAAAGACCATTTACCAGACAAAATATCATATAGTTTCAAGCCAATTAAATAAAACGGAATTTCCCAATATTGATAAACGGGTAAGGCAAATACCCGGTTGGACACCATGGTGTGGGCATTTTTCATAATCCTCCCCCTTTCCTTTAATGCCTCCAGCACCAAACGAATATTTCCCTGAGCCAAATATCTTACACCACCGTGGAGCAACTTCGTACTTCGACTCGATGTCCCCTTCGCAAAATCAACTTTTTCCAACAACACCGTCGAATATCCTCTAGTCACGGCATCCAAAGCCACACCTAAGCCGCTGGCTCCCCCTCCAATTACTACGACATCATACACCTTATTGGCTTCTTTTAATGCAGATAAAACTTTCGATCTATTCATAATTATTTCGTTAACTGTCGTAAATATATCATTTATTTTCTTTTTTTGGAGATTTATTCTAAGTATATTTACACTTCAAGGTCAAACAAAACACAAAAATGAAAGTTTCCGAAAGACATCGATACATTTTAGACAAATTAAATTTATTAGGTCACATTTACGTTGCCGACTTAAGCGAGGAATTAGAAGTTTCTCCAGTGACCATCAGAAAGGACTTGACTTATTTAGAAGACAAATCACTGCTCTATAGAATTCACGGCGGAGCAAGTCAGAGCGATCCCCATATTCAAGAAAAACAGATATCTGAAAAGATTCATATCAATTACGCGGAAAAATTAACCCTGGCCATGAAGGCCAAATCCTATGTTCAGCCCGGAGATTCTATTATGTTGGGATCGGGTACTACTATGGCCATCCTAGCACAACAGCTCAAACAAATCAACAATCTGACCATTGTCACTTCAGCTCTACAGGTGGCTATGGATTTAGGCGAAAACCCAAGCAATAAGATCATTATTCTAGGTGGAAATATGCGCAACACCTCTTCTTCGACCATTGGTTCCCATGCAGAGGCCATGCTCGATCACTATGTATGCAATAAACTATTCTTAAGTGTAGACGGCATTGATATTCAACAAGGCTTGACAACAGCCAGCAATTTTGAAGCTTCTCTCAATCGAAAAATGATTCAGCGATGTGCACAATTCATTGTCTTGGCCGACGCATCAAAATTGGGTAAAATAAGTGTGGGTAAAATTGCCGATCTCGACAAGGTCGATCACTTGATTATGAATACATTAGATTCAAATTCAAAGATGGAACAATTACTTTCTTTTGGATTCAAAACCGATTTTGTCTAAATCCTACAGGATAAACTGCTCCAAAGCGAAACCAAACAATATAAAAACGAAAGTCCGACCTCGAATGGATTAGGCATTTGCATAATACAGGGTTATTAAATAACCTACAAACTTTTTTAGAATAAGACAGTCTATTGGATACTTTGTACTTCATTTGGTCATGTCTCTACTAGGCGTGATTAAACCATAGTTAAAAAGGATTTCTCCTTATGATACCAAGTCGTCCACTTCGACTTAGTTCAGTGCGTCGCTTCCAAGACTTTACAATCTTATGTCCCCCGCTGGCGGGGATTAGGGGGTGGACCAGTGGAAATTTAACTATCCATCTGCTATAATAATTCCCATATTATCGATGCGATTTATACCATATCAAACTATACATTTCACTATACAAAACCCTGGCTTTCCAAATGATGATCTCATTTTAATTCAAATAAAAAAGTTTAGGAATTAAATGAACCCATAAGGCTAAAACAGAATTAATATATTAACCTACAACTTTTACAGGATAAGTCAGACGGTTGAAAAAAAACTCCTCTGTAAGTTGAATTAAAGCTAACCTTTATATAATACAAATCTATATTGATAATTTGTTTAACTTGGTATTTTTGCAGCAAAATATACAATATGAATACGGTACGCTTTATCCTACTTACATTAATATGTTTCATAGGAATACAGACAACAATGAGTGGTCAATCGAGGACGTCTATGACATACAACATCCGCTATGCCAATGAAAAAGATGGTCCTGATCGTTGGGACGAAAGAAAAGAATCACTGGTTAAAGAGATACTTTTTTACGAGCCTGATTTCTTAGGCGTTCAAGAAGCAGTACACGAACAAGTACTATATTTAGATCAAGCACTGAAAAAATATAAATACATTGGAGTAGCGAGAAATGACGGTCAAACTGAAGGTGAATACAGCGCCATATTTTACCATACCGAAAGAGTTAAAAACATTGAGGCTTCTACCTTCTGGCTATCAGACAGTCCAGACATTCCATCAGTGGGCTGGGATGCATCGCTTAAACGAATATGCACATACGGTAAATTTAAATACCTAAAATCGAAAAAGGATCAGATCTATGTATTTAATACCCACTTCGATCACAGAGGTATAAAAGCAAGAGAAAATAGCGCCGATCTCATATTGAAAATGATAGAAGAAAAAACCGGTAATCAAGAGGCAGTTATCCTAATGGGCGACCTCAATCTCACGCCGGATACTGCACCGATAAAAATGTTTTCTGCAGCCATGCAGGACAGTTACACCGCCTATGATGAAATCCCATTTGGTCCTACAACGACTTATACTGGTTTTAAAATCACAGAAAATCCGAAAAAAAGAATTGATTATATCTTTGGAAACAATAAAGTGAAATTTGAAAAAACAGCCGTCCTCAGTCATTGGATAGATATGCATTTCAACTCCGATCACTTTCCAATATTTGCCCAGTTTTCGATTAAAAAATAAGTATTTTGAAATTTAAATATTTACTCCCATTCTGTTTTTACATCCTGATTCACAATCCAATTGCGGGTCAGGACACCATCCGCTTTATGACCTATAACATACTACACGGTGCGACGACAAAAAACGATTTCAACCTAGATGCTATAGCCAAGGCCATCTCGGACTTAGATCCCGATTTTGTCGCTCTTCAAGAAGTAGATTTCAAAACCAATAGAGCACATGGATATGACTTACCTACGGAATTGGGATACAGAACAAAAATGGCTTCCATTTATGCCACAGCCATGCTATACGATGGAGGATATTATGGAGAAGGTGTACTTTCTAAATACCCTTTTATATCTACACATAATCATCCTCTACCTCACCATGTAGATCACGAACCTAGAGCGGCATTATCAACTCTGGTATTGACACCAGCTGGAGATACTATTCAGTTTATTGGTACACACTTGGATCATCTTAACAACTCCATTAGCCGTACTGCACAAGCCAAGAAACTGATTGAGTTGTTTTCGAATAGCAAGTATCCTACAATAATAGCTGGAGATTTGAATGCTACTCCAGAAAGTCATGATATTCAAATTATATTGTCGGCTTTTAAGGCTTCAGATATTGGTCCTAATTATCAAAAAACCTACTCTTCGTCCAAGCCCACAAAGAAAATAGACTACATCATGTACGACATGCATCATTCGTGGAGGGTTGTCAAATCGGAAGCTATATGTGATGAATACGTTACTGACCACTGTTATTATTATGTAGATATCGTATTGGAAAATAATTAAGAAAATTGAATGACCGAATGAAGTTGCCCAAAGGGCAACCAAATGTCCTTAATGGACATTTGATGAGGGAACCGGAGCCACTGGCTCCGGCGTGATTGCCCTGTAATTCGTGAGGATTCAGCCACTGGCTTAGGCTTAGTATTAATATAATCTAGGATAGAAGACGCAAAATCTTGCGCCTCTACAAAAAGGCGTGATTGCCCTGTAATTCGTAAGGATTCA
>NZ_JAJQYA010000016.1:0-80440 GCF_021729155.1 Membranihabitans marinus | reverse complement strand
GCCACTGGCTTAGGCTTGGTATTAATATAATCTAGGATAGGAGACGCAAAATCTTGCGCCTCTACAAAAAGGCGTGATTGCCCTGTAATTCGTAAGGATTCAGCCACTGGCTTAGGCTTGGTATTAATATAATCTAGGATAGGAGACGCAAAATCTTGCGCCTCTACAAAAAGGCGTGACTGCAATGTAAATCCTTTGGAAAATTCCATTGTATCGAGACGTGATAGCATTTCCAAACGGAAGCGAATTATATGTTATTTGTATAACAACACAGTACTCTTATCCCACAAAAAAAAGATCTCCGAAAACACAATGGCTCTCAGAGATCTTTTACATGCATGGTTTAAATTATCTTACTTAATCCACATTATCATGAAGGTAAGGACTGTTTTTTCTGATCACAGGTTCACCGTCTTCGTGACTCATTGACCAAGTTGATTTGGGTTCATAGTCAGAATCTACTGGATCGTCCAAGTGAACTCGTCTTCTTTTGTAGGCAGGCACATTTTCCATATCTACGATGGTTTTATGTGCATACATTTTTTTATCATCTAGATTTCGGGGTTGAAACCTAGATTTTTCTTCTTGGTGTTGACGCACCTTGTTCATATATTCTTCTACAAAAGGATCTTCTTCGCGGTTATAAGAACCCGCTACGTCATCCATTGACGCAGCACTTTTCTCTTGAAAAATCACGGTTGAAGAATCGTGATTACTCTGAATTTCCAAGGGAATTTCATGCATTACCGGTGGAGCTATAGTTTCCTTCTCTATCGGTGCAGCCTTAACCTTAGGCTCAACTATCTCTTTTTTTTGAAGAACATTGGTTCTCTCAAATCCAGTAGCGATAACGGTTACACAGATCTTATCCCCTAGGGTCTCGTCAGAACAATTACCCCAGATAAGATTGGTGTCATTTCCGGCTTCTTCTTGAACATATTCAGTAATTTCAAAGATTTCATCCATGGTAATTTCTTTATTACCAGAGGTGATATTCAATAGGATATGGTTGGCACCGCGTATGTCGTTTTCTTCCAAAAGTGGACAATCCAAAGCTTGTCTAACCGCTTTTTTGGCACGATCTTCACCTTCTCCAAATGCAGTACCCATAATGGCTACTCCACTTTCACGCATAACGGTGTTGACATCTTCAAAATCCACATTTACATAACCGGGAACCGTAATGATCTCAGCAATGCCTTTAGCTGCTGTAGTCAATATATTGTCGGCATGACCAAAAGCATCAGAAACAGGGAGATTACCATAGATATCTCGCAACTTATTATTGGATACAATAATCAATGCATCTACATTGGCTTTGAGATCTTCCAATCCATCCTCAGCATATTTAATTCTCGTATTTCCTTCAAATCGGAAAGGCAATGTGACTATACCCACAGTCAAAATACCCAACTCTCTGGCCGTTTTGGCAATAATAGGCGCCGCACCAGTACCGGTACCCCCACCCATTCCAGCAGTTACAAAAACCATTTTAGTCCCTGTGGACAAAAACGACTCTATCTCTTCAATTGATTCAATACAAGCTTGTTTGCCAACTTCTGGCTTAGAACCGGCTCCTCTACCTTCGGTAAGATTAGGCCCTAACTGTATGCGAATAGGAACTGGACTCAATTCCATAGATTGATGATCGGTATTACAAAGTGCGAAATCTACACCGACAATACCTTGTCTGAACATGTGAGTCACGGCATTACAACCTCCACCACCAACTCCGATGACTTTTATGATAGACATTTCTTTAGAAGGTATATCGAATTCCATAGTTTTCCAATTTTAAAAATTAATAAATAGTATATGTTTTGAGAACTTAGTTTAAATCTGAATCTGGACTTGCTTCGAACCAATCCTTGGTTTTGTTAAATACTTTATTCCAAAATCCTTTTTGGTCCATATTTATATCATCGTCCATAGGGTCATGGTTTTTGCTGTAGCTATTACCAGTCACTGGTCCTTCCTGAGGCTCTACTCGAGCTTCGGTCCGGGGAAGCTCTTCTACTTTTTGTTGAACTTCTTCAATTTTCACCACAGGTTCTACAACCATTTCCACTTCTTTTACCTCTTCTTTTTCCACTTCTATAGCTGAGTCATATTTTCTAGTGGACAATCCAGTAATCAACAATCCAATAGAGGTAGAAAATACAGGACTGCTCAATTCCTTGACATAACCGTGAGCCAAATGTTCGATCGGATAACTAACCTTAGTAGGGATACCAGTGTGAAACTCTAATAAGTCTTCAATATATTTCAGTTTTGATCCTCCTCCTGTCAACACAATCCCTCCAATCAATTTATCTCCATAACCCGAGCGATCGATTTCATAGACAATATATTCCATGATTTCTTCGATTCTTGCCTGAATTATTCTAGCAAGATTTTTCTCAGAGATCTCTTTTGGAGCTCTTCCCTTCAATCCGGGAATAGTAATTATTTTATTTTCAAGCACTTCTTTGGCCAAAGCAGAACCGAATTTGACCTTCAGTTTCTCGGCTTGATGATTCATGATGGTACAACCTTCTTTAATATCCTTGGTAATAACATAACCACCGAATGGAATCACTGCAGTATGTCTAATTATACCCTCATAAAATATGGTTAAGTCTGTTGTTCCACCCCCAATATCTACCAAAGCTATCCCAGCTTCTTTCTCTTCTTGATTCAGTACCGCAGCACTGGATGCTATCGGCTCAAGAGTGATATCGGCAGCTTCTAGACCTGCCTTTTTAATACATCTTAGAATATTATTTGAAGCTGTAATTTGACCAGTAATTATATGAAAATTTCCCTCCAATCGGATTCCAGACATACCGATAGGTTCAATTATTCCTTGCTCATTGTCCACAATATATTCCTGAGGAATTACATGTAAAATTTTATCACCTGGAGGCAAAACCAATTTATACATATCATTGATCAATCGATCGATATCAGCTTGACTTATTTCGTCATGAGCATTATCCCTAGTCAATATACCGTGATGATGTAAACTTTTAATATGTTGCCCTGCTATCCCAACGTGAACTATTTTCACTTTGGCATCAATCTGTTTTTCGACAATAGCCACAGCCTCCTTTATGGCGCGAACTGTTTTCTCAATATTGGACACTACACCACGGATAACACCTTCACAAGGCACTTTTCCCAAGCCTAGGATTTCCAACTTCCCATGCTCATTGCGTCTTCCAGCAACTACACAAACTTTTGTAGTCCCTATATCTACCGCCACTACAACTTCCTCTGGATTATAATTATTTGACTTCATATATAAATGTTTCACGGTTTCAATATTTTTTTACCAACGATCTGATGATTGTAGTCTATGCTCAATTCACTGTATTTATCCCATCCTATGCGGGATAAACCATCGCGCAAAAAGATCTTTAGATTATCCATTTTTTCATCTATGTTAGCCACATCACTTACACTGATTACAAAATCACCCACTACGGGAATTAAGGTAATCTTCGATTGATGATCGACATGAATCTCTGAGATAAAATCACTCATAAATTTGTCGCGATCAATTGCCTTTGCTATTTCAAAGATATTGTTCAAGATCGCCACTGAATCTACTGGTACCTCTTTCACAATCTTTGGCAAGTGCCCAGTTACCACTACTACCCTCGCCGTATAGTGATCGGACAATGGCATAGCCCATCCCTGACGATCGATATATAGATTGTCACCTTTAAGACTCAAGACCCTTAAAAGCGGACTTTTTTCTTGTACTTCTATACGCAGCTTTGCATTTTTATCTAAATACAACTCCACATGGTCCACAAAGGGATTATTTCTCAAAGCGACTTCCATGGAATCTAACTTTAAATCTTTAGCTTCCAAACCAACCACTCCCTTGGGATATATGGTGTGAATACTGCGTACTATATCGGCTGAATCCAACAAATTTTCTGCAGCCTTTTGTTCTTCAAATATCATTTCTATACCACTTACCTTGGCATCAGATCTCGAACCAAAGGAAGCAAACAATATACCTACCCCAATGATGAATAGACATGAGGCCAGTAAATAGCCCAACCGCTTGATATGTTGTTTATCTACCATCAAGATTTAGATTTTAGATCAACAATTTCATTGGCAATAACTCGAGCAGCATCTCTACTTCCGTATTGGGCAATATTCCTAGATAAACTATCCAATCTTTCAGTATTCTCTAAACTGTCAATCGCCAAGGCCAAACCCTTTTCTCGAGCCTCAGAATCCGACAACACAATGGCAGCATCCATATTGGCTAATTGCTCAGCGTTTTTGGTTTGATGGTCATCGGCCACATTTGGCGAAGGGATCAACAATGCTGGTTTAGCCACTACGGCCAATTCAGCCAAGGTCAATGCTCCTGCCCTAGCTATGACCATATCCGCTATAGTATATGCAGATGACATATCATCGATAAATTCAAAAGCAGACACATTGTCCAATTTTGCCGTATCGCATTGACTGTATTCTTCTTTATACAGTTTCCCGTACTGCCATACAAAATGAATATTGGGATTGGCAGCGATTAAATCGGTTTGATCTCTAAACATTTGATTCAATGTTCTCGCTCCCAAACTCCCCCCCAGAGAAACCACCACCTTGCATTGGGGCTGAATATTCCACTTCAACTTCTCTGACTCTATATTTACTGATTCCTTCAACAAATTTGCTCGGACGGGATTACCAGTATATACTATCTTTTCTTTTGGAAAATACCGCTCCATTCCATCGAATGCCACGCATATTTTATCTACTTTTTTAGCCAACAACCTATTGGTTAATCCAGCTACTGAATTTTGTTCTTGAATGAGGCTTGGCACATTTAACCGACTGGCCATTTCCAATAATGGTCCACTGGCAAATCCACCTACACCCACTACTACATCGGGACTAAACTTTTTGATCAAGCGATATGACTTCCATAAGCTCGAAAACAATTTAAATGGGAATAAAATATTTTTCCACATTTTTTTACGATCAATTCCACTGATCCACAAGCCTTCTATTTCAAAGCCTGCAGCAGGAATTCGACTCATTTCCATCTTTCCTTTCGCTCCCACATACAACAACTGAGTACCAGGCTGTTCTACCAGCAAGGCATTTCCAATTGCAATAGCGGGAAATATATGCCCACCTGTTCCTCCTCCACTAATCATCACTTTCATCCTTCAGGTTTTTTTTATGTAATCCATTTTTCTCCACCTCTCTACTTACGCTAAGGATAATACCAAATTGTAAAGCGGTAAACAACTGAGAGGATCCACCCATACTAATCATAGGTAGATTCAAACCTGTAGGTGGCACCAAATGCACAGACACAGCCAAATTGGCCAAGGCCTGCAACACGATATTGATGCATAATCCAAAAGCGAGTAAAGCACCAAATGCCTTACGTGATCTAGTAAGAATCTTGGTACATCTAAAGAGCAACAACAAATACAAGATCAGTATAAAAAATGCTCCAATAGCACCGTATTCTTCACATATAATAGCATAGATAAAATCCGCATAGGGATATGCTATAAAATTTCGCTGCACACTATTGCCCGGTCCGATTCCGAACCAACCACCTTGTGCTATAGCGATTTTTGCCTGAGTATTGTCAGAGCTACCCGCTCCATTGACGAAATCACTCAAGCGACTCATCCAGGTATCCACACGGGAAAACCCATCCACAAAATCTCCTAAAAGGATAAACACAGCCAAGGCTATAATCCCTGTGAGAAATATCAACATTATATATTTCATCTTAATCCTACCTACAAATAGCATGATTAAGCAAGTGACAAATAGAATAGCTGCCGACGACAAATCCGAAGGAGCGATTAAAATACATACCAATAAAATAGGAGTTAACAGTGGCAAAAATGCCGACCTAAAATCCTTAATAATGGCTTGCTTAGTAGAAATAGTCCTGGCCAAAAACAACACAATGGCCACCTTGGCCAAATCTGAGGTTTGAAGCGAAAACCCAATAATAGGCAATGAAATCCATCGTCTTGCATCGTTCTTCTCCACACCAAAAAACATGGTAAATATAAGTAGGCCAATGGCTACCAATAGAAAGGTAGGTGCAATGGCACTAAAAAAGCGATGCGGCAACTGATGCACTACATAAACCACCATTCCTCCTATGACGATCAACAACATATGTTTCAGTATACTGTAGCCAACGCCAAGCCCACCCGCTCGGTATTCCATTATGCCTGCCGATGAATAGACAGCCAACATGGAAGCCAAGCACAAGAAGGCAAATATCACCCAGATATTGCGATCTCCTTTTAGATTTTGCTTAACATTTTGCACCAATGACATTGTAGTTTTCTTTAATTTTAATAACGGTCAAAAGGTGTAATAAGAGGGCACTTAAACAAGCGCCCTCGGACAAGTTTTTATCCGATCCCCATCGGAAAAATGTTGTAATTTTTTTGAAACCTTAGTAGAATTCTTGCCATTTATTACACGTCTTTTAATCTTACATAACAAATATAAAAAAAATATAATATTAATGATTAAATCTATACATTTTTAATTCACTATTAGGCTAATAAAAATAGAAAAAATCAATTATATGATAAATTTAAGTCGTTATATCTATCTTATTTTCAGTGTTATAATTGCAATCACTGCAAGCATAACTCCAATAACCCAAAATCTTGAAACTATTTTGGATTCGTGTAGACCCAACTTCTGATAATGGTGGTGAAGAGGAGCCATTTTGAAAAGACGTCTGCCTTCACCGTATTTTCCTCTGGTATATTTAAAATAAATCACCTGCAAAATCACACTGATACTTTCCACCAAAAACACTCCACAAAGAATGGGAATTAAGAGTTCCTTTCTCAACATAATAGCCATCGTGGCTATAATGGCCCCAATGGTCAAACTTCCAGTATCACCCATAAAAATACTTGCAGGATAGGCATTAAACCACAAAAAACCTATACAGGCACCGACAAAGCAGGCCGAGAAAACCACCAATTCACTTGAATACGGGATGTAAAAAATACTTAAATATTCTGCGAATATTGTATGACCAGAGACATAGGCAAAGATGCCCAATGTCCCACCAATAATAGCTGATATCCCAGAAGCCAATCCATCCAATCCATCGGTGAGATTACTCGCATTGGACACAGCAGTGATAATAAATATAACCAACGGTATAAAAATCAATGCCGCATTTAACGGTGGATTATTGGGAAACAAAGGCAATACCTTACTATAATCCAATTGATTGCCTTTAAAGAAAGGCACATTGGTCAAGTATGTATGAACATCGACATAATCTCCTCCGATGTCTTCCACATCTAAAATCTCTCCATTTTGGACCATTTCCTTATAAGTGGCATCTTTATTCATTCGAATGGTGACATCACTATTATATAGAATCACCACACTGACCACTACTCCCAAGATAATCTGCCCCATTATCTTAAACTTCCCTTTAAGTCCTTGTTTATTTTTCTTAAATACTTTAATATAATCATCCACAAAACCAATCATTCCCATCCACAATACAGCGAAGATCATCAACTGAATATATATATTGGTCAAATCACACAGCAATATGGTGGGCACCAATATGGCCAAAATAATGATTACACCCCCCATAGTCGGTGTTCCTTCTTTCTCTTTTTGACCTGCCAAGCCCAACTCTCTAACCGTTTCTCCGATTTGCTTTTTACGCAAAAACCGAATGATTCTCTTTCCAAAAAACATAGCCACTATCAATGACAATATCATAGACATTGCAGCGCGAAAAGAGAGATACTGGAACAATCTAGCACCTGGAATATCGTAATGTGATTCAATATATTCAAATAATGTGTACAACATATTTCCTTAGGCTTTGATGTATTTGTTTTGTAATGCGTAGGTCAATATTTCAGCATCATCAAAGGGCAAAACTTCATTGCCAATAATTTGATAATTTTCATGTCCTTTTCCTGCTACCAGAATCACATCGTTGACATTGGCCATTGCTACGGCCATGCGAATTGCTTCTTTGCGATTGACGATAGAAAAAGTTTTTGCTTTGAGAACAGGATTTAATCCTTCGGCCATTTCCAATAAAATATCTTCAGGAGATTCCGTCCTTGGATTATCGGAGGTCAGAATACAGATACTACTGTTACTAGCTGCAATTCGGGCCATAATCGGCCGCTTAGTCTTATCTCTATCTCCACCACACCCCACGACCACCAACAATCGTCCATCATTGGTCAACATAGCATTGAGTGCTTGACACACCTTCTCAACAGCATCAGGAGTATGGGCATAATCGACCACTCCGATAGGCAATTGATCACCCACTTTCACTTTTTGCAGCCTCCCCTTGACTCCCTGCAAATTGGAAATCAACCTCAACACCTCTGAAGATTCCATACCCATTAAATCAGCTACCCCATATACGGCGGCCAAATTGTAGGCATTGAAACGACCGGCAATTGAAGTATAAAATTGCTGTTGATTTATACTCAACAGCATTGCATTGATATCTTCTTCCAGAATCTGAACCTTATAATCTACTATGCGCTGCAAACCAAAGCTCGCTTTTTTAGCCTTACAATTTTGCAGCATAATGGGCGATCGACTATCATCCATATTAACCAAGGCAAATGCCGAGGCAGATAATTGATCGAAAAATATTTTTTTAGCGTATATATAATTTTGAAAGGTTTGGTGATAGTCCAAATGATCATGAGAAATATTCATAAAAACTCCTCCTTCAAATTGAAGCGCAGCACATCGTTGCTGACTCAAGGCATGAGAACTCACTTCCATAAAGGCAAAATCACATCCAACCTCAACCATTTCAGCCAAATATCTACTGAGAGATATGGGATCTGGAGTGGTTAATTTAGAAGGCAAAACTTTGTTGTAAATTCGGTTTTCTATAGTAGAGAATAGTCCAACTTTGTACCCCAGATCAGTGAACAATTGATATAGCAAGCTAACCACCGTGGATTTACCATTGGTTCCTGTGACTCCTACCAATTTAATCTTACTGCTGGGAAAATCAAAAAATGCCTCGGCTACAAAAGATAGAGCTTTTCTATCATCATCCACCTGGACCCAAACCCCATTCCAATCTTTCATAGACTCTGGCAATGGCAATTGAGACAGGATGACCACAGCCCCCTTGCCAACCACATCACCTACATACTGGTTGGCATCTACAACTTCTCCTTTAATAGCAACAAACAAATCTCCAGCTTTGACCACTCGACTATCAACCCCGATATCGAAAAATTCAACATCGGTATTCCCCCATACTTGGGTAATGGTTAAGAGTGGTAATAAGTCTTTTAAATTCATATGTACGCTATCCCAAAGTCAGAAAAATTTTTTTGGAATTAATAGGCAAGCCAGGATCTAACGACTGATCCACGACTCTTCCCGATCCAGAAATCTTAACTTCCATACCTAAATTCTCTAAGATATACACGGCGTCCTTCAAACCCATGCCTACTACATTTGGGATGACCTCCTCCTTAATAATGCGAGGTTCTAATGTAAAATCGGCTGTATCCTGCATAATTAGCGACCATTGACTGAAGTTGGATTTTCTTGTTTTGAGACCTAAGTAGCCGAAGATGTTTTGAAGATCCTCGGTATATCCGACTTTAAAAACAGGTATGCGCAAATCTGCAGCTGCAAGCATGGGTTTATTATTGAGTATTTGCATCAAATCCGGATTGGTAGCATAACAATAATCGACAATCTCCTTAAAAACTGGAGCGGCGATTTTGCTACCGTAATATGCGTGCTTTTTGGGATCGTTGACCACTACGATACACGAATACTTTGGATTATCTGCGGGAAAATACCCAACAAATGACGCTGTATATTTCTTTCTTGTTGCTTCCTTATTTGAATAATTAATTCGAGTAGTACCAGTTTTCCCGGCCACTGAATAATCTTTACTTATTAAATTTCTTCCCGTTCCATTCAACACTACTTCACGCAATAAAGCTTGAGCTTTTTCAATCGTAGCATCGGAAGCGATCTTCACCGCTTTGGAATTTTTGGACAAATCCTCAATTACCTTTCCAGACTTCTGGATATTGTCTCCCAATCGAGGCGCCACATAATAACCATCATTGGCTACTGCATTGTAGAATGCCAACAATTGCATAGGCGTCAACCTCAATTCATACCCATGAGACATGTATGGGATGGACATAATAGAACTCCATGTTCCTTTTTTGGAATCAAACTGCTCTCTTTCCTTCTTAGAATAGAGGTCAGGCATGGGCTCACCTGGAATTTCAACTCCGGTTTTTTCTTTTAATTTAAACTGTCGCATATATTTAAAGAATCGATCTGGACCATCGCCGTCTTTAAAATAGTGATTAGCCAGTTTTGCCATAGCTACATTGGAAGATACCGCGAAGGCTTCCAATAAGGTAGTCTCTGTAAAAGGGTGTTTTTCAGAATCTCTGACTACACCAGATCCCACCTTTAAATAACCCGGACCTATATTAACTAAATCATCAAGATCTAGATTTTTATCTTCGAACAACGCCATCATGGTCGCCAATTTAAAGGTCGATCCAGGCTCGTACAATCTACCAACTCCATAGTTCAGTATTTCGTAATATCCAGACTTCCCCTTCCCTAAATTAGCTAATGCCTTAACTTTTCCAGTGGCAACTTCCATCACAATGGCCGTCCCCCACTCTGCCTCGTGCTCCTTCAATACTTGACTCAGTGCGTGCTCAGAGATATCCTGAAGATTGACATTCAATGTCGTCTTCAGATCCGCACCCTGCTCAGCCTCTATATTCTTCAATCCATCGATAGGAACATATGTCGACCCCCCGATTTTCTGAACATATCGCTGACCATTGACACCGCTCAACTTCTTATCATAACTCAATTCTAAGCCCACAGGATCTTTGTGATCGTCTTTTCGACCAATTGTCCTACTGGCCAAATTTTTATATGGCTTTAATCGACTGGACTTTCTCTCCAATACCAATCCCCCTTTATACCCTCCTAATCGAAGCAATGGATAGGTTCTTATTCTCTCCACTTCTTCATAGGTCGCATTTCTCTTAATTAAAAAATGACGAATTTTATTTTTATAACCTTTTCGCAAGTCCGCCTCGATTTTTGCCACCGACTTTGTCGGCCAAATATCTCTATGCAAAGCTTCCGACAGCCCTTTGACATTGGCAAAAAAGCTATCCGCCGCCATAGCAGAAGAATTTAAGTCTATGCGCACATCAAAAAACGGGATACTGGTGGCCAACAAACTTCCATCATCGGCATAAATATTCCCCCTATGAGCTAAGACTTCTTGTTTTTTAATTGTCAAGCTGTCTCCGCGCTCCACCCAATAAGCTCGATCAATGGTATCAATCTTAATAACCTTACCAAAAATCACCAATCCAGACAAGGCAAATAAATAAAAGACTATATAAGCCCTACTCAATATTTCCTTCCGAACCCCCATTATCGCTTATCCTTATCCGCTACAATAATCACTGGTTTCGCACCAGATTTCCCCAAAGCCTTTTCATCCAAATTATTTTCCAGATTAGACAACGACGAACGATTCATCCAATCCGACTTAATGGACAAGTATTTCCAATTCAATTCTTGCACATCGTTTTTCAACTGGGCAATCTTTCTAATTTTCTGTTCTGCCAAATGAGAATTCATTATACTTACAAAGGCCAACACACACAAAAACAATATATACTGACTGTGCACTCGCAACCATTCGGCCACGTCTACTCCACTCAAATAATTATTTTTCTTGCCTTTATTTTTCAACATAATTTTCTCAATATTTTAAAATCTATACTTTTCTTATTTAATTTCTATTCTTTCTGCTATTCTCAATTTTGCACTTCGCGATCTAACATTTTGAGAGATCTCTTCTGCCGAAGGCAAAATTGGTTTTTTATTCACCACCTTAAACGGCCTCAACGACCGCCCATAATCATCCTCCTTCACTTGCCCCTCTACGGACCCAGTCTTAAAAAACCGCTTAACTGCGCGATCCTCAAGAGAATGAAAGGTAATAATCCCAACTCTTCCTCCAACCTTAACCACATCACTCAACTGGCTCAAAAACCGATACAACTCCCCCATCTCATCATTCACTTCCATCCTAACTGCCTGAAAGACCTGAGACAGATACCTGAATTTATTCCCATATGAATACTGCTCTGCAACCAACATCAAATCCCCTGTCAAGGTAATCGACTTCAAAGCCCTAGCCGCCACTATTCCACCAGCCAGTGTTTTCGCATTTTTAATCTCTCCAAAATCCGAAAACATATACCACAACTGCTCCATAGAATAAGTATTCAAAACTTCAGCCGCATCCATTTTCGCTCTTCGATTCATCCTCATATCAAGCTTTGCAGACGACCGATACGAAAACCCTCTATCGCTTTCATCAAACTGCATAGAAGAAACCCCCAAATCAGCCATCACTCCATCTACCAACCCCACACCTTCAGCTCTCAACACTCGACCAAAGTCCGAAAAATTATTGTGCCTCAACACCAAACGCTCATCTTCTCTAGCCTTGGACAATTCATTGATATCTCTATCGAACCCATACAGCCTTCCGCCTTCCTTCAATCGCGACAACAGCTCAAAACTATGACCTCCTGCCCCAAAAGTTACGTCGACGTAAAGTCCTTGCAAATCCAACACTACGCCATCGACCAATTCTTTTAACAAAACCGATTCGTGCCTCATGATTCTTGATTTTCACCTCCCAAAGACTGCCCCAACACCTGCTCTGCCAAATCGGAAAATTCATGCGGTTCAGCATCCAACATATTGTAATACGAATCCTTATCCCACATTTCTATTCTATCGAGATAAGCAAACAACACGACTTCCTTTTCGATATTGGCATAATCCAACAGATGCTTACTAATCAACACCCTATCTGCAGAATCCGTAGTCATACTGGTCACCCCACGATAAAAATAGCGGATAAAGTTTCTATCTTTTTGTCTATACACATTCAGTTTATTGACTCCAGCGACGATTTTATCCCAAACTTTTTCAGGATACAACATGATACAGTTTTCAAATCCGCGATTGACAAAGAATGTTGCAGGCGACAACCCTCCCAATTGCTTCAGCAATTGAGCAGGCATTTTTAGCCGGCCTTTGGCATCTATCTTACATTCATACTCGCCGTAAAGCTGCACCATATATTTTTTCTATAAGCTTACGGTTCAAAAGTAAAGAACTTTCCCACAACCAACCACCTTTTAACACAAAACATATTAACAAAATCTATATTTACCACAAATTGCCACCTTTTTTCAAAATTAAGTAATCAAAATGGCAACAAAATATAATCTTAATACATACAATAAGAGTTTTACATCTATAAAATACCATTTTAAAGCATTATACAGATATAAAAAGATTATATATTAAAATATCCATGTGTGGTAAATAGTGGGAGAAAATTGGTCAGTTTAGTAGAATTTCGGATGAAAAACCTGAAAATTATGAGGATATACAGAAACCACGGCCTTGAAACAAGCTCAAAATGATTGTATTCTTATTCGAAGTGGGATAATGGAGAGGGAAAAATGGATATTATACCAAAAAAGGTCAAATGAATGCATCATTCGATTGCCAAGTGGAAAAAAACACCCAAAAAGGAGGAATTAATACTTATAAGGAGAAAAATGTGAAATAAATTCGGTCATATTCAGCAACAACCTTGATTAGCTAGGACAAAAAATACAATCATTGCCTATACTCAACCATTTTAGCATAATAGAGACATGACTAATAAAGCTGATTATCTAGATTTACAAAGAAGATCTGTCGACTACTGCTTCTTATAACTCTGCTTGAAAGCATTGATTTTCATAGAAAGGACACCGAAAATAGCTTCATTGATGATATTGGCAGACATTTTTGATTTGCCCTTCTCTCTATCCTTAAAGAAAATTGGAATTTCTTTAATCTTAAATCCACTCAACCACGAGGCAAATTTCATCTCAATCTGAAAAGAATATCCAATAAATTGAATTTTTGATAGATCCAATGTAGAAAGGACTTCATTGGTATACCCCACAAATCCCGCCGTTACATCTTTAACCGGCATACCTGTAATTATGCGAACGTATCGTGATGCACATTTACTTAACAACAATCGCCTTTTCGGCCAATCGACAACACCTCCTCCGTTTACATAGCGACTCCCCACTACTAAATCAACCTTATCCCCCTCTAATTCGCGAGCCAACCTGACCAAATCCTCTGGATTGTGAGAAAAATCAGCATCCATCTCATAGATAAAATCATACCCCCGAGACAAGGCCCAATTGAAACCGTGAATATAGGCTGTCCCCAGACCCAATTTACCTTTTCTTTCCTCGATAAATACTCCAGGTGTCGTTGTTTGCATCCCCTTTACCAAATCTGCCGTTCCATCAGGAGAACCATCATCCACCACCAATACGTCGAATGCAGTCTCCAGATTTTTAACAGCTTCGATAATCGAAATTATATTTTCTTTCTCGTTATAGGTGGGAATAATGACTAGATGTTGTTTCAAGATATTCTATTTATGATGACCAAATATATAAAATCATCTGAATAAACAATCAATCTTAGCAATTTTCAAAAACCGAATCCACCCATCCAATACCTTAATCATCTAATCAATCTCAACAACAATCTCATACTATTCTCAACGAATTCAAACATTTACATCAAAAACAATCTACTCAAACCGAAAAATACTCACACCGAAAAATTTCATCCAACTCCTTATTCTGTCCAAAAAAAAAATAATTTTCAACCCATATCCACTAAATGATACAGTCCGCGATTGGAACAACTAAAACCACAGCGAGACACTATAGCTACATTTCCAAAAGAACTAATATCTACAATAAGTAAGGTAAACTCTCCCCTCATTGGAGTTCAGAAGTACAATCACTTCACTTAGAAACCAATCTTTTAGCAAATACCTTATATAAAGGCTGGATATTTTTTGGGATTTACTTGATGCAACATTTCAAATACCTTGGCAACTATATCATCGGGACCTGGCTTCGTCATATAATCTCCATCATCGCCATAAGCCGTTCTATTATCGCGACTAGACAGAGTAGCTGCAGGGATTTCTAAATAATCAAATATTTTTTGATTCTCAATGGCTTTCTGCATCATATAGGCTGTTCCTCCCCCTTCAAAATCTTCATCCATGAACAATACTCTATTGGTTTTGACCACAGAAGACTTTATTAAATGGCCTAGATCAAATGGCATCAAGGTTTGAACATCGATCAAGTCCACGCTGACTCCATATTCTTTTAATTCCTCTATCGCCTCCATGGCCTCCCACACACAGGCACCGTAGGTTACAATAGTTATATCATCTCCTTGATTGAGGAGTTCTGCCTGACCTAAAGGAACCGTATAGTCACCTAAATTATCGGGCAACCTTTCTTTTTTCCTGTATCCGTTCAACACCTCGATCACCAAGGCAGGATCATCGGACTGGAGCAAGGTATTGTACATCCCCGATGCCTGTGTCATATCTCTAGGCACACAGACATGAGTGCCTTTTAGGGAATTGAGCAACATAGCTATAGGAGATCCTGCATGCCAGATACCCTCCAAGCGATGCCCCCTAGTTCGAATAATCGGATTGCTAAATTGTTTGCCGTTTGTTCTATACCTCAAACTCGACAAATCATCACTCAAAGGAGCCAATCCATATACTACATAATCTAGATATTGAATCTCAGCAATAGCTCTAAGCCCTCGCATTCCCATTCCTGTAGCTTGACCTACTATAGTCCATTCGCGGATACCGGTATCAAAAATTCGATCTTCACCATATTTCTCTTGCAACTTCGCAAAACCTTGGTTTACATCACCCAACTTGCCAATATCTTCACCAAAGCCAAACAAATTGTTGTATTTATCAAAAGCATAGTCGAAGAATCGATTCAAAATCTCATATCCATTAAGAAGGGGAGAATCCTCAGAGTATTCCGGCTTGACCTCTACTACATTCAATGGTGAGTTCTTGGTCTCAGAATATAAGTTAGAGCAGACAATGGTATCCAATTTATCCAACTCCTCTTTTAACCAAGCCTTTAATTCGGCGTGTTCTATGCTCTTCAAAGTCAATCCATGACTTATTTTTCTACCGGCAGATATAATATCCGACATCCTCGGATATTGGGTATTGTCTAATTTATCATAATGCCGCTTAATACTGGGCATATTATTATTCGCACGATATACTTTGCGGACTATAGTTGTAAATTCTTCTTTCTTGGCATTAATTCTAGCAACAAATTTATCCCAAGCCGCATTTTTAGCATTTTTAGCATAGACGGCTGCTTTCTTTCTCATCTCATCCAATTCCTCCTTACTGGCCAAATCATTGCTTACTATCCATTTGGCGAATTGTTCAATACAATCGTGATCCTTTTCCCACTGAAGTCGCTCAGCAGATTTATATCGCTCATGGGAGCCCGAAGTACTATGACCCAATGGTTGAGTCATCCCTTGAACATGTATAAGGGCTGGTATATATTCAAATCTCACCTTGGATATGGCGCGTTGATAAAGATCTACCAGACCGGGATAATCCCAAGCTTTGGCAGTATATATCCTTATTCCATCATTATTTTCATCGAGTAAAAAACCCTCCAATGCTTTAGAAATACTTTCTTTTACCGTTTGATACTTTAAAGGAACTGATATAGCATATCCGTCATCCCAGACATTAATGGCCAATGGCACCTTCATCACAGCGGCTGCATTAACCATTTCCCAAAATGCACCCTCTGAAGTAGAACCATCGCCTATGGTAAGAAAAGAAACAGCGTTGCCTCCATCGTTCAATGGATGATCGGCCAACTCCTTGACATCTCTAAATTTTTTAGAGGCCAATGCCAATCCCAGACCTCGGTTGACCTGGCCTGCCGTACAAGATATATCGGAGGAAATATTGTATTTATTGGGCAAATCTTCCCAGTTGCCTTCACTATCTATAAAAGCGGAACCAAAATGACTAGCCATCTGTCTACCGGATGAAAAAGGATCTTGCTCACAATCTCCAAAAACTTGGGCAAAATATTCCTCGAGGGTGGCTACACCTAAAGCAAACATAAAGGTTTGATCTCTGTAATAACCAGATCTAAAATCTCCTTTTCTAAAAGCTCGAGCCATGGCTACTTGGGCCACCTCTTTTCCGTCACCGGATATCCCAAATTTTGCTTTACCTGAGAGCACTTCCCTTCGCACCAATAGCGAGGCTTCTCTACTCACGCAGCAAATCCAGAAATCTTTTAAAACTTCTTTGACATAAGGATTCTCAATCTCCTTGTCATTTACTATCTCGAGATTCTTAAGTTCTTCTACCATTCCCATTGTATTCATAACTGCATAAAGTTATAATAAAATTAACACGAATCAAAATCATTCTTCGACTACCTAGTATAAAAAAATAACCTACGCACAATAATTTCGACAAAGCAAAATTAACACAAATTTTATATCAAATACTTCTTTATTTAAAATTGCCCAAAATTAACTTTTTATTTAGTAGCATTTTTTTAGTAAATTCGTATAATCATATACCTTAGCCTTATATTTTACGTTTAATTCAAAAACTTATTTACAATTATGAAGCATATTGTCCTTTCATTATCCATCCTTTTGTGTTGTGCTGTTTATGTTAATGCGCAAAATGCCACATTAAGTGATGCCGATAAAAACACAACCTTTGACAGTCCTAAAGCAAAATCAGCTTTAAAATTTGATCAATTGACTATTGACTATGGTGAAATTGAAAAAGGTTCTGACCCTTATAGGTCGTTTGCATTTGAAAATACTTCTGATGCACCGGTAGCTATAAAAAGTGCCAAAGGATCTTGTGGCTGTACTGTACCTGAATATCCAAAAGAACCCATTATGCCTGGTGAAAAAAATGTTGTTAAAGTGAGATACGACACTGAGCGCGTTGGATCCTTCGCCAAAACTGTCACATTGGTGACCACCACTGACGAGACCATAATTCTCAATATCAAGGGTAAAGTTCACAGAGTAGAAAACAAAAGCGTTCCCAAACAAGACGATGCCGCTTTTTAAAAATATTATAGTAATTTCGAAGCCCTTGAACACATGTGTTTAAGGGCTTTTTTTATATTCCTAAATCACAGTTTTTAAATGATCATTTTATTATCTCCCTCGAAATCCTTAAATGAAAACCCCGAGTCCGCCTTACCGCTTACTCGACCATTATTTGAAGAAAAAACAAGTCAAATTGCACGAAAACTCAAAACTTTGTCCAAACCAAAGATAAAGGCTCTTATGAGTATTTCAGACAAACTCACCGTCCTAAACCACCAACGCTTCCAATCATTTAATACCGATTTTGCAGCCGAGATAGGAAGTGCAGCCATCCACACCTTCAATGGAGATGTTTTTCTCGGTCTTCAAGCTCAAGATTTCAACACCGATGACTTACTCTTTGCCGAAGACCACCTGTTTATACTTTCTGGCTTATATGGATTGCTCAAACCCAGTACTCAAATTCAACCTTATCGGTTGGAAATGGGCAGTAAGCTCAAAGTTGGACGAAAAGAAAATCTCTATGCTTTTTGGGATTCTACCATAACTGAAGCCATTAATGATGCGGTGGCAAAACAAGACAAACCAGTAGTGATCAATCTCGCTTCTCAAGAATATAGCAAAGCGGTACAACTAAAGGATATAACTAGCCCTGTACTCGAAATCCAATTTAGAGAATGGCGCAATGAAAAATGGCAATTCGTATCCTTCAATGCAAAAAAAGCCAGAGGTTTAATGGCCAGATATATTATAAAAAACAAATTGACAGAACCAGAAGACCTCAAGGGATTTGATTGGGAAGACTACCACTACAATCGTGAACTTTCTAGTGACAACCAATGGTTTTTTACTAAATAACAATCTTTGATAATTACTAAGGTCATCATACCATCGTAGTTTTGGCAAATGAGTATCGATCTTATCATGTTAAAATCCAAGGATTGACTACATTTCATGTAAATACATTCAAATCTATAAAACAAAATGAGATACACTATTGTATTAATGGAGTATCAATAAAATTACAATCATGGAGAATATTCAAATTGCTACTTTTGGAGGCGGCTGTTTTTGGTGTGTTGAGGCTGTGATTCAACGCCTTAAAGGAGTTCAAAAAATCGAACCCGGTTATGCCGCAGGAAAAACTGCGAATCCAACCTACAAAGAAGTATGTTCTGGACTTACAGGCCACGCAGAAGTCATACAAGTACACTTTGATGCCGATACTATATCGTACCGTGATTTACTAACCATCTTCATGACCAGTCACGACCCAACCACCCTCAACAGACAAGGTGGAGATGTGGGAACACAATATCGATCCATTATCTTATTTCACAATCCCAGTCAACACAAAACTGCGTTGTCGGTGATTGATGAAGTTCAACCGACTTATCCGGATCCTATTGTCACAGAATTACAACCCTTGGAAGTATTTTATCCCGCTGAGCAATATCACTACGACTACTTCAACAACAATGGATCTGCTCGATACTGTCAAGTAGTAATCAATCCCAAAGTCAATAAATTAAAAGAAAAATACAAGTCTTTCCTCAAAGAAGAGGAGATTCAGTCTTAATTAGATTGTCCCAACATTGGATTTAGCCAAAATAAATAAGCATCAACTGCTATTTTGAATATGGCAGTTGATGCTATTCATACTTCAATTTCAATCATTGACATAGAGTAAAAATCTAGATCGATGGTGATCGATTAAACAATAATAGTTTACATTTTATACGTATTAACTATTCAAAGATTATTGCCTACCCGGTATTTTGCTCCACACATCATCACCGCTACAGCCTACATATATAGGTGGATCTGAATTAATGCGAAAGAGGAAAAAAGTCCTTCCTCGCCAACTAAATCGAAGTAAATTAGTTAGGTTTAATAAATACCTGAAATAAAAAATATGAAAATTTCATTTCAATTAAAAAATGATTTCACAAAATCCCTGCCGGGAGATAGCGACACAACCAATACCCCTAGACAAGTTTACAATGCCTGCTATTCCTTTGTCGAACCAAAAAAACCTTCGAATCCCAGCCTCATCCACGCTAGCCTAGACTTAGCCGAAGAAATGGGCATTACCAAAGATCAACTCTATTCTCAGGATTTTCTAAATATTTTCTCGGGGAAGCAAGTCATGGTCAATACCCAACCCTATGCCATGTGTTACGGAGGTCATCAATTTGGCAACTGGGCTGGCCAATTGGGCGATGGTAGAGCCATAAATTTGGGTGAAATAGAACACCATGACCAGCGCTGGCAATTACAACTAAAGGGTGCGGGACCGACACCGTATTCACGTCAAGCTGATGGATTGGCCGTACTCAGATCATCCATTAGAGAGCATTTATGCAGTGAGGCAATGCACTATCTCGGCGTACCGACCACTCGATCATTGTCCCTGGTTTTGACAGGGGATCGAGTATTGAGAGATATTATGTACGATGGTCACCCAGCCTATGAAAAAGGGGCTATTGTATGCCGAGCAGCCCCATCATTTATTCGATTTGGAAACTTTCAAATATTTGCGGCCAGACGAGATTTCAAAAATTTAAAAATTTTAACCGATTACACGATCAATGAATATTTTCCTCATCTTTCCCACCTAGATCCCAAAATCAGCTACCTACAATTTTTTCAAGATGTAGTCAACACTACTATCGATATGGTCATTCACTGGAATCGGGTAGGATTTGTTCACGGAGTAATGAATACCGACAACATGTCCATCCATGGACTCACCATAGACTACGGTCCTTATGGCTGGCTAGATGGATACGACCACCTTTGGACCCCTAATACCACAGACAGACACCAACGGAGATATCGATTTGGTCATCAAGGTTATATTGCCCTATGGAATCTATATCAACTGGCCAATTCTCTGTTTTTATTAATTGAAGAAAGCCAACCACTGGAAGCCATTTTAGAGCAGGCACAAGCGGACTACAAAATAAAACACAGCAATATGATGGCTGAAAAATTAGGCTTCAATCAATCCCTGTCAGGAGATGAAGATTTAATTGTAGAACTGGAAGAACTACTCCAACTGCATGAAACCGACATGACGATATTTTTTAGAAATCTGGCCCAATTCGATGAAAACAACTATTCTGAAAAACTAGAAGAAATACCGGCATATCTTACTGAAGCATTTTATGAACCTTTATTATTAAAAGAAGAACACAATGTGGCGTGGTTAGATTGGCTAGACAAATACCGCAACCGCTTGGATTCAGAAAACCAATCACCAGCTGCCAGATCTAAAAAAATGAATAGTGTAAATCCCAAATATGTATTGAGAAACTATATGGCTCAGTTGGCAATAGACGATGCTGATAAAGGAGACTATGAATTAATTAAAAGCCTAGCTGAAATTTTGAAAAAGCCCTATGACGAACAACCAGAAGCCGCCCAATGGTTTGTCAAGCGCCCGGATTGGGCCAGAGACAAAATTGGTTGCTCCATGCTATCTTGTAGTTCATAGATTTGAGGATGATTAATCAATACAACAGTTAGATTAGAATAATATAGAAAATTCCAATAACCCAATTGTTATTTACAAGATCGTTGTCACAGAATAAAATAAAGTTGCTTAGACAAAAAATATTAGAAGCTTCAAATAGTTTTGGGAATTAATAAATGTATAACAAAATATCAAATCAAATGGATGTCATAGGATTTGGAGGTGGCTGCCACTGGTGCACAGAAGCGGTTTTTCAATCACTTATTGGAGTAGACAAAGTGTCTCAAGGCTGGATCAATTCAATTCGGCCTTATGATGATTTCTCCGAGGCTGTTTTGGTGAATTTCCAACCAGACATCATCGATTTAAAAACACTCTTAGCCGTACATCTTTACACCCATAGCGCTACTTCTCAACACAGTTTACGAAATAAATATAGATCTGCAGCTTATTATTTCAGCGAAAAATCCAAAGAAGAAGCAATAGCTCTTTTGTCAGAATTCCAAAAGGAATTTAAAGGAAAACTAATTACCAAAATTTTGCCCTTTCAATCTTTCAAACCCAATAAACCCGCCTATATTAATTACTACACCAAACAACCAGAAAAACCTTTTTGCAAAACCTATATAGAACCCAAATTGCTACTCATTCAACAAAAATTTAAAAAAAATATTAGACATGAAAAGTGAACGCATAAGTATTCCCAACTCGAGTGGACATCAACTATCTGCCTATATAGAACTACCTGCCAACCAAAAGCCCAGCTATTTGGCCGTCTTTGCCCACTGCTTTACCTGTAGTGGATCCTTTGCTCCGGTAAGACATATTACGAGAGAATTGACGAATTACGGATTTGGGGTGGTGAGATTTGACTTTACTGGCTTAGGGAAAAGTGGTGGAGAATTTTCAGATAGTCACTTTTCGGCCAATGTCCAAGACCTCGTTGATGTCTGCCAATATATAAGCCAAAAATATATAAAACCCACTCTCCTCATAGGGCATTCCTTAGGAGGAGCGGCAGCTATTGTGGCTAGTCATCAACTAAAGTACATCAGAGCAGTGGCTACTATAGGTGCTCCATCCAATGTAGGTCACGTCAAGCACCATTTTGAACACAAGATCAACGAGGTATTACAACAAGGTCAAGCTGATGTCAAAATAGGTGGTCGGCCATTTGTTATCAACAAAGAATTTGTAGAGGGTTTTAATACCATAGCATTACTGGACATCGTCAAAGAACTCAAAAAACCCATCCTTATCATGCATTCTCCATTCGATAAAATTGTTGGAATCGAACATGCTCGAGAACTTTACCATCATGCATATCACCCCAAAAGCTTTATTTCACTCGATCAAGCCGATCACCTACTCACTTCAAAAGAAGATAGTGTATATGTGGGCAATGTTATAGGTGCGTGGGTAAAAAAATACTATCCTTCCCTTGACAATGTGATATTGGATACTGAGGGCGAACAATTGGTTGGACATCTCAACTTAATGGATGACGAATTCACCACCAGTATTCAGACCAAAACACATGCTTTAATTGCTGATGAACCTATTGATGTCGGCGGAGATGATTTTGGTCCTTCACCCTATGAATTATTGGTTGCGGGATTGGCAGCATGTACGACGATGACATTAAAACTTTATGCCAATCGAAAGAAATGGGATTTAAAAGAAGTATATGTTTACTTGACTCATTCGAAAAAGCATATGGAAACTGGAGAAGATTCGAGTAAAAACAAAATAGATTTTATAGAAAAGAAATTGAAATTTATAGGGGATTTAACGGAGGACCAACGTCAGCGACTACTGGAAATATCAGCTAAATGCCCTGTACATAGAACCTTGACCAACGGGGTGAAAATACAATCTTCCATCATGGAATAAATCAAGAAAATATGATAGGGATTAATGAAGCAAATCTAGGATTAGAGTATATATATAATGCTACTTATTCCTCCTCCCCTTAATAAAATACAGAAGTTTATCGGGCAGAATTTCCGTTACCGATTCCACTAATTTATTGTACATCCTCATTTTTTTGGAATCTTCTCCTTTCCTTGCCACAAAGGTAGTAGTGATTTTATTGGCTTGAGCGGATGACAATTCATTTTCCGGTCTACTCGATGTATAATAATACAGCGCCAAGGATTTTCTCGATCGTCCTTCTGGGCATTTCAACGGATTTGGATGGCCGTGCCATGAATCGCCATTGGTAGAAAATAGAGCGATTCGATTAAATTTTGGCAAGATACGCAGAGCGCATTTTGACATATCTTTTTCCCATAATTCAAAATGTCCACCAAAATCCTCTTCCCAATCCTCATTTAAATAGATTAACAAATTGAGACGTCTACACAGCTGCATTCTCCTGTGTTTATGAAAATCAACATGAAGTTTTAAAAATCCTCCAGGTTTAATCTCATGAAAACCACCTCCTTCAAAATAAGGATCTGGAATCAGAGTTTCTTTTATCCCTGTCATTGATTGCAAAAAGACTAAAAAAGGTTCTGAATTCAAATAGTGGACCAAATTTTTAGTGTAGGGACCAAATTGACTCTCCCCTTTGGTACCCTGCTTCAATTCATTGGGATTATTATACTGAACTTTTTGTTGAAGGGCATCAATATCGGGAAATTCTTCTAACACCTTTTTTAAATATCTAGGGTCAAAAAAGTCATCTACATAAATATTGGGAAAGGGATAATTATTCTGATATTGTTCAGACCACTTTGCTAGGTGGTGATTTAAGTCCCCATAATCACTGTGAATAATACTTTCATTCATCATATTGCTGTACTAAATTTTTGGAGCTCATTGATAAAAATGGAATATCGGCAATTTTGCCAACGATTAACACAACAAAACAAACATTAACAAATATTCATTTCAAAATAAACACATATTTCAAAACTAATCACAAACAACACAACAAAAACATATTTACCGATACATTAACCGAAGTTCACATAGTTTCAAGGACGCCAATAAATCATTTTTAAAATATACAATCATCAATCTCACTTAAATCTAAAATCGCCGAGAAAGACAAAGGACTAACACCGAAAAGTGACACAATACCACTATAGACCTGAACTGTTTTATTATCCATATTAAAGACCATTAAATAACAATTGGATTAAAGAGTTTTTATTCTGTAAGAAAACACTCAACACATCATTCAAAGTATCTACTCAATGATTTCAATTAACATAAAATTACCTATTTGAGAAAGCAAAGCAATAATCTATTTCAATAATACATACAAGGTATATTATAAAATCACAAAATATACTAACAATCAATTATTTCACCATTCAATTGGACAACGTTTACGACACATCCAAACATCCTGTTTTTTAATAAAAAACAAAAAACTTACAAAAAAACTGTTTAAAACCCGTACCCATTCTACCATTTGCAACGTCTCAAGGATAAATCAGCCTGTTGAGCATAGATACAATCAAAAGATAAAGAAATACAAAAGACTTAGTCAGTGGAGATATTTTCAATAAAAATCAAAACTCAGTGATGTATTAAAAAGTTAAAATTCAATTTTTTTTGTCAAAAAATTCAAATTCAAAAACTTTTTACATAAGATTTGCATTACATTTCTAACTCTAAGTCAATAATTGAATTGAAAAAATGTAAAATCATTACTCACTTATAAAATTTAGGACAGCAAAATTAAAAAACCTTTAAAAACTAAGATCACATTATAAAATCGCCACATAGCGATATTTAATTTCCAAAATTACACATACACCCCCTATTAATTCTACAGACAGAATTAATATTAATTAACTTATTATGAAAAACACATTTAACCCCAAGGTCAATGCTATGCATTATTTTTCCATATTTAGTCTTAATATGGTGTTTATTCTATTATTATTTACTCCAAAAATAACCCAAAGTCAAACATGTAGATCAGTATTCACCTCTTCCAATGGATACCAAGTCATCGTAGACTTAACCTTTGGAGATATTGTACTTTCCGATCCCGGGGCACCATGCACCAATGGATATAATTACAAAGTTGAGATTGACTACGATATCACTTTCACAGGTGTTAATATTCCAAGTAATCTTTACACATTACAAGGCAAAATCAATTGCAACGGCACTGAAATCTTCTTTGATTTGCCAAATAGTGGAGGCTCTGGAACTACTCTATCCAGTCAAGATTATCGCAACAACAACGACTGTAGTACTGCCACTCCTATTTCTTTGGGTTGCGCAATTATGTCAACCAAGGTTACCGCCCAAGGACCATCGTTGAATTGGGAAACTAAATCTTGTACTGCTTCTGGTTCACTGCCATTAGTTTGGGAAAATTTTTCAGTAAAATACAACAATCAATACTCCAAAAATGAAGTTAATTGGTCTACTTTCTCAGAAATTAATTGTGACAAATTTGAAATAGAGCGTTCTACGGACAATGTCCATTGGGAGGTCATAGCAGAGACTTCAGCCAAGGGTGAAGCCAATACTACAACGAGCTATAGTCAAATGTTACCTAAAGAAGCTAGTAAATATGTATTCTACCGAATCAAACAAATCGATGTAGATGGCAGTTTCACTTTTTCAAACACCGTATTAGTGGACAATTCATCTCATATCGACACAAATGAACTTAATGTATATCCCAATCCTGCACAACAATATACAACTGTGTCTTTAAAAAACATCCAGGCCGACAAGGTTAGAATCTACAGTTCTACAGGGAAAAATTTAACTTCTGCCATTAATTTTTCTTTGGGCAGTACCAACCAATTAATTATGGACCTTTCTGCCATTCCATCTGGTTTATACTACCTATCCATTGACAATGTAAATAAAAAACTTCTAGTCCAACATTAGTAAAAATGAAGACTAACTGTCTTCAATAATATTATATTCTGACTTAAATTTTATATCCTCGACTTGATTCAAAGGTCGGGGATATTTTTTTTCACCCCATTATATTTTTCCTCATCAATTGTTCTAATCTATCATGTTTTTTTCCACTGACTATATTTTTGATATCAGAGGCATTAATACATAATTGAAACACAGAGTATGAGAATAATTCTACTTGTGGAGTTAAAAATTAAAACTGACCATATGTTTCGAAAATCTTAAGACATAGACTATAAAAGCAAAAAAGTATTAAAACATCCTTAACATCTAAACATTTTTTAATATTTTACATGGAATAATAAGACTAATCAATATGACCTACCGCTGGAAATTCGTATTCGCATTATTTACTTGCTTATTATTACTTATCCTACTATCAACGCCGTTACCCAAACAAGGTCTACCAGCGATAGCCCCTCTATTGAATCCTTTTACCGGATTTTGGACATTGGCTGACCCCATAGATGCCTCCTTACCAGACCTATTGATACCTTCAAAAAATATCGATAATAACATTCGCGTCTACCTAGATGACCGTATGGTACCCCATATATATACTCAAACTGAAGCCGATGCATTCTTTGCCTTAGGCTACCTGCACGGTAAAAATCGACTTTTTCAAATGGACCTCACCCAAAGGGCCATTACTGGGGAGCTATCTGCAATTTTGGGTCCAGTAGCACTGGAAAAAGACATATTTGCAAGGCGTATAAATTTTAAAAAGGCCATCACCAATAAGATAGAAAGTTGGAAAAACCACCCCGACATGATGATCCTCTTAAATGCCTACACCTCAGGGGTGAATGAATGGATATCTTCTATGAGTAAAAAGGATTGGCCACTAGAATACAAGTTACTCAACTGCAAACCTAGTGAATGGACTGTCGAAAAAACAGCAGCGATTTCAATATCGCTTGCCGCCACCCTAAATCTCAATCTCAGAGATTTTGGCCACACTGAGGCACTGAATCAACTTGGCGACAGTCTATTTAATGATCTTTTTCCATTGACACCAGAATTCTATAGACCGATAATATCACAAAATTGGCCCAAACCTCAATCGGATTTAGATCGATTTATTCAACATAGCCAATCAACCACTCCTACTACAGTTGATATCCCTATCCATGACCATCATGTAGGAAGCAACAATTGGGCTGTCAATGCCGACTTGACAGAAAACGGACTCCCTATTTTGGCCAATGACCCCCACCTCCCACTCAATTTGCCCAGTATATGGTACGAAGTAGAAATAAAAACACCGCAAATGCACAGCCATGGGGTAAGTATTCCAGGCATGGCTGGTATTATTATAGGATTCAATAAACATGTTGCTTGGGGCCTAACCAACACCTCGATCGATGTATTGGATAGCTATTCCATAAATTGGGTCAACAAAGATACCCATAGCTATCTGCTTGATAATGATACTTTATCCGCAAGTGTCCGAAGAGAAATCATTGAAGTTAAGAATGAAGAAAACCATATTGAAGAAATTTTGGAAACATATTGGGGACCGATATTGTACGACGATAGTGCTGGTATCCGTCAAAATGTAGCTGTAAGATGGGTAAGCCATATGGTCGACAAACACTGTGACTTTAGAACATTTTACGAATTGATGAAAGCCCAAAACCTAAATGATTATCAACAGGCCATTCAAAATTTCTACATCCCTGGACAAAATATCATATTCGCTGACCACAACGATTCTATTGGGATTACCATCCAAGGAAAATTCCCAATAAAGCATCCCAATAGGGATAGATTTATTCAAGATGGGAGTAATAAAGAAAATGATTGGTCGGGTTTTATCCCAGACTCCCTCCTTCCCAGACAAATCAATCCTCCAGAAGGTTACCTCATTTCGGCCAATGAATGGCCTACAGACAGAGATTATCCCTTTCCATACTCTGGTCATTTTGATCAATATCGTGGTAGAACCATTGAACAACTTTTACTCAAAAACCAACCCCTGAATCTTGAAAAAATGGCCGACATTCAAAATAGTGTTTACAATATGAAAGCGGCAGAATGCATACCTCTTTTGGTCAGAGAAGTCACAGCTGCTGGAATGAGTCATCCACTTTTGGACTCGCTTGCTCGTTGGAATTTTGAATATTCGGCCTTTAGTAGTCTACCTACCCTGTGTGAAATCTGGCTAGATGAATTATCGATAGCAGTTTTTGATGAAATCTCCCAATCACCTATTTCTGCGACTCCTCAGATATGGAGGCTGAGAGAACTCATTCAATCAACACCCAATCATGCGATATTCGATATAATCAACACTAAAGACAAAAAAGAAAATGCTAGCGAGAATATCACAATGAGCTGGCAAAGGGCTTTAGAAAAATTTGAAACCATAGAAGACGTTGATCGTAAATGGGGAAAAAGAGAAGGATTGTCTATCAAACACCTACTGCAAATTCCATCATTCTCACATCAACAGCTTATGACGGGAGGGAATGGCAACACCATTAGTGCCATCACTAAAACCAATGGTCCGAGCTGGAAAATGATTGTTGAATTGAGCCCGCATAAAACCAGAGCAAAAGTTATCTATCCCGGTGGTCAATCTGGCAATCCCGGTTCACCTTACTACGACAATTTTATTCAACCTTGGCTTTCGAATGACTATTACGATATCGAACTTATCGATGACGATATCTCCCCTTCTCGTGTCCTTCAAACCATAGAATTTCAACTACCATGAAAAAGTTCATAAAATTTATGCTAATTACTTTGGGTACTTGGTTGGCTTGCTATTGGTTTGGCTGGAGGATGACAGTCCTCATCCCCATGGCTATAACCTTTATTTTGCCTGAGAGAAATGTAATCTTAGATTTCTTATTTTGTTTTTTTTCCATTTTTATAGTGTGGACCGGTTACAGTTATTTTTTGAGTAGTACCAACCATCATTTATTAACCGATCGGATGACTTCACTGTTTTCTATGTCAAATTCAATTACAATATTCACCATCACAGGCATCATTGGTGGTCTAATTGCTGGAGCTGGAGGTAGTACAGGATATTTTTTACATCATTTTTTAAAAAACAAAGAACGAAGTTAGCTTTTAATCCGTTATTCAATAAATGAGATTCAATGGCAGAAGAAAATAAACAAAATAATAGGACAAAAAAAGAACTCATCAAAGACTTTCAGAAAAGTCTAGTATCCTTCCTTATCATGATCCCCTTTCTAGGATTTTTCTTCGCATTCAATTCTATACCTGCCTTTATCTTATTCGCCATAGGTATACCTTGGGCAATTTCTCTTATTCACAAAGGCATTGATATCATACATGCCGACCCAGATCCCATATCTAAGGAATACGATTTAATGGAGGACTATCGACCTCATCAAAAAGAAGATAAAGAAACTTTTGATGAAAAACTGGACCTCAATGATTTTAAAGAATTAAGAAAAGAATGGAAAGACTCTGATTTTGTGTAAAGTACTTATATTTTAATTGTCAATTTTCCTAAATCCCCCTCCCCCAACCTTTCGTCTTCATTATTACTTAGACATATTTTTTAAAATATCGAAAAAGATATTTGGCTTGATTTTTGATATATTATAATATACTATAATTTAGTATCTACAAAATGAAAAATCCGGGCTAGGGAGAGAGGCCATCTCAAAAACCGACCCGAATTCCTACCCGGTATTTTTTCTACTTTCCCCCAAACCTCCTGATATTTTTATAGCAATCCATATCTAAATCAACTTTTCTCGAATTTTATTCTCTAAATTTACTGCGTTAAAATATCTTTGATAGATGACACAGATAGGTAGATTCGTTCCAATATTATTGATGTTTTTTTGGGTATTTGGATGTCAATCCTCTAAATTGTTGACCGAAAAAGCTGGACCACTTGCACAATACGGCATGGTGGTTTCGGCATCTCCCCTAGCATCTGAAATCGGGAAAAACATCCTCCAACAAGGCGGCAATGCAATAGATGCAGCTGTGGCTGTACAATTTGCCTTGGCCGTAGCATACCCCAGGGCTGGGAATATTGGAGGTGGTGGATTTGCCGTTATTCGAGATAGTACTGGCAAGGTATCCACTCTAGACTTTAGAGAACGTGCATCTAGGAAGGCAAAGCCAGATATGTATTTGGATAAAGATGGCAATATTATTCCTCGTCTCAGTCTCGAGGGTCATCTAGCCAGCGGAGTACCGGGAAGTGTTGCTGGCATGGTCGCATTGCACGAATCCGGAGGTCTTTTACCCTGGGCTCAAGTCCTTCAACCAGCCATAGATCTTGCTAGAGAGGGATTTCAACTAACGACCATCCAAGCCGGAATCTTCAATCGATTTCAAGATATATTTATGGAAGTCAATGGCCACGAAATCCCATTTTACAAAAAAGGCGGCTGGAAGGCATCAGATCGGATTCAATTACCAGATTTAGCCAATACTCTTGAACGTATTTCCTACGATAAAAACAAGGGCTTCTATGCTGGTCGGACAGCTGAATTATTGGTAAGGGAAATGGAATCAGGAGGAGGTTTAATCGATTATCTAGATTTGGAAAACTACAGGGCGGAATGGCGTCAACCCATCAAAATGGAATACGATAAATATACCATTTACTCCATGCCCCCTCCCAGTAGTGGAGGTGTAGTTCTCGCACAAATATTGGAGGCATTAAAGGAATACCCACTTTCACAGTACAAACACAACTCTCCCGACTATGTCCATTTGTTAACAGAAATAGAAAAACGCGCTTATGCCGATAGAGCGACTTACTTGGGAGATCCCGATTTTGAAGAAGTACCCACGGACATGTTGTATAGCAAGGCTTACGTCCAAGAAAGAATGAAGGATATAAATCTAACTCATCCTAGCCCATCAACCTCCATTAAAGAAGGTATGGTCGATGTTATTGAATCGGTAGAAACAACCCACTTTTCTGTCGTCGATCGATGGAACAATGCGGTAGCTATTACCACAACCATCAATTCGTATTTTGGCTCTAAAACATGGGTAGACGGTGCTGGCTTTTTTCTAAATAATGAAATGGACGACTTCAGTGCAAAACCAGGAATACCCAATCAATTTGGGCTGATAGGCAATGAGATCAACGGAATCGAGCCACAAAAAAGAATGTTGAGCTCCATGACTCCAACCATCATCGAACACAAAGGAAAATTGTATATGGTCGTAGGGAGTCCGGGAGGATCGACCATCATCACATCTGTTTTACAAACCATCCTCAATTGTGTAGAATTTGATATGACGATGCAGCAAGCTGTCGATGCCAAGAGATTTCACCATCAATGGTTACCTGATGTGATTATATGTGAAGACGATACTTTTTCAGAAGAAGATAAAAATGAATTAATTCGAAGAGGATTTACCATACAGGAAAGAGGACAGATTGGCATGGTCGATGCCATTCTTATTTGGCCCAACAATCAATTAGAAGGAGGTGCTGATCGCCATCGAGGAGATAGTACAGCCGAAGGATATTAAACAAAAACAATATGTTCAATTACTGCTTATTTAACAATCAGATTCAAACCATTGCCACAGCATCTATAGGACTAAGTGATCTTGGCTTATTGAGAGGCTATGGCATTTTCGATTTCCTTCCCGTTGTCAATGGCCAACCCATATTCGTTGACGATTATATCCAAAGATTTACGTCTTCAGCTTCACAGATGAACTTGGAAGTAGGATATTCCAACGATGAAATAAAAACCATGATAGCCAAGGTTATTTCCAGCAATGAAATGGAGTCCGGTTATATGAGATTATTGTTGACAGGAGGATATTCAGATAATGGTTTTTCACCTTCAGGTCAAACCAATATTATGATCCTACCCGTTGCCTTGGTCAACTATCCCTCGACTTATTACAGCGACGGGGTCAAATTGCTCTCTACCGAGTACATCAGAGAATTTCCCCAAATTAAATCCATTAACTACGTCAAAGTATTACTGGAGCAAAAACGACTAAAACAGGAAGGTGCTCAAGATGTATTATTTACACTTAATGGTAAAATTAGTGAATCATCGAGATCGAATTTTTTTATTATCAATGCAGATGGTGAATTACAAACTTCAGAAACAGGGGTATTAGCTGGGATAACTAGAAAGAAAGTATTGGAAATAGCTAGTAAAATCATGCCCGTCTCAGTAAAAGATATAACCTTGGACGACTTAGGCCAGGCCAAAGAAGCTTTCTTAACCAGTACCACGAAAGGCGTAATGCCAGTAGCTCAAGTGGACGATTTACAGATCGGCATCGACTCCGGCTTCCCAATATGTAAAGAATTGCAAACTTCATTCTTAAAACTAGTTCAATCCTACCAAGAAGCCCTTATCTAAAATCCACAAGGAAGAATAATTTAGCGAATTGAATCAAAATGGTCGGTTACGATAGAATAATCCGACCATTTTAATTCATATAACCTATACCAAATGCGATTGGAATTATAAATATACTTCGTATTATAACCTAACGACTTCAATTATAGCTATGATTATCCTCCAAAGTGACCATGGTTGTGAATATTCCATTTCGAAGCATTGACCTGCAAAAGTCCAATCACATCAAATCAGTCCCTTTCTGTCTGTACATCCAGGTCTGAATCAATCCTCTGGCCAATAAAAACAATGATAGCGCCAACATAAGTGCGTGCAATCCCAGGGCTTCTCTAAACATATAAAATACTGCTAAAAACAATGCAAAAGGCAATATCATTGCATTGCGCATGGACTTCGATGCCGTTAGTCCAATAAAAACACCGTCCCATATATATGAGGGAAAAGCTAGAATAGGAATTATAATCAACCAAAAAAAATAATCTCCAAAGCCGTCAATAACTTCAGTATCTGAAGAAAACACCTTGACCAATACATCGGCCCCCATTCCATAAATAGCACTGTATATCACAGCAAACCCCATGCCCCAAAACATTAAATATCGGATGGCCATTTTTAGATTCTGATTATCTGCCGCCCCTTTGTATTTTCCAACCACACTTTCTGCCGCAAAGGCTATGCCGTCGATTCCATAAGACATCCAATTTACAAACTGCATAATCACCACGCTAATAGCCAGTGAAATCACTCCAAAATAAGAAGATTGACTATAAAAAAACGCAAATACAAAAGTGAGAAGTACTGTCCTAATAAATAGGTCTTGATTGGTCAGTAAGAATTCCTTAAACTCATCCCACTTTAAGAATGACGTCCAACTTATGGGTACAATAATAAATCTATATCGAGCAAGAAAAAATACAAGAGAAAGTAATAGTCCGAGATATTGTGCGATCAAGGTCCCTAAAGCCACTCCTCGAATTCCGTATTCCAACTGATAGACGAAGTAATAGCTCAACAACATATTGACCCCATTGATCACAATGGTAATCACCAAAGGCAATACCGCATTTTGCATACCAAAAAACCACCCCAACAAACACAGAAGCCCCATATATGCTGGAGCTGCCCATATCCTTATATAGAAATATTCACGAACAAAATCCACCTGAGATTCATCGACCTGAAAGGCCAATAATGACCAATCCATCAATATGTGCCTAAACAAAAACAAAACCACAGAGATCAACATCCCCAAACTGAGGGATCGCCACAAGACCAGCAACATATTTTTACGATTTTCCGCACCATATGCCTGTGCCGTCATTCCTGTAGTGCCCATTCTCAAAAACCCAAAATTCCAATATAAAAAATTAAAAATCATAGCACTAATGCCTACCGCACCCAAATGTGCAGCCGACAACCGCCCCATAAGTGCGGTGTCTACAGTACTCAATAAGGGCACCGATACATTGCTAATAATATTGGGCAAGGCTAGTCGCCATATCTCAAGATTTAATTTTCTGCTCTTCTTCAATACTCGTCATTAATTATATTCCACTATAGTGTCGGTAGTATCCTATTCAACACATTTCCCGAATGCGGTCACAACATAATTATTATTTCAAAAACCTCAGTTAAATATTCATCATTTCAACGCAGCCTCTTAAAATTAAAGACTTACATCTGACTAAAAATCATTTTTTTTCACCATTTTTAAGAGGCAAATCTATTATGGAGATATGATAATTCAACTAATATCCAGTCCAAGGAATGTTTCCACTGCCTTAATGTATAGTTTTGGTCAAAGATCAGATACCCTATGCGTGGATGAACCTTACTACAGCTGTTATCTTCAGTTCTCTAATAAAAATCACCCAGCTCAAGAAATCATCCTAGAATCACAGTCTACCGATCGAAGTATAGTTCGTCAACAATTACAGGAACTAAGCAATAAGACTATGGTATTGTTTATAAAAAATATGGCTCATCACCTAACTCTTGACGACATCAAAAACCAAAACAGCTGGAAACACTGCTTTCTTATTCGACATCCCAAACGCATTATTCAATCTTTTGCCAAAGTTATTCCCGATGTAAAATCCGAGGATTTAGGACTTGAAAAACAACGAATGTTCTACGATTATTTAATCAATCAAGGTCATCACCCCATCGTCATAGATTCGACAGATATCGTAAATCACCCCAGAGAGATTCTACAAAAACTCTGCGCTGAACTCAAATTACCTTTTGAAAAATTAATGTTGTCTTGGCCCAAAGGTCCTAAACCCTACGACGGGGTATGGGCTCCATATTGGTACCATTCCGTTCATCAATCCACGGGATTTGTCCAAAGTCCGCAAACCATCATTCCTCCTTTAAGCCCCCGACTACAACCTCTGTTAAACAGTCAGATTCATCACTATGATTACCTAAGCCAATTTAAGATATAACAGCTATGCTACAAACATTTAATCCTAAAAACAAGGACATTGAGATATGGGTAAAGGATGGACTATTCAAAAGAAGTGACGCCAAGGTCTCTGTCTTTGACAGCTCGGTCCAAGGTGGTGATGCTGTATGGGAAGGCATACGACTTTATTCCGATGGTTTGTTTTGTTTAGACCAACATTTAAATCGATTATATCATTCGGCCAAAGCCTTGGCTTTTGAGGACATTCCTTCTGAAGCTTTTATAAAAAATGCCATCTATGAAACTTTAACCCAAAACCAAATGAAAGATGAAGTACACATTCGGCTGACCTTAACCCGTGGAGAAAAAATAACCAGTGGCATGGATCCCCGACTCAACCAATTTGGTTGCTGTCTTATTGTACTCGCTGAACACAAACCACTAGTATACAACAATCAAACAGGAATCAAAGTCATCAGTACTGCGGTCCAACGAAACTCGCCTAGACATTTAGACTCAAAAATTCATCACAACAATTTGCTCAATAATATTTTAGCCAAAATTCAAGCCAATTTTGCTGGTGTCGATGCAGGACTGATGTTGGATGCCTATGGATTTTTGGCAGAATTAAACGGCAGCAATCTCTTTGTGATTCGAAAAGGCGTAGTGTATACTCCTACTGCCGATGCCTGTCTCAACGGCATTACCAGATCCATGGTAATGTCCATCTGCCAATCCCTGTCCATTCCCATCGTCGAAAAAAATATTAGTTTATCCGAAGCCTACAGTGCCGATAGTGTATTTGCCACAGGAAGTATGGGAGAACTTACTCCAGTAATAGAAATCGACGGTAGATCTATCTCCTATCACCACGGATTATTTGATCAGATCGCTACCGCTTTTCAGGCCATTATTCCCTTACATTGCGAACCGATATTGTCACTAAAATCCAGCCCAACAGGGTAAGTGAAATGGCGGCCAATAGATCATGAGTCGACAACATTTTTTTCACATTTAGAACAAATAGAAATCCAATACTTTAATTCAGTCTTGCAAAATATCAATACCGATATTATTCTTCATCCTCGGCTTCCAAGGCAGCCAAAACTTTTTTAGGCAAAGAAGATTTTACTGCAATATAAGAATTGAGAATCCATTCTTTTAACAATGTATCAGATAGATGTCCGTTGACTTCCACAGTATTCCAATGTCGTTTATTCATATGATACCCAGGTTTGACTTCTGCATATCTAGACCGCAATTCAATAGCCATTTCCGGATCACATTTAACATTAAATGACTCAAAAGGCTCTATATTTGCCAGAGAATATATTTTATTTCCAACTTTGAATACAATGGTCGTTTCATTAAAAGGAAAAGATTCCTCAGTATAAGGCAAAGAAAGACAATACTCTATATAAGTAGACGCATCCATAGACTTACAAAATATTTATAAATTAAAAATTAAAAAATTAGTCATATAATTTAAAAACCAATCTTAAATACCAACCTTTGCATATAAAATATGGTTTTATGTCCTTACGTAGTTTTATCAGATCTGAAGATACGGAATTTGCCTTTAGAATAGTCATTGGAGGGGCTATTCCTCTACTGGTCTTAACCTATTTGGGATATGGGCAAGAAGGATTACTGGTAATGCTGGGCTCTTCTTTTATATCCGGAATTGATCTACCAGCAGAACTCCCACGCAAATTGGGACTTATGTCATTTTCCCTAATATCTACCCCACTTATATTTGCATTAATTTCATTTTCTGCTGCCATACCTGCGGTGATGTACCTCCTTATATTTATGCTAATTTTCATGCTGAGTTTTTTAGCCCCTTTTAGCTATCATTTTGGCAAGGTAGCATTTATGTCCAATTTGGCCATCATGCTTTCCCTTGGGTTTGCTGCCAATATCTCTGGCTATGAAGAAATCTTAAGGGCAACCATTTTATTATTCTGTGGTGGTTTATGGTACATGATTTTTGCCAGTGTTATGCATTTTATTCAACGCCCCATCCAATCCTCTCGCAGAATCTCTAGAACCATCCAACTGACTGCAGAGTATTTGGCCCTTAGACAACAACTCCTATCCGCCACCAATGTAAGCAAGGCGACAACATTAGAACTCTCAAAAAAGCAAGCTCAGATCTCAGAAAGTCATGAAAAGGTAAGGGGCATGTTGATGCGAGACTACGGTTATCGAGTATCCCCTAAGAGTAGGATGGGCAAATTGCTTCATATTTTCGCAGCCTTAGTCGATCTATTTGATGAAGCTATTGCCTCAACTGGGAAACTCATGGAATTGGTTCAAATTGAAGATCATGATGAGGTCAAAAAAATGTTAATAGACATCAATGATCTATTTATTACCTCTCTGAATCATTTACAGGAAAAAATCAACCATCCACAATTGGTGTTAGAGGAAGAGACTGTGCGCAATACCTTGAGGCAAAAAATAGTACGGCTAGAAGAATATATGATTCAATGGAGGGACGGAGTCCAATCTGAACAAAATACCGAATATGATTACAGGACATTTAAGAGTATCCAAATCTATATGGATCAACAAATGAAGACTTTGGACCTACTATTCTCTTACCTTAAGGATCAAGTCCACACCACAATGCAAGGGGTTAATCCAGAAAGCATACGTCATTTTCAAACCCATGATCGACTAGATATTCATCGACTTGCTAGTCATCTCACACTGAAGTCGGGTTACTTTAGATATGCATTGAGAGTGGCTTTTACGGCCATGACGGCATACTTCATTGCCATGTTATTGAATTTTCAAAATCCCAATTGGGCACTATTCACCTCATTAGTCATATTAAAACCGGGATTTAAAGTCTCTCAAAAACGATTGTTGTACAGGGTATTGGGAACTGGAATAGGGGTAATTTTGTCCTTTGTGATTTTCGTAGTAATCGCCCCTAGTCACGAATGGAACATTTTACTCTTCCTCATAGCATTTTTTGGCGGTTTTGCCTTTTTAAATAAAAACTACGCTATAGCCTCCATTTTTTTCACCATGTATATCTTATTTCTATATCGCTTCCTGGATAGAGCCTTTATTCCCTCAGCCTTATTTAGGTTTCTCGACACCGGTTTGGCAGCGATTCTATGTATATTCTCCATTCGTTTATTATTCCCTTTTTGGGAAAATAAGAGTATTAAATATTTCTTAGTAGATAGTCTTCAGGCGAGCAAAACCTATTTTGTAAGTATTTACAAAGGACTATTAACTAAAAATCAAGATATTACTCCCTATAAAATTGACCGAAAAGAGGCCCAGTTGAAGATGAGTAATCTAATGACGACATACCAACGAATTCTCACAGAACCCAAGTCTAAACAGGGAAATGTCAATGACTATGCTTCTTGGATCATGATATCGTCCTCCCTACTTTCTGTTTGCTCCAATCTCGGCCTATTTCTGCAAAGACACCCCAACTATGTATTAGAAAGAATGTATATTATTGATTATTTTGAAAAAATAATAAGCTATTGGGACAAAATATTAGATATGGCTACCACATCCAATAAGGAAATTGAAGACGTTAACAATGAAATTGCCTCCATGAAAATGGAAATGAGTTCTGACATTAATCGTCTTCAAGATCAAATTGCAAAATTATCTGGTGGCTATACTGAGATTACTATTCATTATATACAAGAGATGATATTTGTGGAGGAACTTTACAAAGCCTTAGAACTTTTAGAAAACCTAGATCACACAATTCGTCATTTCCCAGTTCAAGACGACCACAGCATAGCCATAAAATATAGTTAATCAACCGTATTAAGACATGAACATCACCTTTGTCCTATATCTAGACATCATTGGAACCATCGTATTTGCCATCAGTGGCACCTTGACTGCCATCAACAATCGATTTGACTTATTTGGTTCCCTTGTCATAGCCTTTGTCACCGCTTTGGGCGGAGGAATGATTAGAGACCTTCTATTGGGTGCCACCCCTGTCCTATGGGTGAGTCAGCCCCAGTATTTGACTTATGTAGTGATCGGATACTTACTGGCACTATTGTTTCAATCTCACATTCTCAAACTGCGCCGAACCATGTTTTTATTCGACACCATAGGCATCGGATTATTTACCATAATAGGACTGGAAAAGACTATTTCTTTGGGATTCCCAGCCTCTATAGCCCTAACCATGGGGGTTATCTCAGCGGTTTTTGGCGGTGTACTTAGAGATTTAATCACCAATATAGTACCCTTGATTTTTAGAAAGGAGATTTATGCAACAGCTTGTTTAACAGGAGGGATATGTTATATTTTACTAGAAAAAATATATGACAACCAGGCTTTTAATATTATTATAACTATAATTTTAATTATTTTTATACGCATATTGGCCGTTAAAAAGAAATGGTCTTTGGCATTTATTCCTAAAAACAGTTAAATAAATATGAAACGAAGAAAATTTGTACAGACTACATCAGCTATTTTGGCGACAGCTTCTATTTTACCCCAGATGAATGGTAATCCAATCAGCCCCAAGCCTTCCAAAAATATAAAAACAATATTATTCCAAGGGGATTCGATTACTGATGCAGGACGAGACAGAAAAGTACACAAAGCCAATCATTCAAGTGCCCTAGGCAAGGGATATGCTTTTTTAGCATCGGCCTCCATCCTAGAAAACTATCCAGAATTACAGCCACAAATATACAACAAGGGCATTAGTGGAAACAAGGTCAATCAGTTGATAGACCGGTGGGGGGAAGATGCCATAGACATAAAGCCCGATTTGGTAAGCATTCTCATAGGGGTGAACGATCATTGGCATACCATCAATGGCAAATACAATGGCACCATCGATATATACCGCAATGATTACAAGGCATTGTTAACTCAAACCAAGGATACTTTGGGCGATGTAAAACTTATTATCGGTGAACCTTTTATTCTCAAAGGAGGTACAGCTATAGACTTAAAAAAATGGTTGCCCATATTTGATGAATACCGAGCTACGGCAAAGGCATTGGCCTCAGAATTCAAGGCTGAATTTATACCCTATCAATCAATATTCGACAAAGCCATGAAAACTGCCCCTGTATCGTATTGGGCTCCAGACGGGGTTCATCCATCGATTGCCGGCGCTCAATTAATGGCCAGCCATTGGATGAAGGCCTTTAAAAAATGTGTATAACAACAAGCCAATAATCCATTAATTAAAATAGATTTTGCCGTCCCACCAATTCTTCTCTAGGACGGCATTATTTTTTAGGTAAAATTGGATAGCGGGTTCATTCCAATCCAATACTTCCCACTTCAACAATTTGCATTCTCTTCGTTTGGCTTCTTCTATTGTCGCATCAAAAAGCAATTGGCCTAATCCCTGCCCTCTCAATTCTTCTCTTACCACGAAATCTTCCAAAAACAACATTCTGCCTTTCCACGTGGAGTACGTCATATAGAACAATGCTATACCCACTATGTCATCGTTTTGAACCGCTACGATAAAATCGTATATATTTTCGTCAAAGTCGCGTTGATAATCCGCTAAAGTAGCCGTAACCTGTTCAGGTGCTTTTTCGTAGGCGGCGAGTTCTTTTACCAGTTCAAACACACTGGGCAAATCACTGGCCTCACCTTTTCTAATCAATACACTCATAATTTTTATAATTTTCCCGCTTCTCGTCTGATATAAGTAATCAAATCGACTACTTGAGCCTTACTCATTCGCTCTTCGGTATATTGAGGCATATAAGCGTATTTCCCCGCCTTGGGTGGCGTCCCATAGCGCAATACTTGATAGACTGACTTAATATCGTAATCTGCCAAATGACGGTAGAGGTATTTCATCGTCATTTTGTCATCATTCAATTCAAAAAAACTAAAATTGTTATCATAGTGGCAGTATTGACAAGAAGATTTAAATATATGTTGACCTCTAATGGGGTCACCAGATACAAATATTCTCTCCTCTTTGGTAGAAGGAGGATCTAGGAATGTAGCTGGAGATTTTAGAGGATATTTTGTTTTCAACAATTTTAGCACTTCACTGGACTGTTCTGGGTCTCTATCTTGAATAGCCTTTTCGATAGATAACTTCTCACTCTCACTTAAATCTAAATCTCCAATTTTCAAATCAATTTCCCAAAAATATGCGAGAATAGATTCTACTTCCCATTTTTCTAAAGGACGACCTTGAGAACATTCTATGGCACATAATTGAATGGCTTCTCTTAAATTATCTCGAGCGGGATAGACCAATTGCCCATATTTTTTAAAATAATCATCGTTATAGAATTCTTCTCTATTGACAGCACCCCATAATGTTGTTCCCGGCAAGAAGGGCAAATTGTTATCAATCACATACTGCAATCTAGCCTCGGGATCTAGGTTGGTAAGATCTGCATCTTCGCGCTCAGTATTATGGCAGGCGTTACAAGTAAAATATTTACTTACTCTTCTGGTATTAAAAAAACTACCTGGCTGTTTTGTCTCGCCTTCAAAAAACAATTCTCTTCCGCTTTCAGCAGATACTCCTTCCAATGATTCATCCGGATGATAGGGATTGGGTTTCCCTTCCAATTGTTCTACAATTTCCGCTAAAGGCATATCCTCACTCAATGTAAAATTGATAGACGCCTTTTGCCATCCCATCAACAGCACAGCTAGGATAATTACACCACTATATATGACTTTTCTCATCTATTAATCATTTTACCATCATTCCAATTATTGGACCAAGTCTATAAAAGTTAAACATTCAGCCCTTTTCTTACTTTATAGTATCTATTAAGTCTTAAATTTTCTAGAAATAGTGAAGCCCATTCGTATTCCGCCATCTTCCCAATTAGAGGTAGAATAGGGAATATAATCGGTTTCTATCATCCCTTTGGAATTGATTAAATTAATTTGGAAGATATGACCTCCTCCGGTCTCCCACTCCAATCCAAAACCAAGGGGAAAGTAATAATTATCGTCCTTTGATAAGTTTACACTTATAGGATAGGTCGCTTCTGCAATTAAAGAAATAGATCGACTTAATTGAATTCTTCCACCTACAGTAACTGCAAAGAGATCGGTTTCGCCATTCAATCCCACATAATTTCTATGGACATAATTCAAACCCAAAGAACCAGACAACCATCTAGCCATACGTTTTGCCGCCACTAATTCGCCATAATATATAAACCGGTGTTCAAATTTTGGGAAATAACTTAGTGCTGAGGGATTGGTACTTTTAGCCATCGTAGACATAGTAGCCATACCCATTAGCCCCAATGAAGCAGGTCTATCTGTACCACGGCTGGCTATCTGCCAAAGCAATTGACCATTGACCAACTGTCCAAGTGGCCCCGCTCCCTTGGCACGACTTACCCCAATGGTAATCTTATCTGTCAATCCATAATCAAAGCCAATTAAAACATCTGTAGAATTTTCCAAACCATAAAAAGTTTGCCATCCACCACTAGAGCCAGAAATATCGCCAAACCTATGTCCTACTCGAAAATCGAGCACTCGCTTAGGCAGTACTTCTGTGGACCACGAATTGATAATTCTGCGATCCTTGTAAATGTAATCTGTCTTTTCCTGAGCTTGTATTAGGTTAACAAAAAACAAGCTACATGCGATAAAAATCCAATTTTTAATCATTTTATACTTTCGTTATTCCTCTAAATATCCATTATCGACCCAACATTGAAAGAGTCTAAATTCTTCAGTGGACAATGTATCGTCCTTGGGCATAGTCCCGTTTAAGATTACCTCTGCTTCAAAACCCCCATTGGCAATATCGGTTTTCATTCCCTCAAAATTATGATAGTCTCCATATCCACTCGAACCGTCATGACATCCACTAGTAGCACAACTGCGTTCAATCAAAAATTCTATATCTTCATACGTCACAGCATCGGTACATTTTTCTCTTGGTGGTACTTGATCTTTGGTACAAGACAATACAGAAAAATACAAAAATGAGATGGCAAATACTAATCTTTTCATAATTCTTAATAATTGAGCCAAATTTAGCAAAACCAATTTGAAATTATAATTTTCTAATAAAATTCTAATAGTTTCGCCAAGGGCATTTACAATTATATCCTAACGGCAAATTTATCCGATTAGTTTTATGACCAATTCTATATTACAAAGTATGATATTCAATGAAAAAGAAAGAAATCTAGTCCTACTATTCTACCTAGTACATATCCAGATAGAAGTTAAACTATTCTGACTGATTATATAAACAACCAGTAATATACAGATAAAAACAAAGTAGATAAGACATTTTCTCAATAAAATTTTATTTTTAATCAATAATAATCTCAAAGACAGTTTGATAATGTAAATAAATAACATATATTTGCGCTCCATTACAAATAATGTATCTATTATGCAAAAAGTGAACATTACCGGCAACCTGAGAGATGGTTTGGGCAAGAAGAACTCTAAGAGATTGAGAAGAGAAGGTCAGATTCCGTGTGTACTATATGGTGCGGAAGAGAATATTCATTTCTATACAGATCCAAAACAGGTGAAAACTTTGGTTTTTACCCCTGAGTTTAAATTGGCTGAATTGACCATAGATGGTAAAAAATATACTTCTATCCTTAAGGATTCACAATTCCACCCTGTTTCTGAGAAAGTTGAACACTTAGACTTTCTAACATTGACTGAGGGAACAACTGTAAAAGTAAACGTTCCTTTGCGTTGTGTAGGAAATGCACCTGGTGTTAAAGAAGGGGGTAAATTGATCCAAAAAGTTCGTGAGATCTTAATCAAAACCACTCCTGAGAATTTGGTAGATGAATTATCAGTTGATATTTCAGATATGGTTTTGGGTGGAACGAAAAGAGTAAAAGATATTACCGTCGGCGAAAATATTTCAATCTTGAATTCAATGAACATCCCTGTGGCTTCAATTGAAATACCAAGAGCATTGAAATCAGCCTCTGCTAAAGCGGAAAAAGAGAAGGCATAATTTAGCTTTCAATCAAGATAAGTATAAAAAAGGTTGCGATTATTCGCAACCTTTTTTTTATGTTTATATAATATGATGGATGAAAAATTAAATATTGGCTTAGTTCAATATTCATTGAAGTGGTTAGATAAAGAAGGTAATTTGGAAAAAATTTCCGAATTAATTCTAAACAACAGGGAATCCATTGATTTATATGTATTGCCAGAAATGTTCAATACTGGATTTCACACCCATCCAGAGCCGATAGCCGAAGCGTTAAATGGTCCTTCTGTGCAGCGATTAATTCAATTAGCCAAGATTAAAGACAGTAAAATTGCTGCCAGCTTATGTACTTTGATCGATGGCAAATATTACAACACATTTGTCTTAGTCTCAGGCAGTGGCATTTTATCCATCTATCACAAAGCTCACTTGTTTAGCTATGCTCATGAAAACGATTACTTTACCCCTGGACAAGAAGTCGTGAACATAGCCCTAAATAGTCAATTCGCTATACGTCCTTTTATATGTTACGACATTCGATTTCCAGTCTGGTTGCGCAACAACAACGAATACGATGTATTGATCGGTGTGGCCAATTTTCCTAAATCGAGGATAAACCACTGGATTCAATTGTGCAAGGCGAGAGCAATAGAGAATCAGTGTTACTTAATTGCAGTCAATGGCTTGGGTCGAGATCTAGAAGGTATTGAATATGGCGGTCATTCAATGGTTATAAACGCCGATGGTCAAATACTGATAGATACCAAAGAGGAAGAAGGAATGTATTCTATTGCCCTCTCAAAATCCGAATTAAAGGCGTACAGAAACAAATATCCCTTTTTATTAGATGGTGATGCATTTACAATTTTGGAGAATGAATGATATTAACTACTTTTGACCCGATAATGTACCATCTTTTCATTACCTATTAAAAACGAAAACATTAATGATCAATTTAGTATTATTCGGCCCTCCGGGATCGGGAAAAGGCACGCAAGCCAAAAAGTTAGCTGAGAAGTATGGATTACTTCACATAAGCACTGGCGATTTATTTCGAAAAGAAATTGGAGACAAATCAGAATTGGGTCTATTGGCCACCAGTTATATTCAAAAAGGAGAATTGGTACCTGATGAAGTAACCATCGGCATGTTGAAAGCGGCTTTAGCTCGACATGGTTCAACTTTCGGTGTTATCTATGATGGATTTCCAAGAACGGTTGACCAAGCCAAAGCATTGGATGAGATGCTAGAGGAAAGCGAAGATGAAATCGATGTATTGATCTCCCTAAAAGTAGAAGACAAAGAAATCATCGAAAGAATCATTAAGCGCGGTGAAAGTTCGGGTAGAGCAGACGATAAGGACGAGGCCATTATTCAGAGCAGAATAGAGGTATACAAAAAAGAGACACAACCGGTATACGCCTATTATGATGCCCATGACAAAGCATTAACCATTAAGGGATCAGGAGATATCGATGAAATATTTGAGTCATTATGCGCAGTTATTGACCAAGTAACCGTAGAAGAATAAAAAACTATATGAGTGGAAGAAATTTTATAGATTACGTTAAGATATACACCAAGAGTGGGAAAGGCGGAGCTGGATCGACACATTTTCGCCGAGAAAAGTATATTCCCAAAGGAGGACCTGATGGAGGCGATGGTGGACGAGGTGGTCACATTATCTTACAAGGTAATCAGCAAAAATGGACTCTACTTCATCTAAAATACAGAAAGCATGTCAAGGCTGGCGTCGGTGAATATGGAGGAGGTGCTCTAAAAACTGGCGCCAATGGTGCGGATATTGTATTAGAAGTTCCCTTGGGAACCATAGCTAAGGACGCTATTACTGGGGAATTTCTAATGGAAATATCCGAACACGGCCAAAAAGAAATATTGGTTCCTGGAGGAAGAGGAGGACTGGGCAACAACCATTTTAAATCTTCTACCAATCAAACACCGAGATATGCTCAACCGGGTGAAGCCGGCATTGAGCGAGAAATTATTTTAGAGTTAAAACTCTTAGCCGATGTTGGATTAGTAGGTTTTCCCAATGCTGGAAAATCAACTTTATTGTCCGTGATATCTGCTGCCAAACCCAAAATAGCCAGCTATGCATTTACCACTTTAGTACCCAACTTGGGCATGGTATCGTATAGAGATGATCAATCTTTTGTCATGGCCGACATCCCGGGAATTATTGAGGGAGCCGGAGAGGGCAAAGGCCTAGGAACGAGATTCCTTCGCCATATAGAGCGCAATGCAGCGCTTTTGTTTTTAGTACCTGCCGATGCCGATGACATTGTAAAGCAATACCATATTTTATTGGCTGAACTCGAAAAATACAATAAAGAGCTTATCCACAAACCCCGTCTATTGGCCATATCGAAATCTGACTTAATTGACGAAGAATTAAAACAGTTAATCATTAAAGATTTGGATCTAGATATTCCCTATGTATTTTTCAGTTCTGCTTCAGAGACTGGTCTTCAAGAGTTAAAGGATGCCTTGTGGCCGTTGATGAACAAAACTGAAAAAACCATCCAAATAGCTTTCGAAGACGAGGAAGAATAAGGAGATTCAATTAGGATGGTCTCTTCTAAGCTGAGGCCAATGGAGATGAACAGAATTATTGTTCATTGTAATACCAATGCCTACATGACATCGGTATTACAACAATAATGTGACCTAGACTTCTTTAGATTCTAATAACAACACCTCCGTAATAGTTAATCCCCGGTGCAGGTTGATAATATCTGCCTCCAAAGGCATTCAAATCATTACCCAAACTATAGGCCTGATCGAATAGATTATTTACCCCTATATAGAATTCTCCTGCCCGGATACCGGGAAGATTAAACCTCCATCCCGCTTTGAGTTTAACATCGTCAAAACTATCTGTCTGTACCGTATTGGCATCGTCCAAATATATACCATCTACATATTGATAGGAAGCGTTGAAATACCAATTGCCTTTAAAATTTGTTATCGAATAAAAGGTAAAATTATTCGGAGATACTCCGGGCAAGGTATTGCCAGAATAATCTTGATCTTCTCCATTTTCAAACTTCAGATAATCCTTAAACTTGAAATGATGAAAGGTATAATTCATCCCCAAATCCCATCCTTCTACAAATGTCATCGCACTATTGATGACTTTGTATTTTGTCTGCAATTCGATACCGGTTTGTTCTGTAGATCCCGCATTTAAAAACAGTACCGTACCCCGTTCGGATTGTTGCTGAACTATGGTTTCGTCGAGTAAATAATAAAATGCTGTCGCGTCTACGTACAGTCTATCTTGAATGAAAAATTTGCGAAGTCCCAACTCGAAATTACTGCCCCGCTCTGCCTCCAATGCTTCATTGATACTGCCTTCATTGGTTCGAATCTCTTCTATAGTCGGCGGTGAAAAACCGTAACTCACACTGGCATGTAGGGCCCACTCATTCAGCTGCATCGACCAACCCAACCTCGGTACGTAAACAGGTTCAAAAGTCTTGTTCACTCGATAAGCCGAATCCAAACTGCGATCGACCAATCGATTGATATCGTATTCCAATTGATTCTGACTAATGCCCAAGGTAACAAACATATCATCGCTCAACTCTAACTCAGTCCTCGCAAAAACCAACCATTGAAATGAATTAATCTCGTCATCAAAATTTAAATCACCAGCCTGCCCCAAATCATTTTCAAAATTTCTAGCAACCGTATATCCCTGTTGAAATTCTGTACCCACAGAAAATTTAATCGGTTTTCCAGCGATATTGGTAAAATAGTCCTGTCTACTTCGAATACCGTAGCCCGTTCTCAATTCGCGTTTGTAATCCAGATTAAACGGATTATTAAAACGACTTAAATCTCCATATATCAAGGTGTGATTCTGCCAAGAGTTTTTCCACATATATTGTTGCTGAAAACCCAACAACATGTATTGCTGGTCGATGCCTGATTTGGCATCTACACTTCCCAAGACAAAGGGATTGCCCGGTCGGGCTTGACGTCTATCCTCTTGGTATTGCTCGATATCCAAGCCACCTGGAATATCATAAGCCAGATCTGAGAACAGAAAATGCAAACCTATTTTCCGAGATTGAGATGGTCGCAAGCCGGCATTTATCTCCACGGTATTGCGCTCCAAGCTAGAATGTTCTCTATATCCATCAGAGGATTGTCGAGCTATTTTAGTATTGATTACTCCATTTTTTATTTTCTGATTCCACTTCAAAGCCCACTTCTGATAACCGTATGATCCCAGACCGGCATTGGCTTCCACATAGGTCAAACTATCCATATCAAGTCGACTTTTAATCTGCAACACTCCCCCATTTCCCGCTCCGTAGATACTACCTGCAGGTCCTCTAATCAAATCGATTTCACTGATGTTGACCGGGTCGAGTAAATTAAATGCTGTACTTCCCGTAGGATCGGTAAATGGAATACCATTCCAATACACCTTTACATTTCTCACCCCAAAAGGAGAACGCAAACTACTTCCGCGAATTGCTATGCGATAACTGCCCGGAGACCGCTCTTCCATCCTCACCCCAGGACTTAAATTTAGTCCATAAAGAATGTTGTCACTTTGAAACATATTCAATTCCTTAGATGAAATTTTACTCACGGCTCCAGGAGTCTCTAATAAGCGACGATCAGAGTCGTAACCGACTACTCTTAACTCAGATAAGACAGAATGCAATACAGTATCGGTTTGGGCAAAAGTATTAATTGTGCAAAAAATCATGGCTATCAACCAACATAATTGTTTCATTCTTGTCCTATTTTCAGTGTTATATGAATTCAAAAGCTGCCAATATATAAAAATATCACGGTATTACAACGGCCTGATTACAGAGGTCTTATCGACCCAAGACATGACCTTTTTAAGTCAAATTACTAAACTATTGTTCGCCAATGAAAAAACCATGATAATATTTGGCTATCCTGTTCAGGGACAATCTTATATTGATACAATGTAAACAATAATAAACCGCAAGCCAACCATATCATTGTCCCAAAAATTAATGATCCCAAAATTCGATTGAGAATAATTTGAGACCCCAATTTTGATTTCAACATTAACCAGCCGGCTAAAAAAAGTACTAAAATCACTAAGACCAGAAAAAAATACCAATACTCCTGAGAAAAATCTGTCGTACTGTGTTCGGCAAAATCTACGACATAGGGACTTACATAATACACTAACACACAAGATGCCAATGCCAATACAAAGGAAATCCAATCAAAACTAATTTTCAAATACCACGCTACGAGAATGGCCATCAACGTGACGCATAAAATTATAATATCGTATATCATCAACCCTAACCTTTGGTTAAAAATAATTAATATTCACTAGAGAAAGTCAGATCTATCTTTTTTTTCTTATATTTATTATTGAATCAGATCTAAAAGGATTGAATATAAGACATTATATTACCATAAGTTTCTTCCTGTTAAGTCAAGCCTTATATGGACAAGACGTGGAAAAACCACTAACCATTGGTCAATTGCCACCGGTGTTTCACATTGGAGAATACGAGAACCTCTATCCAGAATTATATAAAGCTTATCCTGGATTTCTCCTCAGTGTAACCAATAATAATATGAATGCCGCTTTCGAAAAATGGCTAAATATGATTTACGCTATGGAATCACATGCCGAATTATTGGACTTTGACATTAAGGGATTAAAAATTTGGATCAACGTGTTTTTGGATGAAAAAGGCCATATTGACTACTTTCAATACTTTAAAAAGCCTTACTCAAAAAATATCAATGACAAGGAATTAGAGGCCTTTTTCAAATCTTTTATTGGACAGTTTAAGATGGAAGTGAGCGCCGAAAGTCCTTTTAACCACTCTGGTAGTGCTTCATTTCCCTCCTTTGGGGGAAAACCCTTAGAAGCCAACAAGTAACTGGCAAGGAGAAAGTCTATTCTACAGTTTCATTAAATTAATTTTATATTTGTATTACGATTATCAAAATACATTACAACTGGCATTATGGCAGATTTAAATTATACAGAAGACAATATTAGGTCATTAGATTGGCGTGAACACATCCGTATGCGTCCCGGGATGTACATTGGAAAATTGGGCGATGGCAAGTCCAAGGACGATGGAATCTACATCCTTATTAAAGAGATATTAGACAATTCTATCGATGAATTTGTCATGGGAAATGGCAAAAAAATAGAAATTAAAACAACTGAAGACGGCAAAATTCAGATTCGAGACTACGGAAGGGGTATTCCTTTGGGTAAGGTAATAGACTGTGTTTCCAAAATAAATACCGGTGGAAAATACGATTCCAAAGCCTTCAAAAAATCGGTTGGATTGAATGGTGTGGGTACCAAAGCTGTCAATGCTTTATCTACTTACTTCGAAGTATATTCGGTGCGTGAAGGTCAAAAGAAGGTAGCCCGTTTTTCAAAAGGGGTATTGACAGAAGACCACGAGATCACCATGACTAGTGAACGCAACGGAACCTATACCGAATTTGAACCCGACCCCAATATATTCAAAAACTATAGCTTTAATCCCGAATATATCGAAGAACAGTTGTGGAATTACGCCTACTTAAATGCAGGTCTAACCATAGTGTTCAATGGGACTAAAATTCGATCTGACAACGGTCTGCGAGATTTGTTAACCAATCAGACCAATGTCGATCAGCTACTATACCCCATTATCCACCTCAAAGATGATGATATAGAAATGGCTATCTCCCACTGCTCAGCCTATGGAGAAGAATACTATTCCTTCGTCAACGGTCAACACACCACTCAGGGTGGAACCCACTTAATGGCCTTTAGAGAAGCATTGGTGGCAACGATTAGAAATTTTTTCAATAAAAACTACGACGTTAGAGATATCCGAACATCGGTGATTGCAGCCATTAGTATAAAAGTGGAAGAACCGATATTCGAATCCCAAACCAAAACCAAACTGGGGTCTACTCATATGAGTCCAGATGGGCCGACTTTAAAAAGTTTTATCAACGACTTCCTTTCCAATAAACTGGAAAACTTTTTATATAGAAATACAGAAGTTGCCGAGATTATTCATAAAAAAATCAAGCAATCCGAGCGCGAACGCAAAGAAATCGCAGGTATAAAAACACTTGCACGTGAAAAAGCAAAAAAAGCCAATGTTCACAATAAAAAATTGCGCGATTGTAAAATTCACCTTAGCGACACCAAAAAAGATCTCGAAGAGAGACTAAAGTCGACCATCTTTATTACAGAGGGAGATTCAGCCAGTGGTTCCATTACCCAAGCCCGTGATGTGAGATATCAAGCCATCTTTAGCTTGCGAGGGAAACCCTTAAATTGCTTTGGGATGAGTAAAAAAATCGTTTACCAAAACGAAGAGCTCAATTTACTCCAACACGCCCTCAAAATCGAAGATGGACTAGATGGATTGAGGTACAATCAAGTGGTTATTGCTTCAGATGCCGATGTGGATGGTATGCATATTCGATTGTTAATTCTCACATTCTTTTTACAATTTTTCCCTGATTTGGTTCGCGAAGGCCATTTATACATCCTAGAGACCCCTCTCTTTAGGGTTAGGAATAAGAAGGAAACCCTATATTGTTATACGGAAGAAGAGAGAAAATTAGCCATTGAAAAAATCGGTAAGAACGCAGAAATTACGCGATTCAAAGGATTGGGTGAGATTAGTCCAGATGAATTCGAAAATTTCATTAATGAAAATATCCGTCTAGCTCCTGTACACCTCAACAACAAGATCAAGATAGAAGATTTACTCACCTACTACATGGGCAAGAACACCATGGAAAGGCAGGAATTTATCATTGATAATCTTCGATTTGAGTTGGATGAGGTGGAAGAAGATAGCGAAGATATTGCCCCTCTTGTTGAATCCATGGCCCTGACAGAATAATCGATAACTATTCGTTAAATATGCCTTCTCCCCTACTGGGAGTCTGTAAATATTTTCCATAAGGACAATATTTAATTCCTATTTGAAGACTGAAAAAACGCAACCTGATTTTTTAACAAAAGAGTCATGTTGCATTTTTTTATGGGCTTTGTCAATTCCTATGCCATATCTAGGCAACTGACAGAATGTCAAAAAACAAAGCCAATGTGTCCAACATTTAACAAAATAACGAGGTGGCATAAAAGTTGAACTTCTTATTAAAGCAAGAATTTAAATATAAAAAGATACTAGAAACAAGATATGTTTGATAAAATGATATTTTTTGATGAGTTAAGTGAGAAGGAGGATATAATCAACATTCACCCAGAAGATCAAGATGATTTCTCCATAGATGATTTCGATGAAAAAAAGGAATTACCTATGGTGGCACTTCGCAATACAGTACTTTTTCCTGGCGTGGTAATCCCCATTACTGTAGGTCGGGACAAATCGATGCGAGCAGTGAAGGAAGCCTATGACAAATCGATGTGGATAGGGGTATTGTCCCAGCGCAAAGCCGAGATAGAAGATCCCCTTCCCGAGGAATTGTTCAACATAGGGACAGTGGCGAGAATTGTAAAATTAATTCACACAAATGACGGAAGTCTAACTGCCATTCTACAGGGTAAACATAGATTTGAGTTGGAAGAAATATTATCCGACCATCCATTTCTATATGGGAAAGTTAAGTATTTACCTAAGTTGTCGGTCGATAATGATGATTTCGAATTGCAGGCATTGATATCGTCCATCAATGATACTTCGAAGCAGATCATCGATCTTTCTCCCCAAATTCCTGCAGAAGCGGTGATGATGTTGAAGAATATCGACAGTCCTGTCTTTTTATTGGATTTTATCTCTTCCAATCTAAATCTAAAATTAACGGTAAAACAAGCCATTTTAGAGGAAAATGATCTCAAATCCAAGGCTCGAAAAGTGCTAGATGTCCTCAATAATGAGCGTCGAGTATTGGAATTAAAAAATCAGATTGAGACCAAGGTTAAAGTGGATATCGAAAAGCAACAACGCGACTACTTCCTCAACCAACAGCTAAAAACCATACAGGAAGAACTGGGCGACAATCCACAGATGGAAGTCATCAATCAGATGAAGGCCAAAGCCAGAGATAAAAAATGGAATGAAAAAGTTCAAAAAACATTCGATAAAGAAATAAGTAAGCTACAACGACTCAATCCTCAAGTAGCAGAATACGGCATCACCCTAACTCATTTAGAGGTTTTATTGGACTTGCCATGGGGTGAATACACCAATGACAATTTCGATTTGAAGCAAGTTCGAGAGAAACTAGATAAGGATCATTACGGTCTTGAGAAAATCAAAGATCGAATTATCGAACACCTAGCCGTTTTAAAATTAAAAGGAGATATGAAGGCTCCCATTCTATGCTTAGTGGGCCCTCCTGGTGTTGGTAAAACATCATTGGGCAAGAGCGTAGCTGAAGCCGTTGGGCGCAAATACATTAGAATGTCTCTAGGGGGATTACACGACGAATCTGAAATCAGAGGACACCGAAAAACCTATATTGGGGCAATGCCCGGTAGAATCATTCAATCTTTGAAAAAAGCCAAATCGTCAAATCCTGTATTCATTCTTGACGAAGTAGACAAAATCGGCAAAGACTTTAGAGGGGATCCCTCCTCTGCCTTATTAGAGGTCTTGGATCCTGAACAAAACAGTACTTTCTACGACAATTATCTGGAGCAAGAATACGATTTATCAAAAATCATGTTTATTGCTACGGCCAACTCATTGGGTAGTATTCAGCCTGCCTTGCGAGATCGGATGGAGATCATTCAGGTCAGTGGGTATTCACAAGAGGAAAAATTGGAAATTGCCAAACGCCACCTTATCCCCGAACAGCGGCTGGCCCATGGATTAAAATCCAAACATGTTCGCATAGGAGATGCGGTATTACAAAAAGTGATCAGCGACTATACCAAGGAATCAGGGGTGCGAAATCTCAATCGTCAGATCGCAGCATTGATGAGATATACAGCCAAGGAAATTGCTTTGGAAAATGCCAAAACCGTAGGAATCAAAATTACCGACCTAGAAGATATACTCGGGCCGAGCTTATTTTCTTCGGATATGTACAAAGAAACCAATGTTCCCGGCGTTGCAGTAGGACTGGCTTGGACTTCAGTGGGTGGCGATATCTTATTTATAGAATCCTCTTCGTCCAAAGGGAAAGGGAAATTGACCTTGACTGGAAACCTAGGTGATGTGATGAAAGAATCTGCTTCCACAGCCTTGAGCTACATTAAATCCAATGCAGCAGAATTGGGCATAGACCACAAAATTTTTGATGAATTAGATATTCATATTCACGTTCCCGAAGGTGCTATTCCCAAAGACGGTCCGTCTGCAGGTATTACCATGTTGAGTAGTTTGGTATCGTTAATCAAACAAAAACCTCTTAAACCATACTTGGCCATGACAGGGGAAATCACCTTACGAGGAAAAGTCCTTCCGGTAGGTGGGATCAAAGAAAAAGTCTTAGCTGCCAAGCGAGCTGGGATAGTAGAACTGATTCTATGTGAGAAAAACAGAAAGAATATTAAAGAAATCGATGACGCATATTTAGAAGGTCTTACCATACACTATGTGGAAGATATGAATCAAGTTATTGACATTGCTGTCGATAAATAAATATTATCATACGACTGAATAATACCATAATAAAACCCGCTTTCTTAGGTAAATGTCTAAGGGCGGGTTTTGCTATTTCGTTAAACTGTGGTTAAATATATGGCTGCCAAAAGATTAGTTCACGGTAAAAATCGTTACATTCACAGTACAATTAATTAACTAAGGATACAGATGAAGTTATACCATACTCTTATTATTGCATTGATGACTATATTGACGATATCAACCGTCAATGCCCAAACCGAAAAAGATACTGAGAAATTAGTACAGTTTTCAGGTATAGTCGTTGGTCTAGACCAGAATGATACCATATCCCCTATTCCATTTGCCAATATTTATCTTCCTGGCACCGGACGTGGAACTTACTCCAATTTAGATGGTTTCTTTTCCATAGTGGCCAAAAAGGGACAGACTATAGAGTTCTCTGCCGTGGGATTTCAAAAACAAGTCTATGTAATTCCCGACACCTTGACCACAGATCGATATTCCATCGTCCAAATGTTAAGTCAAGACAGCATTATATTACCTCAAGCTACCATTTATCCATGGCCTAGTAAAGAACATTTCAAAGAAGAATTTTTGGCATTAGAAGTGCCGAACCAAGAGTTGGAATACATAGCCGATGAAAATCTATCTGAAGAACGACTCATCGCCTTGAGAAAATCTTTGCCGAGAAGTGGTGGAGAAACCTCTGCATTCTACTTACAACAACAAGCTAAAACCTATTACTACATTGGACAGACCCCACCGCAAAATATCTTTAGTCCTTTGGCCTGGGCGAAATTTATAAAATCCATCAAAGACGGTGATTTTAAAAAGAAGTCTAATTAAAATAATAAAGGGATTACTTAACTTTACCTCCCATTAGAATTCATCGATGATATAATACCATAGAGTTGGGCAAGCAATCATTGAAGCAAAGTACAGTTTTAACTATCTTTGCCAGTATTGTATTGAATCAAAGGCGTTGAATTCGCATTAACAAAGCAAATCCTAGGATGAAAGTCACAGAATATTTTGAAAAAGCCAAAGGCAAAAGTTTAATATCCTTCGAAATTTTACCCCCGATGAAGGGAGGTGGAATAGAGTCAATCTTTAAGACACTAGACCCCTTAATGGAATTTAAACCCCCATTTATTGATGTCACCTACCACCGTGAGGAATACGTCTACAAGGAAAACAAGAATGGGTTTTACGAAAAAGCATCCATTAGAAAACGTCCTGGTACGGTAGGAATCTGTACCGCTATTATGCATCGCTATGGTGTAGAAGCCGTACCACACTTGCTCTGTGGAGGATTTACCAAAGAAGAAACGGAAGATGTATTAATCGATCTTCACTTTTTGGGTATTAAAAATGTTTTAGCGCTTAGAGGAGACGCACGCAAATTTGAAACAACCTTTGTCCCGACAGAAGGAGGACATTCCCTCTCCATTGATCTGGTCAGACAGATCAAAAATATGAATCAAGGACAATACTTGGACGATAACATTGAAAATGGACAAAAAACCAATTTCTGTATCGGAATAGCCGGATATCCAGAAAAACACTTCGAAGCTCCAAACCACGATATCGATATCGAATTTACCAAAGAAAAAATCGATGCAGGAGGAGAATACATCGTCACTCAAATGTTTTTCGACAATTCTGCCTTTTTAAAATACCGAGAAAAATGCAAACAAAGCGGAATTAATGTTCCTATCGTGCCTGGCATCAAACCTCTGACTAAATTTTACCAATTGAGTTCCATTCCACGTCACTTTTTTGTGAATCTTCCCAGTGATTTATCCAAGGAAATCCTCAAAGTAAAGGACAACAAGAAGAAACTCAAAGAAGTGGGTATTGAATGGGCCATTCACCAATGCCAAGAACTCAAGGCCGCCGGTGTGCCGTGTATTCATTTTTACACCATGGGAGATTCCATAACTGTTCGTAAAATAGTAGAAGCCATATATTAATCAATATTGTTCCCAGATCAACTGAATGGATAATCCTTTTATTGGACATTATCCCGTTAGAGAAGTATAGGTCCAGATCAAAAGAAATCATGTTATTGATAATAATTCCTTATTTTAGCTACTTATACCAAATGCATTAATGTAGGCTATACATTGGATTTATAAAAGAACAGGACTATGAAAAAAAATACAATTGAATGGAAATGGGCATTAATATTTCTTCTAACTACTCTTCTGTGGATGGGATTGGAAAAATGGATGGGTTGGCACGATGAAAATATCGCAAAACACGCCATATACACCAACTTATTTGGCATCCTAGCCATCATCATTTATTTTTGTGCATTGATCGATAAGCGACAAAATTTTTACAATGGGTACATGACTTGGAAACAAGGATTTGTAACCGGATTATTGATCAGTGTTATTGTAGCTGTTTTTACTCCAGTTACCCAACTTATTGTACACAAGATTATTTCGCCTTCTTATTTTGAGAATGCCATCCAATATGCGGTAGACAACAATAGATTAAGTTTAGAATCGGCTAAATCTTATTTTAGTCTCAAGACCTATATTATGCAATCCATCGTAGGTGCATTGGGCATGGGAATCATTACCTCAGCATTGGTTGCCTTAATCGTCCAAAGAAAAATCAAATCCTAATAGGTAATACGAATTACATTTATAATTAACGGAAATCTTTCGATTTATTGTAGAGCCGCAAAGCATTGCGGCTTAAATATTGTGGATTAAGACGTTATGCTATATTGATAGTATCTTAACAAGGAATTTTAGGGCAATCACGCCTCGGCACAGTGGCCTCGGTTCCTTCATCAAAGGTCGATTTACGACCTTTGGTTGCCATTCTGGCAACTTTACTCAATCACGCCGTAGCTACGGCTATGCCTGTGTTTTTAGCCTCGTCTAACTCCAAATATTTTCGAAATCTTTTCCGTCATCATAAAATGTAAATCGTATAATTTTTATAATGCTTGATCGGAGATTATACGATTAAATTGGACCAATCGCTTTGACCAATATTTCGATTCATCTAAAGATTGCAGTACCACTCCCTTCGATGTAGTGCTGTGGAGTAGCCAGACCCCTGTTTTATCCGTTTTATAAACAATGGCTACGTGATCAATCTTTCTTCCCACATTCTTAAAGAAGGCCAAATCTCCTGGCATAACCTTTTGTCGATCTACCTTTTTACCGTAATTCATCATATCATGTGCTGTTCTAGGCAAGGTAAAATTGTGTTTGACAAAACTGTAGTATACCAGACCAGAACAATCGAATCCCTTATTGGATGCCCCACCGTATCGATAAGGAGCACCGACTTGATCATAAGCCGTTGCTACCACCTCTTGTCTCACGTTGCTATTTTCTTTGCTATGGCCGACCGATTTTACTTTTGGACTGCAGTGAAATAATGTAGTTGCAAGGGCAAATAAAAAAATATAGCGTAATAGAGTAGTCATAATAAAACAATTAATGTCGATCAAAGATGGAGAAAATCTCAATAATTCAGAACAAATTAAGATTTTATTTCATTTATAAACAACTAATTTATTGCATTTTAACAATTTGCTATAAATCATATTTATTTTAATTTGTATTTTGCAATGGTCTATCTTTCTACTTTTGCTAAAAGCCTGATGGATGGAATAGGGAATAAAATTTTAATAAAAATAGAATACTACTGGAGAAATCTTTAGATATTCACCTTGATAATCAAGGATACACCGGATTTAAAAAAACATATGCAAGCACGAAAGACCATTAACACGATCTTACACTACTTTAATCTGGACAGTCAAATAGATGATTATGAAATCATCCATGAAAACATCATTAAAGACATTGAATTTAGAGGTACCAACCTATGGATTCTGATGTTTGCCATTATCGTAGCCTCTATTGGCCTCAATATGAATTCGACGGCAGTAGTCATCGGTGCCATGTTAATATCGCCTTTAATGGGTCCTATTATAGGAATGGGATATAGTATAGCCACATACAACTTTCCCCTGTTACAACGATCACTAAAAAACTATGGATTTGCAGTGGGAGCCAGTTTAACGGCTTCATTTCTATATTTTTTAATCAGCCCGATATCTACTGCTCATTCCGAATTACTCGCTCGAACCAGTCCGAGTATTTACGATGTTTTGATTGCCTTTTTTGGAGGCTTGGCAGGAATTGTCGCTTTGACCAGTAAACAAAAGGGTAATGTGATCCCTGGTGTGGCCATTGCTACAGCCTTGATGCCACCGCTTTGTACCGCTGGCTATAGTCTAGCCACCGCACAATTCAATTACTTTTTCGGGGCCATGTTCTTGTTTACGATAAACACTGTATTTATAGGGATTTCATCGATTCTAATCTCGCAAATCCTAAAATTTCCTTTTAGAACTCTAGTTCAAGAAGAACGAAAGAAACAAGTGAATAAATGGATATCAATTGTTATAATTATTATCCTATTACCCAGCTTGTATTTTGGGTATAGCCTAGTACAGAAAGAGAGATTTCAGGAAAATGCCTCATTATTTGTAAAAAGTATTGACGTCATGGGAGCCAATTATTTGTTGAATCATGAGATTCGCAGCGACAGACATGAAATAGTCCTCGTTTATGGTGGAAATGCCATTACAGATAGAGATCGAAATCGAATCAATGAGCAATCTAAGATCTTCAATCTCGATGATGCCAATATCATCATCCAAGAGGGCTTTAATTTTAGTGATGTCAGCTCTAAAATGAATGAGAATCTCAGTCTTAACGAAGAAATAGTAAAACTAAAATCCATTATTCAACAAATGGAAAATCAAAGAGATTCCATCAATCAACGCAATGAAATGGGAAAATCATTGCTTTCTGAAATCAATATTCTCTACCCTGAAGTGACGGCTTGTACTTTTTCAGAAACCGTAGAATACAAAAACAGCGACGATACCGAACCATTGGCCGTCGTGGTATTAAAAGCCAGTGAAACCATATCGGCAGAATCCAAAGAAAGGTTATTGAACTGGCTGAGAAAGCGCCTCGATAAAAACAAAGTTCACCTTTTTATTGAAAGCGCTGAACCGGAATAATCTGAGTGTTGATTTAACGCAATATCTGATAATTCTTCTGGATATAATTATCGTGCCATTGATTGAGCTGGTCTGTAGTCCAGGTTTGATCCGACAAAACAATTCTATACCTCAAAGTATAAGTCTGTCCGGGATAGAAGATCCAATCTCGGTCTTGTGTTGGATTGAAATTGACAAAGACATTCCCTTTACTATTATTGGTGCCCGTAGGCCATATCCTCAATAGTTCTGGATAGTTGAAATTGCTGGGATAAGTCATGGTCACTATAGAGGCTTGCCCAGAGACATCACCCGGCCCTGCCACTTGAATCCAACGCGCCCTTGTAGCGTTTCCATCCGACTTGTTTTTGCCTTGAGAAGTGATGACCGTTACATCTTCATCGTTCCAATGCTGCGGACCTCTAAATGAAAAACCTTGATACCTATATTCTTTAATGGTAAGTGGATCACTGCCCTGCATATTGTACTGGGATTCGGCATCTAAAAACCATGTGGATTTTTCTCCAGCAGAGAGCCAAATTCTATAGGTACGCAATTCTTGCATAACCACTTCCTCGCCTCTACCTGGGTGGATGATATGATGGAGAAGAACTTTCAATTCTTGAAATAATGGACCGGTACTGATACTTACGATTTCACTGTGACGCACCGTACCCAATTCTCTGGACAAATTCCAAAAATCGATTTCTTCACCTCTGTATTCTGTTTGCACCCAAGGTCCCCATAAACCGTAATGGTGGTAATGGTCTGAGGGTTGAATCCTAGTCACCACATTGCCTTGCAAAGTCTTGAGTGGGTGAACAAAACCCGATCTACTAAATACTTGAGATACGCCCTCAGGTACTGGCATATCGGTATACCTATAAGTAAAAATCCCTTGCCCAGACTCAGAAAGAAAGGTGATATCTTTGCCGTTATCGACATAAGATATCACCTGATTTTCCTTCGTTTTCACTATTTTCTTTAATACAAAATCCAACTTTTCACCCTTAGAGCAAGCATCAGCCAATCTCCAGTAAACTTTGGTACCTCCATCGATATCAATTTGGGTGAGAAGAGGCAACAACTCATTGTTTTTTCGCTGCATAACTCTCCATTCCAATGTACTGTCTTCCAAGCCTACTTGCAATCCTGCCACATCATAAGACACGACAGAACCACTCATCAATGGCTGTTTCACTTCCATGGTAAAAGGATACTCCATTGCATCCTCCTGACTAAAAACAAGACTTAGAAAAACAAAAAGTATTATGGTCGTCGAAAAAACAATTTTCATATTCGTTTAATTTTTACTTTGATTAAATGCCTGAGTAGTCAAAAAATACTTCGTCAATATAAATTGCTTCTCCCAAGCAGGAATTTCTCCAGCTTTCATAAAATCTAAGTATTTTCTAGTTACTTGAGCAAAATGAGCCTCATGTCCAATCTTCAGGGCATCGGGAATGACCATACTCCATCCATTGGAAGCTTTTTCGAAACCCAACCCCGGGAATTCACCTTGAATATCATCTACCAATTTTCGAAGTGCAGGTTCGAGATCTTCTTTATCCGAAGTAGGCTCAACAAACAACACCGTTTGATAATTGGTCTCAGCATTTTGACGAATTATCAAATTGGCTTTACTACCTCTGATAATTGAGAAGTGGGTATCTTTGGTTCCTGCGGGAGCTTCAAAATTCCATATCACAGAAACTTTGCCGTGAATATCATCTACCGTAAACACAAATTCTCCATTGGCATTGACATTCAATACATTATCACTATCCACATCCTTCTTGAGGTAGCCTGGGTAACTATCCAGTCCTGTTACTTGCTTAAATTGTGCAGGATCCAAAGCCGTGGTCCATTGACGAGCGGTTTTTACTGCTACTCGATCGGTTCCCACCATTTCGCCAGAGAAACAAGACCAAAGGATTAAATCAACCAAGTGAGTGGCCACATCAACGATACCAGCTCCTTGCTGTTCTACATCAAAAAACCAAGCTGGTCGAACCAAAGGCTTACCATTTACTTCTTTGAAGAAATGGTGAACACTTTCTTTGGTAATCGCTGGATTGTCGACACTTCCATTGACTATTTCTCCAAACAATTCTTTGGATTCTGACAAACGCTTTTGCAACATTGAAGTAACTTCAAAACGCTCCGTCATAATATCATAGACCAATAGCCCTTTCTCATCGGCCAATTTCATGGCCTGCTTTAACAATTCATATCCCTTGCTATCGATGACCATGGGTTTATCAGCATAAACATGGATATCGTTTTTCACCGCTTCTAAGATGTATTCGGTTTTTTTCTGATTATTACCAGCTACAACCATTACATTCCCTGGCTTCTCGGATAACATCTTATCAAAAAAGTCTCCCCCACCGTAGACCACTTCTTCCCATTGAGTAGGATTTTCTGATCTGGTGTTAAACTGTTCTACAAGATTCAAATAACTCTCCACATCCTTCCCTTTAGGGGCATAGACATGAACTACAGGATCTACTTCTGGGTACATATCCCGCTGTACCAAAGAGGCGTGAAAATGACCGGGATCTACCGTCATCAAATGAACAGGATATTGTTTTTCAGTTGGTGTAGACCCTTGGTCTTTACAGCCTGTAACTGCCAAGCTAGTCATCAATAAAAAGGCACAAAGTTTTTTCACAGATTAATTTTTTTAATGTTCCATTGCATAATTCGTCCCCCAAGGGTGACGCTGAGGTCTGTACAGCATGGCATTGGCTTCGTCGTCATTTTTAAATTTCTCTCTAACGGGATCCCAATACAATTTTCTTGGAATCTTCATAGCGGTGTGAAACAAAAGACAAGTAGAACAAGATCTATGTGCCACTTCCGCTGGTGCAACCGTTAGCGATCGAGATTTAATACAGTCTAACCAATTTTTATGCTGTTCTGGACTCTCGTACAAATGTACTTCATTTGGTCCAATTACAGAAGAGAGGATGCGAGGATCTGAGGCTTGAAATGGAGATTTATCACTATTTCCCGACGTAGGATCAGAAGAAGTCACCCCGACATTGCCTCTTGTGACAAATATCCATCCCTCACTTCCTTCAAATCTAACTCCATTGGGGTTGTCCCCTCCCACTTCCATGGTTACTCCATTGGCGTATTTGGCTTTGATTAAGAAATCCCCATGAACATTCCACAAACCAGATTTTGGGAATTCGGCCGTCCCTTCGATTTCAATAGGACCAGTAAATTCTGTTCCCATTCCCCAATGAGCTATATCGATATGATGGGCACCCCATCCGGTAATCATTCCCGCTCCAAATTGCTCGCAGCGCAACCAACCTGGTCTAGAATAATCGTGTTGAGGATGCACTCTTTTTTCTGTATAATACTGATATGGAGTTGAGCCCAACCACATTTCGTAATCTAGATTGCTCGGAATATCCATTTCTGGCTCTTCATCACCTCCAGGATCGCCGGGCAAACCAATTTTTATAGTATGAACCTTACCTATTCTGCCATTTCTCACCAATTCACAGGCTTTTTTAAATTGCGGCCAAGGTGTAGCTGAACGCTGCTGACTACCGATTTGGAAGACTGCCCCATTTCGAGCGACAGCATCAGCCATAGCACGTCCTTCAGCTATGGTAAGGGAGGTTGGTTTTTGTAAATATATATCTTTTCCAGCAAGTGCAGCATCCATAGTTGGTCGTGCATGCCAGTGATCTGGGGTACTGATAATGACGGCATCCACACCAGAATCTTTGAGCATTTCTCTATAGTCTTGGTACATTTTCACATCCATATAAGAAGACATACCCTTTTTTTCTCGATAGTATTTCTCTATAAATTGTTTACCATCCTTCATCCTTTTGGTATCTACATCACATACGGCAACTATTCGAGCAATATCGTTTTTCATGGTCTCGGGCAAATCGTGTGAACTGGCGATGCGACCAAAACCAATCTGAGCGATTTGAATTTTTTCACTGGGTGGATTGGCTCCGATTACCGAAGCAGGAATTATGCTAGGGACTACCAAACTACCGGTGGCCGCATAAGCAGAATTTCTAATAAATTTTCGTCGGCTAAGATTTTTTTTATTTTTCATCCTTTTTTTATTTTGTCATTTATATTACAACTTCCCAGCTTGGGACAGTAAAATCCATTTTATCCCACTCAGTATATGGTTCATAAACACGGGATCTTCATAGTGATCTTTTCGATGCCCCAATGAAGTATACCATTGATGTCCACCGTCGAAATTATGACACCATGTTACAGGAAAATAGTTACCAAATGTATTAGAGGGATATTCATTTTTTGCTTTTTCATCCTCAATTGTTGTCAGATCGGTGGCCAAAACTACCTGAATGTCGGGGTTTAGTTCTTTGAGGTAATAGCTTTCGTCTTCTCTAACCCAAGTGTCGGGGACTACTTGAGCTGAAATATGATGAGGGTCTATTTTGACTATTGAAAACGATTGAAACTTCGAATGTCTTAAAAACTTACCTCCGATCACTTTCCAAAACCATGGCCAATCTCGCTCCGATCCACTGGCCGAGTGAATGCCGAGTAAACCGCCCCCCTGCTGTATATAATTTTTGAATACGTCTCTTTGCGATTGATTGTCAAAAGCTTCATTATTGGTATTGGAAAAAATAAGTAAATCGTATTGATCAATCTTTCCCGGCATAAATATAGATGGATCATCACTTACATCAACAGTAAATCCATGGTCTTCGGCCAGTTTTTCTAATCCTTTTACACTGCTGGCAATATTGTCATGGACAAACCCTTCTCCGTTTTTGGTGTAAATAAGGATGTGTGCTTTTTTCAATAATTTCTGGGCTATTTTTTCTTGTTTGCTCGTCTGGGCTTCAATCGTTTTAGTAAAGCCAAAACTCATAAAAAAGATAAAAAAACAAAGTAATTTAAGATGGCAAAAATTGGTCATATATAATTTTTTTTAAACAATCAGAATTTAAGTCCTCACCATTATTAACTTAAAAATGGCATATGACTTAAATACACCTACAATATTAGGAAACTAATATAGAAGTAAAAATATTTATAAAAAATATTTACCCCCTATAATTTTAAAAAAAATACCAAAAAAGCGTAAACGATTAAGTAAATCCTTGTTCGCAAAAAAAATTTAGGGTAAAATCAAAAGTTTAAACCGTGGGAGGAGATTGAGAAGGTATAAGTCTGAGGTAGGGATACTGTGTTCTGTATCACTATCCATTCAACATGACATCAATGTTACATCGTTTACCGTGCTTTGTGATAAGCTTAGTGTCCACAGTGGTGAATCCCACCCATCGATTTAAGCCCCTGATAATTAATAATTGATAATTGATAATTAACCATGGATCATTAATCATTCGGCATTAAAACCGTAGACTTTCCAAATTTTCGAATAATAAAATACATAACCAATATGCCCGTGGGAAAGAGAATCCAGGATGACACACCCAAGGAAGCCGGTAAAACCCCAATAAAGATTGCCACCATGCCCACCAATAATGCATAGGGCAATTGGGTCTTGACGTGATCGATATGATGACATGAACTCGCCAATGAACTCAATATCGTAGTGTCAGAAATCGGAGAACAGTGGTCGCCCAATACACTTCCTGCCAATACACTAGCCACAACATTGTGAAAAATAATTAAACTTACATCGTAATCATATCCGGCAGAATGAGCCAACATCCAAGTAGCTGGCAACATCAATGGATATAATATAGCCATTGTTCCCCAAGAAGATCCGGTTGAAAAGGCCACTAAAGCAGCCAGCAAAAAAGTAATCGTGGGAATCACCCATGGAGCAACATTGTCAGACATCAATTGTGTTAAAAAATCTGCAGTGTGCAAGTCTTCAGTTACAGCAGCCAAGCTCCAAGCAAGAGATAATATAATAATGGCAGACAACATGGTTTTAAAACCGCTAGTTGCCGACCGAATCAATGACTCCAAATTCATAATTCGTTGATACAAAGTCATAATTACCGCTATCATCACACCTCCTAAGGAAGACCATAATAATGCTTGATAAGAATCAGCCTGACCTATTATTTCCGACAACTTCAATCCCAGGCTCATATCTTGATTGGCCCAAACATCGACATCCCATCCCGTGTACAAAAGCCCTGCAATGGTGCCCAAAACTACCGTAAAAACAGGAACGACAGCATTGTACCACCTTGTTTCAACACCTGGATCGGGGGTAAATTCGGAAAGATCATCCTCGTCTAATTTTGTCTCTGACCGCACCGAAGATACAACACCTGTTGTCCTCGCTCTGTGCTCTGCAGTGTACATGGGACCAAAATCTTTTTGAAACAACACCAACATCAATACAAAAATCAACGTATAAATAGGATAAAACGAATACTGCAGTGAATTAATAAAGGTTGCATAAACGCCTTCATTCAGGGTATCCAAAGATTCGATACCACTCTCTATATATCCCAATTCTGCTCCAATCCAAGTAGTCACAAATGCAATGGCTGCAATTGGGGCTGCTGTAGAATCGACTATATATGCCAGTTTTTCCCTAGACACCTTCAATCCATCGGTCACTGGCCTCATCGTATTCCCCACTACCAGGGTATTGGCATAGTCGTCAAAAAATATAGCAATACCCAATATCCAAGTAGCTAACTGTCCATTTTTTGGATTATTGGCATACCTTGAAATATAATTTACCACTCCTTGCATACCTCCATTTTTGGAAATAATAGCCACCATGGCTCCGATCAACATGGAAAATAAAATAATCGAAACATGACCGCTATCTGAAATAGCCGCCACAATATAATGATCAATGGTTCGCATAAATCCGAGAACAATACCCCAAAAACCTTCAGAATAAATATATAAAATAGAAGCGCCAAAAAAGACTCCAAAAAACAAGGACGTCACCACTTCTCTAAACAGCAATGCTGCAAAAATAGCCAGTAATGGAGGCAATATCGACCACCATAAAGGTACTGGATGGACTACTTCTTCTGTTTTCGCACTGAGATATTCCACCATTACCGTTTCCGACTGATTAGATTGATGCTCCACCACACCCTGACCGTCCTCAAAAACCAATTTTTGATCAACCCCATTAACCTTAACTTCTCCTTGCCCATCCATGGCCTCAACATCCTTTATGATAATCGAATAAGGTATGTTTTGAATGGTAAAACTTGGAAACTCTATCTCAATATCACTTCTTACAGACCCGTCATCCTGTCCATAAAGGTTGAGACTAAAAAAAGCCATAATGATTAGAAAAAAAATATTTTTCATAAAGTCGTAAATTAAAGTGAGTTTCAAGTTTACGGTATAATACCAAAAAAAATTTATAGATTATTATTTCTAATCCTCATAGGGAATAATAGGCAAAAATCTCAAGGCTCGCAAATCAAATAATCCTTCTTTTATGGTATCGTTTACCCCTTTTAAAACGATTTTTTGTTGACCTTTTTCCAGTTTCAATTCTCCTATACTCATCAATCTAAATGTATACCATGAACCAGATCTTCTGACATGACCCAACAATGAACCTGTCTCAGCTTCCAATTTATAGAGATTTCCAGCCCCTTCATCGGAAACAGACCACTCTAAAAAAACTTCATAGGTGGCATCTAATTGAACATCGACATCCCACTCCACTCGATCCTCACTGGTAAACCAACCGTAGGCCATCCATTCCGGCATATACTTAATATTGGGACCGATAGCAGCTCCATCAGCGGCGTGCAAAGTAAAAGAGCCATCTACATCAGGGACTACCAACTTAGGTATTGGCACTGTATCTCTAGCTATTGTATTTACAATTTCAGCATTTATTGACGAAATAGAAATCGCCACCATAAAAAGTAAAAAACGAATTTTCATATTATTTTCCATTTTTAATAAAACTCAGTAAATCAGCCATCCCTTGTTCATCGATTTGATTTTCTAATCCTACCGGCATTAGAGAAGTTCCCGTTGAGGTTACTTCAACCAATGAAGAACGCGGCAACACCTTTTCTTCTCCAGCATTTGATCTTAAAGTAATGGCATTTGGCGCTTCGGAAGCTATCACTCCATACACCGTTTCTCCCGAATCCAATAAAATCTTCCAACGATCATATCCATCTGCAATGGATAAATTAGGGTCCAAAATATCACTTAATATTGAACCTGGTCTGCGATTTTTAATCGTTTTTAGATCGGGTCCAAAAGCCACTCCATTTTCCCCTCCTACTTGATGACATATTGAACAATTTTTTTCAAAAACCAATTTACCATTTTCGCTCTGTCCTTCCAAATTTAATGAAACTTGGTATTTTTCTATTACATCTTTGCGATCGGTATCCATATTTGTATTGGTAAACAAAGCTCTAGCCCTATTTCTCATTACTTCATCTTCTTGTTGAGCCATTAATTCCACACTGCGTCCCCAGCCAATGGTTGCAGGATCTATTATACCAGCCTCCATGGCCTCGATCAGGCTTTTGATTCTATCGTCATTGGTTACCATGACATCAATAGCGGCATCCCTTAATTCCGGTGTCAGTTTACTCCAATTTTCGATAAGATAGGCTACGACATTGGAATTGGGCAAATCGCTGAGGGCAGTCAATGCAGCGAGTTGAACCATAGGAGGTTCTGTCGGTGTCAATTTGGATCGATACATTTCGGTCAACTCACCATCTCCATAATGTGATAAATATCGAATAGACAACACCTTAGACAGATCGGTACTCTCGGCATCTGTCACGATATTTTGAGCGGTTTCCATAAAATTTTTATCTTCATTATTCTCATCCCCAATCAGCAATAGGTCTAATGCATTTTTTCGAAGATCATCTGCTTGACTGTCATTAAAAACCGTCTTAGTCAACAAACTTCGCTCGGCGGACAAATCCATGGCTAGAGATGATTTGTTCTTCAACCCTGTCACCACACCTTTGATGACGGCAGATTGCCATGAATTGGCTTCAACCCTATTGGCTTGTAATGATCTTCTAATCCAAGAAGTTATCATATCTTTATTCTTCTCGGAAACCAACATACTGGTCAACCTTTCTCCAAAGGCAGCATATGCCGAATTATCAGGTTTATATTTCCGGACAAATTGTGATAATAATTCGATATTATCATCGGAAGGTGCAGAAAGGGCTGCTATTTGCATCCAAGGATCATCCATATTGTCAAACAACATAGCCGACCGGACGGACTGAGAGGTTGAGGACGACAAATATCCAAGGGTACACATCAACTGAAACCGAACTCTGGCATTGCTATCTTCTCCCATGGACAACAATATATTCTGAAGTGGAATAGATTCTCCTAAAAATGCTTCAGATAAAACTATTGCGTTTTCTCGAATGCCTGGCACCTGATCCTTTAGCGCTGCAGAGATGACTGGAATAGACAATGCATCTAAACCATCCAATGTCCATAAGGCATGAAAACGAGCTTCTCCCATGGGTTGAGACAAGGCCATTTCTTCTAATAATTCAACAGCAGATTGATCTTGTCGATCGACCAATAATCGCTGGGCATTTTTTCGGAACCAAATATTGGGATTGGCCAATAGAGAGACCAATTCTTCAGTGGACATTGCAGACAAATCAATCTTCTCCGACCAATCCATTTTTCCTGTGCCTTTCGGCGTGATTCTATAAATCCGGCCTTGATTGTTTCCATTATACAAAGCTCCAGATTGAATAACATCATCGGCCATCCACTCGGGATGTTCAATAATCTGACGATAATAATCGATAATATATAATGCACCATCGGGGCCAGTATAGATACTTACCGGTCTAAACCAAGGATCGGTAGATGCTAGAAATTCCTTTTCCTCGAATACTCTCGTCGCCTTAAACGATGCACCGTCTTCTGTCAAGTGATCAACATGGACAAGATTACTCACAGGTTCGGCCACAAAGGCGGTTTGATTGTATTCAGATGGGAATAGTCCACCCAAATACGCCGTAACTCCACAAGCAGATGTAAATACACCTAAATCGGTTAACAATTGATGTTCGGGATTCTTGGTAATGGGATACACATCGGCAGCTGCACCATGAGCAGCAATAGATTTGGTTGCATCTGAAATCAACAAATCAGGATTGCGCTGCAAGTAAGGGGCAGCCATGACTTCGTGATATATGTGATTGGCATTGCTCACCAATAAATGTCGACCCCAGCGATCGAAAGACTGTCCATATTGAGTTTCACTAGACAGGTTTTCCAATTTAAATCCATCTGGCTTTAATCTAAGGCTCCGTCCTTGGGCATTGTTTTTGAGCACAGGTCCATCAACTGCATTTGGGAAATAAACATCTCCACCTTCACCACCAAAAAGTTCGGGAAAAACTTTAGCCGTGTACACAGATTCATTGCCTACATAAATCCAATTGTCGAAGCCATATATTGGGGTATTGGAATTATGCTGGGGGTTGGTGCGAGCAAAACCGGTCAATATCGTATCCCTAAAATCGGCTTGCCCATCTCGGTCTTTATCCTCAAAATACAATATATTGGGTGGATCCGTCACCAAGATTCCCTGCTTCCAACGCATAATACCGGTTGGCAATATTAGATTATCCACAAATACTTGACTCTGATCCATTGTCCCATCTCCGTCGGTATCAGACAACAATTTGACCACACCGCTCCCACTCAAATCCAAAGGATAGCCATGCATTTCAAGAACGTACATACGTCCTTCCTCATCTATTTCCATAGCGATTGGGTCGGAGATCAATGGCTCACTGGCAACAGATTCAATTTGGAATCCCTCTGCCAATTCAAATGAAGATAAAGCATCTTTCGGGCTTAATCCTCCGTTTTTGCCATCCGACTGACATCCCAATAATAATCCGCCACACCATAGGCTTACGACAATAATCCAAATATTGATTGTTGATTTCACGTTTCGTTTGATTGAAGTTTTAAAATAATATAAGCTAAAAGGTTGACCAGGTCATGACTAACTCCTCGTCAATATTTAACGTTTCATTATTAAAAGATAAAAGTATTTTAATATATACGATGCAAAGAATAGAATTCTATATGAAATAGCCAATATAATACCAAGCTGAATAACCCTATATCCTTTTTTTCTATGACTAGGGTTAATATGAAGTATCTATAAATAAAAATGCCATTGTCTGTATGACTACAGATTCAATGGCATTTATCTAAATCTTAGAGCTATAACAGCTCTTGGAATAACCATTTATAAAAATGAATATTCTTTAATTCATACGACTATAAATCAGAGTATTTTGTAGGATATAAGATTATTTTGTCGATATGAGATACGTTGTCTTGAAACTCGGGCTTCACCTTTAATTTCAACCATTCAGGATCTTTTCTGAATGCATCCCAGTGTTCGGCTTGGGCTTCAGGACTGGCAAAAGTAGTCATATACATCAAGTTCGGCGTCTTAGGTCCGATAACCACTTCTCCATAAAAGATAGCATTAAATCCCAGTCGATCAAATATATCTATTTCACCTTCATTGAACATTTTAATCTTGTTATCACCCAAATATTCGGTAGGACTTTCATAACTGCGCAGTTCATATACTCGTTTTTGAGGATCCACATCTAACTGTGAAGGCTGATACTTTGGCATCCCGTCAAAAGCTTTCATCAATATCTTTTCCACTCTATTGAAAGGTGGTTTATCATGGGGTGCAGTCAAATAATCTTTTCCCTTGCGATGGTATCGTTTACTCTCCTGGATCCACCTTGGGATTTTAATAAAATCTTCATAATTATTATAGGGGATAAAAACGTATATTTTTTTCCCAAAGTCTGGGCTCGTTGGCACAGGTTTAAAGACACCTACCTCATCGACACCGGCAGAGTGAAATGCGGGCAAAAGGGTTTTCTCCAAATACTTTTCAACGGCATTAATCTGATCGATTTTATCTACATGATATATTCGCAATTCAAACCAGTCACGTTCTTGTTCGGATTGGCTATAACACTGCGGACTTTGAATTAATACTGCAATAAAAAGGCATAAAACAGCAGGCAGGTATTTAATCATTTTATAAAAGTTTTTGTTTAGTATGTTCGAATGTATCCAAGTGCAAATTAAATTATTTTTTGTTTTTCACCATAAAAATCACGATGAACTATGAAATGATTTACAATTACATTCTTACTTCCATTCAATAATGGAAGACATAGATTATAAGGTCAACACCTATTATTATAGAAAGATCTTATCTATTCCATAATATTATCTATTGAAAGATCCATTTCTAAAAAATGAAATTGCTAATCATGAACAAAACAAACTGTTGGCCATCTGGTTAGCTAAACATGCTGATCAATCAAAATAGCATTGCCATCTGGATCTACTACAACAAAACTAGCCGGACCGGTGGAATTTTCATCTGCCTCGTTAAGGATTTCTAATCCCTCTTTTTTTAATTGCTTTTGAATCCATCGAACATCATCGTATTCTTCCAACTCATGGGCCTCCTCATTCCAACCGGGATTAAAAGTAAGAATATTGTTGTCGAACATACCTTGAAACAGTCCAATTAAGGTCGTTTCGTTTTTCATAATCAAATAATGGCTTTCCATATTTCCAGCAAATACTACAAATCCTAGTTTTTCATAGAATGCTTTGGAAACCTGAAGATCCTTGACACTAAGACTGACAGAAAACGCACCTAATTTCATAATTTTGAATTTTAGTTATTTTTCAATATAAAAAAAATTCAAAAATTATATTTCAAAAAATAATAAAATTTGTATTTTATTACAAAAATATAGAATCAGGCAATCTTCATCAATTGCTACCGACAATGAAAGGATCACATAGAGTAAGCTTACACAATCATTTATAGCGCAATAAAGATGAAATCTTTACTTCTCTATTGGGAAGCCATAAATTTCTATCCAATCCAATCGAGAACTAGCTGGACTACCGCCTCCTATCATCAAATCTGTCCATCCTACTGCTACTACTTTGGACAAATCAACATCCTTTGCTGGCTTTTTTTCAACCACTTTGTCAATATCCAAGGTCCACCATTGAATATCGGAAATATTCCATTCTACTTCACGCCAATCTGTAGATGGACCATCACTTTGCTCACTAATTATCCAACTGCCATCGGCCAACTGAAGAATTAATCTCAATTGTCGAAATCCGGTTTGCTTTGACCTCCATTTTATTTTTCCATATTTACTGAGATCGACCATATATTCTTTGTGAGACAAACTAACTGCCCAATTCCCTTCACATAAACCCGACCATACATAAAATGGATCATCTACTGGCTTTTCGTGATTGCTCTTTTTTATAACATCCTTACCCGGTCCGTGAAGAGCTAAAACTACATCCTCCTGAACGATATGGTCTTGAGTGATGGGAATTTCGGCTGGAGTTTCTTTAAAATCTTCTCTAAACACTCGCTCTGGTCTATACTGTGTCCATCCACTAGTCAAAAAAACTACTGATAAAGAAATGGTAAATAATAATCGCATCAATCTCATACTCTGTATTGTTTTATAATAATAATATTTAGCCCTTTAAAAGACAATGGTTAAATATATAAAATGAAAAGCTAAACCAAAGGAGAAATATACAAAAATGAAAAGTCCATGGCAAAAATACCATGGACTTTTCAATATTAAACTTTTGTATTACTTTAATTTAAACCGTATTAAAAGTCTCTATAAGGGGCATCCAAAAACTGATTGGCTTCTTCCTCTGAAAATCTTGCGGCTGCACTATCCCAGTGCAAGGTTTTGTTGGGGAATCGTCCGGCAATCACACCCAATAGAATGGTTTCTGTCAATCGAGAGGCATAGGAAAATGGCGCACTGCACTCGTCCTTACCCAAACATGCATCCACAAACTGATGGTAGTGTTTTTTACCTTCCGATGCATAGTTTCTTACGGGTTCGCCAATTGCAGATTGGTCTTTAATGATGGACAAATCCAATTCCTTGTATTCTCCTTTTACTATCAGACGAGGCAATTCCATAAAATGAGGAAGCAATAGACGACCTTTTTCTCCTATAAACATGGCTCCTTGGCTGGGCAATTCTTCATCATTGGGTAATCGAAGCTGTTTGTGATCCTTCGGTGCTCCTTCCCCATCATACCACACCCATTTCAATGTCTTAGTGGTATACGGTGTTTGTGGAAACTTATAGGTTACTGTATTGTGCTCTGGAAATCCATAGCCATTGGGTTTTCTACATTTATTTTTAATGGTACGGGGCACGTCCAATGCCAATGCATTGTACGGGGTGTCAAAGATGTGTACGCCCATATCCCCCAGGGTTCCACATCCATAGTCTAACAATTTTCTCCAATTACCTGGATGGTAATATCCTTCCTTGTACGGTCTTTCAGCAGAAGTACCTAACCAAAGATTCCAGTCGAGGTTTTCTGGAACTGGATCTGAACCAGTGGGTTCCGGTCCATCATATCCCCAGTTTTTGGGAGACCAAGCCCGCACTGTACTTACCTTTCCGATGATGCCTGATTGAATCAATAAGGTCGCCAATTTATAATCGTAAAACGAGTGAACTTGTATCCCCATTTGAGTTACAAGATTTTTTTCTTTGGCCATTTTATTCATGGCTCTCGCTTCAGCAACATGATGAGTTAAAGGCTTTTGACAATATACCGGCTTACCTTTTTCCATGGCCAACATAGATGCTGGAGCATGGGTATGATCTGGAGTAGAGACGATTACTGCATCTATTTGATTTTGCATCTCATTTAACATCACTCTATAATCTGCATAAGTCTTGGCTCTTGGATGCAATTTTTTAGCGGCGGCCAAAGCATTGGAATCCACATCACACAAAGCAACTACGTCTACAGATTTATGAGATGAAATCGCCTTGAGATCTTCACCTCCCATATTGCTTACTCCAATATGAGCGGTTCGCAATCTACCATTTCTTGTTTGCGCCCACATTGATGTTGGCAACATCGCTGATAATCCCAGCGCAGCAGTACTTTTTAAAAAGTCTCTTTTTTTCATTATAGTAATTTTAAAATATAATCCTCTGAATCGACCAATAAATACAGTTAGCCATCAGACGATCATCTTATCATCAATAAATTTACATTACTTAGGTAGTGTAATTTATAAAAAATTTACAAAATATGGTCAGTACTAGCCAATTACTAAACCAACCTCCTTAAAATACATTTATAAAACCAAGCAAAAACAGTTGCATAATATTAATTTATACGAAATAAAAAATCCTTTCATTCCATATTTCCCATTCAGGTTCTGTTCCATGTCTCCAGTCACCTCTAACCCCAATAATCTTATTGAATTATTTTAAATTAAAATAATTCAATCAATACTTCATCATAAGCTTCTGATGAAGTGCAAATAACAGATTTTAAATTTTCACCAGCTACCTATTTATCCATATTTTGCGGTATACTTTAACATAATACAAAGTGACTTCAATACTTTATTCAAGTCTAAATAGTAGAATAAAAGATCTATCAATACGTTGTTTTTTTTTAAACATCATAAAGTAGAATAGGAGATAATCCTTTCAAAATTTTCAGCGTAAAAAAGCCCAACCCCTGGATTACTTTTTATCTCGATAAGAGTTTAAAGAAAAGTAATTTCTAAGATTAATTAGCTATATCCCTAAGAGTGCATAATCATGTATTTGCTAATTAACCAAGATCCTAATGAAAACAGTGATTAAAGTCCTTCATCTGTTGTTTTGGTTTTGTTGTACAACCAAGATAGAGGGTCAAACCAATGAACATCGTATTAGTCTAAGTATTGGACCAGCATATAGCTATCTAACGAATTATGAAAATAGCCGAATGTATACATATTCCACAGGCTTGCAAACTGATGTATTAAAATTTGATGATTGGGGTTTGTATACCGGAATTTTCTTTCAAAACAAAGGTGGAGAAAATATTGAATCATACCAAGATCGTGAAGTAGTCATTACTTACCAATATTATCAATATTCAGTTCCCGTTATCCTTTTTTATCGCCTCGGCAAAAAATTGATCTTACAGGCAGGTATTTACTGCGGATGGAATATTCCTCACAAAATGCAATACGATATGGAATCCGACATTATAAAGTTTATATCCCAGCCCAATGACAAGGACTTTGACGGTCATCGTGAAATTAGAAAATTGGAGAACGGCAGTAAAATCGGATTGGAATTTACTCCTTTTAAAAATTTCTCCCTTGAATTAACCATATCCCATGCCTTTCTGCCATTTTATATCGATCAACCAAGTTCTAACTATCTGATATTAACCGATAAAAATGCCGTCGACCTAAACCTTCCTTTTAAACGCTTATTGGACCACAAAATGAAAAATTCAAAAAATGCTTTCTATTGCTTAGCAGTAAAAGTGGATTTATTTAAATATTAATCACATATAAACATAGATCAAATGACTAGTAAACACATCACCTTCATCCTAATTTCCTCCTTATTCCTTCTGAATACCAGTCTGGGACAAAGCCTGAAAAATCGAGCAGGGATTTAGTTAGGCGGTGGTTATACCTACCTCTCTAGTTATGAGAATAGTAGAATCATTGGTTATTCACTAGGTATACATACCGACATTGTCAGATATAATAAATGGGGATTGGTTTCAGGCCTCTATTTCCAAAATAAAGGCGGAGAAAATGGTGAAAAATATCCTGACTTCAGAGCATATTTTAAATATCAATATTATCAAGTATCCATTCCACTCACCACTTATTATAACTTAGGTCGTAAATTTACTGTTTTTATGGGCATTTATGGGGGTAGGAATCTTCCGTATAAATTATACTATCATATCAATAACACTAGGGCAAGATTTATTGACGATAGAAGTGAGGGAGAGTTTTATGTCGACAAATCAATCAGGAAGTTTGAATGGGGCAGTAAATTTGGGATTGAATTTAGAGCATTTAAAAACACTCTGACCAACACCCCCCCTAAAACACTATATAACAACACATTACATCTACTCCATGCGAAATATTCAGACAATAACCGAATAATCATTTTTTGAATTACATACTATTCTCTTTTCAACTCCTAATTTCTATCCAGCATAGTTTCAATATATTAAGATCATTTACCTATTATTTTTCTTAATTTAAATTGAACGATCTATAATCTAATCAAACTTATAGTCGGACATTATAAGTTAAGTGAGATAACCTCATACATATCCACAATTAAATAAATATTCATTCAATATTTTATGTAATTTCACCACAGGATCAATTGATTTTAGCAAAATAATATTTTATGAAAATTAGTAGACATATTATCTGCCTCACCATAGTCTTAATCTCTTTATCTGGATCACTATTTGGGCAAAACAACGACAATATTGTGATTACCGGCCAAGTAGTATATTATGACAATCCAATAGAATTTGCAACCGTATCCCTGCTTTCGGCGACAGATCAAAGTTTATTAACCGGAACCACTACCGATACTGATGGACGGTTTTCTCTCTCCTCCCCCAGTGAAGATATTGTAATTCAAATCAGTTTTATAGGATTCAAAACTCTTGAGATTAAAGATTTCTCCCAATCTAAGGGCAATATCCAATTGGGAACCATCCAACTCATGGAAGATCATCAGCAATTAGCAGAAATAGTCGTACAAGGCGACAAATCTTATTCCGAATTCAAACTCGACAAACGGGTATTTAATGTTGGCCAAGATATTGGCAATACTGGGGTAAGTGCATTGGAAGTGCTCAATAATGTGCCTTCTGTCAATGTTAGTATTGAGGGACAGATCAGTTTGCGAGGGAGTCAGGGAGTGCAAATATTAATCAACGGTAAACCATCAGTGCTCACTACGGGTGACGGATCTGCACTGGGCACTATTACTTCTGATATGATAGAAAAAATAGAAGTCATCACCAATCCCTCAGCCAAATATGAGGCTGAAGGTACTTCTGGCATTATCAACATCGTTTTAAAAAAGGATGAAAAAAGAGGTCTTAATGGATCTGCAACCATCAACACCGGAGTTCCAACCAACCACAGTCTAGGTCTCAGTCTTAATAATCGCACAGAAAAATTTAATCTTTTTGGACAATTAGGTATCGGAAAGCGCTCCATGCCGCGAGAAATATCAACCTTAAATCGCAATTTGATTAGTCTATCCGAATTGAGTCTGGACGGGGAAACAGAAAAAAATGAAAAATTCTTCAACCTCGTATTGGGTACAGACTACCATATCGACAACAGTCAAGTATTGACACTTACTGGCCATTTTGCTTTCGAAGATGAAGATGCCAACTCTGACCTTCTATATCATTTTTCGCCCTCTCCTACTTCCTCTTTGATTGACATGTGGAAGCGTGAAGAATCCACCACAGCGGAAAATCCAAAATGGCAATATGAATTGCAATACAAAAAAGAATTTAACAGTAATGAAGATCATTTTCTACTGTTTAGTGGACTCGGCTCCTATTTTGGCAAAGATCAATTTGCCAATTACAATAATTCCACTCTTAGTGGCAGCGATAGAAACGGTGAGGAAAAAATTCATACCGATTATCGATCAGCCAATTACACCTTTAAATTGGACTACACCCAGCCCTTCAATAACGAATTCACCTTGGAAACAGGAAGTCAATATGTGATCAATGATATTTCCAATGACTTTTCAACCCAAGACTTGATAAACGACGAATGGATAACAGATTTCAATGTCTCCAATCAATTTGAATATCAACAAAATGTATTGGGCATTTACGGTACAGGTGCATATGAAAAAAATAAGTGGGGCTTGAAATTGGGGCTTCGATTTGAGAATACCGATCTTCATACCCAGTTGATTAACAACGGCAATAAAAACCACCAGAATTACTCTAATTTATTCCCCAGTGTACATACTTCGTACAAAATATCAGAAAAATATTCCGTACAAGCAGGGTATTCGAGTAGAATATTTAGACCTGGATTATGGGATTTAAATCCGTTTACCAATCCTGTAGATGATTACAACATATTTACGGGAAATCCCAACCTACAACCTGAGTTTACCGATTCCTATGAAGTTACGGCCATCTCGGTTCAGGAAAAAATATCTCTTAATTTTGGAGTCTATTACAGATACACCAGCGATGTCATTGAACGAGTTGTCCGCTCGGAAGACAATATAAGCTATACCTATCCCGACAACGTGGGGCAAAGTAAAACCACAGGCTTAGAATTAAATGCCAAGTACAGTCCATTGAAATGGGCTTCATTTACCGCGGACTTCAACTACAATTATTTCAATAGAACAGGGCAGTTTAACGAAGATCAATTTGATTTTTTCGGCGACAAATGGATGAGTAAATTAATGACTAAATTTAAGTTGCCTGCCGAAATTGACCTTGAGTTGGCTGGAAATTATGGCTCCAAATACCAAACGGTTCAGCAAAAAGTAAAAAGCAATGCATACATGGATTTGGGGATTAGGAAGAAGATCTTAAAAGGCAAAGCCATTCTTAACCTAAGTGTAAGAGATGTTTTTGCCTCTCGCAGAAACGAAAGCATTACCGAACAAAGTAATTTTATTCTGACCAATAGACGAACCACTGGTCGCTTTGTTACCTTCGGTGTTAGTTATGGATTTGGCAAAGGGGAAGCGATGGAATTTTCTGGGCAAAAAAGATTTTAATCTAAATCTTCGTTAACTATATAACTATGAATTCCCTTTGATTTTTTACAAACTACAAAAACATATAAATATGACTCTTCCCACCAATCATCAAACAATAATGCCCTATCTAATTGTTAAAAATGCGAAAGATTTTTTGACTTTTTTGGAAACCGTCTTTCAAGGGGAATTGCTAAATAATCACCAACGAGAAGATGGAACCGTCATGCATGCTGAATACAAAATAGGTGATAACACCCTAATGATATCGGAAGCTAGCGATCGCTTTCCGCCTATGAACTCGGGATTATTTATCTATGTCGACGATGCCGATGCTTCATTTATCAAAGCAGTCAATGCTGGTGCCCAACCCATTATGGAAGTTCAAAATCAACCCTATGGTCGCAGTGGAGGCGTTTTGGATGCCTTTGGCAATGTTTGGTGGATTACCCACGTTATTGAAAAAGGGTAATTCCGGTAAATTGAGATTATGATTTACTCATCCGCCAAACTTTCTCATTGGTCGCCACGGTTAATGGTTAATCGCATACAATGTACGGGGCAATCACTCGGAAAACAATAGATATGAACCTAGATTTGTCACACTTTTTGCCTGCATATCTTTATCTAAAATTTCACGGATAGATAATATACCACACTTCAGTTCTTGAAGGCAGATGAAGCAAAAAACCCGCCAAATCAATCATTTAACTTCCTGACCAAGCCGCACTAGTAGTGCGACTCTACTGTATCTCAACAATTTCAAACAAAACCATTATTAGTAATAATCAACCAATAATATATTGCTATTATCATCTTGACTCATCCTACAAAAAGCTTACGGTTTTAATTAATAATTCCATAATAGATTCATAGGTCGATTTAAATCCTAAACTTGCTTATCAAATTGAAATAGAAAGAGATCAAAATTTGAAAAGACTTGGATTAACA
>NZ_JAJQYA010000015.1 GCF_021729155.1 Membranihabitans marinus | reverse complement strand
TTTTCTTCTTTGCGTCAAGTAGATAAAGGAGTTGAAGGTGTTTTATACTATTCTCATTTACATGGACTTATCCCATCGCTGGGTTGTTTTCTGGGTGAAGAGGATAAAATCCCGATTGATTTCGATGAAATTTTGTCTTGTATTGCCCCCAAATCATTACTGATAATGGCGGGGACGGAAGATCGCCATCATCCCATAGAACAGGTTCGGGAAATGACGGAGGCAGCAAAGGGCAGTTTTGACCATTTTAATGCAAAGATTACCCTTTATGAAGAAGACCATTATGATCAACTCACTGATCCGATGAAGCATCAATTTCTCAAATGGTTAAATGAAGTTCGGGAGTAATAGGGTGGTGAATACTTAGGCTATGTATATATAATGAAGTCCATTGTAGTCAGCCTTTATTATTGGTGGTCAAAATTTTAAATAGATAATTTTGTATATTATTGCGATTTTTTTTAGCAGAATTATAATAAATGACAAGATTGTCTAGAAATATATTGTATTTTTCTGTTATTTATAGGGTTGGGGTTGATGTAATTATTGAACTCAATAATTGGATTTGTTGTTTCAAAAAACTAAATCCCGCTTGAATGGAAATCCTATGTTAACTATTGAATGTGATTATTTTTAATATTTAAAAATCTGTTTTTTAAAATTTAAATCTCCTTCTCTGTCTTTAGGCTGATCATTTAGTCTCAGTGAGTTTTATATCTTTATTATGGAGGTAATCTCTAACTATTGAAGCGATCATTGTATAGAATATATCTTGAAAAATCTAATGAAAGTCCAGTGAACGAGGCAATTATAAGTACTAATTTCAAGGGGAAAATTGAGAAATAAAATTAGAGATTAGAAAAGATCATTTAATATTACTATATTCGGTAACGTTACCATTGATTAAATAATCACCGGTATTACACGATTGTAGGTAATCTATGATTCCATCACAGGTTGAATTTAGGGATTGTAGATCTCAAAATCAGCTGCTTAAAACACAGATGCTGAGTTTGCTGAAAATCGTCATTAATACCAATTGCATTTGGTATAAAATAGGATAATAAAGTCGACCTTGGATTGTATTTTCTTATTGTTACAATCACTTATGGAAGGACTATGGAATAGGAAATGAGGGAATTTCTCATTTGAAGGTGTAAAAATACGAAGTTTGGTTTTGAAAGGGAGAGCTATGTAGAATATGTCTCTTGTACCCATTGTAGATGCATTTGGTATTATTCTCTCTTTAAAAATAGATTTCGTCGTATAGCTTCAATTACAAAATATAGATTTTAATATGATGAATAGAAGAAAGTTTTTTAAGGATACTGCCTTAGCAGGGACTGGACTTATGGTCACAGGCAATGCTGTGGGAGCCAAACCTGAACGGCGACCTAATGTAGCTCCAAGAGATATAATGGCCGAAGTTAAAAAATATCAAAAAATTGATGCCCATGCCCATGTGTTTTTACACGGTGGAGATAGTCCTGAATGGGAAGTAGGATTTGCTGAGCGATTAAATATTACCAAGTTGGTTGCATCCAAACCAGTAGCTAGGAATTTGGAAGCCAATCCCGACCAGTTTAGAGAATGTAATAATATGGTATTGGGAGCAATGAAAAAAGCACCAGATCATATCATTGGTCAAATGACCTTGAATCCAAGGTTTCAAAAAGAATCTTTAGAAGAGATCAATCGCTGTGTAGGAGAGGGAATGGTCGGCCTAAAACTCTATAGTCATGTAAAAATTAACGATCCTTTGTTTTACCCCATTATAGAGAAGTTTATCGACTTGAAAATGATCATTTTAATGCATGTTGGGATTGGGGAGTCTCGGGTAGTATTTAGCCCTATAGAAGTGGCCAGTACCTCAATTGCCAAGGATTTTGTCGATGTATCAGCTCGCTATCCTGAAGCCATGTTTCAGTTCGCTCACTTGGGCGGTGGCGGCGATTGGGAAGAAGGAGTAAAGACCATCAAACACAGTCCCAACGTATTTGTCGATGTGTCGGGAAGTAATAACGACGCCAATATCATTGATTTTGCCGTGAAAGAATTGGGAGAAGATCGCATCTTTTTTGGTTGTGACAATAGTTTCCATCAAGGAGTAGGTCATGTGCTAGCGGCTAATCTTACAGAAACTCAACGAAGAAAAATATTCTTCGATAATTATAATAAAATACTTAAAAAATCAGGTAACCATGTTGATTGATAGCAATGCATATATTGGTCATTGGCCATTTAGAGAACGAAATTATAATACCTGTGATGGTCTCATGACTAGGATGGATGAGTTTGGCGTAGACATGAGTTATGTCAGCAGTTTAACTGCCATCATGTACAAAAATACACAGACTGCCAACGCCTCGTTGTACAGAGAAATTCAAGGAAATAGTGAAGCCAAACGGAGATTGAAACCGGTTGCTGTGATAAACCCCATCTATGGATATGGAGGTTGGAAAGACGATTATTATACCTGTATTAAAGAATGGGAGATGTCTGCGATTAAGATTTTTCCCATCTACCATAGATACGACTTCAACAATGAATATTGTATAGAATTGGTTCGTATGGCAGCCAAGGATGATATTCCGGTAATGATTCCAATTCGGATGGTGGACGCCAGACCTAGCTCATGGTTAGACGTTGAAGAGTCCTTATCAACCAATCAAATCATGGGTTTGGTGAAGCAAGTGCCAGAAACTAAGTATATATTACAGAATGTGGCCAGTGGAGTTTCTTTTTCGGATGAAAATGAAAAAGTATTTAGAAATAATCAGGTATGGATGGATACTTCTGGAAGATCGATGAATGAATTTCATCACCTAGTAGAGCGATTTGGGGTTGAAAAATTTGTTTTTGGAACTCATTCCCCTACATTGGATTATGTGACAGGATTGCTCCGTATAGAATCTCTATATAATTCGGAGGCCAATGAAGCAGATAAAGAATCCATTCGTGCAACCAATATTCAGAAAATTTTTAATCATCAATAGCATTGATGATTGAACAATATTAACCACTATTATGAAAAAGAGTAATTTAGATCGCAGAGATTTTATTAAAATAAATTCAGCTTTGGGTTTGGGGGCAGCCACCCTATTGAGTACCAATCCTCTACAAGCCATCAATATTTTCAATGCCAAACATCAACAACCGGCAATATTAGGAGGACAGCCAGCCATGGCCAGTGATTGGCCGTCTTGGCCTATGTGGAATCCAGAAACAGATGAAAAACGGCTCTTGGAAGTAATGCGGAGTGGAGTATGGTCGAGAAAAAATGTAACCATAGAGTTTGAGAACAAGTGGGCGGCTACAGTGGGTAGTAAACGCTGCTTAGCGGTGGTCAATGGAACCAATGCCATGAATGCTTCCCTTGCCAATCTAGAAGTAGGATGGGGTGATGAAGTGATTGTAACCCCATATTCGTTTATCGCATCCATTTCCTGTGTATTGTTTAATGGAGCCATTCCCGTTTTTGTAGATATCGATCCGGATACCTTTCAGATGGATGCCACTAAAATTGAAGAAAAAATTACCAAACGCACCAAGGCCATTATGCCTGTTCATATCTTGGGATTGCCTTGTGATATGGATCCCATAATGAATATTGCCAAAAAACACAATCTCGTAGTGGTTGAAGATGCTTGTCAAGGTTGGTTGGCCGAGTACAATCATCAAAAAGTAGGTACATTTGGAGATGCAGGCTGTTTTAGTTTTCAAAATTCAAAGAATCTTCCCATTGGAGAAGGTGGTGCTATCGTTTCTGACAACGATGCATTTATGGATCGATGCTATTCTTATCACAATTATGGAATGCCTTATGGTTCAATGAAAGTGGAAGGAAGTTCAGGGGCAGTGATGGCAGGAAATAAATTGAGAATTACAGAATATCAGGCCGCCATAGGATTGGCTCAATTGGAGAGATTGGAAGATCAAACCAGTAAGCGAAGTGAAAATGCAGAGTATTTAAAAAGCAAAATAGCTACAGTTCCCGGCATCACACCGTATAAATTGTACGAAAAGGTAACCAGAGCATCATTCCATTTATTCCCATTTAGATACAATAAAGAAGCCTTTAAGGGCTTGCCGAGACATAAGTTTTTGGCGGCTATGAGGGCAGAAGGAATCCCATGTTCAGCAGGATATTTCCCATTGAATAAAATGCCATATTTGAAAAATGCCTTCGAATCTAAAAACTATAAGTTGTTTTATTCTAAAAAAGACTTAAATTATGCTGATTATGAGGAAAGGAATCAATGTCCGATAAATGATGTAATCTGTGGAGAAGAAGCGATATGGATTCCTCAATATGTACTTTTAGGATCAATGTCTGATATGAATAATATTTACAATGCTATTCAGAAAATATACGACAATGCCGCTTTACTAAATAAATAGAATACATTATGGGATTACTTCGTTGGGTTTTTTTAATATTTTTCCTGTCTATAATTCAGGGCTATTCACAAGATAAACCTCGGGTATTGGTGTTGACTGATATTGAAAATGAACCCGACGATGCTCAATCCTTAGTTCGATTTTTACTGTATACCAATCACTATGATGTAGAGGGATTGGTGGCGACCACTTCCACGCATTTGCGCAATAGAACGGCTGCTGATAAAATCAAAGAAATAGTTTCGGCATATGGCCAAGTTCGGTCGAATCTTTTGAAACACGAATCGGGATTTCCCTCAGAGTCCTACCTGCAAGCTAGAATTAAGTCTGGATTGCCGGTGTATGGGATGGAAGGGGTTGGCGAGGGCAAGGACTCCGAAGGATCTGAATGGTTGATCCAGGTGGTCGATAAAGAAGATGAGCGTCCGTTGTGGGTCCCTGTTTGGGGAGGTGCCAATGTCTTGGCACAGGCACTTTGGAAGGTGCAGCAGACCAGAACGCCAAGAGAGCTAGAAGTATTTGTTTCGAAAATCAGGGTGTACGCCATTTCAGATCAAGATGATTCTGCGTTATGGATCCGGAATACCTTTCCCGATCTTTTTTATATCGTTAGTCCAGGGGAAAATTATATCTTTTCTACATGGACGGGAATTTCAGGTGAAGGCCACCGAAATTACGCCACGGGAGCAGATGAGGAAATCGTAACCAATCCATGGTTGCGCGAACACATAATAGAGGATCACGGGCCATTAGGTGAAAAGTATCCTGAAGTGGCCTATATTATGGAAGGGGATAGCCCTAGTTTTATGAATTTAATTAACAATGGTTTGAGCGATCCCGAGCATCCTGAATGGGGAGGTTGGGGTGGTCGATACGATTTGTACCAGCCGAGATTTTTACCCTATAGGAATAGCGATCTGCATCAACCAGAAACCAGGCCGATTTGGACCGATGCACAAGATGAGGTCATAGGTAAAGACGGTAAAAAATACATCAATAATCAAGCGACCATATGGCGATGGCGGGATGCTTATCAGCACGATTTTGCTGCGCGAATGGATTGGTGTTTACAGTCTTATGAGGCTGCAAATCATCCTCCGGTAGTGGAAGCCCAGGCAGTAAAAGACTTGGTGATGTCCCCAGGAGACGAATTGATTATCGATGCCAGCGGAAGTCATGACCCCGATCAAGACGAATTGTCTTATCAGTGGTTTGTGTATACGGAAGCGGGTAGTTTTTGGCGATGGACGTGGACTAAACCCTTGATACTAGAAGGGGACAAAAGCAGTCAATTGACCCTTCATCTGAATGAGAAGGTAGGATTGAGCCATCCTCAAACCTTGCATCTTATCCTTGCCGTTACTGATAATGGAAGTCCTTCTCTCACTAGATATGGCAGGTATATTATTAATTTAATGCCTTAAGGCTTTTTACCTCCATGTCTATTTTCTTATTTTATATACTTATACGAAATACAATGTTTCACCATTCATGTATTTCTTATTACCTCGTGGAAAATCTAATGTAATGATATCAAAAACTTTGGTTGTGAGTAGTCTGTTTTTCTTTATCGCCTTGTTTGCAAGTGGATTATGTAGTGGTAGTCCATCTCAGTTCCAGGTTCAGATACCATCCGCAGGTGTCGATATGGATATCCCAGAAAACGATACCATAAAAAGACAAAAATATCTTGAAGAAATATTAAATGTTCTACCAGAGGATCGACCGGGTTTTGGTCGAGTTTCTTATTTAGATTCTACCTTCAAAGATTGGTTGTCACGGACCGGAGAATTGCCACCTGATTTTGATCGTTTGCCCAGCATTGTCAATTTACCCAATCCTTTGATGATCGATGAGGGAGTAAATAACATTGCAGTGTCTACTCCTCAGCAGTGGCAGGGACAACGCCAATGGATGAAGAAGGCATTGCAGTATTATATTACTGGTAGTTTTCCTACCGATGTAGGTGAAGTAAAGGCTAAAATTATTTCAGAAAAAATGGATGGAGAAGTCAAATTGCAGCTGATAGAATTGCGATTTGGACCCAATAATGCGGCTAAATTAACTTTGGAAATGATGATTCCTCCAGGAAGTGGACCTTTTCCCGTATTTATGACGCAGTGGAACCATCGAGAATGGGCTCAAGTAGCAGTGCGCAGGGGGTACATAGGTTGTGTGTATGCCGGTGCAGATGCCAAAGATGATACCGAAGAATACAGTAAAATATGGGCCGATCAATATGATTTTTCGCGGTTAATGCGCCGGGCTTTTGGATGTTTTAGAGCCATTGATTATTTGTACACCTTGGATTATGTGGATCGGGAAAAAATTGGTTTGACCGGACATTCCCGCAATGGGAAACAATCTTTAATGGCCGCTGCTTTTGATGAAAGGATTAAAGCCGTTATCCCCAGTAGTGGAGGCACTGGAGCGGAAGTGCCTTGGCGATATTGTTCACATAAGTACGATGTTGAGGATTTGGCATTGTTGACTTGTGCTCAGCCTTCATGGTTTCATCCGAGGTTGAGATTTTTTGTCGGTCGCGAAGATAAATTACCGGTAGATCAAAATCATTTTATGGCATTAATAGCACCCAGGGGGTTGATGTTGAGTTCTGCTAAAAATGAAAGTGCCAGTAATTATTGGGGCATTGAGCAAGCTTATCTAGAAAGTCAAAAAGTCTATCGATTTTTGGGCAATGAAGATGGTTTGGCTTTGAGACTTCGAGAGGGATTACACAGTGTGTCTGCACGGGACATGGAAGATTATATCGATTTTTTCGATTATGTATTTGGTCGCCATTCTTCAAAGCCACCCTCTACAATGGTGTCTAAATACGATTATCCGACTGGGAAGTCTGATCAGATGATTGCTTCCTCTGAACCCTCCTTAGGAGATGGTGATAGAGCTGGTGAGGAAGACTTGGTCTCGATTGATAATTTGGAGATCTATAGATCTAAGACCAAAGAAAAAATATTGGACATATTGGGTAATCCCCCTCCTGGAGTAACAAATTTAGGTCCAATGTCGATAAAAAATGGAGGTAGAGGGGAAGTTAGTTTTGGTCATTTTTTAAGTCGTCCTGGAGCTACAGAGAACATGTCGGTCATGGCCATTAGTCCTTATAATGGGTTTGGCGACAATCTGTTCGGATATTTGTATTATCCAAAAGCCAAAGCGGATCGAGGCGAGAAAATGCCGGTAGTGATATATCTTCATGAATACGATTATTCCAAGGGTTTTTCCTCTATGGGATTTGACCACGATATACCGGGCTTTTTTAGGCAGTTGGTAGATCAGGGTTTTGCGGTAATGGCCTATGATATGATTGGATTTGGCAATCGAATTGATGAAGGCAAGCGATTTTATCAAAGGTATCCAGATTGGTCAAAAATGGGTAAAATGGTCATCGATGTTCAAGGGGCATTAGATGGCTTAATTCATATGAAGGAAATTGATTCTGACCAAATTTTTGTGGCTGGGTATGCGCTGGGCGCTACGGTCGGCCTCTATGCTGCCGCTCTAGATGATCGGATAGCTGGTTTATTGTCTGTTGCGGGATTTACTCCGCTACGTCCTGAGTTGTCAAATCCATCAATCAATGATGGAGACAAAGGATACGATGCTTTACTTTCGTTGTCGCATTTACATGGTCTCATACCACGTTTGGGAAATTATATTGACCATCGAGATAAATTGCCTTATGATTATGATGATTTGTTGATGATGATGGCTGGTCGTCCCACCTTAGTAATCGCTCCTCAATGGGATCGGGAAGCGAGTTGGCCGAGGGTGAAATCTACCGTACATCGTGTCAATAATCGTGTCCTGACTTGGGATCTTCAACCTCATATTGAATTGTTGTCCCCCATGGATTACAATCGATTTTCTCCGGAAATGAAAGAATATAGTAGTCAATGGTTGTACAAACAATTACGTGGTGACCAGTAATGGTGGTTTTTTAGGAGTAAAATAGGAGGTCTACTACATTCCCTCATTATGATCGGGTTTGAAAAAATTATAGTAGAGCCGTGCTATTAGCGCGGCTCGAAATGGATGATCAAAATAGATTTGGCGGTCTTTTTGCTTTATTCGCCATATATCACAGAGAAATCATTCGTTTTACTTTAATGATGTCATACATCTCGTTTATTTTTATTTTTTAATATTTATTGGGCTTTATTTTTCATAATAAAGAAATGTTTGCTATATTAAAGAGCTAATCCTCAATTGAATACCATATTTTTATAAAATATAGAAATATTCATCGAAGTATTCAGTGTCTAATCACTACTTTTTTCCCAAAAAAAATAATTATTCCTCTAATTATATTTGGAGATGGCCGAAGTGGAATCGTGTGAAAAAATGTATAATCAAACCCAATAATCATGAAAATAACCATTATTACTTCTCTCATCCTGTTTGCCGGTCAATGGGCTATGGCGCAGTGGAGTCCTCAAATCAATATGAGCGTGGGATCTATGACCATGATATCGGATCACGATAAATTCAAACAAGGAGGTAGTATATCTGTGGGATTCGCTGTTGAACGAGGGTTTAAATCAGTGGAAGGTTTGTCTTTTCAAACTGGATTGGAATGGCGATACAATCGAGTCAAATTCAATCCCGTGGAAATTAATTTAGATACCATTAATATCATAAAATCACCACATGAAATTTCCATTGATTATAGTTTAGACATTCTTCATCAACACCATAGTGTGGATATGCCACTGCGATTGCGGTATAATGGTTTAGGTTTTATGGGGATATTTGCCGGGGTAAATCTTAGCCATACCTTAAACTGGCATTGGACTAACTTAGAAAGCAATCAAAAACTGTCCTATGAAAATAAATGGGCAATCACCTATGATATGAATGTGGGACTTTTTTTCCCTGTGGGACCGCAATGGACAGTTGATCTTTTTTATCACAGGGTGCAAAAAGGCAGGGTGTATACAGAGACCGAACACGAAGTGGGAAAGGTTGTTAGGAACAGTTCTTACAGAGATCATGGTATATCATTGGGCGTTTCGTATAAATGGTAGATTGCCTTCTCTACGCATTTTATATTCACCCCAATTGATCTTTGAAAAATGAGGTAACATGAGGTATGAAATTATATGTCTTCTTATATTGATAAGCTGTTTATTGGGGCGATCGCAGAATCCTAGTTTTAAGGTTTATAGCTCCGTCGATGGTGAAAACCTCATCGGAGCTACTTTGCTCAATATTTCAAAGGATTGGGGGGCAATAACCAATGATAAGGGCATAGCATATTTAAAAGCTGATAGGGGCGATAGTGTACGAATAAGTTATGTGGGATTCAAAGATAGTGTCATCCTCATCCTCGATGGTTCTGCTCAATATAATATAGAATTGGAAATCAAGCAACTTCAAACGGTTGTTATTTTGTCACCAGATCAGTACATTGCTCAATCGAAATCAGGTCGAGAATATCTTCCTTTAAAATTTTTGAATACCATCCCCGGTATTACTGGACAGTCAGATATACTCAAATCTATTACCTTGTTACCAGGGGTGAACAATGGAAGGGAAGGTTATGCCCACTTATTGGTCAGGGGAGGATTGCAGGAACAAAATCTATTGCTCTTTGATGGTGCGACCCTTTTCAATGTTAACCATGCCGCTGGTATTATTTCATTGTTGGATCCAGCCATCATTCAAAATGTTGATTTTTACAAAAATTATTGGCCTTCTCATTATGGTGGAAGATTATCATCGGTAATGTCGGTTCAAACCTTGGCAGGTCAGGCAAATGAATCTGAAAAAAATATTGACATTAGCTTGATCAGTCCTCGAATTTCAATGTCTGGACCTTTAACTGAAAATGGTAACACAACCTATAATATTAGTGCCAGAACTACATTTTTAGATTTGTTTTTTCTACCTCGACGTCAACGTATTAGGAAAAGGAAGACCGAAGGAGATGCATTTGGCTACACTTTTTACGATGTTAATGGACATATTCAATCTAAGATTGACGATCAACAGTCCATAGATTTTTCATTTTATCACGGAAAGGATATTAACGTGGTCAATTCTTATATAGATGTTTCTGATCAATTGGAGGATGAATTTAAATATCGATTAAATAATATATTGGCTGCTATCAACTATCAATGGTTACCAAATCGGAAGCTTCGTTGGCGATTACATCTCAGTCATTCTCGTCACAGCAACCATCTAGGAGTTGATGAATTTGTAAGAAATGTTGATTTTCAACAAGAAACTGAGTTTACTACGGATTTGTATGAAAGTATGGACAATGCTATACAGTCCACTAAGGCAAGCATAGGTGGGAAGTTTTACAGTGACCAAAAATTAAGCCTCGATTATGGGCTGGAATGGGAATTGTTGTCCAATAAATTTCAATATCGGTATCAATATCAATTTGTTTCTAATATTAATACGGAGGAAGATAGGAGAAGTGCGACTCGTAAGCAACCATCATTGCAGACCTATGCACCCTATGTTGATGTAGAACTGAATATAGCACCCAATCTACACATTTCAGTAGGTAGTCGTTTTCCACAATATGTTTTTGAGAATACAAGTAGAAGTGAGATTGAACCCAAAGCCATCATATCTTATCAGCCTCATCCCAAGTCAACCATTAATCTTGCTTATAATCACCAAACTCAAGCCATTCATTTTTTGTATTACAATGCAGATTTTCTCTTTGCAGAAAATTTTATTTTAAGCAACGCAGATTTATCTCCAGCATTCTCCGATCAATACAGTCTTGAATATCGTCAGAATTTAGATGGATTATTGGACAATATTGGTATTGCATTGTATTACAAACATCAATATGATATTATAAAATACCAACCGCCGACAGAAGAACCGCTTAGTCAAATTATTGCTTTTGACAAAGACCTACATCGCAATGGAAAAATATGGTCTAGGGGATTGGAGTGGATGGTTCAAAAAACTAAGGGGAAATTTCACAGTTCATTGGCATATACTTGGTCGCAGACTAAAATGCAATTTCTTACCCTCAATCAAGGGAGACGGTTCGATTCAGATTTCGATTTTAGACATCAGATCAATGCCCTATGGATTTATCAGGTGAATGATGAATACAAATTGTCAGCTCAGTGGATCTATCAATCGGGCCGGCCCATTACTTGGTCCAATGAAAAAGTAAGACCAGATGATTTATTTGGTATTGGTTATTCCGTTTTCGATAATATTAACAATTTTCGTCTGCCAGCCAATCACAGATTGGATCTGGGCATAAAGCGTACTTGGATTTCGTCCAAAACCGGAAAAGAAAAATGGTTTTCGCTGAACCTTTACAATGCTTATTACCGCAAAAATCCTTACACTGTTGAAAACATAGGCAATGCTTGGAAAATTAGATCCATTTTCCCCATTATTCCCAGTTTTAATATTGGATTTAAATTTTAAAAAAAGATGAAAATATATCATTTGATTCTAATTGGTATGGTCTTGATGACTTCTTGTGAAATCTATTCTGAGGCCTTAGAATATCCCGATTACCAACCAGGATTGATAGTCAATGGGGTATTGAGTACAGTGGAAGGTTTATGGGTTCATTTAGCTCATAATCAACCAGCGGATGGAGAGTTATATGACAGTATTGACTATTCCCAGTTTCAAGTGATTTTATGGTCGGGTGAAAAAGATAAGCAATATGCTGGGGTTCAAAAAGAAGGATATTTTTATATTGATCCGGACTCCTTGGTTTTTGATTCTACCACTTTATATTGGATTGAAGTCATTGACGAAAATGGCGAGGTGAAATTGTCTTCTAATCAGTGTTTGATTCCTGCACCACCTAATATTCGATCATTGGTTTTTGTACAAGACAGTACCACATTTCCACCCAATAATTATATTGAATTGCAATTGTTGGATGCTCAATCCAGTCCAACTGGATATATTCATCATAAAGTCTACTCTATCGATGGGGGGCAGTCTTTTTACTCTGATCCGATCAATTATCAAAACCCTAGATTTCGATTAACTGATGCCATTGAATCAGATAATTATTCTGCTGATATCATCGATGTAGTACTCAATGCCAAAACCTTTATTCGACCACCGGGATACGAGGTCAATCAAGAAGTCAATGCGGTTTTGTTGACTATTTCGCGAATGGATACCCACCTATTGCAATTTTATCAAACAGTATCGTCCTATAGAGATACGGAATCTAGTCCTTTTACGGTGACCAATCCTGTCTATTCCAATATCCAAGGTGGTCAAGGGGTTTTTGGTATTTTGCATAGTGTAGACACCGTTCTCTTTTTAGATTTTTGATCTGTATATCATAAGTTCATATCTATTTGTAATCCTAAGTTTTAACCTGAATGGGGATTTTCTTAATACATCGTATAAGAAAAGATTTGCTGGCAATAATCTATGAATTTTTTTATGAGTGATTCTGAATAGAGGGATAGAATACAAAATTTACTTCAATGAGTTATAAAATTCCTGAAATTGTAGTGTAAAACCCATAAAATTCCTATATTCGGTAACGTTACCGTAAAAGTTTATTCGGCATAGATTTGTTTGAAACAAATCAGTACTTCTTGAATCTTTAGGTAGAATTGGGTTGGAATTATACAAAAATCATTTCGCCTAAATCAATTTGGATAAAAAACCATCATTAATAAATATAAAAAAATGCATTCAAATTTTACATTCCAAAGAATACTAATCGCATCTCTTATAGTATTCATGACTACAATCGGATTGAGTGGACAATCACCAATGCTCAAGGATATTAAATCTAAGTTGAATAATAAACAAGAACGTCCCAATATCCTCATTATCACTGTGGACAATGTAGGATATGGAGATTTTTCAGTTTACAATAAGCAGTCGACCATTATTACGCCCAATATTGAAAAATTGGCTGAACAAGGGGCGCGATTGACTAATTTCTATACAGCAGGGGCTACTTGTACTGTGTCTAGAGCCTGTCTGCTGACCGGACGTATCGCCCGTAGACATCAGTTGGTCAATCAATTGGGGGGATTGAAAGGGAATTACGGCATAGGACTGCGACAGTCTGAGGTTATTATTCCAAGAATGCTCGAAACCAGTGATGCCAATTATGCCAAAGGGGCATTTGGTAAGTGGAATGTGGGTTTTGCACCCGGTTCTCGGCCCATCGATCGAGGTTTTGATGAGTACCTGGGAATCGCCAGTGGAAATGCCGATCACTTTACCCATGTCTATGCCGGCAAACACGATTTACATCACAACAATGAACCGATTAATCGTCATGGGGAATACAGTACGGATTTATTTGCCAATGCAGCCATGGATTTTATGGAAGAGAATACGGAGAAAGGTAAACCTTGGATGGTTTATTTGCCTTTCGATGCACCTCACCATCCGGGAGATAGAAATATAGATCCCGATGCTGAGAATATATGGCAGGCACCGGATTATGCTTTTAAACCCTATGGAGTGTCTCCCGATACCAAAGATGCTAAGACAAGATTCAATGCCGTAGTGACCGCTATCGATATGGCTATTGGTCGTGTAATGGATAAACTGGAAGAATTGGGTATCGCCGATAATACCTTTGTGTTCTTTTATTCAGATAATGGTGCTTTCTATCCCTATTTAGATATTCAATCCAATGCGCCCTTTAAAGGAGCTGGAGTTACACTATGGGAAGGAGGAATCCGCGTTCCAGCACTGGCCAAGTGGCCGGGTAATATTCCCGAGGGCAGTGTGGTCGATACGCGATTGTGGTCTTTGGATATATATCCGACAGTTGCTAAATTGGCGGGAGCGCAATTGCCACAAGATCGCTTTATTGATGGTGAAAATATTCTGCCCAATCTTACAGGACAAAATAAGTATTCTCCTCATGCGACATTATTTTTTGAATATAAAAACTTTTCTGCCCTACATTGGGGTGATTGGAAAATCATAAGAGAAGGCGCTGACGAGGATTGGCAGTTGTATAATTTAAAATCCGATCAAGCGGAAAGTCAGAATAAAGCTGCTCAAGAACCGAAAATTGTGGATAAATTAGCTGCAGCTTTTCAATTGAAACAAGAAGAAATAGATAGTTATTTAGAAATAGAAGATTCATTCCAAAAACAAAATTAGAATTCAATGTCGATCTCAATATATTATAGCTTAACAAGATGTAGTAGAACCATAGTTTTATCCTTGATGTCACTGGCGTTTTTGATGTCGGTTCATTTGGTGTCGGCTCAATCCATTTCGACGGAACCCAATAAAAAACTCAACGTCTTGTTTATTATTTCCGACGATCTTACCGCTGCAGCTTTGTCCAGTTATGAAAATCCGGCTTGTAATACCCCTAATATAGATGAACTGGCTTCTGAGGGCACGCGTTTTACCCGCGCATATTGTCAATATCCAGTATGTGGTCCATCTAGGGCATCATTGATGTTTGGCTACTATCCCAGTGCTACTCAAACTTATGGTTATGTCAGTGGTCGAGAGAATGTGGGCCCAAATAGACCGTCTTGGGCTGAGCTTTTCAAAAACAATGGATATTTTACGGCCCGTGTCGGTAAAATATTCCATATGGGTTCTGTCGATGTAATGAAGGGATTGGATGGCAAGGATGATGCCGCCTCTTGGACAGAGCGCTACAATAGCGCGGCTCCAGAAGTGAATGCCAAAGGAGAGTCGGAATTGGTGCAAAAAAATCCATATGGAAATAGATCTATCTTAAAAGGAGAGAACCTCAATGGTGGAAATCTAATGAATATTGTAAAAACGGATGAAGGAGAAATACACACCGATGTTGTGACGGCGGAAAAAGTAGTTGAGCTATTGCAATCCCACAAGAACGAACCTTTCTTTATTGCCGCTGGAATGTTTCGGCCTCATGTGCCTTTTGTTGCACCGAAAACATCGTTTGAACCTTATCCATATGAAGCTATGGTAATGCCTCCGCAAGTGGAAAATGATTGGGATGATATCCCCGCTCAAGGCATCAATTATGTGAACAGTGTCAATGGGCAGATGACTGAGGAACAGGAGAAAAAAGCCATAGCTGCCTATTATGCTTCGACGGCATTTATGGACGAACAGGTGGGCAAAATTTTGACGGCTTTGAAACGAGAAGGATTAGAAGACAATACCATTGTGGTCATGACTTCTGATCATGGCTATCACTTGGGCGAACACCGGTTTTGGATGAAGGTGAGTTTAATGGAAGAATCGGTTCGAGTGCCTCTGATTGTTAAAGTTCCGGGAAAGAAAGCCGCGGTCTGTCATTCCTTTGCAGAACTTATCGACTTATATCCCACTATAGCTACTATGGCTGGATTGACATTGCCTGATGGGTTGCAAGGCGATGATTTGAGTCCTTTGTTTGACAATCCCAATGCGGAAGTTAAGGATATGGCATTTTCGGTTTCTCAGCGCAATGGTCGTATGGGCTACCTTGTGCGCACCGACAAGTGGGCCTACATTCAGTATGGCGAAGATGGACGAGGTGGAATGGAACTATATGATATGGAAAACGATGTGAAACAGTTTAATAATTTGGCCCATTATCCTCAATATCAAGATCAAGTTGCCGAACTTAAAATTCGATTAATGGAAAAATTAAAAGAAGTGAGAAATAATGAATTGGGGATCACCTATAATAAGGAGGAAAATTAGTACTTAAAATCTAATGAGTTCCTACAATTATCAACGATTTTGGAAATAGTTATTGTTTTTTAAAGGATGTTGTATATAGAGGTAGTTGGAGTTGTTTTTCTTATATTTCATGGTCATTTACAATTGTAGAGAATATCCTCTATGTCTACAGCTTATTGATGCCTTGGTTAAACATTAAAAAATGAAACAATCTCGAAGAAGCTTTGCTCGCTTTACTTTTCTCACCGCGACTGGTCTACCTTTACTTCATTTTCGCAGAGAAAAAGGAGGAATGTATATTAATAACTCTTCAAATGGGGCAGATAATGATAAGACTTATTTGGAGTTAGAAGGGAAGTTGTATGGGGCAAAACCCAATGAATTGGGCGCTATAGGTGGAGGAACTTCCTATAAAGCGGTGGTAAAAAAGGGGGATTATGTAGTCCGTTCTTTGGATGAGTTGATAGAAGCGCTGTCCAAAGCCCAAGGCGGAGAAGTGGTTTTTGTGCCTGGAGACGCAGTGATAGATATGACTACATCGATCTATATAGAAGAGTTGGTATTGAATATTCCTGCTGGTATCACTCTGGCCAGTGATCGAGGTGTAAAGGGCAGTCAGGGAGGCTTGATATGTAGTGACGCTCTCAAAACTCCAATGATGTTGAAAATTATGGGTGCCGGTGTTCGAATAACCGGTTTGAGATTGCAAGGTCCCAACCCGAAACGATATATGGAGCACCATGCCAAGTCTTTTGGGCCAGGTGGAAAGCGGCACGAATATTATTACAAGTTTCCTGTTTCTTCTGGCATCAATTGTGAGTATGATGAATTGGAGATTGACAATTGTGATATATCTGGATTTTCAAGGGCTGGAGTCTACTTATATTCAGGAAAAGGTCATCATATTCATCACAACTTTATCCATCATTGCCAATACAATGGATTGGGCTATGGCGTAAGTCACAATACCGCTGAGTCATTGATTGAATACAATAATTTCGATTACAATCGCCATTCGATAGCTGGAACCGGGAAGCCCGGTTGTAGTTATGTCGCTCGGCATAACGTGGAGTTGGGTGAATCCCTCAGTCATTGTTTTGATATGCATGGGGGTAGAGATCGCAAGGATGGTACGGCTATCGCAGGGACAAACATTGAGATTTACAACAATACCTTTCGGTCCCCTAATTTTGCAATAGGAATACGCGGCGATGCTGAAGAGCAATGTTTAATCTATAGAAATTGGTTTGTCGAACACAGTGATGTCGATGTGGCTGTAAGGCCCTATGGTTTTAAAATGACCAAAGCTTATGATAATGCCTATGGTCAAGCACCTGTAAAGTCCAATTGAGTCTATTATACCAACCATTGTAAATTTCATTTTGTATTATCTTTTTGGGTTAATTATATTTTCATGTAATATGAAATACAATTGAAATATTAGGTTTTTGTAGAATTATAAACTTAATTCTTTGTATTATTTAAAAAGTTGTATTTCTGAAATACCTATTTTAATTTATTATTAATTAACTTCCTCTTTTGTAATGTGTTAGATTTATTGATTTTGTCCATTTTGAAATAATACATTTTCTGTGTTTTGAAATTGTTGTTTGTGTGGTTAAAATCTTATTTGTGTTTTATGTGTTTTTTGGCAATGCCGTCGAAATATTATTGGGGTATGTGGTGGCTGGTATATTAAAAGTATTCATGTTGTGAAAGCAGTACACTTAGAAAATGATTCTGTTATTTGGTCTAGATTGAAGCTAGGCGATCGGGATGCCTTGTCTCAGATTTTTCGGATATATTATTCTGATTTGCACAACTATGGTATTAAGCTTTGCGGGAAATCCTCTATTGTAGAAGATACATTGCAAGATATGTTCTTGCATTTATTTGAAAAAAGAGAGCAGTTAGGCCAAGTATCCTACATTAAACCCTATTTGTATACTTGTTTTAGAAGAAGTTTACTGAAAAATATTCAGGCCAAGCGACAGATGGATTTACTGGATGATGATCTTCAGTTGCAAATAGAGCCAGAAGAGATTGCTTTAACTCAATCGAATGCAGACCTCAAGAAGAAAGTATTGGCGTCAATGATTAATAAATTGCCAAAAAGACAGCGGGAGCTTATCTATTTGCGGTACTACAGTGATTTTTCTATCGACGAAATAGCAGATATTTTATCTATTTCTTATCGCAGTGTCGTCAATACTTTGTACAAGGCCATGATTAGGCTGCGGTCTGATAAAACCGCTCTGGGTGTGTTGGAGCATTTGTTGATTCCAATATTTGGTTTTTCTATTCTGTAAACAATTCTTTTTTTCTTGAGTAGTAATTTCAGATAGTCCATAGCTGATTCAATACTATAATAAATACATTTGGTATTATTCATCGTGGAGCAATACTTATGCAGAGTCTATTTGTTTTTAAGAGAGGCTCTCTGAAATGTAAAGATTACTCCAAAACTTATGATAATCATAGTTAAGATAAAAGAAAATCCTATGTCTTCTCTAAAGCCTAGGGCAACTCGAATGATCATGTAATTGAGATAGGTTAAAGAGGTTAGAATAATAACATTTAAAATCCGAAGCATTCTTATGGCATTTTTATATTGGTAGTAGGCATTGTCTTTGGTTATGGTCACCCAATAATTGAACTTGTGTGGAAATAAAATCAATATACGAAGTCCAAGGTAGGTGATGAGTCCTAAAGAGGGAGCCAAGAATATCCATATTTTTTCATCGTAGCGATCGACCTGGCCCTGAGCTCTAAAATGTATGGGTATTCGATCGGGTAATATAGAATAGTAAAATATAGGCAGGCCAAATAAAATGAGTAATAATATAAAACATACTAGATTGATGGCCTTGTCTACCTGAGTCTTTGATATGGTTAATATGGGTTGCTTCATAATACTGATGGGTTATTATGAGTAAAATACAAAATTAGAATGAAACATACTGTGCTAAGTTTGGTAGATTGTTTCGTTGTGGGATGACGGTTGTAGCCTATGAAAGTGATGTTAGGGATTGGGAGAAAGCTTTGTATTGAACAGTTGATGAGTTTATAGATTTGAATAAGAGATGAATTTCAAGGTTTGAATTATCAGTTTTAATGACTGGCTAGTTTTAACCCGATGAGGGATATGATGAGGGTGGTGATGAAAAACAATCGCCAAAAATCAACGGGGTCTTTAAAAAGGAAAATACCTACCAAGACACTTCCCACTGCTCCAATCCCTGTCCATACCGCATAAGCTGTGCCGATGGGGAGGCTTTGACTGGCCTTGATCAACAATGTCATGCTTATGGCAAGACAGATTAGAAATCCTCCATACCAATAGGTAGAAGTTAACCCAGTAGCGTTTTTGGCTTTGCCCAAGCAAGTGGCAAATCCAATTTCAAAAAGTCCAGCTATAATTAATAAAATCCAATTCATGGTTGTGATGTTGTTTTGTTGCCAATTAGGGGTTAGAAAATATCAGATAAATATATTAAATAGCTGGGTTAAAAAGTGGAAAGCTTAAACTTTAGTCTTATTGTCTAGGGGCGAATTTTTTCTAATAGATGTTGGTGTGCAATAGCTGTTGCATTATTTTATTATTGGTATTAGGTGGATATAAAATGTATTGAACTTGGATTGGAAATGTAGGGAGTTTTTTTGTTTGAATGGAATGGGTTTGGTTGCCGGCAAGGCCATATTTTTTTCACGAAAATTGATAATTTTTTTCTTCTGTTTCATTCAGTTGATCATCATGGTTTTAGACTTTTGTACTTATAATTTTCATCAAAGGAAAGGGGGTGTGATTGATTTTTTGGAATAAAATCGATTCCTTTTTTGAATATTTTTTCTCTAATTTTGTGAGCCTTTCAAAACCAACTTGGTGTTTTTATAAAGGGAACATCGGAACAACCTTAATGATATTTTTGTTTTAATTCAGTTGAAAATATTTTTCATGAGACAAAAGTTTTTCATTTTAAAAATGAAAATTTTTCATCTCGTTTTAAAAATGTTTATTAGTATATTTGATAATGTGTCTGTATTGAGATATATAAAGTATTGATAATTAGTGGAGATGTCGAGGTATGTTAATAACTTGTGAAGTTGTTGGTAACTTAAAAAAATAAAATTTTTATGTTACAATTTTATTTAATAAGTTCGTGATGTCGAAAATAATAAAGAGAAAAAATTTTTTTTGAGGATGAAAATTTTCAAAAATAAAAAACATAAAAAATATAATTAAAGAAATTTTTACAATTAAGATCAAATGAATTCACCAGAAATTATATTGGAAAAAGAAAAGCATTCCTATCAAGAAGTTTTAGAAATCGCTCAAAAATATTTTGATGGAGATGAACTCGCTGCGACAACATGGATAAATAAATATGCAGTACGCGATCAGCAAGGTAGTTTTTTAGAAACCTCACCAGATGATATGCATCGACGAATGGCTAAGGAATTTGCCAAAGTAGAAGCAAAATACCATACTGATAATCGATCAAAATCTTTGTCTGATTATGGTAAGAGTAGAATGGCCTTGACTGAAGCCGATATTTATAATTTGTTCAAGGATTTTAAATACGTCATCCCTCAGGGAAGTGTAATGGCAGCTTTGGGCAATACCGAAATGATTGCTTCGCTCTCCAATTGTGTAGTGGTTCCTCCAGTATTTGATTCTTATGGTGGAGTCATGTATACCGATCAACAGTTGGTTCAGTTGTTTAAGAGAAGATGTGGGGTAGGTGTTGATATCTCTGGACTTCGTCCGAAGGATGCCAATGTATCCAATGCCGCAGGTACGACTACTGGAGCGGTCTCTTTTATGGAGCGGTTTTCAAATACCACCAGAGAAGTTGCACAAAATGGACGAAGAGGAGCTTTGATGTTGACCATCGATGTGGCTCACCCAGATATTGAAGATTTCGTGACCATCAAACAAAACCTAGCCAAGGTAACCGGAGCCAATATCTCGGTAAGATTGTCCGATGAATTTATGAAAGCCGTAGATCAAGATGGTTCTTTTAAACTTCGATGGCCAATTGATGCCGCAGAACCTCAGTATAGCAAAGAAATCAATGCAAGAGAATTGTGGAATACCATTATCAAATGTGCACATAATACTGCAGAGCCCGGATTGATATTCTGGGATCGCCAGCATACCTATAGTACATCGTCGGTTTATCCTGCTTTCGAAAACAGTTCGACCAATCCTTGTTCGGAAATCGCCATGCAAGGGGGAGATAGCTGTAGATTGATCGCTATTAACCTGTTTAGCTTTGTTGAGAATCCATTTACAAAAGATGCAAAATTTGATTTTGATAAATTTTACAAAGTCACTTACGAGTCTCAACACTTAATGGACAATCTCGTAGACTTGGAATTGGGAGCAATCGAAAGAATATTGGAAAAAGTTAATGCTGATCCAGAACCTTCTCATATAAAGCAAACAGAAATTGATACCTGGAAATTGTTGTACGAAAACGGACAAAAGGGTAGAAGAACAGGTCTTGGATTTACTGCTTTGGCAGATATGTGCGCCGCTCTCGGATTGAAGTTTGATGGAGATCAAGCCTTAGACGTCGTAGATCAAGTAATGCGTGCTAAATTACAAGCAGAATTTGATAGTTCGGTAGACATGGCCATAGAGAGAGGTCCTTTTGATGGATTCGATCCTTCTATAGAGCACACATCGGAGTTTGTTCAAATGATGGAGGCTGAATTTCCAGAATTATACAGCCGTATGATGAAATTTGGACGTAGAAATATTTCTATTAGTACAGTAGCTCCAACTGGAACATTGAGTATGTTGGCTCATACTTCTTCTGGTATTGAACCCGTGTTTTTGTTGTCCTATAAACGTCGAAGAAAAATCAATGGGGTAGATAAAACCGCCAAAGCTACTTTTATAGATGATATGGGAGATGCTTGGGAAGAATTCGATGTATTTCATCCAAAATTGAAAACATGGATGGATACTACTGGGCAAACAGATATTCAAGAGAGTCCTTATGTGGGTTCGACAGCACCTGAGATCAATTGGGTACAACGGGTACAAATGCAGGCCTTAGTTCAAAAATATGTAACTCATTCTATAAGTTCAACCATCAACCTACCTTCCGATGTAAGTGTTGAGAAAGTTGGTGAAATCTATGTAGAATCGTGGAAGCGCGGGTTGAAAGGGATTACCGTATATAGAGATGGATCGAGAAGTGGGGTTTTGGTGTCCAACGATGCAGAGGAGACAGAAGGAGAAACTAATTCCCAATTGACAGACTCCGAAAGTTTAGCCAAAGTATTTACTCCAGCTAAACGTCCCAAAAAGATAGAAGCCGATGTGGTACGCTTCCAAAATGAATACGAAAAATGGTTGGCCGTTGTCGGTTTAGTCGATGGAAGACCTTACGAAATATTTACTGGTAAAATGGAGGATTCCTTTAATCTACCGTCTTTTGTAAATAAAGGCTGGGTAATTAAAAACAAATCTGACAAAGGATCGAGTCGCTACGATTTCCAATTTATAGACAAAGATGGTTATCGCATCACGATTGAAGGTCTTTCTAGATCATTTGATAAAGAATATTGGAATTACGCCAAGTTGATCTCAGGAGTATTGAGACATAATATGCCTATTGCAGACGTAGCTGATTTGATTATTGGATTGAATCTATACGATGAAAACATCAATACATGGAAAAACGGTGTAGCTAGGGCATTGAAAAAATATATAGCCGACGGTATGGTGGCAGTAGATAAGAAGTGCCCCAACTGTGAAGATCCCAAAGGATTGGTATATGAAGAAGGTTGCCTCGCTTGTAAGAGTTGTGGATATAGCAAATGCGGATAAAATAACAACAGCGATTAAATAATAAAAGGGTAACGGAATCATTCGTTACCCTTTTTATGTTTAGGCCATTTGTTTTAGTAATTTTGCGCGAGAATAACAGTAAATGGAAGCAAGTAACAAGCGGATAATCAAGGTCTCCCTCCCCATTATATTAGGTAATTTGACCCAGATGATGTTGGGGATAATCGATAGTGCTATGGTCGGTTCAATAAGCGCTATTTTATTGGCTGCTTCAGCTCTGGTCAACAATATTTTGGCCATCCCTTTTATTATGGGAATGGGGCTTACCTTTGCCATTTCACCATTGGTGGCCTCAGCCAATGGCAATAAATCATATAAAAGTTGTGCCCATATAGGTTTCAATGGATTTGTGTTGGTAACCATATTTGCGATCTTGATCGCAGTTGGCTTAGATTGGGGGTCTTCCATTGTATATCATTTGGATCAAGATCCTGAGGTGGCTGCCGCTTCTGAAGATTATCTTGTAATCATGGCATGGTCTAGTCTTCCCATGTTAATGTTTTTGGCATTGAAACAAATAGCCGATGGTTTGGAGTTTACTCGAACAGCTATGATGCTGTCCTTGCTGTCCATACCCATCAATACTTTTTTAAATTACATCTTTATATTTGGCAAATTTGGAATGCCAGAATACGGACTCTACGGAGCTGGTTTAGGTACTCTAATTAGCAGGATTATTATATTCATAGCTTTGTTGTGGATATTGTTAAAGGCTCCTCAATTTCAAAAATATAGAACAGACTTGTCTTCTTCCCTGACCTTGGAAGTGAGTAGGTTAAAAGAGTTGTTGCGTATAGGGATTCCCTCAAGCTTGCAGTACGCTATGGAATCTGGCGCTTTTGCAGTCTCTGGGATTATGATTGGGTGGTTTGGCGCAGTTCAACAGGCTGCTCATCAAATTGCCATCGGTATTGCCTCTCTGACCTTTATGGTGTCCATGGGCTTAAGTGCTGCAGGTTCTATTTTGGTGGGCAACGCTTTGGGGCGTGGCAAGGTCAATGATGTCCGTACTATCGGAAGAAAAACATTGATCATGGGTTTGATATACGGTGTTATATGCGCAGTATTTTTTGCCTTGACCAAGGACTATATGCCTTATTTGTTTAATAGTGAGGCAGAAGTGGTGGCATGGGCTTCAGTTTTACTGGTATTGGCTGGGGTTTTTCAAATTCCCGATGCAATTCAGGCTATTGATATTGGTTTGTTGAGAGGACTGCACGATGTGAGAATTCCGACCATTTGGATTTCATTGGCATATTGGGTTGTAGGTATACCTTTTGGTTATTATTTGGCTTTTTATCAAGGCATGGAATCCAGTGGAATCTGGTACGGATTGGTCATTGGTCTAACCGTGTTATCCGTCACTCTAACGGTGCGATTTTTCAAAGTATCTAGACATAGTCCCATCATGGAATAAGGTAATACCTACAGTTGGTTTGAGGATAAACCCCAGGTATTTTTATAAAACAAATCCATGGTGAGATTTGCTCTCTATGCCGGGAAAGCCATGCTACCGAACTTTGATATCATATACCCAATGCTCGGTGTATAATTCAACGGCTGAATTAATTTTTTCTCGAAGATTGCTAAACAAAATAATAACCATCAATTTATCATAGACTGGGCTTACGAAGGACCATTGCTTTCGAGTGCTTTGCCTCTAAGTCGTTTGAGGAAGGGCGATGCAAATATAAAGTCCAGCAATTTGTCATTGTCCGATTCCAATACATCGTCTTTGCTGCCCTGCCAAGCCAATTTACCTTCGTATAAGAGGTTGATATTGTCCCCAATTTCCAATACGGAATTCATATCGTGTGTATTGATAATGGTGGTAATATTGTTTTCGTGGGTAATATCACTGATCAATTCATCGATTACAATAGATGTTTTGGGATCTAATCCAGAATTGGGCTCATCACAAAACAAATATTTGGGTTCCAAAACGATGGAACGAGCAATACCGACCCGTTTTTGCATCCCCCCTGATATTTCCGAGGGATATTTGTTGTTGATGCCAGATAGGTTTACTCTTTCCAAACAGTAATTCACCCTATTTACTTTTTGTTTCTTGGTTTTTGAGGTAAACATATCCATTGGAAATCTGATGTTTTCTTCAATGGTCATCGAATCGAATAAGGCTGATCCCTGAAACAACATGCCTACTTCCAATCGGAGGTTTTGTAATTCTTGATGGTGGAGTTGAGTGAAATTTAATTTGTCGTACCATATTTCTCCACTGGTGGGTTTCATTAGCCCTACCAATATTTTTAATAATACAGTTTTACCTGCACCACTTTTTCCAATAATCAAATTGTTCTTACCGGGCTCAAAATGGATGGATATTCCTTTGAGAACATCAAGATCATCAAAACTTTTAAATATATTTTTTGCTGTGATCATGATCTAGGTTTTAAGTAGTAAGAATAAGAGCAATAATATAATCGGCCAATAATATAAGCACATCACTGACCACTACTGCATTGGTACTTGCTTTTCCCAACTCAATGGATCCGCCTTCAACGTAGAATCCCTGATAGCAAGATACCGAGGTCAAAATAAAGGAAAATACCACCGCCTTGATCAGCATCATGGTTACATTGAAAGGTTCAAAAAACGATCTCAATCCCTTAATGTAATCCACGTGACTTAAGTCGCCAAAAGGTACAGATGCAATATATCCTCCAATGATACTGACAAATGCTCCAATACATACGAGGACAGGTATAATAAAAACAGCCGCAATAAGTTTGGGCATAATGAGATAACTCGCCGTATTGACTCCCATGACTTCCATAGCGTCAATGTGCTCTTTTTGACGCATCCCACCGATTTCAGAAGCCATATTGGAACCGACCTTCCCTGCCAAAACCAATCCCGTAAAGGTAGGGGCCAATTCTATAATGGTCATGTCCCTCACTATATATCCAATGTAATAGTTGGGAATAAAGGATCCGCCAATTTGATAACTAAATTGAACTGCAGAAACGGCACCAATAAATATGGCAATAAGGGCTACAATCGTTACGGAACCAACGCCGATATCATACATCTGGCGAATGATTTCTTTCCAGTACATTTTGAGATTTGTCGGTCTTCTCATAGTGGAGATCAACAAACTAACATATCGGCCTGTGTGAATAAGCAATGATTTAATCATAAGATTGTAAATATGGTAAATTAATCTAATTTTATAAAGTGATTCAATTTTATTTTACCTATAATTAGAAAAATCTCACTATGAATATTGTTATAACCGGAGCGACGGAAGGGATAGGAAAAGCCATCGCTTACGCTTTTGCAAGCAAAGATAATGCTTTGGCGCTTTGCGCACGAACTTTCAGTAAGTTAGAGGTGTTAAAAGCCGATATTTTAACTTCGACAAATTGTACCGATGTTTTTATCCAGTCCGTTGACGTTACAAATCATGTCGAAATAAATAAATTTGCTAAAAATTGTCTCGAACATTGGACATCAATTGATGTATTGATCAATAATGCAGGAGTGTTTATTCCTGGAAAAATACACGAAGAAGATGATGGCGTCCTAGAAATGACCATGAATACCAATGTCTATAGTGCCTATAGAATGTCTAGGAGTTTTATCCCACAAATGATATCTCAAGGCAGTGGACATATTATTAATATATCTTCCGTGGCTGGGCTAAAGGCCTATCCCAATGGAGGATCTTATTCTATATCCAAATTTGCTATGTTGGGCCTGGGGAAAGGTTTGCGAGAAGAACTCAAGGAATATGGAATAAGGGTGACCAACATTATGCCTGGAGCAACTTGGTCCAACAGTTGGGCAGGAGTGGATTTGCCTAAGGACAGGCTAATGGAGGCTTCAGATATAGCTAAGATTGTCTTATTGGCCACCGAGTTGGAAAATAAATCCGTACTGGAAGATGTAGTGGTTAGACCGTTGTTGGGGGACTTGTAACCATTATTATTTTTTTGCGTTCAAGTCAAATTCTGAAAATTATTTTTAAAATATTCCTTATAATTGCAAGATTATGAATGTTTAAGAAATTTTAAATGGGTTATATAGCAGCTGTGCTATGCAATAGTATCCTCTAAATGGATTAGGAGGATCATTCCTTTATATTATTTAAAATTTCTATTTGTGGAAAATAATCAAACACCGGAACAGCCATCGTTTTTTAACAGTCTCCTAGAGGCTCTTTCAGGTAAAGAATTTCAATATACCCAAGGTAGTATTCGCAGAGCCATTTTTTTATTGGCCATTCCCATGATCATCGAGATGTTGATGGAGTCGGTATTTGCTTTGGTAGATATCATTTATGTGTCAAGAATCAGTGTAGAAGCCGTAGCTACTATAGGTTTGACAGAATCAGTAATCACCTTGGTTTATGCCATAGCCATAGGATTGAGTATGGCGGTGACTGCATTGGTTGCACGCAGAATTGGGGAAGAAAATCTGGCTCAAGCAAAAAAGACGGCGAGTCAGGCCATTCTATTGGGAGTATTGGTTGCCGTAATAGTGGGTATTCTGGGCTTTAGATATGCTCGAGAAATATTGGCGCTTATGGGGGCTAGTCCAGCGGTAATCAATGAGGGCTATCGTTATACCCAATGGTTACTCGGAGGGAATATCACCATTATGCTATTGTTTTTGATCAATGCCATCTTTAGGGGGGCTGGGGATGCTTCTTTTGCTATGTGGTCGCTGGTGTTGTCCAATGGCTTAAACATTATCTTGGACCCTATCTTTATTTTTGGTTGGGGCCCAGTGCCTGCTTTTGGAGTTGAAGGCGCCGGGATAGCTACCAATATTGGACGGGGAAGTGCTGTAGTTTTTCAGCTCTTTGTTTTATTTTACGGTTGGACTAGAATCCAGCTCACCATGAAGGATTGGGTTATTCATTGGCGAATAATGAAAAATTTAATTAAAATTTCCTTAGGAGGGATAGGTCAGTTTCTAATCGGTACTTCGAGTTGGGTTTTGTTAATGAGAATCATGGCCGAGTTTGGCAGTGAGGTATTGGCAGGCTACACCATTTCTATTCGTGTAATTACATTTACTATGATGCCAGCTTGGGGAATCAGCAATGCAGCGGCTACTCTAGTGGGACAAAATCTCGGTGCCAATCAAGCCAATCGCGCTGAAGAATCTGTTTGGATAACCGGTAAATACAATGCCTGGTTTATGGGTGTTTTTTCCTTGATCTATTTGTTTTTCGCCCATCCAATTATTGGTCTATTTACAGAAGTCAATGCTGTGATTGAAGCCGGTGCTTTAAGTCTGCAAATTATAGCCGCGGGATATATTTTTTACGCCTATGGTATGGTTATGACCCAAGCTTTTAATGGAGCTGGAGATACGCAAACACCGACGGTTATCAATTTCTTTTGCTTTTGGATTTTTCAAGTGCCTTTTGCTTATTTGGCAGCCATTCATTGGGACATGGGGCCAATGGGCGTATATATTGCCATCACAGTGGCCGAGGTAATGATAGCCATTGTAGCTATGATTTTATTTAGAAAAGGGAAATGGAAAACCATGACGGTATAGGACTTGAAAGTAGACACATGGACTGGGTATAATGCGAAATGTATAAATATTGGCAATGTAGCAATATGGTATAGCCGGGCAAAATAACAGGGATGTCCATTGAAACTAATTAAATTTTTATTAATTCCTTTCTATCTTTGAGATATGAAAATAGGTATTATACGCGAAGAAAAAGTCCCAAGTGACGATAGAGTAATTCTCAATCCCGAACAATGTGCATGGTTACAGTCCCATTACGATGTGGATTTGGTGGTAGAACATTCACCGAATCGTTGTTTTAAGGACAGCGAATATATGGATGCAGGGATTAGAGTAGTGGATCATGTATCGGACTGTGATATTCTATTGGGAGTAAAGGAAGTACCTATTGAAAAATTGATTCAAGGCAAAACATATTTTTTCTTTTCTCATACCTATAAAGAGCAGGTCTATAATCGCCCACTATTACAGGCTATATTAGAGAAAAATATTCGATTGGTAGATTATGAATTATTGACCAATGAAAAGAGGCAGCGTTTGATCGCTTTTGGATATTTTGCAGGCATGGTCGGTGCTCATAATGGGTTGTATACCTATGGTCAACGCCATAAATCATTTGATTTGCCGAGAATGTATAAGGCTTTTGATTACAAGGAGGTTCAGACAGCGTACTCTTCTATTCAGTGGCCATCGGTAAAGATAGTCCTTACCGGTAAAGGTAGGGTAGGACAAGGAGCTAAGCAGGTTTTAGATGACATGGGTATTGCAGAGGTATCTCCGGATGATTTCTTAAATAAAGAATTTGATAAAGCCGTGTATACTGTTTTAGACTTTTTCGATTATGCGAAAAAGAAAGACGGATCTCCATTTGATCAATCTGAATTTTTTCAATTTCCCCAGCGGTTTGATTCTGCTTTTTTGCCCTATGCACATCGGGCCGATATTATGATCAATGGAATATATTGGGATAATAATGCGCCGCGTTTTTTTAGTCCAGAAGATATGAAAGATCCTAATTTCAAAATTGAGGTCATCGCAGACATCACTTGTGATATTGCACCCATAGCCTCCATTCCTTCTACTTTGCGACCCACAACCATCGTGGATCCTGTGTTTGGCTATGATGTTGTGGAGGAGTGTGAAGTGCCAGCCTATACCCCTTCTGGCATAGACATGATGACCATCGATAATTTGCCAAATGAATTGCCTAGGGATGCCAGTACATCCTTTGGACAACAGTTTTTAGATGGTATTTTTCCATTGGTATATGATTCGCGGTTTGATGATGGGGTATTGTTGCGAGGCAGTATAGCCATTGATGGAGAATTGGGGCCGCATTTTAAATATTTGAAAAATTACGTTGCTGGCCATCAATAATATTGACATTTTAAAAAAAGTTAATATCTTTCACAGCATTTTTATTGGCTATAAAATTATAAAATAAATGTCTAAATTATTGGGTGTCGGTACTAGGCTGCGACATAGTATATACGGAAAAGGTGTCATTGTTGGGTTAAATGAGACAACATATGATGTGTGTTTTATAGATAGTGGGATTAAACCGATGGGAAAGAATTATGATGGTTGGGATGTGATCGAGGAGATTCCAGCGGAAGCATCTATTTCTCTTAATCACTTTGAAAAAAGCCTAGCAAAGGTTTTGCAAGCTCATGATTTATTGCCGTCGGACATGGATTTGGCCCATCGATGGGAAGGAGGGGTTTTGGAAATTAAACCGCCGAATGACAACATTAAAAGCAAGGAAATTCCGATTGAGACTTTTTTTCACAAGATAGTGATGGTTCGGGATCGATTGCGGGTAATGGAGCAACGGATAAATTCTAGTGGGTTAACCGATGAGGAGAAGGTTAATCTTCAGCAATATATTACAAGAATTTATGGTAGTTTGACCACATTCAATATTCTATTTCAGAATAAGGAAGATCATTTTGTAGGCGGAAAGAGTTAGGAGGATTAGTCTTTGGACGGGTCACTAAATCTGTCAGAAATTTTACTCAAATCATTATGAGTAGGTTCTTTATTTCTCATTATCAAATACCGATAATGCCAGATTCATTTTGTAATTCGTATTAGTCCCTTTATAATATATGAAGGAGAAAGCGAAGGGGATCACGATCCAAGGTATTTGTGGTGAATCCTGAGAAATCACAAGTTTTCTGTTCTTATCGAAGATTTGTATGAGATGTCTTTTTCATTTTCGATATTGAAGGAAGACGACCACCGTGTCGTGGATGGGTTGGCTCGTAAATCGACCTTCGGCGAAGATGACTGAACGACGTTAAGTCGAAGGGGTACTTCATTTTATTCGGTCATATCTCTACAATAATTAGAAATATAGCCGACAATTATAAACGCAATGGGTTATAATTGATATTATATTTCTTATTTCTAGGAACTTATTAGTAGGTTGATTTTATTTTTTAGGTAGGAGGTTCTTTACGACTTATAAATTAATCTAGGGATTGCGATGATTTAAAAGAAGATGAGGAGGACAAAGGAAGTAGCGAATTCAGCGTATGGGAATAGTATGTTGAGGATGCAATGCATTTGATGAGTGGGGTATGAAAGAATGTGAATGAGAAATTGGATGGCGAGGTCTGTATGCTGTAGTCTGGGCGGTGTAGGATGGGAATGGATGGGAATGGATGGGGAGAAAGAGCGCTTTAGGCGCTATTGCATCACGCTACAATATAGATTACATAAGCTTAAAATACAATATCATGGAAGCAATATCAAAAAGCCTATCCTTATTTGACTTCCAGCAACTATTTCCCGATGACGAAAGTTGTTTGAAGTACTTGTCCGATAAAAAATGGAAAGACGGATATTCATGTCATCGATGTCATAAAAAGAAGTACTGTCGTTCTGTAAAAAAATATGATCGCAGATGCACAGCCTGTGGATATATTGAATCTCCGAAAGCCAATACCTTGTTTCATCATATGAAATTCAGTCTCCAGAAAGCGTTTTACATCGTATACCTCGTATCGACTAATAAAAGAGGTATCGCCTCTACAGAATTAAGTAGGAAGCTTGGGCTAAGGCAAAAAACCTGTTGGCTATTTAAACATAAAGTCATGCAAGCCATGGCCAGTAGGAAGAAGTATTCCTTATCAAACGAGGTGGAAGTAATGACCTGCGAACTCGGTGTCAACCGCATTGTAAAGGATGGTATCAAAATTGAAAAGAAGAAATTGGCCGTCTTGGCTCATGAAAAAAAGAGTAAAGGACGCGGTAAAACTTATGGTCATAAGGTAGACAATTTAAGTGCTAAAGAGCTGAATGTCATCCTCAATGACCACGTCGACAAATCCGCCCACATTAAGACCAATGGTTGGCATGGTTTTGCTGCCCTACAAAATAAATATCCTGGATTAAAAACCGTCATCTGCAAAAAGGGAAAACGTCCTGTAGTCATGACCTATCGCATTAGTTGCGGGTTATTGCATTGGATTAGGGGAATTCATGGGCATGCCGAATTATTACAATATTATCTCGACGAATATTTCTTCCGGCTAAACAGGTGTGATATGGAGGATGGTTTGTTTTTGCATTTACTGGATCGCATGATAAAGCACGAACCGCGGACCTATTACGACATTGTCAATTTTACGCCTAAAGCCTTGTTTATCGACTATAGTTAATTTTTTCGAATACCAGAGTTTTGCTACCTTACAACTCCTATTTTTGAAGTATAATCCTTACTGAAAAATTATGAAATGGCCGCTAATATATTGGTTTCTATCCGAGCGTGGAGGTCTATAGCTTCTGATTTTTGAAACTTTTGCCCCGTTACTTTTTCGTATAGTTCAATGTATCTTTCCGAGACGGTTTGTACAAATGAGGTTGGCATGGTTGGAAGAGTTTGACCTTCCAATCCTTGAAATCCATTGTCCATTAACCACTCTCTGACAAATTCTTTACTCAATTGTCGTTGTTTTTCACCAGCAGCTTGGCGTTCACTGTAACCATCGGCATAGAAATATCTCGAGCTATCCGGGGTATGTACTTCGTCGATTAAGTAGAGCTTGCCTTCGTGGATGCCAAATTCATACTTGGTGTCTACTAGAATTAAATCTTGTTTTTTGGCCAATTCAGTACCTCGGGCAAATAAAGCCAGTGAATAGTCTGCCAATTGTTGCCAAAGTTCTGGACTTACTATTTTTTTTGCTAAAATATCTTCCTTACTTATGTCTTCATCATGACCTTCGTCTGCCTTGGTAGCCGGAGTGATAATTGGGCTAGGAAAAGCATCGTTTTCCTTCATACCTTCTGGCATGGTCACTCCACACAGCACTCTTTTACCCGCTTTATATTCTCTCCATGCATGTCCTGCCAAATAGCCTCTAACCACCATTTCTAACTTTATAGGTTCGCATTTCAATCCTATAGATACATTGGGGTCAGGGCTTTTCTGAAGCCAATTGGGAACGATGTCCTGAGTGGCATTTAGAAAGTATGCTGCGGTTTGATTGAGAACTTGGCCTTTGTATGGTATGGGTTGGCTTAAGATATGATCGAAAGCCGATATGCGATCGGTCGATACAATTACCAATTGATTACCTAAATCATAGACGTCTCTTACTTTGCCATGATAAACACCTTGTTGACCTGGAAAATTGAAATCCGTACTTGCTATTGCACTCATATAAATTGGGGGAAAGATAAAGTTGGTTAAATGTTTTCTACAGAGTTTTTGTCTGAAAGGATGTCTTTTAATTCCTTAAGTTTGGCGTATTCGTGTGGCAAGACCCTTTTTACGGCGTCTTTGATAGATACATAGTGGGCTTCGTCAAATTCTGTCATGTAGTCTTTTAATCTTTGATGTACATATTTGACATCGTTCATTAACATGGCTCTTAAAGAAGGAAGGTCTTTTTCTTCTTTTTCGATGGCTATGGTCTTTGAATATTCTGGAGAATCTTGCGTCGGTTCTTCCAATTGAATCATTTCTTCCTTCATGGTTGAAGGTTGTACAAAGCCATTGGGCAAGGACCAAGTCTGTCCTTTGGGATCACCTTCATCTTTGATAAGAAGTATTTCAAGTCCCTTTTCCGCCATTCGATAAATGACGACCTTTGCTAAATCTTTTACACTCATGGTGTCCTGATTAATTAATATCACATTCGCTAAACAATCAAATATACTCCTTTTTTACGGAGAAATTTAATATTTATTTATTATTGAGATGGTCGGCGTAGATTTTAACCATTTGATGGCCGCATAATATTTTGAGCAATAAGCGATAATGGTCGTCTAGTGGTTGATATAACTCAAGAGCTCTGGGGAAGGGCAGTTCCCAGTCTTCTGGATTTTTCACTGCACCTAGGATTTCTTTGTCTTCTGATATGAGATTGTGTTTGTTGAAACGCTCCTCTTCCAAGAATCCAAAATTGCGACGGAGTTTGGGATTGACAAACTGATTCTTTTTATTGATTAGACCTAAAATTTCACCATTGACATATACTTGATTTTTGCCGTCGATAATTATTTCGTGACCTTCTGAAATCAAAATCGTATAACCGTTCTTTTTTTTGCTATCGTTGGGACGATGTTGGAAGACCAACATATTTTCTTGATAGATTGATGTAAATACCCCTCTAATGGATTGACCAAATCCTTTGCGTTCGGATAATCCACTTACGTGATAGGACAGCAATTCTATTTCTTGATCACTCCAATGAACTAGACTGGGAAGGACATTTTTATAGATTTTTTTGGTTTTGTCTAATTCCTTTCGCAAGTGATCGATGGTGGTTTTACCGAAATATATTTTATTAATTATATATACGGTCACTAATAGTCCGAGTAAAAAAAATAAAAACATAAGGTAGTTTTGATAGTTATCAATAAAAATTCAAAGTAAACTATAATTCAAAGATTTCAATGACGAATTGTAAACAGTACATGTGGTATCGATTGTTTATCCAAACCACAAACCATATATCAACGTTTCTAATTAAACAGGGTATCTGTTTATCCTTTTATAATTTCATCATTTATACTTCGATTTGTATGTATAATACGATTTACATTTTATGATGACGGAAAAGATTTTGAAAATATTTGGAGTTAGACGAGGCTACGACTGAAAGAAGCTCAAAGAGCCATTGACCGTAAATCGGTCAAGGTTGAAGGAGCCGAAACCTCCGCGTTTCGGGAGGGGGTGGCTCCATAGCCGTAGCTACGGCGAGTATTTTAAACGATGTATAACTTCAAATAGATCTAAAGATTTCCGTTAATTATAAATGTAATTCGTATAAACCATCCAACACGGGAAGGTTCGCTCAGTAATATAAAAAAAGCTCTGCAATTATTTGCAGAGCTTAATCTTAATTTAGTCGAAGGATCGTGAATTATCGACGATCACCTCTATTATTATCTCTGCGGTCTCCACCGCCTCTGTTGTCTCTTCTATCTCCACCTCTTCGGTCACCTCCTCTGCGATCACCTCCTCTGCGATCATCACGTCGCTCTGGTTCTGGTGGCATGCCTTCTGGTCGAGGCATAAGTGCTTTGCGACTCAATTTGAATTTGCCATTTCGACTATCGATACCTATGAGTCTTACTTTGACAGGATCTCCAATTGAAAATACCTCTTCTACCGTATCAATTCTGGTATGTGAAAATTCAGAAATGTGTAGCAAACCGTTTTTGCCGTTAAATTCAACAACAACACCGAAAGGTAAAATCTCAGTAACTACTGCTTCGTAGTCAGATCCTACATCGGGAACAAAAGTGATGTCTTTTATTTTGGCAATAGCGGCATTAATATCATCTCTGTTGGAGCTGGCAATTTGGATTACACCAGTTTCTCCTACTTCTTCAATACTGATAACGGTATTGGTTTCTTTTTGCATTTCTTGGATAATCTTTCCTCCAGGTCCGATAACCGCGCCAATGAATGACTTGTCGATAATGACTTGTTCGATTCTCGGTGCAAAAGGTTTAAGGTCTTCTCTTGTCTCGCCTATGGCTTCACTCATTTTGCCCAAGATGTGTAAACGACCGTCTTTGGCTTGCAATAAGGCCTTCTCCATGATGTCGTATGACAATCCATCGATCTTGATATCCATTTGACAAGCGGTAATTCCATTAGAAGTACCTGTGACTTTAAAGTCCATATCTCCCAAGGCATCTTCATCTCCAAGGATGTCAGATAATATGGCATAGTCATCGCCTTCCTTAATCATACCCATGGCAATTCCCGATACAGGCGCCTTGGTCTGAATACCAGCGTCCATCAATGCCAGTGAACCGGCACAAACGGTAGCCATAGAAGATGACCCATTGGATTCCAATATGTCAGATACGATTCTTATGGTATATGTTTCGTCTTTATCCAATACTTTTTTCAAGGATCGACCTGCTAGATTAGCATGACCTACCTCACGTCTACCTGGTCCTCTCATTGGTTTGATTTCACCAACAGAGAAAGCAGGGAAGTTATAGTGAAGGATGAATTTTTCGTGGCCGTTTAACAAAGCCGTGTCTACCATCATTTCATCTAGTTTACTTCCTAGAGTCAATGATGTAAGGGCTTGAGTCTCTCCTCTGGTAAAGAGTGCAGATCCGTGAGCCGATGGTAAAAAGTCTACTTCACAAGTAATGTTTCGAATTTCGTCACCTTTACGTCCGTCTAATCTCACTTTTTCTTGCAAGACCATTTTACGGATCAATTGTTTTTGCAACTTATTGAAATATTTGCTTAAAAACGGTTCCGCTTCAGCATATACTTCTTCATCACCTACCTTTTCTAAATAGGCTTCTTTAAGAGCAGTTAAGGCTTCTTTGAATCCTGATTTTCGAGCATCTTTGTCCAATTGCCCGTGAGCAATTGTATCGATGGCCTCAGTAGAAAACTCTTCAACGAATGCTTTGATTTCTTCATTTTCTTCAGGAAGAACGATGTCTCTCTTTATTAGAGCGGCGTCACCTACTTGTTGAGCCAAGTCCAATTGTGCTTGACATTGTACTTTGATGGCATCGTGAGCTATTTTAATCGCTTCAATCAAGTCGGTTTCTGAACATTCGTCGGCTTCACCTTCCACCATCATCACGTTGTCTAGAGTTGCTGCAACGATTAAATCGATATCGGCAGTCTCCAAGGCAGATCTGTTGGGATTGATGACAAATTCTCCTTCAATTCGAGCTACGCGAACTTCAGAAATGGGTCCAGCCCATGGTATATTGGAAACGCTTAAGGCGGTAGAAGCCGTAAGGGCTACCAATGCGTCGGGAAGTACATCTTCTTCACCAGAGATCAAATTGATGATGACTTGAGTTTCATTCATGTAATCATCGGGGAATAGAGGCCTGATGGCTCTATCAACCAATCTCGATGTCAATATTTCGTAATCGTTCAATCTGGTTTCACGTCTAAAAAAGTTGCCTGGAATTCGTCCTGCAGCGGCAAATTTTTCTTGATAATCTACAGAAAGGGGAAAAAATGGTTGACCTTCTTTGGCTTCTTTTGCAGATACGACTGTACAAAGAAGCATGGTATTCCCCATTTTTAAAAGTGCGGATCCGTCCGCTTGTCGAGCTAGTTTTCCTGTTTCAAGGGTCACTTCTCTGCCGTCAGGAAGATTAAAGCTCTGTCGAATAGGATTTAATTGTCCCATAAATAATTTACGTTTTAAGTGTTAAAAAGAGGCAGGAATTTTTAGCTATTTATCGGCCCTGTAATCTTAATAACCCAAATTTTAAAAAATCGCAGTTTTGTAATGCGATTACAATGAAGGAGTTATAAAAAAAGAGTGCTAAAAAATAGCACTCTTTTCCTTTTATTTTCTGATACCCAATTTTTCGATCAAACTTCGATATGCTCCGATATCGTTGTTTGCAAGATAGGTGAGCAATCGTTTTCTTTTTCCAACTAAAGACAACAACGCTTTTCTAGAAGATTGGTCTTTGTGATTGTTTTTCAAGTGTTCTGAAAGAGATTGTATTCTAAATGTGAATAATGCAATCTGTCCTTGAGTAGAACCGGTGTTGTTTTCAGATCCACCAAATTCTTTAAAAAGCTCCTGTTTTTTTTCTTTTGTAATATAAACTGGCATAATATTTTTTGTTTACCATTTAGTGATTAAATAAATACACGTATAGCGCGCCGCAAATATAAGATATAAATCTATGATAAATAATATTTTCTATCATTATTACCTTATAAACCCGTAATTTCCTTTCGATATTGTCTTTGTTAATCGTTGAGCATCGGATAAATAGCCCATTATACAGAAACCCCTGTGAAAAATTTTCCGCCTTTCATACCGGTGTATAGGACGGGTTATTCTTTCTCGAGAATTACCTTTGCTTTGTTCCATAAATCGTCCATTTCTTCTAAACTCATATCCGCTAATGGTCTACGGGCATTTTGTTCAATGTATTCAAATCTTGATTTGAATTTTGCATTGGTTCTTTCCAGAGCCGTTTCTGGTTCTACATCAATAAATCGAGCTAGATTGACCATGGAAAATAAAAGGTCGCCAAATTCTTCTTCGATGTGGTTGGAATTGGGGATGTCGCGGGCCAATTCTGTTTTGAGTTCTGCCCATTCTTCTTCAACCTTGTCCATAACTTGCTTTACTTCTGTCCATTCAAATCCCACTTGGGCTGTTTTTTCTTGCAGTCGTTGTGCCTTGATCAGTGCGGGCAAAGCTTTGGGCACGCCTTGAAGTATGGACTTTTTACCTTCTTTTAATTTAAGTTGTTCCCAATTGGATTGGACTTCACTGGCGTCCTGGACTTTAATATCTCCGTAAATGTGTGGGTGTCTATGTATGAGTTTATCGCATAGGCGGTTGATAATGGTCGATATATTAAAGCTTTCTTGTTCTGATCCCATTTTGGCATAGAATACGAGGTGGAGCAATACGTCGCCGACTTCTTCTTCGATATCGGCCATGTCTCCACTGTCTATGGCATCTACTAATTCGTAGGTTTCTTCAATGGTTAGGTTTCGCAAACTTTCAAAAGTTTGCTTGCGGTCCCAGGGGCAGTGTTCGCGCAATTCATCCATTATTTTTAGCAGTCGCAAAAAGGCAATTGCTCTGGTATCATTGGTCATGGATAAATTTATTTTGATTAGGGCAGTAAAGGTAGTGAGTTTTGTTGTGATATTAAGAGGTATGAATTTTGTTTTTTCCAAAAGTAGACGAATAAGGAACAGGAGGTACTGGCTCCGGCGTGTGATCGCCCCATAGTTCGTCAGGTAATTTACACTGCCATAAGACGTAATACTACCAATAAATTCTGAGGACGTAGAGACTTGACTGAATATAACTGAATGAAGTCACCTAGTTGGATATAGTATAAAATTCAACACTAATAGTTAAGCTACAAATGTTAACTTTACAATTATGAAAATGAAAAGAAGAAAATATGATTCAGAATATAAGGAGATGATAATCTCTTTAGTTAAGGAGGGTCAAAATTGTGCCCAAGTTGGAAGGGAATATGTTCTAAGTAATATTCCTAGAAATATAGCAGGAAACCGCTGGCAAGCAAACACTTAGGGTGGACAGTTAATAGAATTTTATCTGCATGCAGATGGGTACATTATTTCAGCATTTCCTGTATTAAAAAATTTTCCTTGATGTGGTGGACAAGAAGTTATAAGCTCGTAATTCTCAGTAATGGAAATCAAATTCCAGTCATAAATGTGGCTCCTAATAAATACGATCCAATATGTCATGTGTTTAGTAGAGATTTGGCCAAAGCTAAAAATGTAAAAATTCTTATTGATCATATTAATAGCCTAAATGATAATTCTAGTCCGATTAAATTAGAGGCAGAAGACAAATGTGTATTATTTATCAGTAAGAATGAGACATTTGTTAGTGGATTTTTTGACGAATTCGAGTCGTTCACTATCCCTACTGTTGAATTAATGAGACTTGTTGAAGAATGGCTTCGTTTTTTAGGGAATTATGAGGCAGGAAATATTCCTGGGGTAATTCCAGACAATATGAAAGCAGAGTTAGTCATAGTACCAAGATCAGCGGTTAAGGAAGAATACTGGAATGGTGATGATGAGGATTTAGTTTAGTGAGAATCAATAAGAAGTCTTTGAACCTCTTATTGGTGAGTATTTTGTCGATAGAACCGAGGCCACTGTGCCGAGGATATTTAACCACGACCACTGTGTCGTGACAACACTACATTAAAATTGCTAAGTATTAAATTTCATTTTTCAATAATATTATATTAAAATTGAAGGAATCGGGTTTCGACAAAGCTCAGCCACCGCTTCCACTGGGCTCGGTGGGTTAGCCACTAGCTCCCGCGTGTGATCGCCCCATAATTCGTCAGGTAATTGTCACTGCTATAAGACGAAATTCTACCAATATATTCTGAGGACATTATTCGGTCGTGTCTCTAAACTGGACCAAAAGAATCATAAAAAATCGAAATGTAACCAACCATTATAATTCGTATTATAACTAAGAGAAAGGATTGAGCTATACTGATTGGCAATTCAATCTCACAGCCAAAAATACAGAGAGGCTAATGGAAGGAAGCTTAGAATGAAAAAGTATGGTTAAAAACCATTGAACTATCCACATTTATATATTACCTTTGCATTCCTTAAACATTCAGCCTTAGAAACTGTTGAATAAGGGATTAAGACTAGTGTTTTAATCCAAAATTTAATTAAAATAGTTCATTATGCTATCTACATTCTTATATTATCTTCTTGTCATTTTTGCCATTTTTGGAGTATCTTTTCTCCTGATTAATATTCGTCATATAGCGATAGGCAAAGAATTTAGAGGAACATGTGCCAACAACAATCCTATGTTGAAGACTAAAGTGGGGGAGTGCAGTGTTTGCGGTAAAAAACCCGATGAAGAATGTGCCAATCCCGCCAGTGCATAATGATCATCTTATTCAATGCTTAGTCATTGATTCCCGAATTATAAAAGCCTTATTATTCTTTATTATCGATGATTATTCGTGTTGCCATTCATAGGATGGCTGTATGGGGATTTAGATTTATTTATCAGAAATATGTACTTCTGAAGTTAACCTGCTGTGATATAATAATGGCTAAAAATTAGAAGAAGGTTGAATTTCTATTCATTGTAAATTCAATTTCGCATAACCCTTCCAATCCATAGAAAGAAGACCGTTAAAGTCAAATTAACCTCGTATTAATTTGAGCGGTCTGCTTGAGGAGGATGGCGGTCTATTCCTCCAAGAAAAATGATGATATGTCCCTTATCCTTATCTAGTGAAATAAGATAAACTAGTTGAAATCATTCAATGAAGCGGATAAGACATTTATAACATATGCCCAAAAAAGTCTTCTTTGGTTTTCATATAACCTTCGTTGGTATCCCTGGTTTCTATTACCAGAGGCTTTCGATCCACCAAAGTGATGTTGGAGTTTTGAATAGCCGAAACCTTGTCGGGGTTATTGGTCAGTAAATAAATGGATTTGATACCCAGGATTTCTAAGATTTCGATAGCCATGCCGTATTCTCGTTCATCGGGTTCGAACCCCAAATGGACATTGGCTTCTACGGTATCTAGACCGGTGTCTTGCAACTCATAGGCCTTGAGCTTATTGACAATGCCTATACCTCGACCTTCTTGTCTCAAATATATCACGATACCACCAGTCTTGCCGATGGTCTCTAAGGCCGCAGTTAATTGTTCTCCACACTCACATCGTTGAGACCCAAAAATATCACCAGTCACACATTCAGAATGAATTCTGAGATTGACGGGTTGGGTGATATCAATGTCCTCACTTATTATGGCCAAATGCGGACTGTACTCGTCCGCTCGCTCGCCAAATGCGGCGACGATAAAATTACCATATTTTGTAGGTATGGTTGCTTTTGATAATTGTTTCATGAGATTAAATAAATACAGTCGAAAAATTCAAACTATCTACCTAATCATCGATCGGCATAAATAGTTTAAATTTTTCTTCCGTATTTGGTAAACAATATTACTCCACCGGAGCAAAAGAAAACACATAGAAAAACACTTAATAGAAACATATTTAAAATATTTATGACTATAATTTTGCGCAATCAATGTACGATTATCGCTGATTATAACAAAATATTTAAATATATATTTATATTTTCAATATCGATTAAGCGTTTTCTTGCTTTCCTTGCATCACTTTCTCTTGATGATCGATAGATTCTTGGTGAACAGCTTTTAAGATTCTATTGATAAATTCTTCGCTTAATCCCTTAGGTTGAGCCATTTCCATCGCTTTCTCTAAGATGTCACTCCATCTACCTTGCTGATAAATAGCAATGTTGTTTTGTTTTTTGTATTCACCGATTTTCTCTGCCAAATTCATTCTGTCGGCAAATAATTGAATCACTTCTTTGTCAATTAAATCGATTTGTGAACGCAAGTCTTCAATATTGTGTAAGAATAATGGATCAGTTTCTGTTTCCTTTCTTACGATCAATTTGCTGAGGATGTTCTCTTGCAAAAATTTAGGAGTCACTTGCTGTGCAGCATCACTCCATGCCTCATCGGGATTGGGGTGAGTTTCCAACATAATACCGTCGATGTTGAGATCTAAGGCAAATTGACTGATTTCGTATAGATTGGTTCGGTTTCCACAGATGTGAGATGAATCGGTAATGATTTCAATGTCCGGGAAATTTCGCTTAAGTTCCAAGGCGATTTGCCACTGAGGAGTATTTCGATATACACTCTTACCAAATTTAGAAAAACCTCTATGAATGGCACCTATTCTAGTGATACCTACATTGTACAATCTTTCGATAGCACCCATCCACAATTTCAAATCTGGGTTGATAGGGTTTTTAACCAATACAGGTACATCTACTCCTTTAAGTGCATCGGCAACTTCCTGTACACTAAATGGATTAACCGTTGTACGAGCACCCAACCACAATACATCCACCTGGGCTTTCAAAGCTTCGAAGGTATGTTGTGTATTGGCAACTTCCGTAGTGATTTTATAACCGTACTGCTCTCTTACTTTTTTCAACCATTGAAGACCTTCTGGTCCTACTCCCTCAAAAGAATTGGGGCGAGTTCTCGGTTTCCAAATACCAGCTCTAAATAAATCAACTTTAGCGTTGGCATCTTTTAATTGTTGAGCAGTTGCCAACACCTGTTCTTCGGTTTCGGCGCTACAAGGACCCAAAATCTGAATGGGTCTGTCTGTGTTTTCGAATATTGGTTTCAAATTCATGTTTACCTATTTTAAAATTTTCTGAATATTATTAGCTTTTTCAATCAATTGATGAAAAGTTGAGAAATCTTTTTTAATCAACAACGTCCGAAATTGACTTATGGTGTTGATGTGTTCGTCTAATACATCTAATACATTGTCTCTGTTGAGTTCAAATATGGGAACCCAAGTATCTGGATTGCTTTTTGCCAGTCGAACCGTACTGGAAAATCCACCACTGGCCAACTCAAATATTCGATTGGCATTTTTTTCTTTTTCTAATACCGTCAGTGCCAGAGCAAATGAACTGATGTGAGATATATGCGATACATAGGCCGTGTGCACATCGTGATCTACCGAGTTGTAGTACACAATGTTCATGCCAATACTTCGATACATTTTTTTGATGATATCTACACATTCTTCATCGCTATCTTCAACATCACAGAGTACGCAAGTTTTGTCTTCAAATAAGTGACAAATAGCTGCTTGCGGTCCGCTATATTCCGTCCCCGCCATCGGGTGAGAAGCCACGTATTGTCTTCTTTTGTCATGGTGGGCTACCTGATTGATAATGGAATTTTTGGTGCTGCCCACATCGGTGATGACCTGGTCAGTGACCATGTCCAATAATTGTGGCAATGTGGTTTCAATATGCTGAACAGGGATGGCCAGAATAATGACTTCTGATTTATTCACCAATTCTTCCATATTATTGGTGGTTTCATCGACGATGCCTCTGTTCAGTGCCTCTGCTCTGTGATCTGCATTGATGTCGAATCCATATAAATAATCGGCAAATCCACTTTTCTTTAATGCAAATCCAAGCGACCCTCCAATTAATCCCAATCCAATAATCCCTATTTTCATAAAACACTTTGGTTTACAAATGATTCAATTTTCTCTAAAGCCTGATTTAGTACTTTGGCATCGGTACAGATAGATATTCTAATGTATGCATTGCCATTGTCACCAAATATCCCTCCGGGAGTAATAAATACACCGGTGTGGTCTAAGATGTCGTCACTTAAGTCAAAACCGCTGCGGTAAGAGGAAGGGATTCGACCCCATGTAAATAATCCCGCTTGATCGGTTTCGTAACTGCAACCGAGTTGGTCTAGGATTCGATAGGCGATGTTTTTTCTTTCCTCGTATATCTTATTGTTGTCTTGGTACCATTGTCCATCCAATGACAGTGCTTGAATAGCTGCCAATTGCATCGGGCGAAACATGCCCGAATCCATATTGGATTTAAACTTTAATATTTCTGAAATATATTCTTGTTTGCCGACCATGACACCCATTCTCCAGCCCGCCATATTGTGAGACTTGCTGAGGGAATTGAGTTCAATACAGTGATCCTTGGCTCCTGCCACCGATAATATGCTCAATGGCTCTGGATTGAGAATTAGGCTGTAGGGATTGTCGTGGCAGATCAATATATTATGACGTTGACCAAATTCAACTAATTTTTCAAATAATTCAATACTGGCTTTGGCCCCTGTAGGCATGTGTGGATAATTGACCCACATTATTTTAACCTTGGACAAGTCGGTTGATTCCAATTCTGTAAAATTGGGCTGCCATCCGTTTTCACTGATTAGAGAGTAGTTTCGAATCGTTGCTCCAGCCAATAGTGCTGCCGATCGATAGGTTGGATATCCCGGATCGGGAATCAACACTTCGTCACCACTTTCTAAGAAGGTCATAGATATATGCATGATGCCTTCTTTAGATCCAATAAGAGGCAATATCTCTGTTTGGCTATTGAGATCGACCTGGTATTGATTGGCGTACCAATTGGCATAGGCTGCTCTGAGCTCTGGTATGCCGATATAACTTTGGTAACCGTGATTCTGACTGTTCTCTGCACCATCGGTCAAAGCCCGAATGACGGACTGATGCGGGGGCAAATCAGGGCTACCTATACCGAGATTGATAATCTCCTTGCCCTCTGATTTTAGCTGGGCTATTTCTTTGAGCTTTTTGGAGAAGTAGTATTCTACAACACTGTCTATTCTATGGGCCGATTTAATTGTCATGACGTATACCTTGTTTGTATTTGCCCAAAACTTTTACCTGTTGCGCAAAAGGTTGTAAATCTTCTAATATACTCGGTAGATTATCGGGATTGGCCAGAGTGAAGTCGGCAAAGAATAAATATTGCCAAGGTTTTCCCAAAATGGGAACACTTTGAATCTTGGTAAGATTACATTCGTTTTGTGCTAAATTTTCTAAGGCTTTATACAAACTACCAATGTGGTGAGATACTGTAAATGAGATCGATATTTTATCAAAACTCAAGCCCGGGCATTTGTCGTCCAATACTAGGAATCGAGTATAGTTTTGCTTATTGGTCTCTATACTGCTGGCCAAGGTATCCAAATGGTACATCTCTGCGGCCAAATCACTGGCCACTGCTCCAATTTCGGTATTGCCTTCCGTCGCTATTCGATGAGCCGTTTCAGCGGTATCTATAGATTCTATTAATTTAATATGGGGGTAGGCTTTAAAAAATTTCTCACATTGAGCCAATGCAATGGGATGGGAGTGAACTTCTTTAATTTGTTCAATCTTGATCCCCGGCAGAGCCAATAGATTTTGTCGAATACGCAAATATGTCTCTCCGATGATGCGGACTCCAGAATCTTGGATTAAGCTGTAGTTTTTCATAAGACTGCCAGCTATGCTATTCTCTATAGCCATCATACCATAATGAATGTTGTCGTCTTCCATTACATCGGTTACCACTTCTTCAAAGGTATTTCTACCTACTACATCTACTGCACTGCCTTCATACAAAGCGGCCGCTATGTGGTGAAATGCTCCGGGATAACCTTGGATCGATACTCTTTTCATATTTTTTCTTTATTTAATCAAACTTGGTTGATCATTTTTTCATCTATGTGCAAAAAAAAAGGTCCCAAATTAAGGACCTGATTATTATTGTCGAATGATTCATCAATCAAATATCTCAGATCCACTTTGGAATACTGCTAAAAAAATAAAAGTAATATTTGTTCAATGCCTTCATTGCGATGTCTTTATTATTATGATAGGTCAAATCTAGGGATTAATCTTGTAAACAAAAAATTATTCTGTTTAGTGGATTTTAACCTTGTGTAAATTATTCTAGTCAAGGAATGTCTTTCTGTGTTCAACACCACCTTTTTACGAGGCCAAAGAATTTTTTTCTTTTTAATCGATGATTTTAGAATAAATTTTTTTGTTATTTTTTTTATTCAAAGCATTGATTTATCATTCAATTACCCAGTATCCATTGATTACGACTTATTAATCATAATCTTTTACTTCAATTTTATATCAATATGGTTAAATATTAAAGGCCTATGGTTTTACCGAGATTCAATGATGTAAACCTATTGAATTACACAGTTGTCAATTCAGTGCTTAAAGGCTTGTATTTTAAAGGTATGTCGTCTTAGGATAGCAGTCGTATCTTATTTGCATCAGTTACTGCCATTGTGAGAAGCAACCTTAAGTCGACATTTAATTGAAGATAGGTTGTAGAATATTTTTCTATAGACGAAGACTAAAGGTGATTGCAGAATTCTCAATTGAATGGACTTAGGTGCTCTGTGGCATGGGTAAATATTATGCATTAAAGAACAACCAGATGTCTCTAATTTAATCAAGACATCTGGTTGTGTTTTTTGAAATATACGTTGGGATAAAATTCTTATGTCTTATTGTTTAATTATTTTATGTAATGTTTCATCAATTTTTAAATAATAAATGTTAGCGGGTAAATTAGATAGGTCAATTATTTGATGTGAAATTATCCCACTTCCTATATCAATGGATTGACTCAATTCTTGGCCCAATCCATTGTATAGCTTAACTTGACTGAGGTCGATGTTTTTACCAGATATTGTGATGTGGTCTCGGCTGGGATTGGGGTATATGGATAAGATGTCTCTCTTATTGATGACAACAATTTCAGTATGTGAGTATGAATAACTGCCATCGAAGTCCACTTGTTTCAATCGATACCAAGATTTTCCAGAAATGGGTTCCAAGTCTGTAGTTGAATAATATTGGGCGATGGGCGTAGTGCCTGCTCCGTAAACTTTATTGATGTGTTGCCAGGTTTGTCCATCATGGCTTCGTTGAATTTCAAAATACGCATTGTTTGTTTCGGAAGATGTAATCCATTCAAGCGTCACATGTGAATTGTTGTAAACTTCGGTTTGGAAGAATTTCAATTCTATTGGAGAGACTCTATTCTCACAGAAAAAGACAAATTCGTTAATGCTGCATTCCGTAAGGTCACCATTGGTGATGAAGTCAGTTTCTGAAACCCCTCCTCCCACAAATTGGGGAGTGTTACCATTTCTGTCACAAAATACCATATCGACAATGGCGGCCGGTGTGTTAGATGGGTTTTTGTGTATGTGTAGTTTATCTGCGATAATTTCTCCGCCACCAGAAACAATGGCTCCTTCGAGTTCTAAGGTTCGGCTATTGCCTAAAGTAATGCTTCCGCTATTGATCAGGGTTCCGCCGCAATACATAATATCTACTTCTATCATTGTAGAGTTGGACAATGTTCCATGAATATTGACATCCCCAGTGGAAGTAAGGGAGTTGCTATTGGTTAGGGATCCGTTGACCGTAATGTCTGCTGAAGTGGATATCGTTCCAGTATTGGTTAAGGATCCATTGACAGTGATATCTTCCGAAGCGGTCAATGTTCCATTATTGGTAATAATGCCGTCATTGACCATGACTTCTTCTATATTTAGTTCTCCTAGGTTGGTTATTGTACCGGTAGATCCTACGGTGATTTCATATGGACCTTCGAGGATGGCTCCGGCTGAGATGGTTAGAGTTCCATTGATTTCTATGTCGGCATCGAGGGTAATTGTGTGTCCTGATGATATTAGAATAGTTTCTCCTGAGATCAAGGTAGTGGGTAATGTAGGAGACCAATTTCCACTAATAGCAGTAATATAGGTTTGAGCCCAACTTTGGCCAAAGAAAACTATGAAAAATAAGAAAAGAAATAACTTTTTCATGGTAATGTTTTTTTGGTGGTTATTTAAATATTAATACAACTGGGGTTGTGAAAATTAAAACTTAATTTCTTTAAAAATTAAGTAGGTCGTAGTCTTCAAATTCTGTTTGTATTTCGGTGTAATGTTATTACAATTGATTCGAAATCAATTAATACCTCAGATTTGAAGCGGTTTGTAGGATGGTATAGTCATATCGTATTAAGAACTACAAAAAATATAAAAATATTGAGGTCGATTTTGTAATTCCCAGATTGTATTTAATTATTCTGAGGGTAAATATACTAATAATTAACAATTGATTGTATATTATTGGTGTTAATTAACATGTTAACTTTGTATTAGCTTTGTTTTTTGCTACATACTTAGTGAAGTGTATTGTTATGGTGTATTTAAATAAATTAAATTCTGTTTGTGTAAGTATGTTGTTTTGTTTGTGAATTTGTAATTTAATATGCAAATTGTTTAATTATTGTTGTTAAAATGTCTATTATATTGAATTTTTAATTAGTAAAATAAAGGAAAGTAAGTTCTTTTGGCCTAGGGGGTAGATTGGTTAGTGTTTTTAATCTGTTTGAGTATGAACTTATTTTGTGGTGTTAGCTAAGTGGAGAGGGTTTTAAGATATGTGTGAGTATAGTTATTTGATATTAAATGAATTGTAAATAGTGTTTAAATAAAAAAGCAGACAGCTCTTTACAATTCGAGATGTCTGCTATGTGATAACTTTATAATAACCGTTGGTTATAAGGCTTCTTTACTGCTTAATTAATTTGTGTACTTCATTGTTGATCTTTAAATAGTATATATTCGCCGGTAAAGCTGATATGTCAATTACATGTTTAGAAATTACACCTTGACCAATGTTGATGAGGTTGCTGACATCTTGGCCTATGCTGTTGAATATCTTTATTTGACTAAGATCGATCTTGTTTCCAGATAACGTAATGTAGTCTTGACTGGGGTTGGGGTATATGGACAGATTGTTTGTAATGTTCGAGAGGTTTACCTCTTCGGTATGGGAGAAGGTGTAATTACTATCAATATCCACTTGTTTTAATCGATACCACGATTTTCCTAGATGTGGTCGAAGATCATTGGTAGAATAATATTGAGTGGTTTGGGTTGTTCCCGCTCCTGAAATTTGATTGATTTTTTCCCAGTTTAGTCCATCGCGACTTCGTTGAATTTCAAAATAATCGTTGTTTTGTTCAGAGCTAGTGATCCATTCAATGACTACGGTTTTATCTGAACTGGCTTTTGCTTCAAAGCGCTGTAGTTCGATAGGAGTGGTGAGGTTATTACATAAAAAGACAAATTCATCAATAATAGATTGAGTGGGCTCTCCGTTGGTTAAAAATTCTTGTTTGCTTACCTTGGTTGAATCATTTTCTTCATCTCCATAAAATATGGGTTCTTGGCCTATAGTGCCACAAAATATAGTGTTTTGGGTTATCGCTTCGGGGCGATTGTTTAGATTTACTTCAGGGTTGGCTTCTATTCTTAAAGAATCTGCCAATATTCTTCCTCCGCCGCTAACTTCTCCTCCATGGTGATGAAAAGTTTGTTCAGGTAGCAATTCAATAGTGCTAGTATTAAGAATGATTCCCTCGCTATATAATGATTGGACTTTAGTGTTTTGAGAGTTGCTAAAAAGTCCTTGAATATACAGTTCCCCATCTGTATTTATAGTGCCGCTGTTGTCCAGACTGCCTTCCACGATTATCTTTCCATTGACTAGGAGTGAACCTGAATTGTATAATGAACCAGAAATAATTACATCTTTTGATGCTTCAATGGCGCCAGAAGGAGGGAGGGAGATGGATACGCCAGATTGGATTGTAAAATCATGAGAAGTAATGAATTTTCCATTGATGATAAGATTGCCACCTAGATTAACAGTGAATAAATTAGATGTGGCGAGTATTCCATTGATGATGAAATTTCCACCTAGATTTACAAGAACTTCGCTGGATGTGAAAAGTTGTCCATTATTGGTGAAACTTCCTCCTATATTTATGATGATATTATCAGAAGTAAAAAGTTTTCCATTTAGGACAATGTTTCCAGCTAGATTAACTAGTATTTCACTAGATGTTTCGATTTCTCCATTGTTGATTAAGTTGCCTCCAAAATCAACAGTAATTTTTTTATTTCCTTCCAATCTCGCCCCAGCTTCGATGGTGAGGTTCCCAGAGATCTCAATGTCCTCCTTTAACAGGTAGGTATTGCCGGCGGTAAGAGTGAAGTCGCCATTAATTTGAGTAGAGTCTAATTCAATGATGGAGCTCATTTCATTGATCGATGAAATATTGGTTTTAGACCAGCCATGAGTGCAGTAAATGATGAATAATGCAAATAGGAAGTGTTTTTTCATTTTTAATTAATTTCTAAAGAGGTTTCAAAAACTGTAAATGAGAATTATTGCAATTAACGATGTCGTAAAATTTTCGATTTAGACATAGTCAGACCATTCGCATGAACTGTGTAGTTAGATCAACGTGAATGCCTAGCATTTGCGCATAGTGGTTATGGCACTGTTTAAGTTTATATGAATTTGAGGCTTGGCTTATGTTCTGTAAGAACACTTAGTGCTATCAACTAGTGAATTGGAAGATTTCCAAAGCAAATTATTACTAGATGTATAGTCTTAAGGTGAAGATAGGTGTTTTATTCAAATGTTTGTTTAATTGTGTGTTTTTTAACATTTAAAGGGCATGTGTTTTTGATTTGTAAAATATTTACAGGTAATAAGGTGATTATTTATATCTAATTATTTATTGTTTGATACAATATCAGCTATCTCATAAGCTTCTTAAGAGATGTATTTGTTGCTGGTGTAAGTTGTAGCATTGGTGAAAATTTTGTGTGATTAGGCAGTTTTTCTATGTAATACTTTTGGAGAGATTATTGTCGATTACATCAAACATCATTTTTATTTAAATTTGCTTGCAGATTGCTTTAAGAGGGTGGCTCTTTTTTCTAATTGCTAATTGATCTAGACTTGGGGTTGGATTGTCCTGTATTGTCGATTTTATTTTAGACTTTTCATAAAAGGAGTAGTCTAGGAAGGAGGAGTTAAGCTGTTTTGTGTTCGATGATGTTCACTTAAAAGGTGTTTTGTTTATTGAAAAAAAGCAGATACCTCATAGTAATGAGATATCTGCTTTCAGAAAAATAATAGTCGATAATGTCTTCGACTATTGTTTAATCAATTTATGCATTTGATTAGAAATCATTATATAGTATATATTGGCCGGCAAAGTCGAAATATCAATCACCTGTCTTGAGGTTTTACCAGTTCCAATATTTAGAAGATTACTGACATCTTGACCCAAACCATTGAATATTCTGACTTGACTTAAGTCTATATTGCTGCCAGAGAGAGTGATGAAGTCTTGACTGGGGTTAGGGTAGATGGATAAGTAAGAATTTGAATTGATGTTGGCTTCTTCGGTATTTGAATAAGAAAAACTCCCATCTAGATCTACCTGTTTTAATCGATACCATGTCTTACCAGAATATGGTTGTAAATCAGTAATAGTATAGTATTGTGTAGTTTGAGTTGTTCCCGAACCATTGACTTGAGTTATTTTTTCCCAAGTTAATCCATCGCGACTCCTCTCGATTTCAAAATAGTCATTGTTTAGCTCAGAACTTGTGACCCAGTCTATTTTTACGGTGGATTCATTCATTACTTCGGCTTGGAAGGATAGAAGTTCTATAGGGGTGGTGCGATTGGCACATATAAATACTTCTTCATCTATGATGGATAGTGTGGGTTCTCCATTGGTTAGGAATTCTTCCTTACTTACTTTTTGACTGCTGTTGTTTCCATCGCCATCAAATCCTGGTTCTTGTCCATTGGTACCACAGAAAACCATTTTTGAGGTGATGGCTTCGGGGTGGTTGTTGAGGTTTACTCCAGTGTTGTCCTCAATTTTTAGTTCGTCTGCGATTATGCTGCCCAAATTGCTGCCATTGCCCTTTAATTCTCCGCCATGGTGGTGGAATGTCTCTCCTGGTTCCAGTTCAATGGTGCCAGTGTTGAGGATGATTCCGTCGCTGTGTAATTTTTTAATATAGGTAAAATGAGAGTTGGTAAATTGCCCATCTACATGTAATTCATCGTCAGAGTTAAGGATTCCACTGTTGTCCAAGGTGCCAATTACTTTGGTTTTGCTATTGATGGTAGTTGTGCCAACATTTTGCAGGTGACCTGATATAGTCAGATCCATAGATGTTTCTAATTCTCCAGATACCACTATTATTCCACCTATGCCGACATCTATCTTTTTGTTGCCAGCTAGTTTTGCTGCTGCGCCAATGGTGAGATGGCCATTGATGACAATGTCTTTATTGAGTGCAATGGTGTGACCTGATTGGATGATGATTTGATCTCCCGCATTTAGGGTGTTGGGGAATCCCGAATCACTCCAAGATTTATTTCCAGAAGAATAATAGGTGGCTGCCCATGTATTGATGGCAGACAAAAATAAAAGTGTAAAGAGTAAATGTTTTTTCATGTTGGTAAGTTTTAAAGGGGGTAGATTAAATTTTAAATTGTCTTCGACTTTAAATTTATTTTGTATGTGAATTGTTGTGAAAGACATTGATGATTTTGTTGACTTAAGTTTTGATATTTTTGGTTATTATAATGTATTCTTAATTTATTATTGTCTGTAATAATAATGTTGATATGGTGTTGTGTTTTTTAATAAATTGATAATTAGTAGTTAATGTGGTGTTTGGCTTAGGTTTTGACTATGAATAACCGAAGGTTGATATTTTGATTTAGGGTCAAATATATGGGATTAAATTATATTGTTGTATTATAAAATTGAATTTTAACTTTTTGGTCTTAATTTATATTTTCAAGTAATTATCAGTTTATAATTGAGGATGTTTTTAGGTGTTGAGGGGTGTTTTTTGTTTTTAATTATAATTTGTCTGATTTTTAATAGCTTTTGATTTTTTTATTGTAGATGTATGTGGTTGGTGTTATTTAATTGTTTGTATATGGTAAACTAAATGCAGGGAATGTATTTAATTTATAGATGTTTTTGGCTTTATTATTTCGTAATACCTTAGGTTTTGAAATTAATATCGATGCATTATCTTTAAAAGTAAGCTTGTCTATGAGTTTATTTAATAGATTTTGGCATTACTTTCTTAAATTCTGATGTAAATAGATCTATTATTTGAGGTTGAGTCAATGGTTTTCTTATTCAAATAAAGATTGTTTGACTTTGTTTTCAATCAATACTAGGTCTTTAAGAGATGATGAAGGGTTTTGAGGGAATGATTGGGTTATTGTAAAACCAGTCTTTAATCGCTGACTTTATACATATTTATCCTATATTTAGTAAACATATTTTTAACTACCTTTGATAGTAGTTTAAAATATGTAGGATGATATTAAAGTATTTATTACCAATTGCGATGGTCACATTTATTTCAGTAGGGTCGAGTGTAGCTCAAGTTAAGATAACACTTGAAGACCTATGGCTTAACAGAACTTTTGTGCAGGAATCCTTACCAGGGTTCAATTTTTTGGCAGATGGAAGGCATTATACCCTTAAGAAATCTGGTCAAATTCAGTCTTATGATATTACTACAGGACAAATGACTGAAGTGATATTTGATCCACAGGAATTGAGTCAAGCCATGGGCTTTAAAGGTAAATCCTATAGTTATACTTTCTCCTCCGACGAAGGAATGATATTGTTGGCAGAACAACGCAGTAAGTTGTATCGACGCTCTTATTTGGCCAACTATTATATATATAACCGAAGCAATGGAACAATTTCTCCCCTTTTCGACAATGGAAAAGTAATGAATGCCCATTTTTCACCACAGGGCGATAAGATCGGTTTCGTTTTTGAAAACAATATATATTACAGGGATTTAAAGTCACAGAATGTGGTGCAGGTGACTATGGATGGTCAAATCAATGAAGTGATCAATGGGGCGGCAGATTGGGTTTACGAAGAAGAATTTGCCATTACTAGGACCTTTGAGTGGTCAGCTGATGGTCGTTATATGACTTTTATTCGATTTGATGAAAGTGAGGTCAAAGAATTTACAATGACCAACTATAACAACCAATTGTACCCCGATTATCAGACTTTTAAATACCCCAAAGTCGGTGAGAAAAATGCAGAAGTTTCTGTACTTATTTACGATACGGCAAAAAAAACAACGACTGAGGTAGACCTAGATTACAGTGATTTTTATATTCCTCGTATACAATGGACTCACACTGACAATCAACTATGTGTGACTGTAGTGAATAGACATCAAAATGAATTGTCTCTGATCTTAGTCGATCCTCAAAATGCAAAAACTAAATTGTTGTTAAAGGAAAATAATGAATATTACATCGATGTTCATGACAATTTAAAGTTTTTAAAAGACGGTCAGCACTTTGTGTGGACGAGTGAGAAGGAGGGATATAATCAATTGTATCTCTATAATATGAAAGGTCAGCAAGTGAGTAAAATAACGAAGGGGGATTACGATGTGACCAATGTATATGGTGTGGATGAAGAGCGGGAAAAAATCTTTTTCCAAGCCAGTAAATTATCTCCACTTCAACGAGAAGTTTATTCTGTCAATTATAATGGTTCAGAGTTAACCGCAATCCAAGACAGTACGGGGTGGAATGACTGTCAATTTAGTACAACTTTCGATTATTATGTACACAACTATTCCAATAAAAATTCCCCGAGCCAATATATAGTATTCGACAACCGAGGGCAGAACATTCGCTCTATCGTAGACAATGCCGCTCTAAAACAAAGACTAGAAAAATTTGATTTCCAGTCAAAGACATTTTTTACATTTAAAAACAGGGTAGGAGATGATTTAAATGGATATTTAATTACACCTCCTGATTTCGATGAAAACAAAGAATATCCTTTATTTACCTTCTTGTATGGTGGCCCTGGTTCGCAACAAGTGGTAGATGCTTGGGGTGGACTCAACTTTGCTTGGTTTCAAATGCTAGCTCAGAAAGGTTATATCGTGGCCTGTATAGACAACAGAGGTACTGGAGGTCGAGGCGAGAAATTTAAGAAAATGACCTACCTTAATTTAGGAAAATATGAGACCGAAGATCAGATCGATGGCGTTCGCTATTTGGCTTCTTTACCCTATGTAGATGGCAGTCGTATTGGGGTTTTTGGTTGGAGCTATGGCGGGTATATGTCTACCAATTTAATCCTTCATGGAAACGATGTCTACAAAATGGCCATCGCCGTGGCCCCAGTGACCAATTGGCGTTGGTATGATACCATATACACCGAGCGATATATGCGCAACGAAAAGGAGAACGAAAAAGGGTATCACGATTATTCACCGGTGTACTTTGCCAATAAGTTGAAAGGAAAGTATTTGTTGGTTCACGGATTGTCCGACGACAATGTCCATTTTCAACATACCGCAGAAATGGCAGCAGCACTGGTTAAAGAAGGAAAGGATTTTGAGGCAATGTTTTATCCCAACAACAGTCATAGCATTAGTGGACCAGGTGCGAGATTACATTTATATCGAAAAATGACAAACTTTATTTTAAATAATTTGTAATGAATATATTATTGTCAAGTACGGAAACTATACCTGGATACGAAATTACAGAATTACTAGACGTAGTTCGTGGCAGTACGGTCAGGGCGCGAAATGTCGGAAAGGATTTTACAGCGATGTTTCGCAATTTTGTCGGTGGAGAAGTCACTGAATATACCAAATTAATGGCTCAAGCAAGAGAGCAAGCCTTGGATAGAATGATCGCAGATGCAGAACGACTAAACGCAGATGCTATAGTCAATGTCCGATTTACTACGGCTATGGTCATGCAAGGCTGCTCAGAAATATTGGCCTATGGCACAGCTGTGAGGTTGAGTCGATTATAAAATAAAAGAAATTAATGTCTACAAAGAACACCATAAATATCGTCAATAGAAAGGCGAAATTTGAGTTTGAATTTATTGAAGAATTTGTTGCCGGTATCCAATTACACGGTGCCGAAGTAAAGTCTATCCGCGCAGGGAAGGCCAATATGACTGATGCTTTTTGCTATTTTAAGAAGAATGAATTGTACATGAAAGGTATGCATATTGCCGAGTACAAATTCAATACGATGCACATACTCAGTCCAATTAGGGAGAGAAAACTCTTGTTAAAGAAAAGAGAAATGGTTCGCCTTCAGAAAAAACTCAAGGAGAAAGGTCTGACCTTAATTCCCTATCGCGTGTTTATCAACGATCGAGGTTTGATCAAGGTGAAGATTGTATTGGCCCAGGGTAAGAAAGTTCACGATAAACGACAATCGATTAAGGCTCGTGATACCAAGAGGGATGTGGAACGATACAATAAAATTAAATTGTAAAGAAAATCGATCTGTAGTATACTAGCGGATAAACTCACTGACTAGGTGGGTTTATATATCTGATTTCATTCAGTTATATTCAGTCATAGTCGTTCACCACTGTGTCGTAGATGGGTGAGTTTATCAATTATAAAATGTATTTCATATCAGGCGGTTGATCTAGGTAGGAGAGCGCCGATATACGGTATGCGGTAAAATTAATTTGGATATTTCTACCATTAATTGTAATATTGCAATATATTAATTTAAGAGATATGGGTTTAACTAAAACGGAAATGTTCTCCGACCTACAAAATGAAATAGCTACCCTCGCCAAAGCCTTTGGACATCCAGCGCGGGTAGCCATCCTTCAACACCTATTTAAGATAAATAGCTGTGTTTGCGGTGATTTAGTCAATGAAATTGGCTTGGCTCAACCAACCATATCTCAACATCTCAAGGAATTGAAGAATTTAGGTCTTATAAAAGGCAATGTGGAAGGTACTAGTGTGTGTTACTGTATCGACGGGGAAAATTGGGTGAAAATGAAGGAAGTAATGAATCAGTTTTTAGATCAAGATATTTCTCAAGACCATTGTTGTTAAAAAAAATTTACTATTATTAATCGTATTATCGCAATAAACAAATATAATTATGAAACTTTCAGAAATAAAAGACAAATTAAACCAATTGGAAACCATTTCTTTTCAGTTGCCCAATGGAGAATTAGTACCTAGTCACTTTCACGTAACTGAAGTAGGTAAAATCACCAAACATTTTATCGATTGTGGAGGGACCGTACGAAATGAAGAAGTAGTCAACTTCCAATTATGGAATGCCAACGACTATGACCACAGATTGCATCCGGAAAAATTAGTGAATATTATCGAACTATCAGAGAAGGTATTGGGTATTGAAGATCTAGAAATCGAAGTAGAGTATCAAGGAGATACCATTGGAAAATTTGGACTAGATTTCGATGGAACTCATTTCTTATTGACCACCAAACAAACCGATTGTTTGGCAAAGGATAAATGTGGGATACCGGAAGAGAAACCGAAATTGAAAATGTCAGAATTGAGTAATGCATCTTCCTGTACACCTGGAGGAGGTTGTTGCTAAATCAAAATAGTTATAGAAAATGATTAACACAGAAACAACTCTATTCTCTGGAATAGTTGATTTAATTGAGAAATTGGATCCGAAATCTATTTCGGCAGAGCGAAAAACGGTTTTGCAACCCTTGGCTGACTTTATTCAAGCCAAAGTATCGAGTAAGGAAGATGTCCGCATCAATTTTATTTGTACGCACAATTCTCGAAGAAGTCATTTGTCTCAAGTCTGGGCACAAACAATGGCTCATTATTTTAACATCGATTCAGTGTTTTGTTACTCTGGAGGAACAGAAGCTACTGCTCTTTTTCCTATGGTGGCAGAGACCTTGAGTCGTTCTGGCTTTGAAATCCAAACCCTGTCGACTGGAGACAATCCCGTATACAGTATCAAATTCGCTGCCAATGAACATCCTATCGTAGGGTTTTCAAAAAAGTTGGATGATGATTTCAATCCTCGATCTCACTTTGCTGCGATTATGACTTGTGATTCGGCCAATGAAGCCTGTCCCTTTGTTCCCGGTGCTGAAAGGAGGATACCTATCACTTTTGAAGACCCTAAGGCCTTTGACCATACTCCTCAACAAGCAGAAAAATACAATGAAAGAAGTCTGCAAATTGCTACTGAACTATTTTTTGTTTTTAACCAAATCAACTCGTAATAATGGCCTCAAAAAAATTAAGTTTTCTCGATAGAAATCTAACCCTTTGGATCTTTGTCGCGATGGCAATTGGTGTGGGACTTGGATATTTTATTCCTACTTTTCCCGATATTATTAATTCTTTTAGCAGTGGGACAACCAATATTCCCATCGCCATCGGATTGATATTGATGATGTATCCTCCCTTGGCCAAGGTCAATTATGCCCTCTTGCCCAAGGTGTTTAAAAACACGAGAGTACTTTCGATTTCCCTGATCTTAAACTGGATCATTGGTCCGGTCTTAATGTTTTTTCTGGCTATTACCTTCTTGCGCGATTATCCAGAATACATGGTCGGATTGATTCTTATTGGATTGGCTCGTTGTATCGCCATGGTCTTGGTGTGGAATGATCTGGCCGATGGCAGCAGCGAATACGGTGCGGGATTGGTAGCTCTCAATAGTATATTTCAAGTATTTGCTTATAGCTTCTATGCCTGGATATTTATTACGGTGCTACCTCCATATTTTGGTTTTGAGGGTGCTATAGTAGATATATCCATAGGGACTATTGCCGAGAGTGTAGCCATTTATTTAGGCATTCCATTTTTGTTGGGAATATTGAGTAGGCTAATTTTGGTGAAATTAAAAGGGGAAGAATGGTATACCAATACTTTTATACCCACTATTTCACCTATGACCTTGATCGCTTTGTTGTTTACCATCGTGGTGATGTTTTCATTGAAGGGAGAATTAATCGTTGAAATCCCAATGGATGTATTGATTATTGCTGTTCCCTTGTTGATTTATTTCACCTTGATGTTTATTATTGGATTTTTCTTTACCAGAGCCATGGGGGCAGAATACGACAAGACAGCAGCTGTGGCCTTTACCGCAGCTGGTAATAACTTTGAATTGGCGATAGCTGTAGCCATTGCTGTATTTGGATTGAATTCGGGACAAGCCTTTGCCGGAGTTATAGGACCCTTGGTAGAAGTGCCGGCTTTGATTTTATTGGTAAGGGTGTCGTTTTGGTTGAAAAAGAAATACTACGATAGCCCCAAAACAGCGGTATTATGAAAATAGCCTTCTTTTCTGATATACACGCCAATTGGCCAGCCCTCCAAGCTTTTTTCGAGGATGTGGAAGCGGAGCAGGTAGATGCTATTTATTGTCTAGGGGATTTGGTCGGTTACAATGTATGGCCCAATGAAGTAGTCGAGGCCATTCGTCAAAGGAAGATTCCTACCATTATGGGCAATCACGATGAGGCCTTGTTGCTACCCATTGAGGAGGAGTTTACACCGTCCAATAGAGGATTGACGAGGACTATGGTCAGTGATGAAAACAGAGAGTATTTGATCAATCTACCTCGACATATGTCACTAAATTTTGTTCAACAGGGCCAGTCCTTCAATCTTTTGTTGGTACATGGCAGTGTGAAAGCCATCAACGATTATATGTTGGTGGATTATCCCGAGGGAGAAGTATTGGATATGATGCAGCCTCATCGAGCCGATGTGCTGTTGTGCGGTCATACCCACAAGCCTTTTCACAGAGTCATCAAAGATGGTGATGTCTACAGACACGTGGTCAACATTGGTTCTGTAGGCAAACCCAAGGATGGTGATCCCAGAGCTTGTTATGCGATCTTAGAATTGAATCAATCTACAACTAGATCCCGTTCTGATAGCTTGAAAGTCTCTTTTAAGAGATTGGAATACGACGTAGAGAAAGCCGCTATCGGAGTAGAACAGAGTAATTTTGATTCTAGCTATGCGGATGCTTTGCGAATGGCCAGATAGTTGTGAATATTTCTAGAGTTATTATATATTTTGATGGGAAATAGAGGGATTAAGATCAATTGAATATATAACTGTCGGTTATATATTGATCTGTTTTTTAAGAGACACGACTGCGTTCCGTCATTGTAAAATGCATTGATATAAGAACAAAAAAAAGAGGACAACTTTTACCGTTGTCCTCTTTTTTAATATTATGTCTTATTTCCAATGAATTCGACTATTCTGGAGCCATTAGGCTGAAGTATTGATCTAATTTAGGTAGAACTATAATCTCCGTTCTTCGATTCAACGCCCTTCCTGCAGAGTTTTCGTTGTCCGCTTTAGAGACAAACTCAGAACGTCCGCCCGCTGTCATCCTTTTAGGTTCAACATTGTGGTTCTCTTGAAGTGATCGAACGATAGAGGTCGCTCGCAATACACTGAGGTCCCAGTTGTCCTTAATACAAGAAGTAGAGATCGGCACATTGTCTGTATGTCCTTCTACTAATACATCGAAATCGTTGTGATCGTTTATGATAGAAGCAATCTTGGATAGAACAGAATTGGCTTCTGCTGTGATGGCAGTACTTCCACTTTTGAATAACAATTTGTCAGAAAGTGAAATATAAACCACTCCTTTCTTAACTTCTACATTGACATCATCGTCATTGACATCAGAAAGTGATCTTTTTAATTTTTGAACCAAGACTAAGTTCAAGGAATCCTTACGCTGCAAAGTAGTATTGAGATCTTGGATGTATTTACCTTGTCTGTCCAATGCATCCAATGATTTTTTGATACTCTCCGCACCGGTTCTACTGATAATTGACATTTCTTCTAAACGTCCCAAAAGATTGGTATTGGTTTGTTTTAGGAAAGCTATTTCATCCTCCAATTGCTTGATTCGATCTTGGCCGTTGCTGGCTGTGTTTTTAGCGGTAGACAATTCCCCACTAAGGTCTTTTAACCTTCTATCCACCGTTTCTTTTTGTTTCAACAATGCTGCAATTTCACTTTCACAGTCCATTTTGGCTTGATCTAGTTCCATTTGAACAGCTTCAAATTTCTTTTTACTCACACATGAAGTCATGCCAAAAGCAAGAAGTAGGATTAGTATTACGTTTGTTCTCACTGTATCTTTTTTTAATTAACGGTTAATTTATTGAACGAAAGTATTGTATTTCTTGCAATTTTCCTAGAAGATAGTTTAAAAATCCCCTTATTATACCAATTACGTTTTATGATGTCGGTTAAGATTTTGAAAGTATTTGAAGTTAGACGAGGCTACGACTGAATGAAGCTCGTAGAGCCATTGACCGTAAATCGGTCAATGATGAAGGAGCCAAAACCTCCGTGTTTTGGGAGGGATTGCCAGCATAGCAGTAGCTACGACGTGATTGAGTAAAGTTGCCAGAATGGCAACCAAAGGTCGTAAATCGACCTTTGACGAAGGAACCGAGGCCACTGTGCCGAGGCGTGATTGCCCTGGAATTCCTTGTTAAGATACTACTACCAGTATAGCATTACGTCTTAATCTACAATATTTAAGCCGCAATGCATTGCGGCTCTACAATAAATCGAAATATAACCGACAATTATAAACGTAATTGGTATTATATACTTTGCATTCATGAAATTAAGCAATCATTATTTCTGATTCTTAGGATTTTTCTATTTTTTAGAAAAAATTTGAAGCATTGGTTAATGAGATAAGTCTATGTTTCCAAAATTATTGACAATAGAAATATTGGATTGACCTTGACCAATGGTGCCAACAACGGTTTTTACTTTTTCAATTTCTTCATTTTCGTCGATATTGACAAATGTCGGATAGTTTATTTTACCAAACTTGGCCACACATTTAAATTTGGTATTACTGTCTTCAGCTACTTTGATATTGCAATTTCCGTATTTGTTTTCAATGTTGACATCGCTAAAGTCTGGGCCCAATTCATTGATTTTGACACTTTGATAGCTGTTGACAATCTTGGCTTGAGACAGTAGTCTGTCGATGGACAATGAGGTGTATTTGGTCTCAATATCAACTTGGTGAGCAATGCCCACTTCAATTTTGTCAAATCGACCATCGAGTTTCAACTGATTGATCTCATCTATATATACCTTAGAGTAGCGCGTGTCGAGCACCAATTGATCGATTTTTTTGGCTGATATTTTGGAATAGGATACTTCCAATTGTCCGACAATTAAATCTTCTGTGTTTAAATCCGAATATTTGATCACGGCATTACATGCATTGATGTTGTTTAAGTTGGCGTTACCATAGCCCAAGTCGAGGGATAGTTTTTCACTGACGTCATTGGCGGTGATGGATCCGTATTTTACTTCAATTTTGGCTTCTCGTAGGTCGGGTAATACTAGGTCTCCATAGGTGTGTGACAGGTCGTAGTAGGAATTTCTAGGTACTTTAATGACCATGTCCACACTGAGTTTGAGATTGTCAGACCAAAACTTTACCGTAGACCAAAATGATTTGTTTTCTTTTTCATCTAGATAAATGGTCTGAATTTTTACTTGATCTTCATTTCCCGTTACTTCTACCTTAGCACCTTCTAAACCTTTGTCGGCATCGGCTTGAGAGTCGGCTTCGGATTTGATGGTGATTTCCAATTCCACTCTGGCATTGTCCCAAGCTTGAAAGGTTACATTTCCCTTTTTACTCTCTAATAAAATATTGGGTTGGTCGGAAGTGTTAATCGTTTTACTGTATTTTTTTTCCGCTGAATATTGCGGGGCTATGGCCATCGTAGTGTATACAAACCCCAATAGGATAATGGAGAGGATGGTCTTATAAATTATGGGCATCTTCATGTGCAAATGATTTTTCTAATTGATCTGATATTAATAATTCTTTGAGCATTTCTATTTTGAGTTCATATGACTGAACCAAAGAGTTGATTATTCGTTCCTTTTGATCGGCCGGTGCAAAGGGCAGGCCTTGAATAAGATTGATTCGCGTGGCTTCTATTTCGTCTAAGTCCCCTTGGATAATGGGGTCTAATTTGTCGGTATTTTGTAAAATGTTGCGAAGAAGTTGATTCTCTGTTTCTTCGTAATAGTTGATAGAAGCCGTTAATTCCGCGCTCAACATAAATCGATTATTGTATTGGGTATAGCCCCATACAGCCATCAATCCCAGTGCAATGGCCGCTGCAATACCACCCAAGTTTTTCACCCAGTTATGGGAAGGTTTATCGGGTTTTAATTGTTGCTGAATCACAGACCAACTTCCATCCATTCCTTCAAAACGGTATTGGAGTTGATCCCGGTGTTGATTTATTAACTGTTCTAATTCGTCCATCTTCATCGTTGAATCTTAAAATTGTTTTTTAAAATTTCTCGCAATTTTATTTTCGCTCTAGCATATTGCGATCTGGATGTAGATTCACTTATACCTAATATTTCCGAAATCTCACTGTGGTCGTATCCTTCAATGAGGTATAGACTCAATATGCTGCGATATCCATCGGGCAATTGCAGTATGGCCTGTTTAATACATTCTACGGTGTCGGTTCTATTTTCTATTATTTCAGTGGGAGCAGAATAGAGAGCCATTACCGAATGGTGGTCATCGTCCAAGCTCAAAAACTGTACTTTTCGACGTCTTAACTTATCGATAGAATTGTTGACTACAATCTTTTTCAACCACGGTCCAAACAAAGACTCATCGTCTAATTTATAGAGTTTGGAAAACGCTTGAATAAAAGATTGTTGCACTACGTCTTCCGCTTCTCCAGTGTTGCCGACGATTCTCACACTAATGCTATACATTGCTGATGCATGTTGTTTGTATACCATGTGCTGAGCCATGCTATTCCCCTTTTTACATTCTTTGATTACATCGATCGACAATAGATTCTGCAATTTACTACATCCTTTTGCCTTATAGACGATGTCAAATATCGAAACGTTGCAGGGAATGGAAGATTTTATTCACTTTCGTCCTCTGCAAGTCGTTTGGAAACTTGATCTGCGTCCATTTTTTTGTCAATCACATTTTTGTCCAAAAAGGAGTTTAGCTTGTCTTGACTAATATTGGTAATGACTTGTCCGAATTCATCAATTTGAATGTCAAACCCCTTGAGTTCTTCGTGTGATTCTGGCCTTTTGTTAATTTTATTCTTTTTACTCATCCTTTCTCATTTTAACTGATTTAAAGTAGGGTATTGATGCTTCTAATCTGGTCGAAACTTTTTCTTTACCCATGACTTCCATCATTGCAAACATATCTGGGCCTTGTAAAATTCCAGCAATGGCCAATCTTAATATGGGAAGGATTACTCCAAACTTACTTTCTTTTTCCTCTACATAGGATTCTACACTGGCTTTTAGGTTGGCTTGAAGAAAAGGTTCCGTACCTATGATTTTTTCAAACATCCCAGCGTACAACTCATCATTTTCTTCCTTGTATCGCTTTTTAATTTGTTGATCATCTCTAAAATAGTCATCGCTGAAAAAAGGCTTGGCCGATTCTGGAAATTCTATTAATGTGTGAATTCGCTCTCTATACAGCTCCAATACTTTGGCCATGTATTCTGGATCTGCCATATCATAGATACTGGGGAAATTTAGCTTAAAATAGTCCAACAATGTCTCATTTGACGATTGGATGATGTATTGTTGGTTAAACCACAATGCTTTGTTGTAGTCAAATCTCGCACCGCTCTTGCTTATTTTTTCTATATCGAAGGCTTTGATCAAAGTGTCCATAGACATTATTTCCTGATCGTCGCCAGGATTCCAGCCCAGTAATGAGATAAAGTTGAGAAATGCTTCGGGCAAAAATCCATTTTCCTTAAATCCTTGATATTCGTCTTGACTGTCTGGTTCAATCCAACGCATCGGGAAAACGGGAAATCCAAATTTGGCTCCGTCACGCTTGCTCAATTTTCCACTGCCTTTGGGTTTTAAGAGTAAGGGGAGGTGGGCAAAGGCTGGCATGGAATCCTCCCAACCCAACATTTGATATAATAATACGTGATGAGCTGTACTAGACAACCATTCTTCTCCTCTGATGACATGAGATATTTGCATATGATAATCATCTACTATATTGGCGAGGTGATAGGTTGGCATCCCATCAGCTTTTAATATAACCTTGTCGTCCAGTTCGTTGGTGTCAAATCTGACATGACCGCGTACTAAGTCGTTGAAAAATACTTCCTCGTCCTCCGGAATCATCATTCTAATAACATAAGGAGTTTTCGCTTCCAATAATGCTTCAACCTCTACCGGTGAAAGGTGTAAACTGTTGTTCAATCGGTTGCGAACGGATGCATCGTATTTAAAACTTATTTTTTTGTTTTGCTCGTAGTCTTCTCGAAGAGCATCCAATTCTTCAGGAGTGTCAAATGCCATATAAGCCAGACCAGCATCGAGAAGTTGCTGTGCATAAGTATGGTACATGGATTTTCGTTCGGACTGTCGGTAAGGGCCATGGGGTCCTCCTTGGTCAGGCCCTTCTACAGGCTCTATCCCCAACCACTGTAAGCTGTCTTTGATATATTTTTCAGCCCCTTCTACAAAGCGAGTTTGATCGGTATCTTCGATTCTTAATATAAAATCACCACCGAATTTTTTGGCAAATAAATAATTGTACAAAGCTGTTCTTACACCGCCAATATGCAAAGCACCAGTGGGACTGGGCGCAAATCTTACCCTTACTTTTGAATGACTCATATTTTATGTTGAAGTTATTGTTAAATATTATAAAAAATTATTATATGTTATTGTGTTTTGCTATATTCACCATTGCGATGTACTTCGAAAAAACAACCAACGTATTAGCAGAACGATCATGTAATGTCAACTATTAATAATATCGCAAAAGTATAAAAAATATTAGCCTGATCACATTTATAGAAAAGCAATGTATCTAACTAAAACACCAAAGTTTGTAAAGGAATTTTTTCCCGGCCTGTTGTGGGACATGCCTAGGGACAGTAAAAACATCTATTTGACCTTTGACGATGGTCCTCATCCTGAGATTACTCCTCTGGTTTTGGATATGTTAGATCAATACAATGCCCACGCTACCTTTTTCTGTGTTGGGGAAAATATTTTAAAATACAGTGATATTTTTCAAATGGTTGTCGATCATGGCCATAGTGTAGGAAGCCACACCTATAATCACCTCAATGGATGGGCTACCGACAATGCCGACTATTTTAAAAATGTGCGTAAAGCAGCATCAATGGCTGGTTCTCATTTGTTTAGACCGCCCTATGGTCGAATTAAGCCTTCTCAAGCCAAATTTTTGATACGGTATTATCAAATCGTTATGTGGGACGTATTGAGTGGAGACTTCGACAGAGGTATTAGTGGTGAAGAATGTTGGCAGAAAGTCAAGCACTATACAGAATCTGGTTCTATTGTCGTATTTCACGACAGTGAAAAAGCTAGAGATCGCATGTTGTACGCCTTGCCGAGAATGTTGGATTACTACAGCCAACTCGGATATCAATTCCTAGCCATCAACCAGACCATAAAGCCTCCGGCCAAACCAGTACTCATCCATGGTTAGCCATAGAAACTTTTTTTGAAATATCGACGTTAGATCATAGTAAGTAATGAGAATCTATGGATCAGAAAAAAGTATTTTCCTATTTAAAGAAGAAAATTAAAGCAATTGGGTATAAATTGACCTATACCACATTGTTGCTCTATTATGCATTTTTAAACCCGCAAACTCCAAGATGGGCTAAAAATATAGTAATGGGAGCTATTGGCTATTTGTTAACTCCGCTAGATATTATAGTAGATTTTACTCCCATCCTTGGCTATACCGATGATTTGAGTATCCTTTCTTTCGCATTGGTCACTATAGGAGCCTATGTCAATGATGAAGTGAAGGAAAAAGCCCGAAAACAACTTCAGCGTTGGACAGGGAATCTCGACGATGATATGATAGAGAGTGTAGAAAAGGTTTTGTAGGAAGTGATGTCCTACCTCGTGTGAGTAGATTTTTTCTAAATAATATATTGGTGAAAGTATTAGTCATCTGGTATGAAGAATGGCAATATTGATATTTACCCAATATCATAATAGGTGGCTTGAAGTATATTCAGTATTTTTTTAGTATATTAGAAAGAAAATAGATTGTGATTGTGGAAAAGTCAAAATCATATGGCTCTAATTTAAAATCTTGGGATGTCAGTGAACGCCCCAGGGAAAAATTATTGACCAATGGTGTGAGGACTCTTTCAGTTGCAGAGTTGTTGGCCATCCTAATCGGCAAGGGGAATAGGAATGAAAATGCTGTGATGCTATGTCAGCGTATACTCAAATCATTTGATCACGATTTAATCCAACTTAGTAAGGCATCCGTTTCCGATTTGGCCAGTTTTAAAGGAATTGGTGAAGTCAAGGCCATATCAATAGTCGCCGCCTTGGAATTGGGTAAAAGGAGACAGCGGGCAGATGCGTCGAAAATTGCCAAAATAACCAGTAGTAGAGATGCCTATATCGCGCTTAAATCTCATGTAGAAGATTTGCCCCATGAAGAATTCTGGATTTTAATGCTCAATAGGGGCAATGGGATTATTCAATCCAAGTTTATAAGCAAGGGCGGAGTGTCAGGGACTGTCGTGGATCCCAAATTGATATTTAAACCTACATTGGAAAAAGCGGCAAGTGGTTTAATATTATGCCATAACCATCCCTCTGGCAATCTTTATCCTTCTTTGGAAGATATCAAATTGACAGAGAAAATTTCAAAGGCAGGGGAATTGTTAGATATTAAGGTTTTAGATCATTTAATTATTACTGGAAATAGTTATTATAGTTTTGCGGACGAAGGCAAAATTTAAAAGATAAACTACTGTCTCCAATGGTGGTTTGTATTAAATTTTTGTGAGATTAGCCTTGATCTTAAACAAATTTAATAACTCTGTAGTTAACTTGTATTATCTTCGTGAATCCATGGCGAAAAACATAAAAGGAAATAAATTTGATTGGAATGTGTTAATGCGCATTCTTTCTCTGGGAAGTAAATACAAACAATTATTTATCGTCTCTGCTCTATTGGCTATCGTTCTTGCACCCATAGGTGTGATTCGACCAGTACTGATCAATAAAGCTGTGGATGACTATATTATAAATTATGATTTTGATGGTTTGTTAATCATAACTTTGATCATGATCGGAGTGCTAATCCTCGAGGTAGTATTGCGGTATTTCTTTGTATTCCTTTCCAATCTATTAGGACAAAATGTGATACGAGATCTAAGGGCAAGGGTATTTAACCAAGTTCTGTCATTGCAGTTGAGGTATTTCGATCAAACTCCTGTGGGGACAACTACGACCCGGACTATTAACGATGTCGAATCCGTCAATCAAGTATTTACCCAAGGCGTACTGATTATGGTGGCCGATATTCTGAGGATATTTGCTGTATTGATAACTATGATTGTTATTAGTGTGCGGTTGACCTTGATCGTGATGTTGACTTTGCCACTTATGATGATAGCGACCTATATATTTAAAGAAAAGGTGAAAATTGCCTATCAAAAGGTGAGAGCACAAATAGCGAGGATGAATGCCTTCCTTCAAGAGCGATTAAGCGGTATGTATATTGTGCAAATATTTAATGCAGAAGAGAAGGAGAAGTCCAAATTTAATACGATAAACAGAGAATATACCAAGGCCAACCTCGATTCCATCCTTTATTACGCAGTGTTCTTTCCAGTTGTAGAAATTATATCTGCACTGGCATTGGCATTGTTGGTGTGGTGGGGTGCCAAGGGCATCATCAGTGACGATCTGTCTTTTGGTAGTCTAGTGGTATTTCCCATTTTCCTAAATATGTTGTTCCGACCCATGAGGATGTTGGCAGATAAGATCAACACTCTTCAGATGGGAATCGTAGCAGGGGAGCGAATATTTAATTTGATCGATAAAAAGGATAAAATCGAAAACAATGGTGAATTTGAACCGATTTCAGTAGAGGGGAAAATAAGCTTTAATCAAGTCTATTTTTCTTACGATGGAGAAAATGATGTGTTGCGGGACATCACTTTTGAAATCAATCCTGGGGAAACCTTGGCCGTAGTGGGAAGTACCGGTTCGGGTAAGACGACTTTGATCAATATCCTTTCAAGATTTTATGAAACGCGTTCGGGGGAAATCAAACTGGACGATAGAGATGTAAAGTCCTACCAATTGGACGCACTGCGATCTAGAATAGGATTGGTATTGCAAGATGTATTTTTGTTTTCGGGCACCATATTGGACAATATTCGCATGATGGACGAATCCATCGATGAGGAGACTGTAATTCAATGTGCAAAAATGATTGGAGCCCATGATATTCTAATGGAATTGCCCAATCAATATCATTTTATGATAACCGAGAGAGGGTCCAATCTGTCTTCAGGCCAACGTCAATTGATATCATTTGTTCGATTGTTGATCTTCAATCCCGATGTATTGATTTTGGATGAAGCTACTTCTAATATAGATCTGGAGACCGAAAATCTCATACAATACGCCATTGAAAAATTGATATCCAGACGTACCTCTATTATTATTGCCCATAGACTGAGCACTATCAAACACGCCAATAAAATACTGGTCCTCGACAAAGGAGAGATTATCGAATTTGGAACCTTTTCGGAACTTCTTGAAAAAGAAGATGGCAAATTTAGGAGTCTGTACGAACTTCAATTTGAGGAAATTTAAGTCTTTAAAAAGATTTCTTTTAAATTTATATGTGAGGTGTTGATGTTTTTTCTCCCTCCTCTCATTCTGTTGATTCTCTTGGGCGGCATAATTACATGTCGATGATCGATGATTTCTCGACATTTATCGAAAACCCCTCTTCAAAGGAAACTAAACTTATATCTAGTGGTTGATTCTAATAGTTGTATTATGAATGTAATTCGTATAAGACCTAAATTAAACTTATACGATTTACGTTTTATGATGATGGAAAAGATTTTGAAAATATTTGGAGTTAGACGAGGTTACGACTGAATGAAGCTCAAAGAGCCATTGACCGTAAATCGGTCAATGATGAAGGAGCCAAAACCTCCGCGTTTCGGGAGGGGGGCCAGCATAGCCATAGCTACGGCGAGTATTTTAAACGAAGTAAAACTTCAAATAAATCGAAAGATTTCCGTTAATTATAAACGTAATTCGTATTAAAAGACAGAGCTTCAAAAACGGGTTGAAAAAGTATTATTATCTTCGTATTGAGGCAAGCAAAAATTTATACTTATGATTTATTTTAATTCCCAAAGAAAACCTATCTCTACTGTCCAAATCATTATGGGACTACTTTTTGTTTTCTCTCTCTTGTATATTGGTTTCTACATTACTAAATGGGTGTTAATTGGACTTTCTTTTTTGGCACCTATATTGTTGATTTCGGCAATGTTTATTCATTTTGCTACGGTTAAAAATTTTGCAATATATCTTTGGCAATCGATAGTGAAAAATCCATTGTATGGAATAGCCCTTACCCTTTTGTCCATTGTCGGATTTCCTATAACCTGTCTTATATTATTTTTTAGAGCCCGTTCAAGAGCCAGATTGGAGAAAATGAATTATGAAGCAGAGGGTTTTTCTGATAGTGAATATATCGATTATATAGAATTGCCAGAAGAAGATATAGATAATGTTGATTCGATGAAAAACTATCGTTAAATTAGCAATCTACTTTCATCGGAATAACCCGTAAAAAATTGTCTGTAGTAAGGTAGCATCTACTAGACTAAAAAAATATTTATGTTGCTCTTCTTGACTTTGATTGGAAGTGTCTATATACTCGTTCAGTTGTTCCTCTGGTTTACCTGGAACCGAACCGCCAACATATCTCTCAATATTAAGGACCTGCCGCAGCTTTCATTGACCGTACTCATCCCGGTGCGGGATGAAGGAAAGAATATCGCTGCTTGTATTGATTCCATCCTGAAGCAGTCTTATGCTTACGACGGATTTGAAATTTTGGTTGTCGATGATCACAGTAGCGATGAAACGGCCGAGGTCGTATCACAATATTCTATGGTGAAATACCTAGCACTTGGCCCCAATCAACATGGCAAGAAAGCGGCTATTAATGCCGGTGTAAAAGAAGCTGCCGGTGAAATTATCCTTACTCTCGACGGCGATTGCATAGTGGGAGAAAATTGGGTGATTAACATGGTAGGGAGCTTAATTGGCAAATCAGCCGATATAGTTGTTGGGCCCCTCGTATTGCAGGGAAAGAGCCAAGGGAATTATGTCCAGAAATATCAGAAAATAGAGCAGGCCGCTCTCAATATCATCAATTGTGCTGGATTGGTTAGTCGAACCTTCTATTCTTCGAATGGGGCAAATATGGGATTTTACAGGAAAACATTTTTGGAGTTAAATCCCTTTGAATCCAATGCCCATATTGCTTCTGGAGACGATGTGTTTTTTGTTCACAAAGCTGTGGCTCACGGAATGAAAATAGCCTATGTCAAGGCCAAGAAGGCCATTGTGAGTACTTGGGTTCAGCCTAATTTTGAATCCTTTCTCAATCAGCGACTGCGTTGGGCGAGCAAGTCAAAAGCCTATGTCCATGTCGGTACCAATTGGTATCTTTACTCCTTTATAGCTCATAATATTGTTTTTTTGATATTGATAATTCTGAGTATTGTCCATCCACTATCTAGGACTTATTTGTTTTATTTTATTATTTCCAAATCTATTATGGACTATATCATTATTCGCACTGGACTGTGGTGGACTGGGCAAAATGCAATGACTAGGGAAATTATAGGGGCTTCTTACTTTCAATTTTTTTATGCCAGCATTTTACTTTATCGGATATTAAAACAAGGGGAGTTTACCTGGAAGGGGAGACTGAATAATAGTAACATAAAAAAATCCCTTTAATCGTTTGACTAAAGGGATGTGATTTGTTTCGAGTTGATAATCTCGGTTATTTCTTGTAGTACTGCAATGGCCAAATATCATTGGATCCATTGACGTCGGGAAGTAATTTGTTGGGATCTAACTCAACCGATTTTATTTTTTTGTCGGTCTCGTGTAAGTAATTCCATTGGTTGCCGCGCTGCCATATTTCTACTGGTAGTTTGACCGTATCTTCACTGTCGTCTTCATAGGTTATTTTTAATAATACAGGCATGGGAATTTCTCCTAGATTACCCAATTGGATGATGTAATTGCCTTTGTATGGATTGACAGATTGGATGCTGAGATCTATGTTGCCATTGCCATAGAACCAAGTTCTCCAGAACCAACTGAGGTTTTCTCCTGCAACGTTATTTATCGTGTTGAAAAAATCGTTGGGTGTAGGATGTTTATAGGCCCATCTTTCAATATAAGCTTTGAATGCTTCATCAAATCGTTCTGGACCCAAAATGTATTCTCTCAACAAAAGTAATCCCATTCCTGGTTTTCTATAACCTATCATTCCCAAGTTGGATACTTGAACTACATCGGGATAAGTGGCGATGGGTTCTCGTGAGTTGTTGTTAAACCAAGAAGTGAATTGTCTTGTTCTGTTCAGTGTGGCACTGTATTCTCCATCGTTAAAGTCCAATGTGCTATAGTAATTGATGAAAGTGTTGAATCCTTCGTCCATCCAAGCGTATTTTCTTTCGTTGGAACCGACAATCATCGGAAACCAATTGTGACCAAATTCATGGTCAGTAACCCCCCAAAGAGACCTGTTTTTTGCTTGGAATCTGCAAAATGACACACCTGGGTATTCCATTCCTCCGACATGACAAGCCACGTTAATAGCCGTTGGGTAGGGATAGGTATACCATTTGTTGGAGTAATGTTCTATAGATTTTTTGGTGTACTCAGTGGATCGTCCCCAACCATCAGAGCCTTGACTTTCTTTGGGATATACGGATTGAGCCATGCCGTATAAATTATTCCCCAAATCCATTTTTGCCGCATCCCATATAAAAGCATTCGAGCTGGCAAAGGCAAAATCTCGTGCATTTAATATTTGATAATGCCAAGTGAAAGTCCCCGAAGTCTTGGGACGAGTAAGGTCGTAGTTTTTAATTTCATCTGGAGCTATTAAAAATACAGTGGTATCACTTTTTGCGGCCTTTTCCCATCTGTCTAATAAAGTTTTGGACAATACTTTCTTGGGATTCATTAATTTTCCTGAAGCCACGACTATTTGGTCATAGGGTGCTGTGATATAGCAATCAAAATCGCCATATTCTAAATAAAATTCCCCAGCTCCCAAATAAGGTTCAATGTTCCAACCCTGGATATCGTCAAAGACGGCCACTTTGGGGTACCACTGAGCTAATGCGTAAATCTCACCATCTTCTACCGTCATTCTTCCCATTCTATCCATTCCTTTCTGAGGGATGGTAAATGAAAAATCCATACTGATGGTAGCCTTTCCTCCATTGGCCGGTATGGCGTCTTTGAGGTTGATCTTCATTCTGGTATCGCTGATACTGTAATCGGTCGATGTGGTTTTGTTGTCATCTACCACTTTTACATTCGATAATTGGTATCCTCCATTAACGTCTCCAGTGTATCTATTGCCCATTACCGGTGTGGTTAATGTCCCTTTTGAATCTGGAGTGAATCGATTTTGCTCTAAGATTAGCCAAATAAATTCGAGTTCTTCTGGACTGTTGTTGGTATAATAGATGTCTACATGGCCATTGATGGAGTGAGCGCTTGGATCTAGGTGAACGTCAAGTTTGTAATCTGCTGAGTTCTGCCAGTATTTAGGACCTGGTTTACCTGAGGCAGTTCGATATTCGTTCCCAGGTTGGTACATAAAATCAGCAAATATTTCTTGATTTCTCTCCACGACTTCTTCCTGTGAATACACAGAAAACATCATGGTCATCATCAATCCAATTGTAAAACTTATTTTCATTATTTTACTCATTCAAAGCATGTTTAGTTATATAATTGTACAAAGATATAAAGGATTATTAAAACTTTTAAAAACTTTATAAACAAGTATTTGAGTCTGGTTTTGACTGCGGAATTATTTTTTAATGATCTGATCTTGGTTTTTAGCTTTTGCTATCTTAATTTTTCTCCTGCGCCAATACCAATAGTAAAATATGGTAAAAAGGACAAAGAAGGGCCAGAGGTTAACAACAAAGATGACAAAAAGCATAAGATTGTTCCATACTGTGTATACTCCAGATTTTATTTTATTGCCAAATCGTTTGGCCAATGGAATATCTTGATGGTATGATATGGTGAGAGAGGCATATGAGATTCTCTGTTTGAGGTTTTGTGCACTGTACTCGAGTTCATAGATTTTTTGTCTGACGATGTTGAGTTGATTTTCCAGTTCAATAATCTCTCCAATATTTTTTGTTTTTTCTAATAAATGGATAAATTTTTCTTCTAATTCTTTTTGACTTTTTAGATAAATCTCACTATTTCCCTTCTCTTCGCCGACATCCTTGCTGATGATTTGTTTGTGTACTACACTGTGAGCGTGATGTAGGATATTGTCCATAAAACTGTCTAAGAACTGGATGGGTACTTGGACTACCAAGTCGTTTCGAATGCTGTGTTCGGTGCTGTATTGTTGATCTGAGACCAGGATGATTTCCAAAGTATCGATTTTGTTTCGAATAAAGCTCCCAGTTTCTTCTATGTCTTTTGTTTTGAATACGATTGACCCTTCTTTTACGATGGTTGCATTGTGGGATAGGTCTGATTGTATGGATGGGGACATTGTCTGCGCATAGGACGCCGCAGTATCCATGTCAGTAGTGCAACTGAGAAGGGAGTAAAATAAAAGACCAATTATGAAAAACAAATTATATTTATACTCCATTGCTAATGTATTGAGTTGAAAAAATGAATTAATTAGGGCAGTGTTTGATTGGAAACTTTGAGTGGAGTTTCACTATTTTATTAGCTGGGAGATTTAAAGAGGAATGATGATAGGTAATATAGTATATTTTTTCATAATTGTAGTTGTGGTTGTCTGTATTTATATGTTAAAATTCAGGCATGGCTACATGGCCAAGGCTATTCGATATACCTTGTTAAAAGGACAATGGACGACAGGTATATATGATTATCAGTATTTTTCTTCTCGACTTATAGACAGCGGGGAAGCTCAGCCCTGGAAGACTGATGCCAGATATGGAAAACTTTCTATGTCAGCGTCTCGTATGGATTATATGAAAAATCTTAAAACCGTTGCCTTTTTATTGTCTCAAGATGGGCAATTGGTGTTTGAGACCTATTTTAAAGATCACGAAGCTCACAGTATTTCCAATTCTTTTTCTATGGCCAAATCAGTGGTCACCCTTCTGTTGGGATGTGCAATAGAGGATGGTTATATTGAGGGGTTAGATCAAAAAGTCAGTGATTTTTTCCCCCAATATCGCTCTGGTAATGGTCATGAATTGACGGTAGGAGATTTGGCTCGCATGAGTTCTGGAATGGATTGGCAAGAGTCGTATTATCTGCCCATTAATGTGACCACAGAGGCTTATTATGGAGATAATATTTCCAACCTTATTACCAGTCGACGGATCAGGGAGAAGCCCGGTGAATCTTTTGAATATCTCAGTGGCAATACCCAATTGTTGGCTATGGTCTTAGATCAAGCCCTTCCTATATCCCTGTCAGAATATTTATCCAACAAATTATGGCAGCCCATGGGCATGGAGGAAGCCGGACAGTGGATGATCGATGATGTCACTGGTATAGAACGGGCATATTGCTGTATCAATGCATGTGGACGAGATTTTTTAAAGTTGGGGCAGTTGTTGTTGCAGCGAGGAGAGTGGAAGGGAAAGCAATTGATAGACGCTGGATTTATAGACCTTATGGCCAAGCCTTATTTTGAGGATAGTCCTCAATACGGATACGGTTTGTGGATGGACGAGAAGTATAAATACCCATTTTATATGATGCGGGGACATTTGGGCCAGTACGTTATAGTGATTCCGTCACATAATGTAGTGATTACGAGATTGGGTAAACGGAAATCAAAAATCAAAGTGGTAGAGCGAGATATGACTGAAGATATATATGAATATATTGATACTGCGATGGAGATGTTGGGGCTTTAGATGGTAGGATTTACTATCTAAGTACTTCTTAGACAATATTATTATAAAATATATTTGAGTCCTTATTTGTTTTATTCAAACTTAATCCTATCTTTGCAGTCCAATTTTTTAATCATTTATTAATTCAGAACAATATGTTTGCTGTAGTATCCATTGCGGGAAAGCAATTTAAAGTAGCAGAAGGACAAGAGTTGTTTGTACATAGACTTGATGCAGAAGAAGGAAGTCAAGTGACTTTTGAAAATGTACATTTAACAAGTCATGAGGGCAATGTTGAAATAGGGACTCCTAGTCTCGAAGTAAATGTATCAGCTACTGTAATTGAGCATTTGAAAGACGATAAAGTAATCGTTTTTAAGAAAAAGAGAAGAAAAGGCTATAGAAGAAGAAATGGCCACAGACAGTATCTCACTCGTGTGAAGATCGATAAAATTGCATAACACTAAAATATTATAAGCTATGGCACATAAGAAAGGTGTAGGTAGTTCAGATAATGGACGAGATAGTAACAGCAAAAGATTAGGTGTAAAGTTGTTTGGTGGTCAAGCGGTAATCGCTGGCAATATCATCGTAAGACAACGAGGAACGAAGTTCCACCCAGGAAATAACGTAGGGATCGGAAGAGACCATACTTTGTTTGCCTTGACTGATGGTACCATCAATTTCAAGAAGGGTAAGAATAATAGAAACTTCGTACACGTAGTGTAATTTGTTTTTGCGATCTGATTTATCAGAACTCAAAAGATATTTATAAAGACTGGCTTCCATGTTGAAGCTAGTCTTTTTTGTTGTATAATGACATGGTTGGGCTTGTTTGTCTAGCTCTTATAATCCCTTCAAATATCTCTATTATTTTATTTTGACCCTCAATACATCGATAGCCTAAGCTCAAGTTAGGTATGGAATCCGATAAAATACCAAATGAATTTATAATCGTCGGTTATATTTCCTAAAAATTCCTAGATGTACTCAACATTGTATTTAATGCTCGAATTAAAGAGAAATTATAGATTTGCATACCGTTAGGCTTGGATGATAATCTTCTTTTGAACTCTTTTGCTTTCCGTTTTAAATTCTAAAAAATACATCCCAGTAACCAATCCATTAAAGTGCAAGGTTTCCTCGAATTTTGTTTTGCCTCTGGTATTGAATTTCCACTGTTTAATCTGTTTCCCGCCATCATCTCTGAGAATGAGCTGCAAGGTGTTTGTAGACATTACAGTCATTTGAACTACTAGATAATTCCTTGTCGGTTGAGGAAATACAGTAATAGAAGAGGTATCAAAGTTTTGAGAATTGGACGTAATGGTCTCACAGGATGTAGTAATGTCAAGTTTTTGAAAATCGTGTTGGGGAAACAAAGCTAAGGTATCACTTTCTGTATAGGGGAAATAATCGGATAGGATACTTCCATAAACATTGCGATAATCGATTTCAAAAGGAATGCCATCTCTTTGCGATACATCGGGATGAATAATGGGATTGCTTCCAATGATTTGTTGATTGAGACAATTCCCGAATAAAAACATAGGTGCTGCATCGCCGTGATCAGTTCCCAAACTGGCATTGGATCTAATCTTCCTTCCAAATTCTGAATAAGTCATGGCCATCACTTTGTTTTCAAGTCCGAGTAGAGATAAGTCGTCCCAGAAAGCGTAGAGGGCGTCGCCTAGAGTTTGTAATAATTGTGGCAAAGTACCCTGAGTATTATCTGAATTGCTGACTTGGTTGGCATGGGTGTCAAATCCACCGAGACTGACGGTGAGGATTGGTGTTTTCAATCCCCCTGATAAAAGTTGGGCTATGGTTTTGAATTGTTGTGCTAAAGAGTTGTTGTCGGGGTATAGGGTAGAGAGACTATTGCCTTTATTAAAAGTAGATTCCAAGATGGTTCCATATTTGTTATTGGCCGATATGGTCTCCAAAATATAGTTCATATTATCGGCGAATGAACCATTGCCCAATTCATTGACTTCTCCATAGGGTAGGGTTATTGGTTTGCTGGGATCTAATAGTGATATGGCGTGATTACTGGTTTCACCCTGACAGGTTTCAGATACATTGTTGCCGATACTTATAGCCCAAGGATAGTCGGTTTCTACATTGTTGTAGATATCACTGTATCTGCCCAACCATCCGGAGTTTAGATATTCCGTACTTCCCGATGCCGAATTCCAAATATCAGTTGAGCGAAAGTGAGATCTATTTTGTAAGGGATAGCCTACATTTTGTACTACTGTCATCTTGCCTTCATTGAATAGTTTTTGGAATCCACTCAATGCTGGGTGAAAGGCGTTTTTATCTCCTACTTTTAACAAGGATTTCTCTGTAGGTAAGATATTGGAACGCACGGACTGGAGGTTGCTGTATTGGTCTAAGGGAATAAAAGCACTGAGTCCATCATAACCACCAATAAGTTGGATGATTATAAGGGTTTTGTCTGGATTGTTTTCAATGATGGGGGCTATATTTGAAAAGGAAAGTCCTGGGATACCCATGGTCACCGGCAAGTATAAAGCCGACATGTTTTTAATAAATTTTCTTCTTTTCATGGCAGACTGTTATATGATTTGATAATCGGGTAAGCTGACGATATTGTATATCAATAATTTTAGTTTTGAGTTTAGGGCATTTTTTAAATCTTCATCGTTGGGATTGTCCAAGTACTGTTGGTATTCAATCGTCCATTCGTAGTCGGGGAGACCTGGAATAAAACTTTCTTTGAGGGCTTGGATTTGTTCGTCAGTCAGGGTTTTGGGTAACATGAGTTCGCTGAGTTCTCTGACTAATTCTCCTGGAAATTCTGGACTGTTCAGCTGACTTATATAATCTATAATATTAGACCCTATGTCTTTACTAAAATTAGTCCTTCTCTCCAAGTAGCTTACCGCTACAGCATAGCGATCCTTGAGGGTAGTCGTATTGATCCAGTTTTTATACCAAGTCGGTTCTTGGTAATATGCTTTCCAGCCCGAAACGCTAGGTACTTTGAATATCCCCATTCCGAGGTGTTCGGTTAGCTGCCATAAATACCAATATCTTTGTCGAGAAATATTGTGAACGGGCTCTATGGTGATATTGCTGTGTTTGAGAAAGGGGAGTAAAAATTCGATAGGATTTTTAATAATGGCTCCAACCTTGTTTTCGTCGATAAAGGCTTGGCTGTTTAGGAGTGCAGCAAGCACTGGTTTTATTTCGTAATCAGCGTCGTACATTATATCGGCCAATGGTGTAATTACGTTGTTTTCAACACTTTCATCGATGGTAGAATCGATAAAATAACGATAAAATTTTCTACAGATAAATCGGGCAACTTCTTTTTTGGCAAAGATAATGTCGACTACGGTTTTGTATTCCTTTTCTTCTTCATTGGAGATGGTTTGATTGTCAAATCGATGAGAAAGGACTTTGTCCGATTTGTCGTGATAAAAAGTGCGGAAGTAAGAATCGGCCACGGTATTTTCGATGCTTCTATATCCTATATCCCGCCACCCGGTTAGTGCTTTTGCGATAGATACTACATCTTCCTCTGTGTAATGGGTATAGTCTCCATCGCTGACTATTGGTCCCTTGCCAATGGTAAATAATTCTAAGAGTTCTCTAGCAAAGTTTTCATTGGGATTGGTTGCTGTATTTTGATTGCCATTGAGGTATCTCAACATTGAGGGATTGATGATCATGGCTTTGGTAAATTCTTTGAAATTGCCCAATGCATGTTGATGTAAAGTCATGAAATAGTTGAAATTAAATCTTGGGTCTTGGATCTCGCTCGTGACAAAATGATTGTGCCAAAACAATATCATTTTTGGATAGATACTATTTTGTTCTGTCATGAGATATTGAATGACAGTGGTGACCAGACTTCTATTGCGATAATTGTATATTTTATTGAAATTATCTTTGTCGTAGGGTGCGTCAATCCAAGTTTCTCCGATTGGCACGTGAATGTCGTCGGGATAATCGTAATTGATTGGAGGAGAGGGGGGATTTAAGTCGCGCAATAAATAGGTGATGACATTGGATAGGGATTCGGATTGCACTTGTTCGTATTGGGTTTTAGAATATCCCAACACTGTTCTATTTAACAAGTGTCTCGTCAGCGTTGGTGTTAATATATCGGTATATGGATTGAGGCTATTCATAATATGATTTTACTTTCACGGTGACTAAAAACGGATGGTTAAGCGAATTCAATTACTATATAGAGGGCAAATGCCGTCTTAGGTTTAATAAAGGATTATCTTTTTTTGTGTAAATTGAATCAATGCTTTCTATAGAACTAAAAAAGGCCACTGAAATTATAATCTCAGTGACCTTTTGTATTATTTAATGTAATCAATTATTACAATAGAAGTTTCATTGGATTTTCCAAATATTTTCTAAGCGTTTGCAAGAATTGAGCACCAACTGCGCCGTCGACTATTCTGTGGTCGCAAGACAGGGTGATTTTCATTGTACTGCCAATAACGATGGCATCATTGACCACAATGGGTTTCTTGTTAATAGCACCTACGGCTAAGATACAAGAATCTGGGGGGTTGATGATACCAGTAAATTCGTCGATACCAAACATGCCCAAGTTAGAAATGGTAAAGGTATTTCCTTGCATTTCGTCTGGTTTCAATTTTTTAGTACGTGCTCTTGTTGCCAAATCTTTAACTTCTGCTTTGATTTGAGAGAGTGATTTGAAGTCTGCATTTTTCACAACAGGTACCATTAGTCCATCTTCCACAGCTACAGCTACACCAATATGGATGTCTCCGTGTAGTAAAAGATGATCGCCATTCCAAGAACCGTTTACAAATGGATGTTGACGCAAGGCTGCTGCAGTAGCTTTGATCACGATATCGTTGAAAGAGATGCGAACATCATCTTCTCCATCATTGATCATTTTACGCGCTTGGATTGCGTTGTCCATATTGATCTCAGCGGTAAGGTAGAAATGCGGAGCTGTATATTTGCTTTCGCTCAATCGCTTGGCAATTACTTTTCTCATTTGACTTACAGGAACTTTTTGATCTTCCCCGGCAGGTACTACTATTGATGGAGCACTTGTTGCGGGTTGACTAGCGGGTTGAGCCACTGCTGATTCCACATCTTTTTTAATAATACGACCACCTTCTCCAGTGCCTGCAATATTTTGGATGTCGAGTCCTTTTTCTTTAGCTATTTTCTTTGCTAATGGCGATGCCTTTAGTCTGTCGTCAGATGGGGTAGGTTGATCTACAACAGCTTCTGTTACTCCGTTGTTTTCAGTGGCTGCACTTGCTTCTTCACTTGGTTTTTCATCGGATTTGCTGTCAGATGAAGTACTTGTTTCGGACTGTGCATCCGCTAAGAGGTCTTGGAAGTCCTCGCCTGCTTCGCCTATGATAGCTACTAGAGCATCCACGGGAACTGGACCTTCTTTTACACCAATATACAGAAGTACTCCTTCTTGATAACTTTCCAAATCCATGGTGGCTTTATCGGTTTCCACTTCTGCCAATACGTCGCCAGGTTCCACAACGTCACCTTCTTTTTTAAGCCAACCAACAATGACACCTTCTTCCATGGTGTCGCTCATTCGAGGCATTCTAATTACTTCTGCCATATCTCAATTTAAATTAGTATTTCGGTAAATAACTCTTCCAATTCACAAATATAATCAAACAATTATAAAAGTTTTTGTATTGATAGGGTTAAAGAAAATGTTATTTTTGATAAATGAATAGATTACCAAAAAGTTTAGAGCAATTGACAGCTGTTTTAGGAAAACTGCCTGGTATTGGGAAAAAATCAGCCTTGAGGTTGGCCATGTATTTGGCCGATCGATCAGACGATGTAGCTGCTGAAATGATACAGTCATTGGAGTCTATGAGGCAACAGTTGACTTTGTGTAAACACTGTAGAAATTATTCTGACCAACCGGTTTGCGATATATGTGCCGATAAAAGGCGAGAAAACGGAACCTTGTGTATAGTAGAGTCCATCAAGGATTTGATAGCCATAGAAGATACTGGCCAATTTATGGGTAGGTACCACGTATTGGGGGGGCTGATATCTCCCATCGATGGTATAGGGCCAGAGGAACTCAATTTTTCCGATTTATTTGCAAGAATTGAATCTGAAAATATTCAAGAGGTTATTATGGCCATAAGTGCTACGATTGAAGGCGATACTACCATGTATTATTTATCCAGTCATCTCGATGGCAAGGTAAGGGTAAGCTCAATAGCGAGGGGAGTGTCATTTGGTGGTGAATTAGATTATGCCGATGAGTTTACTCTAGGACGAGCGATTCAATCGCGCCAACCGGTAGATAAATTCTTTAATGGTCAATAGTATAAATGGATTTATCAATAATTATTATCAGTTACAATGTAAAACACTATTTGAGTCTCTGTCTCCAATCTGTGTTGGCAGCTACAGAAGAAATAGAAGCGGAAATTATCGTAGTGGATAATGATTCTGTCGATGATTCAGTATCTTATCTTCGACATCATTTTCCGAGGGTAAAGGTTTTGGCCAATAAGGAAAATATTGGTTTTGGAAAAGCTTGTAATCAAGCCATTGCTATAGCCCAAGGAAAGATCATATTGTTTGTGAATCCCGATACCGTGGTCGGAGAAAAGACCTTAACAGAGAGCCTTCAGTATTTGTATCAAACACCAAAAGTTGGCGCATTAGGAATTCGTTTAATTGATGGAAGGGGGCAAATTTTACCGGAAAGTAAAAGATCGATTCCCTCATTTTCCTCATCGTGCTATAAATTTCTTGGCTTGAGTAAGATCTTTCCCAATGTTGATTTTTTCAATGGATATTATGCTCCCAATATTGGCTATTACGATGTGGATGAGGTGGAGGTTTTATCCGGTGCTTATATGATGATTAGGCGTGATGTGTTAGATAAGGTAGGTGGATTTGATCCTCGGTTTTTTATGTATGCCGAAGACATCGATTTGTCGTATAGGATTAGACAGAGCGGATACAGATTGTTGTATGTTGGGAAATTGTCTGCCATACATTTTAAAGGAGAAAGCACTCAGAAGTCTCTTTTGAGTTACAATGATTTCTTTTTTACATCAATGGCATTATTTATAAAAAAGTACAAAGGTATCCTATATGGATCTATAGAATCTAAGATTTTGGTATTGGCTGTAAGTATTATAAAGAATGTAAAAGCATTTTTTAAATGGTTATTCCTTCCCTTTGCCAAACCGAGAGTGGTTAAAAAAGTTCGACTGAGTCATGGTGTTTTAATGTCCAATGATATTGAATTGCGAGAGAGATTGGAAGGGCAATTGGTAGAGGGTAGTATGCCAATGGTTTATGAAGGGAATGAATTGCGAGATGGGATACCGTTAAGGTATATTGTGGAGTATTTGCAATTGTTTCCACAGAGTGAAGTGATTTTAGATACCAAGCGAATGGGGTTTGGAAATATTGTATCTCTTATGGAAACCTGCCCCACCGCTCAATATCTCTTATCGGATTCGGAAAGGGGTTTTGTACTTTCTTCAAATATGAAAAATAAGCAGGGAGACGTTCTCTCTTTTTAATATAAATTGTAATTCGTATATAACTGTTAAAACATTGATTGATTAAACAATAATAAAAGATGATTCAAAAGATAAAGGAATTGAGCCAAGAGATATTGGCAGATAGTATTGAGTTGAGACGGCATTTACACATGCATCCAGAACTATCCTTTGAAGAAAAAGAGACCTCTGCTCTGGTTGCCAGTAAACTAGAGGCGATGGATATACCCATTAAGACCAACGTAGGTGGATATGGAGTAGTGGGAGAATTAAAAGGTCATAAGGACAATGGTCAAGTAATTGCTTTAAGAGCTGATATGGATGCCTTGCCTATTGAGGAAATGACCAACCAACCCTATGCATCTAAGGTGAAGGGGGTTATGCATGCATGTGGACATGATGTACATACTACATCTCTTTTGGGTACGGCCCGGATTCTCAATGAAATGAGGAGTGAGTTTGAAGGGACGGTGAAATTAATTTTTCAACCTGCTGAAGAGCGTCTTCCTGGTGGAGCATCATTGATGATAAAGGATGGTGTATTGGACACGCCTCGTCCTAGTGCTGTTGTCGGCCAACATGTACATCCCCCCTTAGCTGCTGGAAAAGTTGGTTTTAGACCAGGTATGTATATGGCATCCACCGACGAAATCTTTTTGACGGTCAAGGGTAAAGGTGGTCACGGAGCCCTACCTCATGCTTGTATCGATACTACATTGGTCACCTCTCATATATTGGTGGCTATGCAACAAGTAATCAGCCGACGAGCCGACCCAACCAAACCAACGGTCTTAACTTTTGGCAAGATTGCCTCTGATGGTGGATCGACGAATGTAATTCCTGAAACCGTCTATGTTGAGGGAACATTTAGAGCCATGGATGAAAAATGGCGCGATAAAGCTCATCAATACATCAAAGATGTAGCCCATTACACGGCCAAGTCCATGGGGGCAGAAGTGGAGTTGGAAATAGTTAGAGGATATCCTTTTTTGTACAACGATCCAGCTACTACAGCCCAAATGACTGACTTTGCCAAGGAATTTTTAGGACCAGAGAACGTTGTAGAATTGCCGATTCAGATGACGGCTGAAGATTTTGCTTATTACACCAAGGAAGTTCCATCTTGCTTCTATCGATTGGGAGTTGGCAATATAGAAAGAGGGATTAAATCTCAGTTGCACTCGCCGACATTTGATGTAGACGAAGATTGTTTTAAGGTAAGTTCTGGATTGATGGCATATATGGCGATAAATCGACTGAAGGGAATGTAAATTTCTAAGGGGATACGATTCTCGAAGGGAGGAATCCACTTAACAATTTCCTATAGAATGGGTCTTTATTTTTGTTCGTTGTAAAGGTGTTTGTTACATATTAGTTTAAAAATACATATGATAATCTTTGGTAGATAGCGATAAATTTGTTTAATTTGACATATTAAATAAATTTATAATATATATTCGATTTAAAATATACGCTATATGCCCAGAATATTAATAGTTGATGATGAAGCTGCTATTCGCAGAACGCTAAAGGATATATTGTCTTTTGAGAAGTACACCGTAGATGAGGCCAAAGATGGAATGGATGGTTTGGCCAAGATAAAGAAAAAGGCTTACGATGTTGTATTGATGGATATTAAGATGCCAAATGTTGATGGGATGGAGGCATTGGAGCGTTTGCAGGAGATCAAGCCAGATTTACCGGTGATCATGATTAGCGGGCATGCCAATATCGACAATGCGGTGGAGGCAGTAAAGAAAGGTGCTTTTGATTTTATTTCAAAGCCACCTGATTTAAATCGATTGTTAATTACTGTTCGCAATGCTATCGATAAGTCTTCTTTGGTAACTGAGAAGAAGGACTTACAGCGCAAGGTAACCAAATGGGCGAATCAACCCATGATTGGAGGGTCAAAATCACTGGCTCATATTAAGCAGATGATAGATATGGTAGCACCGACCGACGCCAGGGTATTGATCACTGGGGACAATGGAACTGGGAAGGAGTTGGTAGCTGGATGGATACACGAGAAGAGTCAACGGGCAGACAAACCTTTGGTTGCTGTCAACTGTGCGGCCATACCTTCGGAATTGATCGAAAGTGAATTATTTGGACATGAGAAAGGTTCATTTACTTCGGCCTTTAAGCAGCGTATAGGAAAATTTGAGCAAGCCAATGAGGGAACACTTTTTCTCGATGAAATAGGAGATATGAGTCTTTCGGCTCAAGCTAAGGTTTTGCGCGCATTGGAAGAGAATCGGATAATGAGAGTGGGGGGAGATAAGATGTTGCCTGTAAATGTTAGGGTTTTGGCTGCGACCAATAAAAATCTTCGATTAGAAATTGATCAAGGTAGGTTTAGAGAGGATTTGTTTCACCGATTGCAGGTTATCAATATCAAGGTACCTTCTCTGAACGATAGAAGGGAGGACATCCCCGAATTGGTAGCTTATTTTACCGAGAAAATATGTAGAGATAGCGGTTATCCGATTAAGAAATTTACCAAGGGTGCAATACAGAAACTTCAAATGCACAATTGGACGGGAAATATTCGAGAACTTCGCAACGTTATAGAACGCCTGATTATACTAAGTATTGATGATGTGACAGAGGAATTCGTTGAAAAATATGTACATCCTGATATTTACAGTAAGCCGGGGATAAAGGATTTTATGAGTAAGTTTTCCTCATTGGAGGAGGCGAAAGAATACTTGGATAAAGTGTATCAAAAGCCCTATACGACTCAATAATTCTTTGTCGATTATTCGGAATTTTAATTATACTCAATGGATAACAACAATAACAACAATCATTTAAAACCAATCCACAAGACTCGGAAGCAGTGGCGGGTAACCAAGGGTGAAAACTCATGGACTTTGTTTAAGGTAATTGCCGAGATCGTGGATGGATTTGAGACTCTAAATGCCATTGGGCCTTGCGTTTCGATATTTGGTTCTGCTCGAACACAAAGTGATAACAAATATTACAAAGCGGCCACGGAGATTGCACAAAAATTGGTGCAAGAAGGTTTTGGCGTCATCACTGGTGGTGGGCCTGGAATCATGGAGGCTGGTAATAGAGGGGCTCATTTAGAGGCCGGTACATCTGTGGGATTGAACATAGAGCTTCCATTTGAAGCTTCGAGTAATCCTTATATAGATGCCGACAAGAATTTGAATCATCGATATTTCTTCATTCGAAAAGTTATGTTCGTAAAATATGCTCAAGCCATTGTGGTTTTACCTGGTGGATTTGGTACTTTGGATGAATTATTCGAGGTGTTGACTTTGATTCAGACAGGAAAAATTTCAAAGATTCCCATAGTTTTATACGGATCGAAGTATTGGACTGGTTTAAAGGCTTGGGTAGAGGAGGTTGTTTTGGGACAAGAGAACAACATCAATGCAGAGGATTTGAATCTTCTTCCGATAACCGACGATACCGATGAAGTAGTGAGTATAATAAGAAGGTTTTACGACGAAGAGAAAGAAGGGACCTTTGAGCCGAATTACGAGTTGTAGTCAATTCACCTTTTTGGTTTCTTAGGTAAGGCAGATGGACTCAAATGGGTTTTACATGACTATAGATGTTTCCTTTTCTGTATTTCATTTCAGTAGTGGGCTTGAGAACAAGGTTTGTAGCAGTATTGGACGGTATGGAGTACAGATTTGTATAGAAAGCAATACTTCGGTATAAAAGACCGTCATTCTTTTAAACAAGGGAGGAATAATACCAAAAGCAATAGGTTTAATTGCTTTTATTTAACCTCAATTTTGGACTAGAGTAATGGATTAGACCGAGACATTTTTGTGAGATAGGGAAAGAAATGTTGGGATGTGGTAAAATTAGGTGTTTCTGAGAAACAGCGCTTTAGGCGTAAAATTTACAATGTCGTAATAGGTCCGCGGTTCGTGCTTTATCATGCGATCCAATAAGAGGAAAAACAAGTCTCCTTCCATGTCACTTCTATTGAGTCTGAAAAAATATTCATCAAGGTAATACTGCAGTAATTCTGCATGACCATGGATGCCTCTTAACCATTGCAGTAAACCACATCCTATTCTATAACTCATTACCAAAGGGTGTTTACCTTTTTTTTGAACTTTAGTTTGGATTCCTTGATATTCATTTTTCAATGCTGAAAATGCCGGCCAACCATTGGTTTTTATAGATGCGGATTTGTCCACATGATCGTGTAATATTTTACATAATTCCTTGGCACTTAATGCGTTTATTTTGTGACCATATGTCTTGCCACGACCTTTGCTTTTCCTTTCATGGGCCAAGACGGCTAATTTCTTCTTTTCAATCTTGACGCCATTTTCAACGATATGATTGATGCCCAATTCACAAGTCATAATTTCCACATCAGTCGAGATAGTGTATTTTTTTCGACTGGCCATTGCTTGCATAATTTTATGCTTAAAAAGCCAACAAGTCTTCTGTCTTAGTCCCAGTTTTCTGCTTAGTTCTGTGGAGGCAATACCTCTTTTATTGGTCGATACTAGATACACTATGTAAAAAGCTTTAAGAAGGCTGAATTTCATATGGTGAAACAAGGTATTGGCCTTGGGAGATTCAATATATCCACAGGCTGTGCACCGCCGATCGTATTTTTTTACAGATCGACAGTACTTCTTTTTATGACATCGATGACATGAATATCCATTTTTCCATTTTTTGTCGGACAAGTACTTCAAACAACTTTCATCGCTGGGGAAAAATTGTTGGAAGTCAAATAAGGATAGGCTTTTTGATATTGCTTCCATGATATTATGTTTTAATTCTTTAAAATTCGAAATCATAGCTTGATGAGATTGCGCCTAATGCGCTATTTCCCCTTCTTAATCCCTCAACTTTCATATCCCTTTAGCCTCAATTCCCAGGAATTACCCCCCCCCAATTCCAGTAAATCCTTTCACTCAATTCACCGAAATTCTCTATCCTAATTTCCAGTAATGTTCTTGTCTATCTCATTTTCAAGCCCACAATTCACTATTGGCATTCTATTATTACCTAATCTTCAGACAATCTCACCAACTCTTGTTTTTACTATGCTATCTTATCCTTGCAATGCCTCATTCCTTGAACCCTGTTTTTCGTATATCTATTATCGACATTAGAAATCCTTCCCAGGGTAATATTCTAGATTGTGGCCATCCACTCTATAAAAGAAGTCTATAATAAAAAATGTGGACAGACTGCTAAAAAGTTCCTGATTTGTATCTGTTTATCCTATTCGTGTAATATCTATCATGGGAAATAAAGAGTCCAGTCATAGTTGTATAAATAATTTGTTTAATTCATACAGGTGAACCTATAAAAGTGTTATCCATTGGAATCACTTCTAAACTTACACTGTTTACTATAGCATTACTACAATAAATGGTATTTAGGAATCTTCCTAATCTCGGAAAATCCATTCGATACCCAATCTAATGGTGGGATCTAGTAGTGGATAGTGATATATGTCATAGGTTGGAGTATCACCATCCCACAATAATTGCATGTTTTCCCCTCTTACAAATAATTTGAAGGTCTTGACTCTAAAGGCAAAAAAGGGATCTATCCTGTAATCTGAAGGCAATGTCTCTCCCGTAGGGATAAAGGACTGTACATAGGGAAGATAATAACTGGCATCGTGCTGGGTTTTCCAATAAGCAATAAACCCTAGGTTTATATGCATATTTCGTTTGAACCAATGGTCTTCGATAAAAATTTCGTGACGTCCTGATAATTCCGGAATCCCTAAGATATTGTTATCAAAATGCTGATAACTGATTTTATTCTTTAAATGAAACAAGCCCAGTTTCACAGAAAGTGAGGGACTGGCAATAATGGAAATCTGATTGTTTAACTGATCGGGGAGTCCTTGGGTATTGAAATAGGGAAGATTGTCTTGAAATATTTGTTCTACCCGTAGATCGGCCTTTAAATTAGGTCGATGGTAACTTATTTGCCCGCCTAGGATCTGGGAAAACTGAGACTGCGGTTGTCCGTCCCATATAAGCTGGCCAGATATATCATACCTATGAAAAATCCAAGGTGAAATGGTTCTGTTAATTTGACCAAAACCGCGAACTTCGAATCCCTTCCAATGCCCCGCAAGTTCACCATCAATGGTGAAATACAAATTGTCGTTAAATATTTGAAGATCGAGATTCGATAACAAAGTGAAGTAATTGGAATTGAAATTTAATTTCGCTTTCTGTACAAAAGCTTGCCATGGATCTGTTCGTTCACCATATTGTACTTGGTGAATACCAATTCCAGTTTTTGACTCCAATGTGAATCTCGATTTACTGGTGTCGGACAATTCTATGATGGCATGTGGGAAAAATGAATTTTTTTCGATAAAACTATTTATCCCGGTATCGTCTTCTTGATAGGCGAGGTAATAGGTGCTATCATTGGGCGGACCCGAACTCATGGTTACTACTCGCTGACTAATATCGATGCCACCACCGATAGAACCTATATAATTATCTATAGACAAGGCATTGTACAATAATCCTAGGCTTCCCTTCTTGGTATCATCTCGAGTTCTTCCGTCTTCGAGTACAGTGGTGATGGATATACGGTTTGAATAATCAGGTGAAGCGTATAAAGAGTCGGTAATTATCCCCCCATTGTTGCTTTGTTGAAATACCTCTGAAGCAAATAAAAAATGAGCCGACCATTTGCCTTCTCGATATATAGCTCCAGTATGGAATATGGTATTGTAACTCTGTTGATTGTCGTAGTCTCCAGTAAAATTATAGCGTTGATGATCAATGGAAAAACTCAAATTATTGAATTTTCGAGCAAAGAAACCATTGAAAATACTCTGATTGACTTGTGGAGTTTGAACATAGGTCGCCTTGGTGATGGGTAGACCTTCTTGTATAAATAGCAAATCAGAAAAGTTTTTCCTATATACATCGAAGGCGTTAAATCCCAATGACCACGATGCATCCCTCGGCAATGTGGTATAAACCCCATTGCGCGGTGAACCACTATAGCCCAATTGTGATTCATAGGGCCATTTCTTTTCTACAGCATCTATATGATTAAAATTGCCATTGAGCATAGTGTCTGTGACATTATCTACCATGGACTTGTACTGGTAGTTGCTATATTGAATGGTATCGTTTACTACAGGATGACTATGTTCAGACCTTCCTCCCTCTTCACTTTGCGCCCATACTTGTATAGACATAAGACACCACAGTAGTATAACTAATGATGGTTGTTGGATTGTATTTTTAAAAACCAAGGGCAAACAAAACATTTATAATTCTAATATAGCCGGATTCATCCCCATGGATGAAAATCCTCCATCGTGATATAGATTTTGCATAGTAACCATACGAGTCAAATCAGAAAACAATGAGATACAATAGTCAGCACAGGCATCTGAGGAAGCATTGCCCAAAGGCGACATTTTGTCCGCATAATTGAAGAAATCCATAAATCCTTTAATCCCTTGACCCGCTTTAGTTATGGTAGGTGATTGAGATATGGTATTGACTCGAACATTGTTTTCCTTGGCCCAATGATACCCAAAACTTCTGGCGAAAGACTCAAGTAAAGCCTTGGATTCAGCCATCTCACTATAGTCGGGAAAGGTTCTTTGAGCAGCAATATAGGACAAAGCTACAATCGAACCCCATTCATTAATGGCTTTCTTGTCCATAGCTACTTGCATTACTTTGTGAAATGAAATAGCAGAAACATCAAAGGTCTTTTGCATCCAGTCGTAATTTAGACCGGTGTAAGGTTTGTTTTTCCTTACGTTAACCGACATTCCAATCGAATGTAGGACGAAATCTAATTTGCCACCTAAAATTTCTATGGATTTGTCAAAAAGATTTTCCAAATCTTCAATACTGGTAGCATCTGCAGGAATAATCTCTGCATTAAGTTTTTTCGATAATTCTTGTATTTGACCAAGTCTCAAGGCAACTGGTGCATTGGTCAAGGTGATTTTTGCTCCCTGTTCAACTGCTTTTTCTGCTATCTTCCAAGCGATTGATTGATCATCAAGGGCTCCAAAAATAATTCCTCTTTTTCCTGCTAATAGATTGTTGGACATATTGATTTAGTATTTTATATTTTAAACTGTTGTGTTTGTTTCCGATTTTTAAGTCTTATTATTTTACTGCATAAAATCTCAGGATTGATAAAGGTTCTACAACCTTTATCGAGGTCACATAGAGCAACAAACTGAAAACGAATTTATGAATAATTAATTACTTTGTACTTGTTCTATAAGATACTTTGCGTTTTCGACGGCAAAGGCACTCGGTGGATCACTGCTGAGCATGATGGCCAGTTGGTGTACTCGTTGGTCCAAGGTAAGAGTGGCAATGTCTGTTTTGGTCTCTTTCTGCTTGACCTGTTTGAATACATAGAGATGGCGATCGGCTTTGGAAGCTACCTGTGGCGAATGTGTAATACAGATAACTTGGTGATCTCTTGACAGCTCGTGCAATAGACTGCCCATTTTATCTGCGGCAGCACCGGAAACTCCTGCGTCTATTTCATCGAAAACTATGGTTGGCAATGGAATAGATTTGGCCACTAATGCTTTGATGGATAAGGCCAATCGGGAAATTTCACCCCCTGATGCTACCTTGTCAATACTACCTAAAGCCATGCCTGGGTTGGCGGAAAACAAATAACTGATTTTATCCTTGCCATATTCATCTAGATGGTCCATGGTTTCTAGGCTAATTTCAAAACGAGATTTGTCCAATTGCAGATGAATTAATTTTTCCAAAACTGATTTTTGGATTTTATTTTTCTGGGATTGTCTGCGTTTAGAAATGGTTGTCGCCATTTTTTCAAGCTCTTTACGGTCTTTTTCTATTTCGAGTTGATACTTGTCTATACCGGCGTCGAGTTGAGAAATCTCTGCTAATTCATCGCTTAATCGTTGGGCCAAGGACAGTATATCATCACTTTGATCGAGATAGTGTTTTTTCATTACTCGAAATATTTCCCCCATTCTAGTCTCAATTATTTCTGACCGCCCTGGTTCTATCTCTAATTCATCCTTTAGACTGGAGTATTCGCTTTGAATATCTTCTAATTCGATTAGGCTGCTCTCCAATCTCGATTCTAGTTGCTGCAAAGGCTCGAAAACACCACTGGCGCTTCTAGTTTTTATTAATAATGACCGCATTTGATCGAGAATACTTTCGTCCGCTGTTTCGAAAATGTGTTCAGCTTGTTGAACGATTTCATCGATGAGTTCAATATTCTTGGTAAAGGACAGTTCTTCTTCTAAGGTCTTAAACTCTCCTTCTTTGTATTTAAGACTTTCTATTTCATTTAATTGAAATTCGAGAAAGTCTTTTTTTTGCGCTTCCTCGATGGCCTTAGCCTTCATGGCTTTCAGTTGATTCTCTTTCTCTTTTAATTGTTGGAATCTCTTGCGATATTGGTTGACTTCTTCTTTTTGTTGGGCCAAACTGTCAATCACATCGAATTGAAAATCTTTCTTAGTGAGGAAATGATTGTCAAATTGTTCGTGAATATCAATGATTTTATAGGCAATTTTTTTGAGCCCAGCCAATGTGATTTGATTATCGTTGACAAAAACCCTCGATTTGCCGCTGGCTCTTATTTCTCTCCGAATGGTACTCTGCTCTAGGTAATCGATGTCCTCTTCAAAAAAGATTTCTTTTAAATCGTAGTTCACGAGACTGAAGCGGCCTTCTATTACACAAGTTTTGCCGTTGTCTTTGAGAACTGAGGTGTCGGCGCGCTGCCCTAGGATTAGATTAAGAGCGCCTAATAAGATGGATTTTCCAGCACCAGTTTCCCCTGTAATGATATTCAGTTGTGGAGAAAAATCGATGGTGAGATCATCAATTAGTACAAAATTTTTAATGTGTAGCGATAATAGCATGGTTAAAAGCCTATTTTAGAATTCAAATATCAATAAATCTTTTAGATTTTCCCATCCTAATTTTTTCTGATAAATTTTTCCATGACTTAAAATTAGTATATATTTAATTTGATACCTTTGGGCCAACGAACTAGACTATATTTTAAAATGGGAGTTTGTAACTGTGTCGATACTGGCTATATAATGCTTTAAAGATAAGATCTAGACAGGATTTTGTCAATTAATTAGGGTGTGATATAAAATTTATGTCTATGGCTTGCGTTTTTAGTAAGAATTGGTACGCTTATTTTAATTTATCTTTTATTCAGTGATTTAGAAATATTATATGAATTTCAAATATATCGGACTTAGTGTAATCTTATTTTTCTCTTTGTCTACTTTGACCAAGGCTCAGGATATTCACTATTCTCAGTTTTACATGGCTCCATTGCACCTAAATCCTGCCATGGCAGGAGTGATGAATTGCAATTACAGAGTAATTGCCAATTATAGAAATCAATGGGCTACAGTATTGACCAATCCATTTAATACATTTTCCGCATCCTTTGATCAAAAAGTACCTGTGGGTAGAAGTGATTATTTCGGTTGGGGTGCCTCAGCTTGGGGTGATGTGGCTGGAGAAACTAAGTACAAGCAAGTCATGGGCCGATTGACTGGTTCGTATAGTAAGAAATTGTTCGGGAATCGAAAAACTTCCCATTATTTAGTGGCAGGAGCAGATGTTGGATTAAACCAACGCAGCATGGACATCAATTCACTGCGATTCGGTAGTCAGTACGATCCGATAACTGGTATATTTAATCCGGGATCACCTACAGATCCAGTGGTCAGTGATATAACCCCTGTTACCTTTTTTGATGTTTCAGCTGGTCTATTATGGTTTTCTGTATTTGACCAACGTACTAATTTCTACGCTGGAGTTGCTATGGCTCACCTCAATCAACCCAATATTTCTTTTATCGGGGATGATTACAAATTATATCAAAGATTAACCCTTCATGGGGGAGGAGAAGTACCCATTAGTCCTACGGTAAGTTTGGTGCCAGGGTTTGTTATTTTTAATCAAGGACCATCTTTTGAGGGTAATATTGGTAATTCTTTTAGATTTGATATGGGATCGTCACGTTTTTTTTCTCAATCATTTGAGGTGGGAGCTTGGATGAGAATGGTGAAAAATTACACCAATGAAAGCACGTCTAAGTTCGGAGCGGAATCTGTAATTCTTTCTACGCGTTTTAATTACAACGAATTTGGTTTGGGATTTAGTTATGACTGGAATGTTTCAAAACTAAGAGGTGCATCTAGAGGAAATGGTGCTTTTGAATTCTCATTAAATTATTTAATTTGTGGAGCTGAGAACAGAGGCGTATATTGTCCTACCTTCTGAAAAATTTAAATTATGTTTGGGAAAAAAAACGATCAAAATAGTAAAGAAGTCATGAGTACACGATCATCAAGTGCAGACGAGGGACACAACATTGTTATAAAAAGCACCTTGATCGAAGGAAAAGTGATGTCTGAGGGCGATTTTAGAATCGACGGAACATTTAAAGGTACGCTTCATTGCAAAGCCAAAGTGATCATCGGTAGTAATGGGGTCTTTGAAGGCGACATTTTCTGTGAAAATGCCGTAATCGAAGGTCAATTTGAAGGTGATTTGAAAGTGAATGAAGTCCTGTATGTTCGAGAAACTGCTAATATTAAAGGTGATGTTGTCACTGGTAAACTGGTAGTACAGTCAGGTTCCATTTTTGAAGTGAATTGTAAAATGGCGGATACCATTAATATTCCTACTTCGCCAAATAAAGTCAAGACCGCTGAGTCTACTTTAGAAAAGAGTTCAAAAGCCAATTAAAAACCTTATTTTAGGCCTGTTTAATTATTTAATTGCTATTATACTATTGCGATATAGTATAATCTATAAATGTTGTCCCAAAATATGAGTTGGTCTTTTCAAAAGGTGATCCTATGGTTTTCAATTACTTTTACGACAACATTTTTCCTAACAGGCTATCTATATTGTCAGTGTTTTGAGGTTATTTTATTCTTTTTACTCTACATATTTTTTTTATTTTATCTAACCATTGGTATGCTTATTCGATTGTGGATGAATGTTGGAAGTGTTCAACCACTGTCATTCTTGCTATTTTCGTTTTTTACCAAGATTTTAGTCATTATCTTTTTTGCAAAACTACTGATGAATCATTTTAGTGCCGATCATCGATTGATTTTGTTATTATATGTGGTTGGCTATATCGTGGCAAGTGTCTTTGATGTTATTGGAATGTATTTTAAAAATGAAGAAAAATGATAACAGCTCATGTCAACCATCGTTTTATATACGTGCTCGACAAGGTCGAGGAAATCGAATACCAAGAATGGGCTCCCAATCAGTTTTATCTCTATCACAATCATCGTAAATACCATTTGACTTTATTGGATTTTAATCCTCATCAGCAATCATTTTCCCTAATGGTTGACGGGTATCATTTCTCCATCGATTTAAAAGATGATTTAAGAATGTTAATCGATAGTTTGACCAAAGACGATGATGCAAGTTCGTCCGGTAGTGTAGTGCTGGCTCCTATTCCCGGAGTGATCAAACAAGTCTTTGTAGAGGTCGATGCTACGGTTGATAAAGACAGTTCCATCCTCGTTCTCGAAGCTATGAAAATGGAGAATATAATTTCTGCACCAGCATCTGGCACCTTGGTTGCTCTACCTGTGGTAGAAGGTCAAAATGTAAGCAAAGGAGATCTATTATTTAGAATACTACCTTCCCCAAATCCCCAATAATTTGCCCCTAGTTCTATTCGCTTAACCATTATTGGATTTTTCCCAAGTTGAGTATTGGCTTGAATACAGATAAATACGAATTACATTTATAATTGTAATGTAGTAATCTGCGCAATATCATATCATTTCCTGTTTCTAGACAGTTAAAATGACCATGAATGATTGACTTCATAACAATACTTCGAGTCGCTGTAGTATAGCTATTAGTTTTCTAAGTTGTAATTGTCCCTTATGAAATCGCGGTAGCTATCCAGCCTATCCTCAGTAATTAAGAATCGATAGTTGTTGATGGCCAATGGATAGATATCTACTTCCATGCCCTTGCTAAATTTATTTTCCTGTTTCTTAACCGTATTGTAATAGGTTTCTGCCTTTTCTTGGTTGTCAAACCTTCTGACCAATAAGGCCGCTTCTTTTTCTCCTTTCTTGGTTATTTGAACCGTGGATATGGTCAACTTATCATTGTTAAAATACTCTTTGTTGAAATCGCTAATTTGGATTTTAAGAGTATTGATAGACTCAGGGCTAGGAACGGTGACCAAAATGTAATGCGGTATGGAAGCCACACTGGTATTAAAGTCATTGTTGGTTAAGCGGGTAATATTGGTTTCAATCTTGCCTCCCAATACTTGAATATAGTTTCTAGCTTCTTGGCCTTCATCAGAGTTGGGATAATTAGCAACCAAGTATTTGAGTTTTTCAATATAGGGCTCTTTTCCCTCTACTCTACCTGTGACCAAAGCGTCTAACAATGCATACTTGGGCATGAATTCTTTGTCCGTTTTAAACATGTTGAATGCTTGGTCAATCAGTGTTCTTGCTTCTTCCAAATCATCGTTTTCGTATGCTTTAAGAATTTTCTTATAAGCACTTTCAGCTACCGTTTCTTGATCGAAAACAGGGGTGTTGGCTATTCTTATGTTTTTAGCTAGCTCAGTATCTGCAAACAGTTGATCAAATTTGCGCTTGTATTCATCTGCTTTGGCTGTGTGACCAAGATCTTTCTCATTTAAATACAGCAGGTAAATAGCCTCTGCCTCAATTTCTCGCAAAGGTTGACGATCGAGTAGGAGGAGCAGGGTTTCGTTACTCTTTTCAAGTAAGTTTAAATCCGACCGATAGCTAAATGCCATTTTTAACATAGCTTCATTTATCATTCCTTTGACTTGGACCCTTTCGTTATCGTCTTTTGGAACATCTTTTAGGATCTCATCTATTTCGGTATCGGTTATTCCAAATGAAAAGCTCCTTCCATCAGCCTCTGGGCTATCCTCTATTTCATCACTACTGCCGCCTATTCCACTTCCTATGGACGAATTTCGCCAGTTGTCGGCAAGTTTTCGATCCCCCCATATTTTTTCAAATGCTCTTTCTCCACGTTTCAATTCTTTTTCATTGTATGCGAAAAAAGAAGATTCTGCATTACCTCCGGCTGACAATTGACTCGTGGATTGAATTTGGTCGGCATAATTGCCCGAATCTTCATTTGACCTCATTTCCTCTATGTCTTCCTTCTTTAAACTTAACGCCAATGCCTTTTTCTGCTCATAATCGTAATACGAAATTTTTAAAAGACTGTCTTGCAAGGCTATGGTCTCTATAGACTGAGCCACTGTTTTAAGTTTTTTGGCCAATTGCTCGGTTTTATAAAACCTGTGATCTTGCTGAGCCATCACCATAAGGGTTGAATCATAATACTTTTTAGAAGGCAAATAATCTTCGTTTTCAAAATAGTATTCCGCAATGGTTAAATAAGCATTGGTCTTTGTCTTTTGCGAAGCATTTAATTCTGGAGAAGACACCTTCTTTAAGGTTTCAATAGCTTTTTCTATTTCATAATTTTTGAAATATACTTTGGCCATTTGATAATATATTTCTCCTCCAAAATCAATATTGTTCTCATTTTTCAACAGTTTCTCCAGTTTCTCAATAACATTTATATCTTCAATGAGAATAATGTTCAATTGTGCATAGAAGTCTAGGTGATAATTGGGTTTTAAACTGCGTACCTTTTCGAAGTAGGGGATGGCATCATGGCTACCACTACCTCTGGATTGAATTTGTCCAGCAATAAATGCCAATCTTATTTTTTGTTCTCTGTCTATATTTCTCTCCAAAGCGTGATCGATTCCCGTTAAGGCATGGGAGAATTGGTTGTTCTTAATATAATTGTCTATCAATGCTATGATGGCATCGTTTCTTACCAATGGAAAGGTTTTGGGATCTTTGATCAATTGAGTCAACCGATGTTCAGCAGAAAAGTAATTTTCCAATGCCGTCCAAGCTCTGGCTTGCCACAATAAGCCTTCTTGATATGCAGGTCTATGTTTCATGAAATAACTGTCGGCTGTTGATTCTTCTGGTATGTCCCAACTGCCATTCATGGGCAGTGGTGCATGATTGGCATTGGCCAATAGTTGGTCGGATTTGGACACTTTTACTTCATCTAAATCTTTCAGTGGTTCAGCAGGGTCGATGGGGTCTGGAGTGGTTTCCTCTTCCTTCGCAGGTCTTTTTTTCTTCTTTTTATTTCTGTTCTTAGTGCTCTTTTTTCTTTCTTTTTGACGTTGAGCTATTTCCTTATTTCTTTCCTTTACTTTTTTCTGTTGTTCTTTATAAGCAGCCCGAGAGATTTTTTCTTTAGCTGAACTTTCATCGCGCCCCGCTTTTTCTATAGTCTCTTCCTCAAGGGATATGGGGTCAAAATTGTTGATGAGATACAGAAAAGCATTAGAAGCAGATTTGTAATCTTTTTTCAGATAATTGGCTTTACCCAACATCAGGTAATTGTCATCTAGCCAATGACTAACTGGATGTAAAGCGGATATCGTAGTTACTTTTTCAATGATTTTGTCTAAGTTGGCATATTGATTCTCTGCATTGGGGTTAGCGACATATGGGAAAACAGCTAACAGGGTATCGTAGTCTTCAGCATAACTCTCATTTAAGGCGGCTATACTTTCAGTTAATAAAATATCTGCATTAAAATATCCATTGTATCTCGAAGTCATATTGTGGTACGCTTTGCCCAGTTTGGACATTTCTTCTTTGTCTTTTTGGACAGTGCACGCCGAGATTGACAGTAGAATGAGTGAGTATATAATAAATGGACGAATCATTAGGTTGTTTTAACTGTTTACACATTAAAAATTATGCTAATATAAAATATTTTAGCGGCTAATTCACTTTGTTGATGGAATAGTTGCAAATCTAAGAAGAAAACACGGATTCAATCTCTTCTGTATAATACCTATTTCATCATGATCTTAACTTAAGTTTTATAACTAATTATTGACTGGTTTATTTTAATTCAAGAAATTAAACTTTACTTTTATCTCTACTTTGGTTTTTGCGAAATAATGTCACTTAGAATGAGTTGTTTATGTAGATAGTTTAGTCTACTGACCATTGCTTCATTTCTCGAGAATACAATTGGAGATGGATTGGTGTTATTATACTTAATAAATTAGAGATTAAATGGAAGAAGATAAAAGGAAAAAAAAGTCGAGATGGCGAAAGAGTTACCGAATGGTGTTGACCAATTTGGAGACTCTTGAGGCCGAATATCGGATCACCTTTTCTGGTACGCAACTCTTAGTCCTTGGGATTGGATTGTTCTTTACCATGTTTTTATTGTTTTATGGATTGATAGGATTCACTCCCTTAAAACGAGCTTTGCCTGGGTTTTATGCACAAGTGGAAACTTCAGAGATTATCAAATTAAGAGAGTTGATCAATGGTATGGAATCTCAGATGCAAGAGCAAGATGCCTATATTTTGTCTTTGAGAAGTTTGTTGAGTGGTAAACCCATAGACAGTTTGCAAAAGGATGATAAAGAATTAGTCAGTGCGACGGATAATGCAGAGCCCAGTATCGTGGAAAGAGTGAAGGAAGACGATGAGTTGCGTGAAAATATTGAGAGAAAAGAAAGATTGGATGCTCTGAGGACTTCGTTTAATCCCGATTTATCTTCACAACAACGGCTAGATAATGAGGAAATAACCTTGTTTGCTCCAGTAATTGGACCCATTGGAAAAAAATATGATCCCTCAGAAAATCATTTTGGTATAGATATTTTGGCGTCCAAAAATACAGCTATTAAATCCATTGCCTCTGGTATGGTATTGCAATCTGATTGGAGTGTGGAGACGGGAAATTCAATAATGATCCTTCACGACAATGGACTAATATCGGTGTATAAACACAATTCTTCTCTATTGAAAGCCAACTACGATAGGGTTCAAGCTGGGGAAGCTGTAGCCATTATTGGCAATACGGGAACACTGAGTACTGGACCGCATTTGCATTTCGAAATTTGGGAAAATGGACGCCCCAAAGACCCTACTGAGTATATAAATTTCAAGTAAAATTCAATTCAATTAAATAAAAATTGAAATAAAGTAATATTTTTGACCCATGGAAAAGGGAAACAAAATTAAATTTAACGAAATTGTAAACGAGCAGGGTGAACATCTTAGCCCCGTTTTACCAGAGGAAGTAAAGAATTTTTTGATTGATATCGACGGTACGATTTGCGATGATATTCCTAATGAAGAGCCAGAAAGGATGGTTACTGCAAAGATCTATCCCGATGCTTTGGAAATCATTAACAAATGGTATGCTGAAGGTCATGTCATCACTTTCTTTACCAGTAGAACTGAAGAACACCGTGAAGTAACGGAAGAATGGTTGCGCAAGCACAACTTCAAATATCACGGACTTTTAATGAATAAGCCTAGAGGGGGTAATTATCACTGGATAGACAATCACATAGTGAGAGCTACTAGATTTAAAGGTAAGTTTACCGATCTAGTGATCAAGCAGAAAGCGGTTGAAGTATTTAATCACTAGTAATATCTAGGGCCGTAAACTTCACGGAGAGCGGCATCTATTTCTGTATATTCAAATTGGAATCCTTCTTCTTGGAGATAGTAGGGTAGTGCTTGGACATTGGTAAGAATGATCTCGCGCATTTCTCCGAACAGCCATCGGATTAACATTTTGGGTATAGATACCATGATGGTTAAGGAAGGATCGACTTCTTTAAGTTGTCTACTCAACTGTTTTGTAGTACATGGATAAGGTGAGGTCAAATTATATATTTGTTGCATTTCATCATTTAATAAAATATGGTGAATAGCGCGACCTAGGTCTGTTTCATGTATCCAACTTAGGTAGTCTTTACCCGATCCAAAGTAGGGGGAGATGCTGAATTTTAGTGATTTATTGAATTGAGTAAGGAATCCACCTTCTTTACTCAGTACTACACCTAGGCGCAGTACACCGTGATCGATGCCATCTACACTATTTTCAAAAAAAGTAGTTTCCCATTTTTTGGAAAGGTGAGTAATGAAAAGTTGACTATTGGATTTATCTAATTCGTTAACAGGATCCGGTACATTGCCATAATATCCAGTTGCCGAAAGATTGAAATATTTTTCTGTGATGAGATTTTTATCCCTTATCAATTTCCAAAGATATTCGGTGGGCTTGATTCTCGAGTTTAGTAATTCGTTTTTTCTCTTCGTTGTCCATTTCTTAGAGGCAATAGAAGCCCCGCAAGTATTGATGATGGCATAATACGAATGTTTAAAACATTCATTGTCAATTCTTTGGTTGTCCGGATCCCAGGTGAATGAGTCTGCTTCTGTAGTCGGTTTTCTGGTAAGAAAATAAACATCGAAGCCCTGCTTAGAGAGTTGTTTTTTTAAAATGGTGCCGACTAGACCAGTACCACCGGGTATTAGGATTTTTCTCATTATCTAATTTAGTAATAATGTCGTATAAATATAATAACTTTGTTCGATATCCCTCTAAACATGACCATCTTAAGATTTGTATGTATTTTGTTTATTGTCTTTAACCTATTTCAATGTAAGGACCCTGTAGAAAGATCTACTTTAAATGTAATAAAAATACAGATTAATTCTGAACCCGACATTTTAAATCCCGCTATTTCTCGTAAAACTGTGTCCAGTCAAATAGAGTCACAAATGTATCTGCCATTGGCTGAGATCGATGACCATACTGGTGAATGGATACCAATTTTATTAAATCAATGGAAAGTCACACACAATGACGATGGCGTGCGATATGAATTGATATTAAACAAAGATGCATACTGGAGTGATGGCAAAGCTATAGACAAGGCCGACCTAATATACACCCTGGTTATGGGGCTTAATCCCTATGCTGAAAATAAGGCATGGGCTGCTTATATTTCATTGATCCACCATGTGGAAGACTTGGATGGTGGTCTAGCCGTGATACTAAAAGAACCTTATATTTTGTCCGATGAATTTATTGGAAGTCTGAGTATTTATCCTTCACATCGCTTGGACGAAGAGGGTTTGGCAAATATAGAGATACTGAATCATTTGCTTGAGACCAAGGAACTCACTTCGGTTGAAGATCAAAAACTGGAATCTCTATCCTCTAGTTTTAATAGTTATGGCCAAATAGGTGAGAATAATTATGTAGTCAATGGACCATATATTCCCTTGCAGTGGATGACGAATCAAAAAATAGTATTAGAGCGGAGGGAAGATTTCTGGGGAGATGATGTTCTACCCAAGATATACACTGAGAACAAGGCTCAGCGATTGGAATTTATCATTATCCCCAATGAAGAAAATGCCTTAAATGCGTTTATTCAAGACGAAGTAGATGTGCTGACAGATTTAAGGGAAAAAGATACTTCCTTGATTAGTGATTATGGAGGGCAAACCATGTCCGTACCCAATCTTCAAGTGTTGTATATAGCCCTCAACAATCAGAATAGTTTATTGGAAAATGTCGGTATACGTAGGGCACTTAATTATGCAGTCAATCGATCTGATTTAATAAGTAAATTGTTCAATTCAAATACCTTGCCCGTCTATGGTCCGATACATCCCAGTAAATATTATGCCGACACTACTGCCGTCCCCCATAATGTGGAAAGAGCGAAGCAGATGTTGTCTGATTTGGGATGCGTGGATAGAGATGGTGATGGCATAGTGGAATGTGAGATTGGAAATAAATGGCAGCCATTGGTATTTAATATCTGGACAACAAGATCTACACTATCCAAAAATGTAGCGACATTGCTGAAAAGTTACTGGTTGGAAATAGGCGTGGAACTCAATATTGAATCTGCGGATTTCAAGAGTTTTCTTCCTGAATTACAGCAGAAATCATTTGATATGGCTGCTTTGGCATTGAGGCAAAACAATATAAAAGATGATCCTTATCCTTTGTGGCATAGTTCACAAGCTATAGTGGCGGGAAAAAATTATCAAGGTTTAAAGGATGATATCCTCGATTCTATTCTGGAGGATTTGAGGACTAATTTGAATTTTGAAGAGCAAATGGCTCTTTATCATAAGTTTCAAAAGCGGTTTAGTGAGATAACACCGGTTATATTTCTTGTGGCTCCAGTCGATATTATAGGGGTGAAAAACAGAATAGATGTATACCGAATAGCCCAAAGGCCGGGGTATGATATTGGTAGGTCGGGAGTAAAGACAGAGTAATTTTTTAAAAGAACAATTTTATTGTGACAAAATTGATTTCAAAATGGATGTTTCGCTGCCTCGTCATACCTATCATTACTTTGTCCATAATGTATTGTACGCTGTGGTTGTTCTACAGATTGTCCGATTGGAAGGGTTTGGATACCGAGGTTATTACTACTGGTTCAGCCATGGATCAACAATTGTTGCTCAGATCAGAGTTGATGGTCGATAAGGGACAGGTGGATAAAAATATGCCATTGTTTTACTTTTCATTATTGTCCAATGCTTTACCCGATGAAGTATATTCTATCCCTTTGGTTTTTCGCCATAACTTTGAAGAGTTGTGTCATCAAGTTAAAGATCCTCTACTTATGGGGCAATATGGATCTTTTTTATCAGATGGACTGTCCCGTTTTAAAAATCATGGCAGTGAACATTCGCTACCGGCAAAAGAGTTGATTTCTCTTTTATCCGTATCGACAATTGATGATTTTTCAAATATTCGCTCTTCCATCTCTAATAATGTGGCCTTACAGTGGATAGATCGACTTTCTCTAGCAGGTAGTAAAGATGGATTAAAGGCAGGCAAAGGATATCGATGGCTGTGGCATGGGCGAGAAAATATATTTAATCACCAATTGAATTTGTTGTTGGGGCGGTCAGCTTCCAATCTAGATATCAATGGACAACCGGTGTATCGGGTCTTTGTCAAATCACTGCAATGGACATTGTCCTACACTATTCCTGGGTTTTTACTTGCTGTATTTCTATCGATGTATCTCGTAATCACTGGACATATGACTTCAGTAAATGGGAGGATGATGAGGCTGGCTCGATTTATGTCATTGGCACTGTATTCTTTACCTACCTTTATTATCTGTTTGTTGGCCCTCGTTTTTTTGACCAGTCATCGATACGGTTGGATGTCTACTTTATTTCCTTTTCCCACGTTTTATTCTGTAGAAGTAAAGCATTTGGGTGAGATTTATATGAAATATGGACATCAATTGGTTTTACCCATCTTGCTTTTTTCCATTTGGCCAGGCATCGTGTTATTTCGAGTTTTCGATGAAAAATTAAAGACCATAGGAGAGGAAACAGGAATCAATGGATATTTAATGCAAATGGGGATGAATAAAAATATAATTCGATTTAAATACTTGCCTCGGTTTCTTTGGGTAACGGGAATGGCGACCTTTTCAAACATTTTTGTTGGGTTGTTCGGAGGTTCTTTGATATTGGAAATGATATTTAATCTGCCTGGATTGGGTCGTTGGTTTTACGATGCTATTTTAATGTTGGATATCAATACCACATTGTTTTTGGTTGTATTCTTTACTATTTTACATCAAGTGGGACACCTTATTTCCGATATGGTTATCTCCACCGTCGTCTATGGTTCTAGTATTAGGAAGAATAAAGGTGGAGGAATATGAAGGATTGGATTGGGCGACATATAGAGGTAGTAATATTGGGCTTGTTTTTGTTTATATGTTATATCGGGAGTAGTTTTCTTGCCAATGAAAATGCGATTTTAGCTAAATGCGATGGAGAATATCAGTTTTTTCATAAAGAGAATACCGGTGAATGCACTGTTCTATGGCATCCATTATTAGTTAAGATGGATGGTGAAACCATAAGGCCAGAGGTAGCTAGTTATGCCAGACCTTTGAGTAGAAGCCCACAGGTGGGTATACATTTATTGGGTACCGATGGATTGGGACGCGATGTAATGGCTGGATTGCTATACGGAGGAAGAAAGTCGATTACCATTGGTTTATTGACGGCTTTATTGGCCATTGTTTTGGGGTGGAGTATCGGGTTAGTCATTGTTTTTTTATCCAAATTGGGGATGGCGAACTATCATTATTGGTCAATCATCGGTCTGATCATCGTGTTTGTTATGTCATTTTTCTTAGAGATATACCATTTATTTATATTGATGGCTTTGTTGGCTGGGTTGATTTATATATTCTTTGTTTCAAGGCCTTCTGCTAAGCGAATTCGAGTTGGCTGGCTATTGTCTCGCGGGGTAGAATGGTATCAAGCCCTACCGGATTTATTGATATTACTGGTGTTGTCGGCCTCTTTGAAACTGACCAATGAGTGGACATTGATTTTGATTATGGTATTGATTTCCTGGCCTGGTTTTGCGATGATGGCCAGGAGGGAAGGATTGGAGATCATGGAAAAGCCATATTTTAAACAAGCGCTTCGCAATGGGGTAAAGTACCAATGGTTGTTTTTAAATTATTTGTTTAAAAATTCAGTACACTTGTTTTTGGCAGTATTGCCATTATCTATTGCCAGGTTTATACTACTGGAGACGACATTGTCGTTTTTAGGGTTGGGATTACCACCAGATAGGGTTACATTAGGTACTTTACTCAATCAGGCAAAGGATTATTTAGATGGTTGGTGGGTATTTGTGTTTTCTGGTCTATTTATTTTTATATTATTGTTTTTTCTGCAGCGATTGGGCTATAAATTGTTAAGTTTTAATAGTGTGACAGGCCAATAATTAGAAATATACATTCATTTAGTTTAAAAAACTCTAGATTATCTTTAAAAAAGATATGGGTAATCCAACCTATTGTTAGATATTTGAGGATTAAAATAATAACTAAAAAATGGCTGATTATTCTTATGTTTTTAATGCACATCCCAAAGTCATTGAAAAATTGTATGAACAGTATAAAAATACTCCCGAATCTGTAGATCAGGGATGGCGAGTTTTTTTTAATGGATTTGACTTCAATAATAACGGAAGTGAGGTAGGAGAGATTCAAGCCCCAGCAACTGTTGGGAAGATTCAAAAGGAGTTTGATGTATTGTCAATTATTCACGGATATAGAGATCGAGGACACTTATTGTCTACGACGAATCCTATCAAGCCGAGAAAGGATAGAAAACCTCATTTAGATCTGCAAGACTATAATTTGGAGGAGTCTGATTTGGATGAGATTTTTATTTCAGGGGAAGAAATTGGAATGAAGAATGCCACCTTGAGGCAAATCATTGATCGATTGAATACCTTGTACATAGGGAATATTGGATTTGAATATGCTCATATTGAAGATAAGGAAAAGCGCATGTGGTTGCGCAATAAAATAGAAAGCAGATCCTTGGATCCCGATCACGGATTGTCTTTTGACAAAAAAGAAAGGATATTAAATAAATTAAACGGGGCATCAATATTTGAAAAGTTCTTACATACCAAATATATTGGTCAAAAGAGATTTTCATTAGAGGGAGGTGAAAACCTTATTCCTGCATTGGATGCCATGATCAATAAAGCTGCCGAAGATATTGTAGAGGAAGTGGTTATAGGGATGGCTCATAGGGGGCGACTCAATGTACTTGCCAATATCATGGGTAAGACTTATGAACACATTTTCAATGAATTTGAAGGGATTGCGGTTCCAGAATTGGCGTTTGGAGATGGAGATGTAAAGTATCACATGGGCTATTCTAGTTTGGTGGAAGCGATGAACGGGAAGAAGGTGCAGTTGAAATTGGCACCAAATCCCTCACACTTAGAAGCGGTAAATCCTGTGGTAGAGGGTTATGCTCGAGCCAAAGCGGACGAATTGTATGAGTCAGATTACGATAAGATATTGCCAGTGTTGTTGCATGGAGATGCTGCGATTGCTGGACAGGGTATAGTATATGAATTGATCCAGATGAGTAAGCTGGATGGTTATTATACTGGAGGTACCGTACATTTTGTGATCAATAATCAAATTGGATTTACCACAGACTTTGACGATGCTCGATCATCAACTTATTCTACAGGGGCAGCCAATATGGTTCAAGCACCTGTATTTCACGTCAATGGTGACGATGCTGAGGCGGTAATTTTTGCTTCAGAATTGGCCATTGAATACCGTCAGAAATTTAACAATGATGTGTTTATCGATATGGTTTGCTATCGAAAGCACGGTCACAATGAAGGTGACGATCCGCGATTTACTCAACCAAAGATGTACGATATCATCAAGGATCATATGAATCCTCGAGAGATATATATCGATAAATTGGTACATCGCGACAAGGTTGAAAAGAAGATGGCAGAGGATTTAGAGAAAAACTTCTGGGAAGATCTTCAGAAAAGATTGGATTTGGTGAAACAACAGCCATTGCCCTATACTTATCAGAAACCTGAGTTGGCATGGCAAGAACTCAAAATCACCAATGATCCAGCTGACTTTGAAAAATCTCCAGAAACTGGTATTTCGACTGAAGATTTCGATTTGATAATTAGTAAGTTGACCTATTTACCAGAAGGATTTTCTCCTGTACCTAAGGTTATCCGATTGTTTAAGGGGATGAATAGTCTGCTTGAAAAAGAAACCCTAGATTGGGGATTGGGTGAGTTGACGGCTTATGGGTCAATTTTGCTCGATGGCAAGAATGTTCGAATGAGTGGACAGGATGTCAAGAGAGGAACTTTTTCTCATCGTCATGCAGTGGTATATGATGCGAAGACATTTAAAGCGCGAAATAGACTAGAGGATTTGCGAGATGATCAAGGTCGATTTATGATATACAATTCTCTTTTGTCGGAGTTTGCCGTCATGGGATTTGAATATGGATATTCATTGGCATCTCCGGACCATTTGGTTATTTGGGAGGCACAGTTTGGAGATTTCTATAATGGAGCTCAGACCATTATCGATCAATTTATTTCTGCGGGAGAAAGTAAATGGCGAAGGATGAGTGGATTGGTACTTTTATTACCTCATGGGTATGAAGGTCAAGGTCCAGAACACTCCAGTGCCAGATTGGAAAGATTTTTACAGATTTCTGCGGATTACAATATAACGGTAACTAATATTACGACTCCTGCCAACTTATTTCATGCATTGAGACGGCAGTTGGCTCGACCATTTAGAAAGCCATTGATCAATATGTCGCCGAAGTCATTATTGAGACATCCTCTATGTATCAGTCACAAATCGGAGTTTGTAGAAGGATCATCGTTTAAAGAGGTGATTGAAGACGATATTCAAGTAGCGGCCAGTAAGATCAAGAAGGTATTGATGTGTACAGGTAAGATGTATTATGATTTATTGGAGAAACTTCAAAAAGATGAGATCAAGGATGTCAATCTTGTCCGTGTTGAGCAATTGTATCCATTGCCGGTCAATCAGTTAGAGGCTATTAAGAAGAAGTATAGCAAGGCCAAGTTTGTGTGGGTTCAAGAGGAGCCAGAGAACATGGGGGCATGGATTTATTTAAATTATTTGTTGAAGGACTGGAATTTGGAGAAAGTATCGCGTGATCCTGGAGCTTCACCGGCTACAGGATTTAAGAAAATTCACGATGAGCAGCAAGCGGCTTTAATTGAAAAGGCATTTTCAATATAGGCGATAAAACTATAGATCAGGGGCTATAAGTGGAAGATGAAATTTCCATTGATGCGAGCACCACGTGAGATATAGAGATAAATTTTACAGGCCCTATATAGGATATTACAATGAGTAATGAGACTATATAGGGTTTTTTAATGGGCCATGGAAAGATCGGAAACATTGGCTTTTTTGAGAAACGCTGCTTTAGGCGTAAAATTGACAATGTCGTAATAGGTCCGCGGTTCGTGCTTTATCATGCGATCCAATAAGTGGAAAAACAAGTCTCCTTCCATGTCACTCCTGTTGAGCCTGAAAAAATATTCATCGAGGTAATATTGCAGTAATTCTGCATGGCCATGGACACCTCTTAACCATTGCAGTAACCCACATCCTATTCTATAACTCATTACCAAAGGGTGCTTTCCTTTTTTTTGAACTACTGTTTGGATTCCATGATATTCTTTTTTCATTGCTGAAAATGCCGGCCATCCATTGGTTTTAATAGATGCGGATCTATCTACATGATCGTGTAATATTTTACATAATTCCTTGGCACTTAAATCGTTTATTTTGTGACCATATGTCTTGCCACGACCTTTACTTTTCTTTTCATGGGCCAAGACAGCTAATTTCTTTTTTTCAATCTTGACGCCATTTTCAACGATATTATTGATGCCTAATTCACATGTCATGATTTCAACATCGGATGCAATGGTGTATTTTTTTCGACTGGCCATGGCTTGCATAATCTTATGCTTAAAAAGCCAGCAAGTCTTCTGTCTTAGTCCCAATTTTCTGCTTAATTCTGTCGATGCGATACCTCTTTTATTTGTGGATACGAGGTAGACAATGTAAAACGCTTTCTGAAGACTAAATTTCATATGATGAAACAAGGTATTCGCTTTCGGAGATTCAACATATCCACATGCTGTGCATCTGCGATCGAATTTTTTTACGGACCGACAGTATTTATTTTTATAACATCGATGACATGAATATCCGTCTTTCCACTTCTGTTCACTTAAGTACTTCAAACAACTTTCATCGCTGGGGAAAAATTGTTGGAAGTCAAATAAGGATAGGCTTTTTGATATTGCTTCCATGATTTAATATTTTATACGTTAAAATTCTGAATTCTATCATGATGAATTTGCGCCTAATGCGCCCTTTTTCCCCGTCTCAAATCCCTTTTTTCTCCGTCTCAAATCCCGTTACCCACCTCACAAATTTCGCCTAATCGCCTAATCACCTATTCACCTATTCACCTAATCCCCTATTTATCTATCTTTCTCCTCTTTCTCATCAAACTTCTCATTCTCAAAGTTTTATTGTTATAGACAAATTTTTACCTCAACACTTTAACTCAATTTTTCCTTTGAGCTAATTTTTGCCCTTCACTTTAATATTTGTGATAAACCAAAATAAGCCATCGAAATTGCCAGCCTCAAAACCATTGGCCATTCAGTGAATAATGTCTTTCGTGAATCACCCCCCCCGTGAATAGCATTATCGAATGGCTTGCCTATGAAAGATTGCGAATATCTTATTTTCAAAAATCTGACATTGGACATAGACCATTGGTTTGATTATAAACTTCTGTATAACCTTAGAAATACGAACAACAGCCTATATTAAAAATGACTTTTGGATAGGGTAAAGTTCCATACGGCCATTATCAGGCCTGATTGATGTAAAAAGAAATCTCAACATTTGGGACAATTATCATGCCCATTGACTATGTGACAATATTGTGGACTATGGGTGTAAAAATCCGACCGTTCTATTTCATGGATAAGTCCTAATCTAGGATGTATAGTTGAAAAAGATAAGATGATTTACTTTATACGATTTCACTCAACACAACTTCCATTTATAAAAAAGGATGAAATATGAAATCAAGATAGGAGAACCACTCAATATGTCGAAATATTAAAACCATATCTAACGATGAAAGAATATTATTATTAATCATAACTAAACCAATTGTAGTGTTACATTACCTCGCTTGCGCCCACTGTCAATATAGCGATGCGCTTCAATGATTTCTTCGAGTTTGTAACTGCGATCTAAAACAATCTTTAATTGTCCATTACTTAAATGTTGCTTTAATTCATCGAGCAATACTCGTAATTCCTTGGTTTTCAACATACCGGTCGCTGAAAATTTCACTTTTTTTCTTCCAAAAATGGATGTCGTCATCATCTGCCACAGAATTTTTCCATTTAAAACGGGAGACATGTAGATGCCATGGGAGGTTAGATTTTTTTTGATGTTAGAAAATTTCAAAATACCTATGGTATCGTAAATAACATCGTAGGTTTGATCTAATTTTGTTAAATCCTGTTTTTTGTAATCAATGACATAGTCTGCCCCCAATGAACGAACCAACGATGTGTTTTGAGTACTACACACGGCAGTGACAATGGCTCCATATGCCTTGGCCAATTGGATAGCGGCTGAACCCAAACTGCCTGAACCCGCATTGATCAATATCTTTTGCCCAGCATGAATGTTGCCGCAATTCTTTAAGAAATTAATCGATGTCAATGGACCATCACAGATTACAGCCATTTCATCATACGACAATCCCGGCAAAATGGTTGATATCAGACTGTTTTCAGATACGGTGGTGTACTCTGCGTGACTACCCCTGCCAAATACGGTTTCTCCAAAAACACGGTCGCCTATCTTAAATCGGCTAACTTGCTCACCTATGGCAACAACTTCCCCTGCATAGCCTGTACCGGTGATGGATGTCTTGGGTTTGAAAAGTCCTAGCATTAGTCTTCCGAATTTGGGACTGCCCATTCGCATTAAGGTGTCGGCCCTGGTGAGAGATGCTGCTTTGATCTTGATTAAAACCTCGTTCTCCTTTGGTTTTGGAGTAGCTATTTCTTCCACATTCATGACTTCAGGTCCGCCGTATCGATGATAAGTTATCGCTTTCATTTTATAGAAATTTAATGATTGAATAATTAAGAAATAATGCTTTGTATTTCCCTTGTTCGAATTTGTAGTTACAAATCTAGAGGATTCCCTTCCTGATGGTGTTCTGTATTTTAAGAAGAAGTTCTAAATTATAAATCCGTACTTTTTCATTAAATGTTCTAAGATGATTATTGGTCCATTAAGGCACTGACCACTATGACATCTGTTGGATGTACTGCTTTGGAGTCATACCAGTGTGACGTTTGAAATAAGTGTTGAATACGGTTTTTGAATTGAATCCACTGTCATAGGCTAAGGCCATTAAATTGAGATGTTGATTTTGTGGATCTAAAGCCGCTGCTTTAAAAGCTTGTAGGCGGTATTGATTGACGAATTCATTAAAATTTTTCTCCATAGACTCATTCAATAAATAAGATAATTGGTTGGGATGGATATTGATTTGTTGGGCCAAACTTCGCAATGATAATCCTGGATCTAGATAGGGTTTATTGGCAGTCATATGAGTTAAGAGTTTTTTGCTATAGCTGGCCAATAATGACTTCGATACAATGGGTTTTTTTTCTGCTTTTTTTCTTTTAAATGATGAAGTAGTGTAGAGCTTTTTGTGATAATCCTTGTAACGAATATCATTCCTTAATGGTCGGAGTAGAGGATCTGAAAAATGAAATAATATTAAACTGTATTGATTATTTATACTAATGTCTAGCCAATGAAATGCTTGGTCTGCCTCGCCGATATTGGCATAAATCATTACCAGATAAGAACTGGCTCGATAACCATCTTCTTTCTCTGAATATTCTATGAGTTGATCGATAAAGGTTTTGGTTTCTGCTAGGTTGTTGTCGATAGCGTTGGCCAGTCCTTTTAATCCCAATACGTCGCCTTCGACAATTAGATTTTTGTCATAGGCATCGATTTTAGTCAATACCTCTCCACATCGCCCCTGTGCGATTAAGCATTGCCATTTAATCATATGAGCCGGTAAATTGATGGGGTTTTCTTGAATACAACGGTCGAGAATTTCAATTGATTTTTCATAGTCCTCCAACATGTAGTGATGATAAGCCATGAAAAATAGGGTCTCTTGTGATAAGGGATTTAAAGTCAGTGCTATTTTTAGGTGGTTTAAAGATGCAGAATGATTGCCAGATATTAAGTAAAAAAATGACATGAATTGATGAGCTTCTACATAATTGGGATTCAACTCTAAAGCCTGATTTAAGGAAAATAAGGATTTACCAAAGTTGCATTGAGTGAAAAAATACAAATGAGCTAATTGATAGTGAACACCAGGAATTTTGTCGTTGAGTTGAGCAGCATGATGGATGAGGTCAATGGCCTTTGCCCAAGTTGCTTTTAGAGGGCTGAATCCTGCAATAGCCATAAAACTATAGCAGTCCGCCAATCCTATCATAGATTCGGTGTGCTGTTCATCCAAGGCCAATGCTTTTGTGTACAAATCGATGGCTTTTGAAGCGTCTGTGGGATTCCATTTATTAAAATAGTATCTTCCTTTCAAAGACAAGTCGTATGCATCAAGGTTTTTTGTTTGAGTAGAAACTAAATGATCCTGAATCTCAAAATGACCCAATTGTTCACGTAACTTATCGGCGATATTGAGGCTGATTTCATCTTGAATGTCAAAAATGTTTTCCCATTCGCGATCCCAAGTTTCTGACCAGAAATGATAATCTTCTTTGGCTTCAATCAATTGAGCAGTAATCCGTATCATATTACCAGACCGCCTTATACTTCCTTCTAGAATATAAAAGACATTTAATTGATTCCCAATCTGTGAAATGGGAATGTTTTTGCCCTTAAAGTAAAAAGCAGAAGTCCTAGAAGTGACCTTTAAGTCTTTGAGTTTGGCCAATGCATTGATGATTTCTTCGGTTATTCCATCACTAAAATATTCGTTTTCTTCACTTGCACTCATATTTACAAATGGCAAAACAGCGATAGTATTTTGTTCAAGAGTGGGATTGGCCTGCATGATTTGCTCTAATTCTATATCATTTGATAGCTTAAAGATAAGTACTTTTGAGTGGAAAGCTTAACTTTTACAGTAGAGAACAATCTAGTGGTATAAAAGGGCAAGTGAGCTCTCCTTTTTTCCAATATCTTTATTGAGAGAATAAAGGAGTTTTTTACTGGGATACAGTCGAAACCTTGTGGTTCAATCATAGTTTTGGAGATGATGTTCATTTAAGAATTAAATATATTTCTCTACTTTAGATTATTAATTTTGGGTTTTATTGAATCACTATATGAAGTATACTTCTTTTCTGTTTTTCTGGATCTTGCTCTATGCTTGTCATTCGACAGCTCCCCAAGACGTAGACAAATCGGCATCACTCCCAGTCTCCGATTTGTTGGGCTCGGAATTGGCGACCATTCACTGTGGTAAATGTCATCAATATGTTGATCCTGGCATGTTGCCCAAGTCGAGTTGGGAAAAGGACGTTCTCCCAGCCATGGCTTTTAGATTAGGTATATACAAGGGGGAGCACCAACCCGATAGTTTATTCGATAAAGGCCTGGGAGGAGATATGGTCCGTCAAGCCAATATTTATCCTGAGCAACCTGTACTTTCCCGGGCTGATTGGGAAAAAATTATTGATTTTTATGTAAGCAATGCGCCAGACACCATAATGCCTCCAAAAGTCAATGATGTATTAAATACCAATCTATCACTATTTAGATACAAGGTTCCAAAACAAATTCAACCTCCAGCATTGACGACCATGGTCAAAATATTGCCTCATCAACAGTCATTGGTCTATAGTGAAGGTCGTCCGCAATTTAGTAATTTAAATATCTTGAATTCCGACTTAGAATTGACGAATAACTTGAAGTTTAAAACTACTCCTATCGATTTTCGCAATCAGTCGGATACCTTATATATTACTACAATAGGGAAAAGTGTATTTCCTCATGATGCCCCAGACGGAGATATTCAAAAAGTATTTAAGCAGTCAGGAGGAGAAGTCTATAATGGTACCCGAATCATGATCCCAGATCTTCATCGGCCCGTAGATATAGTATACTGCGATCTCAATAACGATGGTCTCGAAGATGTGCTTGCTTGTGAATATGGCAATAATATAGGTCGATTGGCCTATTATGAAAACAAAGGGGGCGATTCCTACCAAACCCATATATTGTCTCCTATCGCTGGAGCCATTTCAACCGTTGTCAAAGATGTGGATGGAGATGGATTACTCGATGTTGTGGCACTGATGGCCCAAGGTGATGAATCTATTGTCTATTACAAAAATATGGGCGACAGTAAATTTACCGCAAAACCGCTGATGCGTTTTTCTCCCTTAAATGGATCTCAATATATAGAAATGGAGGATTTTAATGGTGATGGTCTCGATGATATCCTTTACGTCTGTGGTGATAATGCGGATAAAACGCCTATTTTAAAACCCTATCATGGTGTTTATATTTTTTTAAATACCGGAGATTTTAATTTTGTACAAGGATACTTTTATCCATTAAATGGCGCTTACAAAGCCATGGCAAGAGACTACGATGAAGATGGAGATATGGATATCGCAGCGATTTCGTTTTTTCCAGATTATGTATCCCAGGCTCACCAGAGCTTTGTTTATTTAGAAAATCAAGGTCAAATGGATTTCGATTCTTATACTTTTCCCCAATCGACCGATGGTCGATGGATGGTTATGGATGCCGGAGACATTGATGGAGATGGCGATATCGATTTGGCATTGGGCTCATTTGTATTTTTTCAAGCTATGGGAGATACTACGGGATTGGGCCAAAAGTGGATGCGCAATGGACCAGCTGTTGTGGTATTAGAGAATACCACAAAGCCATAGATGTAGTCCTAAGCACTGAGCTTTATTCAACAACTGGGGGTGAAATTTCTACTTTTTACTCAGCCAAATTTCAGACACCATGGTGCCCCAACCACCGGAATTTCGCCATTGCTCTATTTCTACTCGGTCACCTCGAGCAACATCATCTGCCCGTTGAAACATTATGCGAAGTTCCCCATCATTGGTCAATGACGGTGGGATATCGAAACTATAGAAATCACTCATTTGCAATGGCAATTCTAAGTCTTTGGCCAAGACTTGGTCGTCTGCCCATATTGTTTCTGATTTTTGATTCATCCGATCGGCATATCTTTCTTGGTACCAAGGACGAACTAAAGTAAAACGTATGCGGTATTCGGCATTGGGATCTAGATCTTTGTACAATAAGGTAACACCTTCATCCTCGTCTTGGGTAAAATGCATGGATCTCTGGCTGGGCCGATTGCTTTCTGACAACATTTCGGAAACATAGGGCTGTCCGTGATCGTATGGATATCCATGGACTACATTGGGAGCAATATTGGCCGTACCGAGGTTGTCGTAATAGCCTCCTTGCCCGGGATCTTCATAATGGACGATCTGTCGAAGAAGTTCTTTGGCCGTTTCGGTATCGCTGTTCGCACTGCGTTGAAGTTGTCTATAGAGCCAACCCAGTCCTATGTAGTCGTGTTTCAAATTGTAGATACCAGCAATTCTCTGACCAAATAGCTCATTACTTTCATTGCCCAATTCTTTGGCTTCAGCTTTCAAAGACTGCATTTCGGTCGATTCAACAGGAATTTTCCATGAATCAATTATGGATTCTATATCCGATTTTTTAGGAATTGAAAGGATATTTGCTGCTTTTGAAATAATGGATTTTTCATATTTTTTCTGCTGATCTACATCGAGTTGGATATAGCGGTCCAATGCCCCCTTTTGCATATACATGCGCCAAAGCCAATTATTGGACATTTGGTGAGGTGACATTTTCTGACCAGCTTGCTTAACCAGATTATAATACCTTTCAATATCCACCTTTTGATCGAGGGGAGTACCCGGTTGCTCCTCCATATTGGACTCTAACAACAATAGGGCTTCGGCCATAAGCGGCGCAGCTTCTCTTCCAAACCAAGTAATGCAATATTCATTAATCACATCTTCTACCGAAGTACGAGGAGCCCATAACAAGCGCTGCCACATCCATTGATTGAAATGGTCGTGGTGGCCACTAGAATGGGTAATGTCACCTATTCCGTATCGCATCAAATCGTTGAATACCCGATGATAGAATTTGGGCCAAGCATAAAATGTAAGTCGATTGTAGACCATGGTCAGGAATTGGTCTGGACGTCGCTCGTATATTTCATGGCCCCAATGTGGAGGTAAATCTCCATTGCGATCGGCTCGGGGATACATTTGAATATAGGCGTGTTGGGCGTATTTCCAATGAGTAATTTCATTGTAGTACAGGAGTTGATGTCGCCGGGGAATTTGGTGTAATATTTCTTGAGGATATAATCCATAAGGTCCAAAACCGGGATATTGAAATAAGTCCATTCGATGACTTTGTCTATGGCCGGGTTGCCAAGTAGTGGCATCAGACCCCGGTCCATATCCCCAAGCCCATAGCCAAGGCCTGGGTTTTTCATTTAAATAATCGAATATGGCATTATCGTCTTCATTGTCAAATTTTTGATTGGTAAAATAAATTCGAGTTTCTGGATGGTATTTATGGATAATCGCCGCCATCTCTTCCACCAATTTTATAAAAGTAAGTCCATAAGGATTGCATCGATCGCATTCACAACCCCCACCGTCACCGCCATAGAATTTAATTAAGTCATAAGAAGGACTGGACTTAAAGTAGTTTTCGCACTTCTCAAGCATAAATTTTCTCGCTTCTGGCACGGATAAACAGACATAGCCTTTACGACCAATGGATTCGGATGCATTCCATTCTAAAGGGATGTCACTACCAGCAGTATTGGCTCCAAAACTATTTTCCACCATTAGGCCATATGATTTTATGAAATCGTAGTCCTCCTTGGAATGGGTAGGAAAAATGTTGGCTCCCGCCAAAGCGTAATCTAAAATGACACGCTGAGTTTCAGCGGTCGTCCATTCGCGAACTTTTCCCAATTGTTTGGCTATACGACTTTGACCAAATTGAGTCCCTCTAATTTCGAAGGCCGGAGCTGTGCGAATGTCTATGTGGTTGGGCAGTAAGACCTGATCTTTTTCGATAATGGCACGACGCAAAATCTCACCTACGCTATATAGACAACCTCTATCATCGATGCCGGCAGCCAATAAGATTGCTCTGTCTTCACGTTCTATGGTTTTCAATAAAAATCCTTCTGGACCAGGGGCCAATTCCGTAAGTGTAGGGATTCTATATTGGTTAAATATATCTTGCATCAGACTATGGTTTTGATGATGACCTAACACAATGTTTAAGCTTTGGGCATCTAGCTCTGTTACATCTTTTTCTGAGACTATATCCACTGATAAATGGTTGTTTTCAGAAAGACGGTCATGGAGTAATTGACTTACTTTTAGCTCTACCTCGCTAGCAGAAGATCCGGTGATAATTGATATTTTGGTAAAGGATTGATAATCGGACTCTTGGGCTGTTAAGGACAGACCGGATAGTGCCAGTAAAGTGATAAATAAACTGTATAACCGTATTGATTGAAATTCCATTTTGTATGTATTGATTATTATGGAGCAAATTTAATTCACATTAATACTTGAGATATGGTATATTCTATTTTATTCATGTACTATCAGTCCTTTTTTATAAGTCAGATCTCAACGAGGTCGTTTACTCATCTCATTGTTCGATTAAATCACGATATCGACGTCGTATAGTATAAATAAATTGAACAAATTTTATTATCTTAATGCAAATACTGTCGGCGTAGAAACCGATGGTCGATATATGAATGCTACATCCCATCTAGTCCTACCAAATGTATTTGGTACTATATATTTTTTAACCTCAAATTTGACAGATTAAATGCCGCCCTGCACACAGGAGATGGACAGATACCATGATCACTGTTAAAGTGATTATGTTACAAATAGTTTTATCTAGTTGGTTTTCGATGACATAGACCAAATAGAAATAAATATAAATGATAGATGTCGATGCGAGCGATATTTTCTTTTGATAAATTATTAAATAGAACATTATGAATAAGACAATACTAATAACGGGGACCAGCAGTGGTATTGGCAAAGAAACGGCAAAGTACTTTCAAGCCAAGGGGTGGAATGTGATTGCTACGATGCGAAGCCCAGACAAGGAAAAAGAACTTTCGATAATGGAAAATGTTCTGGTGGTCAAGATGGATGTATTGGATTTACAGTCTATCGACAAGGCTGTTCATAGAGGATTGGAGCAGTTTGGAGGCATCGATGTTTTGCTAAATAATGCGGGATATGGGGCTTATGGACCCTTGGAATCTTTTCCTAGAGAAAATATTATACGTCAGTTTAACACCAATGTCATAGGTCTCTTGGACGTGACTAGAGCTATCTTACCTCATTTTAGAGCGCGTCATTCAGGTACGATTATCAATATTTCTTCTATTGGGGGTAAAATGACCTTCCCTTTGGGCAGTTTATATCACGGGAGTAAATTTGCGGTAGAGGGAATTTCAGAATCACTGAGTTTTGAAATGGAGGCCATTGGAGTAAAAGTACGCATCATTGAGCCCGGTGGTGTAGCTACCGATTTTGCCGGGAGATCCTTTGATTTTCAAAATAATGAATCTATGGTGGAGTATCAAGAAATGGTGGGAAAGACCTTGTTGGGATTTGAAGAAACCCTAGGTGATACTAGTAAATTGTCCAAACCTTCATTGGTGGCTGCTGTCATATATCAAGCGGCTACAGATACTTCCAATCGTTTGAGATATCGAGTGGGCAAGGATGCTGAAATCCTATTGACTCGAAGGGGGGAAAGTAGTGATGCTCATTTTTTACAGGGTATAAAACAACAATTTAATTTATAGAAATTAGGGTATCTCCTTTTGAATTTATAGGAATTACATTTTTAATTGACAAGCTCACCCACCCACGACACAGTGGTCGTCTTCCTTCATCCTGGCAAGCCCACCCGGAGCCACCGTGCTCCGGAATGGTATAAATAAAAAATCATGACAATCAAACCACCCCGTCTGACAAGTCAGACACCCCTCCAATAGAGGGGAATTTGGCTGTCGAATTTTGTGCAGTCACCCCTCGGTAGAGACGCAAAATTTTGCGTCTAAATCTAATTTACATAAATCGAAATTTTATCCATTGATGCCAATAAAGATTAACATGGAGTATTATTAATACCACGCCGGAGCCAAGCAAGCACAGTCGACTTCCTCCTGAGGATCACTTACCCTTCCACAAAAATAATATAGAGGGTATAGATTATATATGCCGTGATCAATACTGCGGACTCCCAGCGATCGAGTTTTTTCTTTTTTCCCGTAAACATAGCGATAAACAAAAACAAGCTACCCATACATAAAAAGACAATATCCAGATTGAACAATGGATTGTAAGAAATGGGGTGGATAACTGCACTGACCCCTAGGATTAGAAATATGTTGAAAATATTGGAGCCTATGACATTTCCAATGGCTATGTCACTCTTTTTCTTTAATGCGGCAACAATGGAGGTGATTAATTCGGGTAGTGAAGTTCCGGCCGCAATAATGGTCATGCCAATTATTTTTTCACTCATGCCCAGTTCGGTAGCAATGACAATGCTGTGGTCGACTACCCATTTGCCCCCTAATATTAGACCGGTTAAGCCTAGAATTATTCGCAAAACAATTTTGATGTTTGAGGACTCAATATGTTTTCCCACCACTTCAACATCAGTTTTCATTTGAATGAATACATAATACATAAATCCAATGAAACAAGACAATAAGATCATTCCTTCCAATCGAGCAATATGATGAGTGTGGTTTGTGAAATTTAAATTGGCCAAGAGATACAGGAAGATGGCAGCTATAATGGAAATAGGTATTTCTCTCCATACCGTTGATGATTTTACCGTCATGGGATAGATTAGTCCAGCAATGCCCAGGATAATAAATAGATTAAAATGGTTGCTGCCAATAATGTTTCCAAGTACTATGTCATCGTGACCTTGATAAGAGGCCATGGTATTGACTACCAATTCTGGGGCCGATGTACCGAAGGCTACAATGGTCAATCCGATGGCTAGGTCGGAAACTTTATATTTTTGGGCCAGTGCCGTGGCACCGTCGACCAAGCTATTGGCTCCCAGAATTAAAATGGTAAAGCCAAAAACAATGAATAAAAGGGATATAATCATTTAAATTATTCTTTATTAAAACCGATGATTGGTCAAAGCCTAGTTAGTTAAATTGTGGATGATATTTTCGTGGCCTCATTGTACCATAAATCTTGAAAACAGAGTGTCCCTTCAGCAAGCCATGGGGATTTGACAGAAGTCGAACGGGATAAAAAACACCATTGATTAGCGTGAATATTTTCATGCCGTAAAATTTGATATAAAGATAACAATTGGCGAAATACCGAAAGTTAAATTTTATTGGAAAAACCTATTTTATTCTATTGAATATAGAATTGCACTATCTAAATGGAGCCGATATTCTACTATTCACAAATAATCAGTCTCATGGATAGAATTCTTTCTGCTATTGGTTTATTTGATCTTTGATCCAATGACTAATAGTGTCTAGGGCTATCGGAGAAAAAGTTTGTTCAATTGTGGCGTACTCATTGGGAGAACCGGTATTGCATTCTTGGAAGAGATGGTTGAGATTGGGCAGAGTAATGGTGGTTACATTGTGATTGCCTCCCTGTTTCAATGCGGTTTTAATGGCATTTAAATTGACTTCCGCGGGTACTTGTAAGTCTTTTTCTCCAATGAGTGCTAAAACTGGACACCTTACTTTTTCCAAGGCGGTCGCTGGATCAAATTGAATAAAATACTGCATCCATTTTGTGGATAATTGTTGAACTTGAGCCTCCAAGTACCCCTTATTCCCCATCCCTCCTGGTAAATCACCACCTTCTTTTTTCTGAACGCTGTCTTCAAAGTAAGCCATTAAGGCTGAGGAAAGACTATCAAGATTAGATGAATTAAGTACCATATCAATAGCAGTGGCATTGATGGGTTGGATTTCTTGCCATTCTTCTTCTGTCATTCCATTGGCTTTGTTTATGAGTTCTTGTTGCAATAATAGTAATCGATCTCCTCTAATTCCTGTGCCGGCTAAAAGTACTATAAAATCAATGTTGTCCATGTCAGAAGCAACGATGGGAGCAATGATTCCGCCTTCACTATGTCCAATCAATCCTATATAATCATTGATTTCGCTGCGAGTGGACAGATACTGAACTGCGGCTTTTACATCTGTGGCCAAATCTTTTGTGGTGGCCGTATTAAACTGGCCGGTAGATTCGGCGGTTCCCCTGTCGTCAAATCTCAATACGGCTATGCCTTTTCTGGTCAAATCGTCGGCCAACACCAAGAATGGTTTATGGCCCATTAATTCTTCGTCTCTATTCTGAGGTCCAGAGCCACTGATTAAGACTACGGCTGGGAAGATGCCATTTTTTTCGGGCAGAGATAGTGTGCCTGCTAAAACGATATCGGCTTCATTATTTTTGAATCGCACTTCCTCTGTATAATATGGGTAGGGAGGTATTGGCTCTTGTGGTCGATTGACTTTGGTCTTGCTTATCTTATCTCGACTCAGGTCTAATGGGACGGTCATTCCCCCTTGAGTAAATTCACCTGAAAACGTATTATTCTCTTGCCATTGACCTCGATATTGAATGCCTATGGCGTTGAGTTGAATTTGCAATATATTGTTTTCAAATGTCGTACTGTTGACCGGTAGACCGATTGCCCCTTGGTCTGGGCTATCCATGGTGGCCGTATATCCCGTATCATTTGGAGAAATGTGAAATACGAGGGGGAGTTCTAGACCTTGAACTTTTAGTAAACCATTCCATTGCCCTGCGATGTCTTGACCATGGAGGTGATGAAATGTCGAAATCATTATTGCAATAAACATTATTACTTTCATAGATCCATGATTACAGGTGATGAATGGATGTAGGCATTTACATTGCCCTTCCCTTTAAGTTAATCATTTTTAATGATTTTGAAGTGAAATTCATCAATCTTTTGACAATTTAAGATTGAAAACAAAGGGATTATAGGATAAATTTTTTCTGTATTTCTGGACTAGGGGCTGGACAGGTGTTGTTCGGCATGAGTTTTTTACGATATTTTGCCACTAAGTCATAGGCAAAATCTGCAATGGGGCGGGGAAGGAGTAGAAGGAAGTAATATAAGAATGAATATTGAGGTAGGTTTCGGATAATTCGTTTGACCGCAGTACTCTTTATATAGGGTTGGTCTTCGATCAATACAATGGTTTTGTCTACTAGGTGATTCATCTTATACTGGATGAGTAATTGTTTTCCAAGATCAGAGAGATTGGAAACAAAGGAATATTTGTTGTGATCGTCGTGGTGAGCGATAAATAGAATACCTCGATTACAAAATCCACAAGCGCCATCATATATAATGTAACTGTGATTATTGCTATTTGAGTTTGAATGTTTCATTTTTATTCCTACGGATATGATATAGGTGTAAAATGGTTTTATACCAAGTACATTTATAATTGTTTCAATATAATGAAAATGCTTAGGGATGACAATAGTTTAATGAGTAGGACAAGGGCTGATGATAATTTTGAACTGTAAAGTATTCATTTTGCTAGATGAAAAATGAAGAATTCAATTCATCTGCTGAATTGTAATTCGTATAAAGTACTCATTACTTATAAATAGACTATTTTCTATTTTTCAGAATTCAATTTCCATTATACTTCCTGTACAAAGAGGATGGAAGATTTATGCAGGTCAGATCTATGAATTCATCAAAAAATATTTAATTAGAAATATGGAAACATTAATTTTTATAAAAAAGCAAGGTTTTTAGATTCAGAGATAAAATCGATGGAATGGGTGGATGATTGTATTATTTACGGATATGGTATTGCTTGTGGTTGGAAATATTTAGAGAATGAAAAAAAAATTAAAAAAAAATGAGCTTGAGCAGAAAAAAAACCAACATCCATAGTAATGATTGGATGTAGTATATTGGTCGGTATTTAATACTGGGTTGTATGGCTATGTGGAGATAAGAAGTGGTTTATTTGTCTAAAAATGGGTGGTGAAAACCATGAAAACGGCGAAAAAAGCCTTGAAAAATCAATTTTATCAATTTTTTTTGAGAAAGTGCTTGGAGGTTTGAAATATTGCCGTATATTTGCCGTCCCTTAACAAACAAAGTGTTTGCAACAGGGTGAAAGAAAAAAGATAATTAAAGTTCTTTGATAAGTAGGAAAGAGTAAAAGTTTTAATTTAAAATTGAGTTTTGTAAATTCAATTTCATTGTAACA
>NZ_JAJQYA010000014.1 GCF_021729155.1 Membranihabitans marinus | reverse complement strand
TGACCTCGGCTCCCTCATCCAATCCACATTAAGTGGATTGGGTACTTTGTACTATATTCGGTCGTTCTCGCCAGAGCACGATTTACGGGCTCTGGTGCTTTGCACTTTGCTCGTTCACTCCGGCGTGATTGAACTGTAAATCGTAAGAATTACATTTTAATTTATTATATCGTCCCTTCAGGACTTCTTAATTGGGTAAACTATTTTTCATAGGGTTTCACCCTACGCTGACATATTTCGTCCTTTCAGGACTTTTTTATCAAGCTGGCTTCAGCGTGATTGCACCGTCCATCGACAGCAAACATAATTTTTCTATCAAAATCACAGATTTATGTGAATTGATTGATAACATGAATGGTAATGCTTATAGATTTGTCACACTTTTTGCCGAATCTCTCTTATGTCCCCCGCTGGCGGGGGTTAGGGGGTGGATGTGTTATGAAGTTGATATAAAAATGTTGGAAACAGTACCGAGCTCATGGATTTGTCACACTTTTTGCCCAATCTATCCTATTATATCATTACAGGGAATTAAAAGATATGATCTCTTCGAGTCAGAAGATTGACAATGCAAAAAGTCCGCCAAATCAACATTGTTTGATGCTTTATACACCTCACCCACCCGAGGGAATAATCCCTCGGTTCCCTCATCAAATGCCTTTAGTAGGCATTTGGCTCTTCGAGCTTCATTCGGTCACCCACGGCTATTAGACTACGTCCTTTCAGGACTTATTTATAATGATGTCTGGGTATGACTGAGTATCCCATGATAGAACCTAATTAATTAAGCTGTTCATTTTACAAAAGGTTCATCTCGATTGATTATTGCATAAAGACCTAGTTGCTTGGTCGCTTACATTAAAATCAAAGATTGGTGTGAATAACCTTTTCAATTTATGTATATAAGATTTATAAGTAAAATTTAGCGCCTCTACCAAGCCTGATCATCCCCTAAATCGATAGGCAATTGTCGGTGTGATTGCCCCGCATATCTTCATCGAATTACCGGCGTGACTGCATCGAATTTCGATAGATTATAAGCCACTATGCTGCTATGAGACTGCATATACATTGGCCAGTAGTTATGATCGATAAGAGAAGTAGATAGAAAAGGTGTAAACAAAAAAAAGCCACCAATTATGGCGGCTTTTTTGTTCAGATAGAAAATATACTTTTTGGCTTTTATATTGCCAATACTTGAATTCTACTCACTAATACTTTCAAAATTTTATCTAATGAAATAGTATTTACAGTGATGGTTGTATCCTTTTCATAATATTTTTGTGGTATGTGATATTCTGAATTAGAATATTAATTTCTAAGCTGGTTAAACAACCATTCATTTTTCATGACCTGTTGTTCGGGAAAGGTCCAATGAGCCGTTTCTTGAAAAACATGTAATTCCTTATCTGCGGTCAACACATTGTAGGCTGCATACATGGAAGTTGGAGGACATACATTGTCATTGTAACCCCAACTATACCAACCCTTGGCTTTTACAAATCGAGCAAAATTGACCACATCAAAGTATTTTGATGTTTCTATTTTTTCCGGTTTATTGGTGTAACCTTCTTTAAAAATCTTTGGCCAACCTCCAGCTCGACCATGTAGAAATCCTGTAAGATCTGATAGTGCAGGATAGAAGGCCGCCAAATAATCAATCCTGTCGTCCAATCCAGCAGTTACTATGGATAAAGCGCCACCTTGACTTCCTCCAGTGACTCCAATATTTTCACCGTCAAATGAAGGCAATGATTCGATAAAATCCAATGCTCTTACACAGCCTAGATATACCCGCTTGTAAAAGGCCTTGTCCTTGTTATCTAAATTAAAAATTGGATAACCATTCAATGCACCGCTACTTAAATCTTTATAAACCTGAGGATCGAGATTGACAGGTATACCGTGGATGCCGATGTTGAAGGAAATAAATCCTTCAGCCGCCTCCCAAGTAATACCGTTGTAGGGACGAATACCAGCACCGGGGACATGGAGGATGGCAGGATGTTTTCCCGCTTTCTTTGGCACACTGAGCATGCCGTAGATCTTTCCTTGGATATTGTTTAATTCCACGTGATACACATCCGCTTTATCCGTACATTGTTCCGGGACCAATGTCATCACAGGATTCATAGGTACTCGGGCTAAGTCGGCCTTTCCCTTTTCCCAGAAAGCTGTGAAATCTTCAGGCAATGTTGTTGTTGGTTCAATATCTTCTGGAGAAAATCCCGCAGTGGCATAGGAAGAGTACTTCTTGCCATCTACCTCTACAGTAGCTGTACAGCGTAAAAAACCGGGCTCTTTAAATCGCTTGGCTCTTACCGTAGACATTCCTTTTTTTAATACAATTACTCCTTTATCCCATACATCCACCAATTCCGGTTGAATAACATATTCAACCTCAATATCCTCTAATGCAACATTGTTTTTTAAGACCTGTATGGTGAACTCGGCACGCTCGCCCACTTCATATGTCCAATCTCCTCGATCAGGAGTTACTATAACTTGAACCAATTCACGGCGGGGTTGAGCTATGGAGATAACTGAATAAAAAAGTAAAAAGCAAAACGTAAGAATAATGTTTAATTTCATAGTAGTTTTTAATTTTCTTCGGTATTGAATATTTTAAATTTATTTGATTAACTGTGTTTGTAAATTAAAAGAGCTTTTAGATTCTATTTTTCTTTAAATACGCTTTTGTCCAACCATTTATAGATGGAGGGCATCCAATCTTCAATATCCATGGACAAGACAAATCCGTGATTTCCTGTGGGATAGAGATGCATTTCTGCTTCAATGCCATGGCGAATTAGTCTTTGGTAGAACTGGATGCTGTTTTCTACATCGACTACCGTGTCGTCTCCAGTATGGGTAATCCAGGTGGTTGGAGTTGATGCATTAACTTGCAACTCGTTTGAAAAAAGCTCGATGGTTTCTCGATCTGGGTTTTTGCCGAGTAAATTGTTGCGCGATCCCATATGGGTCAATGAATCTTGCATACTGATGACGGGATATACCAAGATCATAAAATCCGGTCTTAAACTCGTGTTATTGGGATTGTCAATATAGGACTTTTGAAAATGTGTACCTGCTGTCGAAGCCAAATGGCCTCCGGCTGAAAATCCCATCATCCCTATTTTATCTGGATGAATATTCCATTTCTCCGCATTCTCTCTGACCATCTTTATAGCCTGTTGTGCATCTTGTAAAGGACCAATTGCCGTATTGACCATGGTGAGTTTATTGGGTAAACGGTATTTTAAAATAAATGCTGTAATGCCTTGCTTAGTCATCGATTCGGCAATCCGAATGCCTTCTAAAAGATAACTCTCCATCCCATATCCTCCACCTGGACAGATAATGACGGCTCTACCATCTGGATTATCTGGTTTATAGAGGGCAATATTGGGTATGGTTACATTTTTGTATCCAAAAAAAGCATCGTCTCTTTTCAATTCCTCTTCAACTACATCATTGGGTTTGCTATTGGGAATAACTGAATTATAAAGAGGAAGAATTTCTTGTCCATAACCCATAGAAGTATATAATGCCATGAGTAAAATAAAACTCCTAATCATTTTTGTATTTTTTACTGAGATCGATATTGATTTCTTCACCTGCTTTTTGGACATCTATATATTGTTCTAGATCTTTAAATCGAATAGTGGTATAGTTGTGGTCTTTAAGGTATTTTAAATAATATTCGAATAAATTAACATTGGTATCAACCCATGGATGTTCAATATCTGGGACCCCATGTAAGGTTAATATTACTATTTTCCCGTCTTTGGCTTGCTGAAGGGCTTCCATAATCTCTTCTTTGTTCTCGTTGTTGGTCGCCCAACTCGGTATGATCATAGGGTGGTCGGTTAAGGCATCGTAGGCTCTGCTGCCTCCTGCTCTGGCCAGATAATAGCTTTTATCTTCTAATGTCTTGATCGCTGCTAAACTGAGATTGTATCCAGGATAGGCAAAAGTACTTGGGGGAGGGATGTTGTAGGCATCACATTGATCTTCGATATAGCTTACTTGTTCTATTAATTTTTCTTTTTCTACCTTGCCAGCTGGGATATGATCTTTGGTGTGGTTGGCTATTTCAAAACCCATTAGATGTAATTGATGGATTTGACGCCAATTCATATAAAGACTACTGTCGGCATAATTCGGAGGAAATTCGCAGACAAAAAACGTAGCTGTATGTCCATATTTTTTCAATAGTGGGGCGACTACGGAATAATGGCTGGCAGGACCATCATCAAAGGTCAATACGACTAATTTGTCGGGAATATTTTTTTTAATTATTTGAGCGTCTAAAGAGAAATTATTTAGAAATAAGATACCGATCATTAAGCATAATATAAAGTATATACGATGCGGTTGATGGATAGCTTTATTTTTATCAATGAGACAAACCATAGAAGAAATACCTTTATTTATCGTCATCTAATAATGATGAAGTCTATTAATTGAGTTGAAATTCAGCACATTGATTCTATTTGTTATTATATTTTTTTCATCGATATCACAGGAGATATAAATGATTACTTTATACTATTTTCAAATGGAATTCATATGGATTCGGAAGATATATAAAAAATTCAAAATGGGCTAAATCATCGGAGAGTAAATATAATATTGCCTAATGTTGTTTTGCTCAAAAGAATGGTGAGGTCAGACCAGATGGTAGAACTGCGTATACAAAGGCTTTGAAAATACAAATGGAATTTAACCATCGATGAGATTTAGTATAGAATTCCAAATATCTGCATTGACTGGAATGCCATGGATTTTGTTGTGCATTCTGGTGGCTAGGGTACGCTCACCTGGATAATAAGTGCGACGTCCCGCATTATTGGGCACAACATCATGACTGTATGTGATTATTTCGTTTATGAGTTTTGAGGTAATGTCTTCGTCGTGAAAAGTATGTGGGTTGATAACTAAGTAAATTTGGGACAAATTGGTTTCCAGTTCTCGTTTTCCAATTTCGTAAGTGGATTGACCTGCTGACAATAGGGTGGCCAACATATCCAGAACCATGGATAAAGCAGAACCTTTCCAATAACCAATGGGAAGGGATTTACCTGATGACATGATTTTTTGTGGATCATGAGTCAACTGGCCATTGTGGTCATAGCCTCCGGCAAAGGGGAGACTTTCTCCATTTAATTGATATTGATGGATCTTGCCAAAGGAATATTGTGACATAGCCATATCTAAGACCACATGGCCTTCAGGTCTGGGGATAGAGATGACGAGGGGATTATTTCCCAATCTGTTTTGTTGCCCACCCCAGGCTGGCATATTGGGAGTAGTATTGGTGAAAAGAATTCCTATACATCCTGCCTCGGCTATTTTCCAACCGTAACTTCCTCCGCGAAGCCAATGATTGGTGTTGCGAAGGGCCACCAATCCCATACCGGATTCACGAGCGAGGTGAATGGCTCTGTCACTACATTTCAAAGCATTGAGGATGCCTGGACCCTGATGGCCATCCCACCGTTCAATCCCTCCCATGGCCGATACACAACTGGGTTCGGCATTGGGTTTGACGATGCCTTTTTTGACGTATTCAATAAAGAGAGGCACTCTGTTGATGCCATGAGATTGAATTCCATCTAGGGTAGATGATGTAAAAATTTGGGCTAAAGTTTGGGCTTTATTTTCATTAAAACCATTTTGGAGAAAGAGTAGAGTTAGTTGGTGAATCATTTCTTTTTCGGAGATCAATGGTTGTGCCATGTGTACTGTGATTTGTTGAGGATGAGGTAATGTAAGGTAAAACTTGTAAAAAATTAAGTCATCAGATATCTTTTATTCCCATGTCTTGGTTTTAAAACCGCGGTATTAAAATTATCCAATATTGATTTGTTGGAATTTTTGCTTTATGAATTATCTAACCATGAAAACTCATATGTTTTAATGTCCATGATATAATAACAAATTGTTTCTTTGGGCAAAAAATACGACCAATCCAAGATTGAGACAGATGTTCTTGAATTGATGTTGATCATGGTATTTCATTTATTTAATCCATATCTTGCCCTGGCGATAGTATTCTAAAATTCTTTTTCACAAACACTTTATTTGTAAATGACCTAATCGATGAACGGAAATCACATCATTGAAAAAGTAAACAACGGATTCCTTCTGAAAAGACAAAATAACATCATAATAATTTTATGCAGTTAATATTTGTTTTCAATGTTGTACTATTTGATTTAAGAATTTGATTTACATCGTATTGCGTCTTTCATTCTTGTTATGACCAATCATTCTGTTCCCCTCGGTTTTTTAAATATTATCTCTCTAATCTACTTAATGTATCAATTTTTTTATATCTTCGGTAACGTTACCGATTGAAGAAGTGTGATTTTGCACGGGCTTTAAATATATATTTATGGATGCTATGATTAAAGTAAACAATACATTTAGGCAACTTTTAATTAACGCCAGAGGATTAAAATTGCTGCTAATGTTATTAGTGTTGCCCATTGCATCTTTTCTCAATGCACAGAGCGTTTACAATTCTTTTGATTTTTATTCAACCGTCCATCAATCCAATCTCACCATAGAAGATGATGTTGCATGGGAAAAACAACGATGGAATATCACTGCTAATCTAGAACAGGTCATGGGGCCATTGCCCGATCGAGGCAATCTTCCAACTCCCACTATTGTGTGGATGGATAGTGTCCAAACCCCTGCTTATACCAAATGGAATATTCGATATCTGGCTGCACCGAATGAATGGGTGTCGGCATTGTTGTATTTGCCCAAACGCCGTCCATTGAATGGTAGATCTCCAGCCATGGTCGCTCTCCATCCAACAGGTAAAGAAGGTAAACGAATAGTAGATGGCCAAGGTCGCCCCAATAGAGGTTATGGCAAAGAATTGGCAGCGCGTGGATATGTGGTGATCGCACCGGATTATCCTAGCTTTGACGATATGGTACCTTATAATTTTGAAACGGATAGATATCAATCGGGCACAATGGCTGGGATTTTTTATCATATGCGCAGTGTCGATCTCCTTGTCTCACTTGAACAAGTGGACGCCAATAGAATTGGCGTTATTGGTCATTCATTGGGCGGGCATAATACTTTGTTTCTTGCAGGATTCGACCCTCGGTTAAAAGTTGCGGTGACCAGTTGTGGGTTTACTCAATTTGAGTATTACAATGCAGGGGAAACAAATACTAAAAAATATGGGGGTGTTTTAGGTCCTTGGGCACAACAACGATATATGCCTTGGATTAAAGAAAAATACGATTTGTCTGCCGAAAAATTACCATTTAATTTTCACGAGATTCTAGGTCTCATCGCACCTAGAGCTATCTTTGTCAATGCTCCTGTTAACGATGGAAATTTTGATTATAAAGGAGTGGAAAAAGCCATGTCAATGGTTCAACCTTTATTTCAAGCAATGGGGGCATCGTCTCAATTGAAAGTGGAATATCCTGAGGCTGGACATGATTTTCCGACACCAGTGAGAAGAGCGGCCTATGAATATATCGATGCAATATTAGACCATAACCCCAGTAAACACGAAATGGAATGATGCTAAATCCCCAAATATTAACCTCCACTCTTCGATTTAAAATGAGTCTTGTTCTGATGTGCAGCTTGCTGTACATTCCCATTTATTCTAAATCCATTTATACCTTGAATATGAATCAGACCGCGGATTCCAATTCTCTCAAAGTAGCTGCTGCCAAAAGGGACATTACTCCAGATGCGGAAGTATTCAACTGGGTTACAGGAAAACCCTATACCGGGGTTTTAGATCCTATATTTGCCAGAGTATTGGTGTTGAGCGATGAGGGGCAAAAGGCCGTTATTGTACATTGGGAAATTGTAGATGCAGGGGAATCGGCTACTGCGAAAATAAGAGAAAAAATTGCTGCCGCATTAAATATACCAGAAGACCATATTGTAGTCAATGCCGCTCACAATCATTCCGCCCCATGGGCACCGGTATATGGTGAAGACAACCACAGAGGCAAGGAGCTCGATCCTTGGTGGGCCACTAGATATATGCCACGACAGAATGAAGAAAAACATTATAAAAAGTGGATGCAGACCCTTATGGATGAAACCTTAGCTGCCGCTATTGAGGCCAATGGAAAACTCAGTGCAGCGACCATACATATAGGACGATATGATGCCTCCCAATATATGAGAAATAGAAGACCTCGACCGGTGAAATGGGGAATAGAGTCTTCTGATTTGCCTTCGGGATTTAACTATAAACACCAAGATTGGGATCCCAATGTATTGAGTGGAGATCGGACATTTGGACCATTGGATAGAACGCTAACCGTGATTTCCTTTAGAAACGAGGAAGGAGAAAATATTTCAAGTATTTTTCATATGTCTTGTCATGCGGTATCCATCTATCCATTTACTGACGACATATCAGGGGATTGGTCGGGAAGTGTGACGGCTAAATTAAATGAAGAATTGGGTGGTGAGAATATGTTTTTGCAAGGAACCGCAGGTGATATCAATCCTTGGAAACGCGGACCTGAAGCCGTACAAGAAATGGCGACTGGATTGACCGAGAATATCTCTAAAGCCTATGCTTATAGCGCTCAATTAAAACCGGGACCATTACAAGTAAATCACAAAATAGTAGGACTTCCTCTTACGGATTACGGTAAAGAGAAAACGGGCTTGGATATCTTGCCTTCTGAAGTACAGGCTATTACTATCGGCTCACTGGCCATAGTGACCTTGCCAGGGGAACCTATGACGGGATTGGGCATGGCTATTCGAGAAGTTTCACCATTCCCACATACTATAGTCTTGGGCTATTCCAATGGCAATGGCGGTCATTATTGTGGCATGCCGGGAGAAAAAGAATACGGTGGATATGAAATAGGGGAAAAAACAAGTTTAGGTAGCGACAATGCTGGATTGTTTCTCGTGCGTTCGGCCATTGAATTATTGAACGAAATACCCACAAAAAAGTAGAAGATGACAACAAATAATTTTTTTATATACTCTGTATTTATCATGATAGTAGCTGCATTGCATCCTCAAATGGCCATGGCCGAGACTGAGGATTCAGAATTTCATATTGTCTTTTTAATAAGCGAAGATCCGGATAACTATGAAGCTCATAAAACCATTCCTCGATTTGCCGAAGAATTGAGTCAGCAGCCTGGTTACAAAACCACGGTGTTATTGGGACAAGGAGAGCGTACGGCTTTTTATTTTCCCAATTTGTCGGTGATTAAAAAAGCTGATTTAGTAGTCGTGTTTTGTAGACGGTTGGCATTACAGCCAGAACAGATGAAAATGATCAAAAAATATTTGGCAAAAGGCAAGCCATTGGTCGGTATACGTACTGCCAACCACGCTTTTTCTGTTCGAGATGAGATTCAAGAAGGATATGAGGACTATTGGGATTTTGTTCCCGATGTTTTGGGAAGTGTTAACAAAGGCTATGGAGAAGTAGTCCACGGTACTGATGTTTCGATAACTCCGACTGGATCATATCACCCGATTTTGAAAGATGTTGATATCGATGGATGGCATAGTATAGGAAATGTATATATCAATGAGGTTTTGAAAGATGGGACTGCCCAAATATTGTTGACGGGAAAAGGAGGTCCATTGACTCAACCCATTGCCTGGACGAGGATTGCGAATACAGGGAGCAAAGTTTTTTATACATCTCTCGGTTATCCCAAGGATTTTGAGAATCCTCAATTTGTTCAATTGATAAATAACGCCATTAAATGGGCGGTTCAATAATGATCACAATTAACTTATAATAAATATGATGAATAAACAATTTTATCTCTACTTATGTGCAACTCTGATTTTGATGTCGAGTTGTAACGAAGAAGCTCCATTGTACCCAGAACCCCAAAGTCCAGAGGAAGCATTGTCCACTTTTGTACTCGATGATAATTTTGAGATTCAAGTTTTTGCTACTGAACCTTTTGTTCAGGACCCAGTTGAAATGATCTTTGACGAAAAGGGAAATATATTTGTGGTAGAAATGCCAGATTATCCTTTCCAACCAGAAGGGACAGAAGGTCAAGGTCGTATCAAGGTTTTGTTGGATACCGATGGCGATGGTAAAATAGACGATACCAAAATATTTGCAGATAAAATAAAAGACGCCACCAGTCTTCAGCCTTGGAAAGGTGGCCTTTTGGTAACTGCCGCTCCTTACATCTATTACATGAAGGATGAGGATGGAGACATGGTAGCCGACACCAAGGAAGTGTTGTTCGAAGGTTTTTTTAATAAAAATCAAGAAGCCCAAATTACCAACCTGAGATTTAATGTAGACAACTGGATTTATGCTGCCAATCACGGCCAAGCAGGGGAAATAACCTATATGGACGGAGAGGAAAAAATGCAGATGCAAGGCGCCGACTTTAGATTTCGATTGGATAAAGAAAAATATGAGAAAGAATCCGCTCCAGCTCAATTTGGTCAAGCCTTTAATGATTGGGGACACCGATTTTTTACCCAAAACACCATCCATATTCAAAATATGGTCGTGCCTTATAGATATCTACACCGTCACCCTTACCTTCCATCTGCCAAGGGAGTGGTCAATGTGTCAGATCACGACTTGAGAATGTACCAATTGACGGAAGCCCCATATTGGAGAAGAGAAAGATCCAATAGAAGACAAAAGAAATACGATGAACAGGGATTGAATCGTACCGAATATATCGACAATCACTTTACTGGAGCCTCTGGGGGAACTCATTATGGAGGAGATCTATTCCCAGAAGAATACCGTGGCAATATATTTACAGGCGAAGTAATGGGTGGACTAGTGCATAGAGATGTGGTAATCCTACCTAGTGACCAATCACAGTATGTTGCACAAAGAGCCAAGAATGAACAAGAGAAGGAATTTTTAGCGTCTAAGGATCCTTGGTTTAGACCAGCGCACTTTACAGTGGGCCCTGACGGTGCATTATACGTAGTAGATTTTTATAGACAACACATTGAAACGCCTCTTTCTATTCCTGAAGATTTGAAATTGGATATGGATTTTATGAGAGGATCTGACATGGGGCGAATTTATAGAATCGTTCCCAAATCATCATCTGTTCCAGTATTGCCAACCACAGTAACGGAAAACAGTGGAGACGCAGCCAGCTATGTCGAATGGATAGCCCATCCCAATCAATGGTTCCGACTTCACGGTCAACGATTATTGTTGGAAAAACAAGACCTCTCAGTTCTTCCTCAGGTGAAAGAATTGCTGATGAATCATCCAGAGGCTGCAGTGAGACTTCACGCCATATACGTACTTGAAGGATTGGATGCTCTCGATGAGTCAACGATTCAAGTGGCGTTAAAGGATGAAAATCCCAGAGTTCGTGAATACGGATTGATTTTGGCAGAAACTTATCCTAAGTTGGTCAATGCTGTTATCGCTTTAGCTCAGGATTCAGACAATAGAGTGGTTATGCAGACGGCATTGAGTTTGGGGAATTACAACAGTTCTAAAATCTATACTCCTTTGGCTCAAATATTGGAGAACAATATCAATAGCAGTTGGATTAGAACCGCGGTATTGAGTTCTGAAGCTGGATCATCTATGACTCTTTGGAATGCTGTTGCGACTAAAACCAATCTATTGAAAGAATACAGTGGTGACATTGGAAAATTTGTCCATGATTTTGGATATGTTCAAGGAGGTAAAAATGATAAAAAAGAAATATTGAGTTTCGTCCAAAAATTGACTGGTCTTTCAGATGATTATCTCGAACAAGGACTCATGGGCTTATCTAAAGGATTGAAGCGATCCAAAACTGAATTGGCAGATGATGTAAAAGAAACCATTCTAAAGGCAGCTTCTAAGTTGGATAGCAAAAAAGAAGCCATTGAAAAGAATCTAACTCCAAAGAAAAAATAGATCAATAATTATGAAAGTGAATAGAAGAAAATTTTGTGAGCAGGCAGTTACTAAAGTCTCGGTTATTGCCTTGGGAAGTATGGGCTTATTGGCTTGTGCAGATAAAAAAGAAAGTTCTTCATCGAGTGAAGAATCGACGGCTGTTGCCCCAGCTAATGATTTGGATGTAGATAGCTGCGATGACCTGTCCAAAGTCAGTGCTGAAGAAATTAAAAAGAGGGAAAGCCTGGGCTATGAAGAGACTACTCCTATTCCCGATAAACAATGCAGTAGTTGCAATCTCTACATTCCCCCCAAAGAGGGTAAATCATGTGGAGGCTGTATTTTATTCAAAGGCCCTGTTTATGAAGATGCCTATTGTACATATTGGGCACCTCAAGTATAGGACAGTTTAGTTTTTTTGAGATAATTTCTGAGATTAAAATGAGATACTATGAAAACTTGTGGTCTAATTTTTTTAATGTTTTTTATGCAAACAATTACGCAAAAGGTCGTGGCGCAATCGACTGATATGAATTGGAAGGCCGGTATGGCTAAAGTGAAAATAACCCCTGAAACTTCAATGTGGATGGCTGGTTATGGAAGTAGGACCAGTCCTTCTGAGGGAGTTTTGCACGATATTTGGGCCAAAGCCTTGATGTTGGAGGATGCCAAGGGATATCGTTCAGTTTGGGTGACTTTAGATTTGTTGGGATTGCCCAAAGCCGTGTCGGATGAAGTTCGCGATCAATTGAAGTCTAAACTAAATTTAGACAGATCACAAATCATTTTAAATAGTTCTCATACCCATACAGGACCGGTACTCGGCAATGCATTGGTGGATATTTACCCGACGACTGATGCCGATGAGGCATTAATCGATCAGTATACCGAGCAGTTGACCCAACTGTTGGTGGATGTAGTAGTTCAATCATCCATGGAAATGGAGAAAGTACATTTATATGCTGAAAATGGCGTGGCGCGGTTCCAAGTCAACCGTCGAAACAATGTTGAGTCCTTGTTGACTGAACAAACCTCCTTGGCTGGCCCCATTGACCATGCCGTGCCCGTCATTAAGGTAGAGCGAATGGATGGCAGTATTAAAGGCATTGTATTTGGATATGCCTGTCATCCCACAGTATTGAGTTTGAATAAATGGTCAGGCGACTATCCGGGATTTGCTCAGATAGAATTGGAAAAATCTCACCCTGGCGCTATGGCTATGTTTTTTCAAGGAGCTGGCGCAGATCAAAATCCTTTGCCTCGACGTACCGTAGCATTGGCCCGTCAATATGGACGCACTTTAGCCGCTGCTGTCGATGCTGTCTTGGAGGAAGATATGCAAGCTATTGAATCACAATTGTCTACAGCCTATAGGGAAATTGATCTCAACCTCAATCAACCCCCCAGTCGTGCTGATTTAGAAGCGCATTGTGCCTCTGCTAGAGGATATCAATTGAAATGGGGCCAGCGATTGTTGGAAGAAGCCAAAAAAGGAGAGAAATTTATGGAATCATACCCATATCCTATCCAAGTTTGGAAACTCGGCGATTGGCCACTGTTTACCCTTGGTGGCGAATTGGTTGTGGGCTATGCCAATCAACTGAAAAAAATATTTGGCCAACACAGTTTTGTCTTGGGCTATACCAATGATGTAATGGCCTATATACCCACTGCGGTTATATTGGAAGAAGGGGGGTATGAAGGTGCGAGTTCACAAGTGGTATATGGATTGCCTAGTATTTGGTCATTTAACATAGAGAGCAATATTATTCAATCTATGGTAGAACTGGCTTCCACCATAGAAGTGGAGCCCCAGGTTAATGCATTGTTGAAGAAATAAATCACACCATAAAAAAGTAAGAATAAATATAATGAGTAAAATAATTGCAAAAAAATACTATTCGGGCTTTCCATTAGCCCATGATACCTATAATACTTTGTCTGCTGCAAGTGATGGAAACATCTATTACGTACTTTCGTCTGAAGATGTTAAGATTGGGGGACAAATGTATAAATACAATCCCAAGACCGATGCTACTGAATGGGTAGGAGATCTTACAGAAATGTGTGGAGAAAAAAATACCGATGGTTTGTCTCAAGGTAAAAGCCATGTGGAATTCGATGAAATGGATGGCAAGTTGTATTTCTCTACCCATATTGGATATTATGAAATGATCGATGGAATGGAACGTTTACCCGTCAATCCACCAGAAGGCTCAAGTTTATACCCTGGAGGTCATTTTCTATCCTATGATATGACGACCAAAGAGGTAGAGGATTTGGGCATATTATCTGATGGCGAAGGGGTATTGACCATGATTACCGATACCGATCGGGGACAAATTTACGGTATATCTTGGCCTACTGGTCAGTTTTACCACTTAGATATTTCCAGTAAAAAATTGTTGAATCTTGGAAAAATTTCCCACAACGGCGAAGCGGGTATCGTAGGGGAGGATTATCGAGTGTTATGCCGTTCGATATTGGTTGTTCCTCAGACCGGTCACGTTTATTTTACCAATGCGGAGGGTGATATTTTTTGTTATAAACCAGAATTAGAGGCCATCAGTAAATTGGATAGTGTCCATATGAGACTGGATTATTTCGGAAAATACGATCCTTTGGATGCCGGATCCATGGGGTATAATTGGCGTAAGATTGTATGGCATCCCACAGAAAAAGTAGCTTATGGAATGCATGGTAATTCCGGTTATTTATTCAAATTCGATCCATTTAATGAAACCATAGAAATCGTTGAAAGACTTACTTCCCTGCCTTCCAAACGCAGTGGTATGTTCGATCAATTCAGTTATGGTTATTTGGGTTTTGAGTTAGATTTGGAATCCAATACCCTGTACTATTTAACTGGAGGACCAGTGATACAAAATGGAGAAAGAGTGGTCGGGCCAACAAAGATATCCAAAGGGGGAGCAAAAGCATTGGAAAACCTCCACTTAGTAACTTATCAACTCGACAGTCATACTTATCGAGATCATGGGGCCATTGTTTATGAAGATGATGAGATTCCCACTTATGTAAATTCTATTGCTGTGGGGCCGAGTAAGGAAGTATATACCTTGGCTCGAATGATGGTGAATGGAAAAGAGATTCAAGATTTAGTAAAAATTGATCCAGTTTTAACTTAAAATAAAAATGATGTCTACACCAGCTCAAATCCTTGTTTCAGCACTTGTTCTAGTATTGTCCATATTGGGATGCCAGTCTGAAGATATCCAGACTACTGGTATTGAAATGACAACATTTGAGGTGGATGTGACACCGCCCATAGGTAGTCCTGTCGCATATGCACCGACTCGGTCAGTGACAGAACCCTTACTGGCCAAGGGCATTATCTTGCGAACCGCTGCCAAGACCATAGTCTTGTGTGCCTTTGACTGGATAGGAATTGGCAATGAAAGTCAGGATATCATCAAACAGGCATTGGCTGAAGCTGCAGATACAGAGGCCAGTCTAGTCAGTGTGCACGCCTTGCATCAACACGATGGCCCGCGTTGTGATCACAGTACTGCCAGCATTTTGGAAAAATACGGCGTGGATCAAACTTATTATGATATAGCATTTTTAAACCAGGCCATAGATCGGGTTGCGGCATCACTGTCCAATGCTATGAATTCTTTGGAGCCTGTCAGTCACGTTGGCTTTGGACAGGCAAAAGTAGATAGTGTGGCTTCCAATCGGCGCGTTTTGGGTGCAGATGGCAAAGTGGAAATCGTTCGGTATAGCAAGAGTACAAACCCCGCAGCCATTGCAGCACCGGAAGGCGTAATTGATCCCTATTTGAAGTCTGTGACTTTTTGGAATAAGGACAAGGCCATTGCCAATTTAACCTATTATGCCACTCATCCTCAAAGCTATTATGGAGAAGGTGACGTGACTTGTGAATTTGTAGGGATTGCGCGCAATCAACGTCAAGAGGAAACCGGAGTTCCCCATATCCACTTTACGGGAGCAGCGGGAAATGTAGCTGCCGGTAAATACAATGATGGTTCTGTAGAGATGCGTCCTATATTGGCCAGCCGTATAGAATCAGCCATGAAAAAATCATGGAATGATATGGAGAAATCACCCATTGAAGGAAAGGATATTCAATGGAAGGCCGAGGATATTGTTCTTCCAATGGCCGACTATTTACAAGAAGATTTTTTGGCCGATCGAATCACTGGTAAGGTGGAAGACAAAGATTTATCCCCATTGTCGGCTGCCAAACATATGGCATGGTTGAAGCGAACGAATGATGGTCATATAACTACGGTGTCGGCTTTGAAACTGGGAGATATTCAACTCCTGAATTTGCCCGGGGAGATATTTGTTGAATACCAATTGGCAGCAGAAGCCTTTAGACCAGATCAACACATTTGCACGGCAGCTTATGAAGATTACGGACCTGGTTATATAGGGACGAAAATCTCCTATGGACAAGGTGGATATGAGACCTCCATGCGTGCTTCTAGAGTCAATGGCGAAGCAGAGGCTGTGTTGATGAAAGCCATAGAGGAAGTATTGAAATAATATATACAATAATTGTACATAGATAATTAACCCGATAAAATATTAAATTTCTAATAATGAAACAATCACTTAACAGTTCTCGAAGATCGTTTGTCAAGCAGAGTAGTGCGCTCGGTTTGGGTTTAGCGGTTGCACCCTATTATCTCATGTCGGACAAAAAACAATTCCTAGCCAACGCCAAACCCAATGTAGGATTAATTGGCTGTGGTAGTCGGGGTTTGGGATTAGCGAAGATATTGAGCAATCTAGACAACCTCAATTTTATCGCATGTTGTGACATTATGCCTGAAAAAATAGCCGCTGTTCAAAAAATAGATAGTAAAATACAGGGGTATGCAGATTATGAAAAACTCTTGATGGATGCCAATATCGATGCGGTAGTTATCGCAAGTCCACTGTTTTTACATTATGAAATGTCTAAAAATGCCATAGATGCGGGTAAAGATATTTATCTTGAAAAAACCATGGCATACTCTATTAAAGAAACCTTGGATTTGGAAAAAAGAGTTGTGAAATCTGGTACGATATTAGAAATTGGACATCAATATCGATATTATAACCTATATCACAAGATCAAGGAAGTGATAGACAAAGGATGGATCGGTAAAGTATTGCAATACGAATCTCAGTATCACAATAATTCCGACTGGCGAAGACCGGTATCAGATCCAGCTCTCGAAAGACAAATCAATTGGAGAATGTATCGCGAATATTCTGGTGGAGTTATGGCCGAATTGGCCGCTCATCAGATCGATGTAGTGAATTGGATGGTCGGTGCTCCACCTGTAAAAGTCAATGGTTTGGGAGGAATTGATTATTGGAAAGACGGTAGAGAAACCTATGACAATGCCAGAGCTGTATACGAATATCCCAACGGTATAAAATCCAATGTTAGCAGTATTTTAATGAATGGTTACAACGGATATCAACTGAGAATACTGGGAACTGATGGTACGATAAATGTAGCCAGAAGTTCGGCTACTCTCTTTAGTGAAAAAGTGAAAAGAGAAATTGGCGTCGTAGATGGTGTTACTGGTGCTACCATTCCTATGGAACCTGGAAAGGGTGAGGAATTGGTTTTTGATAATGAGGGTAAAAGTCCAACGGAACACGCTTTGTATCAATTTGGAGAATGTGTAGTGAGTAGAGCAACGCCATTGTCTAATTGTCACACTGGTAAAGAAACAGCCATCGCAGTACACATGGCCAATCATGCGATGAGAAAAGAAAAAACACAGTATTGGAAAAACAGCTATAATCTATAGTTGCCTCCAATATAGGATGAATCTGCCTAGTTTTTAGGCGGAAATGGATGGGGTATCTTATTTATTTTATTGAATTATTTTGCGTGGACAAGACCATCATAATTCAATAGAATCATGAGATACCCTTTTTTGACTTCCTCTTTTTAAAATAAATGTGTTAATTTTCAAAAAAAATATTGATTGATGAAGACCTTCTTTACCATTGTTATCGCTTTTTGTTTAGCCTTTCCGGTCATGAGTCAAAACGGATTGCCCAGTGCAACTGTTGATAGTAGTTTTCATATTTATTTATTGATGGGCCAGTCGAATATGGCGGGTAGAGGTAAGGTAAACGAAGAGGAAAAAGTAAATCCTCAGGTATTGGTTCTCAATAAAGAAAAGCAATGGGTTATAGCCAAGGATCCACTTCATTTTGACAAACCCAATATAGTAGGTGTTGGGCCTGGATTGTCATTCGGCAAAGCCATGGTCGAACCAGGGATCAAGATTGGTTTAATCCCATGTGCAGTGGGAGGGACGTCTATACAATTGTGGAAGCCCGGTGCATTTGATGACCGAACGAATACCCATCCCTGGGATGATGCAATAGTACGGATCGAAGAAGGCATGCGTTATGGAGTGGTAAAAGGGGTGATATGGCACCAAGGTGAGTCAGATAGTAGTCCAGAAAAGGCCGTGAATTATTTAGTAGACTTAAACGATTTAATTAAGCGGATTAGGACATTGGTAGGGAATGAAACATTGCCTTTTGTTGCAGGAGAATTGGGCCAGTACAAGGAATTGTACCAAAACATCAATCGCGAATTGGAAAAACTGCCTGCATCTATTGTACATACAGGATTGGCGCGGTCACAGGATTTGACGGCCAAGGAGGACGGTGTACATTTCAATACGGCATCAGCCCAAGAGTTTGGCAAGAGATATGCAGCCGTGATGAAGGAATTGATTGATTAATACGAATTACATTTTATAATGACGGAAAAGATTTCGAGAATATTTGGAGTTTGACAAGGCTAAAAACACAGGCATAGCCGTAGCTACGGCGAGTATTTTAAACGAAGTAAAACTTCTAATAAATCGAAAGATTACCGTTAATTATAAATGTAATTCGTATAATACCCAATGCAATTGGGATTAATCCTCTGTCACTTTTAGGTGTTCTTATTGTAAACTGCGTGAATATTCACAAAGTTAATACTGCTGTAGGAGGGAAGGATAGTCCTTGGCCACTATTTCCTTTATGCCCTTTAAGTAAGGTGTGGCTTGGATACCAAATTTTTTCTCAAATTTGCTGCTGTCAAAAATATAATCCCTATCGTACTGATACAGCATTTCTATGGATTCCGACATAATAGGAGAGAATACTCCAGCTAGCTGTACCATCCATTTTTTAATCGCCCTATATTTTGGTTTTTTTCCCATTACCGTAGCGATTGTATTTATCCATTCTTGACCAGTAGGCGGATTCTTGGCCGTTGGCAAATGCCAAATTTGTTGGTAGGCATCTGGGGTGTTCCCCAATAGAGCCGTTGCTCTGGCTGCATCAGGCACATAGGTAAAAGAGTGTTTACAGTGTAAGTTCATCAGCCAATTGGCAGTTTTTCCCCTGCTTAGGGGTTTGATTACTGTCTCGGTTAACAAACTGTTGTGTTGGATCGATGGTCCATAAAAGTCAGCCGATCGAACGATCATGGCCTGAATGTCATCACTGCTGTATGCATTGACCACTTGCTGGGCTATGGATGCCCTTACTCTTCCTTTCTTGCTGCTGGGGTTGACAGGTGATTTTTCGGTGATGTGAGGCATGGCTGTCGGTGCATACATGTAAACATTGTCGAAAAAAACCAGCTTGACATCGTGCTTTTGACAAGATGCTATCGCTTGTTTTATAAATATGGGCCATGTTTTCTGCCAGATTTTGGTCTTATAGGGAAATCCTATTGCAATGTAGGCTACTTTGCAATCCCTAAGTGCCTTATCCATCAAACTGGGATCCATTAAATCTCCGGCGAGTAGAATATCGGATTTGTTTACCTTTTTTGGTTTTCGGCTGACCAAGCGTATGTCATCGGTATACTGTGGAAGTATTCGCGCTAAACTCTTACCTATTGAGCCACCTGATCCTAATATAGCCTGCATAAGATCTGATTTAAATGATGGTATTATCTAAAAATAATCATTTATTGGCTTAATATTCAATTAATAGAATAATATTTTATTTAATTTACATAAAATGGAGCACTGCCTTTGGTAACAATGTCTATAGGCATATATTGAACTTTCTCAATCGTTTGCATTAATATCAAATGTTGATAAAGGGCCATGATACTTCGATAACCTTGCTCTTCTGGTTTATGGCAAATGAGGTAGTTGATAGAATTGTTCTCTAAATATTTTTTATTTTCTTCGATAAAGTCAAATCCTACCAAAAATATATCTTTTCTTCCCAACTCAGAGAGTACTCGGGCGATAGAAAATACCCGAGAATTGGTCACAAAAATGGCCTTGGTCTTGGGCTTGTTGTTTAATATCTGAATCAGTTCTTGCTTAAACAAGGCGAAGTTGCCATCTAACAATTGAACAGAATTCACAGGATTGGGCAGGGCTTTGTCGATAAAAAAGTCCAAAAAACCTCTTTCGATCTTTTTGAGGTTGTCTATGGTGTGTTCCGTCTTTGAAATATTCATGACCAATACCGTATCTTCCTCAGAATGTAAGGCATATTGGGTGAGTTCAGCACCTACAAAGCCACTGTGGTAGAGGTTGGGACCGATATAAGACAAGTTGTTTTTGCCCGCAATATGGGCATCGATAAAAATATATGGGATTTTCTTTTTGTCTAACTTCCTCGCCAACAATCTTGATTCTTCAGAAAAAGAGGGCGATAAAACGATGCCATCTATTTTATCGGCCAACAGATTGTCACTTGCTTCTTTGAAAGACTCTGCATCAGACAATTCAAATAAGTACATTTTGATATTGATGCCGTACCGCTTTACCTCATCGTGAGCTTTCATTATACCATTGTATGGGGCTTCCCAGAAATTGGTGTTTTCAGAGATTTTAGGGATCAATACACCAAGGGTGAAATCCTTGTTGGACTTGAGTCGGCTCGCTAAAATATTGGGTTGATAATCAATTTCTTTTATGATTTCAAGAATCTTTTTTCGGGTACTTTCGGCAACTCCTGATCTATTGTGGATCACTCTGTCAACGGTAGCTATGGATACACTGGCCCTTTTTGCGATTTCTTTTATGCCCATGGCTTTCTTTGGTTGGCCCATTGGTGTTTACTTTTATTATTAAAATTACGGTCTTTCCCCTTTTTTTATTTACGCTAATATAATATAAACTGTTTTGATTTTTAGTTCATTGATTATTTCTTGAAATTTTTTTGACTTTGGAATCAATTTTCGCTTTAATTACATCATTAATAATTTTATAACAAATCCAATTTTCAAAGGAAATTTGTCTTTTTTCGACATTTCGATATATTGATTGTTTTAGAGGGGATCTAATGCCATTAAATGCTATATTTGATAAATATATAAATATTAATGTTTCATTAAATAAAATATGATAACTGATCTTCGATTTTGGATAATTTGTTTCGTGAGTATGGGATGCATGCAATGTCAAAATCAGCAATATTCCAATGTGGACTGGTCAGAATACAACGGGAGTGGACATCGCAATCATTACAGCAATCTGGATTTAATTCATCGAGAGAATGTCGAGGATTTGACATTGGCTTGGGTGTACGATGGCGGAGGTCAGGATAGCTTGCGACATCGAAGTCAGATTCAGTGTAATCCTATTATTATCAATGGTATATTATATGGTATGACGGCAGACAATCAGGTTTTTGCTCTCAGAGCTGGATCGGGCGAAGAACTTTGGAAAACCGAAATAGAATTCGAAAAAATAGGCAATAGTCGAGGCTTAACTATGTATGGTGTATATCCCGAACAACGACTGTTTTTCGGAGGAGGACGTTATTTATATGCCCTCAATCCCCAGACGGGACAATTATTTGATGACTTTGGGAAGGGCGGAAGAATCGATCTATCGGAAGGCATCGCCAGACCGGGTTCAGATAACAATGTAAGTATGAGTACTCCAGCTACCCTATATGAAGATTTACTCATCGTCGGATGTAGACTATCGGAATCCATACACGCTATGCTGGGGGATGTTCGAGCATACGATGTGTGGACAGGTGAATTGAAGTGGACTTTCGAAACCATTCCATCACCCGATCAACCGGGTTCAGAGACATGGGCTGCCGACAATCCCAGGGAGGTGGCCGGTGGTGCCAACTGTTGGATGGGGTCGGCCATAGATAGAGATCTCGGAATAGTGTATGTGCCTACGGGGTCAGCTGCCTACGATTTTTATGGCGGCAATCGAGCCGGAGACAATCTATACGCCAACTGTTTGTTGGCTTTGGATGCAAGGACTGGTGAAAAAATATGGCATTATCAATTGGTCCGTCACGATATCTGGGATAGAGATCCTCCTGCTCCACCCAATTTGTTTACCATCAATTACCAAGGCCGAGAATATGATGTAGTATCTATAGTGACCAAGCAAGGCCATGTATTTGTTTTCGATCGTCGGTCTGGTCAGCCTATTTTCCCAATTGTGGACAGTAGTTTTGTCACAGAGGCTATGCCCGGAGAATACGTAAGTCCTCGTCAACCCATTCCTCTATTGCCAGAGCCTTTTACGAGGCAGAGTTTCGATACCGCCGATGTCAATCATTTTATGACAAACCGAGATTCTATTATTGATATTATCATGCAATCCAATACGGGATCACCTTATATTCCCATTACCGAGAAGAGAACTATCTTTTTTCCGGGTACAGATGGAGGTGCTCAGTGGGGTGGGGCAGCCGTAGACGAAGATGGCATCATGTATGTTCCTGCCAAAGAAATACCGGTGTATACTTCACTGGTCCCCAAATGGTCTGAAAATGAGGAAGTAAAAGATGGGGCTGCACTATATCGCTTGCATTGCAGTGCCTGTCACGGTGAAAATATGGAAGGAAATCACGATGGAAGCTATCCCAGTCTCCAGAGGTTAGAGGAAAAATTAGATAAACCGAGTATTCGACAAATATTGGACCAAGGTAAGGCTCGAATGCCTGCTTTTTCTTTTTTAAGTGGAGGAGAAAAGGATGCTTTGGTAGAATTTCTTCACGGAAATATAACCCAGGTGGAAGCTGTGACCGAAACCGCTGCAGAATTACCCTACCAACACACGGGTTACAATAGATGGTATGAGGATGGATTCCCTATTAGTAAACCGCCTTGGGGTAGTTTGACGGCTATTGATATCAATAGCGGTAAACGCAAATGGCAGGTTCCCCTCGGGACTTATCCAGAATTGATGGCAGGTGGATTGGGAGAAACGGGTACCGATAATTACGGAGGACCATTAGTCACCCAAGGGAACTTAGTCTTTATTGCCGCCTCTAGAGATGAAAAAATCAGAGCATTTGACAAGTTTACCGGAGAAAAATTGTGGGAGCACGATTTACCAGCCGCTGGATATGCATCTCCGGCTACCTATTCGGTCAATGGCAAGCAGTATGTTGTAATCGCTTGTGGGGGAGGAAAATTAAATACTAAGTCAGGAGGAAAGTATGCCGCATTTACCATCCCTCTTCAAAAAAATAACTAGATCTAATGATAAGAACCATATCGATGAAAACAAATATATTGCCATTATTGGGGACAGGATGTTTATTGACCATAGTTTTGTGGAGTTGTCAAAGTGGACAACATGAAGGTGATTGGCCACAATATCTCGGAGATGAGGGGCATAGTCATTACAGTAGACTAGACCAAATAAATGTAGACAATGTAGATCAATTGATAGAAGTGTGGGAATACCATAGTTTGGATTCTGGTGAAATGCAATGCAATCCCATAGTGGTCGATGGCGTACTATATGGTCATACAGCCAAGAAGAAGGTCTTTGCCCTCGATGGTAAAACCGGACAGGAATTGTGGAAATTTATTCCTCCAGGCGATCAAAACCTCGAAAGAAGTAGGGGACTGACTTATTGGGAGGATGGAGAGGATAGAAGAATATTGGCCTCACATAAATCATACTTATATGCTTTAGACGCCAATACCGGTCATCCAATACCTAGTTTTGGCGATAGTGGTCGCGTAAGTTTAAAAGCTCACCTTGTAGATGCTGACAAAGATTATTTTGTGGTTTCTCGAACACCGGGCGCCTTATTTGAGAATTCTATTATCATGCCTTTGACCATGCAGGAGAGTGCCGGTGGAACTCCTGGCTATGTTCGCGCCATCGATGTAAGAGATGGCAGTATAAAATGGACATTTAAAACCATTCCAGAACCTGGTGAATACGGTTATGAAACCTGGCCGACAGAGGCTTACAAAGACGGTATAGTAGGTGGAGCCAATAGTTGGGCTGGAATGGCCGTAGATGTCGATCGTGGGATTGTTTTTGTTCCTACTGGTTCGGCATCTCCCGATTTTTTTGGTGGCAATCGCAAAGGTCAAAATCTTTTTGCCAATTGCTTATTGGCCTTGGATGCCAATACCGGTGAGCGGCTCTGGCATTATCAATTTGTGCATCACGATATTTGGGATCGCGATCTTCCTGCTCCACCTACTTTAGCCCAAATCCGAAGAGAGGGTCAATTGGTCGACGTGGTTACCCAGACTACCAAAACAGGTCATGTATACGTGTTTGATAGAGAGACTGGTGAGTCTATGTTCCCCATAGATACTATTGCCGTGCCTGCATCACCTGTGGCTGAAGAGGCAGCTTGGCCAGTGCAACCATTGCCCACTTTGCCCAAACCATTTAGCAGACAAAGTTTTGAAATGACCGATATCAATCCCTATTCTCCCTATCGCGATTCTTTGATGGCTGTATATCAGTCGGCAAACAAAGGTCTATTTATGCCCCTCAGTAAAACGCCTACCATTTTGTTTCCGGGCTGTGATGGGGGAGCAGAATGGGGTGGGACGGCAGTTGATCCCAACGGGATTTTATATGTCAATTCCAATGAAATGGCTTGGTATTTCACCATAAGCCCAAAGACTAAGGAAAATATTAAAACTACACTGGGGCAATGGGTATATCGCAATAATTGTGCTTCCTGTCATCAGAACAATTTGGCTGGATTACCAGATAGTGGGTATCCAGCATTGGATGGTTTAAGTGAGTCCCATAGCGCTACTGAAATATTAACCATTGTCGAACAGGGACGAGGTAGAATGCCGGGATTTACCCAATTGAAGAATGAAGAAAAACAAGCCCTTGTAAAGTATTTGATGAAAATTCCTGAGGAGGCTTGGCAACCGCCGGTCATGGTGGAAGAAGAACCGTTGGTTGCATGGCAATTTGATGGCTATAAAAAGTTTTTGGATCAGGATGGAAACCCAGCCCTCAGTCCCCCTTGGGGGCAGTTGACTGCTATTGATCTCAATACTGGTGAGCATTTATGGCAGATTCCTCTGGGTGAGGATGAAAACCTCAGTAAACAAGGTGTCCGACATACTGGAACAGAAAATTATGGTGGGCCAGTAGTCACCGAAGGCGGTGTGTTATTTATAGCGGCGACCAAAGATCGTCGCTTTAGAGCTTTTGATAAGAGTTCTGGTCAATTGTTATGGGAGACCGAATTGCCTGCTGCTGGATTTGCCACTCCTACCACTTATATGATTGATGGTCGTCAGTATGTAACCATAGCTTGTGGTGGAGGCAAATTGGGGACGAAAAAAGGGGATTCTTATCTGACTTTTGCCCTGGCTTCGGTTGAAGATTAGTTGACGGTATTGCGACGTTTTTTGGGTCATGTTTATATGTAATAATAATGTTTTTTAAATTTATGGTTTTATTTTTTTGAAAATCTTGTTGATTTGACTTTGTTTATATATTTATTGTTTTGATATTGGAATGTATTTTACATTGCATTAGGCGGGCAAGGCGTTTAATGTATACATTCATTAACATTTAAAATGAAGATATGGCAGATCAAAAAGTTACAAAATCAATGATTGACCAGTCCATATCGTTGACTAAGGACTTGTTGTTGAGTTCAAAACCCATCCGACGCAATGGCTTTACTGAGCGAATGAAACCTCTTTTGCAGTCCTCTGAGGCCAAACATTTTGCCATTCGATTGATGGATGTGGCATTTCGTTCCAAAAATGAACAGCGAATTGCAGACTACATTTTGCAATTGCTAAACAATTCTAGTCGATATCAGGCATTGTTTTCAACTGGGGAGCGTTTTTTGGTTTATTTATTTCGAACCATAGGTTATCGAGTTCCCAAGATCAGCATTCCGCTGTTGCAATATTATATTAGGCGATTAACTCGGCCGGTGTTGTTTTTTGTCGATGATGATGGTTTCAAAAAACATGTGGAGGGTCGACGGAGACAAGGCGTGCGATTGAATATTAATTTAATTGGCGAGGCTTTGTTGGGAGAACGTGAGGCCAATGAGCGGATTCAACAGTATTGCTATCTTTTGCGCCAAGAAAATATCGATTATATTTCCATTAAAATATCTACTCTGTATTCCCAAATCTCAACCTTGGGCTATGAAGATACCCTGCAATGTTTGATAGAAAAATTGTCAATAATTTATCGGCAAGTACTCGATGTAGAGAGGGAGACCGGTGTGCAAAAGTTTGTCAATCTCGATATGGAGGAATATCGAGATCTCAGTCTCACCATGGATGCTTTTATGCAAACTCTATCCCTGCCCGAATTTAAACAGGTAAAGGCTGGAATTGTCCTGCAAGCGTATTTGCCGGATGGTTTTCCCATGATGGAAAAATTAAAAGATTGGGCCATTCAACGCGGTCAAAGTGGAGGAGCTCCTGTCAAAGTTCGTTTGGTGAAGGGAGCCAATATGGAAATGGAAAAAACGGAGGCATCTTTAGAAAATTGGCCATTGACCACTTACGACAACAAGATGGATACCGATGCTAATTTTAAAAAGATCCTTCTCCATTTACTCCAGCCTTCGTCGATTGAATACCTTCATGTGGGTATTGCTTCGCACAATTTATTCGACATAGGTTTTGGTTTGCATTTGGTTAAAAAACATCATTTGGAATCGTATGTAGATTTTGAAATGTTAGAAGGCTTGGCCGAGCCGACGGTGTTGAATTTATTGACGAGGGGGGTAGCTGTTATTTTGTATACACCTATAGTCAGGGAAAAAGATTACCATCACGCCATAGCATATTTGGTTCGTCGATTAGATGAAGGGAGTCAGGAAGGGAATTTTTTAAAGGAGGGATTTCATCTCAAAGTTGATTCTCCAAAATGGCAGTTCTTGGAAAAGCAATTTCGCGACTCAATGGAAAGAATCTCAACGGTGTCCGACGTGGCCCAAAGGCAACAGGACAGAAGTAGAGAAGAGTATGTCGTCCAGCAAGGATTTGACAATGTAGCGAATACTGATTGGAATTTAAAAAGTAATAGAGAGTGGATAGCATCGGTTAAAGAGAGATGGCAGAATCCTGAAAATATAATAGGGAAGGTTATTCCTGTAGTGGGACCTATTCATCGAGATGATCGACCGACGCATCGCCATATTGGTTGGGATGGTCCATTGCCATGGGCCATTGAATGGGCCGATGAGGCTGATTATCGAGCTGCTCTAGCGAGTGATTCGGAGTGGTATGGATATACTTGGGAGGAAAGAATAGAGGTTGTCAGAAAAGTAGCGGTAGAGTTGGCCAAGTCGAGAGGGGATTTAATCGGGGTAGCGGTCACAGAATTGGGTAAAACGATTCACGAAGTAGATGTCGAAGTGTCAGAAGCCATAGATTTTGCTAATTATTACGCTTTTCAACTGTCCAATATGGTGGCTGAGGGGATGGAGTTGGAAAGTCGTGGTATTCAATTGGTATTGTCTCCATGGAATTTTCCTTTGGCCATTCCCGCAGGAGGAGTATTGGCTTCCCTAGCGGCGGGGAAACGAGTGATTTTAAAACCATCGATTAATGCAGTGGGCTGTGCATATGTCATTTGTCAGGCAATGTGGCGAGCTGGTATACCGCGTACGGCATTGATGCTGATGCCTATTGAGGAGGCGGGCTTAGATCCTTTGTTATCTGAAGAGGGATTGTTCGATGCCGTTATTCTAACGGGGAGTACAGAGACGGCTAAATTTTTGTTAGATCGCAATCCTCGATTGCCATTATATGCGGAGACGGGAGGAAAAAATGCCACTATTGTTACCAGTTTGGCCGATAGAGAGCAGGCTATTAAAAATGTAATACAATCGGCGTTTGGTAATCAGGGGCAAAAATGTTCGGCCACGAGTTTGTTGGTTTTGGAGAAGGAGGTTTTTGAAGATCAACATTTTAGGCAGTTGCTAAAAGATGGTATTTTGAGTAAGCGACAGGGCAATCCTTGGGATTTTGCGGTTCAGTGGTCGTCATTGTCTGTACCTATATCGGATAAGATAATTCAGGTGATTGAGAGCACTCCCGATGATAAGTGGTTGATCAAACCGGAGAGGGAGGGTGATTTTTATTTAACTCCTGGGGTGATATGGGGGATTGATGTCAATCATCCCGTCTATCGGCAAGAATTATTCGGTCCTATACTGGCGGTGATGGAGGCAGAGAATTTAGATCATGGCATTGATATAGTGAATGGATCGGAGTATGGATTGACCAGTGGTATTGAGTCGTTGTCTCGAGAGGAGGTCGCATATTGGCAGTCCCGGATAGAGGCTGGCAATCTGTATGCCAATCGATCGACCACTGGAGCCATTGTTCAGCGTCAGCCTTTTGGCGGGATAAAGGCATCCTCTTTTGGTTTGGGTTGCAAGGCGGGCGGGCCGAATTACGTGATGCAGTTTGTCAGTTTAAAAAAGGAGGGCAACAGTGATATCGAAACCATAGAGGCCGATTATTGGCAGCAATTAAACAGTCATTTTAAACTGGAAGTTGATGCTGCTCAGATTCGGGGTCAGCACAATATCAATCTTTATCTATGGCCTAAAAATGTAATTTGTTTATTGGATGGATTGACATCGATGCAGGATATATTGCGAGTGGACATGGTGGCTCAAATATTGAAGGTGCCAATACGGTATCTAGCGGTAGAGAGTAGGGTTATGCCGAAGTTGCTTCATTTGGAGATTGTCGAGGATTGGACGGATATATATAGTGATTTGGGATCGGGGAATATAGTAAGGGCGTTGAATTTCGATCGATTGGACGATGATTTTTTAAGGTATTGTCATCAGCGGGCCATATATGTCAATGGTCGCAAGCCGTCTGCCCGTGGGAGGATAGAGTTGCTCAATTATTTGACGGAGCAAAATCGATCCATCAATTATCACCGGTATGGCAATCTATTGGATTCTTGAAAATGACCGAATGAAGTTGCTCAATAGAGCAACCCGATGGACTAAATGTCCATCGGATGAGGGAACCGAGACCACTGGGCTCGGGTGGGTAGGCCACCGTGCCGAGGCGTGGTATTAATAATACTTCATGATAATCTTTATTGGCATCAATGGATAAAAATTTCAATTTATGTAAATTAGATTTAGACGCAAAATTTTGCGCCTCTACCAATCGTGATCACCCTGTAATTCGATAGCGAATTAACAGCGTCACTGCCCCGTAAATCGTAAGGATTTCACCTTAATTTATTATGTCGTCCTTTCCGATTAATTTTATCTATTGAGGCTGTGGACTGTAAGACGTCCAACCTCCATCTACAACAATGGTTTGTCCGGTGATTTGGCTGGATAATGGTGACAGTAAAAACAATACCGCATGGGCAATGTCAGTAGTATATGCTACTTTGCCTGTCGGGGTGATACGCTCCCACTGTTCTTGAAAATCTTTGTCCAACTCTTGAGTGCGCTCCGTCATAGTGGCACCCGGAGATACTGCATTGACGGTAATGTGATGAGGACCCAATTCAACAGCCAAAGTTTTGCCCAAATGGCGAAGAGCAGCCTTCGTCATACCATAGGCCGTGAGATCTTGATGGGCTTGGTGACCTGTCACCGATGACATAAAAACTATCCTTCCCGATACATTGTTTTTAATCATGGACTGCGCCGCTTTCTGCGCCAAGAAAAATGATCCTTGAAGGTTGACAGCCATGAGTTGCTGAAACTTTTCTGGACTATAGGTGAGGAAGTCTCCAAATGTGGTGATGCCGGCATTGGCTATGGCGTAATCAAGCTGTCCAAAATTTGTTTCTGCAACCGAGATCATCTCGTCTATCACTTCCATTTCGCAAGAATTTCCCGATACAACCATGCATTGACCACCCAGTGTTCGTATTTCGTTGGCCGCAATATGGGCGGCATTTTCATCGATATCATTTAAAACGATATGGCAACCCTTTTGTGCCAATTGTCTGGCTATTTCAAATCCTATGCCTATGGCAGCTCCCGTAATAATGGCTGTTTTGTCTTTAAATTTTGTCATGGTGGCTAATATCCTTTTTTTGATTGGATTGTTAAAGTAAAAATATAATTCTTGAACAATATCTAGCATTAATATACTTTTTTGTTTCAAATAATTTTTAATATTGTTTACAATTTTCTGTTACATTTTTTTGTAAAATATTACATGTAAATAACTACGACTAAATACAACACCCTATGAAGCTTCGAAGTCAAGAATGGTTTGGTAGAAAAGGCAAAGATGGTTTTATCTATAGAGCATGGATGAAAAATCAAGGAATACCAGATGACGAATTCAATGGCAAACCAGTTATCGGAATTTGCAATACTTGGTCTGAACTCACTCCTTGTAATGCCCATTTTCGACAATTGGCCGAATCGGTTAAATGGGGTATCATAGAAGCCGGAGGTTTTCCGGTAGAATTTCCCGTGATGTCATTGGGTGAAACCATTATGAAACCCACAGCCATGTTGTTCCGCAATCTCATGAGTATGACGGTAGAAGAATCCATTCGAGCCAATCCCCTCGATGGTGTTGTCCTCTTGGTGGGTTGTGACAAAACCACCCCAGCTTCGGTAATGGGGGCATGTAGCGTAGATATTCCAACCATTGCCGTATCCGGAGGCCCTATGTTGACCGGAAAATTCCGTGGCAAAGATATGGCGACCTCTGATATCTGGCGCCTCAGTGAAGCCTTTCGATCGGGAACCGTAGACGAAGCGACTTTTAGAGCATCAGAAGGTGCGATGTGTCGCAGTCAAGGTCATTGTGCCGTCATGGGGACAGCCTCCACGATGGCCTGTATGGTGGAATCCCTAGGTCTGACCTTGCCGGAAAATGCAGCCATTCCCGCCGCCGATTCTCGCAGAAAGGTGATCGCTCATATGTCGGGAAGGAGGATTGTGGAAATGGTGAAAGAAGACCTTAAACCTTCAGATATATTGACCCGTGAAGTTTTTGAAAATGCCATAATGGCCAATTCAGCCATCGGAGGATCTACCAATTTTATGATCCATCTAATGGCCATTGCCGGTCGGATAGGTATTGATCTCAGTCTCAAAGACTTTGACGAATTGGGGAGTAAAATTCCATTATTGGCCAATTTGCAACCATCAGGTCAATATTTTATGGAAGACTTTTACTACGCTGGAGGTCTGCCCGCCGTGCTAAAAGAACTATTGCCCTACCTTCATCCCAATGTGATAACCGTCAATGGGAAGTCGGTCGCCGAAAATTGTCGCGATGCAGAATGCTTTAACGACGCCATAATCGCCAGTCTAGACAAACCGTTTAAAGACGAATCAGGCATGGCAGTAGTCTATGGCAACCTTTGTGAAAAAGGGGCCGTGATAAAACCCTCGGCTGCTACCCCAGAATTGATGCAACATCGCGGCCAAGCCGTAGTCTTCGAAACCATAGAAGATTACAATGCCCGCATCAACGATGAAGATTTGCCCGTGGATGAATCCAGTATATTGGTTTTGAAAAACGTAGGTCCAAAAGGATATCCAGGTATGCCGGAAGTCGGAAATATGGGATTGCCCGGAAAGTTGTTGAATAAAGGGGTGACCGATATGGTAAGGATTTCCGATGGGCGTATGAGTGGGACGGCATTTGGCACTACCTTTCTTCACGTATCTCCAGAATCAGCTATCGGAGGCAATCTGGCTTTGGTGGAAGATGGAGATTGGATAGAGGTCGATGTAGCTCAACGCCGACTCCATCTCGATGTCAGCGATGAAGAGTTGGCACGGCGACGAAGTGAGTGGAAGCCGATCGACTTGGGGATAGATCGAGGGTATGTCAAAATGTTTATAGACCATGTGGAGCAGGCCGATCAAGGCATGGATTTGTCATTCTTAAAGGGAAACTCTGGCAGTAAAGTAACCAGAGATTCCCATTAAAATAATATATCGATTTGTTAGGGTAGGCGAAGTTGATAGGCCTTGGGTTGTACAAATGCGCGAATGCCTTGAGAAGATAGGGTAGATCCCAAACCAGAATTTTTTCTGCCCGACCACGGTAAATTAGGACTTACTCTGTCGCAACAATTCCAATATACCGTACCGGTATTCATGGACTCTAAGACATCTATGGCGCGTTCTTTATCCTGTGAAAACACGGCTGCTGTCAATCCATAGACGGTATCTTTCATATATCCTATGGCTTCTTCATCGGAATCCACAGCTTGGATGCCTATTATGGGGCCAAAAGATTCTTCCATCATCACAGACATGGAGTGATTAACCGCTGACAATACCGTGGGTGCAAAATAATGTCCAAGTCCTGGTAATTTTTTGCCCCCGCATTCCAGCTGCCCACCTTTGTCCAAAGCATCTTTTACCTGAGCTTCCAACACCTCTATTTGTGCGCTTCTAGTCAAGGGACCTATAAATGTATCGGCCGACATGGGATTGCCTACTTTGTAGGATTTAACCTCTTCCACAAAATGTGATAAAAATTCATCGTAGATAGAGCTGGAAACATATATCCGTTCTACGGCACAACAGCTTTGTCCCGCATTGTAGAAGGCACCTTCTGCAGCATTGATGGCTGCTTGGCGAATATCTTGGATATCGTCCATTACATAAAGTGGATCTTTGCCTCCGAGTTCGAGTTGGACAGGAATTAATTTGGACGCCAAACTTTGGGCAATGTGCTGTCCGGTCTTGTGTGATCCGGTAAAGAAATATCCATTAAAATCCATGTCTAATAAAGCTTGTCCCACTTCTCCATCTCCGATGGCGGTTTGGAAAACCGACTCTGGAAGTCCAGCTTCATACAAATAAGCGGCCATCTTAAGTCCGGTAAGACTGGCGTATTCGGAAGGTTTATACATGACGGCATTGCCTGCGACTAAGGCGTATAAAAATACATTGTAGCCTACGTTGTACGGAAAATTCCAAGCGGAAATATTGGCGATCACGCCCAAAGGCTCGTATTTAATGGTCTCAATCATTGAAGGCGTATCGAAGGTCTCGGTGGCCAACCACTTTTCGGCGTAAGCCGTTAAATGGACAATGCGATTTTGAGCACCTCGGATTTCGTTGCGCGATTGTTGAAGAGGTTTGCCCGTTTCTGTGGTCAGGATTTCTGCCAATACTTCGAGATTGGTCTTGACGATTTCTCCAAAACGTTGAATAATAGCCAGGCGTTCGGCCACTGACTTTTGCCTCCATTGCGCTTGCCCTGATTCTAGCAGGGTAAATTTTGAAGCCAATGAGGACGCCGTGTCCATAGGGATTTCATCGACAATATTGGCATTGGCAGGATTAATTACTTTAAGAAATTTTATAGATTGATTGCTCATGTGATTTTCGTTTTAAAGATGTTGGATAAACAAATCCAATAATATATCGGCATCAATGACTTTGTCGCCCAAGGTATGAGAAAACTCCGGATGCCATTGGACACCCATGACTTTGCCTTCTGGTGCTCCAGAATAGCCAAAGGCTTCGATCAGTCCATCGTCGGAGTGGGCATAAACATTTAAATCGCGCCCCAATTCCTTGACGGCTTGATGGTGAACCGTGTTGACATGTGGATTTTTTTCGTGGCTGTAAAGACTTTCAAATAGGCTGCCCTTGACCCATTCAATGGGGTGACAAATCGTGTCGTACAATTCGGCGGATCGATGTTGGTGGGCATTGCTAATCTCCGTAGCAATATCCTGGTATAGACTGCCTCCAAAGTAGACGTTCATCAATTGAAATCCTCGACAGATGCCCAGCAATGGTTTGGAATGCCGAATGGCGTAATCCATGATCTTGAGTTCGTATTGATCCCGGTAACCATCTCCCTCCCAGTGCCCAATGGCCTGCGCACCGTAGGTTTGCGGAGCTATGTCTGCCCCGCCCTGCAACACAAACCCGTCCATTTCATCCAATATATCAGCCAAGATTTCAGGCAGTACATCGGGAATCAATACCGGCAATATGCCCTTTCTCGTCAAATAAACCGACATGTCGTTCTCTATATAATTCAATCGCTTATGGCCAAAAACCGTCCGCTCCACATCGGGATACATAAAACAAGCACTAATCCCTATCTTTTTCATCTGTCTATAGGTTATAAAGCTTTTAAATACAGTTCTTTAAAATCGGCTTGGCTTACGGGTTTGGGATTGTTGGGATGGGCAAAATCTGCCTCAGCCAATACCGACAATTCATCGATGTGTTCCGGTTCAACCCCTATGTCGGACAATTTTGTCGGCAATGATAATTTTTGGTTGAGTTCGGTCAAATAGTCCATGACTCGACTTCCGGCATCCCTACCCAAGCCTAGAGCACTGGCCATGGCGTCAAACCTATCTTCAAACCCCTGGTAGTTAAAGGCCATCCCATAGGGGAGATTGACGGCATTGGCCAATCCGTGATGGGTGTCCAAAAGGCTGGAAAGGGGGTGGGCCAAACTGTGGACGACGCCCAATCCTTTTTGAAATGCCACCGATCCCATCATTGATCCCAGCAACATCTCGGCTCTGGCCTTTAAATCGGGGGCATTCGTTGCCGATTCTATGGAGTGAGCAATGAGTTTCATGCCTTCCAAGGCTATTCCATCGCACATGGGATGATAATTTTTGGCCAAATAAGCTTCCATGTTATGGGTCAAAGCATCCATACCAGTGGCTGCCGTAATAAATGGAGGCAAATCCATAGTCAGAGCGGGGTCGGCAAATACGATATTGGCCATCAATTTGGGACTAAATAAAATTCTTTTTTTCTTGGTTTCATCTTCAGATATAATGGCAGATCGTCCCACTTCGCTACCGGTTCCCGAAGTGGTGGGGATGGCGATAAAAGGTGGAACCGCTTCGGTGACATATTGATCGCCCCCGATTAAATCGTCGTAATCGAAGAGGTCTCGATGATGGTGAATGCGCAAGGCTATGGCTCGAGCTACATCGATGGCCACCCCACCGCCGATACCGATAATGGCATTGCGTTGGCTGGAATTATAGGCTTGCCCTCCTTTTAAGACATCGGATTTAATGGGGTTTTTATGCATTTCGCTAAAAACCTCAACATTGATATGATGTCGTTCTAAATTTTCTACGATAGATTTAAAAAAAGGCAATTCAGCCACAGTGGCGTCGGTGACCAATAGTGGTCGGTCAATGGCCTCTTGCTTTAAGTAAGCGGGCAATTCTTTGACAATACCTACTCCAAACCGAATTGTGGTTGGAAAGTTAAATTGATAGGTTTTTTGAATATCTAACACGGTATATTTGTTTTTCTGTTTTTAAATGATTTCGAAGTAACGTTTTTTTTCCCAGTCTGTGATTTCTACCGAAAATTGTCTCCACTCCCAGAATCGAGTTTGAGTAAAATGATCTACAAATGCCGGATTGAAAAGTTCTCTAGATATGGGAGATTTATCCATGGCTTGACTGGCTTCGAAAAGATTCGATGGCAGTCGACCACCCCCTATATCTTCATAGCCATTGCCCGATGTGGGAGGCAGATCCAAGGACAGATTGTGTTCTATGCCGTACAATCCACTGGCCAAGCAAGCCGCCATTGCCAGATAGGGATTGACATCGGATCCTACGACGCGAGATTCCAAACGAGCGGATTTTTCACCCAGTGGGAGGGCTCTAAAAGCCGTAGTCCGATTGTCCACACCCCAAGTCAATGTCGTGGGTGCCCAAGCTCCTTCTACCAAACGTTTGTAACTGTTGATCGTAGGGGCCAGCATGGGTAAAATATGGGGTAGACAGTGAATCTGTCCTGCTAAATATTGCTGGAAAACTCGGCTCATATTATGGACAGCATCGCCGTCGTAAAACAAGTTTTTGTTCTTTTCTATATTCCATAAACTTTGGTGGACATGGCCGCTACATCCCGGTAATTCTTGCGATTGTTTGGCCATGAAACTCGGTATAATGTCGTGTTTAAATGCGATTTCTTTAACAGCGGATTTAAATAATACGGCGCGATCGGCGGCTTCTAAAATTTCACTGTATTGGATGGCGCCTTCATATACGCCAGGACCGGTTTCGGTATGCAATCCTTCGAGGGGAACTCTAAATTGGGCTAATAAATCGAACAAATCGTTGAAGTACTCACTGTATTCTGCCGCTTTTAGCAGGGAATATCCAAACATACCAGAAGTGAGGGGTTGAAGTTGTTGGAAGTTTTTTTCGTAGAGTTCCCGACTATTTTGTTTAAAATTAAACCATTCAAATTCCTGTGAAAAAAATGGAGTAAATCCCATAGTGTGGGCCTTGGTGATCACTTGTTTGAGCAGGCTGCGAGGGCAGGCCGCCATGGCCGAAGACGCTTGAGAACCAGTGAAATCGGCGAGGAAGAATGGGAGGTTGTTTTCCCATGGGATGTTGCGATAAGTTCGCCAATCGACAAAGGCTTCGGCATCGGGATATCCGGTATGCCAGCCCGATACCTGGACATTGTCGTAGGATTGATCGGCCATATCCCATCCGTAAACGACGTTGCAGAATCCAAAATTCGATTCCATCACTTGTAGGAATTTTTCTTTGTGCATCAGCTTGCCTCGCAAAACCCCATCGATATCGGCAATGGCTACCTTGACTTTTTGATGTGGACTGTCGATTATTTGTTGAAATATGTTTGATTTTAATGTTTCGTCATTCATGATGTCGCAGTTTTTTTATCTAAAAATAATAGGTAGCCGATATAGGCTATGGCAATAATGCCGTAAAATATTAGGGCAAGCGTGAGGTTGTAATAAGTCATGGCTATTAAAGCAACCACGGCTATGATCAATGCGGTAGCTGGGAATAGTGGATAGATGGGCACTTTAAATGGTCGGACGAGATTGGGTTCTTTTTTGCGCAGCGCAAAGAAAGTGATCATGGATATAATGTATAGATTGAGGGCGCCAAAACAGGCGATGGTGATTATTTCTGAAGTTTTTCCAGTGAATAAAGCCAAGATTCCAATGGCCATATTGAGGATTAAGGCATTGGCTGGGGTTTGAAATTTGGAATGTATTTTTTTAATTTTTTTCGGCGCATAGCCCACTCGTCCAAATTCAAAAGTAGCCCTGCCGGCAGCCAATATTATTCCGTGAAAAGAGGCGATCAATCCCAGCAGTCCTATCCCTATCAGTAATTTGTACAGGAAATGTCCGCTGTCTACTACATGGGCTAAGGCCAAGGGCAATGGCGAGTCAGAAGGAGTGTCGCTGCCCGGAGGATAGACGACGGTTTCCCAACCATTTACACCTACTGCGGCCATAAAGGTGAGGATACATAGAAATACCAGAGTGCCGATGGCTGATCCAAATCCGATTAATACATTTTTTTGAGGATTCTTGGCTTCTTCGGCAACATTGGCTACTCCTTCGATGGCCAAGAAAAACCATATGGCAAATGGGATGGCCGCGAATGCTCCTTGAAAACCATTGGGCAGTGGGTTTTTATGTAGGTTGGCCCATTCGAAAGAGGGAAGGGTGGCGCCGGCAAAAATCAATAATTCGATGACGGCCAACACCGTGATCACCAGTTCGAAGGAAGCGGCCAGTTTGACTCCCAATACGTTGATAGTAGTGAAAATCAAATAGGCAGCCACGGCAAATAACATGGGATGTATATCGGGATAGAGTAGGTTGAGGTAGGCTCCAATAGCGGCGGCTATCGCTGGCGGTGCAAATATAAATTCGATATTTTGAGTCATTCCGGCAAAGAAGCCCAATTTTCTACCCAGTCCACGGTTGGCATAGTCGAAGGCTCCCCCTGCCTTGGGTATGGCACAGGCCATTTCTGTATAACTAAAGGTAAAGGTGACGTACATGATAATGATGAAAAAGGTGGCAATGGCCAGACCGTAAGTGCCTCCTTCTGCCAATCCTAAATTCCATCCAAAGTACATGCCCGATATGACATATCCCACTCCTAGTCCCCATAACATCAATGGACCTAGACTTTGTTTTAATTGTTCGTTGCTCATATTTTGCAGTATTATGGGGTGAAAAACGATAACAAGATAAAATTTTATAAGCAATGCAAATTAAATAATTGAATCACCTTCTACCGTCGTTATATGGAAATTTTCCTTGGACATCGCTTTGAAATTTTATTCCTAGGTTTGGGCCATACTACCTGCAAACACAGATTGAGGTCTATTAAAACCTCATTTGTGAAAGCCCAAATCAGTCAAATAATTCTGTACAATATCACATCCTTTAGGCCCAGTCATACTCATAGTTCAGTAGATATGACCATCCTACAAAAGGACGGTGAATTCTCCGTTATATTTTTTCACTACAGTTGTATTAATAAAGAGAGTTAAATTAATTGAATGGATTAAAAATGTAGATTCAATTTTCCTATTATTTGTGATTTCACAGGGTGAGCCTATGGCTTTATTGTATTATAAAAAGTTAAAATAGTATAGTACACCAGCCATGGATAAAGAGATATTATCGTAAGATATTTGGTATTTTGTCCCAATATTAATTTTTGACACAAAAAAATAAACGCATGGTGACGAAGGCTATTAAGTGTTTGATGGTTACTTTACTTTCTATGTTTTTCGTTCAATGTAGCAACGACAACGATATGGAATCGAATCAGAACAATTGGAAGGAGAGTCAGCTGACTTCAGGGAAGGGTGGACATTTGTTAAATCCGGTGCAATCATTTTCGCCAAAAGATGAATACTTGGTATATGATGTGCGCAATGTAGGGGGAGATATTGGAGCCACACCCAGAATAGAGCGAGTCAATATAGCGACTCGGGAAGTGGAAGTGGTTTATGAAACTCCTGGTCAGACCACTTATGGTCCAGGTGTTGGGGCGGTGGCTTATCATCCCCATGAGGATATGGTGCTGTTTATTCACGGATTGCTAAACTGTGATGAAAGTCGCCCTTATGGTTTTACCCGACGGACAGGAGTGGCTGTAGATATGAATCATCCTAGTCAGGGAATTTGGATGGATGCTAGGGATGTGACGCCTCCATTTACCGTGGGTGCCATGAGGGGAGGAAGTCACGCGCATTCTTGGAGCGGTGATGGAAAATGGGTGACATACACTTACAACGACGATGTGATGGGGCAGTTGGCGGAGAAAGATAGCACTGTGGGCAATCTCAGGTTTATAGCTGTAATGGCTCCTTGGGGGGCGGTAGAGGTAGATGCAGATGCCGAAGGGGAAAACAATTCTGGTACTATGTTCAATATGGCCGTAGCTAGAGTTACCGAAAATCCTAAGCCGGGTTCCGATGAAATAGAAAAGGCTTATGAAGACGGCTGGATTGGGCAAAATGGATATGTGAAATCCAATGGAGAACAACAAAAATATGCTGTGGCTTTTCTCGGAGATCTTCGAGATGAGGCTGGCAACTTGTTTACAGAAGTGTTTGTAGTCGATTTGCCTGAGGAAATGCCTGATTTAAGTAATGAACAACAGTTGGCAGGGACAGCAGTCAGTCGTCCACTGCCGTTGAAGTCAGTGGTTCAGCGACGTGTGACTCATTCTGAAGATCGAAAGTATCCCGGCGTTCAGGGACCGAGGCAGTGGATGAAGAGTTCTCCCGATGGAAAGTGGCTATACTTTATGATGAAGGACGATGAGGGAAGGGTACAGATTTATGGTGTACCTACAGTAGGGGGAGAAATTGTGCAAATGACTTTTAATGACTTTTCCATTGATACTTCCTTTGATCTACATCCGGCAGGTGGGGTATTGGCCTATGGTTCTGATGAAAAAGTGTATATTACGGACTTAAATAATCACGAAACACATTGTCTGACAGAAAATATAGCTGATCACTACCAAGAATTACACGGTATCCAGTGGTCGCGCTCAGGCAAGGCATTGGCCTATAATCGTGCGGTAGTGGAAGACGGTAAACCCTATTATCAAATATTTTTATTGACATCAGATGAAGAATAAATGGTCTATTTTAGGCTCAATTGTGGTTTTTATATTTCTAATAATTATATTTTTTTATACTGAAAAAATAGCCAATATGGCTTCAGATAAGGACGTCATAGCCTATGACGATGTGCGTAAAAGCAATTGGACTTCGCCGTTTGAAGAGGTGTCCATTCCGTCAACCCTAGATGACGAATCTCAACCGGCCTGGTTTTATGCTTCGACCTCTGAAGAGCCACAGCCTTTATTGGTGAGTTTACACACGTGGAGTGGAGACTATAATCAAAAAGATGATTTAGCGAAAATGGCAGTGGAGGAAAATTGGAATTATATTCATCCCAATTTTCGAGGGCCCAACTGGACGGTAAAGGCCTGTTGTAGTGAATACGCCCTCAGCGATATCGAAGATGCCATAGATTACGCCATTGCCAATGGTCGTGTAGATGTCAATAAGATTAGAGTAGTAGGTGTCAGTGGTGGCGGATATGCGGCCTTGGCCGTCTACATGAAATCCAAACACAATATTGAGAAAATATCGGCTTGGGTGCCCTTAGTGGATTTGGAGGCATGGTATAATGAATCGACGATAAGAGGCAATAATTATGCGAATAATGTAATGAAATGTACGGGTTCTGAGGGAGAGACTTTGAATGTGGAGGAGGCATTGGCCAAATCGCCATTGCATTGGGAAACGCCGGATCGCGACACCAAATTGTCTATTCATGCCGGTGTATATGATGGATTAAAGGGCAGTGTGCCGATTACCCATTCTATTAATTTCTACAATAAGTTGGTCGATGATTTGGGAGCTGATGATGAGGGAAGTCGAGTGACGGCAGAGGAGACTTTGTATTTGTTGGAAAAGAGAAAGCCATTGGCTGAATTGGGTAAAATAGGTGATCGCGACATTTGTTTGTATAAATCTTTTAAAAACATCGATTTGACCATATTTGTCGGTGGTCATGAAATGTTGCCTGTGCCGGGATTTGAAAAATTGAAATAACAGTGGGTAGTAGTGGTTAATTGCAATAAGTAATGGTTAATTGCAATGGGTAATGGTTAATTGCAATGGGTAATGGTTAATTGCAATTAACCATTACTACCCACTTCAAATAAATCTTTTAGCTCACTGTTGCTCAGGTTTCCGATCCAATTCTCTCCTGTGGCCACCGTTAAGTTGGCCAATGCTTTTTTGGATTGGATCATTTTATCGATCCGCTCTTCAAATGTATTTTTGGTGATAAAGCGGTGAACCATGACCTTCTTTGTTTGCCCTATTCTATAGGCTCTATCGGTAGCTTGGGCTTCTACTGCCGGATTCCACCACAGATCGTAGTGAATCACATGACTGGCAGCAGTTAGATTAAGCCCCGTCCCAGCCGCTTTCAACGACAGTATAAATATTTTTTCCGCAGGCTTGTTTTGAAATGAATCCACCATCTGTTGGCGTTGTTTAAGGTTGCAACCTCCATGGTAAAACAATGGTGTTTCTCCGTATTTTTCGGCAATAAATTGTTGTAACATTCTACCCATTTCAGCAAATTGGGTAAATATTAAAACTTTCTCATTGTTTTCTAAAATACTGTCTAACTTCTCGAATAGCAAATCCATTTTGCCGCTTAGAGAGGCGTCCATGGCATTGTTTTTAAGAAATTGGGTTGGGTGATTGCAGATTTGTTTAAGGGCTAAAATCATTTGCAAAACCAAACCTTGTCTGGTGAAAAGGCCTTTCTTATCATTGACTTCAATGGCTTCAATATTTTTCATTGCCTCCTCCAAGGTCTTTGTGTATAATCCCACTTGTTCTTTAACTAAGGTTGAAAAACTGTTAATCTCAATTTTGTCGGGTAGATCACTGATGATGGTTTTATCTGTTTTTAATCTCCTCATTAAGAATGGGCTAGTCGCTTTTATTAGTTTGTTTGCGACTTCTTTATCATTGAATTTTTCTATTCTTGTACTGAATTGCTTTCTAAAGGTTTTTTCACTTCCCAGCAAGCCTTTATTGCTAAAATCCATGATGCTCCAAAACTCACTTAGTCTGTTTTCTACTGGTGTGCCGCTCATGGCAATATAGTTATCGGCGCCAATGCTTTTAATGGCTTTTGACTGCGCAGTGTTGTGATTCTTAATATTTTGTGCTTCGTCGATGATCAATGACTGCCATTTCATCTTTTTGATCTTTGCTACTTCCGACCTCGCAATACCATATGAGGTAAGTAAAATTTCAAAATCATTTTCAATCTTGCGCGCCGATCCGTGATATAGAAGAATTTTTAATGTCGGGGCAAATTTTTGAAATTCCGATTGCCAATTCATCAAAAGTCCAGTAGGGGCTATGACTAATGCTTTTTTATCTTGAAATAGCCCTTCTTCTTTATATTTCAATAAGGTGGTGATCACTTGGATGGTTTTGCCCAATCCCATGTCATCGGCGAGTATTGAACCAAAACCTATTTTGGAATTGCGATAGAGCCAGGAATATCCTCTTCGCTGATAAGGTCTCAATGTCGCCTTCAGTGAAGAAGGTGGTTGAATTTCGTCCAATGAGGTCAATTCATTAATCAACTTTGTTACTTCATCGGTCAGTGATATGGGCGCACCTTGATATTCTTCACTTAATGCGATTTGTAATAACTGCAGTGTGTTTAATGAATTATTCCCCCTTATGTGTTTTTGGAGTTTTTCTAAATCCTCTTGTGTAGCATAAATATAATTTGACTTGTATTTAAATAAGCCATCTGATTGCAGCAGCAATTTGTTGAATTCCTCTTCACTTAACAATTTGTCGCCTATGGCAATTCGCCAATTAAACTTTAGAATTTCATCCAATCTGATATAGGATTCGCTGGGATATGTTGAAATACTTACACTGACTTTGGGGCGAATTAATTTTTGTAAGGATTTCGGGAGTAGGACGTCAATGTCGAGCAACTTTATTGCAGGAATCATTTCAAATAAAAATGGAATAAATTCGCCTTTGTCGTATATCATTAATTCCTCACCCTTGGAATTGAGGTAGTCGTCTATTCTATGGATAAATGGGCTTAACTGGCTGATGGATTGAAAGATGGAGAATCGATCCTGGTCAAAAATGGTATGAGTAAAAACATTTTGAAGCGATTGTGGACCTTCCATTAAATGGTCTCTATTTTGCACATTAATAGAAACTAGGAATTTATCATTAAAGGTCTCTTCGACTATTATTTGGAGTTTATACTTGCCTTGAGATATGAAAAATCTTTGAAGCCAAGCCATTATGCCCTTGGTCAATTCATTTTCTCCAGGTAAATCAAAACGGTAGTTTTGATTTTTCCAGAATAAGTTCATCACATTGTCATTTTTTGAAGAAATGTCAAAGGATGCTATGAGTTTGGTGATTATGATAGATAGTATATGAAATCCTGGAGAAGTATTGATCTCTTTTTGTTCAATCTTATTTTTATAAAATAAGAGCTTTGGAGGTAATATTTTTTCTACTTTTTCAATCATTAACCTCACCTCTTTACTCAACATGGCTGGCAACCATTGGACGGTATAGGATTGGTCTTCGAGTTGGACGATCTGAGGGCATAGAGCTCCATTGGCGATCAAATGCAAGCTGGTATTAAAAGCAGTGTGGAATGCGGCAGTTGACGGTTGATAATCAAGGGTTCTATTGGCTGGAATTTGTTCGAGAAGGAGTAAAAAATCAATTAAACGAATAGGCGAATCTCCCAGGATGGCATGGGCATTAAAGTTGTGATCCAGTACTATAAAGATGTCGTCCTTCTTTTCGAACAATGCATAGGGCGATTCTTCTTTAATGGCATGTGAAAGAGTGGATTTACCCTGAACAATCTTTTGGGCTATTTTAACCGCCCTTTTCATGGAGGTTGTATATTCTTTCTTGAAATCGGATTTTTCCAGATAAAAAGGTGGTTGATCTGAGAGCAATGAAATAAGGGCCAGATGAATATCTATGAGGTTGGAATACTGAACTTTGTCATAGGCATTGTAAGTCTTTACAGTATTCGATGTTTCTTTAACTGAAGGAGGGAAATAGATTTCCGTCAGTAAGGGAATGGAAAAACTTTCTTGTGAAATATGAACGCTTTTATTCAATTCTTGAATTAGATTTAAGTCGTGCAGATTGAAAACTAAAAAGGGGTTGTTGTCAATTTCCGAAGCGACTTTATAGATTACTGCGGCAAGGTGTTTGCAGGGTACAGCCCAATCGGGGCAAGAGCAAATCATCTTAAGATCTGACCATTGATTTGGAAAAACCAATAGACCTTGGGCCTTTGTGATATTCAGAATTTTGGGGTCGAGTTCTTTATTTAGTAATTTGGATATTAGGCCTGGATTATTCAATAATTCTTTAGTGAATAGTTCCTTTTGAGATTCAGAGAATTTGGGAATGGTGATATCTACACTATAGGGATGGACTCTAGAACCTGAAACATAAGCTTTGATTTTATTGTGGTCGAATTCTATATGGGTTACCGATCCTTTATTGGCATATGTTCGACCGCGGGGCAGTCGATTGCTGTAGTCAATATTGCTTAATGCATTAAGCCATTGTTGTCCCCACCACGTTTTACCATATTTCGCCATAGAATTATACCTCATTTTGTGGTTTAAACATATAAAATAATTATTTCTTGGCAATTAGATATAGTCGTGAATTTATAAAATGGTCGAGCTATGGTTTTAATGAAAATGGGGATAACAAAAAGAGTGATATAACCAATATCAACGGCAGCCGTAAATTTTGGGTGAATGTCAGGAATTAAAATTTTGATAGATTTATATTCTAATCACACCCGGAGCCCTTTGTCTGAACAGGATTAATACCAAATACGTTTTATGATGTCGGTTAAGATTTTTGAATGACTGAATGTAGTTGCCCTTTAGGGCAACCAAAGGTCGTAAATCGACCTTTGATGAAGGAACCGAGAGCTCCGTCTCTCGGGTGGGCTAGCCGTTAGACGAGGCAATGACTGAACAAAATTGCTCTTTGAGCAATCAAAGGTCGTAAATCGACCTTTGGTGAAGATGACCGAGCGAGGTTGCTCCTCAGAGCAACCAAATGTCCTCAATGGACATTTGGCGAGGGAACCGGAGCCACTGTGCTCCGGGTGGATCTCCGCGTTTCGGGTGGGGAAGCCGGCATAGCACCAGTACAGCTGTCTACATTACGTCTCTATTCAAAATAATTTAGATGTAATGCATTGCAACTCTACAATAAATCGAAATATAACCGACAATTATAAACGTATTTGGTATAAATAAAATAAAAGGATGGTCAAGATAATCTTTGAAGCCGCTGCGCTGAGCCGCCGCACTGAGCTTTGTCGAAGTGTTAGTCGAAGTAAGGCGAATCCTCCACAGATCGTTGCTGTCTATGATTTGGGACTCGGATGATCTTGAATATCACAACATCTTTTCCATCATGTTTTGACAATTCCGTAGAGACGCAATGCCTTGCGTCTCAGTTAATAATTTTAGGAGACGCAAGGCATTGCGTCTCAGTTAATAATTTTAGGAGACGCAAGGCATTGCGTCTCTACGTCGTCAAAATTAATTAGAAGATAACGCCTCGGTAATTCGCTATCGACATACGGTGCAACCACGCCGGACCCCCTTGTCTGAACAGGATTGGTAAGATAGAATGATCGGCACGATAGCCTATGCAGCATTCCAATTAGGTGAGGCTAAGTTCTTGATTCGAAATTTTGTCGCAGTATGACGAATCCTCGACAGGACTGATAATATTGAACAAGATTCTGTCTATGATTTGGGCTAGGATTATCTTGAATATCCTAACATCTTTCCCATCATGTTCATACTATTGATACGAGGGAAGTGCGAAGCACTGTAGAGGCATGACCGAATGCAGTACAAAGTACCCAATCGACTTAACGTCGATTGGATGAGGGAACCACGACCTCCGGGTCGTGGGTGGGTTTGCCTTGCGTCTAAATCTAATTTACATAAATCGAAAAGTTTATCCATTGATGCCTATGCCGTGGGTTGAAAACCCACGGCATGGGCATCAAACAACATTGATTTGGCGGACTTTTTGCATTGTCAATTTTCTGACACGAATAGATCATATCTTTTCATTCCCTGTAATGATATAATAGGATAGATTGGGCAAAAAGTGTGACAAATCCAAGTGCTCTTACTCCTCTCTGTTGAAGTGATTAAGAGGGGGTATCACAGTGGAATCATAGGTCTACACGAAGCTCACAAAGGATTTCTAGTGGTATTACCTGTTACAGCTGTAATAACAGATTATTTTGCCGCCATATTCTGGCTATTTTGTTGTGAAATATTATGCCAATAGTTTAGTTGGAAGACGGGGAATAATTCGACAATAATTTGCGATGTAAAATGAGGAAGCAAAATATATGAATAATTTTTTTTAACTTTCGTCCCTAACTATGATGAAATAGATCTAACCCATGTCAGAAAAACCAGATGTCAACTGGGAAGACCAAGATTTGCTGCGAGCCCTGCGCAACAGCAATGAAAAAGCCTTCAATATCCTCTATCGAAGATATTGGCAACCTCTCTATTCTACTGCTTATAAAAGACTGAAAGACGAAGAACTCTGCGAAAATGCCGTCCAAAACGTATTTATCGACCTTTGGAAACGCAGAAAACAAGTGGATATCGATCGAATTTCTCCCTACCTCCATAGCGCTGTAAAATATCAAGTGTTTGCCGTGACGCGCAATGCCTCAAAAGTAGTTTCCTTTATCCAACCCCTGGAAGCTATGTCGCAATCACCCTTCTCCGCCGATGGCGATATCGTGGATCAAGAACTCAAATTATTGTTTGAACAGTGGAAACACAGCCTGCCTGCCAAGCGGAAAAAAATATTCCAACTCTACTTCGAACAAAATTTGTCCTCCCAAGAAATTGCCAACCAACTCAACATTAGCCAGAAAACCGTGCAAAATCAAGTGCGTACTGCCGCCCAAAATCTGAGATCTCAGATCGCTCAATTCCTTTCTATATTTTTATAATTACATGTTTTTGTTATTCTGGATGTAACAAAATTTCAATTTTTTTTAATTGGAAGATTTAGTTGTAAATCAATAGCTTATATAAACAATGTGTATTTTATTTCAATTTTTTTAAAATTACTTTTGGGAGTTTAATGCAGTTTGTACACGTATTGATAGGAATTGGATAGAATACAATAATGGAAAATAATAATTGGGTTTTTAGGCTGTTAAAAAAATATACTACAGGTAGTGCTAGCCCTGAAGAAAAAGAATATTTAGATCAATACTATCAGTCATTTGCGGGTGAAAATGATGTTTTGAGTCAATATTCCGACCGTCAGCGTCAGGAAATAGAGACTCGAATGGAAAAGAAAATAAGCCATCAAATTCGCGAAGAAAGATCAAAATCGATTCGACGTAGAATTCAACTAACTTCCGTCGCTGCCACCTTCCTTGTCTTAGTCTCACTGACATGGTTGTACTTCAAATATTTGCCCAAGGAAAATATTGAACTTAAAGAACAGCTCTCTGTACCCATGCAATATGTCGAAGCCCAATTAGATCCCGTCAATGTTTATTTGCCAGATGGGAGCATTGTCTACCTCAATAAGGGCAGTCAATTGTCTTACCCCAGTATATTTGAGGATAGCCTGCGTATGGTGAATTTGAGTGGAGAAGCCTATTTTGATATAGTACACAATGAATCCGCTGCTTTTGTGGTCCAGAGTGGAGAGATTAGAACTAGGGTCTTGGGGACAGCCTTCAATGTCAGAGCATTGGAAGGAGAATCGGAAATTGAAGTGTCGGTAACCAGAGGTAAGGTAGCCGTGTCAGACAGCAATGAATCCTTCGCTACCTTGTTGCCCAATCAGGCCGTTAGCTATGATAAGATTACCAAAACCCATGTCCAGCACGAAGTCAATACCGTGGCCGATGTCTTGGATTGGAAGCCATCTGAATACAAGTTGGAAAATATGTCGATGGATGACGTCGTCGAATTTATCGAGCGTCGATGGGATTATAATGTTGAATTAAGTCATCCTAGTTTGAGCGAACGAATAGTATCGGCTACTTTTTTCGAAGAAGATCAGGTCGAAGATTTGCTCTTCGTTCTATGCACCGTCATAAACGCTGAATATAATATTGATAATAATAAAATAACTATCTATGATAATACAAAAACCACAAGAGTAAAATAGAAAATACTGGAAAAAAAATTGTCTCTCCGGCGGCCACCGAAAAGACAATGAAGTTTAAATAATCGGTTCTATCAACTATTTAAAAAATCAAAAATATGAAATATTTAATATTCAAGGTCAATCCTTTGGATAATTATGGTGTGAGCTTACTCAGAAATAATTCATTCTGGATGAAATTAAGTTTTATTTGTGCATTCTCTATGGTATTTAGTTTGCAGCTCGTGCTGGGAAGTAATAGTCATGCGCAAGGCCTACAAGATGAAATTATCCAATTGGAAGTGTCCAATGAAAACCTGTCTGAAGTTTTTCAGAAAATTGAAGCCCAAACCCATTATCGATTTGCATACAGTCCCAATGAGGTCAATGCCTATGCCGTGAGTTTGGCTCAGCAAAAACTCAATCTGGAGGAAGTCCTCAATCTTGTTTTAAAACAAACTCCATTTCTGTACAAAGTAGCCAATAACAAAATTATCGTTTACCGAGCATTGGTAGAACGCCCCGTTGTGGTATCCGCTTTGCCCAAAACCCATGCCTTGCAGGTGAATCGCAATTTTAAAAAATTGGAATTAGTTGTCTCCGGTCGTGTCGTCGACCAAAGCGGTGAATCCCTCATCGGTGTCAATGTGACTGTGAAAGGCACAGACAAAGGTACGGCCACCGATTTTGATGGAAATTTTGAATTGGCTGGGGTTAATGAAAATGCCATCTTGATTTGTTCTTATATCGGTTACCAAAGCCAAGAAGTTCCCGTCAATGGCAAATCCAATATTGAAATCGTCATGGTCTCCGATGCCGAGATGCTGGACGAGATAATCGTCGTAGGGTACGGGGTACAAAACAAATCCGATCTTACCGGTTCAGTAGTTCGGGCAGATATAGAATCGTTTAGAGAACAGCCCAATATATCCATTATGCAATCCCTACAAGGATCTGTTCCCGGCCTCAATATCGGTCAGGTCAATGAAGCCGGTGCCGAGCCAGATATGCAAATCAGGGGACGGACTTCCCTGTCTGGAGAGCAAAACCCTCTCATTGTTCTCGACGGAGTAATCTATCGAGGAAATATAAGCGACATCAATCCCAGCGATATCAAAACCGTCGATGTGCTCAAAGATGCCAGTGCAGCATCCATCTACGGATCACAGGCCTCCAATGGAGTAATTATATTGACTACCAAAAGTGGGGGTGAAGTCGGCAAACCCATCATTCGCTACAACAACTCTATGACCTTTCAGAGTCCTATCAAGGAGTTTGCCACTGGAAGCCCAGAAGATTACCTACAAAAAACCGAATGGTCAGATATATTCAACAGTAGAACTCAAGAGTCGGGTTATCTCAATCCTGTCCAAGGTTGGGAACCCTCATCCAACTTTAAAACCAATGATGAAATAACCGCCTATAATCAAGGTCGATCTGACAATTGGTACGATCTATTGACCAATGACAACCCCTATATTCAAAACCACAATCTCTCTCTGGCCAATCGATCGGAGTGGAGTAATTACTATATCTCCATGGGATTAACCGATCAGGAAGGTTATATGAAAAATGAAGGCTACCAGCGATTAAATGCTCGGGTAAATGTAGAAACCAAGGTCAATAACTGGTTGGATTTAGGCCTGCAATCCACTGTGGCCAAAAGCAATTACGACGGTCCAGAAGTCAGTGTCGGTAATCGCTATATCTCGCCTTTTGCAACGGCTTACAACGAGGCTGGGGAATTAATTCAGCTGACCGGTGGATTGACTACCAATCCTTTAATTCAGTTGGAATCCGACTACCTAAATAAGAGGTTGAATCTCTTTGGCAATTTTTATGCTAATATCGATCTGCCTTTTATCGAAGGTCTGTCTTACAAAGGAAACTATTCGGTAAACTATCAGAATGCCAATATCAATTACTTTAGAGAATACAGCAGTAATTTTCAAGGTCAGGGAAGTAAGCAAATCGGTCTGACCAACAGTTGGTTGAGCGATCATATATTGACTTATAAAAGAAACTTTAATCAGCGACATAATCTTTTTGTCACCTTGGTTTATGGGGCAGAAAATAGAAAGTACGATTTGACCCAAGCCACGTCATCCATTTTTGCCAATCCCGTATTGGGATACAATAGTTTGCAGTCGGGAAGTGCCGATCAGCAACTGGCTATCACCGGGGCATGGGAAGAAGCCAGCCTCTACCAAATGGCTAGAATTAACTACGGTTTTGACTACAAATATTTATTTACAGCAACGGTTAGAAGGGATGGATTTTCAGGTTTTGGAGCGTCCAACAAATTTGGGATTTTCCCTTCTGTGTCTTTGGCATGGGTGATGTCTGAAGAAAACTTTGTCGCCGATGCCCTGCCTTGGGTCAATACATTGAAATTGAGGTTGTCCTATGGATCCAATGGCAATAGAACCATCGGTAGATATCAGACTTTGGCTCAGATCAATGCTGGATTCGACTATATCTTGGCCGATGGAACTCCGGTTTACTCTCAGGCCATTAGCAAACTGGCCAGCCCAGATCTCAAATGGGAAACGACGACAGGGTTTAATGTGGGATTCGACTTCGGTGTTCTTAAAGAAAGATTGATCGGTTCGGTCGATTATTACAATAACGAAACCACAGACTTGCTCTACCAAGTGGATATTCCGGGAATCAGTCGTTTCGAAACTTTCCCCGACAATTTAGGGCGGATTCACAATCAGGGATTGGATTTGACCATTACATCAGTCAATATCCAAAAGAAAAATTTCACTTGGGAAACCTCCTTTGTATTCTCTAGAAATAGAAACAAATTGGTAGAATTATTGGGTTTTGACAACGACGGCGACGGAGTAGAAGACGACTTGATTTCTGAAGGTCTGTTTATCGGTGAATCCATCGATGCCATCTACGGTTATCAAATCGATGGGTTTTGGCAAGTGGGTGATGAGATTCCCGCCTATTCTGATTTGGGTGCTTATAAAGTAGTCGATGTCAATGGTGATGGACAGATTACCCCAGACGATAGAAGTATTCTCGGTTATTCATCGCCCAACTTTCGATTTAGTATCAACAACAGTCTACAGTACAACAATTGGACTTTGCGAGTCTTTGTAAATTCCATTCAAGGTGGAAATGGATATTATTTGGGCGAAGACAATCTCAATGCTTGGGGAATCATCAATCAGGAAAATCACTTTAATATTCACTTTCCCAATGATCTTGATTTTTGGACACCGGAAAATCCCAATGCTACCTATCAACGACCCAATATCAATATCTCAAGTGGTTTGGCTGGTACACAATACAGTCCACGCAGTTTTGTAAGATTGCAGGATGTATCCTTGTCCTACACCTTTATGGATCAATGGTTGGAAAAAATAAAATTAGAAAGTTTAAAGCTATTTGTCAGCGGAAAAAACCTAGCCACTTTTACCAATTGGCGAGGTTGGGATCCAGAGACAGGTCAAAAGATCACCTCTTCGGGATTGCCTGTACTTAAGGGCTATTCTCTGGGATTGAATCTGGCATTTTAAAAATTACTTTCTTAACGTTTAAAATTTAATACGATGATGGTTTTAAAATCTATAATTAAAAGTATCCCTCTATATATTCTGTTGATGACTACACTCTTTGTGACTTCTTGTAATGAGGATGAATTTCTCAATGAAGTACCCATTGATTTTCTATCACCGGAAAATGCCTACGTCACGGCCAATGACTTTGATGCGGCCTTGGTCAATTTATACAGTCGGTTTCGAGAAAATTTTACGACTAGTGCTACGGCAACTGAATTTCCATCTTTGTCTTGGACGGGGACGGATATGATATATACCCACAAGGATTTGGGAGTGAAGCCCGACTGGGGCGGTTCAGTACTATTGCCCACCAATACTCCTGTAGTCTACGATGGATTGTGGCGACCGGCCTATTTAATCATATACGATGCCAATGTGATCATCGGCAGATCTCAATCCGAGATTAGTGAATTGACGGAAGATCAGGCGAGATTGATTCAAGCCGAAGCCATGTTCTTTCGAGGATATATGTATAAAATGTTGGCCAACTTATACGGAGATGTACCTATAGTACTCGAAGAAGTGCTCAGCCCTCGACGGGATTTTGAGCGTGCCAGTAGATCGACGGTGTATGAGCAGAGTGCAGCCGATTTAAAATTTGCCGCAGAAAACACCCTAGATATTGACCAGGCTCAAGATTCGAGAATCAATAATTTAGTGGCCTATCACGTGTTGTCCGAGGTGTATATTTCCTTGGGGAAATACGATGAGGCCATTGCTGCCGCTTCCAAAGTTATCGATCATCCCAGTACGGCCTTGATGACGGAGCGCTTTGGAACCATGGTCGATCAAATGGAATTTGGCGGCGATGTATATTGGGATTTATTTAGAGCGGGCAATCAGAACCGATCGACGGGCAACTCCGAAGCCCTATGGGTGATTCAGTACGAATTTAATGTGCCCGGAGGAGCTGATGGCGCATTAATGACTAGATTGGCTGTTCCTCGATTATGGCAGGCCAAGGTGACCAATGCCGATGGATCGGCGCCACCGATGATTCCCTATCCCAATGCGTCCTACTACGGACGAGGGTCGGGATTTATTAATCCTTCCAAATACCTCTACGATGGCATTTGGCAGAAAAGTGGCTATGATAGTGATATCAGAAATTCAGAATACAATATCGTAAGAGATTTTAAAGTCAATAATCCCGATTCCGACTACGATGGACAGTGGATATTTAAGGACAATTTGCCCATTGCCCTGTCTACTTCCAATGATACTTCGCGTAATTTTTTCCCTGTTTTTGCGAAATTGTCTACGGTTGGGCAGATTCCAACAGAGTTGTATCTCGCCGATCAAACTGTGCCTGGATCTTTGACCAGTGCGGCTCAGGCTACTTATAGAGATCGCTACATGGTTCGTTTGGCGGAAACCTATCTGTTGAGAGCTGAGGCTTATTTGGGTAAAAACAATTTGGAATTGGCTGCTGCCGATATCAATACCGTTCGAAGAAGAGCGCAAGCCCCAGAAATTCAAGCTTCTGACGTAACGTTGGATTACTTGTTGGACGAACGCTTACGCGAATTGCATTTTGAATCATTTAGACTGCTGACATTGACTAGGTTGGGTAAATTGGTTGAGCGCACAAAAAAATACAATACTTGGGTTGGAGATTTTTACAATGAATTCAATAATCTTTGGCCTATTCCTTTTAATGAAATTGAGAAAAATACCGAAGTTGATTTGGGACAAAATCCCGGTTATTAAGCAATAAAATATGACTGCATTTAGAATAATAGTGATGATGTTTTGTCTGCCCTTTATGGGGTTTGGACAGTATTTTGGTGAGTCTGATCACGTGATGAATAAGACCACTACCAATGCCGATATCATGGATTTTTGGAAGGCAGACCAAGCCACAAAGTCTACCTATATGGCGGCTTACGAGGTTTTGTCTGCCCATCCTCAGGCCATGTATCAGGATGTGGTAAAAAATGAAAAATTTAAATCATTGGCCGCTGAAAACGGATGGAAGTTGTTCTCTGGCCCCATGCTGGGCGACCTTCAGTCCGATGGAGTCACTATTTGGTTGCGAAGTATTCAGCCCACTGCAGTAAAGATTAGAGTAAAGGGCTCGGGCCTAGACAAAACTTTTGGGCCCGTGTATACCGATTTTGATACAGACTTGCGAGGTCAAATCAAAATTACAGGATTGAGGCCTGATCGTCAATACGAATATCAGGTATTGCTCGACGACGAAGTACTATCCCTTCCTATGACGACGAGGTTTAAAACCAGTCCAGTAGCTGACGAAGCGGAGGAAACTAGGATAGTTTTTGGTTCTTGCCCGCATAGATGGGGATTGTGGAATGAGAAAATGATGGAATTTGTCCAGTCTAGAGATCCCGATGCCTTGATGTTGTTGGGCGACATTGCCGTGCAAGATCGAATGAATAATATAGGTATGCACAAGGCCGACTATCTATTGAGGGATCAGTCACCGGCTTGGCAGGATGTGGTGAGCCAAATCCCCGTTTACGCCTCATGGGATGATCACGATTATTTTGGCAATGACTTAGCTGGTGTGCCCGAGGGATATGTCAAAAAAGATAAAGAAGCTGTAGCCAAAGTTTTCCGTGAATCGTGGAATAATCCCGCCTATGCTGAGGATGAAGAGACCGAAGGCATATATTTTCGGACGAGGATTGGTATGGCCGATGTGATTATGACGGACAATCGCTACTATAGATCTGGTGGGGAAGCCTCGTTTTTGGGTCGTGAGCAGATGGATTGGTTGAAGGCAGAATTGCTCAAGTGCCGTGGACCCTTTATCGTATTGTCCTGTGGTTCGATGTGGAGTGATTATGTGTCCAATGGCAAGGATTCTTGGGGTGTCAACGATGCCGAAGGCAGAGAAGAGTTATTTTCTTTTATCGAAGAAAATAATATCAAGGGAGTGGTTTTGATTTCTGGTGATCGACATGGAGCCCGGGGATTTACCATCCCTCGATCCAATGGATTTCAATTCTATGAATTTGAAGCTGCCAGTATGGGGGCTCGGGTAGGACCTCCTGCTCAAAAAGAAGAATGGACGACTCAGTTGTACGGTATCGATGGTCAATTTGCCTTTGGAGAATTGACGATGAAGGCCAACAAGGAAGAGCCTAGCCTGCATTATCGGTTATTGAGGGAAGATGGTCGGGTTTTATATCAAAAATCTTTGAAGTTATCGGATTTAACTCCCCAATAGAGGATGGGATTGATTAATTTAGGGCAAATTTTAATTTTATTTGTAGTTAATACTGGAATATCTGATGGGGGTAAGTGGTGTTTTGTGAAATTTTAGAGCTGTGTGTTGACAAAATGATTAACGATAATGGATACTATATTTTTTATGAAAAAAACATTTTTACTGATTTTGCTACTGGGCCTTGGCCTTAATATTTCCACTGGACAAAAGTTAAACGAGGATCGTCCCAATATTGTAATTGTTTTAGCCGATGATTTGGGCTATTCCGATATCGGAGCATATGGTTCTGAGATATCTACGCCGAATTTAGATGAATTGGCTAAAAATGGAATTCGATTTACCCAGATGCACAATACCAGTAAATGTTTTCCTTCGCGGGCTATTTTATTGACTGGCTTATATGCTCAGCAGGTAGGCATGGATAAAAAGCCGGAGAATTTTACCAATGGGATATTTTTTGGCGAAGTGCTGAAGCGAGCGGGTTATACTACTTTGTTTGTGGGCAAACATCACAGTACGGACAATCCCTACGACTGGGGATTCGATCACTATTATGGATTGCGCGATGGAGCTGCAAATTATTTTAATCCGGGATTGCAGCGCCCTGGAGAGCCAATGCCAGCTCAAAAAAGGTACGGCAAACGGGTATTTGCTTTTGATGGCGAATTGAAGCAGCCCTATACTCCGCCAGCCGATTACTATGCTACGACGACATGGACGGATTGGGCCTGTGATTTTTTAAAAAAATATGCTGAAGAAGAAAAGCCGTTTTTGCTTTATATGTCTTATCAAGCACCTCATGATCCGCTGCAAGCACCAGAGTCTGTGATTCAGAAATATGAGGGCGTTTACGATGTGGGCTATGAGGCCATCGCTGCAGCTCGGTATAAGCGACAGATCGCTTCTGGCTTGCTCGATGACCGCTACCCTCGATCTTTGCCGACCTATCCATCTTGGTCGGATTTAAACGACTCGATTAAGGCCGATCAAGTACGGCGGATGCAAGTGTATGCGGCCATGATCGATGAATTGGATCGCAATATAGGCCGACTGATTGAGGTCATCAAAGAAAGTGGGGAATGGGACAATACCGTATTTATGTTTTTGTCCGACAATGGGGCTTCGGCTGAAGTGGTGGATAGAGGGGAAGGACAAATCGGAGATATCGATCGATGGGCTTCACTACAAGGCAATTGGTCCAATGTGGCGAATACACCTTTTCGACATAATAAGAATGCCTCCTATGAAGGAGGGACGGCCACTCCTTTTATATTTCATTGGCCCAGAGGATTGAAAAATAAAGGCAGTGTCAATCACCAACCTCTGCATTTAATCGATATTATGCCCACATTGATAGAGTTGTCTCAGGCAGAGTATCCTAGGCAGTACAAAGGGCGTGAATTGCCTTCATTGCAGGGGGTTAATATACTGCCCTTGGTTAGGGGGGAAGATGTATATCGCGCTTCGCCTTTGTATTTTGATTGGCAAAAAGGCAGTGCCTTGCGCACAGAGGATTGGAAGTTGGTGAGGTGGAAAGATACTTGGGAATTATACAATATGAAAAAAGATCGAACCGAGACCCAAAACTTGGCCCAGGTGGAGGAAGATAGATTAGAATCTATGAAATTACAATGGCAAAAATGGGCAGAATCTGTAGGCATCCCTTATAAAAATTAAGAATATGAAAAACAAAACCTTTAAAGACAGACGTCATTTTATTGAAAAAATGGGAGTGGGCTTTCTTTCGGTATCTCTATGGGATATGGAAGGCAGTGCTCGATTGTGGAAGTCGATAACGAGTAAAAAATCGCCGGTTTATTTTACCAATGGATTTAAGATTAGCGAGTTGACTTCAAATTCAGTGGTTATTTGGACCAGGCTTTGTGGTCAGGAAAAACCCAATCCAGTGAGGCATGAAAGGAGGGAGGAAGTATTTAGGCATCCCATCGATTTTGATGAGAGTCAGCCGGTAGATCAGATGGATGGTGCGGTAAAAGGACAGGAAGGTTTGGCTAGGGTGAAAATCACTTCATCAGATGGAGAGTGGGTGTCGGATTGGATGACGGCCAACGAGGGCAATGATTATACGATAAAAGTGCCTTGCGATGGATTGAAGCCATTAAAGGAATATCAATTGGAGATTGAGGCCAAAGCGAGTAAGCGAGGTCCGGTAAATTCCATCTCTACGACTTTTAAAACCCCGCCTACGGCGGCAGATATTGTGCCGGTAAATATGGTGACCTCTACTTGTCAGTATTTTTGGAGTTTTGATGACGACGAGAGAGGATTTCAAACCTATGATACCATGAGAAAATTAAAACCCGATTTTTTCGTGCAAACCGGGGATTATATTTATTACGACAAGCCGGGGCCGTTGGCCAAAAATATTGAGCAAGCGCGTCATAAATGGCACGCCATGGATGGGTGGTTGTCTTTAAGGGATTTTTACAAGGAGGTGCCTATTTATATGATAAAAGACGATCACGATTTGCTCAAAGATGATGCTTACAAAGGGAAGGGGAATTATGGAGACCTTTCGATTGAGGATGGTATAAAGATATGGTATGAGAATGCTCCTATTGTCAAGAAACCTTATCGATCTATTCGCTGGGGCAAGGATTTGGAAATATGGATGGTGGAAGGAAGAGAGTATCGATCTCGAAACGATATGGAGGATGGTCCTGATAAGAGTATTTGGGGGGAAGAGCAAAAAAAATGGTTTGTGGAAACCGTGGAGGCTTCGGATGCTACATTTAAAATCCTAATTTCCGCCACCCCTGTTGTTGGGCCTGATCGAGAGCGCAAATCAGATAACCATGCCAATGCGGTGTTTAAACATGAAGGAACTTGGTTGCGAAAATTTATTGCCAATCAAAAAAATATGTATGTAGTGAATGGGGATCGGCATTGGCAATACGTTTCTCAAGATTTGGAAACGAAAGTTATGGAATTTGGATCTGGCCCCATCAGCGATTATCATGTGCAAGGTTGGAATGCTGAGGATTATCGGCCTGAGCATCGATATTTAAATTTAAAAGGCGGATTTTTGGGAATTGAGGTGTTTCGAAAAGAAGGTAGGCCTTATATTCAGTTTCGACACTATAGCGCTGAAGGGCAGGTGCATCATTTAGAGGAATTTTCTGTGTAGAGAAATAATGGTTAATTATTATTGGTTAATTGGGAAGTCGAAGGAGTCGAGGCCACGGTTCCGAGGTGAACGAATGAAGTTGTCAGAACAGGATGGAAAAGATGTTGTGATATTCAAGATAATCTTAGCCCAAATCATAGACAATAACTTGTTCACTCTTATTAGCCCTGGAGAGGATTCGCTCTATTTCGACATCCCTCAGTGCAGCGGCTTCAAAAATCATCTTGACCATCATTCTATCTTATTAATCCTGTTCAGACAAAGGGCTACGGCGTGGTTGCGCCGTATGTCGATAGCGAATTACGGAGGCGATATCTTCTAATTAATTTTGACGACGTAGAGACGCAATGCATTGCGTCTCTACGGAATTGTCAGAACATGATGGAAAAGATGTTGTGATATTCAAGATAATCCTAGCCCAAATCCTAGCCAGCAACTTGTTCAATCTTATCAGATCTGTGGAGGATTCGCTCTACTCCGCTCAGTCAGCGACCTCAAAGATTATCTTGCCGATCTTTCTATCTTATTAATCCTGTTCAGACCACTTATCATCAGACAATGGGGGAGGCCTAGCTGATAATTATATTTCTGTGAATAAATCCGACATATGGATGGCGATAACGGGCAAAATAGCGTCATATGTTAATAGTTTTCGATAATAAACGATGATTTGTTTTATTGTATAATTAGTTTGCAAACTATTGTATTGTTTATGGATTTTAGTATATATTTAAGAGATAATTGCTTCAGGGAAAGGATGGGATCAATCTTTTGCAAAATAGCCATTGAACTTGTTTAAAATATATTAAAATCGCCGGATATATGGATTTTGCCATTATAGACATTATTGCTTTCGTAGGGTTTCTAGTTTTTGTCATAGGGGTCTCTCTATATGTATCTAGAAATAAAGAGAATACTGAGGATTATTTTTTAGCGGGCCGGTCATTATCGTGGTGGGTGATTGGGTTGTCCTTGATTGCCTCAAATATTTCTACCGAGCATTTTGTCGGCATGGCTGGTCAGGGATTTAGGGGGGATATTGGATTGGCCATTGCCAGTTTTGAGTGGATAGCCGCCTTGGCCTTAATTGTGGTGGCTTTGTATTTACTGCCCAAGTTTTTGCAGAGTGGCATCTATACCATCCCGGAGTATTTGGAGTATCGGTACGACAAGAAGACCAGAACATTGATGTCGGTATTTATGTTGGTTTTTTACGTCTGTATCACCATAGCCACAGTATTGTATGCCGGGGCATTTGCATTAAAAGAAATTTTCGATATTTCTCTGATCAAGGGGGTGTGGATGATTGGATTGACGGGGGGATTGTACACTGTCTATGGGGGATTGAAGGCCGTGGTTTGGTCTGATGTAATTCAGGGGACGGCCTTGTTGTTGGGTGGAATGTTGGTTACCTATTTAGGGATGGTGGAAATCGGTGGTTGGGATGCCTTTGTAGAGCTTTCCGATGGGAGGTTGCACACTGTCCTGCCATTGGATCATCCAGAATTGCCTTGGTTGGCCGTTTTTCTTGGCGGGATGTGGATTCCCAATTTATTTTATTTCGGATTAAATCAATTTATTACCCAGCGGACTTTAGGGGCTAAGAGTATCGTGGAAGGGCAGAAAGGGGTGTTGTTTGGGGCCAGTATTAAGTTGTTGATTCCATTTATCATCGTTTTTCCTGGGATAATTGCCTATGAATTATACGGAGGGCAGATTGCCAATGGCGATGCGGCTTATCCGACCTTGATTACGGAATTGTTGCCGGCAGGTCTGGTAGGTATTATGTTTGCGGCATTATTTGGAGCCACAATGTCCACCTTGGACTCCCTGTTGAATTCTGCTGCCACCATATTTGTCATTGATATTTACAAACCATTTATAAATAAAAATATTTCTTCTTCGGAATCGGTGCGTATTGGTCGAATCAGTACATTTTTTCTAATGATATTGGCTTGTTTATGGGCGCCCATCATCAGTCAATTTGAGGGTGGATTGTATTTGTTTTTACAGTTGTACTGGGGTTTTATTCAGCCAGGTGTGGTTGCGGTTTTCTTTTTGGGATTGGTATGGAAAAAGGTGCCATCGAATGCGGCGTTTTGGGCTATGTTGTTAAATATTCCAGTGTATGGTGGGTTGTTATGGGCTTTTCCGAACATCGCATTTTTACATCATATGGCCATAACTTTCTTATTCGTCTTAGCGTTTATGTCCATATACACTTATTTAAGGCCGGGCAGCGGTGTTAAACATCATACGACCATACCGGTAAAATATGAATTGGATTACAAGTTGCAGCCTGTGGTCAAGATTTGGGCGGTGGCCATATTTATAGCGACGGTGAGTTTATATATTATTTTTTATTGATCAAAAGGGTAAAATTTTAAGATATGGATACGGTAAAAAAAGAGTTTCGAAATTATGATCAGAGTGATGCGACGGCGGCGGTGAGACATCATTACAAAAAGATGAGGCAGAATCAGACTTACGATTACGTAATGGAGATGAAGAAAAAATATTTGACATACGATATGCCTATGGATTTATGGGATGCATTTATAAAGCTCAATGATTTAATCGATGTCAGTGATCCCGATCTCAATCTGCCCAATATTCAGCATTTGGCGCAGTCGGCCGAGGCCATACGGCAGGACGGTCGACCGGATTGGATGCAGTTAGTGGGATTGATTCACGATTTGGGGAAGATGATGTATCTCAAGGGCAACGATGCCGATGGAACCAGTCAAGCGGAGCAATGGGGATTGGTGGGAGATATTTTTGTAGTGGGAGCAGCATTGCCCGACACCTTGGTATATCCAGAGTTCAATGCGTTGAATCCCGACATGGCCAATGAGAAATACAATACCGATACCGGGGTATACGAAGCGGGTTGCGGATTAGATAATTTACACTTGGCTTGGGGCCATGATGAGTATTTATATCAGGTATTGTCTCATCACAAGGGCAATCGTCTGCCCAAAGCCGGGATGGTAATGATTCGGTATCATTCCTTCTATCCATGGCATACTGGAGGCAGTTATCGGTCATTATTGAAGCCTGAAGATGAGGAATACAGAGAGTGGATATTGGATTTCAATCAATACGATCTTTATTCCAAGAGTGATAAGATATACGACGTCGAGGAGATCATGGAATATTACGGCCCTATAGCCAAGAAATATCTTGGCGACGAGGTAATTAATTGGTGACCGAATGAAGTTGCTCAATAGAGCAACCCGATGGACTAAATGTCCATCGGATGAGGATGACCGAGCAAAGTGCGTAGCACCATTGATCCTAAATGGATCAATGGCGAGGGAACCACGACCACTGTGTCGTGGGTGGGTAGGCCACTGGCTCCGGCGTGGTATTAATAATACTTCATGTTAATCTTTATTGGCATCAATGGATAAAAATTTCGATTTGTGTAAATTAGATTTAGACGCAAGGCTAACCCACCCACGACCCGGAGGTCGTGGTTCCCTCATCCAATCGACGTTAAGTCGATTGGGTACTTTGTACTGCATTCGGTCATGTCTCTACCAAGCGTGTCTGCACTGTAAATCGATAGAATTTCATGGAATCTCGTCGCAGCGCAGTGGCTAACCCACCCGAGGTACAGTGGCCTCGGCTCCCTCATCCAATCCATATTTAATGGATTGGGTACTTTGTACTATATTCGGTCGTTCTCGCCAGAGCCCGATTTACGGGCTCTCCTACCCACCCATGACACAGTGGTCATAGCTCCTTCATCAGATGAACATTTAGTTCATCTGGTTGCTCAATAGAGCAACTTTATTCAGTCGTGCACTTTGCTCGTTCACTCCGGCGTGGTATTAATAATACTTCATGTTAATCTTTATTGGCATCAATGGATAATAATTTCGATTTATGTAAATTAGATTTAGACGCAAAATTTTGCGTCTCTACGGAATAGTCCGAACATGATGGAAAAGATGTTGTGATATTCAAGATCATCCTATACCCAATCAATTTACTATGTCTTTTTAAATTCAACCATGAATAAAAAATTGAACTTTTTTTAACTTCACTGGTGTTATATCTATAGTTTAATATTTTCCTCTATGGTGGACATTCGAATAATGTAATGATCCTGTGAACATTTTTACATTACTTGTGTCTTAGCCATATATCCCCAAAAATAACGTGAAATATCGATGCAGAATAAAATGAAGCGATCTGTATATAGTCATTTTGATTTTACAGATTTGTATGACGAAAACTTTAGTAAAATTTCCAAATTTGTCCAAGACAATAATGGAAATACGGCAGACGCAGAAGATTTATTTCAGGATACCATGATGGTATTGGTCGAAAAACTGAAGAACGATGACTTTGTACTGACGGCCTCAGTGAATACCTATGTGTTTGCCATCAGTAAAAATCTCTGGACTAAAAAACTACAGGACGAAGAATACCATTTAACCCTAGACGAATTAAATGGTAGCGACTTTCAAGATCAAATCGATGCCGCTATCATTAATGAATTGTCCTTAATGGAAAAACTCAAGCGATACCTCAATAAAATAACCGACCACTGTCATCGGTTGATAAACGATATGTTTTTTAAAGGAAAAACCATAGAGCGGATTCAATCGGAGTACGGTTATACGACAAGACACAACGCACATAATCAAAAATACAAATGTATCCAACAGATTAGAAAAGTGAAGGAGTCAGAGGAATTATTGAATGATTAGATTAAACATGAAAGTAGGGATGATTTTTTGATTATGATACTACATAAAGGGAAAGATAAACCTTGATGATCAATTTATGTAGTAGTAATGTGTGATGAAATTATTATTCATTTAAAACACATATATCATGATTAAGAAATACTTTTTAGCACTCATTATCTCCCTTACATTCGGATGGAACTTGCAAGGGCAAGATGCTACCATGTGGACGGTCGATAAGGCCCATACCTCGGTCAATTTTGGCATCAATCACTTCTTTAACGAAGTCAAAGGTAAATTTACCGAATTCGATGGAAGCTTTCATTTTGATCCCGACCAATTAAATCAAAGTGGATTTTCTTTTATCATTCAGGTAAAGAGCGTAGATACAGACAATGAAAAGAGAGATAATCACCTTCAGTCCGCGGACTTCTTCAATGCAGAACAATTTCCAGAAATAAAATTTGTTTCCACAAAAGTGGAAATGATTTCAGAGAATAAATACCAAGCCATGGGCAACCTCACCATTAAGGATGTGACCAAAAATATAGTCATTCCGTTTTCCGTTACCGGGCAAATGGAACATCCTATGATGGAAGGTAATCTCATCCTCGGTTTGAGAATCGACACCACTTTGGATAGGACGGATTACGGTGTCGGTGTAGGAGATTGGGCGGCGACCATGGTGGTCGGCGATGAAGTCAGGATAAATATACCTATGGAACTCAATCGCAAGGTTACTTCCAAGTGAGAAGATGACCGAGCGAAGTGTGCAGCACCATTGATCCTAAATGGATCAATGGCGAGGGAACCGGAGCCACTTGCTCCGGCGTGACTGCCCCATCCATCGTTAGCGAATTTCATGGAATCTCGTCGCAGCGCAGTGGCTAACCCACCCGAGGTACAGTGACCTCGGCTCCCTCATCCAATCCATATTTAATGGATTGGGTACTTTGTACTATATTCGGTCGTTCTCGCCAGAGCCCGATTTACGGGCTCTCCTACCCACCCATGACACAGTGGTCATAGCTCCTTCATCAGATGAACATTTAGTTCATCTGGTTGCTCAATAGAGCAACTTTATTCAGTCGTGCACTTTGCTCGTTCACCGAGGCGTGAGTATGTTTCTTAATAAAAAATATCTTATAGATAAATAAAATCTAGATCCTCAGAATCCATTTATCACAATTTTGATTTCTCACATTCCACCGTTTATTTTTTGCCCTTGAGACCCTTCATTATTTTCTTGGCAAAAATTACGGGCTTGGGCTTGTAGCGAAAATAATGGACGATCTGTCCTCCAAATCCTTTCTTAAACTGCATCAATGATGGATTCTCATATCCTCCCATATCGTAAACCTTGTAATCCATAGATTGAAATCGGAGAAAATCACAGTGAAACAAATAGGTATTGGCCATCCCCGCCATCTGTCTATCCTCAGGTCTAATAAATTGTCGGTAATTGGAGATGTTCATAGACAGCAATACCACTTGGTTCTCTGCATCCATCAAATGACCGTGCATGGCCAAAACTCCCATTTCGCTGTGTTGAATCGTAGTAAACAGTCGATGATGAGCTGGACTCAACATCTCCATGGGATAGTAGTCTACCGCTTGGTTCTGCCTCACTACACTGTCTTGTAAATAGTAGAAGGGCCGCCCATCTCGATGCACTTCAATCCTAAAATCCATATCTTTAGACCGTTTCACATATCGACGAACGCGATACTGATAAGAGGCAAGCAATTCTTCCTCCCTAGCCTCTAGATCTAGGACCAGTGATCTAAACGATTCTTTTTTATAGTAAAAGGAAGTCTGATCGAATGTGCAATAATCATAAATATCTAACGAAAACCTCGGCAGATTGCGGGGAAAATAATAGGTGGAGAGTCTTTTCGATCTATCCCTTATCATCTCAATAGAGTATTGTTATATCAAAACTCATAAATGATGGCATTGATATTCATACCTGCTCCTACTGAAGTCAATACAATCTTGTCGCCCGGTTGAATAGAATGATCAGACATTTTACCGTGGAGAATTAAATCCAATAAGGTAGGCACTGTAGCTACCGAAGAATTCCCCAGATAATCTACCGTCATAGGCATGACATTGTCTGGTATTTCTACATCGGGATACAATTCATACAAACGCTCCAAAATAGCCGCATCCATCTTGCCATTGGCTTGGTGGATCAATATTTTACTGATGTCGGCGAGATCGACCTTGGTTTTGATTAAACAATCCCGGATCGCCGTCGGTACATTTTCCAAAGCATATTGGTAAAGACGTCTACCGTGCATTTTCAAAAATAAGTCCGATGGATCTTCATGTTCCTTGTTGTAAGAGCCATCCATAAATAGGAGGTGGGCGTGATTTAAAGTGTCGGATCGACTGCTGTGACCAATGATGCCAATAGGTGATTCGCTTTCTTTTCGCTCTAGAATGGCCGCACCGGCTCCGTCGGCATACAATAGGCTGTCGCGATCGTGGGGATCACAGACTCTGGACAATATATCGGCACCGATTACCAAAATGCGATTTACATCACCAGACCTCAAATAATAATTGGCCTGAATCATGGCCTGCACCCAACCTGGGCAACCAAAAGTAATGTCGTAGGCTATGGTGGCAGGATTTTCGATGCCCAATTTTTGTTTTACTCTAGCCGCTAAAGTAGGTAAGATGTCTGACCGATTTTGTCCGGCTTTTATATTGCCAAAATTATGGGCCAGAATAATATAATCCAAACTCTCCACATCTATTCCAGCATCTTCGATGGCGGCTTGGGCTGCCATGTAGGCGATGTCTGAAGTCACATATTTGTCCGAAGCATGACGGCGCTCGGCGATGGTAGTGATTTGCTCAAACTTATCTAAAATTTCGCTGTTTTCCTTTTGAATCTCTCGACCCTTGCCATCGTAAAACACATGGTCAGCGAAGGCTTCGTTCTCTACGACATTGGCAGGAATATAGCTTCCCGTCCCTATAATGACACTATAATTATTATTCATATAAACTTAAAGGTAAGAAATTGTCCGATAAATTGACATTATTTCATATCACGACCTATTTATGAGGCGGTTGGTTTATGAGGAAGAGAATATTTTTTATAATATTGATTTTGAATTATATAATTATAAAATTATCTTTGTTTCTTATATTATATATACTAATATAGAAGTATTTGTTGTCATATTTATTGTTCTTGTCAGGCTTCAATATCAAACTTATAAGAACCCTTAATACATGTTGTTTAATTCTATAGATTTTGCTATTTTTTTACCTATTGTATTTACCCTTTATTGGTACTTGGGCAAGAACAATGTTAGGTTGCAAAACTATATTGTAGTATTGGCCAGTTACTTCTTTTATGGTTCTTGGGATTGGAGATTTCTGTTGTTGATTTTGTTTAGTACTCTTGTAGATTACAGTGTAGGGCGGAGGTTAGGTATTGAGGAAAGACCAAATAAGCGGAAATTCCTATTATGGATTAGTTTGATTGTAAACCTTGGAATGCTAGGGTTTTTTAAGTATTTCAATTTTTTTCAGGATAATTTTATAGCGGCTTTTACCTTTATGGGACGGGACATTCAAGCGAACTCACTAAATATTATTCTTCCTGTAGGTATTAGTTTCTATACCTTTCAAACCCTGAGTTATACTATAGATGTGTACAAAAAGAGACTGAATCCGACAAGAGATTTAATGGCATTTACAGCCTTCGTTAGTTTTTTTCCCCAATTGGTCGCAGGACCCATCGAGCGGGCTAGTCATTTATTGCCTCAATTTTATAAAGACAGAATTTTTGACTACTCAAAGGCCGTTGATGGCATGAGGCAAATTCTATGGGGCCTTTTTAAAAAAATAGTCATCGCTGACAATGCGGCACAATTGGCCAATGAAATCTTTAACAATTCATCTGATTATCCTGGCAGTACTTTACTTTTGGGGGCGATATTTTTTGCTTTTCAAATTTATGGTGATTTTTCTGGATATTCTGATATTGCCATTGGGACTGCTAGATTATTTGGTATTGATTTAAGACAAAATTTTGCCTTCCCTTATTTCTCAAGAGACATTGCAGAGTTTTGGAGGCGTTGGCATATTTCCCTATCCTCTTGGTTTAAAGATTACCTTTATATTCCTTTAGGAGGTAGTCGTAATGGGAAGTGGTTGAGTATTCGAAATATTTTTATCATATTTCTAGTGAGTGGATTTTGGCATGGTGCCAATTGGACTTTTATTGTATGGGGTGGACTTCACGCCCTATTCTATTTGCCTATATTTTTGTTTAAAATAAATAGAAAGAATACCGATGTAGTAGCTTCAGATAATATCTTCCCCACCTTTCTAGAATTATATCAAATGATATTTACATTTGGGTTAACTACCTTGGCATGGATATTTTTTAGAGCTAATGACCTCAATCATGGCATTTCTTATTTTTTGACCATTTTCTCTTCATCGTTTTTTACATTGCCAAGAATTAATTATTCTAAAATGTTAATACTTCCATTAATCGCGATGATTATAGGGTTTATATTCATTGAATGGATAGGAAGAAAAGATAAATACGCCATAGAAAAAATTGGATTAGTATGGAAGAAAAAGTATCGAATGGCATTTTATTATAGCTTGTTTTTTATGCTATTTCTATTCTTAGGAAAGGATCAAGAATTCATTTATTTCCAATTTTAATCTATGAAATTATTTATCGTTAAAATTGTAAAAGTACTTTTATCTTTTGTGATGTGTATATTCCTTTTTGTCATTTCCTTGCATTGCTTACGTCATGAACAATTGAATTATAAATTAGATAAGGAAAAGGAATATTTGATTATGGGACATTCTCACCCCGAGCAGGCTTTTGATGATGGTATAATTTTGAAATGTAAAAATTTAGCAAAGTCAGCTGAAAATTATTTTTTTACTTATCAAAAAATAAAAGAGATATCGGGAAATCATCATATTAAAGCCATTTTTATAGAGTACTCCAATAATGTTTTAACTTCAGGTGTAGATCAATGGCTTTCTAATTTTGATAGAGTGAACAAAGCATCTCAGGTCCATTCTCCATTTATGAGTTTAGAGGATATTATTTATCTTTATAGAAGATTTCCTAAAGAATTTATTCAATTAGTCTCGACGTCTACTCGGGTCAATTTAATTGATTTAATATTACAAAGAAATAGTTTTAAATCAAATTATGGTGGTTTTACACCAAATACAGTCAGTAATATTGATAGTCTATTGACAGAACAGAAACAAGGTGTTCAAAGAAAAGAGGAAGAATTGCTAGATCCTAATGAAAGTATCTTGTATTTAATTAAAATATTGGATTATTGTAGTGAGATTGGCATAAAAACCTTTTTAATAAGGAGTCCTCAGCACCTTAAATTTTCTAGGAGTAATGAAGAACAATTGAGGGGTATATTGAAAAACGAACTTAAGAATGTTGCATTTTTAGATTTTGATCGGTTTCCTCTACTAGATGAAGAATATGCTGATTTTGGTCATTTAAACCAAAAAGGAGCAGTTGTTTTTTCAACATGGTTTAATACTTTGTTAGAAAACGGATTGCTTCAAAAAGATAATAAAGCTGAAATGGTGAAAGTTGAAATAGAGAAATTTAGAAAGAAAAGGGAGGGAGAAAACGATTAATTTAAATAATTGATATGTTTTTAAATTTCTTGTCCCTTCCATTTTTATAATTATAAACGCATTTGGTATAAGAAGACTAAATGATGAACTCGCTTATCATTTTAAGATATTGTTTAACAACGATATCTTGATCAAATTTTTCAACCGCCATTTGCCTACTCTGCCGCCCCATTTCGCGAAGTCTGGGATAAGGTAAGGCCATTATGTTTTCCATTTTCTCGGCGAGATCAGCGGAATCTTTAACCTTACAGGTGAATCCATTTTCTCCTTCAATGACTGTGTCTCTACAGCCCGCCACATCACTAACCACCATAGGTTTGGCCATGCTCATGGCTTCTAGACATACACGGGGCAGGCCTTCTCGATACGATGGAAGGACTAGGGCATCACAGTTGGCAATATAAGGTCTGGTGTCATCGACTTGACCGTAATAGGTCAGATAGGATTTTTCTTCCCATTCGCGGAGTTCCTCCTCTGATAATGTAGCTGGATTCTGATCATCGATACCGCCCACGAGGTGGAGTTTGAAGTGATGGTGTTTTTGGGATAAAAGATCTGCTGCAGCCTTGAGTTCTCGAATTCCCTTGTCTTTTAAAAATCGACCGACAAATAAAAAGACAAAGTCATTGTTTTCTTTCTCACCTACAGGGTCTGAGGGAGCATAATGTTTGGTATCGATTCCACTTCCCGGTACAATAGACATCTTATCAGCGTGACCGATTTTTAGTTCGCGGAATAACTGGAGGTCGTCGGAGTTTTGAAAAAGGATTTTATCTGCCCTAGAAAATGCCCGATGATACAAAGCCTTGACCAATTGGTTGATCCAACCCTTTTGAATAAAGGTATAACCCAATCCAGTCACTGTACAAATGGTTCGAGTATCGGTAGATTTACCCGCCATGGCACCGAAAATGTTGGGTTTAATGGTGTACAACAAGGCTACATTGATATGATAGGTCTTGAACAGGGATTTTAGTTCTCGGTATAAGCCATAGTCGGCCGCCATGTTTTTCCCCTTGCGCTGTAAATGTTTTAGCGGGATGAAATGAGCTCCCCAGGATTCTATCTCACTCACATATTCATCGGAAGGAGCAATGCAGTAGACATGATAACCTTCAGCTAAAAGGGCCTTGACCAATCCTTGTCTAAAATTGTAAATATTCCATGCCGCATTGAGGACGATGGCTATGTTTTTCTTGGACATAGGTTAATCTTGAGATGCTTAGTAAATCAAATAGAGAATACTTCCTCTATTAATTTTTTCTCCAAACTACTCTTTGAATGTAGTCGGAATAACTTAAAATGATTTTTAAAACCTTTTGTGAAACATCGGGCATGGTGTAGTCAGCCACCATCCGACTCTTATAGGGCGGCGTTTGGTTTTCTTGGTCTTGCAATACGGCTAAACCTTGAATAACCCGATCTTCGTTGAGCCCGGTCATGATTACGGCAGCTTCTTCCATGGCCTCGGGACGCTCATGGGCTTCTCTCAAATTCAGGGCTGGGAAACCCAAAATCGAAGACTCCTCCGAGATGGTTCCGCTATCAGACAAGGTTGCTTTGGAGGATTGCTGCAGTCTAACATAATCCAAAAATCCGAGAGGTTTTAACAATCTCACCTTAGAATGAAAAATAAGCCCCAATGCATCGATGCGGTTTTGGGTGCGTGGGTGGGTAGAGACAATGATGGGTAGGTTGTATTCTTCTGCTACCCGATTGATAATACTGGCAATCTTTTTAAATTGATGTTCGGGGTCGACGTTTTCAGCGCGATGACTGGAAACGACAAAATATTGACCAGTCTCTAATTCCAATTTATTTAATATTGTGGATTCTTGAATCCCACTTCGATAGTGGTTTAAAACCTCAAACATGGGGCTGCCGGTCTTTATAACTCTTTCTGGCGCTAGGCCTTCATTGAGTAGATATTCTCGAGCAATAGAACTATAGGTTAGGTTGATGTCGGAGATATGGTCTACGATTTTTCGATTGATTTCTTCGGGCACTCTTTGATCAAAGCAGCGATTGCCGGCCTCCATATGAAAGACGGGAATTTGCATTTTTTTGGCCGGAATGGCGCATAGACAACTGTTGGTATCTCCCAATACCAGAAAGGCATCGGGTTTTTCATCGATCAAAATGGGTTCAACGGCTGCAATGGCATTGCCTATCGTGTGGATGGCGGAATTGCCCGCTGCATTGAGAAAGTGATCGGGGCGTTTTACTCCCAAATCATTGAAAAATATTTCATTTAATTCGTAATCGTAGTTCTGTCCCGTATGAACCAATACATGGTCAATGGCCGAACTGTTTTCAAGAGCAGCAAGTACCCTGGACAATCTGATGATTTCTGGACGGGTTCCTATAACGGTAACAACTTTTAAACGTTTTATATTCATGGTTAATTTTTATACTGGGATAAAGTAAGTGTCTGCATCGGTGGGATCATAACTTTCATTGATCCAAAATAAAGTGGTGAGTATTCCTTCGCCGATATTTTTAATATTATGGGTGTACCAGATGGGCATATCCACAAAAGCGGGCTGATCCCCACTGATAATGTATTCTATGACTTTGTCATCGTCTATCTTTCGGATTTGTATCAATGCCTTGCCATCGATGACGGCAAAACGTTCGATCTTCCTGGTGTGAAAATGATTGCCTCGGGTAATGCCTGGCTTGGTGGTAGAATACGAAAACTGCCCTTTGCCCATACTGCGGACCACTTCAACAAATGCCCCTCTATCATCTTCGTGTTTGGTATAAAAGAAGGGGAAAAAATCTTCGGGAAGATAACTGCGAAAAGTATTGAATAAATCAATTTCAAATGGATCCATTAATTGAGGAAACTCTCCCTTCTCCATATAACATGCCTTAAAGCCTTCAAGCATGGCTAGGGTTTTTGAAACTTTAGCCGTATATCGAGGTCGGATTTCAATTTTCCCCTTGGACTTATTCAAAATAATCTCTGCAATGTCTTTAACCAAGTCATTGACATAGATCAGTGATACATCAGAATCTACAATGATCTCTACTTTCTCGTTGTGAATCAATCGATGACAGAAAGTGGCTATAAAGGAATTGTAATTGGGCCGACCAAAGGGGCCAAAAATATTGGGAATAATGAGGCCTGAAGTCATGGCATTGTTTTTATTAGCCCAGAGCTCTAAGACTTCCCTCCCTTTGAGTTTTGATCTTCCATAGGGATTGTCTTGGTATTCTTGTGTAGAACTCGACATAATAATATGAGGCCGACTGTCCGTATCTTCGCAGGCTCGAACCAATTTTTCTACAAGATCTATATTTATTCTATACAACTCATCGGCATCAGGATGTCTATTGACGGCCGCTAAATGTACAATACTGTCGCAGGATTTGACAAAGGCTTGCAATTGTATCGGTTCTTGAAAATAGGAGGACTCGAATGGGATAATTTCAATGTTCTCATTGAGTTGAAGATAATTGTGGAGATGGCGCCCTAAAAATCCCTTATTTCCGGTAATCCCTACTTTAATCATAATATTTATTTTTTGAAATAATCAATATCGAATCGGTAGTCGTCTTCTGTACTGCCCAGTAAATAATCCCCCATCACCAGTATTTGGGCATGATCTTCCTGGGCTTGTATGGCCGTGGCATAGCCCGCTGGACAATGTAAAACGTCGAGGTGTTCACTGTTGAGTTCAAACTCGAGCACGGAAGGTGTTTTTCCTTCTCGGTCATAGGTCTCAAAACTGTCAAATGGGACTACACTTACAATAAAAGAACCGGAGATGGCAGAAAACCATCTTTGCTCTATTTTATGTGCCTTCCACCCTCTATTGAGGTCGGTATTTATATTTTCAATGACATAGATTCTCCTCACTTGAGATAAATCGTAGTCATTGTTGTAGCGAAGTTTTCCCCTGTGGTCGGTAAATAATTGACCGGGAATGATATGTGGTACAGTCATTATTCTGGATGATAGTCAATGTTGGTTGCCCCGTAGATGTCTTGTTGAATAACGGGCAACTTTTTTAATAAATTTTTGATCCCTTCTACGTCTTGTCGTTCGGTATTGTGAGAATTGTAATCTTCTACTTCATCGATGGCATCACTGCCTTCAAAAAAATATCGGTTGTAATTTAAATCGCGATTGTCGGCTGGAATTCGGTAAAATTCCCCCATATCCTCAGCCTTTAGCATTTCTTCCTTGGTGCACAGAGTCTCATATAGTTTTTCACCATGTCTGGTCCCGATGATCTTCACTTCAGATGGAGAATCGTACATTTCTTTCAAGGCCGTTGCTAAATCGCCAATGGTACCTGCGGGAGCTTTGTTCACAAACAAATCCCCAGAATTTCCGTGTTCAAAGGCAAAGAGGACCAATTCCACCGCTTCTTCTAACGACATCAGGAATCGAGTCATATGGGGATTGGTAATGGTTATGGCATCTCCATTTTTAATTTGATTGATAAAGAGGGGGATGACAGAACCTCTTGAGCCCATAACATTGCCGTATCTGGTCAAACAGACCGAGGTGTCGGTTAGATTACGAGCCGCTGCTACCGCTACTTTTTCCATCAATGCCTTCGAAATGCCCATGGCATTGATGGGATAGGCCGCTTTGTCCGTACTGAGACAGATGACTTTTTTAACCTTGTGGTAGGCAGCCGCATCAATCACATTAGCCGTCCCCATAACATTGGTTTTGGTCGCTTCCAAAGGGAAAAATTCACAGGAAGGTACTTGCTTCAGTGCTGCTGCTTGAAATACATAGTCGACTCCGCGCATGGCTTTTTCTATGCTGTCATAGTCTCTGACATCGCCAATATAAAACTTCAATTTGGGATGATTGTAGCGCTTACGCATATCGTGCTGTTTCTTCTCATCCCTAGAGAAAATTCGGATTTCATTGAAATGATCACTGTCTAAAAACCGATTGAGTACGGCCGTACCGAAGGAACCTGTGCCTCCAGTAATGAGTAAAACTTTGTTTTTAATTTCCATGTTATTTATTATTAAATGCTTTGACCCAATAGATATAATTTTTCAGTCCCAATTCTATATCCACTTTTGGAGTGGAATTAAGGCTTCCCGAGCTTTTGATATATCGGCCAAATTATGTAATACATCACCTTTTCTTAAATTGGTATATTCACTTCTATGGATTGATTCAAAGATTTTTGGATGAATCTCTCCTGTTTAGGAATGATAAATTTACGACAGTTCTTTATCATGGCATAGCAGTAAGTTAACTTAGACAGGGTCAATTGATTTTTAAAACGAACCAAATATCGGAGTGTAGAATCATTGATGCCAAAATTAAGTATGATCAAATAGTACAATATCTATACCGTAATATTAAAGATCCCGCTTTCACTTTTGTCCAAATAGTGGGTAGAAAACGGCGTAAAGATCATGGCTATCATTATAAATAAAGTCAGGTAAGAGAGAATAACACCTGATTTGCGTTGATTTTCGGTATTTAATTGAGTTTTAATTTTAATTGGAAATCATTATTTTTATCAAGGATCTAGTGTATAGATCTGCCCCTTGACTATTTAAGTGATTGGTATCTTGCCAATAATCTCGGTCTGACATGAAACTTAACCATCTTAGATCGTGAGTATTCTCTGTATGTTTATAGTAATTACTATGACAGCCGCCAGCTATGTAATAGATTATTTCGCAGTTATACATTTTTTGGTAAATGGGGATAGATTCTATGAATTTTTGAATTAATTTTTGACTAAAATGATCTGCCTTATCTCCATTTCTTTGTTTTTTAGCCACTTTATATTCGTCCTCAATGAATGGTACGTATTTACGAATTTTTTCGGCTGGAAGATATTTATAGGGTCTCATTCTTATTTTTTGTAACCATTCAATTGAAAGAATGTCCGTAAAGAAGGCCTTTAAGAAATTTAGTTTCTCATCGGAATGACCATATTTCCATATCGTTTTAAGGTATTTCCATTTCGAATTAATTATAATCCAAGATTTTTCTGGATGAACATTTATATTATCCTTTGTTTCAAGTTGAATATAAATTTTTTTACCTCCTAGCAGTTTCCGTTCTCCTAATAGGTGAAGGTAATGTAACGATTCAAGTCCATATTGTGCCCCAGTTGCGACTACATGTACCTGTCTTCCAGTTAAGGATTGATATAGTGAATCGTTTAAATGGTATAATGTGTGTGAACTTCCTATAAATACGTCTTGACTTTTCTTTAGGTTGGTCACATCCTTGTCGGGCAACATTAATATGTTATTGGTTTTATCCCATATAGTCATGAGAAAGATTAGAACCAAGGTATAAATACCGAAATGTAATAGATATTTTAAAAAATGTAGCATTAGAAATTAAAATAGATAAAGGGCGATTTATTTTGAATAAGTGAGAAATAAATAATAATTAAGAAGGTTAGACTATCCACTACTGTCCAATTTTGAAATTCTATTTTTTTATATTTTAACCAATCAAGAATAAATATAATACCACAGGGAAATAGGTATTTAAGAAAATACAATGTGGGAATATCGAAGGTAATTATGATTCGCTTCAAATAATCAAATGCGATAAATAAATTATCCGCCCTAAAGAAAACCCACCCTATGGTGACTAAGAGAAAGGTTAAAAGGATGTTCAATATTTCGAAGGGCCGGGGTAAAAAATGATCCGTTGATATTTTTAAATATTTGCGATTGGTTTTATTTATAAATGCCGGTATAAATAAGACGGTGTGATAAAACCCCCATGCGATAAAAGTCCAATTGGCCCCATGCCAAAATCCACTGACTAAGAAAATAATAAAGATGTTTCGTAGGGCTATAGGTTTGCTCACTTTGGATCCTCCGAGTGGGATATAGAGATAATCTCGAAACCAAGTAGAAAGGCTAATGTGCCAACGTCTCCAAAATTCTCCAATATTTCTTGAAAAATAAGGGAAATTAAAGTTTGTCATTAAGTGGATTCCAAAAAGTTTTGCCACCCCTATTGCGATATCTGAATAACCCGAAAAATCTCCATAAATCTGAAATCCAAAAAAGACAGCACCAAGAACTAAAATGCCTCCATGGTATTGATCATGATGGGCAAAAATATCATTCACTATGGGGGCTAAAGAATCTGCGATTACTACTTTTTTAAATAAACCCCATAGAATTAACCGCATTCCAATGATGGCATGGTCGTAGTTGAATGTCCGTTTATGTAGAATTTGAGGAAGGAGATTTGATGCACGTTCTATGGGACCGGCTACCAATTGTGGGAAAAATGATACAAAAGCGGCAAAACAAAAAAAGTCTTTAGTGGGCTTAAGTTTCTTGTTGTATATGTCCAGAGAGTATGACATGGTCTGAAAGGTGTAAAATGAGATCCCCACAGGAAGTATAATATTGAGAGTCCAAACATAAGTTATAGGAAAACCCATACCTGCCATTAAATCAACCCATGAATCAATAAAAAAATTGAAGTATTTAAAGAAACCAAGGAGGCCAAGATTAAAAAATATAGACAAGATGAGCCATCTTTTAGCAGTCTGGTTGTTTGCAGTGTTAAAGATTTTTAGTCCAACAAAATAGTCAACTATGGTACTCAATAATATAAAACCTAAGAACCTCCAATCCCAATATCCATAGAAAATATAACTGGATATCAATAATAAGAAATTTTGATACTTTAAATTGCGATTGCATACAAACCAATACAGTAAAAAAACCGTTGGTAAAAAGAGTAGAAATTCAAAGGAGTTAAATAGCAATATTTAATTTTTTACAGTTAATATATTTTCGGTTCGAAATTTAAAATTTCTCATAGCAAGGATTTATATCCACATAGAACTTTATTGAATCACATCTATTACCTTTTGGTTTAAAATTATCAGGAAGACCTATTATTTTATTTTTTCCTTATTTTTTTTGTAAAAAGGATATTATAGGTCCTCATAACATTGCTATATATGGTCAAGCAGACTGATCCCTCGGGTCGATTTCGAATCGAAACAATTGCTACTATTTTAACCTAGAGATTAGCGACATCACTAAAATTGGCCATGCCCATTGACTGGCTTTAGTATCTCTAAAAGAAAAAAATCGCAGGAAGGTACTTGCCTCAGTGCTGCTGCTTGAAATACATAGTCGACTCCAAGCTTGGCTTTTTCTATGCTGTCGTAGTCTCTAACATCGCCGATATAAAACTTCAACTTGGGATGATTATACGGTTTACGCATATCGTGCTGCTTCTTCTCATCTCTGTAGAATAATCGTATTTCATTAAAATGAGCGCTATCTAAAAACAGATTTATACGGCCGTACCGAAGGAACCTGTGCCTCCAGTAATGAGTAAAACTTGATTTTTGATTTTCATGTTAATTCTTATTAAATGCTTTAGCCCAATGAATATAATTTTGCAGACCTGTTTCTATATCCACTTTTGGTGAAAAATTCAAGGCTTTTCTGGCTTTTGAAATATCGGCCAAACTATGTAATACATCACCTTTTCTTACATCGGTATATTCTACTTCTATGGATTGATCCATAGATTCTTGGATGAGTTTAACCAATCGATTGATGGTGATCTGGGTCTGAGAAGCACAATTAAATGCACCTGAAATTCCATGGGATTCAAAGGCCTTAATATTCGCTTGTACTACATCGTCGACATGGATAAAATCTCTGGTTTGTTCGCCATCGCCATAAATGGATATTTTTTTATTTTCCAAAGCCAAAAATACAAATTTGGGGATGACATTGCCATAGGCATCAAATCTTTGATTTTTGCCATAGACATTAAAGTATCGCAGGCATATTACTTCCATATCGTATAGGTGACCGTAGGCCAAACACTGCTTCTCCATGCATAATTTACTCGCCGAATAGGGTGATTCCGGATCAATAGGATGGTCCTCTTTAATGGGCACTGTCTTTAGTTCTCCATATATTCCAGCGGAAGATGAAGCTACTATTTTTCTTACTTTATGTTTTCTAGCAGCTTCTAAGATGTTTAAGGTCCCGATAACATTGATTTGTGAGTCTAAAATGGGATGATCGATCGACCTTTTGTTGCCCACAGATGCCGCAAGGTGAAAGATGGTGTCAAAATTTCCATTTCGTATTATCTTTTCCACAGCTTCTCCATTACAAACGTCTTCTTCGAAAAAGGTGACATCCAAATCTCTGATATTGGATTCGTAACCCGAAGATAGGTTATCGATCACTGAGACCGAATGGCCTAAACGGATTAATTTTTCTACAAGATTTGATCCTATAAATCCTGCACCCCCTGTTACCAATAATTTCATGATTGTTTTTTTTGTAATTGAAAATTATGTATAAATTCTTGAAAGGCATCACTGTGATTTCTATAATCAAAGTGGACTTCAGCCGTTTTTCTAGCCGCCTCTCGCATTTTATTTTTTTCTGCTTGCGTACTTTGCAAGGCCAATAAAATGCTTTCTATTAGTGATTCTAGACTTTCATCTTTACAAACAATTCCTTGGTCCATATGGTGGACGTATTTTGAAAGGTTGCTGGTATGATTGAGAATGACTGGTGTGCCTACGGCCATGGATTCCACCAATTTAGTCGGGAAGCCGGCTTGACTTACCTTATTAACTGGTCTTTGCAATAAACTGAAATCAGCATTCCTGGTGATGGCTATGGCTCTTTCTTGTGACACTCTACCTTCACTAATAATAAAATCCGGTATCTCAAGGAGGTTTCTTTTTAGAATGGCCTGAAATTGCATTAGTCGATTCTTTTGAATTCCCGCTATATGTAAGACTAGAGATCTTTCATATGTGGGATGATTTTCTACTATTGCAAAGACGGCTTCTAAGTAGTTGTTGAATAAGTCCTTTCTTCCCGGATTGCCTGTGTAAGACAGGACAAGAATGTTTTCATTAGCATGTAAATTTGGACTAACGTTTTTTGTATCTATTAATGGGGGTAATTTTATTGTGTTTTCAACCTTCTTTCCGTAATATTGGGAAATATAATCACTGATAGCAATAACATTATTACAACGAGGAATTAATCTCCTCATGGCATATTCTATATTCCAATAATAGGGATTTAACCAATGCTTCCATCGATTACTGGCCTGATACCATTCCACCGTATCAAAAGCCAATGGTATACCATTATTTCGACAATAGGGCAATAGCTTTATTAGAAAAGGTGAGTAACCACTGTATAGGATAATGCCTTGAATATGGAGTTCTTTGTGATCATTCATCCATTGAATCGAATGATGGCCTTGCTGGATGTATTGCTGGATCTTTCCTATTTTAGATTTCGTTGCTGTAGAATTAGTTTCTACGGAATAAATATTGATGCCTCGATATGTTATAGGCTGAGAAGAATTTATTTTTTCATTACTTGGACTGCCGAGGATGATGACCTTGTATCCCGCCTTTTGCATACTCATACAGTTGTAGAGCACTCTACTAAACGCAGCACTTGGACTGGGGCAGGGAATGGGACTTATATATAATATGACTTTATCCACCAACAATCTTGGTTTTAAGTTGATTGACTAATTTTTTTATCATGTTCTTTTCTTCCGTATTCATATATATTAGGTAAAGCGTCCATATACATATGGCAATATGTATCCCTATCTTTATAAAAAAAGGAAACCACCGATCGGCTACCATGAAACTCAAACCTATATTGGCAATACCGAGGATAAGTATGGTGGGCAGAATAGCGATCCAAGTTGATAGTATGAAATATTTGATATCGAGAAGTTGTTTGATATGGATATAAGTATTGATAATGATATATCCCAATAAGATACCCACTCCTGTAGAAACAGCAGCTAATACAATACTTTGATGTACTTTAAGAAAGTAAATGGTAAAACCGATATTGATCAGGGAAATAAAAAAGATTAACCTGGCTCGAAACCAATACAATCCTTTGACTTGCAATACCGTATTTCTGATATTGCCCACAACTTCCAGACTCTGTGGTATCATAATAGCCAATAGTACATAGTAGGATAAGGTAAAATCTGGGCCCAACCACAACTGAATAAATTCATAACCATATAAACCTAGGGTCGTCACGATCAATAGTATGCTCATTAATTGAATTCGCCCCACCTTAATGTACAATCGACTGCGTTCTCTAAGGTCTACATTTTGGTCTAATTTATCTATAAAATTGGGAATCATGACCCTAGAAATAGATGTGGAAAAACTTAAGATGTACTTTTGAAAGAAGATGCCGGCAGCATAGATGGCTACCATGGAAGCTCCCAAATACGAACCGATAAGGATATTGTCCAATTTCCAATAAATTTGTTCTACTACGACGACTAAAAATATGGGACTGCTGTAATTTAGCAGTGTCTTTATCGTCTGTGTAGAGTATTGTAATAGAGAATAGGGGAATTTTAATTTTCTCTTTACGTAGTAAATCTTGTAAACAATACCTAGGATATTGATTATAGCAGATATATAGACTACAGCCACTAATTTGTAACCGAGGAGTAGAAATACAACTATTAGGCCAGTGGTTAATAAATAGCTTATGAGCTCTATCCACTTCAATAAGGCAAATTTCTCATAGGCCATTAAGATGGCTGAAAAGGGATTCATTACTATCGAGAATAAAGTACTGACCAAGGCGATTAAGAAAGTGATTTCTAATAAATATATTTCCCTTCCATCCATCGACTGACCAAAGAAGGTATCTAGGTTGAAATAAAGGAGGGTCCCAATGCCTATTATCCCAATACCGATGCTAGAATAGAACAAATTAATTCCAGCTAAGATTTCCTTGCTCTTGGGTAAGTTCAATTGATTCTTAATTTGAACCAAGTATCGAATGGTGGAATCATTGACTCCGAAATCTAAGATAGCCATATAGGATAAGATTGATACGGTTATATTAAAAATACCGTATTCACTTTTGCCCAAACTGTGAATTAAAAAGGGCGTATAGACCATGGCTATCGCTATCTTTATAAACAAAGTAAGATAAGATAGGATAACACCAGATTTTCGTTGGTTCACCATGGTTTATTTAATTTCTAATATGATTAACTTTTTTAATGCGGGACTTTGTTATTTTGTGTAATTGAATTGAAAATAATTATGTTTTTTATAGATTAAAATGTGTTGTTTGTTAAATTATTAATATTGAATGTAATTGTTCTCATTTCTAATAATAAAATCTGATATTAAACTTCGCCCGTGGTTGTTCCAATGTTTATCATATCCAAAATTTGTTTTGTATTTGGATTTTGAAAATATATTAGTAATGTCTAAGACTTTGGCTAAGGAATTTAATTTTTGAATTATTAATGAATCTATTTCACTTGAATCAATAATAAAAATGACCTTTGACCAATCTATATGGCTATTATTAATTAATTGATTGATATTATGTATTTTATAATTAGGTTTGTCTATGTTCTTTGAATGAAATCTAAATTTTTCTTTTATTGTTTTTATATAGCCATTATGATTTAAAAACATAAGGAATTTGAAATTTCTATAAATTGTTGATATTAGTGTATTTGTTCTTTCTTTCTGATGATTGCTTATCGTATAAGTAGACCTATTGAAATCAGAATTGTTTAGGTATATATATATTCTATCTAAAACTTTAAATTTTGATTCATTTGTTTCTATTAAATGAATAATACTTGCAAAATCATATCCAGAAAAACCAAATTCATAGCAAATAATTGGAATTTTATTCATGATTTTAATTCCAATGGATTGATCTACATCTTGATTAAACCCTTCTATATAAGAATCCCCAAATAATCCAATTTTTGTGGTATCACTGTGATTAAAAGAGTAATTTAAAGTTGAATTAAACCCAAAATTATTTATTCTATATTTTGATACTGTTTCTTTTTTTGTGCCAGTATAGAAATAGCCTTCTTGAAAAGGTACCCATTTTTCATTACCATAGTCATCTATCATTCTTAAGGGAACATCATTGTAAAAATGTAATATTCTAATGATAATTTCTAAAAATAATAATAGAAATATAGTAAAACCTAATGTTTTTAATATAAAATATTTCATTTTTAAAATTGAAAATATATAAATGAGACATCTTTATGTTCACTACTTGCAATAAATATAGCAAAAACTAGACTAGCGTATAGGCTATATCGTAGATATTGGTATTTATTGAAATACGTTATGATTTTGTGTTTTTTATGTAAGATATATTCTACAGTTAACATGATTGACACAGCAAAAATATAATCAATCATTCTTCGATTTTCAGGATGGTGATATATTGAAAAATCAAAGTTTAAAATAATTTTTTTAATAATATCGATAGCTATGGAGATATTATCAGCTCTAAAAAACACCCATCCTATAGTTACTAAAAGAAAAGTCGTAATAATGTTAATTAATTCTTTATAATCTGGGAAAAAATGATCTGTGTTAGTGGTTATATACTTTCGGTTCTTTTTATTTAAAAAGGACGGTATAAATAAAGCGGCGTGGTAAAACCCCCATGCAATAAAAGTCCAATTGGCACCATGCCAAAACCCACTGACTAAGAAAATAATAAAGACGTTACGTAGGGCGATAGGTATACTCACTTTTGATCCTCCAAGAGGAATATAAAGATAATCTCGAAACCATGTAGATAAGCTAATGTGCCAACGTCTCCAAAATTCTCCAATATTTCTTGAAAAATAAGGAAAGTTAAAGTTTGTCATTAAATGGATTCCAAAAAGTTTTGCCACACCTATCGCAATATCAGAATATCCTGAAAAATCACCATAAATTTGAAATCCAAAGCAAATAGCACCTAAGAGTAATATACCACCATTGTATTGGTCATAATGGGCAAAAATATCATTCACTATGGGGGCTAGAGAATCTGCGACAACTATTTTTTTAAATAAACCCCATAGAATTAATCGCATTCCAATGATGGCTTGGTCGTAGTTGAATGTCCGTTTATGTAGAATTTGAGGAAGAAGGTTTGATGCACGTTCTATGGGACCGGCTACCAATTGTGGAAAAAATGATACAAAAGCGGCAAAGCCAAAAAAGTCTTTAGTGGGCTTGAGTTTCTTGTTGTAAATGTCAAGAGAATAAGACATGGTCTGAAAGGTGTAAAACGAAATCCCAACAGGAAGAATAATATTGAGAGTCCATGTATAGGTAATAGGAAACCCCATACCTGTCATTAAATCAACCCATGAGTCAATAAAAAAATTGAAATATTTAAAGAAACCAAGGAGACCAAGATTAAAAAATATTGACAAGATGAGCCATTTTTTGGCAGTATTTTTTTTTGCATTGTTAAATATTTTTAGTCCAACAAAATAGTCAACTATGGTACTCAACAATATCAAACCTAAGAATCTCCAATCCCAATATCCATAGAATATATAACTGGATATTAATAGCAGGAGATTTTGATACTTTAAATTGCGATTGCAAACAAACCAATACAGTATAAAAACTGTTGGTAAAAAGAATAGAAAATCAAATGAGTTAAATAGCAATTTTTAAAATCTTTATAGTTTGGACTTTTTAAAATTTATTAAAGAATTGTACAGACTCTTCTATAAATTCATCCTCATAAAAGGGGTTTTTCTTCGCACAATTGGTTTTTAGGCGATTGATATCCTCCGAGGTATATTGGAATACTTTTTCTAAGGAACGAGATATGGTAGTTATCTTATTATCCTGAATTAATATTCCGTTTTCCCCATTCTTAATGTATTTTGACAAATCACCGGTATTGTTGGTGAATATGGGAACCCCCATTTCAAATGCTTCTTTTACCTTGGTAGGAAACCCATATCGACTCACTCGATTGTCCGGTCGAATAAATATTGAAAAATCTCCTTGACTAATGAATTTTATGGTTTCATTGTGGGGAAGTCTACCTAAAAAGCGAATGGAATTCTTGCATTTCTCTATAGCAGACTTTAAGGATGCATCATTTTGTAAAGCGGTTTCCTTATCGATTCCAATGATGGTAAATTCATAATTTTGATATCTATCGTGTAATTTTTCAAAGGCTTTAATGACAAAGTTTATATTTTCCTTGCTAAATTTTCTACCAGGGTAGCCGGCATAGGTAAATTTAATTACATTATTCTTTTTATTGACATTATTCCTTTTACCACTTTTAATGCTAGATACCTGTGGTAATGCTATAATATTGTGATTTGAAAAATTTTTTCTCATGGCATCGACAGCCACTATAGCATTCTTACATTTAGGGGAAATCCTTTTAATTCGCCAATTCGTCAACCACATCCGCAATATTTTCTGTAAGCTTACTTTCCCATCGATTAAATACCATTCTGTAATATCAGGGATTAACACGATGTCTTCTTTTTTACAGTATTGATATAGATTATAAAACGCTAGCGGGGCGTAGTTGTAGGCAATAATGGCTTTAAGATTTTCTTTCCCGATTTCCTCGACTTTGGCAATGATTGGAGTGATTTCACGGTCTCTTTTTATTTTATCTCCATTAATCAGTGAATAGTCCCAATATTTTAAATTGTTATCGATCTTAATTTTATCGACTATTAGTCCCCCTATATGAATGGTATAATTGAGTCGTGAAAATAAATGAGCAATATCTCTAACTCGAATAGCGGAAGCATTTTGATCTGGTAGTCTAAAACCTCCTACATAAATAATTTGATCTTTATTCATGATTTTCAATTATTTGTTCGAGACGATTTATTTTTAAGTTATCGTCTTTGATGATTGCTGGTAAGATATCATTTGTCAATTGTTTGATCAATGTTTGATCTATAAGGAGTTTTCTAAGCCCCTCTATAATGGCTTCTTTATTATTTTCAACAATTAAGCCGTTGACTCCATCGGTGATTTGTTCGTGAATGCCAGAAAATTCGGTGGCGATCACCGGTCTGCCCATAACCTTGGCCTCGTTTACCGCCCCACATAATCCTTCGTACTGAGACAAGGTGGCGGAAATGTCGGCATAGTAGTAAAAGGGATAGGGATTGGATTGGGGACCGAGGAGGATAAAACTTTTCTCAATACCGAGAGATTTTATTTTTTCGGTAATTAGTGCTCGGTCTTTGCCTTCTCCTACGAGAAACCAAAGATGGTTATATCCTTTCTCTAATAATGCTGCATGAACCTCAGCCATTCTGATGAGTCCTTTCGCGGAATCACTTAAACGCCCTACGGAGACTATTTTGGTAAGATTTCCGTAGGATAAATAGGGATTGGCTTGATTTTTTATGGCTGCCAACATCTTGTCAGAATTCAATAAATTGTGAATGACCAGCGCTTTTTCTTCCAGCATAGGGAATTGCCGAATTAAGGCTGCCTTACTTTCCTGAGCCACACAGACATAGTAGTCTATCTCATCATGGTATTGACCGATAGACTGCGCTATCTTTTCTGGATTGTGAATCTTACTAATGTCATTTCTAATCATATGAATTCTGACATTACACTTAATATGTTGCGTAACTATCTTGGGGGATAGTCCCTGTAGAGATACTATGGCCGCTTGAAAGTGGATATGGCGCAATTGTCTGAGTCGGAATTTTTCAATGATTTTACTGTATAGATATAGAAAGGCATCAAAAGTGTATTTTATTTTTTCTATAAGGGTTTTGGCCGATTTAAATTTATTGCCATAGGGCTTGGGCTTGAGATGTATTATATTGACCCTTGGGTCAATAAAAGATTCAAAATCTCCCCCGCCAGCATTGAGCAATAAGGTGACCTGCCAACCTCGATCACAAAGAGCCTTCATCAATTTGGCTGTCGATCGTTCGGCACCCCCAGTATTAAAGATGGAATAATGAAATAGTACGGTTTTAGTCGATTTTATGGACATGGATCTTTAATTTGGTTTTTAGATCTCAACTGAATATTATCTTTTATCGATCCTGCGTAATTTTCATTATAAGCATTAGTTGGCATTAGATTATCGGTGATTTGGTTATTTACACTTTCGATAAGGACTAATCCATAGCGCAATTTTTTTTCTTCAATTAAATTATTGTTTGAAATTATACTATTCTTAGTATATTTTAACATTATTGCCATATCACTTTTTCGACCACAATTCTTAAGGAGATTTCTTGAAATTTGGGTGCATTCAGTTCCTTGTATCTCTATTCCTTCTTCTTGGGCATTTTCTATGTAATTGTCGGTAATTAACGCCTTCTCAGCAGTTATAAAAATGGCCCGGCCCCCGGTATTGTTGCGCAAGGTATTGTGCTGGATGACGGCATTTGCTGTATTGACTAAATTAATACCGCCGTAGCCGCCTTCGATCTTGCAGTTTTTTACGGTGACATTCTTGGCCTGTTCTGCATAGATGCTGGCTCCGTTGTCTATAAAGGTGCAGTTGTCGATCGTTGTACCCTCGATTTCAGACAGCTCGTATTTTCTAAGATAATAGTCTTTGGAAGCCGACAATAAGGTGACGGGATTGGCTCCGTAATTATAAGATAGAGTAATATGGTCTTTGTCGACGACTTCATAGACTCTGAAGGTATATCGATGGTTATTGACCATTTTCTCTTCCGTCTTACGCAATGCGCGCAACATAACAAGGTCGTGTACTTTTAATCCATGGTTTGGAGCATGGATTTGATTGGTTTTTAAGTCAACGGATGTAATGGATACTTTACTCGTTCCCGTCCCGGCCAAGTCGATATTAATGCCCATTTTATTTTTAGTAAAGTTGCAACTTGAAATTAAGGACTTGTTTGCTTTTGCAATTACAATTCCAGCTTGCTCTGTATGGTTGGTAAATCTACAGTTTTTAATTATGGTGTTCTCTACCGTGGTATTTTCATTTTCTTCTAAGTCGATGCCAGCTGCCGGTGGGGCTCCGTGCGTATTGTCGATATGACAGTCTATAATCTGTGTACCAATGGCATCGACTACTGAGATGCCTTGACGCTTCATATTGGAGATCTTACAGCCTTGAATTACGTGGTCTTGTCCCGTACCCGTCGTAGTTCCCGTACCGATATAGATACCGTCCTTGCCCGTACCGTCTAATATCAGGTCTTGGATGATGCATTTGCGTCCACCCAATAGGTAGATCATAGATCTCTGGGAGTCTCTTCGCTGTATAAGTTTGGCTCCATTGCCTTTGATTATGGTGTTTTCGATATCGTCGAATAGAAATATTCCGCCAATGTCGTCGATGGATTGTATAACGATGGCTGGGCTCAATTCAATGACGGTATTAGAGGGTAAGGGAAGTCGCTGATTAATGCGATAGGGCTGTCTGTCTGCTTTGGGCATGATCATTACCTTATTGTTTTTGGCCTGATGAATCATTTGATAAAGGGTGGCTGTATCTTTATTATAAGAATCATCTACCACGGTTAGTGGTGTGTAACAAGATACACAGATGGCGAGGATGAGGATTTTTATATAAGTCATATTATTTATAGTATTGGAGCAATTGTATCCATAGGATGCTTAATCGATACTTCCATTGCTGGATGGAATTTCCGCCGTATATTTTTTGGAAGGAACGTCGAATAATAGGATCTTCTTCTGGCAATTCCAAATGAAAAGGACTGGGTTCTGAGGAGATAGCACTGTTAAAGTGAGCGTATGTTTGGGCTTCGGAAGTATTGGAATGGGTGCCCGATCCGTCCCAGCCTATGTGTTTTAGTCTGGAAATTCGAGGATAAATGGTCATTAGTCCTGAGTTAAATTGGTGAAAACCAAATTTAATCGACCATGAAGTAGAATTCATCTGGATTTGCCGATGGAGTCGCTTAACTCGATCGAGGCCGTAATTTCCAAAAGCCCATTGTTGGGGTAAATTGAGTCGAAAGGCTTGATACTGACGACAATCCCAATCCACAGTCGACCATCGATTACGCCAAGTTCCCCATCCTAGAGAAGAATTTCTATTGGCAATATAAACGTCTTTACTAAATTGTTTTTCGAGGTTGGGGATGGGAGAATATCCGGTGACTGAACCAATATTGGTCTTATCTCGATAATAAATTAAACACTGGTTAATGAAACTTAAAAAATCGACGGCCGTTATTAAATCGTCTTCTAGGACAATGACTTTGTCGTATTGATTAAAAACTTGACTAACGCCGTCTTTAATAGATTGAGCTAAGCCTTTATTGATCGGTGACTCAACAATAATTACCTCCTTAAAGAGATCTTTATTTTTAACCTTGTTGATGAGTTGTCGGACTTCATTTACTTTATTCTCTTGAGCCATGGATTTTGGCCCATCGCTAAAAATATAGAGAATACTATCTTTGGCTAAGTGATTCTTGGCCAAGGCCTCTATCGTCTGCCTACTATGGTCGGGACGATTGTATACAAATAAAATAATGGGGGCTAATATCATATTGGAATTTATTCTAAAATTTGTCGATAACAATGGAGGAGTAGGGCTTTATTCCCTTCTCTATCATGGGTGAGGTTGGCCTTTTGTTGTCCAGCTAGGGATAATTGTTTCGCCAATTCCGGTTGGTTAAATATCCGATGAATTTGATAGGCCAACATGGCGGCATCGTTGCTTCGATAGTAAAGGGCTTCTGTTTCGTTGTCTGCCATAGATTGTATTCCGCCATTGTAACTCACTACGCAGGGCGTGCCTATCATCATGGCTTCGCCTAGTGTATTGGGACTGTTCTCGATAATGGAAGGCAGGACGTAGACATGGGACTTCTGCAAGTAGGACGCCATTTCCGTCTGGTTCAACAGTCCGGTAAAGCTTACATGGTCTTCGAGGTTTAATTTTTTAATCAATCTCAATAAATAGGCGGGATAGCCCCAGATTTTCTTCCAATCTTTAAAACTTTTGGCGTAGGGTTTTTCGCCCGCAATATGTAGTGTAATGTTGGGATATTTTTTCTTTAAAATCGAAAGGGCCTCTATCACAAAGTGGGCCCCTTTTCGAGCTATTTGTGCATTGCCCATAAATAAGGTATAGGGTTGAGTCTTTTCCAACTTCCATTTCTCGGCTTCATAGAAGGCCGGTCTCAATGTTCGCGGGCAGTGAAAGTACTGCGCTTGAGGATTGAGGGCAAAGGCATGACTTTTGTCCCAGATTGTTCGACCTAAGATATAATTTGTATTAGCTATGATTTTTAATTCAGCATTTATTCGTCTTTTTAGGATAATATTTTTATTTATGAAATTTAATAGTGTAAATATTACGTCTTTTATATAATTGGTATTTAAGGTATCAACTTGTCCCATTTCATATTTATTAATTACAGAGATCAATCCTTGAATTGAAACCAATTTTGACCCTTTATAATATTTTAAAAATCTCCATTTAAATGCCATCTCTGAACCCTCGATATGGATTAAATCGGGTTGAAAGCGATGGAGGACTTCTTCTACATCGGCTTGGAGACAATCTCTTTTATCCTTGGGATTTTGAGGAATTAAAAAATACGTAACTTCTGATACACGGTATTCTGCCAAAGTTTTTTCACCCAGACAGACGATTCCTAATTCTAAATCTCCTTCTTGTTTCAAGCTGTTAATGGTTTCATGGACCCATCCACCAAAGACGGATGGAGATAGACCGAGGTGTGTGGATAGGTCGGGTTGGATCTGATTGACAATCCAAAGGATTTTAAATTTTTTTAATGTCATTATGTTGAATATTATCTTGTGTAAGTATTATAGTTAATGGGTATAAAATAAATAGGATAGGAGCAAAATTAAAGACTGCATTATTTAATCCAAATATTAACAATATTGCAATTCCTATAGCAAGTGATAATTTCCCTTTTTTTTCATATCTATAATACTGTAAAACTTGCCAAAATATTATTGTTAGGAATAGTATTCCGCCACCTACCCCAAATTGAGCAAAATGGTCTAATATCATTGAATGTTTACCTAAATCGGCTTTGGATAGTGTCCCAAATATAGGGTTGTGTGAAAAATATTCAATACTTCTTAAATATCGTTCAACTCTATCGGCTAAAGTGCCAGATACCTCGCTAGATTGCAAGCTGACGTTAATATCACGTATTTTTGCATAATAATTAGTTCCAAATGTTAATTCGAGTAATTGGAAATAGTATCGATTAATCAAATAGGGAATACTTATCCCAATCGTTGTCATTAGTACTATAATAATTGAGTTAATTATTATTTTGTTTTTATTGAAAAAAAATAGAATGGTAATTATTGTTGAAATTGATATTATAGCGATGCTATAACCAGATAACAGGATAACGATTGAACTAATTGCAATATTCAGTAGTATACTTGCTATTAGGTATTTACTATGGTTAAGTGGTTTAAGCTTTTCTCTGTTTAAATATAAAATTATAAGACAAGGAAGTAAAAAAACCATGCTATAGGCAAAGCCGTAACCGCCTACGCCGGAAAGGGCCAATTCCTTGGCCGCTCCACTGGACCGGACAATGGTGCGCATGACTTTGGGATCTTGCCATAGAGCGTAAAGTGATCGTAGCGACCATAGGGGATAGCTCAGTAAAATCGTCCACAATATGGGGACGAGGTCATAGACAGAACGCTTAAAATGACCTTGTTGAAAGACTAAAAAAAGTAAGAGGATGTAGATCTGGATATTTTGGACAATGGTGATGCCGTCGTCGACAAAGATCTCGAGGATAGATATATAGGCCAGATAAAAGAAGACCGCTATGCTGGGGTAGGTTGGGTATTTAATAATATTTCTTTGCTGTTGGGTTTCAATGATCAACCACAGCATTAATGCCATAATGGCCAAGAGTCGAAAGACCAAAGCATAGCCCAAGGGCGGAGCCGTACACCATAATGATATATAGATGAGGCAGGCTACTTGAATCTTGGTCCCTGTAATGTTAAAAGGCAAGGCTATTAGTTGTAGTATTGGATATACCATTGAACGAAGTCGTGTACACCGCGATCAATGGAGGTTTGAGGTTTATACTGAATTCGATCCGTCAATGGCTGAATGTCGGCATAGGTCGATACTACATCTCCGGGTTGAATATCTGTATATTCTTTAATGGCCTTGCGACCAATTTCTGCTTCTATGGCATCGATAAATTTGCTAAGTTGTACTGGCTGACTATTGCCAATATTGTATATGCGATAAGGTGCTGAAGAAGTCGCAGGATCTGGGTGTTGACCGTCCCAGTCTTTGTTGGGCTGAGCGGGTGCATCCATTAATCTGACTATACCTTCTACAATGTCGTCGATATAGGTAAAGTCTCTAGACATGGCTCCGTGATTGAATACTTGAATAGGTTTGCCCTCAATTATGGCCTTGGTAAAGAGGAATAATGCCATGTCAGGCCTTCCCCAAGGACCGTAAACGGTAAAGAATCGCAGTCCAGTGGTAGGAAGATTGAATAAGTGACTATAGGTATGGGCCATTAATTCATTGCTTTTCTTACTCGCTGCGTAGAGGGATATCGGATGGTTGACGGCGTCGGCAGTGGATAAGGGCATCTTTTCATTGAGGCCGTATACGCTGGAGCTACTGGCATAGACCAGATGTTGGATCTGATGATGTCTACTCGCCTCCAGTATATTGTTAAATCCAACAATATTACTCTGGATATAGGATGAAGGATTAATCAAGCTGTATCGAACCCCTGCCTGAGCAGCAAGATGACAGACTTGATCGAAGCCTGTATCCTCAAATAAATCATTAACCGCTGGGGCATTAGATAAATCTATTTGGATAAATTGATAATTGGGATATAGGTTACTAGGCAATAATTGTCCCTCTATTATTTGAGGTCTTTCAATCCCACATTGTTTCAGTCGATCGTATTTTAACTCTACATCGTAATAGTCATTGATATTGTCTAAGCCTATCACCTCATGGCCGGCCTTTAAAAGATGCAATACTACATGGTAGCCAATAAATCCTGCTGCGCCGGTGACTAATATTTTCATATAAGTGATTCTGATATTATTTTTTTAACAAAGAAAAATAGGCTGGATAGAATACCGCCTAGGATGAATCCCATTATGGTTTGAGTAATTGGACTTTTCTTACTTCCGGATATGGGGGGAAGGGGGCGGTCGATGACTTGAAAAATGGGCTTTTGATTGTCCAACATAAAGTTGGCCGTTTCATAGTTTTTCACTACTTCGGCATACATGATGGCCAGCACTTGATTTTCTCTATTCATTTTACTGAGTTGGGTCAAATCTTTGTTGAGATATACGCCCAGTGATCGATCTTGCATACTGGCCATATTTGTCTCCGTTCGGTTGAGCAGTAACTCAATAGAGTCTTTGCGTGATTTTAAGACATCAACCGTGGTTTTTTGTTTTTCAATGGATTTGTCGATATAAAATTTACTGAGATTGTCGTAGTGTAATTCCAAACACCGCTGGGTAATATCAGGGTCTTCTGCACTTCCCGTCATGGTGACAATAAAACTTTCGTCGTCGAAGGAAATTTGAACAACCCCAGGTGTTTTGGCCTGATCTTTTAGGATTAAGCAGCCATAGAGTGCCTTTAAGGCTTTGTTGACATTGATCTCATCTTCTGACTGAACCTTGGTTGGAATATAATAATTTCGTAGTTCTTCATTTTCCTTCCATTTCTCGTGGAGGTTGAAATGATCAATTAAGAAATTAGCTAATCGATCCGTTTTTCCCTCTATTTCTGTGGAATCGAGGAGGGTTGCATTCACTATGTTTTGGGATTTGGCAAGGGATACTAGGCGCTCAAAGTTGAGGGTGTTGGAATTGCCCAGGCCCAGTCCCAATTGACTGAGGACAGATGTTGCTGAGGATGTAGATCCACCTTCGTCTTCATTGACCATAAAGGTGAGTTGACTGGTGAATATTTTAGGTTGCATATAAGCGTAAACCCCCATAGCTAAGCCCAATAGAATAGTAAATAGTAAAATATATTTTCTTTGATCCCAGATGTAGAGGGCAAATTCTCGAACCTTGAATATAAGTTCCTTTAAGGTTATCTCGTGGTCCATATTTTCGTTTGCTGCCATATAATGGTTTAAATTTTTAGAGCAAATGGGTGTTTGAGGTGAAGATACTATATTAATATTTCACATTGATTTGGTATCATGAGATATACAATGCGTTTATTATTCTGATGTAGCAAGGTAAAGGGTTATAAAACAGTTTTGCTTAATATTTGACACGGCTTCGCCCTTGATGTGTCCAGCCATCTTACCTATTGTTAAGTTATATGTTTATCTTCCTTATTGAGGATATAGTGGCCTCAATAAGTTTTTATCAATATCGATATTCAGCTGCATGCCCATGGAATGCAATTGAACCGTAAAATATTTTTTATTGACTTGTTCCATCAATATCCCTTGGACCCCAGTGAGGGATCCACCAATAACCTCTACTTTTTTCCCAGGCAGTAGACTGAGTTCCTCTACCTTAACGGGTAAAAGGTCACCGGCAATACGCTTTAAAGTATTGATTTCGGCCTCGGGAATAGAGATTAAGTCTTTCCCATTTTTTAAAAATCCCAAGACGTAATTGGTCTGCAAGACCTTTAAATAGGACTGCCGATCGATATGTACAAATACGTATTGGTGAATTAGGGGCTGTTGAATCATTCTTCTTTTCTGCCCATATTGACGACTCAAGGTCTGCAGTGGAAGATAAGCCTCAATGCCTTTTTTCTGCAATTGGTCGACAATGTATTTTTCCGTCTTATACTTGGTGCGTACGGCAAACCATTTACAACAAGTATTGGATAGGTGATTAATATGGCTTATGGGCAATCTACTCATGTCCTTGTTCCCAGATTAATAAAAAATCTTCTTTATTTCTTTTGTCCATAAAACCCAAAGCTTCCTGGGGTTCTAGAATTAGATATCTGACCTTGCGCTGGATAATTTTTTCGACTTTGGAGATTAAGTGTATTAAATAAACTTCATCAACAGCGCCGATCAATAAGATGTCGATAATGTCGCTGTCTCTGCCCTTGGCAAATTCTCCCAAAACATAGACTTGATTGACCGAGCCCAATTTTTTAACGACATTGGAAATAATCTTATCAATGCCCACTTGTTTGCGGACAATATTATTAATTTCTTTAAAAAGGGGGTGTTGGGTGTTGGCTTGAAATATTTTTTTGTTGCCCTCAAAGAAAGAGGATAGTAGACCAGCACTTTCCAAACGATTGAGCTCTTTTCTAATTCCATTGGACGATTCCTCAAATTCCGATTCCAAGGAACGGAGATAGGAGGAGGTATTGCTGTTGAGAAAAAATTTCAATAACAGCTTAATACGTGTTTTTGATGAAATGAGTGCTTCTATCATCTGTTTCTTATATGGGTACTAAAAGTACTCGATTTATACTAAAACGGAATAATTTTAACGTTTATTTTGAGGCTGAAAATAAAATCAAAAATTAGTTAGACTGAGGGATTATGTTAAATCGGTGTGGAGTCCACATTCCGTTTTATTTTGACCCTGCCATCGACCTTCACGGCCCATTTCGTCGATCCACGATACAGTACAGGGAACACAGCCGATAGATTTATAGCCAGCATCGTGTAGGGGGTGTTTGGGCAAATCAAAGGCATGAATGTAGTCGTATATCATCTTAGAAGTCCAATACAACATGGGATGGTAGCGAATAATGCCGTTGTTGGTTTCCATGACGGGTTCAAATTTGGCCCGAACCTTGGATTGGTCGGCTCGCACCCCATTGATCCATACATCGTATTCTTTGAGTACGCGATCCATAGGCATGACCTTATTTAGATGACAGCAATAGTTGGTGTCGGAGTTGTAGTAAAACAGACCAGTACTGTCCATTTGTTGGGAATGGGGAATATCTGATCTTTCTATCCGTACATTGAGTCCCATTTTCTCAATTAAAGTATCGCGAAAGGCAATGGTCTCGGGAAATAAAAAGCCGGTTTCCAAAAACACTACTTCGATATTGCGATCGTACATGGACAATATATGTAATAAGGGCACAGACTGGGTCTGAAAAGAAGAACTACAGACCATGGAACGGTGGTGGGCCTGAAATGTGGCCAGTTGATTGTGTACCGATTCAATGAGTTGTCTAAAGGCTTCTTGCTTGGTCAACATAATGATATAATTTACTTTAGGTTTTTAACTAACACTATAGTGGTCACTAATGTTGACAAAATAGTGGTCGTAGTCAATGTGGTCTGGAGAACCTGTCCCCAATCTACTTCTTTGCGTTCTCCTTTTACCTTTTCTGGTTTCATATTCATCAGTACCAAACTGCCCGAGGTCACGGTGGGGTATTTTCTAAAGATCCACAATCCCTTTGTCCCTGTTATTTTGCCATTGGGGTAGATGACTTTTAGGGATTTGCGATCTGCCTTGGAGGCAAACCCCCCGGCGTAGTTGCGCACATACCAAGCCGCACTCCTGTGGCCGTCAAAGTTTACATTTATTTTTTCCCTGCTCAGTCCGGCCTCGTTGATAAGTGATTGACTTCGGGTAGCTGTCAAGTCGATGGCCACAAGATTTTCTCGTTTGGGGATGTGAATAATGTCGCCTTTCCGCAGGATAATATTGGAGTTGTGGTGTTTATTGGACATGACCTTATGGAGTGAAATCACGACATCTCCCGTAATATTGCCATCGGTACGGATGAGGGTGGCGGCTTCCGGGAAGGCATCACCCAATAGTCCACCTGCTCTGCGAATCAATTGATCGAGTCGTTCCGGTCGCTGTTCGAGAACATAGGGGCCGGGGTATTTAACTTGGCCAGTGATTTCAACCAATTCCTGATAGCGGAAATCCGGTATGGTTCGGATAATGACGATATCGAAGGGTTCTAGTTGAAAGTTTTTGTCTTCGGCATCGACTAATTCCCCCGATGTATCTAGGGCTATGGTTTTGACCAAGGTTTTTGGACTTTCGCTGCCATTGAATTGGAGGCGAAATACTTCTACTCTTCTCGGGTTGGCACTGAATTCCAAACCTCCAGCCATTAAAAGGGCATCCTTAAGGGATAGGGAAGGGTCGTAGACGTAGTTGCCCGGGATTTTTACCGAACCCACGATTCGAATATCGAATTGATCCTTGTAGGTCTCTGAATTGTATATTCTGATTTCATCCCCCGGCTGTAGATCGAAGGTCTCGTTGCCGGATAGAATGGCGTCGACATCGATCATTTCGTATTGTCGAATGAGGGGATCTTCGATATCTTTTCGTACGACCATACCATATCTATTGGCTTGGGGTAGGAGTCCTCCGGCATCGATGATGATGTCTTGAAAAGTCAGGGACTCATCGTAGACAAAAGTCTGGGGATTGCGGACCATACCCACGATGCTGACATCGTATTGTTCTTCGTAATATTCCACGTTATAGGCCTGGATTTGGTCTCCCGGTTGCAAAACGAGGTTGGCATTGGAGGTAGGAGAACTGATTGCAGCATTGAGATCTAGTGGTATATATTCAATGTCTAGATTGTTGTATATAGATCGTCTGGACAATAGTCCCTTTCCTGTGGCATTGGGCAATAGTCCTCCAGCCATTTCGATAAAATCGGAGAGCCGGATGTTGGATTGACCATCAAAGGATTCGGTAATCGGATGACGAACGGCACCAGATATAGATATGGCTCTGGTCTCATCCATAAATCGACCGAGGCTATAGATATTGATCCGGTCTTTGGCCTGAAGGAGGATGTCGGCTTCTTGTCCAGCTAATATGGCATTGGGATTGAAATAGATCAATTGGGCAGATCCATTGTTTTTGGTTCGAATTAAATAAGCAAAATCTCTGCGCGCATATTCTGCAAACTGTGCTTTTTCCAATACGGTAGACAAATAGGTGTTTGCCGTACTGGCGTAATTGCCGGGAAATAATACGGCCCCATCTATACTGACAAATGATTTTAGTTCATTGGCTTGGGTCTTAATGGATATGTTGTCCCCATCTTGGAGGTTGTAGTCTGCATTGGATTCCAAAAGTTGACCGAGGTCGAGCTCGAGAAGTTGTCGTTGATTTTCACCCTGGCGATTGATGGTGATGAGGTCGGTATAGGCATTGGACAGTAGTCCTCCGGTGAGTTTGATCAATGCTTGTAGACCTTCGTCTTCCTTCAATTCGTAGCGCATGGGGCGTTTTACTCCACCAGATATACTGACGATCTTTTTGCTAAAAGGCACATATATGAGGTCGCCGTTGTCGATGGGATAGTCAAACCGAGTAAGGGGATCAGATAAATACTGGTAGACATCGAGTTCATGGGTTTCTCCATTTTCTTTAACTAAGCGAATTTTACGGATGGATCCATTGGCCTTCGGACCACCACATGCTACCAGTGCATTGAAGGCGGTATTGAGGGCGGAAATGGTATATGATCCGGGTTGGGGAACTTCTCCAAATATGCTTATGGTCACGGTTCGAGCCGTGCTTAGGACGACGGAAAACTGTTCGGGAGTAAAGGAATAGCGCTGGCTAAATCGATTTCGAATTAGGGTGCGCGCTTGTTCAATAGACAGACCTTTTAAGAATATTTTGCCCATTTGACTGGGTTGGATATAGCCATCCTTGCCAATGACGTATTGGAAGTCTGCCTGTGACCGGCCGAAGATGGATATTTTTAATTCGTCACCGGTACCCAATATATAGTTGGGCGGGGTAGGGATATCATCGGTATTTCGGTATAGAGCTAGGTTGGCGTTTGTAAAGATATCGTGTCCGTAGATCTGCGATGGATCGGATTGAGCCGAGGCAATAAAATCCGATTTGGCTTCAGATATCACTTCTTCTACACTGGCATTTTCCTCCTTTTCTTGAAGGTCGGCCTTTATTTTTTCATTGGGACTGGTTGTACCCGGTATTTGACCTATGGCTTCTTCCGGCGAATCTGGTATGGGTTGGGCGATGACTTCAGTAGTTTGATCGGCGGCTTGGGCCGCTTTTTCGCTTTCCATTTCGTCGATCACTTCTTTGAGTGCCGCTTCTAGTGCTGGCATTTGTTCTGGACTGATATTGTTGACGTCGAATCCCTTAGCCTGTAATCGCTGTTGCACTTCGGCTTCGTCTAAACCACGGGAAGCCAATTCTTGTTTGGCCATTTGTTCCGTAGCTAGGGGCACTGGGTTTTGAGCCATGCCGGACCGACACAATACAGAGAAGAATAAGATGATCAATATTTGGTAAAAATTTCGAATCATATGGATAGGTCTTTCTGCACAGTGGGAGAATAATTTCGATACGAGCCATCCATGATGTTTTGCAGCCAGGTTTCATTGTTGAGGTACCAGTCGATGGTCAGTTCAATGCCTTGCTCGAATTGCAGAGAAGGCAACCAATCCAATTCGCGTTGCATCTTGGATGCGTCGATGGCGTATCTCAAGTCGTGGCCGGCTCTATCGGTGACAAAGGAGATCAGAGATCTCGATTGACCGGGCTTGCGGTCGAGTTTTTGATCCATTAGGTCACAGAGTAGGTGAATGAGGTCGATGTTGGTCCATTCGTTGTGGCCGCCGATGTTGTAGGTTTCTCCAATCTTTCCGCGATGCAATATGGTGTCAATGGCTCGAGCATGATCTTCCACATAGAGCCAATCTCGTACATTCTCGCCTTTGCCATAAACGGGAAGGGCCAGATTGTTTTTGATATTGTGAATAAAGAGAGGAATTAATTTTTCCGGAAATTGATGAGATCCATAATTGTTGGAACAATTGGATACTACGACGGGTAGTTTGAAAGTGTGGTACCACGCTCTCACCAGGTGATCGGCACTGGCCTTGGAAGCAGAATAAGGACTGCGGGGGTCATAGGCCGTATCTTCGGTAAACATGGTATTGTCCATTTCAAGGGCGCCGTATACCTCATCGGTAGATACTTGATAAAATAAATGGTCTTGACGCGAAGTCGTATCCCAGTATTCTTTGGCCGCCTGCAATAGATTGGCGGTGCCGAGGATATTGGTGTTTAAGAAGACCAGTGGATTGGATATAGAACGATCAACATGGGATTCTGCGGCCAAGTGGATAATGTGGCTGATGTCGCAATCTTTGATGGTCTGTCGCATAAGGTCTAGATCACAGATGTCGCGTTGTAAAAAAGTGTAATTATCCTTTCCCTCTATATCGGTTATGTTGTATAGATTGCCGGCGTAGGTTAAGGCATCGAGGTTGTAGATGTGGTATTCGGGATATTTATTGACCAATAGCCGAACCACATGGGATCCTATAAAGCCTGCTCCTCCGGTAATTAATATGTTTTTCTTCGTATCCAAGGTATAATGTAATTAAATGAGTATTATATATTTATTTATAAGCCAAAGCTATTTAATTTTTATCAATCTATTGATACTAGGTTTCGTTATGGCTTTGTAAAGAACTACCTAATTAACGGATTTATTTTATACTATCCAAATATTGTCCATAGCCACTTTTCTTTAAAGGTTCTGCCAATGCGGACAACTGATTTTTATCGATAAATCCCATGCGAAAGGCGATTTCTTCGATACATCCTATTTTGTGATTTTGTCGTTTTTCGATGACGCGTACAAATTCTGATGCATCGTGAAGGGATTCAAAGGTGCCGGTATCCAGCCAAGCCGTACCTCTAGTCATCATGGCCACTTGAAGTTTGCCCATTTCCAAATAGGCTTTGTTGACATCGGTGATTTCGTATTCCCCTCTACTGGAGGGTTTAAGGTTTTTGGCGATTTCTACTACACGATTGTCGTAGAAATACAGACCGGGAACGGCATAATTGGATTTGGGTTTTTGGGGTTTTTCCTCTATAGAAATGACTTTGTGATTGTCGTCAAATTCTACTACGCCGTAGCGTTCAGGGTCTTTGACCCCATAGGCAAAAACAAATCCACCATTTACATCCCTACAGGATTGGAGTAAACGACTGAGACCATTTCCATAAAATATATTGTCTCCCAAGATGAGTGCGACAGGGTCTTGTCCGATAAAGTCGGCTCCAATAACGAAGGCTTGAGCCAATCCATTGGGCACTTCTTGTGCGGCGTATTCAAACTTACAACCCAGTGATTGGCCATCTCCCAATAACCGTTGGAAGGAGGATTGGTCTTCCGGTGTGGTGATGATGAGGATCTCCCGAATGCCGGCCAACATAAGGATGGACAGGGGATAATATATCATAGGTTTGTCGTAAATAGGCATTAATTGCTTCGAGATAGCTTTGGTTATCGGATAGAGCCGAGTACCTGATCCACCGGCCAATATGATTCCTTTCATTGCTTAGGTTGTTTGATTTGTACGAAGATAATATTTCTATTTTGACCAAAGATAAAATGCTTAATTATACTCAGTGAATTCAAGGTTAACGACTATGGTTAATTACTCTTTTTTTCAAAGTTAGCATCATAAAATGCATGGAGTATTAGTCTTGTGAAAACGATATTTTAGGCAATAGTTTCCTGGCTTTTAGGTGTAGAATTGCGGTGAATAGAATGGTCGTCATAATGAGGATGAAAAATAGAAGATTTATATTGAGATGTTGAAGCATGAGGGTCAGATAGATGATAAAGGCATTGAATAGGGTTAGGGTGACGGCAGCTTCCATGTGGGAAAGGCCGGCGTCGATGGCCAAATGATGGATGTGGAGTCGATCTGCAGAAAAGGGTGACCGACCTCGGATAATGCGAATAGAAAATACTCTTAAGGTATCAAATATAGGCAATGAAAGTATGCTGATGGCCACTACTGGTGAATTTTGAATAAAAAATCTCGATTGGTCAAGTGTTTTATTGATTTCGATAAATTCCAAAGCCAGAATAGCAGAGATCAATCCGATAAAGAGGGCTCCGGTATCTCCCATAAATATTTTGGCCGGTGTCATATTGTAGTATAAGAAGGCAAAGCAGGCTCCAGTGGTAGCAAAGGATATAAGGGATAGTGCGTGCTGATCTACTAAGAAAAACCAAGCGGAAAAGAAGGTCGTAATTAAGATGGTGACCAAAGCGGTAAATCCATTGATGCCGTCGATGAGGTTAAAGGCATTGATAATCATAAGGATGGTGGTGATACTGACGATATAGCTCAGCCATAATGGTATTTCATAGATGCCGAATAATCCGTGGAAACTGGTAATATTGATTTTGGAGAAAAACACTAAGATGAGGGAAGCTAGGAGTTGTCCGGCGAATTTTCTCGATGGGCTCATGGGTAGGATGTCGTCCTTGACGCCGATTAGAAATATGATAATAAAGGAACATAGGATGTATTGGAGGTCGCCAAATAATTGGAATGGCGTCCAAAAGGCAATGGAGAACAGCACGCCGGCGAAGATGGCAATGCCTCCCAGTGAAGGGGTACGTTCGCTATGGCTGGTTCGCTCTCCGGGTTCATCCATGAGGTGTTTGACTCTAGCTACTCTTATAATAGAAGGTATGGCAAAGAAGGTAAGGACGAGTGAGGTAATAAAACTGAGTATAATATCGTACATAGAGACAATTTCTATAGAGAACCAATATCCATAGTTTTTTGGTATTGAGGTTCAACTTTTGTTTGAAATATTTTACTTCTCAAGGGGGGTAGGTGCAATATCGGGATTTTTTTTTGTAGATGTAAATTTTGTAGTGTAATGTTTGTGAAAATAAAGGAATTACATTGAGCTGCTATTTCTTGCCCTTTGTCTGAACAGGATTAATACCAAATACGTTTTATGATGTCGGTTAAGATTTTTGAATGACTGAATGTAGTTGCCCTTTAGGGCAACCAAAGGTCGTAAATCGACCTTTGATGAAGATGACCGAGCGAGGTTGCTCCTCAGAGCAACCAAATGTCCTTAATGGACATTTGGCGAGGGAACCGGAGCCACTGTGCTCCGGGTTGGGTGTCCGCGTTTCGGGTGGGTAAGCCGGCATAGCACCAGTACCGCTGTCTACATTACGTCTCTATTCAAAATAATTTAGATGCAATGCATTGCAACTCTACAATAAATCGAAATATAACCGACAATTATAAACGTATTTGGTATAAATAAAATAAAAGGATGGTCAAGATAATCTTTGAGGTCGCTGCACTGAGCGAAGTCGAAGTGAAGGATATAACTATTCCCAAACGTAGGGCTCCTTGTAATTTAATTTATACTTTTTTAAAAAAGTAATATATTCTTGTTTGAAGTTCATCTTTAAATGATGTTGCTCTAATGTCCCCCGCTGGCGGGACTGCCTGAAAGGCGGGGGTGGATATAATAGAATTGGTACCCGTAATAATTGTTCGAATGTCAGAAATCAAAATTTTAATAAATTATATTCCAATCACGCCTCGGTGAACGAGCAAAGTGGTCTGAACAGGATTGGTAAGATAGAATGATCGGCACGATAGCCTATGCAGCATTCCAATTAGGTGAGGCTAAGTTCTTGATTCGAAGTTTTATCGAAGTAGGACAAATCCTCCACAGGACTGATAATATTGAACAAGATGCTGTCTATGATTTGGGGCTCGTATGATCTTGAATATCACAACATCTTTTCCATCATGTTCTGACAACTAATACGACGAATGAAGTTGCTCTAATGTCCCCCGTTGGCGGGACTGCCTGAAAGGCGGGGGTGGATATAATAGAATTGGTACCCGTAATAATTGTTCGAATGTCAGAAATCAAAATTTTAATAAATTATATTCCAATCACGCCTCGGTGAACGAGCACAGTGGTCTGAACAGGATTAATAAGATAAAAGGATGGTCTAGATAATCTTTGAGGTCGCTGCACAGGACTTTGTAGAAGGTCTTGATCTTAAGTTTTATCGAAGTAGGACGAATCCTCCACAGAACTGATAAGAGAGAACAAGATGCTGTCTATGATTTGGGGCTCGTATGATCTTGAATATCATAACATGTTTTCCATCGTGTTTTGACAATTATACTTCGTATTTCGCTCGTTCACACGCCGGAGCCCTTTGTCTGAACAGGATTAATAAGATAGAATGATGGTCAAGATGATTTTTGAAGCCACCGAACAGATGGATGTCGAAGTAGAGCGAATACTCCACAGGACTGATAATATTGAACAAGATGCTGTCTATGATTTGGGGCTCGTATGATCTTGAATATCACAACATCTTTTCCATCATGTTCTGACAACTAATACGACGAATGAAGTTGCTCTAATGTCCCCCGTTGGCGGGACTGCCTGAAAGGCGGGGGTGGATAAAATAGAATTGGTACCCGTAATAATTGTTAGAATGTCAGAAATCAAAATTTTGATAAATTATATTCTTATCACGCCTCGGCACGGTGGCCTACCCACCCACGACACAGTGGTCGTGGTTCCCTCATCGTAGACCTATTTAAGGTCTACGGTTCTTCGAACTACATTCGGTCGTGTCGTCAAAATTAATTAGAAGATAACGCCTCCGTAATTCGCTTACGACATACGGTGCAACCACGCCGAAGCCCTTTGTCTGAACAGGATTAATAAGATAAAAGGATGGTCAAGATAATCTTTGAGGTCGCTGCACAGAACTTTGTAGAAGGTCTTGATCCTAAGTTTTATCGAAGTAGGACAAATCCTCCACAGGACTGATAATATTGAACAAGATGCTGTCTATGATTTGGGCTAGGATTATCTTGAATATCACAACATCTTTTCCATCGTGTTCTGACAATTCCGTAGAGACGCAATGCCTTGCGTCTAAATCTAATTTTCATAAATCGAAATTTTTATCCATTGATGCCAATAAAGATTATCATGAAATTTTATTAATATCACGCCGGACCGAACAAATGTACTTCGTATTATTTCCAGAGTTTCAACAGGGGCAATAAGAAGTGGGGGCGGGTAATCAGGTGTTGAAAGTAGGTGGATTCACTGCCTCCCATTCGTCGATTGAAGTCGGCCACGCCGGGGAGGGAGGAGCCACAGAGGTCGATATCGCATTGTCGTTGATGGCCTTGTTGAATAAGATGCCAGTACAGACCTTCCATAATGCCGGGTTGATTTTTCGAATAGTTTTTACCACCGGCCACGGCATATAGTATATGTTGGTGTTCTATGGCTATCATGGAGCCAAGAATACGATTGTCCACGTCCTTGATAATAAAGCCAATGATGTTGTCAAAAATATCGAACCACCGCTGTAATGTAGTGGATTGGAGTAGGGGAATGTATTGACGGTCGAAGCTTTCCTTCATTCCCGATAGCAATTCACGGGGATTGGATGTTGCTGTAATGGTGTAAGTATTTAAGGCTTTTCTAATCAAACTGCGTTTTCTCGGTTGGATGGCTTCCATGTAGTCGTCGAGGTTGGGTCGATAGACGATGGATTGGCGACGCTTGATGATTTGTTGACCCCAAGAAGGGGTAGTTAATGGTTGTAGTTGATTGATTTTGATCAATGATAGGTAGGGTATGGTTTTCATCAACTGCTGCAGGATGGCTGTTTCGGCTTTTTTATCAAATATGATGATGTCGTTGTAGGCGCTGTATGGGGCGGGATTTAGCCGATGAATTCCCAATTTGTGTTGATGGGTAAAAGGCCATGCGGCCAGTATTTTATCGTGGTCGTCGTATATAATATAGGCAGACCAGTTGGATTGACCCAGACTGGCATCCAGCCAAACTGGTTGTAAAAACAGATGTTTTTGTTGGATGGTTAGATTTCTATATATTTTTTGGTCTTTGGTGATATGCAAGACGATGATTTAGATTGAAATTTATAAAATTAATTGAAAAAATCAAATTTGATGATATTCTATTTTAGGGGGATATAAAATCGGGATATATCCAAGATTTAACTCCTAGTGGTTTTCATTAATCAGAGGTTTTACCCATTTGACATTATTCGGTATTCACCACGGAGGACACAAAGATGTACACTAAGGTCACAAAGGATTTGGTAAAAACCTAATTAAAGGACAAGTGATAAATCAAAATCTTGATAAATTGTATTCAAATCACGCCTCGGCATGGTGGCTAAAAACCTGACAAATTACGTTGCAGTCAAGCCGGAGCCCTTTGTCTGAACAGGATTAATACCAAATACGTTTTATGATGTCGGTTAAGATTTTGAAAGTATTTGAAGTTAGACGAGGCAAAAAACACAGGCATAGCCGTAGCTACGGTGAGTATTTTTAACGATGTAAAACTTCAAATAAATCGAAATATAACCGACAATTATAAACGTATTTGGTATAAATAAAATAAAAGGATGTTCAAGATAATCTTTGAGGTCGCTGCACTGAGCGAAGTCGAAGTGAAGGATATAACTATTCCCAAACGTAGGGCTCCTTGTAAATTAATTTATACTTTTTTAAAAAAGTAATATATTCTTGTTTGAAGTTCATCTTTGAATGATGTTGCTTCTGATTTTTTATGTAATCAATCGTATCTTTTATTTCATCTGGAGATACAGAAAAGGCTCCATATCCATCTTGCCAGTAAAAATTATCAAGAGATTTATATTTCGATTTAATCCATTTAGAAGAATTAGACTTTATTTTTTGAATGAAGCTCATTAAAGCCACCTTTTTTGATAACATGCATAAGATATGTATATGATCTATATGACCCCCTACTATTAATACAGGACACTCAAATTTGTTACAGAGTCCTCCTAAATAACGATGAAGTTCATTATCAAAAGGAGGTTTTATGAAAGGCTGTCTATGTTCGGTACTAAATATAATATGAACATAGTTTTTTACAAGCGATTGTCCCATATATTATGTCACCCTTTCAGGGTTTATTAATTGCAAACAAACTTTACGATGGAATGCTTCCATCGCTAACATATGTCGTCTCCTTCGGGACTTATCCTCTCAATATAAGATTATTGTTTAATTACAAGTGTCTATATGAAAACGAATGTAAAGAATTGTTTTATTGTGTATTATCAAAATTTTTCGATCAATGATTCAATCAGATTTTAAGTTTATTTTATTCTATGAAAAGGAAATTTATAGATATTAACAGTTCGTATTTATTCATAGAAAAGTCCTGAAAGGACGTAATATGTCAGGGCAGGACGAAGTCCTGTCTTAGGATATGGTATAAATACAAGTCCTGAAAGGACGACATAATAAATTAAGGCGAAATCCTTGCGACATACTGTGCAACCATGACGCAGCCCTTTGTCTGAACAGGATTAATATGATAAAAGGATGGTCAAGATAATCTTTGAGGTCGCTGCACAGAACTTTGTAGAAGGTCTTGATCCTAAGTTTTATCGAAGTGGGACGAATCCTCCACAGGACTGATAAGAGTGAACAAGATGCTGTCTATGATTTGGGCTAGGATTATCTTGAATATCACAACATGTTTTCCATCATGTTCTGACAATTATACTACGTATTTTGCTCGTTCACACGCCGGGGTGAACGAGCAAAGTGCGCAGCACCAGAGCCCGTAAATCGGGCTCTGGCGAGAGAAGTCGCAGCCACTGCGCTGCGACGAGATTCCATGAAATCCTATCGACATACGGTGCAACCACGCCGAAGCAAAGTGGTCTGAACAGGATTGGTAAGATAGAATGATCAGCACGATAGCCTATGCAGCATTCCAATTAGGTGAGGCTAAGTTCTTGATTCGAAGTTTTATCGAAGTGGGACGAATCCTCCACAGGACTGATAAGAGTGAACAAGATGCTGTCTATGATTTGGGCTAGGATTATCTTGAATATCACAACATGTTTTCCATCATGTTCTGACAATTATACTTCGTATTTCGCTCGTTCACACCCACGACACAGTGGTCGTGGCTCCCTCATCGTAGACCTATTTAAGGTCTACGGTTCTTCGAACTACATTCGGTCGTGTCATCAAAAATAATTAGAAGATAACGCCTCGGTAATTTGCTATCAACCTACGGTGCGATCAAGCCGGAAATGCTGACTGGTATATCACAAAAAAATGTGCATTGATTTTGTGTCGACAATCAATGCACATCAAGATGGGAATAATTATGAAAAAGTATATAAAAAATACTTGAATAGGAATTCTTGTTTTTACTCGTTGGGTGATATAAAATTATAAACGACTCCCGCTATCACCGCCCCTATGATGGGTGCAATCCAAAACAACCATAATTGTCCCAAGGCCCAATCTCCTGCAAAAATAGCCTGACTTGTACTACGGGCTGGATTCACTGAGGTGTTGGTGACAGGTATACTGATAAGGTGGATTAGGGTAAGTCCGAGTCCAATGGCTAAGCCAGCCATTCCTTGGGGTGCTTTGGGGTGTGTGGCGCCTAATATGATAATAAGAAAGAAAAAGGTCATGGTGATTTCTGTGACCAGTGCAGAAGTCATAGAATAGCCATCGGGGGAGTGCTCTCCATAGCCGTTGGAGGCAAAGCCACCAATCTCAAATCCGGCTTTCCCACTGACTATAAGGTATAGTATGGCCGCCCCCGCGATTCCTCCTAAGACCTGGGCAATGATATATGGAATAAGATCTTTTTTGTCAAATCGTCCCCCTATCCATAGTCCGATAGATACCGCCGGATTGAGGTGGCAACCGGAAATATGACCTATGGCATAGACCATGGTCAATACAGTAAGACCAAATGCCAAGGCTACTCCTGCGAACCCTATACCCAGTTCGGGGTAAGCTGCAGCCAATACCGCACTGCCACATCCCCCCAATACCAACCACAGGGTTCCAATAAATTCAGCAATAAATTTTTTCATTGTATGCGTGTTATGATTTGTGAATAAATAAAAACATCGTGATGGCCTCTATTAACTTTTGTCTATGTTCAATGGATGGTAATGAATGTGTTCATTAAGGATAATTTTCTTTAAATTATTGGTTTGAAATCTCCTCGTGTTTATTCAAACTATGTGATACTCTAAGAATATTTACCAGCGTTATTTCTAGATGTTAATCGGTATTGAGACTATAACTAAGTCCCCTCGTCACAGGTGAATGCCTTATTTTTTGTATTTTAATGAAAAAAATACTTTATCAAATCAAAATAAATGTAAGTATGATGTAGAGTAGGCGGTGTTTGTGGGGAATTTACACTATTGTATATTTTTTTACTGTAATCATTGATCTGGGTATGAAATTTATCGTCTATTGAGCCGAAATAATTAACTGTGAATGGCATAACTCAAAAAGGAATACTATTTTTGCGAAATAAATTTAAAATATCATGGGAAGAGCATTTGAATATAGAAAGGCAACCAAATTTGCAAGATGGGACAAGATGGCCAAGCAATTTTCTAAGGCTGGCAGACAGATTACAATCGCTGTAAAGCAAGGTGGACCTGATCCCGATTCCAATATTCAACTCAAGCGAGCCATCCAGAATGCCAAGTCCGTTCAAATGCCAAAGGACAAGGTGGAAGCCGCTATTAAAAAAGCAACAGATAAGGATACCTCGGGATATGAAGAGATCACATACGAAGGCATGGGACCACACGGTGTGGCCATCGTCGTAGAAACAGCCACCGACAATCCCCAGCGAACCGTAGCCAATGTAAGGGCTTGTTTTAATAAAAAAGGTGGATCCTTGGGGACTTCAGGAATGCACGATTTTATTTTTGATCGCAAAGGAGTTTTTTACATTAAAGAGGAAGAAATATCAGACGTCGAAGAAGCTGAATTGCAGTTAATCGATTATGGATTGGAAAAATTGGAGCTAGAAGAGACGGAAGAAGGTCAATTTTATAAAGCCTATGTGGCGTTTACCGATTTCGGTACTATGCAGTCGGGATTAGAAGAAGTGGGCTACGCCGTAGAGAAATCGGAATTGGAGAGAATTCCTTCATTTACCAAAGAATTGTCCGAAGCCGAGGTCGATGAGGTATTGGAATTGATCGATCGTTTGGAACAAGACGACGATGTACAAAGTGTTTTTCATAACCTAGAATAAGTAAGTGTCGTGTTCATAGAAGACATTAAAGAATATCCTATGTCGTTGTTGAATAGCTGTGTAGAAAATATTTTCTTTTCAATGTCAAAAATAAAGTGAACTTTGCGGTGTAAAGGTTTGTGATAGAATGCTGGATGAAGTGTTTCTGGAATTAGTTTATTATTTTCGCGTCAAATCCCAAGATGGATCATTTGGAATTAAAAAATAGGATAAAAGATAACCCACTGCCCAAACATGTTGCCGTAATAATGGATGGCAATGGTAGGTGGGCCAAAAATATGGGAAAAACCAGGATTTTTGGCCATAGAAATGGTGTGCGGGCCGTAAGAGCCATCTCCGAAGCAGGGGCAGAAATAGGTGTGAAATATTTGACTCTATACGCTTTCTCTACCGAAAATTGGTCGCGACCCAAGATCGAAGTCAATGCCTTGATGTCATTATTGGTAGAGACGATTCACCGCGAAATAGAAACCCTAAACAAAAACAATATTCGACTGCGAGCAATAGGCGATTTGAGTCAATTGCCTTCCAAAACATATGATGCCTTGATGTCTGGGATAGAAGATACCAAAGAAAATAGTCATATGGATTTGACTCTGGCACTCAATTATAGCGGTAGATGGGAAATCAAAAATGCCATACAATCTATGGTAGCAGATGCCGTAGATGATAAAATTAAACCAGAAGATATAACAGAATCAATGATTTCTAATTACCTTGCGACCCATTTTATGCCTGATCCCGAATTATTGATTCGGACCAGTGGTGAAATGCGTTTAAGTAATTTTTTGTTGTGGCAGTGTGCATATACTGAATTTTTCTTTACAGAAAAGATGTGGCCTCAGTTTACGAAGGAAGACTTTTTTGAAGCAATTATAGCTTTTCAAAACAGGGAGAGGCGATTTGGAAAAACCGGGGAGCAGATTGTTTAAGAATATGTTAAATGTACAACAAACTAAAAAAAAGCGGAATACATGTTTCGTTTTAACGTGAAGTAAAGCACTTATTTATATGAAATTCGACACTAAGAAGATACATTTTTTAACTCTCCTATTGGCTTTTATCTTGATGATATGGTCGCCATTGACTGGTTATAGTCAAGCATTGGAAGAAGGTGAGCGTTATGAAGTTGGGGAAGTAACCATCGTTGGATCAGAGCATACCGATCCCAAGGCCCTCAAAGTAGTAGCTGGCATAAAAGAAGGAGGAAAATTGAATCTCCCCGACGATGTCCAAGAAGCATTCAACAACCTATGGGAATTGAATTTGTTTTCAGATATTCAAATTGTTCAGCGAAAGGTCATAGATAAGGTAATCTTTTTAGAAATTCGAGTGACGGAGAAACCGAGATTGACTCGATTTGATTTTGTAGGCATTAAAAAATCTCAGGAAGATGACCTCAAAGAGGCCGTGGAGCCTTTCTTAGTCAAAGGAGGAATTGTGACCCAAAGTGCTACAACTAAGGCCTCAAGTGCCATTAAAAGATATTATACGGAGAAAGGTTTCTTGGATGCAGAAGTCGAAATGGTCCAAGTCAAAGAAGAAAAATTGGAAAATGGAGTGCAACTGAAGATCAATGTCGATCGGGGCAGTAAAGTGAAAATCCAAGATATCAATTTTAAAGGCAATTCCTTGGTGTCCGATAGAAAACTCCGTAAACAATTGGAGGATACCAAAACCAAAAGAAAATTGTTTGCTTCTTCCAAGTGGATAAAAAGAAAGTACGAAGACGATAAAAAGAAAATCATCACCTATTACCAATCTCTTGGTTTTAGAGATGCAAAAATATTGAGCGATTCCATCAGTCGAGAGCCAGATGGCGATATGGTCATTGATATTGAAGTAGAAGAAGGCAATCAGTATTATATCCGTCAAATTGGATGGAAGGGGAATACCCTTTACAGTACCGATCAATTGAGCCGTGTGCTGGGAATGAAAAAGGGAGACCTTTACAATCTCGAAGAATTGACCAAGAGGTTGAGCTTCTCCTTGGATGGAAATGACGTGTCTGCATTGTATATGGATGACGGTTATTTGTTTTTCTCTGCCAATCCTATCGAAACAGCGGTAGAGCAAGATTCGGTAGATATAGAGATTCGAATTTTTGAAGGACCTCAAGCAACCATTGACAAAGTAGTGATTACTGGAAATGACAGAACTCACGAACACGTAATCAGAAGAGAATTGACCACTTTGCCAGGCAAAAAATTTAGTCGATCTGATATTATTCGATCACAAAGAAAGGTCTTGGCCTTGGGCTATTTTAATCAAGAGACCATGGGTATCAATACCCCGGTTAATGAGCAGCGAGGTACAGTGGATATAGAATACGATGTCGAGGAACAATCTTCTGACCAATTGGAATTGTCGGCCGGTTACCAGCCTGCAGATCAGTACTACGGTACTAGTGGGGGGTTGATTGGTACTTTAGGTCTGACCTTTAACAACTTTTCACTGCGGAATATCTTCAACAAAGAAGCATGGCATCCTCTCCCTACTGGTGATGGACAAAAGCTGAGTGTGAGAGCACAATCCAATGGTAATTATTACCAGTCTTATAATTTTTCATTTACCGAACCATGGATGGGGGGTAAGCGTCCCAATTCTTTTACATTGGCGGCCTACCATACCAAATATTCAAGTGTACTTCAGATCAGTCAATACTTGACCATGTCCCAGTTGACCTTGGGATTGGGATCTCCGTTGAAATGGCCGGATGAAAACTTTATTATCAACAATACCCTGAATTATCAGAAGATCAACATCAATAACTACGGTTCGGTCTTTAGATTGTTGGACGGAACTTCGGTTTCCAATGGGGAATACAACAACGTATATCTAGAAACCACTATCGCTAGAAGTACTATATATGAACCCATTTTCCCTACAGAGGGTGCAACCTTTAGTTTGGCCATTCAGTTGACTCCGCCTTATAGTTTGTTAAATGACAAAACTTATGCGGGACTGGAACCTCAAGATAAATACAAATGGGTAGAGTATCACAAGTGGAATATAAAGGCAGAATGGTATAGACAAGTCTTTGGAAAATTTGTTGTCAAAGCTAGTGCAAAACTAGGTTTTGTAGGTCATTATAATAGTGAAATTGGGGATTCTCCATTTGAGAGATTCGATTTTGGTGCAGAACCATTGTCGTCCAATTATGTAATTACCGGACAAGATCGTGTGAATATGAGGGGGTATGAATCCAGTAATTTCCCCGCGGTAACCTTAGATGGTTCTACCATTACCGGATCTAGTGTGTACAATAAATATACCTTGGAATTGAGATATCCATTCTCACTTAATCCGAGTTCTACCATTTATGCCTTGGCCTTTTTGGAAGGGGGTAATGCCTTTAATAGTTTTACTGCTTTCAATCCATTTAATATTAAACGATCTACAGGTTTGGGACTTCGTGTCTTCTTGCCAATGTTTGGTTTGATTGGATTTGATTACGGTATTGGTTGGGATAAACCGAATTTACAAGCTACCGATGCCAAGTTTACAGATTTTGGAAAATTCCAGATCTTGTTAGGGTTTGAGCCTGAGTAGATGGTATAACTGCAATTAGATTTTTTCTCTGGATTGCTGTATATTGGTTTGTTGAATATAGTAGATACATGACCCAGTCCACAGCTTATCCTTTAGTATCCATCATTATACCGACCTGGAATAGGAAGGAATTGTTGCGGCAGACCCTGACGTCTGTCCGAGAACAAACCTATGTGTATTGGGAGTGCATTGTTGTGGATGATGGTTCCGAAGATGAGGTATTTGCCTCAATTCAGTCATTTGTCGCCGATGATGACAGATTTAAGTTGTACAAGAGAGCACGTCAACCCAAGGGCAGTAATACTTGTCGCAATATTGGGTTGAATCTTGCCCAAGGCGATTATGTGATTTTCTTAGATTCTGACGATTTATTGTTGCCTCATTGTTTAATGAATCGCATTGCATTTGTACAAGATCATGCCGATTGTGATGCTTGGATGTTTTCTTCAGCTCTTTTTCGGGAGAATATAGACAATATAACTATGATGGCTAAGGTTGACTATGGTCGACAAGAAGAATATTTTGGATTTTTGCTTCAGAATTTGTGGACTGTGAATGGAGGATTTATTCGGAATATCTGGAGAAATGGAAATGGCATATGGTTTAGAGAATCTATGCCTCGTTGGCAAGAATGGGATTTTTATATTCGGTATATGATGGCTGGATATAAGGTCAAATGCGCTAGCGATCGACCACATGATGTAATGTATCGCATTCACGATGAAACCAATAGAATCAGCAAGTCCAAAGTGTTGACCTCGGAAGAAATAGACATCATGTATCAAACACTACAGGAGATTTATGACAATATGGATGTGAAAAATTCTTTTTTGATCCATAGTTATACTTATCGATTGTTTTATTTTTTCGCCTATCTGTTGAGTCGCAATCAAGGTCGGGCCATCGAGCGGGGCCATGGGTTTTGTACCTCCCACGATCTTCCTTTAACGCCAGCCATGAAAGTGTTTTTAGGGATTTGGCCTATTTTTGTCACTACCTCTTTGGGGCAAAAGATCTTGGGCAAGGCATTGAGTTATGTACTGGCGTCGAGATTTAGATTCCTAAATCGAAAATTAAAAGAAATATGAGGGCAGATGGCGGAAATCTAACCCTAGCCATAGTAGTGTCCTATAACGGTGAGCAGTATATAGAGGCCTGTATTTCCTCGTTATTGGACATGGAAGGCTGTGATGTTTTAGTTGTCGACAATCATTCAACAGACCGTACCTTGTCCATTCTTCAAACTTTTGGCAAGGACATCGAATTGTTATCCAATGTTGAAAATCTGGGTTTTGGACAGGCCAATAACCAGGGATTGCGATATGCGCGAGATAATGCATATGAAGCCGTCCTGTTGGTCAATCAAGATACGGTATCCACTCCAACAATGTTGACCGGTTTGCGACAAACATCTCTGCAATATCCCGATATAGGAGTACTGTCTCCTATGCATTACAGCGATGGAGAAACTTTGGATGTATATTTCGAGTCCTATATTCGTCGGGCGTTGGATGAAAATAGGTATTACCGTGATCACCATCATCTTTTGTTGGTTCAATTTGTCAATGCTGCTTTTTGGTATTTACCAATGGCTACCATTCGCAGAGTAGGGGGATTTGATCCTCTCTTTTTCCTCTATGGTGAGGACAATGATTATATTCACCGCCTTCACCATGCCGGTCTATCCGTTGTGGTCAATACGTCTGTCAAGGGGTATCATTTGGATCGTCATTCACGTCAGAAGGTTGAATCACCCCAAGACTATGAGCGTTATTTTATGGTGGGATTAAAAAATGTCAATGATGGATGGATAAAGGCCGTATTGAAGTTCGGTTATGATGTGGTTAAAGTATTGATAGGGAGTCTTCGTCGAGGTCAGGTCAAAGAGATCAGATATTTATGTATAGCAGTCACGAGAATGATGGTTAAATATCCTCGAATATACAGAAGCCGGAAACAGAAGGGGGAGTTTCAATATTTGGATTAGTCTGTGGTTTTTTTGAAAATCCATGGAAATTGAGATGACTGAGCATGACTGAATTCACCCCCTGAGGCATGACGAGGTATCATTATAGTATGTTAAATTATTGTTGTTTTAAACCCAGGTTAGACTTATTTAAATCGCAAGATTAGAGGCAATTGTGAGTTTGTATCGTATGAAAAACGACGATATTTATTTCCTCTATAGAAGGTATTGTAAAAAATAAAATTATTAAAAGACTTCTATTGAATTGTTTAGGATAGTGTATCTTCGTTTGAAATTGATAACTATTAGAATATGAATATTTTAGTAACAGGAGGGGCTGGATATATAGGGACATCCTTGGTTGAAGCCCTGCATCAAAATCCAGAAGTTAAGCGTATTGTGATATACGATAACATGTCGCACAACAATATTCGTTTTTTCTTTAACGGAGTTAAATTAGATAAAGTGGAGTTTGTTCAAGGCGACATTCTCAATCACATTGAGTTAATGCGAGTGCTCCAGGACATAGATGCTATTTACCATTTGGCCGGGGTGGTAAAGTCACCATACAGTCATGAAGATAGTTTGAAGTACGAGCAGATCAACCTTTGGGGGACGGCCAATTTGGTTCAGTGTTTAGAGAAAAATACTCGAGTTCAAAAATTTATCTTTTTGAGTACAGCCTCTGTGTATGGTTTTCACCATGTGGAAAATGAATTGATGGAACCCAATCCTATGAATGCTTATGGTCGATCGAAGCGGGAAGCAGAAAAATTTATTCAATTATTGGCCAATCGGATGATCGTCGATGTATTGAGGATAGGGAATGTTTACGGCTACAACAGAGCGGTGAGATTGGATTCTGTTATCAATCGATTTATATTTGAAGCCCTGTGTTATGGGAAAATAAAGATCTATGGAGATGGGGAACAAAAGCGACCATTTATCCATATCGATTCACTGTCAAAAGCCTTGATGAATACATTGCCAACGGGTAAAAAACCCGGATACGGTTTGAAAATTCACAACCTAGTAGATTTTAATATTAGCATTAATCAAATACGATTTATATTAAGAGAAATTATCCCCAATTTGGAGTATATTCATATTAATCAAGGCCAAAAAGTGCCTAGCTTGGAAGTAAATGATGCTCGGTTATTGACTGAGAATAAAATTGAGGAAGCGCTGATTAATGAAGTGTATACTTTTTCTAATCATTTTATACTAAACAACCAAGAACTCCTCGTTCCTTCCAGTAATAAATAAAAATTATATGTTGAAAATTGGAATTATTGGTTTGGGCTACGTCGGCTTGCCCTTGGCAGTGGAATTTGCCAAAAAATATCCTGTTGTCGGTTTTGATATTCAATCATCGCGCGTAGCTGAGTTAAATGGATTTCATGATAGTACCATGGAAGTGGAGGAAGAAGAGCTTCGAGAAGTCCTGGGAAGTGAGGCTGAGGAAAGTGGGTTGACTTTGACTTGTGAGCTCAATGATATCGGGGATTGCAATTTTTATATTATCACCGTACCTACACCAGTGGATTCTAATAAAAAACCCAATTTCGGCCCATTGATTTCGGCTTCCACTACGGTAGGCCAGGTCTTGAAGCAAGGAGATATAGTGGTCTATGAATCGACGGTATATCCAGGAGCAACAGAGGAAAAATGTGTTCCGATATTGAGTGTGGAATCGGGATTAGAGTTCAATAAAGATTTCTTTGTAGGGTATAGTCCAGAAAGAATCAACCCGGGGGATAAACAACATACGTTGACCAAAATCGTCAAAATCACAGCGGGATCCACGCCGGAAGTAGCAGAGAAGATCGATGAAGTCTATCGCTCCATTATTACCGCAGGTACATATCGAGCGGCTTCCATTCGAGTGGCCGAGGCGGCCAAAGTCATTGAAAATTGTCAGAGAGACATCAATATTGCCTTTGTCAATGAATTGGCCAAGATATTTAATAAGCTAAATATCGATACCATTGAAGTCCTAGAGGCCGCTGGGAGTAAATGGAATTTCTTGCCATTTAGACCGGGTTTGGTCGGCGGACATTGTATAGGAGTAGATCCATATTATTTGGCACAAAAAGCTCAGGAAGTAGGGTATCATCCTGAAATGATATTGGCTGGACGACGCATTAACGATGGAATGGGGAGTTTTGTAGCCCAGGAAATCATAAAGTTGATGGTGAAAAATGACCTTTCGCTTAAAAACTCAAAAATATTGCAATTGGGGATTACGTTTAAAGAAAACTGTCCCGATATAAGAAATACAAGGGCTGTAGATATTTATCGTGAATTGGCCGATTATGATTTGGCCATCGACGTCTATGACCCTTGGGCTGATCCAAGTCAAGTATCACAAGAGCTGGCTATAGATTTGTTGGAGGACTTGCCGGATTTGAACCACTACGATTGTATTGTGTTGTGTGTTTCACACCGGGCATTTGAATCTATTGATCCTATCTCCCTAAACGGAAATACCTTGATATATGACGTGAAAGGGTTTTGGGATAAAAAATTAAGTCAGGCAAGATTGTAATTATAAACGATTAGTACAATATTAAAAAATCAACGATATTTCGATATGAAAATAATTATTACAGGCGGTGCGGGTTTTATTGGATCCAATATCGCGCGTGCCTTATTGCGTAGAGAGGATGTAGAAAAAGTAACTGTTTTGGACAACCTCTTGACGGGAAATATCGAAAATCTAGCCGATATATTAGACGATCATCGTTTGGAATTTGTCGAAGGAGATATTAGAAATATGGATACTTGTCTTAAGGTATTCAGCGGAGGAGATGCCATATGTCATCAAGCTGCACTGGGATCGGTGCCTAGATCGATTAAAAATCCGGTGTTGACCAACGATCACAATATTACTGGTACTTTAAATGTATTTACGGCGGCCAGAGACTTGGACATTAAGCGAGTGGTATATGCTTCTAGTTCTTCTGTCTACGGAGATGAAGCCAATATGCCCAAGGTAGAAAGTAGGGTAGGACGACCATTGTCCCCATACGCGGTTACCAAAAAAGTGTCTGAACTATATGCCGACAACTTCGGTGCTCTTTACGATATGGAGATGTTTGGTCTGCGTTATTTTAATATTTTCGGCCCCTATCAAAGTCCCAAAGGTGCCTATGCAGCTGTGATCCCTTTATTCGTTCAGGCCGCCTTGTCCGGTCAGCCTGCAACCATTAATGGCGACGGCAGTTTTAGTAGGGATTTCACTTATGTGGACAATGCCGTGCAGGCCAATATCAATGCTTTGTTTTCAAAAGAATCTACGGCATATAATCAAGTGTACAATGTGGCTTGTGGATATAGGACGAATCTCAACGAATTGTGGGCCATGATCAATACTGTTTTGGGGACAAATATCGAAGTGCAATATGGGCCTGAGAGACCTGGGGATATCCCCCATAGTTTGGCCGATATTTCTAAGGCTGAAACCCTATTGGATTATTCACCAAGTGTGGATATCGAAACTGGGTTGAAATTGACGGTAGCCTATTTAAAGAATTATTTTTCAAAAGTAAATTAAGGTGTTCACACAAAGGACATTTCTCTTATAAAAAATTAACTGTTTATTGTAATATGAATATAGCTGTAGTAGGAACTGGATATGTAGGATTGGTTACAGGTACTTGTTTTGCTGAGACTGGGAATCAAGTGGTATGTATTGATGTAAATGAAGATAAAGTCAATCGAATGAAGAATGGGGAAGTACCCATTTACGAACCGGGTTTAGAGTTGCTATTCGAGAGAAATTCTAGGCAAAAGCGATTGAGTTTTACTACTGACTTGGCCACAGGTATCCAGAATGCCGATGTTATTTTTCTGGCATTGCCTACACCTCCTGGAGAGGACGGTTCAGCGGATTTGTCCTATATTTTGGGTGTGGCCGAAGAATTGTCTCATTTAATTACCAGTTATTCTGTAATTATCGATAAGAGTACTGTGCCAGTGGGTACGGCTGATGAAGTGCACAAAGCCTTGGCAAAGAATTTGGATACGAACTTGTTTGACGTAGTGTCCAATCCCGAGTTTTTGAGGGAAGGGGTAGCTGTAGAAGATTTTTTGCGTCCAGAAAGGGTTATCATCGGTACCAAGTCGGAAAGAGCCAAGAAAATTATGGAACGACTGTACAAGCCATTTGTGCGACAGGGGAATCCCATTTATTTTATGGATGAACGATCGGCTGAAATGACTAAATACGCAGCCAATAGTTTCTTGGCTACCAAGATATCGTTTATGAATGAAATCGCGAATCTCTGTGAGAAAGTAGGAGCTAATGTAGATCAGGTTCGCATAGGGATAGGGTCGGACTCTAGAATAGGGAAAAGATTCCTATTCCCTGGAGTGGGCTACGGTGGATCGTGTTTCCCTAAAGACGTTCAAGCTTTGGCCAAGACTGCTGAGGTCAACGAATACGATTTCCAGATCCTCAATGCCGTTATGGATGTCAATAAAAGACAAAAACAGGTGTTGGTCGATAAAATTGTAGACTATTTCGGCGGCGATATTACCGGTAAGACTATAGCAGTATGGGGATTGGCATTTAAACCCAATACCGATGACATCAGAGAAGCTCCAGCCATTTATATTATTGAAAAATTGTTGGCATTGGGAGCTGGAGTTAAAGTTTATGATCCAGAAGCTATGGACAATGTCAAAAAGATATTTGGGGATAAAATTAGTTTTTGTTCCGACCAATACGAAGCCTTGATCGAAGCCGATGCCCTAGCGATTGTCACGGAATGGAGTGTGTTTAGAACGCCTAGTTTCTCGGTGATCAAACAATTGTTGAAATCTCCAGTGATTTTCGATGGTAGAAATCTATATGAAGTTGATTTTATGCGCGAAATGGGGATACACTACGAGAGTATTGGACGGTCGACGACCTAGCAGCCCGATATGTAGAGGATAGGATCGATAATGGTTTATACGAATTACAAGTTTTTGCTGTAATACCAAATGAATTTTTAATTGTCGGTTATATTTACGTAGAGCCTAGGCTTTTTTTCTGCTTTAAAAAAAAGTAATAATGTCTAGACAAAAAAGAATATTAATCACAGGAGGCGCAGGATTTTTGGGCTCTCACCTCTGTGATTATTTCTCGGAGGCAGGGTATTACGTAATCGCCATGGACAATCTGGTGACTGGAAGTGTAGACAACATAGCTCATTTGTTTTCCGAAGTCAATTTTGATTTTTACGAGCAGGATGTTTCCAAGTACGTACATGTAGCTGGCGATCTCGATGTGATATTGCACTTTGCCTCTCCAGCAAGTCCCATAGATTACTTGGAAATGCCCATTCAGACCTTAAAGGTAGGATCACTTGGGACCCATAATTTACTGGGGCTGGCCAGGGCCAAAGGAGCGCGATTTATGATTGCCTCTACTTCAGAAATATACGGAGACCCATTGGTTCATCCCCAGACTGAAGAATATTGGGGCAATGTCAATCCTATTGGGCCGAGGGGAGTCTACGATGAAGCCAAACGGTTTCAAGAATCCATGACCATGGCCTACCACAAAGTACACAAGATCGACTGCCGAATCGCTCGGATATTCAACACCTATGGACCGAGGATGAGGGTGAAAGATGGCAGGGCCCTACCTAGTTTTTTGGCTCAGGCATTGTTGGGAGAATCCTTGACCATCTATGGCAATGGAGAACAGACGAGGTCTTTTTGTTATGTCGACGATTTGATTCGAGGGGTGGTTCGTTTGTTGGAAGTGCCGTATAATCTGCCGATTAATCTCGGCAATCCCGATGAAATTACCATAATAGAATTGGCTCGTAAAATACGCTCTTTATCCCCCAACTCCTCTTCTGACATCGTGCATTTACCTTTGCCCGAAGACGATCCCCAACGCCGTAGACCAGATATTAGTAAAGCTAATGAAATTCTAAATTGGTGGCCGAGAATTGGATTGGATGAAGGGTTACAGTATACTTTATCTTATTTTAGAGACAAAATTTTTATGTAAAATTGTAATGTGTCGCTGAAAAAACAAAGCATTTCTAGTCTGTTATTTGTCCTCCTGGAGCAATTTTTCAACAGGGGGTTTAGATTTGTTTTAAATATTGTCTTGGCGCGATTGTTATTGCCCGAAGATTTTGGTTTAATTGCTATCGTAATCATTATTGTGGAAATTGGTCAGAGTTTAGTAGGATCGGGGATGACGGCTTCTTTGATCCGGTCAACAGAGGTCAATGAACGCGATTATTCTACGGTTTTTGTAATCAATCTTGTATCCAGTATCTTTCTCTATGGATTACTCTTTGTTGCTTCTCCTTGGATAGCTGATTTTTTTAATGCTGAAGAGCTCACTTTGATTATTCGATTGTTGGGGACGTCACTGATTATCGGATCCCTCTACAGTGTTCATTGGACCATCTGGATAAAGGAACTTCAATTCAAGACCTTGTTTGTGGTGCAATCTCCAGCTCTGGTCATCAGTGGCGGTGTCGGTGTAATAATGGCCTACAATGATTATGGACTGTGGTCCCTGTTGTATATGTATCTCACACAATCGATTTTGACTGCTGTGTTTGTCTATCTCTGGTCGGATTGGCGACCGAGATTCATCATTGACGGGGAAAGGGGAAGACAGCACTTCGATTTTGGTTATAAGTTGGCTTTGTCCTCCTTGTTACAGACATTTTTTAAGTATATCTATGATTTAATGATAGGCAAAATGTACTTGGCCTCGGTATTGGGATTGTACAATAGGGCTTATGCGATGCAAAATTTTCTGCCCAGTTTATTGGTGTCGAGTACGAATAAGATAATTTTTCCCTTGTTTTCCAAGATGCAGTCAGATGATGAATTCCTAAAACAAAATTATAAGAAATTATTATCCATGGTCTATTTGATTCTGACTCCAGCATTGGTTTTCGTGTATATTATGGCAGAAAATTTATTTGTCTTTTTGTTGACCGATAAATGGTTGGCGGCAGTGCCTTATTTTCAATTGCTCTGTGTGGTGGGCTTATTGCAACCTTTGCAGGCCTATAACATGACCTTGTTAAAGGTCTTCGGTCGCAGTGATTTATATTTGCGATTGGAGGTGATTAAGAAAATTTTATTGGTTCTGGGCTTGTTGATTATTTTTCCCTACGGCATCTACGGCTTGTTGTATTTTCAGATTGGGTATGGGGTTATAGAATTGTATCTAAATGCTTTTTACAGTAGACGGTTTATAAAGTATGCCTTGTTTCAACAATTTCAAGACATAATTGTGGTTATTATTATGCCTATTGTAATTGGTGTTCTATGTTACGGCTTTTATAAGTTCTTTATTTACGATGTAATTCCCTCACCTTTGTTACACTGTTTAGTGTTTGGGATGGGGTATGGACTACTGGTAGCTACAGTGGCCTGGATAGGGATGCCGAGATTGGTAGGCGAGATTAGATCAATGGCAATATCCATGGTGAATCAAGTTCTAATGAGAATTGATTAACCATTCAATTTTGAGGAGTAATACGAATTACATTTATAATTAACGGAAATCTTTCGATCTATTGTAGAGCCGCAATGCATTGCGGCTTAAATATTGTGGATTAAGACGTAATGCTATACTGGTAGTATCTTAACAAGGAATTCCAGGGCAATCACGCCTCGGCACAGTGGCCTCGGTTCCTTCGTCAAAGGTCGATTTACGACCTTTGGTTGCCATTCTGGCAACTTTACTCAATCACACCGTAGCTACGGCTATGCCTGTGTTTTTTGCCTCGTCTATCTTCAAATATTTTCAAAATCTTTTCCGTTATCATAAAATGTAAATCGTATAATTTATACTAAATACATTTATAATTGTCGGCTATATTATGATTTAATGTAGAGGCATGATTGAATGAAGTACAAATTATCCAATCCATATTTTATGGATTGGGTACTTCGTACAGCTTTCGGTCGTTCTCACCGAAGGTCGATTAACGATCTTCGATGCTTTACATTTCGATCGGACATTCAAAATCCTAAAAGGCATTATAAAATACATATGTTATTAATTCTTCGATTAATTGAATTTGGTTTATAATGTTGATATTAAATGAATTATGGATAATTTTGAGACTTATTTATTGAAAATTAAATAATTTGATAAGAATGGTTAAGTAAGACTCAATTATTCCTTTATTTTTGCATTTTTAAGCATGTATTTCAAACGATTATGGAGCACATATATCCGATTTATAATAATTCTGTACCAAGAGAAGAAAAAGAAAACTTCCTTGGGCAGCGGGGTACAGTATTTTGGCTGACCGGACTGTCGGGTAGTGGCAAGAGTACGCTAGCGCTAAAATTGGAGAAATCCCTGCTTAAATTGAATCATTTGTCCACCATATTGGATGGAGATAATGTGAGAAGTGGATTGTGTAAGGACTTGACCTTTATTGAAGCAGATCGCGAAGAAAATGTTCGACGTATCTCGGAATTGGCCAAACTTTTTGTACGCAATGGCATTGTGACCATTTGTTCCTTTGTCAGCCCTCTTCAATCCATGCGTCAGTTGGCCAAAGAAACCATTGGGGCATCAGATTTTCATTTGATTCATGTAAAAGCGAGTGTAGAAACCTGTATCCAACGGGATACTAAAGGACTTTATAAAATGGCATTGGGAGGTGAATTGAAAAATTTTACTGGGATTGACGCTCCTTTTGATTTGCCAGAAAACCCTGATTTGGTTTTGGATACCGAAGAAGAATCCGAGGAATCTAATATCCAAATATTATTAAATTACGTGTTAAAATACATTAAGTTATAATGGATTATCATCTTAATCATTTAAAAGAACTGGAGTCGGAATCAATTTTTGTTTTGCGAGAAGTAGCTGCGCAATTTCAAAATCCGGTATTGTTATTCAGCGGTGGAAAGGATAGTATTTTAATGGTCTATCTAGCGGTTAAAGCATTTTATCCGGCTCGAGTACCCTTTACTTTACTACACATCGATACTGGACATAACTTTCCAGAGACCCTTAAATTTAGGGATGACTTGGTTGCTAAATATAACCTTAACCTAAAAGTGGGCAGTGTACAAGCAGCCATCGATGAAGGAAAAATAGTAGAAGAAAGAGGTGTGAACGCCAGTAGAAATTTATTGCAAACCTCGGTATTGTTGGAGTCCTTAGAGGAAGGTAAATACGATGCCGCCTTGGGTGGTGGTCGTAGAGATGAGGAAAAAGCCAGAGCCAAGGAAAGATTTTTCTCACACAGAGATGAATTTGGACAGTGGGATCCCAAAAATCAAAGACCTGAGCTTTGGAATATTTTCAATGGCAAGAAACACATGGGCGAGCATTTCAGAGTATTTCCTATTTCTAACTGGACGGAATTGGATGTTTGGCAGTATTTGGCTATAGAAAATGTGCCATTGCCCAACTTGTATTTTGCACACAAACGTCAAGTCTTTATGCGTGATGGTGTGTTGTTGGCAGATTCGGAATATATCGAGAAAAAGCCCAATGAAGAAGTTGTGGAGCAGGTGGTGCGTTGCAGAACCATAGGAGATATGACATGTACTGGAGTGTGGGCATCTGAAGCCTCAACAGTGGAAGAAATTATTGAAGAAGTAGCCACTACTCGAATGACAGAGCGAGGAGGAAGAACCGATGACAAACGTTCGGAGACGGCCATGGAGGATCGCAAGAAACAAGGATACTTTTAGTCAATTGTCCATTTACTTTTTAATCATCGCATCGAAATTAAGGATGCTTTCAAATAGCTATACGTGAATAATAATAACAATAATACCAATCATAACTTACAACAGGAATACGAAGACACTGAATTGTTGAGATTTACCACCGCGGGTTCCGTGGATGACGGTAAGTCTACCCTAATCGGTCGACTTTTGTATGATAGTAAATCAATCTTCGAAGATCAATATGATGCAGTCAAATCCGCCAGTGAGCGCAGAGGAGAGACATCAGTGAACTTGGCTTTGCTTACCGATGGTCTTAAGTCAGAGAGAGAGCAGGGGATCACCATCGATGTGGCTTACCGATATTTCTCTACGCCTAAGCGAAAGTTTATCATAGCGGATACTCCAGGACATATTCAGTATACTAGAAATATGGTGACTGGTGCATCTACAGCCAATGTGGCTTTGATATTGATAGATGCTCGTAATGGTGTGGTAGAGCAAACTCGTAGACACGCCATCATTGCTTCGTTGTTGCAGATTCCCCATTTGTTGGTATGTATCAACAAGATGGACTTGATGGATTATAGCGAGTCTGTATATGAAAGCATCAAAGAATCATTTGAAAAATTTTCTTCGAAGTTGGATGTATCAGATGTCAACTATATTCCTATCTCAGCATTGAATGGAGACAATGTAGTGACGCGATCTACCAATATGGATTGGTATGAAGGTTCTACTTTAATGTATTATCTAGAGAATGTCCACATAGCCAGCGATCACAATTTTATCGATAGCAGGTTCCCTGTTCAGCAGGTATTGAGACCATACAATGACGAATTTCACGATTATAGAGGATATGCCGGTCGAGTAGCTGGTGGGGTATTTAAGAAAGGAGATGAGGTAATGTTGTTGCCCAGTGGATTTACGACCAAAATTGCGAAGATAGATAGTTTTGACGGTGAATTGGATTGTGCATTCCCACCCCAATCAGTGTCTATATTGTTGGAAGACGATATGGATTTGGGAAGAGGTGATATGATTGTCCGTCCCAATAATCAACCGACGGTATCACAAGATGTTGAGGTGATGCTTTGCTGGTTTGACAGCAATCAACCCTTGCGTGCTAAAGGCAAATACATTATTCAGCATACGACGAATGAAGCGCGTTGTTTGGTGAAAGAAATCAGATATAAATTGGATATCAATACCCTGCATAGAGATCAGGAGAATCCCGAATTGAAAATGAATGATATAGGTAGAGTAGTATTGCGTACTACGAAGCCAATATTTTATGACTCATATCGCAAGAATAGAAGTACAGGAAGTATAATCTTAATCGACGAAGGAAATAATAATACCGTAGCCGCAGGTATGATAATATAATGGGGGCTAAGCTTCAATAGCTTGATTTTTAGAATGTCTTTTTGATTGTCTGCATAACCGTGGATTATGGCTGAAAAACCCAAGGATGATTTTTTTGTACATTCGTCTGCCTTTGTAGATGGTGGTGTACATATCGGTGCGGGAAGCAAAGTTTGGCATTTTTGCCACATTATGTCCGGTGCACGGTTGGGGGAAAATTGCATATTGGGTCAAAATGTCTTTGTGGGACCTGGTGTGGAAATGGGCCAGGGTTGTAAGATTCAGAATAATGTATCTCTCTATGCCGGACTCCGTCTCGAAGATCATGTCTTTGTGGGACCATCGGTAGTTTTTACCAATGTGACCAGACCCCGTGCTTTTATAGAGCAAAAGAATAATTTTGCACCTACCCATATCGGCCTAGGAGCTACTATTGGTGCCAATGCCACCATCGTTTGTGGTCATAGTATAGGTAGGTATGCCATGGTAGCTGCAGGAGGTTTGGTGACTCGGGATGTTCCAGATTATGCCTTGGTCATCGGTCAACCAGCTCGCTTTGCCGCTTGGATATGCCAATGTGGTCAAAACCTAGAACAGAGCACAGAAGATGAATATCACTGCCCTCATTGTGAGAGAAAATACCACTTGGTGGCTGACCAGATAAAGCCCAAGATATGAAACAGTTTGCCTTAATGGGTGCGGCGGGATATGTTGCACCTAAACATATGAAAGCCATTCGCGATACTGGTCACGAGTTGGTCGCTGCCTTGGATACCTTTGATTCTGTGGGTATCTTGGATCGGTATTTCCCAAATACTTCATTTTTTACAGAATTTGAGCGATTTGATCGGCATTTGGAGAAGTTAAAAAGACTGGGAAGGGCCATTGATTATATTGTTATTTGCACGCCCAATTATTTACACGATGCCCATATTAGATTCGGCTTGCGGTATGGAGCTGATGTGATTTGTGAAAAACCAACTGTCCTCAATCCATGGAATATGGATGCTTTAATTGAAATAGAGCAACAAGTCGATGTAAGGGCTTACACTATATTACAATTGCGCTGGCATCCGGTAATTTTACAGTTAAAACAAACTTTGTCCCTCGATAGAGGTCGGAAAAAGCAGAAAATCAACTTGACCTATATTGCTCCTAGAGGAAAGTGGTATTATGCCAGTTGGAAGGGAGAGGAAAACAAGTCAGGAGGGATAGCGACCAATATAGGAATTCATTTTTTCGATATGTTAATATGGGTTTTTGGCGAGGTGATTGAACACAAGGTCTTTGTGAGGAGCCACGATAGAGTGGGGGGGCAATTGGAATTGAAAAACGCCAGTGTACAATATTTTCTCAGTATCAATCCCAGTCATATAGATGCGGTGGCTTCTGAGGGGAGTCAACATTCTTATCGTTCGCTGGAAATCGATGGACAAGTTGTGGATTTTAGCAATGGGTTTGAAGATCTGCACACGGTATCCTACGAAAAGATATTGTCTGGCCAAGGTTTTGGTCTTACCGATGCCCAACCATCGATCAATCTAGTCCATAGTATCCGCAACATTGAGTTGTCAAAATTGGAGAATGGACGGGCAAATCATCCTCTATGGCAGCTACCCAACAGTCCTCATCCATTTTCTGTATAGTAGAAATGGAGGAGATTACCCTCGGTATAGATTTCAAAATATCAAGCGGATGCTTATTTTCTTTAATCTAATTCCTATTTTTGCGTTATGGCCAGAATAATGAGTATAGATTATGGTAGCAAAAAGACGGGATTGGCTGTGACTGATCCATTGCAAATCATTGTTACACCATTGATTACAGTGGAAACCAAAGATTTGATGTCTTATTTGACCGAGTATTTTAAGAATGAAGAAGTGGAGCTTGTAGTGGTAGGAGAACCATTTATGGCCGATGGACAGACTCCAGCTCAACATCATGTAAAGGTCATGGAATTTGTTAAAAATTTTGCAAAGACTTTTCCTCAATTGCCTTATTTGTTACAAGATGAGACCTTTAGCTCCCGTAGAGCGAGAGAGGTCGTGTATCAAGTGGCGGGATCTAGGAAGAAAAGACGGGACAAGACATTGGTGGACAAGGTGGCCGCTGCCATTATATTACAGGAGTATTTAAAACATATTTAGGGAATGATATTAGAGATTTTTGCCTACGGGCAGCCAGTATTAAAAAAAGTAGGACGTCGGATTGAGGAGATGGATGAAGTAACGGAGCGATTGATTGCCAATATGTGGGAAACCATGTACAATGCTTCAGGTGTTGGTTTGGCCGCCCCTCAAGTGGGACAAGGTTTGAGACTGTTTATTGTAGATACGGTTCAAATAATGGAAGAAGGAAAGGAGGCCGAAGGAATAAAAAAAGTATTTATCAATGCCGAGAAATTGGAGGAGTATGGTGAAGAATTCAGTTATGAAGAGGGCTGTCTAAGTATTCCCGATATACGCGCCGATGTTATGAGGCCTAGAAAACTAAAGATAAAGTATCTCAATGAAGATATGGAAGAGGTGATAGAAGAGTTTGAAGGTGTCAACGCCAGAGTTATCCAGCACGAATACGACCATATCGATGGAGTATTGTTTATTGAAAAGATCAATCCCTTAAAGCGCAATATTTTGCGAAGGAAATTGGATAAAATCCGAAAGGGAAAAATCAGTGTGGACTACAAGATGAAATTTGTATAAGGACTGAGGTCTATTTCTCCATTCTATGGATTGTGATTTGGTAGATAGAGTAGTTATACGAATTACGTTTATAATTTATAAGCTCAGTCATACCTCGGCACAGTGGCCTCGGTTCCATCGTCAAATGCCGATTTACGGCATTTG
>NZ_JAJQYA010000013.1 GCF_021729155.1 Membranihabitans marinus | reverse complement strand
CCTGAACATACATCTTTCAATGTTACACTTGGTACATATACATCAGTGGCACAGTCGTGGCTCTCTGTAGTATATACAGTAGCATTACACCACTCGGCTTCTCTTGCTGATTCGTTTTGTAGACCAGCTGCTATATCAGCTACGATCTGTTCGTGATCCCAATTGATATAAGCACACTCTCTCAATTCAGTTTCTCCTTGGTATCTGCAATCTCCTAAGTTAGAGATCAAATCTATACCATCAGCGTAGTTGTTGTGGATTGGGTAACAGAAGTCAAAGATTGGACCTACTGTATCAATCAATGTCAACCACTGAGATATAATGTATTTTGGTTTCTCTGATACTAAACCAGCAGACCAATCTATATCATTATCAATGGTATAATGAGCAAAATCAGATTCTGGTTGAATAGCATAGTTTCCAGCTACAAAATCAGGTCCAAATTCACCATTGTTTCTAATATCTTCATTACAAGCTCTCAATTCTCCTAACACATCACCGTTAGCCCAACAAGTTTGTTTGATAACGACATTTCTTCCTTTTGTCTTAGGACATGTTCCTGTCCAGTCGGCATTGTCAGAAGTCATTGTGATTCCACAGTGTGGCAATCCAGCAAAATCATCTAAACAAATTTCAACACAATCATCAGGAGAGTTATTTTGTCCTACTGAGAAATCAAGATTTCCTTCATCATCCAATTCAATTACAGGAACACATACAGATACACAATCGCTTGTAGTACCAGTAGCTACATCACAATATCTTACACAGTCGCCTGATCCGTAGATTGAAGGCCATCCTGCTGCAAACCAGTATGGACTATTGCCATTACCATCCCAGAACCATTGGTCAGTTACTTCTTCGTAATATCCATCTGCTGACAATACTCTGTCTCCTTTTTCCAAGAAAACATATGGGAAATATTGGAATGACGCCAAAGCGATTAAGTGATTTTCCCAATCGTCAGCCAATCTTGCTACGATGTTCAATGCACCATATCCCAACTGTGTGCTACTTGCACCAGTCAATACATCACTGATATAGTCTCCGTTAATGATTTCACCGATAGTATATTCAGTTTGAGCTTTGTCATTCTTTTTCAAGATAACACAAGCCAAATACTCATCCAATAAATCTTGTGCTGCTGCATTTACATAACCAGCAAGAAGTACGGCTGCAGGCAATTCATAGGTTACAGCTCCCATTTTGCCATAAGGCAATTCGTAGTCGTGTAGACCCATTGGCTGCTTCCATGCTGCATATCTCTTAAGGGTCTCCCCTCCGATTTCATTTTCATCGATTTCACAATAAGCTGTATCCTCTGCTTTTCCTTTAAATGAAGCAGGACCAAAAGCTGGCAATCTCAACACTACGATAGTATCTACCAAAGTAGTGATCGCACCATCTTTATTAAATACTTCCCAAGTACGGAAAATAACCTCGGCAGTATCATTCTCTTCATTACAAGAAATTGGCATAATCCAATCTGGCTGAACAGCCAAACCATAATATCCACTTCCTCTATTACCTGCACATGGTACAGATACTACAGGCTGATACTTAGAATTACTTGCGCTAGGCACCATTCCACAGTAAGTTACTACCTTACCTCGTCTTACTCCAGCAGTTTTTGCTTCTGAGATACCACTAGCTGAGGTGACATATGAACCACCATGAGTAGGTAGACCAGTAACATCGTGCTGAAATCTTGAAGTCAATACTACTGGTGGCAATCCATTCACTCTGATTTCACCATTAGTACATGTTCCTGAAGCATTACTTACTGAAAAGCTCAAGGTTTTACCCAACAATGGACACATGTCGATATAGACATCTTGTCCACCTGAAGTAAACTCGAAAGAAGTACCTAATGAACTGGTTAATTCTTGGTCAGAATACAATTTCACTGGGCTACCCCATTCGTTTTTCACCACTACAGTTGCTGGACGTACTCCACCCAAACCACTGTTAGTGACAAAATCAGCCAATTCGAATCGAGCCACTCCATCCTGGTCGATAGAAGGTCCGATATCGGCACAGTTTGGCGACTCCTGTGCAAATGTTTGCATCGGTAGTGAGAGCATCACAAAAGCCAACAAAGGCAATAAGCCTTTGAGCCAGTTTGAGCTCAACCACGATGGCTGAATTAGTGTAAAATTCGTCTTTTTCATGAGTTCTAGTTTAGATGATATAACATTTAGGCTTTTCAAATACAAAAATATAATTTTAAAAATTCGCAATAAAACCACCGATTCCTAACACATTCATTATAGAAAACAATGGAGTTATAATCTTCTCTTCTTCAAACAATCTAATCTACAAAAGTTAATTATCCACCAATAACCACCAAAGATGGATTCCATCTATCCTCAAATCGCAATGAACGATTTATGAACTTGACAGAAATCCCATCAAAAAAGAAATTATTCGATTTCAAAAATATATTGATCAAAGGATTATCCTTAGAATTAATTACAAATTCATTTAGTCTCGAGATACGAATTCGAAAATCTTTTAATGATCTATTAAAAGAAGATAAATTTTGGATTTTTGTCATCCAAGAAAATTCGTTGGTAATCATCAAACAGATCTGGCGACCTGCAGCCTTTAATAAGTGTTGAAACTTGGCAGGCAAGCCCAGCATTGTCATTATTGACAATTTGGCTTGAATAAATAATTGAATCAACCTGCTACTGTACTGTTTCATCATCGGGTTCCGCTTGGATTTCTTTTTAGGCTTTATGTTTAGCGGTTTTAAAGGTATAAATATTTTACTAATAAATAAACACTTGTTTCCTTATAATAGGGATTTTCGATTTTAGAATAAAAATTTAAACTATATTATAATCCTCTCATTTTAACGAAAAATATTTGACAACAATCCATTAAACATTAATATAAATTATAATATGTTATACATATTGAAAAACATATTTTTTTTTATTTATCTAAAAAGTACCTCATCTATAAAAATCCAAGCTGGCTCTCCCCTCCCACGATGCCAGTCTGGTAATTGAAAAAACGGAATAATTTCCAATTTCAATCCAGCTATTAACTGACCTGGCAAATCAATTTCTTGAAAATACTTCTGAGAAGACATAGTTTTATCTGGCATTTTCAAAGATCGACTCAAGATTCTTCTATAAGAACCATCGCTCTCTTTGGCGTAGATTACTATCTCTTTAGGTGGAAAAATATAACTATTAGGCAAGTGCAGACCACTAACTACAATAGTCTTTATAGGTTGAGCAGAATTGAATTCATACACACTTTTAAAAGATACATTTCTATACCCCAAATAAGCCTTATTTCTCTGATCCAAATCACCAGCTTTAAGATCAATCATTGATAGTATTCCGTCCCCCAAATAATTTCTATGAGGTGAATTCTCTAACCAACTTGTATCGGGGGTATAGGCACTTTGATAAAATTCTCGCTTAATTGATGAACTTTCCAACCATCCCTGTTTAAACACTTTAAACTTTAGGACAACATTGGAGTCTAATAACAATTCTTGAGTATATTGTAGAGAGTGAATACTATCTGGTTCGCTGCCATCGGTTGTATACCTAATATCGACATTTGGAATAGGATGACCTACCTTAACACGCATTGTATCTAAGAAAAACGTAAGATCTGGCTCCACTTTAGGTGGATTTAATGGCAACAATCGATCTCCAAAAGGATTCGACTTCCCCACCAATGTAATATCGCTGTATCGTTTTGCCAAATCTTTTAATTCATCTTCAGTTATTTTGGTACCCCAGAGATACAATTTTTTAATAGATGAATTAACCGTTAAAAAGTTTTTAATACCTTCAGAAGAAATCTCTGTACCAATAACGGATAGTATTTGCAAATTACCCAGATCCTTTAATGCATTGAGACCGATATCTGTAATTTTTGAATAATTTAAATTCAGCACTTGCAATTGTCTAAAATTAGACAATTCTTTCAAATCATCATCAGTCACTGGCATATTGGATAGATTTAAATCGACCAATTGATTTTCAACTGCTTTCAACTCCTTCAATTGAGAAGATTTAAAATGACTTCGACTTAAAAATCTTCCATACAAGGCGGGAGACTCATTAGCAATAGGTGTCAACAATCTATAATTATCTGTCAACTTTTCAATTGTTGCCGCCGAAGTTGGTGAAAAGTCATACTGATCTTGCTCTACTTCCTGTCCATAGATAGCCTGGGCCATCTGATACACGGTATCTGAAGCCGACAATTGTTGAATAGCTAGCTGAAAAGGAGAACCTATACTGACCCAATTTTTCAAAAGATCTATTTCTTCGTGAGTCAATTGCATTTTACCTTTCGGAGGCATATGGTCCTCATCCTCCAAATCTAATACAAGACGTTGAATGAAAGGACTTTTATCCGAATTTCCAGGAATTAGAACTTCTCCATTTTTCCCACCCTTGAAAATACTTACAGAATCCAATAAAACTAAATCCCCTTTGGATTTTTCATTGTTATGGCAACTTATACATTTTTGATCAAGAATTGGAAATACAATATCTTGATATAGATCGGCATCGGCAAAAGCCGGCCTCTGCTTCGATTTTGCCATTAATGGCTCAGTCAAAAAATCACTGCCGTGAGTCAAACCTGCCCCCATATGACCAGCAATCAATAAAGAAATAACTACTACAGAAGACAATGCAACCCATTGGCGTTCTCGAAATAATAATTTTAAATTTTGCTCTAAGAGTATAACCCCGCACAAAACACAAACACTTAACCATTTGTGAAAATCAACCGACTCTCCAGCATAGCCTGATTCTTGAGACAAAAACAATCCCGCCAAAATAGTAAAAGCACAAAAGAAATGAACGAGTTTAAAATAATCCCCAACTCGAAGCAATTTAGTTTTGGCATCAAAATCTCTAAATAAAAAAGGCAAAAAGGGGATTGCTGAAACCAAGACAATAGGAAAATGCAAAATCAAAGGATGAGCCCTACCTACAACCTCCAACAAGCTAGGCAATGATATCCATTGCTCGGCGAGTAGAAAGAAAACAATCAATACATCCAATCCAAAATTAACCAAAACCAACTTCCCAAATATCTTTCCCATATTGACATCTATCTATTCAAGACTATTACAATCTATAATCCAACATTTTAAACTAATATATCTCGAACTACATGACCGGCAACATCGGTTAATCGATACCGCCTACCTTGATGTTTAAATGTCAATTTTTCGTGATCTAATCCCAATACATTTAAAATAGTTGCATGAAAATCATGTATATGGACGGGATCTTTGGCTATATTATAACCAAACTCATCGGTTTCTCCATAGACTATACCAGGTTGAATACCACCACCAGCCATCCAAACCGAAAAACTTCTTGGATGATGATCTCGACCATAATTATCTGCTGCCAAAGAACCTTGACAATAATTGGTTCGACCAAATTCACCACCCCAGATTACTAAAGTATCTTCTAACATACCTCGCTGTTTTAAGTCCATTACTAAAGCTGCTGATGCTTGATCAACATCCTTTGCCTGACCAGCCATTTCATTGGGCAAATTACCGTGTTGATCCCAACCCTGATGATACAACTGAACAAATCGCACCCCGTTCTCCGCCAGTTTTCTTGCAAGTAAACAATTGGCCGCATAGGTACCAGGGACTAAACATTCTGGACCATACATTTTGATAATATGGTCGGGCTCTTTGGACAAATCGGTCACCTCGGGAACAGAAGTCTGCATTCGATAGGCCATTTCATATTGTTGCACTTTGGCGATTATTTCGGGATCCCCAAATTCTTCGTGTTGCATTTCATTTAACTCTGCTAGGCGATCCAGCATTTTACGTCGTGACGCCATATCTGTACCCCTTGGATTACTTAAGTACAATACAGGATCAGGACCACCCATCATTTGCACCCCTTGATGTACTGAATTTAGAAAACCATTGGTCCACAACTTGGAATACACGCCCTGACCATTGCCCTTTCCTTTGGACACCAGGACACAAAAGCCCGGCAAATTTTCATTTTCACTACCCAAACCATAACTCAACCAAGCCCCCATACTGGGGCGATTGCCCTGTTGAGCTCCTGTTTGAAAAAATGTAATAGCCGGATCGTGATTAATGGCATCGGTATGCAAACTTCGAACAATACACAATTCGTCGACTATCTTAGCGGTATGTGGAAACAAATCACTAATCCACGCCCCTGATTGACCATATTGTTTGAAATCATAATAGGAACCCACCAATGGAAACGACGATTGATTGGCCGTCATACCGGTTAAACGCTGTTCTCCTCTAATTGATGCAGGTAAATCCTCTCCCATCCTTGTTCTCAATAATGGCTTGTAGTCAAAGGACTCAAACTGAGATGGAGCACCACTCTGAAACAAATAAATTACCCGTTTAGCCTTTGGGGCAAAATGAGGAATAACAGCATCCAATTCTGGATTGCCAGTCAATCCTTGTTTAAACAAATCAGGAATCAATAATGACCCCAAGGCCACAGATCCAATGCCAACACTCATTTTCGACAAAAAATGTCTTCTATTAACTCTTAATCTCGCTTCTTTTAAAATTTTTTCTTCCATACCTTAAATTTTTACCAAGGTTTCTTCTAAATTATACACTAGATGTATGACCGACATCAAGGCAGCCAACTCTGTCGGCTTAACATCATTGGCCAAGGGATATTCTCCCACTGAGATAAACTTTTTGGCCTCAGCAGGTTTATCTGTAAACCGCTGCAACTCATCTTGGAAATAATCAGCTAATACCTCCTTTTCCTTGGGGCTTGGATGGCGACATAGTGTACGTAGAAAGACTTCATCAAGGATGAAATCCATAGAGTCAATACGGCTATTTTGCAGTAAAGTTTGAGCCATTACTCTAGAGCATTCCAATACTATAGGATCATTCATCATTACCAAGGCCTGCAATGGTGTATTTGTCTTGGCTCTTTCCAACTCGCATAAATCTCGATTGCTACCGTCAAAAATCAACATATTAGGCGGGGGTACGGTTAACTTAATAAATATATACAACCCCCTGCGATACAATTGAGAACCGTGATCTTGAACATAATTTTTTAAAGATCCTCGACCAGAACTAGTCACTTCCCATATCCCGTCAGGCTGATAAGGTTTATAACTTGGACCTCCAATTTCACGATTCAACAATCCACTACTTGCCAACAATCGATCACGAATAATTTCTGCAGTCAATCTTGTCCTACTAGATCGTGACAAATAAATATTATCTGGATCATGTTTCAACTTTTTATTATCCATAGTCGATGACTGCCTGTAAGTAGCACTCATTACCAACCGCTTTAAATATTGTTTTACATCCCAGCCAGATTCCATAAAATCAACAGCCAGATGGTCTAGCAATTGAGGATGAGATGGTAGCTCCCCTTGATTTCCAAAATCTTCCACTGATGCCACTATCCCCCTGCCAAAAATCTTCCCCCATATATGATTCACAAAAACTCTAGCAGTAAGTGGATTATCTTTGCTCACTGTCCATTCCGCCAATCCCAATCTATCCGCCCTATACTCACTTAGATCGAAAGGCATAATTGACTCAGGAGTACCTGGATTGACTTTTTTTCCATGTTGATCATAAAGCCCACGATCCAATATATAGGTCTGCCTTATACTATCCTTTAGATCTTCCATCACCGACAACATTATGCCATTGGTATCTGGTGCATTAATGAAATCTACCAAACTATCTCGCTGCCCTTGGGTAATCGTAATATAAGGTATCTTACCAGGTAAGGAATTGTCCACTGTGGCTTCGATTCCCACTTCAGGAGTATTATTAAAAAAGGAATACAATTGATAATAGTCTTCTTGTGAAAACGGATCGTATTTGTGATCGTGACACTGAGCACATTCCATAGTAATCCCCAATATACTGGTACTATAGGTATTGGTCTTGTCGATTACATAGGTCACGCGATATTCCTCAGGAATGACCCCACCTTCCTCAGTAATTTTATGATTTCGATTGAAAGCAGTGGCTATTCTCTGTTCAAGTGTTGGATCTGGAAATAAATCTCCTGCCAACTGCCATGTGATAAAGTTATCGTAACTCATATTTTCATTGAAAGCGTGAATTACCCAATCTCGCCAAGGCCACTGACTGCGCATTTCATCGTCTTGATATCCGTAAGAATCCGCGTATCGCGCCGCATCCATCCAGTGCAATGCCATCTTCTCACCATAGGCTGGTCTCGAAAGCAAATCATCGACTAAAGCTTCATATTTAGTATCGGACCAGTCCGTGCTATACTTTTCAATATCTTCTACACTAGGTGGCAATCCATTTAAATCCAAAAACAATCTATTGATGAGAACCATTGATTCTGCTTCTGGGTTGGGCTTCAATCCTACTTCATTCATTTTATCCAAGACAAATACATCTACATTATTCCTTACCCACTTATGATCTTTAGTGGAAGGCAATTCTTGCTTTTCTGGCTTTATAAAAGCCCAATGAGATTCGTATTCCCCACCTTGTTCAATCCACTTTCGTAAAACTTTTTTTTCATAATCGGAAAGGACAAGCCCAGATTCAGCAGGAGGCATTACCACTGAGATATCAGCAGCCTCGATTCTTCTAATTAATTCACTTTGTTCTGGATCTCCGGCAACAATAGCAAAATGACCTGGATTTTCTTTTAATGCTGCAAATGCATCTTCTTCAATATCCAATCTCAAACTCGCCTCTCTGGCATTTTCATCTGGCCCATGGCAAGCAAAGCAACGATCAGACAAAATGGGCTTAACATGAAAATTGAAATCGACTTTCTTTGGAACTTTGAAATTTTGACCTAAAGCGACTTCATTTTTATTTTCCCCACATCCAGCGATCAAAACGCCAACACACAATCCAATTTTTAAGATATTCCTAACCATTGCTACAATAAATATTCTACCCTGTCAAAAGATAGCAAATTAGCAATTATATTTACCATTTTATAATTTATTAACATTAATTCTACGCATAAATGGATAAATAATACATTATTTCAATTTTAGGACTTATTCCACTTGATATATGGCTTTGAATTCGGAATACTATTAACATACAATATAAATTCAATTGTATTTTTTTAAATAAAAAATACAAGGAAATGCAATAAAATAAGGTAGTCAATAGATCAATTGTAAACAAACTAATTTCTTTCAAATTATACAGCAATAAATATAAAATGCTTCCATCTTCAAACTACTTTGCACTAGAATAAAATTTAACACATTAAATTGAAAGGTTTTTTATTAAAACAATACACCCCTTATTATATTTACATATATTTCACCATCCCTTAAATAAGAAACTTACACAAATAGGGTAGATATCTATATTAAATAAATTAATATAGGATTATATTTCTATTGAAAATAATATCTATCAAAGACAGCATAAGATTATTTTATCTCCGACCTCTCATTGATATATTACAAAAGCCTTCGTAGTTGTATCTCTACGAAGGCTTTTGTTAAGATATTTAAAGTGAGTCTGTCAATAAGGAAAAAAAATCACTGCTCTAAATAAAAGCAAATTCCCATATGATTATCGTATTTTAGTATACTTTATGCTAGAGTGATAATCGGTAAAATGTATATAGTGATTATTTTCCATCCACATCAATATATTCTTCTGACCTTTTTTACGATACCTTGGTACAAAAGGTCTAACGTTATCCTTGGTAGAATTTTTGGTAATAGATTTAAATTTCCAAGACTTGCCATCATTGGAAGTTTTCCCCCTTGAAATCTCAAAAACACCATCAACATTATGTGAAAAATAGAGGGTAGAAGGATCCATCGGATCCAAAGTTAAACCCCCTGAATAATTTAATTCTCTTTGACGTTGCCCGTGAACATCTTCGGGGAACCATGTACCAGAATATACAATCTTGTGATCAATCCATTGCCCATCATCATAAACTGCATAATGATAATTATGAGTCTTTACCCTTGGATAACGCGAATAAGCAATTACAGGTCTATCCTTCTTATCGATAGCCACATCAAATATCCAAGCTCGTCCTGTTTCCATAGTGGCTTTGTATACTACAGTTGCATCTTCTGGGTGGAAAGGCAGGTTTTCAACATCACATATTTTACTGTTATCCGCTCTCCAAAAAGCGCCCGCTTCATAATAACAATAATATACTGAATTAAGGGGCTCTACCGCAGGGTGGCCATCGGTAAATATCATATGAATCTTTGACTTACCATCAGAAAAATATTTAACATAAGGACGATTATTGGTATCCAAGTCTTTAGAAGTAATCACGATAGAAGGATTAGACCAAGTGCTTCCATTGTTGTCAGAATATATCATATTGGGTTTATAGCCTATCCAACGACCAAAAGCATAGATTCTATCTTTCTCTTCACTTAATCTCATGGGATTGGCATAGGTATATGACAATTTCACATATTCTTCTACCAATTTATCGGTATAGGGTTTGAGAATTACATTTTCCCCAAAACTATTTAATTCCATAGGCTTCATAGTAGTATTTTGCACTACCCCATTATCCCCACCATGCCAAGTAAACATAGTCATTATTCGTTGATCGGGTAACTCTACAAAAGCTGGATTGTCGTGATCGTCAATTTGCATTTTAGGATATAAATTCTTGGTTTTCACCTCACCGCTTTCCACATCTAATGACGCCACCTCTATATCCCCTTTGCTGGTCACCCAACCGGTAAATACCATACCATCATCACCTGCAAATATAGCTCTAGGGTCACTAAACCAACACCATGCTCCGTCCTCAGTTAATGTTTTCACCTCCTGTGCATGAAGGTTAAAACAGGATACAAAAACCAATAAAACCAATAAAATATTACTCCGATTCATAAACGATATTTTTTATTATTTAGCTAAAATATAAAAATTCGGTAACGTTACCATAAACTAGCTTTAGTGTTTCCATTTCAAAATACAAATAGACTCTTATCCCTTGTTTATAAAATAGAACAACTCATCGAAAGACGAACAACTAATGTTGGACAATTACATAAAAGCCTTAACAATAATATCATATCTTTGAAAAAGTACAATATTATTAAACCTATCCGCTTACCGAATTGTAGTGTACTTTATTCTGGATAAATAATCTGTATAATGTATGTAATGACTATTTTCCATCCACAACAACACATTCTGCTGCCCCTTCTTTCTATATCTCGGCACAAACGGTCTGACATTGTCATATTTAGAATTACTGGTAATCGGTTTTAGCTTCCATTTCCTCCCCAAATTTTTGGTTTTGCCCTTCGATATTTCATAAATCCCATTGACATCATGTGAAAAGTAAATAATACTTGGATCACTAGGATCCAAAGTCAGACCTGCGGAATAATTTAATTCCTTTTGCCGTTGTCCATGTACATCTTCGGGAAACCAAGCTCCAGAATATATTATTTTGTTATCTATCCATTGACCATCATCATACACAGCATAATGATAATTATGTGTCTTAACTCGTGGATATCGAGAATATGCAACCACGGGGCGTCCCTTTTTATCAATAGCCACATCAAATACCCATGCACGACCAGTTTTCTCCGTTGCCCGATACACTACACTAGCATCCTCAAAATAAAATGGGGCATCTGCCACATCGCATATTTTGCTGTGATCGGCTCTCCAAAAAGCACCTGATTCGTAATAACAATAATATACAGAATTAAGCGGTTCAACGGCAGGATGACCGTCAGTAAAAATCATATGTATTTTGGATACACCATCTGAATAATACTTTACATAAGGCCGCTTATTTGTCTCCAATTTTTTTGATGTTACGACTAAAATTGGTTCAGCCCATGTTTCTCCATTGTCTTCAGACTGGATCATATTGGGTTTGTAACCAATCCAACGACCGAAAGAAAAAACTTTATTCTTCTCCTTACTCAGTACAAAAGGATTGGCGTATGTATAGGTTTCTTTTACATATTTATCCACCAATTCTTGACTACGTGGTTTAAACACTACATTGTCACCGAAACTATTGATATCTAATGGATTTTCAGTAGTATTTTGTATCACCCCTTTTGTACTACTATGCCAAGCATACATGGTAAGTATTCTCTGATCTCCTAATTCCACAAACGCGGGGTTATCGTGATCATCAACTTCCATCTTAGGATAAATATTCTTGGTTTTTACCTCTCCTGTATTAACATTAAGCGATGCCACTTCAATATCACCCTTACTGCTGACCCAACCGGTAAAAACATCTCCATTATCTCCAGCAAAAATGGCTCTGGGATCACTAAACCAGCACCATGCTCCATCATTACTCAATGTTTTAATTTCTTGCCCATGAATATGAACACAGAAAACAAAACTCAATAAAATTCCTACTAAAAACTTATTCACCATTTGAAAACCATTTATTTTAGAAGTCCAATGTAAAAATTTTCAACTTTCTTACATCTATTTCAGACAAAATCAATATAAAAAATCAACAAATGGTTAATAATATCACATAATCATTATAACTATCAGGAATATAATAAGTCAGTTTTTAAAAAAATTGGGCCTTTAACTATTGACCTGAATAGGTTAATTCTACCATATATGTATTTCAACACATCTAGTCTTTACTCTATATTTAAAAGACCAGATATCAGTTTAAAATAAATTTCCTTCGCAGCAAAAGCAGTTTTCACCACATTGTATTTAACTTCTCTTAATTTAATTAAATTTCCTCTTATATTTGAACAAGATCAAATTATACTCACATGAAATGGCAAGGACGAAGACAAAGTAAAAATATTGAAGACAGACGACGTTCTCCAGGTAAAAAAGTAGCTGCTGGTGGAAGTATAGGTGTCATTATTGTCCTATTGATAAGTATGTTTACCGGTAAAGATTTAACTGGTTTGATTCAGCTGTTTGAACCCAGTGGGACTTCCATATCCACAACTACCACTTCTGCCTCAAACTACGATGACGACCCTACTGCTGCCATGGTGGGTGTGGTACTGGCCAGTACGGAAGAAATATGGACGGAAATATTTAAACAAAACGGCATGCAATACCAACCGCCAAAATTGGTACTTTTCTCTGGAACAACCCAAAGTTCCTGTGGTGGAGCCTCAGCTTCGATGGGCCCATTTTACTGCCCAGCAGATCAAAAAGTCTATATTGACCTTTCGTTTTGCCAAGAGTTAAAAACCAAATTTAAAGCACCTGGAGATTTTGCGGTAGCATACGTTATTGCTCATGAAGTAGCCCATCACGTACAAAATCTATTGGGTACATCTAGGCAAGTACAACAAATGCGATCCCAACTCAGCCAAACCGATTACAATAAATTATCTGTGAAGTTAGAATTACAAGCTGACTTTTATTCCGGTGTATGGGGATATTTTGCAGACAATATGCAACAAATGTTAGACCCCAACGACTTGGAATCTGCCCTTAGAGCGGCCAATGCCATCGGTGATGATAAACTCCAAAAACAAGCCCAAGGATATGTAGTCCCAGACGCCTTTACTCACGGTACTTCGCAACAGAGAATGTATTGGTTTAAAAAAGGATTTGAAACTGGTGATCTCACCTTGGGTGATTTCAATTCTATACAGTAACCATAATTTATCCGAAATAGGCCATATCAAATCTTCCCAATTACATGGACAGAAAATACCATTCCTTGAATAGGCATATTTTATACAGAACTTCATTTATATTATTTTAAATGGAGCTCAGTATATCCTTTCAAGTCATATAGCTTACTAATATACTTCGTATAAATCAACCTATACCTTCCATAATAAAAGTAAAATAGACAGCACTATCGCAGTCAATCATTTTTGTTAAAAGTGATTGTATTTTTATAAAAAATATTTACTTTTGCGTCGGTTATAAATATACCATGCCCCAAAGACCTTTATCTCTGAAGATTCAAATAAAGGCTAATACCTTAAAAACAACTAACACAATTAGACAGATTAGTCAGTGTAACATTGGCTAAACCAAAGCTTTACGTTGAATACCATATTCTATGTAAAATCACACAATTACTATAGGTTATTTGTAAAAACACTTGAACTTAAGGTGCTGACAATCACTATTAATTTTATAAAAAACGAAATAAAATCCTGAAAAATCAGTATTTTACTACAATACTTTCTATATGCCCCATTACATAAGCCATCCTTCCAATTCTTTCATTAAAAACTTTTGGGCTTACCGCCAGGAGTTAAATGGCTTGAGATTTATAATTACCATTACCCTATTAAATTACATTTTTTTTATATTATTCTATCCTTTCGAACTCAAATCTTGGTATGGTGAACGCTACAATTTCGCCATGCTATTCTACTGTTTGGTCTCTGCACTATCCCTTTGGATTAGTCAATATTTTTACAAAAAAATACCTATTCAATCCCAAAATCAACTATTATGGAACTGGTTATGGATGATAATAGAAATATCAATTATAGGCTTTTTTCAATCATTGCTTAAAACCTTTATGTTTCTCAATGGACAATATGAAATAAAAACCCTATTAGAATGTGTCAAAATAGCATTTATTATTCTTCCATTTTCAATGTTTATTACTTACTTTATATTACATTACTTTTTTCAACCACGACCCAGCCTTCCAAAACCTACTATTCAACCACTTAAGCCGAAAGATAAAAGAATAATTTTCAAAGACGACCAACAGACAACAAAACTCATCGTCGATGAAAACAACTTATTATATGTCCAATCACAAGACAATTATATCGCCGTGCATTACCTATTGGATAAAATAGTCAAGAAAAAACTGATTCGAAATACATTAAAAAACATTTCTAAAGATATAGGGGAAGGAATTCTTATCAAAGTTCACCGATCCTATTTAGTCAACATATCACAATTGTCCAGCTTTCAAAAAGAGGGAAAAAAGCATTGGATTTATCTAAACTCCTTACCCAATGACCCTATTCCAGTTTCCTCAACTTATATAAAAGCAGTGGAAGAAAAATTATCCTAGTAAATTTTATCCCAGATATGGCCATTTTACCCCTAAAATACGGTAGCATTCAAAACTATAAAGTTGTTTTCCCTATAATTGTACTTTACTAGAAAAAGATTGAAATACAATAAAGATTATATCTATGAATTTAAAGGCGACCTTTAAAATTGCAATTCTATTTTTTACAATTGTCAACTTATCCTTTACTACAAACAATGACAACATCATTGGAACATGGTCGTATGAAGTGACCAATTCACAGGATGGATATGACAAAGGACAACTAATATTCTCCCAAGTAGATGGACAATGGAAAGGCATCGTTAAGGTAGATTACGATAAATTTACGGTTAAGGACTTAAAGGTTAATAAAGAAAAAGTGTCTTTCAAGGTCAATGTGGAAGGATACAATATTGATGTTGTGCTTAAACTAAAGGAAAATACCTTCACTGGAAAAGCGAGTTTCTCAGAAGGTGTCCTCGATCTAAAAGGCAAGAAAATTAAGATTTAAGTGGTTAATCTGGTATTAAGTAGAAGGCATCTCCACATACGAGTGGGATGCCCTTCTTTTATTCTGTTATTCTAGTATCTTCTCTATTTCATCCATTACCCGATTCATTTTCTGAATAGTCAATTCAAAGGGATGTACACTCTCCATATCTACCCCAGCCATTCTCAATAAATCTATAGGATAGGCCGAACCTCCGGAAGATAAAAAGTTTAAATATCGATCTCTATCTTTCTGCGAACCTTTTAACAATTGCTCCACTAAAGCCTGAGAAGCCGTAAATGAAGTAGCATATTGATAAACATAATAATTGTAGTAAAAATGCGGAATATATGCCCATTCGTATTTTACAAAATCATCTACTATACATATTCCACTGTCGTGACCGTAGTATTTCTTCGTGAGATCTTGATACAATTTACTAAATTTTTCTCCAGTCAATGACTCCCCTGATTCTACCTCCTTATGTATTAACCATTCAAATTCTGCAAACTGAGTTTGTCTAAACAATGTACCTTTTGCCCCTTCTAGATAATTGCCTAGGATAGACAGCCGCACTTGTTCATCCTCTATTTGATTTAATAAATGTTCATTGAGCAATTCTTCGTTTAACGTAGAAGCTACTTCCGCTACAAATATGGAATAATTGGCCTTCGCATGTGGTTGCTGTTTATTCGATAAATAACTATGCATGGTATGTCCCAATTCATGGGTTAATGTACTTACATCGTCGTATTTCCCATTAAAATTCATCAAAATAAATGGATGGACATCATATGCAGCACCATTGGAATAGGCCCCCGAACGCTTGCCTTTATTGGGATACATATCAATCCAACCTTCATTAAAAGCTCGCTCTACGACGGATTGGTAATCCTCACCCAATGGCTTCAATGAGGCCAAAATATCCTGTTTGCCTTGGGACAATTCAAAACTTAAATCCACTTCGGAAACCAATGGTGCATATAAATCATAATAATGCAAGCTATCTAGTCCCATCATCTTTTTCCTCAATCCCAGATATCGATGAAAAGTATCGAGATGATGATTTACATTCTCAATGAGATTGTGGTAAACCGCTGTTGGTATGTTATTGCGATCCAAAGCTGATTCTAGGGTGGAGTCATAGTTTCTTGCTTTAGAATAAAACACATCTTTCTTTAAATGCCCATATAATTGAACGCCAAAAGTACGCTCAAAGGAACCAATTTTATTAAAAAAACTATTAAACACTGAAGATCTATCCTCTCTGTTCTTCGATCCTCTATGCCTTGAAAAATTTGGAAAATTAAGTTCTACTTCTTCCCCATTTGATAGCGTGACCGTTGGAAAAGGAAAATCAGCGTTGAAAAAAATACTGTATATGGATGATGCATTTCCCGCCATTAAACCAGCTTGCGCAATTACCTTTTCAACTTCTTCTGAATTTCTATGCTTCTTTATCCTCAATAAATCTTGAAGGTAGAAATCAAACGGCTGTAAATCCTTATTTTCATTTAAATACGAATCTATTGTAGACGGTTCTGCTGCCAACAATTCTGGTTCTATATAGGATATTTTGGCACTATAATCGGTATACAATTGACCGATTTCCTGCTTCATATCTTGATATTTAGCTATTCTTGTGTCTTCATCTGAAGACATAGAAGCAAAACAGCTCAACCTCGTCAAATCTTTGGTCAAATCATCCATATAGGTGAGAACTTTCAACAAATCATCGGCACTCGCCATCACTTTACCTCTAAATTGATCTGCTGCAGCCACCGCTTCTTTGGCCTTTAACTTAGCTTCTGTCCAATCTTCCTCCGTTCGATATAGATCCGACAATTTCCATTTATACTCCGCTTCTATTTCACTTCTTTCCAACACTAAATCTTTATTTTCTTTTGAGCTCATATATCATTTTTTACAATATAATAATTTACGAAAATACAACGACTTTTAGGAAAATTAGTTGTCTTCTCACTTCCTCTCCCTGCATATTAACCGACCATTTGCTCCATTGGGGATTTCCACGATGGTATTACCATTTTTTATTCTAGAAACTAGAACAACCTTCTGATTACCTCCATCGAGTTCCACTGATTCAAATTCTTTGTTATATAGGGTAAGCACTCCATGTTTTTTTGATTTTATCAAAAAATCTTGTCCTATCTCCAAGGTCATAGCATTGTCGGAACTTTCACTAGAGAAACCAAATTCCTCACAAACCAATTCCTTGCCATGGCCGAGATACATATGATTTAATCTGTCATTATCGTACCTCAATACCGCATAATGCCCCTTAAATATATACTTGTCATCTGCATACTTACTACTCACATCATTTCCTTGAAAAACTATAAATTTCTCATCATTCTCACCCTCGATCGACAATACGGCGTGATTGACCATAGAGGCTTCATTGACAACATCTACTTGATTAACCGAATAATTTTCTTTGCCCTTATATGATTCAAAAATAGTTACAAAGGGCTTTGACCACGCTTCTCCAAGGTTGTAAATCGACAGCCCTGGTGTTGGTTGCCTATTATATGGAAATTCTACCGTATTGGATCTAGGGAAAAATCCCTTGAAATAATTCCGATCATTAGAAATAGGAAATATGGCCTGCATAAAAATGCTATCACCCATGGAAAAATTGGCAACCACAGGGCCAGCATAATCTACTACTTGGCTAACTTCTTTGAAATACCTAAATCCTGGTCGATCTTCACCGTTAATAGGATAATTTTTACTCTGAACAGAAAGAGGATTTCTTTCTTCATCCAATAATTCAAGTCCATCTCCAATATTGTGATATACATAATCATTGCGTTTGGGGTGATCCGAACGAAATATATCTACATAAAACCCAGTACTATCATTGACTCTAACAATACCCATGGTTCTCAACTGATTAGTTCCTGTAGAAGGATCAAAATATCGATTATCAGTAAAGGAATAGAATTCAGAGATAGCTGAAGAGTCCGGTTTAGGTTCCATAGCCATCAGCTCAACTTTCCCTATATATTTAGTGCCCGCACTACCATTAAATGGCTTGGAACTAGATCTACCACCGCCCACAACGGTATTATGAGCAGCCCATTGAGCATAATAGCCAACATGAAGTGGATGGTCATAACTCGCACCCGGCCCTGGATCAATACCCATTACCCTGCCTTGACCATAGATTTCCATAGCCATGCCATTATTGTGATTGTGATTATAAGTCGCCCCTTGTACCACATACATCAATCCATTTTGAGCATCACCTCCATTGCGTTGAAGATACATTCCCGCAAAATCCAAATGTCCACTTCGTGGCCAGCCTACCGCTTGCTTATTTCTAGTTTCCAATTCTGGCAAATAACATAACAAAGCCAAGAAATCAGATTTACTTCTCTTATATAGACCGGCATCCATTAACTGCTTCAAGGATGACAACATAAGGTGTAATTTATTAGGCAAATATTTTTGCCCTAATATTATACCCAACTCTAAGGTCATAGGATTTTGAAACACCCTCCTCGAATCTCCAAAGCTTGAAACCTTCTGATTGGGGAAGGCATACTTAAACAACACGTAGGACGCATCTAACATGGCCGGATTCTTTTCCATAATATTATAGCCATTCCTTTCCAAAACAAAACTCGCCAACAATAGATTAGAAATAGGATAGTTGTGGTAGCCACCAGGTTCCTTCCACATACCGTCATGAGTTAACCACTTCTCTGTCATAGAAGGTACCGACAATTGTCCGCAACCCCGAGATATGGTATCTCTGGATAAAAAGTAAGACAGATATTCTTCTTTTTTCTCATCATCCTCTAAGCACAAGGCCGCCATTACCATGGGGTAACTTTCGGCTCCAAACCAATTGTTGTTGACATAACCGCGATAGGCCAATGTCGAACTTATTTTCTCAAACACTTCTTGAAAATAGGACAGTTTATATCCATTTTTCGACATATAGGATTTAACAAAATCATAGGCAATGATTAAATCCACCCAAGTCCCCTCTCCCAAGGTCTGAGTATTTAAAAACCCTACTCTACAAGGTCCAGAAATTGGGTCTTGAAAAGAAGCTCCCCTGCCCCATTGATATAATATATCTGCAGCAAACTTCGCATATTTTTCATCCTTGGTCAACCAATATATAATAGCAGCATCTCTAGCCAAATCATTGATTTTCCCCTGCAATGCACCTACGTAAGATTGCAAATCAACGGTGTCTCTTTGCCCTGTTTGCGGATGGCGCAAGGCCATGGTAAAACGAGTATATCTAGGAGGTATTTCCTCTATCGAAGGCAAGACATACCGATATCCATCTTCACTGACTGGTACCCTTTTGTGAGGAGAATATCGAACGGTGGGAATAGGTGCATCCCCTCCATAAGACACAATGGCCGTACCATCTTTATCCGTCCTTGCTTGGGTATATCGTCTTCCCTCCTGCCAATTCATCAAATATCGATCTAATATCCATGCAGAATCAGTAACATGTCGATCAACGTATACGTCTACATGGGTTTTCATTTTAGAATAAATACTATCAGCCCATCCAAATTTTTCAATTTTTTCCAAAACACCCTGACGGTCAGAGTCTTGAACCAAAAGGAATGGATGTTGGCCCATGCCCCATATTCCATTCACGAACAATAAAAGGATAATAATATATTTACTCATCTACCTTAGTATTTAATTCAAAAACATATAAATTACTTGGATTAGGCCAGGGTTTTGGTATTTTTCGATCTCTATTGGCTGGCAAAGTCTCCCATTTCAGTTGATATTTTATTCCATTATTAGGACTCTGTCCTTCGTCCTTTCTAGATCGGATTTCCATACCGGGAAAATCGCTTTCTAGGGAATAAATTTCAACCTTATTGGGCAAATTTCTTTCCTCTTCAATCAACTCAAAATCGTCATTGACCGTCAATCGACCATTTCCGTATTTAATATGGTAATAATTAATCTCAAATCCATTCTTTACCGTAAGAAAGGACTTCAAGATAACTTCATTGGATATGCTACCATTTCCTTTAAATTCCCATCTATAATCCCAATTGGTAATCTGTTTTATTTTCCATTGATCCCCCATCCATTTCGCACCATAAAATTGCAAATCGCCTTTCTCATCATATTTGTGATAGACCATCATTGGTCGATGGTTCTTGTCCCAATTCAATTTGGCCGCGAGATTGATGATTCCTCCCTTTACCGGAATCGGATCTACGATTACATTTTTATGATTCATGGTTACTGGTAGTTCAATGGCCTCACCTCCCACCGTATACCAATGAATCAAATCAGGACTCTTGATATAGGATAAGTCATGGTTAGTAGAACAATCTGGACTATCCCGCCACACCCAATATATATGGTAATATCCATCAGGACCAATAATAGGGGAAGTCTGGTAAGCATTTGCCAACCCTTGACCATCGGTAAGAGAAGTATCCAACAATCGATTCCAAGTCTGCTTGTCTTCATCGTATTTATTGTAGATTTCGTCTCCATTTCCACTTCCACCAGTTCTGTAGTGAAAAATCAATTCACCAGTCATAGTTTTATTAAAATGTGGATAAGTCACTCTTTTCTCATTGCTTCCCACCATGGAATAATACTGTTTCATTGAAGTAATATCTCCTGGTCTTTGACTTCGAAAATAGGTAATGGGATGATTATGCATATTGGCGGCCAAATGAATGTATCCCTTTCTATCTACAGCCAAAGTAGTTGAATTGTGGCTATCCCATTCCAAGACCGTACTCGTTCCAAAATGAGTTTTTCTATCCGTAGGTGGAAATACAAACAATTGAAAAACACTATCTGTGAGATTGCGTTTGCCCAACACCAAATTTCGCTGAGCATTATAATAAGTAACATATTGATCCTCTCCAAAAGTATATAGGCAAAAACCCACAGGGTGACCTGCCCAAACAGAATCTACTAGAATCACATTATAAGGCTCTCCATTTACCTCAGTAACGGGAGATGTAGATTGTCGAAAACATCCGACCAAAAATATGCCCACAAAAAACAAAGTAATCCATCGCCCATTTTGGGCATTTAATTTATCCAGAAATACCATATACTCCTTTTCTTAATTCATTGATACAATTACACTTTGCCCACTGAATTCGGCCTTGGGCATAGTGACAGATAAAGTTGACAGTCCACTCTCATCGTCAAAGGTAGAATCCACATTGGCATTGTTGCAAGTCAATGGTTGGGAAATACTTAAATGCATTTTTCGGTTCTTTCTCGATGGATCTGATAAGGTTATTTCAGTTACCTCGTTATTATCAAATTTTATCATCACTAGACCTGGACCATCCATTTCCAACTTCACTCCATTTCCTATATCCATTTCAGCTCCACTATAAAATACGGCCATAAAAATCTCTAAATCTTTATGATAAACTGCCTGAACCATATTTGAATTTTCTAAAACAGATAAGACTTCATAATCACCCAGTTTATCAGCATCCTCAAGTGAAATACCCGGTCGAACAATGTATGCATACTTCGACTTTGATCGTCTATGACCGTGATCTAACCATAGGGTAGTTAATGGTTTTTTAATTTCTGTTTTGGGACTATTGGCCTGTTTACTGATATCGTACCAAGAACCACTGGCTATCCTATTGTGTACAACCAAAGATTGCGAACTTGGAAAAAAGTATGCATTGCTATCCTGCCATACATACTGAGGATTTTTACTCTGAAAACGTCCTTCTTCTAGGATTTTTTGACTGCCGTTTTCATTGATCACTACATCGGTCTTCCAAGCATTTTGATTGATGGTGGTCGCTACCGGAAATCTTGATTTTGAACCGATGTCTGAACCTAAACAAACATATTCATTATCAAAGAAAAACCATGATTTTTTGGCCTTAAGCGAATCCTGAGATTTCCAATAATCCATCACCGCTGCTCCGTATTGACCATTGCTCACTCCTCCAACAAAATCTTTAACTCCGATTTCTTGAATTTGGTTTTCCGGTCGAAAATTTGGTTTTTGAACAACGGTAGTTCCCGGGATCTTATGCCAGTCCCAAACCGGAAATAAATCTACATAATCTTGACCTGTTCGCGACAAAAAACTCGATCCATCCCCAAGGAAATGATTTTTCAACCCTTCACTGTTGTAGGGATATTCCATATTATAGTTCCTACTAGAATACATTCGAACCGATGCAAAAAAATTTGATCTCTGGTGGGACATATATTCTGTTTGCCAGAAAAATTTATTGTATTCTGCCACTTTATTTTGTAGCCCTGAAGAAGCATTAATAATTTCTTGCAATTCTGTCGATCGATAATCTGATACCTTTAACAAATAAAGCGCTGTTTGATTACTTACCTTTTTAAGAGATCCTAGTCTAGAAATACTCCTATTCTTAGCCCCCAAATCCGGATATAGTCCATAAGGCATCATCTTACAAATTCCATCTAAATAATAATCTGTTAATATTTGAATTGGTTCTTCTCCAAAAGCAAATGAAGTACCAGAAACATAAGCTGCCCATTCGGCAAAAGCGCTAGCATAACCAGCTCCATAAGACAGGGTATTATTCACCCGATCTTGTCGATGATGAAAACTAAAATCATGCTGTAATCCTCTCCGCCCTGTCGAAAATTTAATCTCCCCTTCAATGATATTTATGACCCTTAAAAATTCCTTTTCATCGTATAAATACAAAAGTTTTTTAGCCAATATCCCGCCTATTTTTATTCGATCTCCACTCGGTCTTGCTCCAGAAGCATCCATATGGGCACGACCGATAATCTCTATCGATTTCTCCGTTAGGCTTTTCGGAAGGTCTGCATCCATCACCAATAATGCGCGCATCAGCGAAGTAGGTGTTCCTATCTGATTCCACCACCAATTTTGACAAATAAAATCGCGGTCATTCCAATATTTTAAGGCCTTGCAAATACCTGAATACACTTTTTGATTGCCATACCATTGAGAGCTCTTTGTCTTATAAGCCAACGCCATTTTGATAATATTAGACAGGTGTACTCTATGCTCAAAACCAGTATTAGTAGTATCAATATAATTGATGTAATCCCAGTTTCCACTCAGGGTTTGATCCTCTAAAATATTCTTAACTTCATTGTCATCAACAGAGGACTTCATAGCCTCGTCAATGATTCTTTCTCGTACGATTTCAATATCAGATTTGGTATCACTTGCCGATGTAAAGGTCAAACAAGTAAATAAAAACAGTAAAATTTTAAACATAAAAAATAGTATAGATTAACAAAAAGTTGAAATAACTAGACTTAAATTCCAGATAGCCTAATTTGTATTTTTCCTTTTCCATTTTCAAAAACCCATGCGGGATATTCAAACTCTATTCGCTTTAGGTTGGCCATATGACGATCGAGTTTCAATGGAGGAGGATCGAGTTGTACCACATTGGCCTTAATCGATGGGTTGGTCACATTTTCAATATGAAGGACTTTACCCTCTTGATGCAAGGTAAGGCCATAATCCGTCCATTCAATATCAGCCGTTGTCATCAATTGGAAGACGACCTTTTTAGTAGTTGGCAGTACTTCAATTTCATCTTCTATCAGCAGTGATCTTGGACCATCTTTCACAAACCTTCTATGGGCTTTTACCAATTGATTTTTAAAAGTAGGACTCATATCCAGAGTGGCTGATGGATTATCTCCTTGATGAAATTCAATAAAATTAGCCATCCCTTCAACTACATGTAATTCATCATTCACAGAAAGGGTACTATGTCCAAAGTTGTTTTTGGTCAACAATGTCCATCTTTCACAATCCTGACATGAATTCCATAAATTGAAACCAGTTTTCTCTAAATCGTGATAGCGCTGATTCCCTAAATCGACGATCCAACGAATACCATCGAGTTCAAAAACGAAAGACCCAGCATCCATATTTCCGTGATTTACTGTACCGCGCCCCCCTTTACCTCCGAAATAATACTGATAGATATCATCTCTAAAAAACACAACGGGGTTGGCCCCATCCCCTTGCCATGAATTGGGCAATTGAACTTTCTCTTTATTGGCTGTGTACTGCGACAACCAGATCAAACCACCACCGGCATATCGAGGTAATTTGCCCATTTCCTTGGCTGGTAATAAAAATTTCTCTTTTTGTAAATACATACTATTACCCGTTTTGGCAGCAAACCATGCCAAGACCATATCACCAACCCTTGAGGGGAATTCCCCGCAATCAGCAAAATTATAGTAGCGACCACTCTGTGCTTCAGAAAGTACTTTAAACAATGCACTTTCTCTAAATCCAGGAAAAGTACCCAATCCAAAATCTGTCCCTAAAGCGGACTCTAAAATAGAAGCTGTCATGACTGAAAACGAAGTTCCATACATCCAATAAGTTGCACCTTCTGGATACACTCCATCTGGACCATATTCTTTCAGTGCATTAGGCATGCCATCCAGTGCTCTTGATATGGTTTTTGATGCAAGATCTACATCAATATCAGCAATCACCAACGATGCTGCAATCAAGCCTCCATGACACACCTGATTCCAATTATTATTACCTTCAACCCAAAAGCCCTTCTTTTGATAGGATGGCAATATCCCTTTATCAATTAAGGTTTGTTTGGCCAAAGCCACCGTCTTTTTAGGCAGAGCTCCATCTGTCCAATCCAAAGCAATAGCTACAGCTAGAGCCATCTCGGCCACATCTAGATAATGCGAAGGGTTCCAATCCGAAAACTCACAAACAGCGATGACTTCTTCATTGATTCTCTCAAGAATTTCTTCATCCTTTTCCATCCTGTACACCATGGACAAAATATTCATTCGATACAACATTTCTCGAGACACGCTTAATAGTCGAAGTCCAATTTTTTCCCTTTTCAACAAGGGCTTTTTTACAACTGATGCCGCATTTAATTTAATAGCTTCATATACATTTTTAACAATGGGATCTGATTTAATTTTTGCCTTTAAATCTTCTTCTATTTCCGGCGTGAAGAACAATTTTGGTCCATCTTTTCGCAAATTCTTTTTTAAATATTCTGGACTCATTGGATTTTCTAGAATCAAGGAATCTGATGAGACAAATTCACTATTCGAAGCAGTCAACATAGAAATAAGCGACAAATTCAAAATAAACATCACTGAAATACCGGTCCAGTTAAAATTAAATATCATGTAATTCTGGTTTTCTAAATAAAAAATAATGCCGACGTCAAGATAACTTTCGTCGGCATCATATGCAATTATATTGTGAATTAATTCATCTAAATGATTTAATCATTGCCAGCATATCACATTCCACTTAACCTAACTTTTATTTTGCCTTTGCTATTTTCAAAAAACCATGCTGGATATTCAAACTCTATTCGCTTTAAGTTGGCCATATGACGATCGAGCTTTAATGGAGGAGGATCGAGTTGTACCACATTGGCCTTAATCGATGGGTGGCTCACATTTTCAATATGAAGAGATTTGCCATCCTGATGCAAGGTAAGACCATAATCCGTCCATTCAATATCTGCCGTTGTCATCAATTGAAAGACTACTTTTTTAGTAGTCGACAATACTTCAATTTCATCTTCGATCAGCAGTGATCTTGGACCATCTTTCACAAAGGTTCTGTGAGCCTTTGCCAATTGATTTTTAAAAGTAGGACTCATATCTAGAGTAGCTGAAGGCTGATTTCCTTCTTGAAAATCAATAAAACTAGCCATCCCATTAACTACGTGTAATTCATCATTCACAGAGAGGGTACTATGTCCAAAATTGTTTTTGGTCAACAGTGTCCATCTTTCACAGTCTTGACATCTATCCCATAATTTAAAACCCGTTTTCTCTAAATCGTGATAACCCTGATTACCTAAATCAACGATCCAACGAACACCATCGAGCTCAAAGACAAAAGAACCACCATCCATATTTCCGTGATTTACTGTACCGCGACCTCCTTTACCTCCGAAATAATACTGATAGGCATCATCTCTAAAAAACACAATGGGATTGGCTCCATCCCCTTTCCACGAAGTTGGTAATTGGACTTTGTCTTTATTGGCTTCATACTGCGACAACCAGATCAAACCACCACCGGCATATCGAGGAAGTTTACCCATATCCTCAGCTGGAATCAAAAATTTCTCTTTTTGAAGGTACATACTGTTCCCTGTTTTCGCTGCAAACCAAGCCAAGACCATATCACCGACCTTATAGGGGAATTCCCCACAATCGGCAAAATTGTAGTAGCGACCACTCGGTGCTTCAGAAAGTACCTTAAACAATGCACTTTCTCTAAATCCAGGAAAAGTACCCAATCCGAAATCAGTTCCCAATGCAGATTCTAACATGGACGCTGTCATCACAGAAAATGATGTTCCATAGACCCAATATGTTGCCCCCTCAGGATATACGCCATCAGGACCATATTCTTCCAAAGCGTTGGGCATGCCATCCAGTGCTCTTGATATGGTTTTAGAGGCAAGTTCCACATCGACATCAGCAATCATTAACGATGCGGCAATCATCCCGCCATTACAAACTTGATTCCAATTGTTATTACCCTTTGCCCAACCGGCCTTACCTTTATACGATGGCATTATCCCTTTATCAATTAGGGTTTGTTTAGCCAAAGAAACCGTCTTAGAAGGCAGAGCACCATCTGTCCAATCCAAAGCTATAGCTACAGCTAGAGCCATCTCCGCAACATCTAAATAATGAGAAGGATTCCAATCCGAAAATTCACATACCGCTATAACTTCTTCATTGATTCTCTCGAGAATTTCTTCCTCTTTTTCCATCCGATAAACCATACCTAGAATATTCATCCGATACAACATTTCTCGAGATACACTCAATAGTCTACGACCTATTTTTTCTCTTTTCAACAATGGTTTTTCAACAATTTGCGCAGCATTCAATTGAATGGCTTTGTATACATTTTTAACAATGGGATCTGACTTAATTTTTGCCTTTAAATTTTCTTCTATTTCTGGAGTAAAGAACAACTTTGGTCCATCTTTCCGAAGATTCTTTTTTAAATATTCTGGACTCATTGGATTGTCAAGTACCGATGAATCTGAAGGAAAATATGTGCTATTCGAAGCACTTAAAGTTATGGCCGACGACAATGTCAAGATCAATACTACCGCCAAGTATTGACATACAAAATTAAATCTCATGTTATATTAGTTTTTTAAATAAAAAATGATCCCGACGTCAAGATAACTTACGTCGGGATCATATACAATTAAATTATAAAAAATTTTATTTTACCAACCTGGATTTTGACCAATATTCGGATTTTGAGACAGAGCACTCAAAGGAATTGGCCATAAATAATGCTTATTTTCATCGAATTCTGGAGTTTCATAATCAGATCCCTTGTATACATCTACATAGGGAATACCATCGACCAATGAGGAGGCTACATTGGATTTTTCATAACGAGCTTGAGCAGCATCATCATAGCGAACCCCGTAATCTTTGGTCAATAGCTTTTTGCCTTGCTTCCATCTGCGCAAATCATCGTATCTAAATCCTTCCATAAACAACTCCACTCTGCGTTCACGTCTAATTTCTACAATAAGCGGTGAAACTCCATCGTCTACATATCTAGGATCGACAGGTACATTGTTTAAATCCATATGAGGCATACCGACACGATCTCTCAACAAATTGATACTGGCATCTAAATCAGATTGAGTAATAGTACCCAACTCTGCCATGGCTTCTGCATAATTAAGTAACGCTTCTCCAAATCTCAAAGTAATGGCAGGGGTGTTAGAGGTATTGTAGGTTGCATAACTAGTAACCGGATCAAAGACTTTGATAATGTGATAACCAGTCTCTATGGTCTGTCCACCTTCCATACCTCTCAATCGAGGATAAGGTCTAGTATCAAAATTACCATATCCATATTTTAATACATCATCGGGATGCAATATGGTTTGACGCAGTCTCGGATCTCGATTCTCAAAAATATTTTCAAAAACCTCATCTCCTTGATATTGATCAGACAACGTTATAGGCAATCCATCGGCACATAAATAATCTTCCACCATACTTTTAGTAGCACCTCCATTGTAACCTCTGTGATAGGACTGCACGTGATTGGTATTAATTCCCAATTCGTATCTTCTCCAATACATCACCTCAGAAACACCGGTAAGGTCGGCCGTCATTTGATGAATGGCGTTGTAATCATTCAATGGATCACCAGTGGAATAAAGAGAATAAGGACCATCGTCCATTATTTCCTTGGCCGCCGCCGCAGCTTCTTGCAACCACATATCTGGATTACTACCACCGTGATACTTTCTCCATGTACCCTCAAATAAACATACTCTAGATTTGACCAATAATGCTGCCCAACGATTTAATCGACCTGGACCGGCTCCATCGCCCCAGTCTGAAGGCAAATTTTCAGCAGCAAAAGTTAAATCCGCCAAAACATTGGCCATAACTTCCTCTCTTGGTGTTCGAGCCCCGTACAACTCATCGGAATCAACGTTTAATTCATGATCTACCCAGGGTGCATCACCAAACTTAGAGACTTTATCGGCATAAAACCAACCTCTAAAAAGACGAGCTTCTCCAACGTATTTATTGCGCACAGCATCCTCGATGTCTGCATTGTCGTAATTGTCCAACCCTATATTAATAGCTCGCACAAAATTCCATCCTTTATACCCATACCATTCCGTACTCGAAGGCACGAGGTGTTTACCTGCTCTCACCTGCTGATATCTGTTGTGTCGTGAATGTCGTGGCGCAATGTTGTCCGTAAATTCATCGGTATACCAGATGCCATATTTATGGCTATTAAATCCACCGTCATGGCCCATTAATATCGGAACATTGTCGTCATTCCTTGTCAAATCATATAAGCCATTGTTATATACCTTAAGATCATTTTCAGTATTCCAGAAAGTTTCATTACTGATTTCATCCAATGGATAGCGTTCCAGAAAATCATCATTGCAACCCATGGTCAACATCAAAGCCACCATTGACAATGCGTATATTATATTTTTATATTTCATTCTTCTTGATTTAATATTTACTAAAAGTTTACATTGGCCCCAACAGAAAATATTCTCTGAATAGGATATTCAACAGCACCATTAAAGTTCTCTCCCGACAATACATTTTGATGTAAATTTTCTGGATCCAATGGTTTTCTAATTTTTGAAGCTTCCCATAAATTCATCCCAGACAAATAAAGTCTTACTCCTCCTATTCCTACTTTATTCAACATATCTGCATTGAAATCATAACTAAGCGTCAAGTTTTTCAATCGAATATAACTGGCATCCTGAAGATATCGAGTTTGTGTTTCGAGATTTTGCTTGGTATTGGTAGACAAGTGAGCAGCTGGGAAATAAGCATCTCTATTATCAACCGTCCATGTATCTGTGATAAAGTAATTTTCAACATGACCAGCATTGAAAGGGAAAAACGGTGTCCAGTTGTTATCAGATGGCCAGTAATCTCTTTTACCCACCCCTTGAAAGAAGGTAGTCAATGCCCAGTTTTTGTATTTCACATCGAAATTTAAACCGAAACTATACCTCGGTGTAGAGTTACCAATGATTCTTCGATCCCCAGAATTTTCTAGGGTATTGTTACCTGGGCTAATCTCTCCATCACCATCTAAATCAGCATACTGCACATCTCCTTCTCTCCAGTTACTCCCCAATCGATCTTGATTAGGTGCAGCAGCCACATCTTCAGCAGATTGAAAAATACCAACGGTTTCATACCCCCATATCTCACCAATCTGATACCCAACATAAAACTCAGACAATGCACCCGTCGGATTGTCGTATTTGGTAATTTCAGATTTCCAATCGGAAAGTGAAGCCGTTATTCGGTAACTCCAATCATTGTTAATTCGATCGCGCCATGTAACTGAGGTCTCCCAACCTTTGGTTTTAAGATCGGCTGCATTGGCTTTAGGGGCATCTGTTCCCAAAATATCCGGGTATTCAACATCGGTCAACATATCTACAGTTTCTCTTGTATATAGATCAAAAGTAAAATCCAACTTCTGATTGAGTATACTCACATCCAATCCAATGTTTTTTGAAATTACGGTTTCCCATGTCAATGAAGGACTAACCAAACCCGCAGGCGAAACATAAGGCAATCTCGATCCTCCTGTCATTAAATAAGGTGAAGTTCCAATGCCCAAAGTAGAGATATAGGGATAGTAATTAGATCCCAAAAGCTGATTTCCTAATTCTCCATAAGAAGCTCTGATCTTCAGATTATCCAATACCGATCTTGTACCATCCATAAAACCTTCTTCCGATATCCGCCATCCCGCAGAAAATGAAGGGAAGAAACCAAATCGACTGTCTTTTGAAAATCTTGAAGTTCCATCATATCGACCATTGGCTTCAAATAGATATTTGTCTTTGTAAATATAGTTGAGTCTATAAAAAGCTCCGCGAAGAGCCACATGTGATTTACCTCCAAATGTCTGCTGATTACCAGTGGTTGCATTCAAATCAGTAATCAGTGGAGTAATCAATGAATTGGCTTGTGATCTGGTAAATGAATTACTACCATACTCCTGATTGAATCCCACCATACCTCTGAGGTAATGGTCATTACCAGGATCCAATGTATATTCAGCAAAAGTATTTAACACGTAATAGGTGTTGTAATCATTGATGTTATTAATCCAATCATTACCACTAAATCCATTACCTACAATAATGCCCGACTCCAAATCTGAATTTTCTATGACCTCCACCTTACTGGCCACATCCTGATAGGTTCGATTATAAATATTATAGGAAAACTCTCCTCGAATTTTCAATCCTGCAAGAGGTGTTAAGGTAACTCCTTGAGACAACCAAGTATCGTTTTTAGTAAAAGTTTCACGACCACCTTGCTCCAAATAAGGCAAAAAGTTTACCGTGGAAAAATGTTTTCCAATATACTGAGCGTATTCATCATGATCACCCGGAGTGAGGTAATAATCTAAATCGGGAAAAGTAATAGCTGTAATGGGTGAAACCCGAGCCACAGTATTAATATTTACATCCCAATTGTAAAAGTGAGGTTTATCACTTATCTGTGAATTAAAAACTATTTTTTCATCCAAACTCAACCAATTATTTACCTTAAAATCGGCTTTCATTAAGACATTATAGCGTTGAAAATTTTCATTCTTTTCTTTGTTCTTTAAATACCCATCTTTGTTTAATGCTCCCAATGACACATAATAGGTCGCATTTTCTGAACCTCCGGATACACTTAAGTCATATTTTTGTTGTGGAGCATAATCTGTAATTACCTGATCTTGATAGTTGTTATACCCATAAAACTGTAATACCCCATCACGCACACCCCACTCTGGTCCAGTTCCATCAGAAAAAGCCTTTACATCTGCCACAAACTCATCACTATAAGATGGAGAACCATTGGTTCTAATCGATGCCGCATTTCTAGCCAATACGAAGGTATAAGGGTCGGTCACTGGATCGATATGATATATTGGCTTAGCCGCTGACAATTCAGTAGACAATTGAATGTTTACTTTACCAGATTTACCTTTTTTAGTTTCAATTAAAATAACTCCAAAAGCTGCTCTTGCTCCATACACTGCTGCTGCTGATGCATCTTTCAACACATTGACACTGGCAATGTCATTGGGATTGATCCGCTCAATATCCATCGGCACACCATCAACTAATATAAGAGGAGATCCACCATTTATGGATTCATATCCTCTAATATTAAAATCCGCACTTCGAGTCGGATCACCATTCCTAATTGAAATATTAAGGTTTGGAATTAAGCCCTGTAGACCTTGCCCCACACTGGGTATAGGACGATTGGCCAATGCTTCACTCGAAACCGAAGATACTGCACCAGTAAGATTCACCTTTTTCTGAGTTCCATATCCCACTACTACGATTTCTTCCAATGCTTGCAGGTTTTGTCCTAAAGTGATGGACACATTAGTTCTATTGTCCACCGCCACCTCTGTGGTTTCATAACCCACATAAGAAACGACCAATACACCATCGGATGGAACATCTTCAAGTTCAAAATTGCCATTGAAATCGGTTGAACTTCCATTCAAAGTTCCTTTAACGATTATGTTTACCCCAATCAGAGGTTCTTCCTCACTATCGATAACTGTTCCAGTTAATTTGAGGTTGCTTTGTGCTTGCAGAGTCAGCGCACTGACAACTACAAAAAAACAAGAGTAAATAAATTTCCACTTCATAAAATCCTAATTAAAAATTACCAAATATTTTCCACTACTGAATTCATATTAATTTCCTTAACAATTTTAAGGACTACAGCAATTCACCGTTTTAACCTTTTGTTATAGGTAAAAATGCCTCACAACATTAAATTTACATATAGAAAACATAAAAGACGCCAAAAACGCTGCCAACTTTATTTTATTTTATTGCATTTACAAATTATTATAATAGCTTTTAGGCAATTTTTGACACTATTTATTTTCTCGATAAAGGTATATTAAGAAGGAATTATTTTTCATGTACATATCGTGCAATTTGTGGTACATTTCATGCATTCACTTACTAAAAATGTAATAATTTGTTAATTTTAACATAATGGAAACAAAAACAACTATTGACAATTAACGTGTTTTAACATTCATACTCCAACGGAATTCACTTTCTAACTATTCAAAAAAGAATTACTTTTTGAACCAATTCATAGGATTTAAACCAAAATGAAAAATTCCATCACCAATGGTTTTAGTGTAGAAAAAACTGCAGGAAGGAAAGTTTCAATAGAGAAATAGATAACTATTGTAAACGATTGCGTATAAAATCGATCAATTCAAAATCGATTTATCCTGATTTAACATTAAAAAAGACGAAAAAAATCACCGTTAATAAAAAAGAAATTCCAGTAATCAAACAGAGCATTTAATTACTCCATCCATAAAGCGAAGACATAGTCTAACAGACAAATAATACCAACATTAATCATATAAAAAACTACAGCTATTCACACCCATAGATATAGCTACAATAGCCAACTAAGAACTATTATCAACTCTGTCAACCAAGACCTCCACAAAATTCTCTTAAATCTATTTTAACTACATAGTCTTAATAAGATAAGTTAAATTCCCTTGTTTTGCATTTGAAGTAAGTGAGAGGACTATTCTATACACCCTTTCCCTCCACACACTGCGCAGGCGATTATCTGTAACTTCTATAGTCTCAGATTCGAAGGACAACTCTACTGGATCATACTCCAAAATCAAAGTTTCGTCCCCAGCCACTAATTTCACTTGCCCCGGTTTTATTAATGTAGGTTTTCCCCAAGTCATAAAATGCAACTCAGAAGGTTGATCAACTTCCGCTAGAGAATACTCCTCCTTCACTTGAAGACCATTACTCAATAACTTATACTGTCTTGTCCATTCTTTCACTTTGGCCTCATCACCATAGGCACGAGCGAGATCCAATTGAAAAATTTGATTTTGATCATCAAATACTACGTTTTTCGATCGATACTTATGCCCAGGCATTTGTCCTTGGCCATTAATTAAAGGAAGATTGTGATATTCACTTTGCATGGTCCATATCGAATATCGCTCACTACTAAAGGTCTGCCGTGTATAAGTACCTACTCCCACATCAATTAAGACGGGAGTTTGATTATAGTACAAAGAAAAGCTACCCATATCGTTGTGGTTATGGCTTTCGGCATTATATCCTCCTTTTCCTGCAAAAAAGAATCCACTATTGTTTTTCATATAACAAAACTCTGTTTCTGCATACCATGCATTCTGATAATGGGGCAGGGAAGGATTAATAGATTCTATTTCCTCCAAATTTCGAAAGGCCTCCATAGCCCTAAAAAAATCCCTTCCAAAACTCCACTTTTTATCGCCCTTCTGGCTTTCATATAAATAAGCTGCATAAGCCTTCATTTCAGTACTTTCCACTGCTTTGCCATATCGAAAAATCACAAAAGGCTTTCCTTTGGATCGAGCGGTAGCATCGGCAAAATTGACCACCCAACCATCACCTACATATGATTTGGCAATATATTCACCGAGATTTCTAATAATTGGCTGATCAAAGATATCCACCTTTCCCTCAGTAGCCATAGAAAGAAGATCTAAGTAATCAAACATTTTTCCAGCGGCATGGCCCCAATAGGAAGGCCCTTCCTCGCAGGCCCCATCGACATGATTGTAGTTGATAAATTGATCGACTGAGACCATAGATTTGTAAACGGCGTCCACCAGCTTATTTTTATCTGATTCTAGCAATAAAAAGGTGGTCAGCACATTAAAATTACACCATGGATTCCAATTATTGACCTTGCCTCCAGGCTCTAGATCAACAGCTTGCCACCAAAAGTCATCTCTTTCCATATATGGACGCAAGATTCTATCCTCTAAATTCTGTCTCAACCTCTGTGCGACCAAAGGATGCACCTTATCCATCTCGTCTTTAAAAAAATAATACACCCATGAATAGAATGAACCCAAATCACCAGCAGTTAAATCAATGGTGTATTCATATGGATCGGGGATGGAACGCTTATTGGTCTGATGCGAACGCAAATGAGCAGATAATACCCAGGTCGTCATCTCGCAAGCCAGCCATGTTCCATTTAAGATCTGATCCATAAACCGTCCTTTTCCTTCGGCCAACTCAGCCAATACCAATGCAGACATCGCCGAATTATTATCTCCAAATGGTTTTTGCATAATATCTCGCGACCCACTCTTTTCAAACTCAAGATAATCACTGAGCTTAACCACCTGCCACTGATAATCCAAATAGGACTCTCCAGCTTGAATAAGAGACTCCTTAGCTCCGGCTAAAAATTCATCCCATGCCCCGCGATCATTGTATTGAGGATAGGGGATCCAATCTTCTGGCTTCTGAATAAATTGAAATAATTCTTCCTTCGATACTTGTTTTTGTAATAAATTACGTTTTTCATACGGAGTTGCCTCTAAAATGAAAGTCGAACAAGAGACCAAAAACAGAATAAAATATTTCATTAAAGATGTTTTTAAGTTAAACAAACCATTCTTTTGATATAAAGAAAAATTCAATAATTGTAAATTGGACAACTAAAATAGAAAAATTTATGGACTATCAACCCTTGGACCATCGATACGACAAAATGATTTACCGAAGATGTGGACAGAGTGGACTTCATCTTCCCGCCATATCATTGGGCATGTGGCATAATTTTGGCGATGACCATCCTCATTCCAATAAACAAGCCATTTGTAGAAAAGCTTTTGATTTAGGAATTACTCATTTTGATTTAGCCAACAATTACGGGCCCCCTCCAGGAAGTGCAGAGTTGGCGTTTGGTCGCATTTTAAAAGAAGATTTTAGGGGCTATAGAGATGAGATGATCATCTCATCCAAAGCGGGGTACAATATGTGGCCTGGTCCATATGGAGAATGGGGCAGTCGAAAATACCTTATCTCAAGTTGCGATCAAAGTCTAAAAAGACTGGGATTAGACTACGTAGACATTTTCTATTCACATCGCTTCGACCCCAATACTCCTTTAGAGGAGACCATGGAAGCTCTAGATCATATTGTGCGATCGGGTCGAGCTCTCTACGTCGGTATATCTTCCTACAATACACAGAGAACACGCGAAGCCTATAAAATATTAAAAAGACTAGGCACTCCTTTTATCATCCACCAGCCTAGTTATTCCATGCTCAATCGTTGGGTTGAAAAAGATAATTTGTTAGATACCTTAGATGATTTGAGAATCGGAAGCATTGTATTTTCACCTCTTGCTCAAGGTATGTTGACACAAAAATATTTAGGAGGTATTCCCGAGGATAGCCGTGCCAATCAAAACAAGTCGTTAAGGCCGCAATTTCTCAGTGAAGAAAATATTGAAAATATACGCCAACTCAACCGCATAGCGGAAAGTAGAGGACAATCTTTGGCTCAAATGGCCATAGCATGGGTATTGCGCAGTGAAAAAGTAACATCAGCCCTTATTGGTGCCAGTAAAGTATCTCAGGTAGAAGACTGCGTGGCAGCATTGAGTAATTTGACTTTTACTCAAGACGAACTGAAAGAAATTGATCGCTATGCCAAAGACGGAGATATAAATATATGGACGCAGTCCGCTGAATTGTAACCAAGTCTATATAACAAATGGATTAAGGGATATTAAGAATCTATTAGATGATGACTAGGAGTGTACAATAAAGGAAAAAATTGACCTTCTAGTCGTCGTCCTTTCTCTATTATCGGCACACCTTGCAATAGTTCTCCATCGGTGCTAGACTGAGTACCATCGGCAAAAACATTGAGCACAAAAGCCCTTCTCGATCGATTGGATCTGTTTTCATATGATCCGTGAACCATTAATGGATGATGGAAAGTTCCATACCCCATGGGCAATTCTATCGCTACTTTTTTATCGTATTGTTGTTGTTGATCTGGACTGAGATGTTGTTGCAAACTATCCATATCACCGGCTAGTGTAATCTTATCGAGTAAAGGCCATCGATGACTTCCTGGTATATAATATACACAACCATTAGACTTATCGACATCATCTAGACCCACCCAACATGTTAAATGTTGCATAGGCGAGGTTCGAGTCCAATAACTATAATCTTGATGCCATGCGACCACCCCACCGTGTTGAGCTGGCTTGCAAAACAATTGATCATGCCAAAATCTCACCGCTCTATCACCCAATAGTTGAGAGGCCGCCACCACAAACCTCGGATTCCATAATACATCGTGAAAACCCGGAGTAATCCGCCAATGACCTAATGAATGAAACAAAACCGCATTGGGATCACCGGATTCATTGGAATGGTATTCGTGAAACAAATCGTGATTGGGATGTTGACCACCGGCTATTTCCTCCAACTCATTTCTCAAAATCATTACTTGGTCCTCCTCCAGTAATTTTATATGAGACAGATAACCATTTTCATTAAAAAAAGAAACATCATCCTCGGACAATCTATAATTTGCCCATATCTCTTCACTAGACAATTGTGGAAACATGTCGGTGAGCAATTCATGATGGTTTGATAGATCTCTATTTACATCCTGCATATCGAATATTTTAAATATACAGCAATATAGAAAACAATAATAATATAAATAAAAAAAGAGGTTCCCGAATCATTATCGAGAACCTCTATCCAAAGCAAATTATAACTTGTCAATTAATACAAGGTAATCTTTCTATTAGCGATTTGACCACCAGACTTTAGTATTAAGAAATACTGACCTGGCACCAAACTATTTAGATCCAAATTAATGGTTGAATTTTTAACATTGTCGTATTTGGAAATCTTTATTGTTTCTCCCAATGCATTTACAACATTGATTTCTAGATCTTTTACAATATCGAAATCCAATTGCAATTCTAAATCACCCTGAGATGGATTAGGGAAAACTTTGGTTTGATCTAAGACATTGGTCTTAAATCTACCTAAGTTCGTACTCTCCGCAGAGGCTAAAACTTCAGATTCTACTACAAAAGGTCCAAACGATCCAAACATACCATTGGCATCAACCACCTCCAACATATAAGATCCAGGAGCTACGTTATATAAATCTTCTTGAGTAGAAGTAAATCCTTCTGGACCCGTCCATGAATAACTATGAGGATAAGTACCCCCTACAACAGTGACTTCGATCATTCCATTGCTCAAAGTATCTACAGTATTCAATACCATGGCTCGCATCAATTCCAATGGTTTAACATCTTCCAATTCAATGGTTTCATTGATGATACAGCCATTTTCATCCATACCCTTAACCGTATATTCACCTGCTCCTACATTAACCATTTGAGGTCCTAACTGACGTAATGAATCACTCCATTCCAAGTAATATTCAAGAGTAGAATCTGGCAAATGTAAAGTAGCTGATCCATCTTTTGAATCCATTTGAGTTGGATGTTGAAGAGTGAAATCCAATTCCTCAGGAGACACAATTACATTAAAATTGCAGAATTTATAACTGCCATCTTCAAATAGGATTAAATAAGTAATTTCATTTACCCCAATCGGGAATATACTTCCACTACACAATCCACTGATCTGTGAAATAGTGTAATTCATTGTCGATTCAATACTTGGCTCACTGTATTCCACGATTTGATTACAACTATCTACAATAATATCACTTTGACAATTGAGATATATAGTATCTGTAACTTTCTCTATTTCAAAGTCCATAGTCACTGCACACATGGATGAATCCGTTACAGTAACTGTATAAGTTCCAGCCACAAGACTATCAATCGATTCACTATCGTCACCTGTACTCCAAGAATAAACATATGGAGAAGTTCCTCCCGTAATAATTACTTTGGCAGTTCCTAAACTAGTATCGGTTTCTACAGTAGTCTCAATTTCTAAAGCCAAATCACATGAATCTGGTTCTTCTACCATATGTGGATCAACGACAAAATTAACTACATCAGAACATTGGTTGGCATCGGTGATGGTTAGTGTATAACTTCCAGGACCAACTTCAATGGTAGAAGTTGTTTTTCCTGTACTCCATAAATATTGATAAGGGGCAGTTCCTCCAGAAACACTTACTGAAAGTTTAGAGTTATTGAATCCAATAGAATCAATAGAAGTGGTTGCCGTAATCGGATCTACTTCGTCTACATCGTAAGAAGCTGTAGCCGAGCAACCATTGGCATCAGTGACCGTCAAACTATAACTACCCGCAGTTAGGTTGGCTATATCTTGAGTTGTTGCACCGTTTGACCATTTATAGGTATATGGTGAATTTCCACCCGATACAGACACATTCAATGAACCACTGTTTTCACTGGCACATACCACATCTTGAGATGAAGTAAGAGAAACAGCAATAGCATCTGGTTGTACTATTGTATATGTAGCTGTCGAAATACAATCATTATTATCTTTTATTTCAACAGTATAACTTCCTGGAGCTAAATTACTAACATTCTTAGAAGTTGAACCATTTGACCATTTGTAAGTATAAGGTGAATTTCCACCCGATACAGTCAATGAAATTGCACCATCGTTTTCAGCAGAGCAGCTTGGCTGTGAAACAGTAGCATCTACCTCAATTTCTTCTGGCGCTACTATTGTATAAGTGAATGTTTTTCCACATCCGTTACTATCTTCTATTTCTACTGAATAGGTTCCAGGAGCTAAATTGCTTACATTTTTAGTACTCGCACCATTGGACCAATCATAAGAATAAGGGGCTACACCACCAGTTACTGCCAAAGAAATAGAACCATTGCTGTCTCCTGAACAGCTTGGCTGAACTATGGTAGCCGTAGCTTCCAAAGACACTGGATCTACCACTGTAATAGTATCAGATGTTTTACATCCCGTAATTATATTAGTTGCCACTACTGCATATACACCAGCAGCAGTTACCTCAGCTGTCGTACCATCAGAATCGATTCCTACATCTCCCTCAATGGTTTTCCACAACAACTCTACATTAGCATCAATATTATCATAATTGGTTTCGATTACCAAACTACCTTCGCAGGGCAAATAGGTTTCATCTTCATCTATAGAAATAGGTTGAATGTCAACCTCTGCTATCACCTTAATAGTATCTGAAACCAAACATCCGGTAACCAAATCAACAGCTGAAGCAATATATAGACCTGGCTCAGAAATACGCAAAATATCTTCTCCCTCAGTTCCAAGAATTTGACCACCGATGGTTCCCCAAGTAATAGCCAATTCTGATGGATTAATTACTACCAAATCCAAAACATTTAAACAACCCAAATTATAGGTTGCTCCTAATTGAAAGTCTAGCAAAGCATTGTCATCTTCATCTCCAGGAGTCACAATTACAGTATCTCTAGACTCACAACCTGTTAAATAATTCAATGCTACAGCTACATATGTACCAGGAGCTTCTACTTCCAATACATTATTATTGCTCAACACATTACCACTTAAGTTTTCCCAAACAATAGAAGTGGCATCAGTAATGGCTGTCAATTCGAGATCGTCTAAACAACCTAAGATACGATCAGTTCCCGCATCCAACAATGGAATATCAATATCGGCCACTACATTTACAGTATCCTTCGATACACATCCATTCAATATGTCCAATGCCGATACTACATACACACCAGGAGTGTTTACGGAAAAGCTGTTTCCAACCAAGTCTCCTACAATATTGCCATCAGGAGTATCGAGGGATAAATTTACCCCATCTGATGAGGTAACAGAAAGATCTAACAAATCGTGACATCCAAGATTAACGTCTCCAATAATTTCTACTTCCGGAAACTCAATCAAGTATTCTACTTCTACTGTGGTATCCGCAGTACAACCATTGATATCCTTAACGAGAATATCATATACGCCTTCTGTTAAATCGGTAATGGTATTTCCCTCACCACCGATATTGAGAATTTCTCCTAAATTTAAAAAACTTAAGTCAATACCTCCAAGACCTCCAGTAGTCAATACCTCAATAGACCCTGTTGGATTGATACAGGACAGGTCAATAATATTGAGACCAGCAATTTTTAATTCATCGGGCTCGTCAATTGTAAAAGTCTGTGTTTTGGTCGTAGTTGGACCAATGATTAACGGACGAGATTTCCAAATAAAGGTATAATCGTCCGCAGCCAAATTTTCAACGCGCACCGTCAAACCAGTATTAAGATCTAATAAGTCTTCCAACAAATTGTCCAACAGTCCTTCTGTACCTGATTGAACTACGTCTCCAGCGCTATTTTTCACCTCATAAGAATACTTAAACAATGAGGACAATCCGGCTATAACTATGGTCGCCGAACCATCGGACTCACCATAACAACTAACATCGGAAACAAGAGAAAGGGTTAAATCGAGATTGGGTTTTACGTCATCTCCTGACGAATTGGGTTCTGCTATGGCCAACATAGGCAGCCACAGGAATAGAACTATTCCTTGTAGAATTGATTTCATTTAATATGCTTTTTGGTTTAGAATAAATAAGTCATAAATATAGCTAACAAATACAGCATATTGCCCTCACATATTAATTAAACCAAACTATATATGTAATATAACATCACATTTACTTACATTAACAGTAAATTATACACTTAAAATATAACAATCTAATGTAATAAATAATTCATTTACTAGTATTTAGAACTATTTCGCATGAATTAGTACTGTTAGAGATCAAAAATTAGTTATACTATTTTACAACAAAAAATATTTGTTAAATTTATTAACTAATTGTTAAAAATCGAAAAACAGAATACATTTTACAATTGTTAAGAAACATTAGTTTATATAATCCAACAATTATTTTCATTTTGTCGATGAACAGAAATTCAAATTATAAGATAATCACATAAGTATTTTTAACACATTAACACCCAGTCAAGCATCGTAAAGGTCTGATTTTGTTTAAAAAATTACAGTAGAATAATATTAAGTATTTGTCTCTATTTAAGATATTCGCCATGTTAACACATCATAATTCATCTCATTGTATATAAATAAAAAAATATTTTTTCCTAAAATTCAATATTTACCATTATTTACATACACATTATTGGAATTTCTATATAAAAATATACATTCACCTATTCAAACCTATAAACAACTTATTTACAACATTATACGACTACACATTACTGTTATACCCAACGTAATTAATAATTACCCAATACAATATTTATTAGAAATTATGTGAATAACATCTAATACAATAAGAATATCAAAAAAATGATTAACTATTTAAATAAAGCCCAAAATGGAAACATCTGATATTTCACAGGTGTCCAAAATAAATTCAATACAAAGAAATAGCTATTCAAAACCAAGAATTTAGGCTTTAAAAATGGATCAAAAGAAAAACGAACCTATGTTTGTTAAAATAAGATGTTAATCTGAGGATAATTCACCATATACATCCTAGTATAATCGTCCAAAATAAATTCATTCGGTATAAAATCTTACTTTGAAGGAAAGTCCTGAAAGGACGAAGTCTAATAGCTGTGGGCGACCGAATGTAGTTCGAAGAACCGTAGACCGTAAATCGGTCTACGATGAGGAAACCGAGATCTCTTGATCTCGGGTGGGTGAGGAGATATTGTTCAGAGTTGATTTTGCGATATTTTTGCGATATCATATTTTTATTATGAAACAAATTTGGATTTAATCTTATATATTTTCATATAAAGATATATTGGGAAAAAATCATGACAAATCCGATTAAAGCGTTTTAATGATTACCCTACATAATTCATTCTATCGTTATTATTCTATTCATTAACACTGTTAAGATTAATATTTTTAACACAGCAATATTTTTACTATACCCATTATCTCTATTATTTGCCTACGTCCTTTCAGGACTTATTTTTGGAAGATCTATCCTCCATAGGGTTGCACCCTATGCTATTAGACTACGCCCCTTCAGGGCTTTTTTTACTTTTTTTGGACGCTTCTGATGATATTTAACCATGTATTCTAACTCCCTTAAAAATGGTTTTAAAAATAGAACTAAGACAAGATATCTTGGACTACATGACCATGTACATCGGTCAATCGAAATCTCCGCCCCTGCACTTTATAGATTAAACGTTCATGATCAATGCCAAACAGGTGAAGTAGGGTGGCGTGAAAATCGTGAACGTGAACTGGATTTTCAGTTACATTGTAACAAAATTCATCGGTCGATCCATAAGTTATTCCAGGTTTTATTCCAGCACCAGCCATAAACATTGTAAAAGCCTTGGGATGATGATCTCTTCCATAATTACTCTTGGACAATTGTCCTTGAGAATATACCGTACGACCGAATTCACCTCCCCAAATTACCAAAGTATCCTCTAGCATTCCTCGCTGCTTCAAATCCTTGATCAAGGCAGCTGTAGCCTGATCCGTCTTTTTAGCATTCGATCTTACCCCGCCAGGGCAGTCACCGTGTTGATCCCATCCCTGATGATAGAGCTGCACAAATTTGACATCTTGCTCCAATAACCTTCTTGCCATTAAACAATTGGCCGCATAAGTTCCTGGGTCACGACTATCCTCCCCGTACATATCAAAAATATAATCTTTTTCATCAGACAAATCAGTAATAGCCGGCACCGAAGTTTGCATCCTAAAAGCCATCTCGTATTGCGCTATTCGAGCATTAATCTCTGGATCTCCGTAAACATCATGTTGGACACCATTTAACTCTTTTAAATAATCTAACATTTGCCTTCGATCATGTCCATCATAATTCTCGGGATCGCTCAAATACAAAACAGGATCCTTCCCAGCTCTAAATTGCACCCCTTGATGTTCAGTGGGCAAAAAACCATTGCCCCAAAGTCTGGCATACAAAGGCTGACCAGAACCATTTTTGGAGATTAAAGTAATAAAAGTCGGGAGATTGTCATTGTCCGACCCCAATCCATAACTCAACCACGAACCAATGGAAGGTCGTCCTGCAATTTGATTGCCCGTTTGTAAAAACGTAATGGCTGGATCGTGATTAATGGCATCTGTTTGCATAGACTTTATAAAACACAAATCATCCACTATTTCCGATAGGTAAGGCATAGCCTCACTTACCCATGCACCAGACTCACCATATTGACTAAATTGGAGAGTTGAAGGTGCTATTGGAAAAATAGATTGATCGGCACTCATCCCAGTTAATCTTTGCCCCGACCTCACTGAAGCCGGCAAGTCCTGGCCAAATCTCTGCAGCAATTCAGGCTTGTAATCAAATAAATCGAGCTGCGATGGTCCACCACTCTGGAACAAATAAACCACTCGTTTGGCTTTAGGCACAAAATGAGGCAAACCCAATCCATTTTGCATCAATGGACTCACTTGACCATGGGCCATCCTCGGGTTCAGCAAATTCCCCAAAGCCAATGCCCCTAGTCCCAAAGTTGTTTTCTGCAAAAAATTTCTTCGATCCAGCTGGCGCTCTACCTGTGAAAGTTCTGGATGGTTGGATCGCAATATCTTTTCGTGGCCACACATAATCTATGTTTTACTTACCAAATAATTTTATCGAAGCATAATCGAGGCATCTGAATTCATTATAGTATTCATCACTACAGCCATAGCTGCCGTTGCTGCAGATCGATGATCATCTGCTACAGAACTATCACCCATCGTCAACCATCCCTTCATCTTTTTCGGATAGTTTTGAAATTTTTCAACCTCTGCACCATATAATTTCAATAAAATATCCATTTCCTCTGACTTAATATTTCGCCCCGTCAATCTTAAAAACCCTTCCACAATTCCGGCCTCAGCATTCGGATAATTGGAAAATCTACTTCCCATTACCCTGGCTGACTCTATATAGATTGGATCATTTAACAAGACCAATGCCTGAAGCGGGGTGTTGGTTTCTTGTCTTCTAATCACACAGACATCTCTGGCAGGAGCATCAAAACTAGCTATAGTTGGATGTGGTACTGATCGTTTCCACAAAGTATACATGCTGCGTCGATATAAGGATTCTCCTTTGTCTGCCACATAAGTCGAACCATTCACTCGCCACAATCCAGCAGGTTGATATGGCTTAACACTCTTACCTCCGATAGTGGCATTCAACAACCCTGATGCTTTGAGTACTTGGTCTCTCAACATCTCTCCGGACAACCTTTTTACAGGCCCCCTACACAACCATATATTTTCAATATCGGGATGACCTTCTTCGCTAATCGACGATTGACGGTAGGCATAGGACATCACTATATGCTTTTGAACTGCCTTCAAATCCCAACCTGAATCTTGGAAATATTTTGCCAAATAATCGAGTAGTTTAGGGTGACTGGGCATACTACCTTGATTCCCGAAATCTTCACTCGTCTCCACCAATCCACGACCAAAATAATCCTGCCAAATTCGATTCACTGCCACCCGAGCCGTCAATGGATGATCGGGATGAAACAGCCATTTGGCCAAACCCAACCTGTTGTTGGGATATTGATCTGGAATAGGTAAAAACACTTCTGGTGTATTGGGATATACTTTTTCACTTGGACTGTCGTATGCCCCGCGCTCTAGTACAAAAGCCTGAACGGCTTCCTCTTTTTCCTTCATAACCATAACTTCTTGGATAACCTCCATTGAATCCACATATCTTTTTCGCAGATCTTGTAAAGCTTGATTATTCTTTTCTAATTTATCCGACCTTCTTTCAATATAATACTCCGTTAACCACTGTTTTTCATCTTGACTTAATGCTTCTGGAGGCCTATCTGGATAATAATCATCACTGTCTCCTGTGGCCAAAAGACGAATTTCCATTTCGGTAAGTTTTTTATTATACACCCTCACTTCATCTAACATGGCTCCCTTAATACCCTTACCTCGATATCTAGCGCCAAACTGTAATCCTGGCTCATTTTGCCGATGAAATAAAATATCCTTGTATAGATTGTCGACCTTAGTCTCTGTCGCCATCTCCTCACCGTTGAGGTACAATCGCAACCCTTTGGCTTTACTGCTCCCATCATAGGTCATGGTCAAATAAATCCATTGTTCACGCGGCACATCCTCCATGGTATATTTTACAATAGCATTATCTGGTGCAGTATGGGCCAACATCATTTCCAACTGTTGACCGACAATACGCAGATGATACCCTCGCCAATTGTAGAGAATAGCGCCATCCCCTTTATGAAAAATATTACCATCTTTTAAATCCGCTGGAAGATGAATCCAAAAACCCACACTAAAAGACTCATGTCTGCCAAAAACACCTTCACCTCCTAAATTCAACCAATTGTCACCGTTAAATAATATCGCTGAGCCCTTCTTGCCCTCTGACCACTCTATCTTTTTATTGCCCCCTGTTTCATTGGCCATATCCCCCACAACCTTAGGACTAATAGTATTTGACAAATCTTTGTCTAAGGGAAAATAGGCCGTACAAAACGCTGTACCTACTTCTTTTGGCAATTCATTATACCCTTGATTAGAGATCCATTCTACAGCTTCTTCTCGGACAACTCGTTGAATAAGACTATCTCTTTTGTTTTCCTGTTTAGTTATTTCCGACTCCAAAAAATCAATGACAGCCTCTTGCTCCTCAGTGGGCAATAACATGGTAGGCACTGGCATGGCATTATTCCACGATATTTGTCCAGACTCATTTACATTATTAAAATAGCTGGTCAACTCATAGAAGTTTTTATGACTGATTGGATCATATTTGTGATCATGACATCTGGCGCAAGCCACTGTAAGCCCTAAAAATGCTTGCCCAAAAGTACTGGCCCTATCGGCTGCATACTCAATTAAAAACTCTTCATTGACAATGCCTCCTTCCATATTCTGAGGATGAATTCTATTAAATCCAGTCGCCAAGACCATGTCTTTACTGGGATTATCCATCAAATCACCAGCCAATTGCCACTCGACAAATTCATCATAACCCATATTTTCATTAAATGCATTGATGACCCAATCTCGCCATGGTGACATATCTCGGTAACGATCCACACTATACCCATGAGTATCCGCAAATCTCGCCAAATCCATCCACCTCAATGTCATTTGCTCACCATATTGTGGTGATGACAATAATCGATCTACTTGTTTTTCGTAAGCATGAACACTGGTATCCATTAAAAAAGCAGATATCTCTTCAGCACTCGGTGGCAGTCCAGTAATATCAAAACTCAACCGGCGCAATATGGTCTCCTTATCTGCCAATGGATTTCCATGTAATTGATTTTCTTTCCATTTTCTTTGAACGTATTTATCAATAGGATTAAAATATTGATTTTTATCAAGATCCTCGCCATCTAGTGTTTCATCCAAGGGTAGAAATGCCCAATGAGATTTGTATTCTGCCCCATCTTTTATCCATTGAATCAATACCGCCTTCTCATAGTTGGAAAGTGTAAGATGGGATTCGGGTTTTGGCATCACCAAATCTGGGTCTTGAGTTAAAATTCTAGCTATGACTTGGCTCTTGCCCAATTTTCCAGGCACAATAGCATATTTACCTGGATGGTCAACCAATTCACTATAGGCCAATTCTCTCTGATGCAATTGGAGACCAGCCGATATCGTAGCTTTATCTGGACCATGACAAGCAAAACATTTATCAGACAATATAGGTTTGACATGTTGATTATAATCTAATTGATCGGGCAGCTTAGACATTTCTTCCCTTATCTCTTGCGAAATATCTACCTTATTGCAAGAAAAACAAGCGGCAAATAAAATAAACAATGGAAATAATTGTCTAAAATTATACATAAACAATGATGATTTAAGACTACTAATATACTATAGATCAACATGAATATCGAAATTAAATATCCAATTACAAAATATACGTGTCTAATCTACATTTGAAAACCCAATTGGTCATATCCTAATATCTAAAGTTACAATCCGTCTTATACGAAATACTGGAAGGTATATATTTTATAATGATCAGACGTCTATGCAAAACCACATTAGTTCGCTTATGACCAAAAAATAGAGAGACTCATCAAAGAAGTTAATAAGATAATAAAAAACCAAAAAGTATATAAGATTAGGAAATCAGTATAAGGAATCAAGATATCTCCATACTTACCTTTAGTTTATTATTTGAAACAAAAAAAAGCAATCGTGATTATAGGTAATACATTTACAATTAACTACTAAAAACGCATTTGGTATTAAAGAGATAATTATTGACTCCTCGGAAGATACCATTCGCTGAATATTTAAAATAAATGTTTTTGGTATGCTCACTGGCTTTTGGGCAAAAATTGAAATGCGCAACTACTATATTTTATCTAGTCCCTAGGTCAAAGATTACGCCGGTGAAAATACTGAAGAACTAGCCAAGGTCTTCGATGAATTTCCACTTCACTATGTGAATGATAATAAATATAATTCAAGATCGATTGCCTGTCAAATGACACAATGACGATGTCTTTTTGCCAAAGTACTAACTGTCAGAGATGGTTTTTTAAATGATGACATGAATCCTAAATTAAATACTCAATTTAATAAGACATAAAAATTATGAAATACAAAAGCTTAGGAAATACAGGATTGTACGTTTCGGAGTTAACACTCGGAACCATGACCTTCAACAACGAAGTTGGAAGTTTCTTGGGAATGATTGGGGCAACTGGTCAGGAACTCGCCACAAAAATGGTTAACCTTTCGATTGATGCTGGTATAAATATTTTTGACACCGCCAATGTATATAGTTCTGGCATATCAGAAATGATGCTTGGAAAAGCTTTAGGCAATAAACGGAAAGATGTACTTATAGCCACTAAGGTATACAGCACCATGTCTCCTGGACCCAATGACCTGGGAACTAGCCGCCTGGCAATTATGCGTGAAGTGGAAGGCAGTTTAAAGCGATTGGGAACGGACTATATTGACTTATACCAGGTTCATCAGTTCGATACAACTACACCTCTTGAAGAAACATTGAAAGCACTGGATGACTTAGTTCGTCAAGGCAAAGTAAGGTACATTGGACTTTCGAATTTCAGCGCATGGCAAATTGCCAAAGCAGACGGAATGGCGAAATTGTTGAACACAGAAAAATTCTGTTCTGTTCAGGCTTATTATTCTCTGGTGGGTCGTGAGCTAGAAAGGGAAATTATACCTGCTTCTCTCGATTTGGGACTGGGCACATTGATTTATAGTCCGTTAGCTGGAGGTTTCTTAAGTGGTAAATATAACCGAGAAGGAGAGGGATCGGGAAGAAGAGAGAAATTTAAATTTCCACCGGTTGAAGAGGAACAGGGTTTTAATGTCGTGGATAAATTGATGGAAATTGCAGATAGTAAAAATGCTTCTGTTGCACAAATTTCCTTGGCTTGGTTACTTCATAAACAAGGTGTTACAAGTGTCATTATTGGGGCTCGTAAGGAAGAACAGTTAATTGATAACCTGAGTGCTGCTGATATTGAATTAAGCGATGAGGAAATAAAACAACTGGATGAAGTGAGTGCTATTAAACCTGAATATCCTCAATATTTTCCATCTATGGTTCGTGGAGAAAGCTTATTGAGCCGTTTTCAGAGCGAGGAATGATTTTCATCCACAGGCCATATTCTCTTTGAAGTCAATGACTAGTATGTTTATTGAAACAGCTTGAAGAAAGCTCGGCAAGAAAAATTAACAACATAGGAAAAGAAATACGATAATTTTATATTAAAATCTTCGATTTTCTAACCCAGATTTGGGGAGGGTACGACGAATCTCACTGACACAGTCAAAAAGGAAACTGAGAAACCATCTGTTGAAGTTTTACAGTTGCGCCTAATTGAAGAGGTCAAGAATATTCAATTAGATACCAATAAAACCAACTCAGAAGTAGTTTATTAACTGGGTTTTGAATACCCTCCCTATTTCTCGAGTCTCTTGAAAAAGAAGGCATAGGTCTAAAGACATACAGGGAAAAAAACAAATTAAATTAAGTTTTTAAATTTTGGGAAATAACTAAGCACAAATAAGGGTAATGCACAGAAATACTTTAAAAAATATATTGATAACGATCCCAATCATTATTGGTGTATTAATCATTGGATACTTGATGTTCACTAATTTTTACCCGAGTTTTGGAGGAGATGTTCTGATAGAAAGACAAAATAGGTATCAAAAATCGCAGCAATTTAAAGAAGGGATATTTTACAATATCAATACTTCAGCACCTCAAGACCTCAGTTTTTCAGAAACCATGGGTTTGGCTTACAAGTTTTTCACTGCAAAAGTACCCAATGATCGCCCAAAGAAAGATTTAAAAGCAAACAAAATCGATTCGGCAGCAGTTGCTCAATATCAAGGTAAGGCAAGATTAATATGGTATGGCCACTCCTCATTTTTATTACAGATGGATGGGAAAAATATGCTGATTGACCCAATGTTTAGTGAAGTGGCTGCCCCACATCCCTGGCTGGGAAGTAAGAGGTTTAATTCTGAGTTTCCCCTCGAAGTAGAAAAACTACCACAGATCGACGCAGTGATATTCTCCCATGACCACTATGACCACCTCGATTATCAATCCGTACTAAAACTAAAGAATAAGACCCTCCGATTCATTGTACCTCTTGGAGTTGGTGTGCACTTGGAAGCTTGGGGCGTATCATCTAACAAAATTATAGAAATGGATTGGTGGGAGGAAACACAAATTGATTCATTGAAGTTTGTTTGTACACCAGCACAACATTTTTCGGGTCGCAAATTGAACAACAGACAGAGTACTTTATGGAGTTCTTGGGTCATCCAATCAGCAACAGAAAACATTTATTTTAGTGGCGATAGTGGGTACGCCCCCTTCTTTTCAGAGATTGGTGAAAAGTATGGGCCATTCGATATTGCCTTATTGGAATGTGGGCAGTATAATGAACTGTGGCCCGATGTTCATATGATGCCAGAAGAAACAGCACAAGCAGGATTGGACTTAAAGGCAAATAAAATAATGCCCATTCATTGGGCAGGATTTAAATTGGCATTTCACACTTGGACAGATCCCATAGAACGTATTCTGGCAAAAGCAAAAGAGTTGAATATCCAAGTTATAAATCCAGAAATTGGACACGAAATCATAGTAAAAGATTCTACACAGACCTTTGCAGAATGGTGGACGTCGTATTGAATTATTATCGCTGTCACAGAATTAGCCGAAGTAAAGCTGGATAATCATAATTTTAAAATGATTTTTAAGCAAAGTTGTGCGTCTTATACGAAATGCATTTATAATTATTCTCCCCAAACGAAGTATATTATACCAAATACGTTTGTAATTGGTATTAACCGGTTATAAAATTTATGTTTTGCAAAATACATTTATCTAATGTATTTTATAATCACGGAAATTCATTTGGTGAAGTCTTTATTATAAATGCAATTCGAATTAATGGGTTAAATAAAGAAGAAAATATTGACGATATATTGAGGCATATTTTCAAATTACCATGGCAAAACCCTAGTTTTGTTCCATGAAAATAAAAGCAGTCATCTTCGATATGGATGGAGTCATCTGTGATACCAATCCCCATCATAAAATAGCCTTCCAGGAATTTTTCAAAAAATATGAGATCTATCCTACTGCAAAGGAATTCGAAGACCATATGTATGGCAAGAACAACGAATACATCATGAGTCATTTTTTAGGTAGGAAGATTCAAGGTGAAGAATTGGATATCCTTGCCGACGAAAAAGAGAGTTTATTTAGAGAACTATATAAAGACCAGGTAGAAACACTAGCGGGCTACCTAGATTTTATAACTCTTCTAAAAGAGCATAACATACAATTGGGTGTAGCGACATCAGCACCTGCTGCCAATAGAATAATGATCCTACAACAACTCGGCATTGAGAATTATTTTTCATCCCTATTGGCCAGTGAAGATGTTACTCACCACAAACCAGATCCCGAAGTCTATCTTCAATCTGCCAAAAATCTTGGAGTACCCCCTTCTGAGTGTTTAATATTTGAAGATTCTGCTTCCGGAGTCCAAGCGGGAATCAATGCAGGAATCGGCGTAATTGGTGTATTGTCTACCTATACAGCACAACAATTGCCCCCTTGTCTTACTCATATAACGGACTACCGGGATGCTAAAATGGATATCGTTAAGGATTTAATTTTTTGATAATTGAGATGCCTATCATCAAGAATTTTTTTCAGGAAGACTCCCTACATGGATATTGAATTTCTCACTACTAATATAAATTAGTATATAATCTTCTTATTTGGGAAACAATTATTTTTCCTTTTTAATGACTAAGGTGAGAATAAAAGATAACGCGATAAACGCCAATAATGAAACACCCACATTGAATTCTTCTTCTTTGTTGGTCAATTTAATAAAACTATAGAATCCGAACATTACTATTACTCCTATTATCCACCAATATAAAAAAACAATTACTTTTTTCATTCCCAAAAAACTGAAATAATAATTCCTAATCCTGAAGATGTTAATGCACTTCCTACTGCACTAGGACCGTCGCCGATTATTGCTCCATATGTAGCTCCATCTAGATCCGCTCTGCCCACTGATAACAACCTATTACTTTGTCTTAATTGAATTTTCCCAAATTCAGACTCCCATTTATCGAAATTACGAGTCCAATAATCAAATGAAGCCAGTGCAATATTATATGTATCATCTAAAATATAATTCCAATCATTTGATCCTTCCAATTCTATTTTAAATTCATTAAATTTCAACCTTAATTTATCATACGAAGTATTATAATTAGAATTCTCAAAAATTTCTATAATTTTTATAATATTAAGAACAATTTCATCGTCTATCCCAGTTTCTAAAAATAATTCATGAATTTGTTCACTACTACCTTCATAAAAAATATTAAAGTGCTTAAAACTATTTACTACTATTTTTTCATGTTGTAAATAACCAATAGGATAGTGAGGATGTTTTAAATTCAATTGAATCTCTTCAAAATATTCCAGTGCAATTCTTTTTAAAATATTTTTTCCTTCACTAATATTTAAATCTAGTTTCTTACTTTTAAGTTCATTGAAGAGAATTTCCATTCCATCATTATGTAGTTGACCAATTTCGTTCCAGTCGTAATTGTTAGAATATTTCCCAGCTATTTCCTCATTATAACCACTTTCGGTGCAAATAAAAAAAGTAATTTAAATTGACTTAAGATCGATTTCGTATAATATATTTATTTTACAATAATTCAAACATACTATAAATTAAACACATATTACAATAAATAAAACACATACAAAAATAATAAAATTACATGTATTTTATAAAACACAATTTATGACATTAGCTATTTTAATCATAATTAATTATCAATAAATATAAATTTATTTTACTTAAAAAACAATAATAAAAAACACAATTACACTTAACACAGTATTATACAAATTTTGTTTAATAAAAAAATTCTTCAAAAATATTTATTAAACTAGACATTTTATTAAATAGAATACTTTCTATTCATTGATATGTTTTTAATAATTTATACAGATTTTAGCTATTAACATGAGTTCGATCTATAACAAATCTAATTGATCGGTTGAAAGAGGTTATAATTCACAAAATTTGAAACTAGGTTTTTTGGGTAAAAACGAATAATACCAAATCAACCCCCATCATAAAATAGCCTTTCAGGAATTTTTCAAAAAACATGAAATCTATCCTACTGAAAAAGAATTTGAAGACCACATGTATGGCAAAAACAACCAATACATAATGAGTCATTTCTTGGACAGACCGATTCAAGGACAAGAATTGGATATCCTAGCAGACGAAAAAGAGAGCTTATTTAGAGAACTATATAAAGACAAGGTAGAAACTCTAGCGGGATACCTAGATTTCTTAACTCTTTTGAAAGATAGCAATATTCAATTGGGAGACGCGACATCAGCACCTGCTGCCAATAGAATTATGATTCTGCAACAACTCGGTATCGAGAATTATTTTTCATCCCTTTTGGCCAGCGAAGATGTTACTCACCACAAACCAGATCCTGAAGTCTATCTTCAATCTGCTAAAAATCTTGGGGTAGAACCTTCAGAGTGTTTAATATTTGAAGATTCTGCTTCCGGAGTCCAAGCGGAAATCAATGCAGGGATCGGCGTAATTGGTGTATTGTCTACCTACACAGCACAACAATTGCCCCCTTGTCTTACTCATATAACGAACTACCGGGATGCTAAAATGGATCTCGTCAAGGATTTAATTTTTTGAAAATTGAGATGCCTATTGTCAAGAAAATTTTTGACTTTGTATAACGAAAAAAATTTTTTTTAGGACGAGTTAGTCGGGTAAAAATTCCCCTCCATTGGAGGGATGTCTGACTTGTCAGACGGGGTGGTTCAATTGAAAAAAAATAAATTTTAATATTTCCTACAGAATTTCCATACCACCCCGTCAGTAAACTGACACCCCTCCAAAGGAGGGGAATTGTCTAGGATGACCGAGCGAAGTGCACGACTGAATAAAGTTGCTCTTTAGAGCAACCCGATGGACTAAATGTCCATCGGATGAGGGAACCGAAACCTCCGTGTTTCATGTGGGTTCGCCACTAGCGAGTGAAGTCATACCCACTGTGGCATAACTAGATTTAATGAAGACTGACTGAGTAGTTAAAAACTTCAGTAGATTAATATTGCAATTCATCTATCAAACATTCGAACCTCACCTCATTGGAATTCTTCAGTGTCTAACTAATCCTGTTTAGACAAAGGGAAATCTAGGCTTTATCAGCCATTTCATCCCACATATCCATCATCTCCAACTGCTTCGTTTTCTTCAACTCCGCATAACAGTCAGGCAAATCAAAGTATTGTAAAACTGCTGGAGGCATAGAAGACAGGGGCCAGTGATAATATTTGGACTCCGCTATAGAAGAGAATGAAGTTAAGGCATTTTTCAATACCAACTTATTGACCTTATCCGTCATCAAAGAAGCAAAAGAAGCTGGAATACTTCCCCATCCCCTCGCCACGACAGTAATGTCTCTATGTCGGTGCGATGCCAACCAATTAACTACACACAACAAATCAAAAGTGCGTTTACCCACTAAGGGCTCATTTAGCATATTGCCGATATTGGCATACTGATATTCAGACTTAAAAAATATTTTATCGGGAATAATAATATTGGGAAATGACTGTCCAATACCTCTTAAATCGCAGGAATAGAAACCATGATCTGGATGTTGATCAACCAATTCTTTTAAAAAAGGATCTGATATCAATTCTTCATCCATCGATTTATGTGATACATATAATATAGCTTTGCTCGGAGATTGTGGGGGACGCGAATACAATGAATTGTCGGACAATCGATAGACTGATATATTAATACCTGTTTCCGTCTCTAATAAATAATCAGCCACATTTAATTTCGGAAACTTTTTCTCCTTCCTACCCCTCAATATTCGATAATCGGGCAAAGGTATATCCATCGGTAATCGAAGTACCTCACTTATGGCCTTATTCAAACCTGATCCAGTAAGACTCTTCCTTTGTTGTGCACAGGCTATGGACTTTTCCTTTAAAATATCATAAACTTGTTTAGATTCCGCTTCCGACAATTGACCGTTTGAGGTACACCATAAATCTTCATCTTCTTCTATATCTACATCACCTTCTTTATCAATATTGCTAACTCCTGTGATCTTATTAAAGAATCCGTACATCGCTTCTCGACCGTCTAAATGGTAGCCATGATATCCATCACCAACAAATAGTGCTACATTTTCGCTAGCTCCTAATAGGTTATAAAAATGTTTTAATTTTTCAAAGCATTCTGCCGTCCCTCTCGTATCAAAAAAATCAAATTCTTGACTGATCAACATTATAGGCTTGGGCGCCATGGCCGCCATCATATCAAAATGATCCATGTCATGGCCCAATATCTTAGGTGGACACTGTTCTGTATCTTGTATCTCCTCATTTTCGATATTTCTGCGCAAGGTCGTTATATAACAACTCGGAGCCGCCATGGTCAAGCGATCTTCTACCGCACACAATAAAGCGGTCTGGGTTCCGCCACCTGAGTTACCCGTCACACCAATATGATTTTTATCTACTTCTGCTCTGGTATACAAATAATCTACTGCTCTTATGCAGTCCCAAACAAAAAACCCACTCATGGATGCACCTGTCAACACTAGGGGAACTCCAGCGTACATATGCTCTCTAACCCCATAGCTAAATTCAGACTCGCCATCGGTATCCACATATTGCAAACGCTCACCTTGTCCTATTGGATCTATCATTAAAACATTGTAGCCTTTACGAACTAAGGATTGTGCAAAAACCTCGTAGCCGCTGGCTTTGGCCTCCCTAGTATGACCACAAAGCCCAAGAATGGTCGGTGAAGGACCATTGGTTTTCTCGTTGACATAAAAATTAGCCGTTACCTTAAATCCAGGCCGACTCTCAAAAATTACCTTTTCCACTCGATACCCCTCTCTATTCAGTTGACCAGTAATCACAGGATTAAGTTCAGTTTTTTCTGGAAATGGACCTAAGCAATCCAACCAACGCTTTTTAATTTGTGATTGGTATTCCAATGCTTCCCGCTTGGATGACATTCCAAATATCCGTTGATTATGTTCCTTATCCTTCTTCTTTACTAAACCTACATAATATTCTTGCATCATGCTAGAAAACCGTTGACTCCTTTCTGTTGGGAGAGCCATCCCACCATCAATTGAAGAAGAGTTGTCGATATTTTTTGGCCTTGCCACTATAGACGATGGCAGAGTTAAACCAATGCTGGATAATCCTGTCCATTTTAAAAAACTTCTTCGATTCTCCTTCATTTAATATTATTTTGGATGAGCCTTCAATATCATATCTGTAATCCAAAAGCTCAAGTTGTTTAGGAATTACTTTCTATCTGTTCGCTATTTATTTTGATATTGAGCTTGAATATCTGCCGTTGGTACCCAAATCCCATTTAGCATTACTCGATCTATATTATACATGTCCTTTATATTCTGACTTGGATCGCCATCTATCAAGATCATATCTGCCAATTTTCCTACTTCAATGCTTCCAAGTCGATTCTCTGTTCGAAAATATTCTGCATTGTCTATAGTACTGGCTTTGATCACTTCCATTGGCGTCATGCCCGCTTGTACTAGTAATTCCATTTCTCTTTGATAGGCCCATCCGAAATCCACATATTTCCCTGTGGTATGAGAACCCGTCACGATCTTCACTCCTGCTTTATGGGCCATTCCAACAAATTTTACCATGTTTTCAAATGCCTTAGCTTCATACGGTTCCACTTTATCGTCTCCTCTTTGTCGCTCAAATGTAGCTAGGGTAGGACATAAATAAGCCTTGTTATCCGCAGCTATTTGGATCACTTTTTTCACTCGTTCAGATTCTAAATCAATGGTTGACCACAATCGAAATCGCCCTTCTCTACGCGCACTACTATTATTACTTACTTTTTCTTTAAATGACCTCGCTTCACTAGGTTCTGCGATGGCTGTACCAAAAGAAGTTACATGCTATATTCCTGTCATTCCAGCCAAAATAGCATCATCGGCATCGACCAATTCTAAATGACCGATAACCGGTATATGGTATCGTTCTGCTGTACTGACCACTGTTTCGTAATATTCCAATGGCAATCTAAAATAAACCTTAATCGCTGAAGATCCTTTCTCCACATGGTGCAATACCATTTGACGAGCGTGATCCACATCTTTAATCATCAATCCATGATCGGGATACACAGCTGGAAATCCATCAAAATGAGCCCCAGTTAAGAAGGCACGGGGTAGGACATGATCGGCAAATTGCATAGCTTGATAAAAATGAAAGGGATGGCCTGGATCTCTCAAACTCGTGACACCGTGACTGAGAAAAGTAAATAATGTTTTATTGTTATTTAGAGTATGAAGATGGGCATCTAATAATCCCGGCATCAAAGTCTTACCACTACCATCTACCTCTTCAGCTTCACTTGGAATCTCAATAGAATTTGCTTTTCCAACTGCAGTTATCCTGTTGCCTTCTATGACTACGGTTGCATTATTTATCGGATTGTTGCCTAATCCATCAATGAGTTTCACATTTTGGATAACCATAGGAAGCCCCATATCGGTATTTCCAGGCGAATTCACTTCTACCAATGAATAAGGTCGTTTAGCATTGGGGTTGTTATTAATTACCGCCTGTGCTTGCGTTTGGGAAATCATAGCAAAGAAAAATACCGCTCCAAATAAAAGATGGTATTTTATTCTTGTTTTATTATGATTCATTTTTTTATATTTTGAAAAATTAACCAGGCAAAAATATATTTAACCCAAAACCAATATACTTAACATATTGACACCGTCCACAATAACATTTAAACTTTAGCTTGACTATTTGCACTGAGTACACGCAATGCATTGCCGCCAATCATCTTTTGAATGTCGTCATCAGAATATCCACGTTGCACCAGTCCCACCGTAAAAAGCGGCCAATTCGTCCACAACATACTCTGACGCATTCGATGAGTTTCCTTAAATGGATCCTCTGGCCATAAGGCCTCCCAGCGCGTTCTCGCTCCTCTATATTTTGGAATTTTAGCATTCTCGACAGAAAAATTACTCGAACTGTAAGGCACATCAGTACCTATACCCACATATTGAGGTCCAAATTTTTTGGCCACATAATCAATATGATCCAACATAACAGAAATATCTCCCTTACCTCCTAGAAAACGCGGTATGGAACATATACCCACATAGCCATCGGTATCGGCAATGGCCCGAATAACATTATCGGGTTTGGATCGGATATGATGTTTCAAACTTGTCGCTGTGGTATGGCTTGCCACCATGGGTTTAGTAGATAATTGAGCGGCTTCCAAACTCGTCTGCCAACCGGAATGTGCAATATCTACAATTACGCCTTGCTCATTCATTCTTTTGACTACTGCCCGACCAAAATCACTTAAGCCTCCATCAGAGGTCTCACCACAACCATCACCAATTAGATTTCGGCGATTATAAGTAAGGTGCATCATTCGAATACCTAATTGATAAAATATCCGGATATACTCCAATTCCTCTTCAAGTGATGTCATATCCAAAGCCATAGGTACTCCGTTGCCACTAAAACACAAGGCGTGTCTACCTTCCGACTTTGCCAAACGAATATCTTCTACCGTCAATGCTTTTTGAACCAGTTTCGGTATACTATCTGTAACGTGCATAAACCTAGCTAATCGCTTTAACAACACCTTAATGGTATTGCTCTCTTCGCCCGTATTTTGAAATACACAAGTTACACCAGATGCTTCCCAGCCCAACTTAACTTCCTGATATTCTATAGCATTAGAAACCATCCGTGTCATAGAATGGTCTTCTTTCATATTATTAATCTCCAATAATGAAGCTCCACTATTAACCAATTGAGCAATAGCATCACCGTCATAGGCAGAACGTGGCATAAAACCATAGGTATCAAATACTATCGATGCTCTATGTAATTCCAATCCGTGTTCAAGATCCCGCTTTGAAGGCTTCAATATATCTAAGGCCACTTCTCTGGCCTCATCAATCGTTTTGTTATAACTTGTGACGAAATTGGGTTTAGATGTATTTGACTTTGACTGAATGTTAGGAGTCCATAAATTATCCATAGTCATTGGAGCTAGAGAAAATACTGATCCAGTTACTCCGAGTCCTTTTAAAAATTTCCGTCTTGCCTGTTTATCCTTCATATCTACTTTTTATCGATTGAACCATTTTTTACTTGTAACGTTTTCTTGAAATCACGATATTCTGCTTCAAACAACTTCCAGTCCGATGGGGTTATTAGATTTCCCGAAGCGGTTCGAGGGTTTTCAAAATAAATATTCGACTGAGACATAGCTGCAACCAAAGAAAGGTCACCCCACTGTAAAATCTTGGGAATGGGCAAAGCCATTGAATAATAATCAATATTCTCTCTTGTGTCAAAAACATAACTCACCGGTGCATCTCTCAATGTAATTGAATTTAAAGGATCATACAGTGCGGAATAAAACAAGGCCACAGGCCCCAGTTCTTTCGACATATCGACATCAATAGTCTTTGCTTTTTGCTCTATTTTTAGCCAATCAATCACATGATTCAACTGCTGTGTCCAGATTCCCGAAATCGAAGACCCTAACCACAATTCAGCTCTCGCCGTCGTGTGAAAATCGGGCAAATAACTTCCATTTAAAGTAGCCTCTGCAGGAGAAGCAGCTTCTCCACTACCATAAAAATCGATCAGGCACACATGATAACCATCCCTTAAAGCATCGTCGATTATTTTGTTTTCTACAACCGACTTACCTTTAGGTCTTCCAATGATTAGATACTTTCCCGAGTCATGAGAATTTCGTTTTATTAGAACGGGGATTAATGTTCCATCCTTCACCTGAAAGGAATACCGTTCCCAACCCAATTCTTTTGACAGTTGAAAAACCACAGGTTTTTCTGTAACTCTATCTTGCTTTAGCAATCCAGATAAAAGGGATTTCTTTTCCTCAAGATCTATTGATTTAGACCCTCGAATCTCATTCTTAAGATCACGACCTCTTTGTTGACAGTAGGCCATAGTTGTAACAATTTTTGATGGTCTTTGACCATCTATAAACACCTTTAAATCGGCAGCTTCCAGTAATTCGAATGGCTTTTCTGGTCTGGGCATTCCATCACCGATCCCTTTAAAGTGAAAATCCAATAAGCCCAATAGTGCTTCTCTCATCTCAGGATGATACCCATGAGTGGTTTCAAAGATTTGATTGGTTAAATGATGTCCACTACCATAAAATTCAAACACGGGTAAAGCATTGTTATAGCTTCTCTTCATTTCTTCGGGGAAAAATGCTTTATTAGACTCTTTAGCTGCCGAACATATTTTTAATACTCTGGGAGCAACCATGCCCAAGACAGAGGACTCTTCGGTATAGGTCAATCCATCGATCAATGTTTCACATACACAATTACTGCTCATAATATAGGATTGAAAAGTACCTACACTAACCACCGGCATACCGACCTGAATTCGTTCATCCATGGCCGTCAACCACATGGTTTGATTCCCACCACCACTAGATCCAGTAGCTGCAATTTTGGTTTTATCCACAAAGGAAAGTGAAGTTAGTAAGTCTACTCCTCTGATATTGTCCGTCAATTGCATTCCCATAAGAGACTCTCCAATATTAAAAAGTGAAGCACCGAGATTGGATCCATGATATTCATGTTGTCCATCTACAGTTGCTCGTTCTCCTGAGCCCCAGGGATCAATATTCAAGGACACATAGCCATTTACTGCCAATGTTTGCCCTATGGACTGGTATAAATCATATAATTTAGCATTGCTTCCATGGCCCATCATAGTAATTACAGCCGGAAAAGGTCCTTCTCCACTGGGAATGTACAAGTTGGCAGTAGCGTATACGCCAGGTCTGGTCTGAAAGTAAATGTTTTTTACTGTAATTCCGTTGATGGAATGACTTTGGGTTTCGTGATAATCCAAAGGAAGATCGGGATATCGCTTCAATCCTGTTTTTTCCTCTACCCTAGATCTTAACAAAGATTTATATGATTCCCAATCTGCTTTGTAACTGGGAACAGGATGATTGTAATAAGCCAATAAGGCCTTGTGATTTAGGGTAGAAGCTACGAAATCCAGTCCCTCTTCTTGATACACATTTGGAATTTTTTCTTGACCGAATATGGGATTTCCAAAATGCGCTATAAAAAGAATTAAAAAAAAGAGAATGGATTTCATAGTCTACAGTTATTGCTCCTACAATTTAGTCATTAATATCCTGGATTCTGCTCTAGGTTTGCATCCTTTTCAATTTCAGATAAAGGAATAGGTAACCAATAATTTTTATCACTAAACGAGCGCTCATTAAACTCTGCTACGGTATAAGTCTTTTTACCGGTATCTGGATCTCTATAGATTTCCATTCGCGATGCATTTTCATTTAATACTTCTGGTGCTATCATCCATCTGCGAACATCAAAATATCGTTGTTCTTCAAAAGCTAACTCAATTCTGCGTTCATTTCTCATTCGAGCCAATAATTCGTCTCCACTTTCAGTAATTGGAGGCATTTCAACTCCAGGTCTACTTCTGATCATATTTAGATATTCTCTACAAGTAGCTTCATCGCCTAAATGATACATCGCTTCAGCATAGTTGAGTAACACTTCTGCATAGCGAATAAAGATATAAGGAGAATTTCCTTGATTTATAGTATTGGGTCCTTCGATTTTATCGTCACAAAACTTTCTCAAATAATAGGAAGTTTCTGTTGCATTCCACGGAGAGATGGGACTCTCTCTAGTATCCAACCCTCCGGGCAAGTAGGTTTGTACTTCTCTCCCTTGAAATGGAGCTCCATCATAGAAAATACTATAATAGAATCGTGGATCTCTATTGACATAGGGATTTTGATCATCGTAGCTAGGATCATTTTCAGGCAACAAACCATTCGTCGTCTCATAATCGTCGATAATATTCTGAATGGGGTGTGGTTGTCCATACCCTCCATATCCATTGGGGTATAATGCTAATTCTACAAAACTTCTTTCTGTACTAATGGGATAATTAAAAGGTTTAGCCCAAATAATCTCAGAATTATACATATTCTCTCTAAGGAACAAAGTTTTATAATTGTTAAACAGAGAATAAACACCTAGATCAATTACTGCCTTAGCTGCATCTGCAGCTTCCTGCCACTTTGCCATATCATTGGATTTATTAACCAATGGACTTGCGGCATACAATGTAGCCCTAGATTTAAGTGCCAAGGCTGACCCTTTAGTCACTCTTCCTAAATCCTCATCTGCATAAGTAGTTGGCAACAGGGCAATAGCATTATCCAATTCTTGAATTACAAAATTCATACATTCATCATAACTAGCTCTAGGCACATCGAAATTACTATCCAATTCAAAAGGTTCTGTGATTAATGGAACCCCTCCCCACATTTGATTTAACATAAAATACGCATATGCTCTAAGGAAATTCATCTCCCCTTTCATTCTTGCTTTTAAATCTTCATCAATTTCGGATGTTCCAATATTTTGAAAAAATATATTGGTTTTGGTTACCACGTCCCAGTAACTTTGGGAGCCATTCCATCGATCCAAATTGTATAAACGATCAGCAGTAATATCTCCAGCATTGATATAATCTGTCCCCCCTCCTCGGTAATAAATTTCGTCTGCATAACAGCTTAAATTATTTCTAAAAGGATACAAGAACCCTGTGGGTACTACGGCATAGGCATTATTAACGAAAGCTTCAATTAATCCACCATCTTGCCACACCTCTAAATCAGAATATCGATCGGATGGTGCTATATCCAATACATTGTCATTACATGAAATACTGGTATAAAGAAGTATGGACACTAAGAAAGCGTATCCTAGTTTTACCCCTGTATATTTTAATTTTATAGTTGTAAGTAAATTCATTTTCATAATTTTTAGAATGATAGATTAAATCCTATATTATAAATTTTGGCTTGCGGATAGCTATTGGCCAATGCTCCGGTAGCCTCTGGATCAGCCCATTTCAATGAATCAAAAGTTAATAGGTTGCTACCATTAACATAGATATTCAAAGAGCCTATGCCAAGTTTTTCTATAACAGCATCGGGCAAAGTATAGGTTAATTCAACGTTTCGCAATTTCAAATATGTCGCATCTTTTTGCCAGAAAGTAGAAGGCAATCCACTTGGCTCACTTTCACTGCTCAACCTAGGAAGTCGAGGATATTTTGAATCCATACTTCCCTCAGTATATCTATTGGCCAATACATCTTCTAAATTACTAACCCCTTCTGATGAATATATACGATACTGCTGCCAAAAATTGGTAGCACCTGCAAAATTCATAAACAATGAAAAATCCTTGTATTCAAAACCGGCATTAAATCCAAAAGTCACTTCAGGAACATTGGTATGATCAGTCCTTATTCTATCAGATGCTGTAATTTTTCCATCTTCATTAAAATCTCTATAATACAAATCACCAATTTGGGAACCTGGATAAAGAGGTAAACTTTCCAATTGTTCTTGTGTTCTGATAATTCCTAAACTTTCATACAACAAAGTAGAACCGAGGACATTTCCTTCAGACTTTTGCCATTCTGGTACATTCTGAGCCTCATCGATATCTATAATTTTATTTCTTGCATAGGACACATTGGCTCCCAAACGATAAGAGAAATCTCCTTTATAGTCTTGGTGATTCAACTGAAGTTCAATCCCTTTGTTCTCTACGATACCAATATTTTCAACTGGTAACACTAGACCGGTAAAGTTAGGTACTGACAAATTACGTTGAGTTAAGATATTGGATCTACGCTGCTTAAACACATCAATTTCAAAACCAAACTTTCCTTCCCAAAATCCTGCATCGATACCAATATTAGTAAGATTGGCTTCTTCCCAAGTAATATTGGGGTTGGGAACCACACCAGAGACCAAACCTAAATCAGGTACAAGATCTGCTCCAAATGGCAAACCTGTATTTCCCAAATAATACAATCTTAAATATTGAAATGGACTAATGGCATCGTTACCAATTTTACCTGTCGAGAATCGAAGTTTTAAGTTATCCAAATTAGAGAATCCACTTAAAAAATTCTCCTCCGACAATCTCCATCCCAAAGACAACCCTGGGAAGAACCCAAATTGCTGTCCCTCAGGGAAAGCAGAAGAACCATCGTATCGGTAATTAAAGTCCAATAAATACTTCTCGTCATAGGAATAGTTAATCCTACCAAATAAATTTTTTCGACCAAAATCACTACTTACTCCAGAAGTGGCTTGATCGGCCAAACTACCTGCAAATAACTCATCAATAGATCTGGATAAGTAATTAATTCTTTTGGCAGAAAATGAACTGTTTTTACTTTCTTCCTGCTCTACAGCTACGAAAGTATTGAAATTGTGTTTGTCGATAGAAAATTCATATTTCAATCTCAAATTGATCAAATTACGCTGGTAAGTTGATTGAGATTGTTGTAATTGCGGATTTGTGATTCCACCTCCTGTTTTAGGAATATATTCATCATTACTTGCATCGTAATCATATACAGTCCACGGTGTTTGCCATAATTTTTCTAAGGTATTATTATTGGTATACGCATAATACCCGTCTATTCCCAATCCTTCTACCCAAGGTAATTTTAGATCAAATGATCCTTTAATGATATTTCGTTGAGTTTTATCGCTTAGGTTCCCTGAAAGAGAAGAAGACATAACAATGGGGTTTTCACCTCTCTCAATACCTGCAGATGGCAATCCATTATCCCAATATACTGGGTAAAATGGAATCTGACGTAAGGCTGCAAACGTAGTGCTCGTGTTTGCGGTAGGGTAATTACCGATGTCATAGATGCTATTGACATCTACGCCCACACTCAAATAATCATTAATTTTAAAATCCAGATTCGAAAACAATGAATAATTTTTAAAATTAAGACTACCCTCTTTAAATATACTATTCTCATTAGAAAATGATCCAGATACTGAATATTGAATATTTTCACTACCTCCTCTCAAATTCAAATTATGACGACTTTGAGGAGTTGTTTTTTTCAATACACTACCATGCCAATCTACATTTCGATAATTCGGGTCACTGCCGTCTCTAAATTTTTGCAATTCAGCTTCTGTATATCTTGGCGTAGTTCCTTTCTCTACATCCAATTGATTGAGATAACTGGCGAAAGTTGCTGAACTTGCCATATCTGGTACTCTTGTTGGAGTACTAATACCTTGATTAAAAGAGTAGCTAATAGTTGGCTTATCAACACTTCCACGCTTGGTTGTGATCAATATAACTCCATTGGCTGCCCGTGCTCCATAAATCGCTGCTGAAGCATCTTTTAGAACCGTAATCGATTCTATATCTTCCTTATTGATTCTCTCCCATCCAGAAAAACCTTGGATTCCATCAACCACTACTAGGGGACTGGTACTCCCTGTTGTATTGCGTCCCCGTACCAAAACCAATGCATTATCTCGCCCTGGCTCCCCAGAAGAACTTCTAGTGATAATACCTGGAAGTAAACCAGAAAGAGAGTTACTTAAATTTGTACCTGGATTCTTCGCCAATGTACTTCCTTTCACATCAGAAACAGACCCCGTTAACGTTACCTTTTTCTGCGTTCCATATCCCACCACTACGACTTCATCTAAAGTCTGTGAATCTTCTATTAGGGTAATGGTTAAATTAGTCTTACCCGCTACAGCCACTTCTTGGGTTTGATATCCGATATAAGATATCAGTAACACAGCTTGCTCATCGACATCCTTGATCGAAAAATTACCATCAAAATCAGTAGCTGTACCTTTATCACTTCCTTTGACCAAAACATTGACCCCAATTAATGGATTGCCATCGGAATCAACCACTTTACCGGTAAGATTAATCTCTAATTCCTTGAGAATTTTCTGTCCCAAAAACAAATGATTTACCTTGGTGGATATGGGCCTAACTACGGACTTAGTCTTTCGATTGTAAATCAACACCTTATCCTTAATTAATTTATAATGCAAAGGTGTTCCCTCTAGGATAAGGTTGAGTGCTGTCTCCACATTGATGGCATTGCGTCGAATACTGACCCGATAGGCATCAATAACGCTAGGGTCATAAGCAAAACGAAAAGTAGTTTGATCTTCGATTTTCTTAAAGACTGCGGGTAATTGTTCATTTTCGACATCCAATTGAATGACCTCTGCCCTCAATCGTTGTCCAAAACTCTCGCTAGCCATCAGCATTTGTATGCCCATTACCAGACTGGTGACCAAAACAAAACTGATTCTCATCCAAAACCGTTTTTTTTGTGCGGGTAGCCCTAAAATATATGTAGGACAGTCCCGAAAAATTAAATTTTCTGTAAATTTGATTTCCATTTGAATAATTTGATTATGAATTATTTAAACAAGAAGCCATCATCCTTCTTTATGGCCTGCACGCCTGGAGAAAAGATGGCTTTTTTTATTCCATTCCTTATTTGATTTTTTATTTCATTACTTTGCTATTTACATCCAGTTCCATTAATTACTATTTGATTATCTTTATAACTATACCTCGAATTGCTTACTCCACATATTATGGTCAAGATATCTTCTAAACTATCTTCTTGGTAAAAGGAAGCAACCAATCGACAATCCTTGATTTCTTCGTTTTCAATAACTATAATCTTTTCCCATCTTTTGTTTAAAAAATCTACTGCTTCAGCCATGGTCACATTTAACAATTGAAATTCATTGCGTTCTACATTATTGGCTTCAGTAGCTAATTTTTCAATTTTCTTCTTGGTAAAATCCTTGGTTTCAGTATTGTACAACAACTCTTCATCTTTGACCAAAACACTTAACTCTTGATCTACATTTTTCACGCTGACCTTACCACTGGTCACTTTCACTTCGATATTACTTTCGTTAGCGTGTGCTTTTATACTAAAGGATGTACCCAAAACCGTAGTAGTGATATCATTGCTTTGAACAGAAAAAGGTCTTAACGTATCACGCTGCACATCAAACCAAGCTTCTCCTGTCAATTCAACTTGTCGATTCGATTTGTCAAAATATAGGGGGTACTTAATACTAGACCCTTTTTGCAAGAGTACATAACTACCATCGGACAGCAATACCGACTTTGATGCATTTATTGCTTTGGATACCACGATTTGACTAAGCGATTGAACCGATGATATCGGTTTAATGGTATCAATAACCAGATATGCCGTGATTAGTAACAAAGCTAGAGCTGCTGTCATTTTCCAAAAAGACTGCATCCTAAAAATGGATGGACGAGGTTGAATCTTCGCTTTAATTTTAGAACGCATCCTCGCTTCTAAAGCGGTCTTTTCTTCTGACGACCAATCCTCCCACCCTATATTTTCATTTTGAATTTCTGAATAAAATTTTTCCAACAATTCTTTTTCTCCTTCAGACGCTTTACGAGTCAAGTATTTTTTTAATAGGTTGGAAAAATTAGCTTTATTCATATTGATATCTGTCTTCTATACCTCTATGTTGCTTTAAATCCACCAAACACGTAGTTCACTGATAAAAAAAATGATTTTTTTTTCGAACAAAGCATTTTATTCCAATAAAAACATCAATACAAATCATTGATATCGCTGGACCAACTGTTAAATTTTAGCGCAGATTTTCACATAGAATATTGGGAATCTTAAATAACTGAGAAATTACCTTTATATTTACGTTAAATACATAGTTTGATACACTTTGTAAAATAGGATACAGAATAGTAATATTTAAAAACAAACTGTAGAACGATTAACTCTCTTTTGTATGAAGCATACGACCAGCACTCAGTCAGATTTTGACTTGCTAGTCCTTTTACAAAAAAAGGATGTGTCCGCTATGGAGACGTTATATGCCAAATATTGGGAAAAACTTTATTTATCTGCCTACAAAGTGTTAAAAAATAAAATCGCTTGCGAAGATATTGTGCAAGAAATATTTATAGACTTGTGGCAAAAACCACCTCAAAATCCGATTCACAATCTGTCTGCATATCTGTACCAAGCCACCAAATACAAGGTTTTTATGGTGTTGAGAAAGAATAAAATATCCAACGAACACCTAGAAATCATAAAAAGACTCCAACAAGAACAATCCTCCTATGATAGTAGGGCTGCAATGGAATTGAAAGATGAAATTATTCAAACCCTAGATCAACTGCCCAACAAATGTCGAGAAGTGTTTTATATGAGTCGGTTTCAACATATTCCCAATCAAGAAATAGCCGATCAAATGGGGATTTCTAAAAGAACGGTAGAAACTCATATCAGCCATGCGATTAAATATCTAAGAGGCGTAAAAGAATTATTTATCCTTCTCCTATCCTCGATGTTCTAATTATAGATCTCAAAACGTCACCAACTTGCCTTTCTATTTACAATTGACTATCACGACAGCTCACCACCTTGCATGGATAGGCAAATCCAAATAATCCCAAAATAAATTATTAATTTACAATCATCTCAATATATAATATATGGAATGGTTAACGGTATTATTCAATGAAGTAAAAGGATTTTTCGGTCTAGAACAATTGTTTGAAATTTTGACCAGCGGTGATTACAGCGCATTGACTACTGCCGACGGTATCAAAGCACTTATCATCCCAATTATCCCTTTATTGGTCATGCTTGAATTCTTACTGGGAATAATTTACAAAAAACCACAAACCAAAGTTTACAAAATAAACTTCTTAATCTATGTCGCAAACCGGATCATCTCCCGATTTATTGCCATCGCCATGGTAGCTCTTTGCATAGGCTTGTTTCAACCCTATGCCCTTTTCCAGACCAGCTTCACTTGGTACTATTTCCTATACGGTTATATCGTATGGGAATTCGGCCATTTTCTCTATCACTATTGGGGGCACAAAGTCCGATTATTTTGGTGTCTCCATTCCACACACCATGCCCCTGAAAACATGAATCTTTCCGTCACTTATGCTCATTTTTTTCTGGAAGCACCCTATGCCGACACCATTCGAACCACTGTATGCATTTTGCTTGGATTACAGCCTGAACTCTTGTTTTTAATTATGTTTATTGATGGGACCTACGGAGCCTTTATTCATGTGGGAGAGAATCTTTTAAAAGATGGGAGAATGGGCTTCCTCAATAAAATAATACTTACCCCTTCCCATCATCGAGTCCACCACGCACGAAATCCACTTTATATGGATACCAATTTCTGCAATCTATTGTTGATTTGGGATAAGGTTTTTGGTACCTTCCAACCAGAATTACCGGATTTAAAAATTGAATATGGCATAACTAGAAAAATGGACTCCGGCAGTTTTATCGATGTATATTTCGGGGAATTTATAGCCTTGTATAGAGATATCATAGCCGCCCCGGGATGGAAAAACAAACTGCTATACATTGTCAAACCTCCAGGTTGGCATCATTTGGGCAATCATCAAACGGCTGCACTTGCTCGACAGAACTATCTAGAGACCATGAAGTTGGAAGAAATACCCCAATAGTTAAAAGTTAGATATTCACTCATATTGTAAATAAATCGCCATGGAATTTTACTATGTCCCCGCTTTTAGAGTTATGGGTCTTGCCGTCCGCCTTGACGGAGATGATATGGAGGATTACGAAGAAAGATTACAAAATTTATGGCATCGTATTTTTGCAGAGAATGTCCGTATGAAGATTCCCAAACCCAATTCGGAATTATTATTTGGAGTTCAAACCGACTTTGATGGAGAGGAACAACAGAGAAAGACCATTTTAATAGGCTATGATGTATCGGAATATGATTATGTGCCCGAAGGTCTCTCCGTGGTCGAGGTTCAAGGAGGTCATTATTTTATGTTTTCTGAAGTAGTAGACTACGATACTGAGCCAAGCCTGCAAGAAGAAATCATAAATGCTGGTCTCGACCGTAATTACATTACCGACTTTGAGGTTTATGATCGATCCAATTCCAATGGTCGAACGATTGATATAAAAGCTTATATTGGTATCCATTATTCAACAGAAGAAGAATAGAATTACATATTATATGAAATTACAATTTATCAAAATGGTTGTTAAAAAAGAATTGTTTTATAGTATCATATTATTCACTGTCATCCTAGGACACGGACTTCAAGCCCAATCCTCTTCTCGTCCCAATATCGTATTTATAATGTCAGACGACCACACTTCTCAATCCTGGGGCATATACGGAGGGATATTAAAAGATTATGTACAGAATAAAAATATAAGTCGATTGGCCGAAGAAGGAGCGGTTTTGCGCAATGCATTCTGTACCAACTCCATCTGCGTTCCCAGTCGCGCGTCGATTCTTACTGGTCAATACAGTCACGATAATAAGGTATTCACCTTACAAGATTCTCTCAATCCCCACCATGACAATATCGCCAAAGTACTTCAAGAAGCTGGATATCAAACCGGATTGTTTGGCAAGTGGCATTTAAAAAGTCAACCGATGGGATTTGACGATTATATGGTATTGCCAGGTCAGGGAATCTACCACGATCCCTACTTCCGCGGACGCGATTATTGGGAAAACAATCAGAAGAATTTAATTCAAAAAAAGGGATTTTCGACCGATGTCATTACTCAAATGTCCTTGGATTGGTTGGATGATAGAAAAACCGACCAACCTTTCTTTTTAATGTGTCATTTTAAGGCCACACACGAGCCTTTTGATTATGCTCATCGATTCGAAACCTTATACCAAGATGTCGATATTCCGACACCAGATAACCTATATGATGTAGGTCCATCTTCTACCAATCGGGTATTTACCGGTCATTCTATGGACATATTGGGACAGCGATACGAACAAGCCTCTACTGGTGATTTTTGGGCAAAATATCCTGGACTACCATTTTCCACCGAAAACCTATCCGCTGACAGCGCTAGGTATCAAATATATCAAAAGTTTATAAAGGATTTTATGCGCAGTGGAGCTGGAATCGATGAAAATATTGGCCATATCCTCGACTATTTAGATGATAGGGGATTGACCGAAAATACCATTGTTATATACACTTCCGACCAAGGATATTTCTTGGGCGAACACGGTTTCTTTGACAAGCGAATGATGTTGGAAGAATCCTTGCGCATGCCCTTTGTAATTCGATATCCTAAAGAAATCAAGGGTGGAAGTGAAGTCAACGATATTATACTAAACATAGATTTCCCCGCATTAATGGCCGATTATGCTGGTTTAGAAAAACCCTCATTTATCGCAGGCCAAAGTTTTAGAGAACAATTAAAGGGAGAATCAGTGAAAGACTGGCGCAACCATATGTATTACCGGTATTGGACCCATAGCCCTACGCGTCCAGCCCACTATGGATTGCGAACTGAGCGCTATAAACTCATTTACTATTATGGACGTCCTATGAACAATGCAGGCCCCCAGTCAGAATGGACTAGTCCGGGTTGGGAATTATACGATTTAGAGAAAGACCCATTCGAAAATCAAAATGTGTACAAGGAGAAAAAGTATAGAAAAATTAGACAAAAACTGCATAAAGATTTACAACAGGCTATGGCTGATGCCGGTGATCAATACGATATTAAAAAGTAACCCCTGTCTTGTCAAACCATATAGGATGTAGTAAATTTACCTATAACTTAAAAGTGAATTTTATGACCCTTTTGAATGAATGAATTCATTTTAATCTTCTTATTCTCTTATTAAAAGTTGTCGATATCAAAAAAAAATCATTATTTTTACTATCATATTTCTAATATTTTAGGAATCAACAATACGAAACGCCTCAAGATGTTTCATTTGAAAACCACCCCCATCAGATTTAAAGTTATAAAAGTATATGTGCAAATTCTCCATATTGCGAAAGCTTAAAATTAATCGCATGTGGAACAACATTACTTTCTCCGAAAGAATTTAAGCCTCTATTTAATTACATTCAAAGTGTAGTAATCTAGACAATAGCTGTGAAGTCCATTTAGTTGACTTAAGATTCATATCAATTCAGAGGTATTAACAAAAAACAATTCTCCCCTTTCACACTAATGCAATTACAATTGAATTCCATTTTGCTGAAAAACGCATAGTAAAATACTCTTTGATCATTTCTAAAAATATTCTAATTATGAAAAGCCTTCTTCTATTCCTAATAATGGCAATTACGAGTCTAAAATGCTACTCTCAAATAACCTATGAGAAAGGCTATTTTATAAGCGATAATAATCAGAAAGTCAATTGTTTAATCAAAAACGTTGACTGGAAAAACAATCCTACAGAATTTGAATATAAACTCAATGAAAATTCAGATAAACAAAAGGCAACTATCGAAACAGTTAAGGAATTCGGCATTCACAATAAATCTAAATACAGTCGACATAAGGTAAAAATTGATAAATCTAGTAAAGATATTAGTCGATTAAGCGTGGTCAAAAAATTTGATTTAATCGAAGAAGAACTCTTTTTAAAAGTTCTAATTGAAGGGAAAGCGAGTCTGTATTCCTTTGAACAGAGTAACTTATTAAAATTCTTCTACAACAAAGATGATTCCAGTGTAGAACAATTGTTTTTTAAAAAATATTTAGACGATCGCAAAATTCACAAAAACGATAAATATAAACAACAACTCTGGATTGACTTAAAATGTCAAACTATTAAAATGTCAAAAGTTGAAAATCTAGATTATGATAAAAATCAACTTATCAAATTTTTTAAAACATACAACGAATGTAATAATTATAAATTCACAGTGTATGAAGAAAAGAAAAACAATGAGTTATTTAAAATAAATGTTCGACCTGGCATTAATTATTCCTCTCTTTCAATGAAAAATAGTATTTCAAACCTAACTGGGACTGAGTTTGACAATAAAGTTAACTTTAGAATGGGCATTGAATTCGAATATGTTTTACCTTTTTTACAAAATAAATGGTCGATCCTGCTCGAACCCACTTATCAATATTATAAAACTGAAAAAGTAGTCTCCGAAAAGATTTCTACAATTGACTACAAATCCATTGAAATCCCTTTTGGAGTGAGGTATAGTTTCTTTCTCAACCCAAAATCTAAAATTTTCATTAATGCCTCTTATGTTATTGATCTGAGTTCTTCCTCTTCGACTATTATTTATAATTCTAGAAGCAATTTAGATATTAAATCAAGAATTAACTATGCTATAGGAGCTGGATACAATCAAAACAATAAATATAGCCTTGAGCTGAGATACTATACAGGTAGAGAGGTTTTAAGTGATTATGTACATTGGAAAACTAATTACAGTACATTATCAATAATCTTTGGTTATTCAATATTATAAAATATCCTTGATTCATTGACCATTAGAAGAATAACATCTACCAGATTACAATTGCCAAAACGAGGGCTATGTAAATAATATACCGTCAAAGGAATCAATTATTTTTATTGAAACAAGACCTCTGTAGCCCCAAACCCATACTTAGGATGGTATGTATTAGAAAAATGACTAACATAGGGGTGATGGGACAATTTTTGATGAATCCCTTTGCGCAATCTACCACTGCCTATGCCGTGAATAATAAAAACACGATCTACCCCCATTTCAATAGCTTTATCCAAATAATGATTAAAAGCGGAAATTTGTTTGCGATAGATTTCGTCTGGTCTTACTTTGGATAAATCGTCAAAAAGATTTTCAGCGTGTAAATCGAGTTCTTGTTTAAAGAAGGCCAATTGAGACAAATCATTAAATACCTTTTTCTCTGGCTTCACCGTCTCTCTTCGAATGTGTTTTTTGGGAGACGGGATTTGAATTTTTTGACTATCGAGATCTTTCTCCGACCATAAATAATATTTTTTCCCTTTGTGAACTGAACCGTCGCTCAATGACATTGATTGAAGTAAATGCTTGGGCTTAGGTTTTATTTTCACAAAGAAATCTGCCTCCAAGCCCTGTGTACTCTGCTTGTATATCTTTAGTTCAAAATGTGGATAGTCATTGATGGTATCAAAGGGAAAACGCTTCCACCTTTCATTGTCATGAGGTTTAATGTGAAGATCGATAGCTTGAGGAGGCAATTCGTTGAAGGTAACCTCGCCTTCTAGAACAAATCCATAATCTGTTGCGTTGTGAAACTCAATACCAAAATCCACATTTGAATCATTCAAAATAAGAACCATCGAAAATTCAGCCATAGTGTTTATTTACTGTGTTATTTCATCCAAGTCGTAAAATCGCTTACGGCTTTGCGGGGTCTTTCTTTTAAATTTTCATCGTATTTGCCAAGAAAAAACAAACCAATAACTTCTTCACCTTCTTTCATTTCAACAAAGTCTTTGGCCGCATTCATCAATGGTTTTCCCGTTGACCAATAGCCACCCAAACCCAACTGTCCAGCATACAACCAAATATTATGCACGGCCATGGCCGTCGATGCCAGTTCTTCCCATTCTGGCAGTCGCTCTTGCAAGTCTCGTTGATACTTTATTACTAATAGTGCAGAAGATTTAGCTATTTTATTGCCCATACGAGGGGCTTTAGCAGACAATGCTTCATTGGCCATCAACGAATCCACTGTAAAAGATTGAAAACGATCTTTACTATCCCCCATCAAAACAGTAAATCGCCATGGTTCGGTCAACTTATGAGTAGGCGCATATCTAGCTGCTTCTAACAGTTCCTGTATTTCTTCTTCAGAAACCGGTACTTGATTAAAAAATTCAGGATAAATAGATCGTCGTTGTTTAATTGCTTCTAGCATATTGTATTCCTTTGGGTTTATATCAATTTTGCACCATTGGGTGCTGTAGAATTTGCGGTTGCAATGATAATGTTATTATTTTCGTCGGCAAACCCAGTCAATAAAAACTCGCTCATAAAGGGTCCGATTTGTTTGGGTTCAAAATTAGTAACTCCGATCACTTGCTTACCCACTAATTCCTCTGGAGAATATAACACCGTAATTTGTGCACTTGTTTTGCGAATACCCAAATCTCCTCCAAAATCCACCCATACTTTATAAGCGGGATTTCTAGCTTCGGGAAAAGTTTCCACCTTTGTGACTGTACCTACTCGCAGATCAACTTTTTTAAATTCCTCCCAAGTTAAGTATGATTTTTCCATAATTGTATATTCTATTTTAAAGTTTTCAAGACACAAGATCTATAGAAATCCTTCAAATTCCATAAAAATTATCCGAACCATCGATTCCATATTCACTTTTAAAATGACATAAGTTTATTTATCCGTGGAAAATCAGAGATTCAAATGGTTAATACAAAATTCAGGACTGGCAAGTTTATAATAAATATTTACTGAATTGCCAATAAAGTCGTCTTTACTTAATCGACAAGGTGACAGGTTTAATAACAACTGATCAAATTCATTATTTCGCTTTTGCAATCGATACCATTTGAAAAAGCAACCTATTATACACCTATTTTATATATACATGATACCTACTTGTTGATGTTCTTCCATCTAGAATCGATTATTTTCTTTTGTAGAAAAATTATCTATCCTCATTTCACAGGAAGTAAACAATGAAAATACAAAAGAGAAGAACTTTATTTCCAGACAACAGGAGGGATTAAATAATTCGGTATTTGCTGTTTAATTTTATAAATAGAATAAGAAAAACAGGGTTAGCAGAAGTATTATTTATATAGTAAACAAATTTGATTTAAAATTGAGAATTCTAAATTTCACTCTTCCCTCCTCCACGCGATAATGATTAAAATTTCGACATTACAATACCGTCTATAATATAATTTCTGAATTAATCTTAATATGATTTGATAGTTTAAACATTTGTACTGTATATTTGCACGCAATTTTAATAGCACATCAAATATGCCTAAAGATCAAAGTATTAAGTCCGTCCTTATCATTGGTAGCGGTCCTATTATCATAGGACAGGCCTGTGAATTCGATTATTCAGGGTCTCAAGCCTCACGGTCCCTCAGGGAAGAAGGTATAGAAGTTACCCTTATCAATTCCAATCCGGCAACGATAATGACCGACCCCGTAACCGCTGACAACATATATTTATTACCGCTAACTCCAGAAAGTATTGAACAAATACTTCAGGAAAGACAGATTGATGCTGTCCTACCGACAATGGGTGGTCAAACAGCATTGAATCTAGCTATAGAAGCTGGAAAAATGGGTATCTGGGAAAAATACAATGTTCGACTCATCGGTGTTGATTTGGATGCCATAGAAATCACTGAAAATAGAGAAGCGTTCCGACAATTGATGGTCAACATGGACATAGGTGTAGCCAAATCATTTATAGCGAATTCTTTTCTAGAAGGAAAAGAAGCCGCTCAAAAGATCGGTTATCCATTGGTAATCAGACCTTCTTACACATTAGGTGGTACTGGTGGTGGATTTGTAATGGAAGCCAGTGAATTTGATGAAGCACTCCGACGAGGACTAAATGCTTCTCCTACCCACGAAGTATTGGTAGAAGAAGCGGTATTGGGCTGGAAAGAGTATGAGTTGGAATTGTTGCGAGACAAAAACGATAATGTTGTCATTATCTGTACCGTTGAAAACTTGGATCCAATGGGAATCCATACTGGAGACAGTATTACCGTAGCACCAGCCATGACGTTATCCGACACTGCATTCCAAGAGATGCGGGATTTAAGTATCAAAATGATGCGATCTTTGGGTAATTTTGCTGGTGGATGTAATGTACAGTTCTCAGCGGATCCCAAAACAGAAAAAATAATAGCCATTGAGATCAATCCGCGGGTATCGCGATCCTCTGCATTGGCCTCCAAAGCAACGGGTTATCCGATTGCCAAAATAGCTGCGAAACTAGCCATAGGATATTCCTTGGATGAGTTGAACAATCAAGTAACGGGCAATACTTCAGCCTTGTTCGAACCAACATTGGACTATGTTATCGTTAAGATGCCACGATGGAATTTTGATAAATTTTACGGTTCTAGCCATGTATTAGGACTGCAAATGAAGTCTGTCGGTGAAGTTATGGCCATTGGGCGATCTTTTATCGAAGCCTTGCAAAAAGCCTGTCAATCCCAAGAAAACAATCGAATGGGATTGGGAGCAGACAAAAAAGAATGGATTAAAACCGATGATATACTTCAGCGATTGGAAACACCATCCGACGACAGAATCTATCGGGTAAAAGATGCCTTAAGACTAGGCGTTCCAGTTACCACTATACATAGATTGACCGGAATAGATCCTTGGTTTTTAAGAGAAATCAAAGGTCTAGTTAAGATAGAACAACGATTGATGCATTACAATGTAGCCGAAGACATCGATGCCGACTTTATGTTGGAATTGAAACAACACGGTTATTCTGATGCTCAGATCGCTTGGTTGATGAGAATCAACGAAAATGAAGTCACTCGACATAGAAAGAAATTAGGTATTCGAAGAACTTATAAATTGGTAGATACTTGTGCTGCTGAATTTGAAGCACAAACTCCTTATTATTACTCTACCTTTGAGCAAGAAAATGAAAGCATTCCTTCGGATAAAAAGAAGATAATTGTTTTGGGATCTGGTCCCAATCGTATCGGACAAGGTATAGAATTTGACTATTGCTGTGTTCACGGGATCTTGGCGATTAAAGAAGCCGGCTACGAAGCCATTATGGTCAACTGTAATCCCGAGACTGTGTCAACTGATTTTGATATCGCCGACAAACTATATTTTGAACCTGTATTCTGGGAACACTTAGAAGAAATCATCGAACTTGAAAAACCAGAAGGTGTTATCGTTCAATTAGGTGGACAGACAGCACTTAAATTGGCTGAAAAGCTTCATGAAAAAGGTATTCCAATTATAGGAACCGATTATCTTTCACTGGATTTGGCCGAAGATAGAGGTCGATTCTCTGATATGTTGAAAGAACTTTCCATTCCATACCCAGATTATGGTGTAGCTGATGATGTAGATCAAGCCGTTGAAATCGCTAAAAAAGTTCAATACCCAGTATTGGTTCGTCCTTCTTATGTATTAGGTGGACAGCGAATGAGAATAGTGATCAACGATCACGACCTCGAAAGACATGTATTGAGTATATTTAAGCATTTGCCAGACAACAGAGTATTGATTGACCACTTCTTGGAGCGTGCTCGAGAAGCAGAAATCGATGCCATCTGTGATGGTGACGACGTGCATATCATGGGGATAATGGAACACATCGAACCCGCCGGTATTCACTCTGGAGATAGTAGCGCAGTATTGCCGACCTATAGCTTGTCCGAAAACGTGGTCAAAACCATGGTGGAATATACTGAGAAATTAGCCAAGGCATTGAAGACCAAAGGATTGATTAACATTCAGTTCGCTATACACAATGAAAAAGTATACGTGATTGAAGCCAATCCAAGAGCAAGTAGAACAACGCCATTTATTGCAAAAGCCTATGGTGTTCCATATATACAAATGGCAACCCACGTAATGATGGGACATAAAAAATTGAAAGATTTTGACATTAAGAAAGAACTTAAAGGTTATGCCATTAAGATTCCAGTATTTTCATTCGACAAATTCCCTAACGTCGACAAAAGTTTGGGCCCAGAAATGAAATCAACTGGAGAAATGATATACTTCATCAAAGATTTAAAAGATCCATACTTTAGAGAATTGGATAAAAGACGATCCATGTACTTAAGTATGTAATGATATTGAATGCAGGATAGTCGAATTAAAAATTCGACTATCTTTGCAGTGTAAAAATATAGAAATGGGTTTTCCATTTGTGAAATGAAAAGGGAATCCGGTGATTTACCTCGTCTTTTTAGACGAAACTAAAGATTCCGGAGCTGTCCCCGCAGCTGTAATTCTTTTCTGGTAGTAGATTTATAGACATTACCAGAAGGATGTAAAACCACTGTTGATCATTATTGTTCGACGGGAAGGTTAATCCTATAAAAAGAAGAGCCAGAAGACCTGCCCACATTCTATTGTTTTCTATGCTTTCGGGAGAAAAGCAATTGAAAGATCTATGGCCTAATCGGTTATCGACCCTCTTCTGCCTATCCCCCATTTTGAATTTTTTATCAATAATTATCAAGGATATTAGAAGACTTTTAAGCCATATTATCATTTCGATCTGCAGTATTTCCAGTATTTTTAGTCAATCTATAGATACAGCTGTAACCATACCTGAAATCAATATTTCTACTGGTCAGCCCTTAGCCCACCAATACGATTCCATAGATATCGATCACCGAATTTATCAACAACCTTCCATTGCGGGCTATCTTAGGAATAAATACAATATCTATTTTAAAAATTATGGCCCCGGAGCTTCCTCAACCATCTCAATGAATGGAGGCAAAGCCGGTGAAGTAGCCATTGTGTGGAATGGTATCGTTCTCCAAAATCCTATGCTGGGCGTGAACGATTACTCCATGATCAGCCTCAGTGATCTATCTAAGATTCAGATCATCGACATGGCATCTAACAATATCTATGGTGCCGGTGCCATCTCAGGGACGATTGCCCTCAATACCGATACAGAAATTGATCCGACCATGCCCCATAGTTTCACATTGGGCTATACATCTTATCAACAAGGGATGGCTCATTTGAATCTGGGATTTAAACACAAAAATTGGACCCAACGCTTTCAAATAAGTGGATTGCAATCCAAAAACAATTTTACTTATACAAACAATGAAAATGAAAAACAAAAACTAGAACACGCGGCTCATCAGGTGTACAATTTGCAATACGATGCTAAGTACAGAAAATCCAATAGGGAATGGAAATTGGCATTGTGGGCTAGAGATCAATTTAGACAGATTCCGGCTCCCATCAACAGCAAAGAAAGTAAAGCCGAACAAAGTGACCGATTTGTACGCGCAAGTCTACAATACAATCATGTATCCAACCGACATGTGTCCAATATCAAATCCTTTATGGGAATCCAACATCAAAACTACAACGATGAAGCTATAATTCTCGATGCTCATCATACTTTTTACAATCCTCAATTGAGGTTGGACAATCAGTGGTATTTAAACAATGAATTCACCTTTAAATACGGAGGTATTATACAGTCCTTCCAGGCAAAATCAGATAATTATTCAGAGGTACATCAACAGACATCGACCTCTATTTATAGCCAAATTATATATAATCCACTAAGGTTGCCAATTACGGTATCCGGACTGCTTAAACCAGAATGGGCAACCTCATTTGACATGGATTTGGTATCTGAAATCAAGGTAGAAATAAGACCTAAAGATTTGGGATCTTGGACAATCTATGGTGGTAGGAATATAGTATTCCCCACCTTTAACGATCGATTTTGGGTACCTGGAGGGAATATCGATCTAATACCAGAAAGTAATTTTACTTATGGATTGCGACATCATCATAGTATTGGATCGCATTGGTCGTATAAATTGGAATGGTTCAACCGCCATGCAGACAATTGGATACAATGGTTGCCCGGTGATGGTTACTGGAGTCCTCAAAATTTCAACAAAGCCAGAAATTACGGCATCAACGCTTCTCTAACCTGGTCGAATCATTTCACCACCATCCAAACGAGATATCAATGGGCACGTACATTTCTCATTGACCATCCACAAGCCTACAAACAGACTATTTACAACCCTGAGCATTTGATAAACTTGCACGGCCGACAGACGATAACCGAGAATATTTCGTTCTTATTGGATATTGAATACACCAGTAGAAGATACGTCCTCAGTGATCATTCCGATGATTTGCATCCATACTTTCTCCTACATCCCAGTATCACCTTCAAATCGTCTAATAAACAATGGCAACTGGATGCCACCATATATAATCTATTAAATCATTCATACCAAGGCATAAAAAATAGACCTATGCCTGGTATCACATTTGAAATAAACACTAAATACAATTTTATTCTATGAGAAAATTAAATCATTTATTACTCCTTTCACTTGTAACCACTTTATTTTTCACTGCTTGTTCGAAAGATGATCCAATCATTACAGAACCAGAACCAGTTCAATTTGAAAATGGAATATTTGTAAGTTGTGAAGGAGGATTTGGAAGTAACAATGCCTCCATTCAATTTATTGATTTTACCACGGCTACTATTTACACAAATATATATAGCGCTGCAAACAATGAAACCGCAGGTGACGTATTGCAGTCCATTTCTTTTAAAGATGATGCCGCTTATTTGGTATTAAATGGTTCAGGTAAAATTACCGAGGTAGAACAAGCGACTTTTACCAAAACAGCTGAAATTACAGGATTATCATCTCCGAGATATTTGGAGTTTTCCGGTGACAACGGTTATGTAACCAATCTTTACAGTCCATACATTCAAGTAGTGGATATGACAACTTTAAGCGTTGTAGACAGTATTGATATAGGAGAACAATCAGATAAAATGATCTTAGAGGACGATGAAATTTTTGTCCTAAGCCCAAAAGAATGGCAAGGTAGAGACAAAAACCACATTTATACCGTAAACCTCAATGACAATTCTGTTGATTCAATAGCTATTGGCTGGAATCCATCTGATTTGGCATTTGACGAAGCCAATGATGTGTTGTACATCTATTGCAGTGGAAAAGAAGTAGACAATGGAGACGAAGGTGCACGTATTATAGGCTTAGATATTCAAACCAAGACCGTTGTATCTACTCTGGACTTAGACTACACCAACAAAGGTGCTCATTTAGCCTTTGACGAATCCAATCAACGGATTTTATTCAATCGTGACAACGGAATTTATATCTATGATATAGCGACAGGTCAAATCGCAGCCAATGCTTTGTTTCTGTTAGACGATGTTACCTACTTGTATGACTTAACGGTACATCCACAGACTGGGGAAATATTCCTCGGTGACGCCAAAGACTTTAGTTCTGCAGGTGAAATCAGAATATACAATGAAGTAGGTCAATTGGCCATTCAAAATCCAGTTGGTGTTGGACCCAACGGATTCTATTTTGAATAATACGATATGAATTTTTACGAATTACTTTTATAATTGGTATAAAACATTATAAAGTAAGGAATACCCTGTAACAAAAAAAGGCTGACTTCACGTGAAGTCAGCCTTTTTTTGTTACAGGGTATAATTGATTAATTCTCAATTTATTGTTAACAATACAAAGTTTAAAATTAAATAATGTGATAGATGATTAATAAAATCATATTCCTCATTTTATAATCCAGTTAACATCTGAATATTTCCGTGTATATTTCCACTAAAGAATACGATTACAAAATACGCGATACTTTATGCAGAAGGGCTTTAAACTTATTTTAAAGCATTAAAACAAGTCCACAAGTCATGTGATGAATTTGGATTATGGTCGACCTTTTATAAAAATAAATTATACGGTTGAATCCATTGTAGACACTATTTACCAAATTCACTTATTGCTAAAATACATAATATAAACAACGATTAAAGTAATTGCCACTAAACCACTCAATCCAATGATGGCCAATTTTTTATTAGCTAATTTGGTATTGTATAATATAATATATAAACCTCCCAAAATGACCATCGAAAACCCCGCAATCTCCCACGTCTCATGTTCCAGTACTTTAAACTTGTTTAACAGCATTAAAGCAAGTCCAAGCCATATAACGTATTTGGATATAAGTCGCCCTTTTTGAACATTGAATAATTTAATTGTATTCATAATTATGAGTTTTTTATTCTATGAACCATAAATTAAAATTATGAAAAAATTTATTAATTTAATTATTTAAAATAATTAAATTAGACAATTAAACCAGATTAATTTTACGAAACGCCCAGCAACGACAAACAACAATTAGTATTTATTTAAATGGAAAACAAGCGTGAAACAAAAACTTATTAATGCGTTTACCACTACATTATTAAAACCAATTAACATAATACAAACAAGCAAATAGATAAAACAACACTATTCTTGAATAAATAAAATCAAATAATTATATAAAAATATTTCCTTCCTCCAAAGACTTATAAAATTCAGAGCCGTATAGCCTATTAAAAAATCAGGGTTTGAATTTTTCAGTTGTCACGCCACATTAGTCAAGATTTATCTCTTATAACTCTGACAACCCTAGTGCTGGCAATCTCTAAAATACCAAATAGATTTATACAAATAATTGTCTATAATCTAAAAGTCGCTAAAACTGGAAAGTGATCGGACAATGAATCAACCACACCTTTATTGATGATTTCTATATTACTACATTTTTGAGCTAAATTTCTGCTGGACAAAATATAATCAATCCTGCATCGACTGGGAATAATTTCGCCAACTTCTCGCCAACTTCCTATTAAAATAGGCGTAGGATAGGAGAATCGATCTCTCGGCAACACATATTTGGCAGCCAAATCAATAAGAGGATAACTTAAAAAAATAGACATCACGGAATAATCATATTCCCCATCCATTAAATTACTGTATTTACTTTTGGCATCCCCGTTCCGATATCTCTCTAACAATGCCGGTCTTGAATTATTTAAAAATCCATCGAAAGATGACAGGGCATTAAAATCACCGAGCACTAAAAAATTTCCTTTATCGTCGATTTCATTGGCCATATACTCCGTGATAATTTTGGCTTCATTCCTGCGAAATTGAAAATCAAATGGACTTAAATGAACAACTAAAAAATCAATGTCATGTGTTTTTACGTGCAACATGCCGTGCCACAACCCTTCTCTCATTTTCTTTTTTAATTCAATCGGTTTATTTGAGGTGATTCCGACAGGATAGCCCTCTTCCTTTACTATGACGGCATAGGCATGCCCCCACTTTTGGGCCAATTTTTCCAATTTTTCTTGCGTAAATCCACACAATTCCTGCAAAGCCACTACATCGGCATTTTGACTCTTTATAAAATCAATAGCATTGGCTTGTCGAACCGTATCTTTGCCATAATCATAACCATTCAAAATATTGTATGATAATACGCGCAATGTGTCTGCCGAGGATATATGGGCAATTATTAACATTATTAGAGTAAACCTTGCTTTCATTTTTTCAAATATTTCTTTTAAAAGTAGTCAAATCACATTTCCCATGACAAAATTATCGTGTTAAGAAAATAAAATTAATCCCCTCGTTTTTATCGATTGTGTAATTTTAGCAAATAACTCCTCAGTAATTCGAATTGAATTTCATACTTAAATACCGTTTTATATTATCCACGGTTTACTTTATATTTAATACCATATTACCATTTTTAAAGTAAACCTGAATGATGAACAGGGATAAATTAATATGGAATTTCAATTATTAATACGAATTACATTTTATAATGACGGAAAAGATTTCGAAAGTATTTGAAGTTTGACGAGGCTATGACTGAACAAAATTGCTCTTTGAGCAATCAAAGGACGTAAATCGACCTTTGGTGAAGGAACCGAGGCCACTGTGCCGAGGCGTGATTGCCCTGCAAATCCTGGTTAAGATACTACCAGTATAGCATTATGTCTCAATCCACAATATTTAAGCCGCAATGCATTGCGGCTCTACAATAAATCGAAAGATTACCGTTAATTATAAATGTAATTCGTATAACATACAAATGTTTATAAAAAACAGAATACCTCAAGAAAACAGGTTAATGTCTTTCAACAAATACCGCAAAGTTCAGTCGATTTAGCCATCATAAAAATTATTCTAACATGAAATATCTCCCTAGTAAATCTTTATTATATCTCTCGCTATTCCTCATAACTACAGTGATGGCCTGCCAATCGAAGGATGAAGTAGAAAATAGGAAACCGAATATCATTTATATACTAGCCGATGATTTAGGTTATGGAGATATCGGCGTTTACGGATCAGAAAAAATAGAAACTCCAAATATCGACGCTTTGGCCCAAAATGGGATGATCTTTACCGACCACTATGCAGGAGCTCCAGTATGTGCACCTTCCAGATGTGTTTTACTAACTGGCAAGCATATGGGTCATGCTGTTGTTCGCGGAAACGACGAATGGAGAGAAAGAGGAGAGGTCTGGAATTATGAGAAAGCCATTTACGACATTAATCTCGAAGGCCAGCGACCCATACCTGAAAATACAGAAACCATAGGACGAATGTTGCAGAGAGTAGGATACAAGACGGCCGTTATAGGAAAATGGGGGCTCGGAGCTCCAGAAACCGTAGGTGTTCCCAATAATCAAGGTTTTGATTTCTTTTATGGATACAATTGTCAACGTCAAGCCCATAATTTATATCCCAAACATTTATGGCGGAATGATGAAAAAATTTGGTTGGACAACGAAATTGTTGTACCCGGACACAAATTAGATCCAGAAGCCGATACCTTAGACCCTAGCTCTTACGAAATATATACCCAAAAAGATTATGCGCCAAAATTGATGGTAGATGAAGCATTGAATTTTATGGATGAAAACCGCGATTCGAGTTTCTTCCTTTACTTTGCCTCCCCCCTACCTCATGTTCCCCTTCAGGCCCCTCAAGAATATGTGGACTATTACATAGAAAAATTTGGCGATGAAAAACCCTATTTAGGTCAAAACTCTTATTTTCCACACCGTTATCCAAGAGCTGCTTATGCTGCCATGGTTACTTACCTTGATGATCAGGTGGGACAACTGATCCAAAAACTAAAGGATATCGGTCAATATGAAAACACCTTGGTTATATTTTCAAGCGACAATGGACCTACCTACAATGGGGGCAGTGACTCCGAATGGTTCAATAGTGCAGGACCATTTAATGAAAGTCGTGGCTGGGGCAAAGGCTATACCCACGAAGGAGGTATCCGAGTCCCTATGATAGCGAGTTGGCCAAGTAAGATCCAACACGGTACCAGCACAGTTATGTCCGCATTCTACGATATTTTTCCTACTCTGGCCGATGTAGCTGGCAGTCCAATTTCCGCAGAAGTCGATGGCAAGAGTTTATTACCTACCTTTTTGGGTGAAAATAGTGAAGAGATTCATACCTTTCTATACTGGGAATTTCCCTCCTATACTGGACAACAAGCGGTGAGAATGGGTCCGTGGAAGGGAATCAGAAAAAATATATTAAAAGACAGTTTGACTATTGAGCTCTACAACCTCGATGATGATATTCGCGAAGAAAACAATGTGGCAGGTCAACATCCCGATATCCTCGCTCAGATAGTGGAGATAATGAAAGAAGAACACGAAACCCCAGTCATTGAAAAATTTAGAATGCCCGCTTTGGAAACCGAAGAATGATGATTTACACAAAAAAGGAATTAAATTTCCAAAAAATAGGAAACGATTACTAAACCTAGATTAGCCAATACCGCGATAAGATTTCAAAGACTGATGAAATCAATATAAGGAAAATTTAAAAACTCAGGCCATTCTAACATCTCTTGTCCAAAGACGATTATATTATTATAATTCTAGGATAAATCTTAACTTAGGATATTGATCACTCACAAATCACCCAGCTATGTTACCCAATAATACCTTTGCAGGAAAAACCATATTAATCACAGGCGGAGGCAGTGGTCTGGGAAAGTCAATGGGCAAGTATTTTGCTTCTTTGGGGGGTCAATTAATCATCACGGGAAGGGGTTTAGACAAATTAACCACTACAGCAGAAGAGATCAAATCGGAATTCGGAAGCGAAGTGCTTCCCATAGCTGGAGATGTCAGAAAAATAGATGATGTGGAAAATGTCGTCCAGAAGGGAATAGAAAAATTTGGACAAATCGATATATTGATCAACAATGCAGCCGGGAATTTTATATCCCCGACAGAACGATTGTCCCATCGCGCTTTTGAAAGTGTAATAGGCATCGTTCTTCAAGGCACGGCCAACTACACCTTGACCATTGGTAAATATTGGATTGAAAACAAAATCAAAGGAGTGGTTCTAAATATCGTGGTGAGTTATGCCTGGACCGGTAGTGGATATACCGTCCCCTCTGCTGCTGCCAAAGCTGGGGTACTGGCCATGACAAAATCTCTAGCTGTTGAATGGGGACATAAATACGGAATACGCCACGTAGCTATTGCCCCTGGACCCTTCCCTACAAAAGGAGCATGGGATCGACTATTTCCACCTTCTGTTCAAAAGGTCCTTGATCCCGCTGTCAACAATCCACTTCACAGGGTAGGCGAACATATAGAATTGGCACAACTGGCAGCCTATCTCACTAGTGATTATGCCGCTTATATCAATGGGGAATGCATAACCATCGATGGTGGAGAATGGCTAATGGGGGCAGGAATGTTCAACAAATTATCCGCTGTGCCTGAAGAAATGTGGGATCAACTTAAAAGAGAAATTAAAAGCAAAACCAAGTAATACGAATTACGTTTATAATTGACGGAAATCGTATAACAAGACTTTCCTCTTCTTCCTAACTCTTATATTTCCTTTATTAAAAAATTCATCAAACTAAAGCATGATTTGGATTCATGCTATTCCTTGAACCATACATCCTTGTTAGGCTTATACCAAATGTATTTTATAATGACAGAGTGAAATGTGAATTACCGTCGAGACATAAATAAATCGAAATATACTCCACAATTAAAAATGCAATTGGGATTTATTAAGGGTGAATAAAAATGAACGACCTGCCAAATATATTAGTCCTATAACCACAATCTTTCACAGCTAAAGTGTTAATTTTTATTTTTTCATAATAACATTCACAATCATTGAGTTATAAGACAAATACGGTCAAAAAACACAGACAAAAATTGAATACTCCACAATTAAAATAACAACAACTGCAGCCATTAGAATACTTGTATTTTATGCAGACATCGTGAAATATAGATAGACTAAACAATAATATAAAACACCCTATAAAATCTTTTATTACCCAAACGCAATAGCAGTTATGGGTCTGCATCTTGCAACTTATATGAGATCATATCGATGATAAATTAGGAATTGAATCGACCTCTATAGCTTAGTTTAAAATATATCAGTATGAAAATAAAATTTCTATTAGTCCCCTTTACCATATTGGCAGTTTCTACGATATTAATTGCATTCTTTGCATTTTCTACCATAAAAAATTCTACCCAGTGCAATCAGTTTGTCATTGACACCTATGAATTAGCATCGGGAATCGACATCCCCAAACAGAACAATGCCAGTTGTTATTACGACGAAAAAAATAAAATAAGAACGGGCATATATAGTATTGCCAAGATGGACGATTTTATCTCTCGTTACAGATTAAAAATAATAGAATTAAATCCGAAAGATTTACTTTGGTCCCAACAGTATTTAAATATTCATGAAGCCCAGCTCCCTCATGAAGAACACGCCTATTATTGTGCCAAAGGCGAAGACAGTAAGTATAAATGGCAATGTCTTTTGGATAGAAATACTGGACAGTTATGGTTTGAAATTCAATGGTTATAGTATAAAATTAGCCCCCATTGATAGTGGATAACCAAGGCTGCCTTATTTTTATAAAAAGGACTTGTAAACCTATCAATGTAATAAACCAGAATGATTATCTTAGATTCAATGAGGTAATTGTGCGAAAAGTCGGGATTAATCTAAGGACAATCCAACATAGAATTTCACTAATACCAAATGAATTTGGTATAAAATACACAAGATCATGAATAAATTAAACAAGAAAGACATTCCCCAGGACGTATTTGACATATACGATGAATACGCTCACAACAAAATCGATCGCCGACAATTTATCGACAGAATTTCACTCTACGCAGTTGGCGGTATAAGCGTAATGGCTTTACTGGATTATATAATGCCCAATTACAAAGACAATATGGTGATATCACCCCAAGATGAACGATTGGATAGTGATTACATTACCTATAAATCACCGAATGGAGGTGGGGAAATCAAAGCCTTGTATTCCAAACCGAAAAATATCACCGGTAAGAAACCCGCCATTATTGTAGTCCATGAAAATAGAGGTTTAAATCCCTATATCGAAGATGTAGGACGAAGAGCTGCGGTAGAAGGATTTATTTCATTAGCACCCGATGCATTAAGTCCACTGGGTGGATATCCGGGTAACGACGACGAAGGCAGGGCGATGCAAAGAAAAAGAGATCGTCATGAAATGCTCAATGATTTTATAGCCGCATATGATTATTTAGCAGGACATAAGGATTGCAATGGCAAAATTGGGGTAGTTGGTTTTTGTTTTGGTGGATGGATATCCAATATGATGGCGGTAAATATAGCGAATCTATCGGCTGCTGTACCGTATTATGGTGGTCAGCCAACAGCGGAAGAAACGGCTAAAATCCAAGCGCCATTACTGATCCATTATGCAGAGTTGGATGAAAGAGTCAATGCGGGTTGGCCAGATTATGAAACGGCTTTAAAAGAAAACAAAAAAGATTATACTGTACATTTTTATCCCGGCGTCAATCACGGTTTTCACAACAACACCACCCCGAGATATGACGAGAAAGCAGCCCAGCTTTCCTGGCAGAGAACTATAGAATTTTTTAAAAAACACTTGGGATAATGGATAATGGATAATGGTTAATGGTTAATGGATAATGGTTAATGGTTAATGGATAATGGGTAATGATTGATGGGTCAGATTCAATTTAACCTATCGCTTCTGAATCAATGGTTAGGAGTATTCATCACAAAAGACACGAAGGTTTGCACGATGTAGAGCCGCGCTACTAGTGCGGCTTTCAATTGATGTTATAAAATTGATTTGTCACACTTTTTGTACTAACAAACAACGTGTATGACATCATTAAATTAATAAGAATGATTTCTCCGTGATATTATGGTGTATAAAACAAAAAGTCCGCCAAATCAACATTAATTAATACCAATACCGTGGTTTTTCAAACCACGGCTATAACATATCATCCCTTCAGGATGACCGAACGTAGTTGCCCTTTAGGGCAACCAAAGGTCGATTTACGACCTTTGATGAAGATGACCGAGCAAAGTTGCTCCTTAGAGCAACCAAATGTCCTTAATGGACATTTGGCGAGGGAACCGAAGCCACTGGCTTCGGGTGGGTAGGCCACTGTGCTCCGGGTGGGATTGCCAGGATGAAGGAACCGAAACCTCCGTGTTTCGGGTGGGTAAGCCTCCGCGTTCCGGCTGTGAACGAGTAAAATACAAAGTATCCAATGTCCTAAATATAACCGACAATTACAAATTCAATACGTTTTAATCAGATTTTACCTTGAATTGAAAAAATTCTTACCTACCTTAGGTATTGAAAATCAACCGTTAAATTTAAACTAGCTAACAACCTCAAATCTATTTTATGTTGGACATTAATCAGTTACAGCTTAGTCCATTAGATCAAAAAGGACTGAACACCCTGGTTTCATGGGCTCAAAAAGAAGGGTGGAACCCTGGGCCCTACGACGCACAAGCTTTCTGGAACGCAGACCCAAATGGATACTATGGCTACTACCACAATGACGAACTCATCGGTGGAGGTTCTATCGTTTCCTATGATGGAAAATTTGGGTTTATGGGTTTCTTTATTGTCGATGAACCACACCGTTCTCAAGGCATCGGTCGACAATTGTGGAAACAAAGACGAGATAAACTCTTGTCTAGAATACATCCAGGTGCAACCATCGGTATGGACGGAGTGGTGGATATGCAAGCCTTTTACGAAAAAGGTGGTTTTAAAATCGCCTTTAGAGATCTAAGATTTGAGCGTAAGGGACAAACATTTCCTATCCATTCCAATATTACAGCCATTGATGATGGCGATTTTTCCGAAATATCCACATACGATAATCAATGCTTTGGATTTCCTAGACCGAGTTTCCTTCTTCCTTGGCTAAAACTACCAGAAAACCACAGCTTCAAATATGTAGAAAATGGCCAACTGAAAGGCATGGCGATCATCAGAAAAGCAAATATTGGTTACAAAATTGGTCCTCTATTTGCAGATTCCTATTCCATTGCGGAGGAATTGTACAAAGCCTGCCTCAACGCCGTCCCAGAACAAATGGTATATCTCGATATCCCCATGAGCAACTCAAATGCTTTACATCTCGTTGAAAGCTTTGAAGCCAGCTACGTCTTTGAGTGCGCACGCATGTATTACCAAAAAATACCCACTATGCCTTGGCATAAAGTCTACGGTATTACCAGCTTTGAACTTGGATAATTACCAAAAAATTGAATTTATTAGAACACATCGCCTAAGTTTCTATTATAAATCATAATATTTTGACAATCTAACAATATTTCATTATATTAATTGAAATATTGTCCAAAATGGAATCAAATAACATTCTACTTTTATTTGATCAGTTTATAGATCAGTATCCTAATGATGAATCCTGTCTCAAGCACTTATTTTATGAAAAATGGGAAAAAGGATTCCATTGCATCCGATGTAATCGTAAAAAGTATTGTGGAGGAGTGAAAAAATATGATAGACGTTGTACCGCATGTGGATACGTACAATCGCCAACAGCCAATACCTTATTTCACAAGGTAAAATTTAGTTTACAAAAGGCTTTTTATATTGTCTATTCCGTTGCCTCTCAACCCTATGGAATTCATTCAACCGATTTAAGTAAAAGTTTACAACTCAGACAAAAAACAGTTTGGCACTTTATCCAAAAGGTAAAACTAGCCATGGAGCCATTTCTCCATGCTGACAAATTAAATGGTGCAGTAGAAATAAACCTGTATCCCATTACGGTAAAAAATTATAAGGATCAACGTAAACCGAGTTTGGAAAAGAAAACCATTTTAATGGCCATGGAAAAAAAAGAAGGTAAGATTAATAGAATACAAGGCATATATACCGACAAAATCGACAAATCTACTTTGACGAATTTTATCCAGCATTACATCGATGACGATGCGGTTTTTTCTATGGATTTAATTTATCAAAACCACACAAAGTCTGACTTCAGTTATGAATACATTGTGGAAGACGAAATAGAAAATTACTTCCCTAGCCATGCCGATGATTTAACTCCGGCCATTAATCATTGGTTGCGCAACATCCCGGGCAAAAACAAAATTCTACAAAAATATCTTTTTGAATACTGCTACCGGTACAACCATCACAGGTCTATTGAAGATCCTTTTCAAATCTTATTGAAAAGAATGATGCAGCGCGACTCTACAATACAAGATCAGTTTTCACCATAAGAATATGTAATACCACATTCCCCTGTAAGGGAAATATCAAACCATTTCTTCTTTACCTAGAAAATCAAAACCGAATATAGTTACAAAGACAATATCCTATAACAATTGAATTCCAGCAGTTCGACTTTGCTCAATTACCTCATCGGGCCACACACTTACTTGCACTTCTCCAATATGTTGTTTTCTCAATAAATACATACACATACGAGATTGTCCAATTCCTCCTCCTATACTTTGAGGTATTTTTTCACCCAATACCATTTGATGAAAAAAGAGTTGCTTTCGAGCCTCATCACCCCTCATGGTCAATTGGCGTTCCAAACTCTTAGCATCCACTCGAATACCCATTGAAGACAATTCCAATCCACTATTCAATACCGGATTCCACACCAATAAATCTCCGTTCAAACCGCGATACCCATCTTCATTTTCTGAACTCCAATCGTCGTAATCAGGAGCCCTACCATCGTGTATTTCAGCATTGCTCAATGGGCCACCAATGCCCATGATAAAGACAGCACCATACTCTTTTGCTACCGCATTTTCCCTTTCCTTAGGACTTTTGTTGGGATAGCGCTGTAGCAATTCCTCGGCGTGGATAAATCTTATCTCTTGAGGCAGTATCGGCGCAATATCAGAATATTTATCCGCTATAGCTGATTCGGTTTTCAATATGGAATTATAAATACCATTGACATGGGCCTTTAAAGTTGCCAAATTCCGGTGTTGGGGATCCATATTTTTCTCCCAATCCCATTGATCTACATATATTGAGTGTATAGGACTATAGTCTTCATCAGGTCGGATTGCCCTCATATCGGTTAGAATTCCACGATCCACTTCTATCCCCAATTCCATTAAACGAATTCGCTTCCATTTTGCCAATGAATTGACAATCACGGCCCTCTGGTCATTCATTTGTTTAACGGGAAATGTTACACATCGCTCCACTCCATTTAAGTCATCATTTACCCCGGTTCCATCCAAGACCATTATAGGTGATGATACGCGTACCAAGCCCAAAGCATCACTTAAATTAGAAGAAAAAGTATCCTTTACGAAGGAAATTGCTTCCTCGGTTTCCAAAATATTCCTATTCACTATTATATATTTTATATTCTCGCTTAAAAACTACCTATTCAGTAATTTTTGAAAATTCATCTTTAAAATAGTCTAAAGCGACAAATTTGTCAAAACTAATCAAATATTATTGAAAAAATGATAACCAACGATAAACTCAATATTTCTCCAATAATTTAAAATCAAAAATGGATATAAAAGTAAATACCTCCTCTTAAAACACATTGACACAGGACTAATAATTTTCGGATTACATCATGAATATCAACACATTAAAAGTACATTGCTTTGTATTTGATATAAATCATACAAAGAATAAACCTAATGGCATATTAACATATTTTTAATATTTTACTATAGACAAACTAACACTATCCACATATAATTTTAGATAAGACCTCTTGAGAAATATTTAAATTTAAAATATTTCCAGCAACATTTAGGAACCTAAACGATTGCCCATGGTCTACTATTTTCTGTAACTCACAACAGAGTATCACCTAGAATTAACCAATATAAATAGAAAACCATGTATCCCATCAATAAGAGAAAAGTCATAACTGAGCCCATTAACTAGAACTAGGAAGGGAGGTAATATTCTATGGTTTATCCTCTACAAAACAGACCTATCTGCAATTCTATTCACCGTTTTTCCATTTTATGTAAGGCATTTCAACTGTGAAATAGTAGTTGCACTAAAATTTTATAGGTTGTTTTTTAATTATTTGTTATTTTATGATTCTTAAATTCAAGAAACCAAACCATATGAGATACTTATTATTCGCCATTCTAATCCTCACCTTCTTTCAATGTAAAAAAACAAATGAAAATACCGACAAGCCCAACGTCATAGTGTTCTTTGTGGACGACCTAGGATATGGGGATATTGGCACTTATGGCGCCAAAGGATATACCACTCCTCACCTCGACAGCCTAGCTGAATTGGGTTTAAAATTTACCGAATTTTATGTGCCTGCAACCGTATGTACACCATCGAGGGCGGGTTTACTCACCGGCAAATACCCCAAAAGATTGGACCTTCACGAAGCAGTATTATTTCCGTATTCTCAGAATGGATTGGATACATCAACATACACCATGGCTGAATTATTCAAAGACCACGGATATACCACCTCCTGTATAGGCAAATGGCATCTGGGTCACTTGCCTCAATATATGCCCAATCAACACGGTTTCGATCATTTTTTTGGCGTACCCTATAGCAATGACATGAACAATCATTATTACAAACGCATTGATTTTCAAGCTCCTCCATTGCCCATGTACAGAAATCAAACAAAAATAGAAGACGATCCAGACCAACGATATTTAACCAAAAGATATACGGAAGAAACCATTGCTCAAATAAAGAACAGAGACGGAAAACCGTTTTTCATCTACCTTGCTCACAACATGCCCCACTTGCCATTATACGTTTCCGAAGCATTTGAAGGCAAAAGCGAACTCGGATTATACGGAGATGTCATCATGGAATTGGATTGGAGCATGGGACAAATCGTTAAAACACTAAAGGAAGAAGGAATATTTGAAAACACAATTGTTGTATTTACCTCTGACAATGGTCCAGTCTTGAGGGTAGACGGTTCTGCTGGAGAACTGCGAGGCCAAAAAGCGGAAACCTGGGAAGGCGGTCAAAGAGTACCCTGCATCATCACCTGGCCCAAACACATACCGGCAAACCATACTATAAAATCTATGACATCGACCTTGGATCTTTTTCCCACATTTGCTCATATTTTGGATTCCACAAGTACTCACAACAATGACGGACATAATATATTGTCCCTACTCAAAAACCCCAGCCAAGACCAATTGGAAGATTATCCATTCCTCTACTATGCCAGAAATGGAGAAGTAGAGGCCATTAGATATGGAAAATGGAAACTCCACATAAAAAAGAGCAGGGGATGGGTTGCTAAACGAGATGGAACATTTGAAAAAGCGCTGTACGACTTATCAAAAGACATCGATGAAGAAAACAATCTGGCTCCCCTATTTCCAGAAAAAGTTAAAGAGTTAGAAGCCTTGATTATTAAAACAGATGGAGTTATTAGCTCAAAAAATTAAATCAGTCCCCAATGCGAAAATTAGAAAAGTGTATTTTTTGTAGCAAAGTAAAGATGATTATCCTTTTACTCTGCTGGGCTCTTAATCTCTACAGTCAGGATCGACCCAATGTTATCCTTATTATGGCCGATGACTTGGGTAGAGAAGTATTAGAATGTTATGGCAATAATTCCAATTTCACCCCTCATATCAATCGATTGGCAAGAGAAGGTATGATATTCGAAAACTGTCATTCTACCCCGTTATGTACGCCTTCTCGAGTACAGATAATGACAGGCAAATACAATTTCAGAAACTATATAGGATTTGGCCTCTTAGATCCCAATGAAAAGACCTTTGGTCATTATTTTAAGGAAGCGGGCTACAGCACATGTATCGTTGGAAAATGGCAGTTGTACGGCAATCAAAAACAACAGGAATTGGCAGGGGGTAGAACGGGCAGTCTGCCCAAAGAAGCCGGATTTGATAAATATCTTTTGTGGCAGGTCAAAGACCGAGGCTACCGATATGGCAATCCTACCTTGGAGAATAGCGAAGGCGAAATCAAACTTTACCCCAAATCCTATGGGCCAGACCTGTTTACCGAATACATTGAAGACTTTATAACAGATCACCAGGAAGAGCCTTTTTTCGTTTATTACCCAATGACCTTGGTTCACGATCCATTTGAACCCACACCATTTAGTAAAAACTACAATAATGGTGATGAGAAAGTCAACGACACCACTCATTTTTCTGCCATGGTAAGGTATATGGACGATATAGTGGGGCGGATTGTCGACCGGGTAGAAACCTTAAATTTGAGCTCCAATACCTTAATCCTTTTCATAGGGGACAATGGTACCGATAGAGATGTAATCTCTATAAATAGAGGTCAAAAACTTAGGGGCAATAAAGGATATACCAATGACTTAGGCACCCATGTTCCCATGATAGCACATTGGCCGGGCAGCATAGATCCAGGTCAGGTCAATGAAAGACTGGTTGATTTTACGGACTTTTTACCTAGTTTTCTCGACTTGATTCAATCTTCGGCTTCAGGCGATGACCTCGACGGCATTAGTTTTATTGATAACTTAAAAGATCCTGATAGCCCACATAATCGAGAATGGATTTTTTGCTCTTATGATCCACATTGGGGCAAGTTTAAACCCAGTCGTTTTATATACAATACCCATTGGAAGATCTATGGCGATGGCTCTATTTATGATTTAGAAAACGATCTTTATGAAAAATATCCATTAAAAATTACCGATATTCCACCTTCAGAAAAATCTGTAATTGATAATTTAAAATTAAAACTTGACTCTTTAAAATAGCATTAATGTCTCGATATTTATTATTCTTTGGATTACTTTGTATCTCACTTAGCGCAAGTGCTCAAAACAATAAACCATACAACGTACTATTTATTATCGCCGATGATCTCACTACTACGGCTGTATCCGCCTATGAAAACAAAATCAGTCGAACTCCTAATATTGACCAATTGGCTGCTGAGGGCACTAGATATACAAGAACCTATTGCCAATATCCGGTTTGTGGTCCTTCAAGGGCGTCTTTTATGTTTGGCTATTATCCCAGTGCTACCACCACCTATGGCTATGTAAGTGGCAGAGACAAGGTGGGGCAACGTCCATCTTGGTCACAACTCTTTAAGGACAACGACTACTATACCGCAAGAGTCAGTAAAATATATCATATGGGCGTACCCATTGACATAGAAAAAGGTTCAAATGGACAAGACGACGAACTGTCGTGGACGGAGCGATTCAACAGCCAAGGTCCAGAATGGATGGCAGAAGGAGAAGCAGAACTTGTTCAAAATAATCCCTACGGAGAAATAGAAAGAAAAGGAGGCAATGTAATGACCATCGTCAAAGGTGAAGGAGATGACTTAGCCCATTCCGATGGCAAGACGGCTGAAAAAGCCAGTGCTCTAATTCGAGAACACAAAGACGAACCCTTCTTTCTCGCCGTTGGCTTTGTTCGTCCCCATGTACCCTTTGTAGCCCCTAAAGCTGATTTCATCCCTTATCCACATGATGAAATGGTCCTTCCTCCACAAGTAATCAACGACTGGGACGACATTCCTGCTAATGGCATCAATTACGTCAATAGTTTAAATGCCAATATGAGTACGGAGCAAGAGAAAAAAGCTATTGCAGGCTATTACGCCTCTGTTGCCTATATGGATCGACAAGTGGGCAAGGTTTTGCAAACACTGAAAGAAGAGGGTTTAGAGGACAACACCATTGTTATTTTTACTTCCGATCATGGATTTCATTTGGGAGAACACCGTTTCTGGATGAAGGTAAGTCTTCACGAAGAATCTGTTCGAGTTCCACTCATTATCAAAGTTCCGGGAAAAGCTCCTAGTGTATGCCATTCTTTTACAGAGCTTATCGACTTATATCCCACCATTGCCGAACTCGCTGGACTGGAGTATTCACCCCACTTACAAGGTAAAAGTTTAGTGACTACCTTAGATGATGCCACGGTAAAGGTCCGCGATTTTGCTTTTTCGATTTCCAGACATAAAGGAGAATTAATGTATCTTATTAGAAATGAAAAGTGGGCTTTTATATCCTATAAAGAAGATGGAAGCAAAGGCTTGGAACTTTTTGATATGGAATACGATGAAAAACAATTCAACAACTTAGCTTATAACCCACATTATCAAGAAGTAGTCAAAGAAATGAAATCCTTATTAAAGGAGAAACTAAAAGAAGTCAGAGATAATGACTTAGGTTTATAATTTTTTAAAAGAATAAAAATACTTTGCAATAAAAGTGTTGAATATCAATTATTTAAATAATTATATCATATTTATAAACCGCGGTATAATTGAGATGATATTATACGAATTACTCAACAATGAAGTTAGATTATTGGATTGAAAATATTTATCTTCTGTAATGAAAACCCAACATATTGATGATTTTCAGATAATTAAATAAACCTAAAATAGGTTGGTCTAAGAAAAATCAAACCATTGGTAGACAATACTAGAAATAGTACCATCGGCAAGTCTATATTGGCCTAGGTCTGGCAGGATTTTGTGAAGGGCATTAAAAATAGCGATAGAGGATATTGTATTTCATATTCTGTAGTAGTAAAGACTAATAATGTGTTAGCAAAAATTCCTACAAAATGACAGATATAAACTCCACATCGGTTCATAACCTTTGTATTATTTAAAAACAATTGTCGAAATAACCCTATATTAGTTATACGAATTACATTTTATAATGACGGAAAAGATTTCGAGAGTATTTGAAGTTTGACGAGGCTAAAAACACAGGCATAGCCGTAGCTACGGCGAGTATTTTAAACGATGTAAAACTTCTAATAAATCGAAAGATTACCGTTAATTATAAATGTAATTCGTATTACAACAAAAAATAAATATTAATGAGAAATGTATTGATTCTCTTCTTCTCCAGTATAATTTTATTGGCTTGTTCGGAAAATAAAGAAATTGGAAGGTTTGAAATACTGCCATCCCCTCAAAAATTTGAAGTGACAGGGGTAAGCGATCTCAAGGAAACCGATGTAATAAGTTATTATTCCGAGGAAGAAATCGATTTTCTCCCCAATGATATTCTTAAAACAACGGCTGGTAATGCTGTATTGAATTTGGAATTGAATTCATCAATGGATATTCGCCCCGAAGGTTATACCATGAAGATCCTTGGAAACAAAATCACTATTACAGCAAAGGATGGCGCTGGACTTTTCTACGGCTTTCAAACCCTAAATCAATTAATAGAAGATGCTGAGGAGCAAAAGGTATATTTACCCGAATGTATGATTGAAGATTATCCTTTGTTGGCATACCGCCCCATACATTTAGATGTCAAACACCATCTGGAAAAGATGGAATACTACTATAAACTTATTGATAGATTGGCATCGTACAAAATCAATGGCATCATTGTAGAATTAGAAGATAAATTGAAATACAAAAGTCAACCTCTTATTGGGAGTGCTGATGCCTTATCCAAGGAGGAATGGCTAAAATTGAGTACCTATGCTTTGACCAAAAACATTAAAATGAGTCCATTGGTACAAGGTCTAGGTCATGCATCATTTATACTTAAACATCCAGAATATTTCCATTTACGCGATGACATAAACAGCGATTGGGCATTTAATCCTTTGGATTCTGCAACTTACCAGGTACAGTTTGACTTATACCGCGAAGCAATGGAAGCCCTACCCCACGGACAATATTTACACGTAGGCGGTGACGAAGTTCACACAACGGGTAGAAATAGTGGCAAATCGAGTTTGGAATTACAATTACATTGGCTGAATAAGGTAACCGATTTTGCCGAGAAACACAATCGAATACCTATAGTATGGGATGATATGCCACTAAAGCAAGTAAATCTGTATTATCCGACTCACAAGGCAGATGTTACCGAACGAGAAGTGGATAGTCTTTGGCAGGTAAACGGCCCGAAATTAGAGGCTTTTATAGACGAATTCCCAAAAAACTGTGTTTACATGAGATGGAATTATATGTCACCCCAAGCACCGGGCAATAGAAAGGTAATGGATTGGTATGCCGCTCACGGATTAAAGGCCATAGGGGCTACGGCAGGGCAAACGAGATGGGTGTTGATGCCACAGAATGAAAGCAATATCGACAATATTAAAATCTTTGCTCAAAGTTCTATAGAAAGCCATTTGGATGGATTGTTTCTCACACTTTGGGATGATGATTCACCCCATTTCGAATTGTATTTTAGAGGTATTTTGGCATTTGCAGAATATTCTTGGGCTGGTGATAAAAGGACAAAAGAAGAATACAAATCGGTGTATCGCCATAGGATGTATTCGATCAATGGATATAATAATTCATATTCATTTATCGATGAATTGGAAAAACCAGTTGCCTTTTGGAAAAATGCTTTATTGAATGGAAATCAGAGAAATTATTTAAAAACCATGGATCAGCCAATGGATAAAGCTGTAATAGAATTACCAGATTTACAAAACCCCGGTTCGTGGACAGAAAAATATGGTGAGCGGGTTGAGGAAGCGCGAAAGATTCTCCTCATATGTGACAAAGTCTCCAAAAACATTAATAGATTGGATTCGGTCGCGATGAGAAATCATTACAACTTGGATATATATCGACAAGTAAATGCTATGGCTGGATTTCCTCCAAAGATTTTGGTTATGCTTGCTGAAGCTGATTCATTGAAAAATCCCGATGAAAGAAGCCAAGCTCTATCAAAAATAGGAGAACTAAGTAGGGAGTTTGACAAAATCCGGCATCAGTTTGAAGAGGTTTATGCAAAGACCAGAATTCTCAACAAACCAGAAGATTATATATTGGATTCAGATCATCATGTTCACCTTGCCAACCAATCTATCAATTTTGATTGGCAGTTTTTAGCGGAAGAATTATTTTTTAAAAAATTACAAGAGTTCGAATTAGATCATTAACTTAGTCCACAGCTAGCCTCTGTATGATAATGGAATGATATAGATTGTGACCTAAAAAAAATTATTTCGAGAATAGAATTCATCGTAGATCAATTACAATTTAAAATTTGTTGGCTGTCTATTCGTTGCTTTGGAAAGATTATTTTATACGAATTACATCTAGTAATTACATTTGGGATAATACCAATTTCAGAGGTAATCACAGGATTTGATTTTCTCTACAAAAGAGCTAGACCGCAAAGCGAATACCGATAATAATTAGTAAAAATAGACTATCTTCTATTTGAGAAAACGGAAGAATTAAACCTGCTCTTTGTAGAACTGGATTTTATAAAATGTAATTCGTATTACAATGTCATTATAACAATATTTATCTCGCCATCCGTAAAATACGGATGTTAAAGGAATTGGAGTATGTGATACGAAATGCTAACGGAGATAATGATTTAGGTTGATCATTTTTTAAAAAATTAAAATTTAAAAAACATGAAGTTAAGTAACTTGATTTTAATATCACTATATCTATTTTGTGTCGCTTGTCAAACCGAATCTACAGATGAATCCAAGCGAGATGCCAGACCCAACATCTTGTTTATCATGACAGATGACCACTCTTACCAAACCCTATCCGCATACGATACAACTTATATCCGCACCCCCAATCTTGACCGAATCGCCAAAGATGGCATCCTGTTCCACAATAGTTTCGTTACCAATTCCATCTGTGGGCCGAGTAGGGCGGTAATGATTACCGGAAAATTTAGCCATAAAAATGGATTCCCGCACAACAGTTCACGCTTTGACGGCAGTCAACCCACCATGCCCAAATATTTGCGAGAAGCTGGATATAAAACCGCACTTATAGGAAAATGGCACTTAAAAAGTAAGCCTACAGGATTCGATTATTCCGATGTGCTTATAGGCCAGGGTAATTATTACAATCCCGTATTTATTAACAATGAAAATGATACCGTCCTCAACGATGGCTATGTAACCAATATTATAACGGACAAAGCCATCAATTGGTTGGATGGTCAATCCAGCGATCAGCCTTTCTGCCTCCTATTGCATCACAAAGCTACTCATCGAATATGGAAACCTGATACGAGTTTACTCCACACAATGGAAGGCATAAAATTTGAAGTACCAGAAACCTATTTTGACAATTATGAAAATCGATTGGCAGCCCAAAGTCAGAAAATGAGCATCATCGAGGATATGGATTTGGTTTACGATCTAAAAATGTTGGATGCCGAGGGCGATCTGCAGACCAAATACAGAAAGAGCTATGAAAATATGATTAATCGACTCAATCCCGAACAGCGAGCGGTATGGGATGAATATTATAATCCCATCATCGAAAAATTTAAAGCCGCAAACTTATCCGGAAAAGAATTAGCCCTGTGGAAGTACCAACGCTACATGGAAGATTACCTCAAATGTGTGCGTTCCGTAGATGATAATGTGGGACGAATATTGGATTACTTAGAAGAAAAAGGACTAGCGGATAATACCTTAATAGTCTATACTTCTGATCAAGGATTTTATATGGGAGAACACGGCTGGTTCGATAAACGATTTATGTACGAAGAATCCATGCGGACCCCTTTGTTAATGAAATTTCCCAAGAATATAAATACAGTGAAGGAAGTTTCGGAAATGGTCCAAAACATCGATTATGCTCCTACATTTTTGGATCTTGCAGGCCTGCCCGTACCAGGGGACATGCAAGGAGAATCACTGCTTCCACTCGTACAAGGCAAAGAAGAGAATCTCCGCGATGCCCTATATTACCACTATTACGAATACCCCAATGAACATATGGTAAAACGCCATTACGGGATTCGCACCGACCAATACAAACTCATCCACTTTTACGAGGATATCGACAGCTGGGAATTATACGATTTAAACTCCGATCCTCAAGAGATGAAGAACCTTTATGGACAGGCCGATATGGCTGATATCACTGAAGATTTAAAAGCCCAACTCAATGAGTTGCAAATCAAATACGAAGATACCGATCGATCGACTTATTAATGATGATAGAGGTATTGATCCAAGTGATGTAATAGATCTTAGCGATCTCACTCTGATCATTGAATTTCCACGATTCTATAACCATAAATCATTTCATATAAAATGATGTTTCAAGCTTGCCATGGTCATTAGTAATTGATACCAAATGCATATGGTATAATGAAACAAACACTTGGATACAGAGAAGTAATTATACGAATTACATTTATAATTTATAAGCTCACCCACCCACGACACGGGGGTTGGCTAGCCCACCCGCAACGCGGAGGTTCCGGTTCCCTCGTCAAAGGTCGATTTACGATCTTTGATCCTTCGGCTTTGCTCGGTCATCCTCGTTGAAGGTAGATTTACTACCTTCAGTACTTCGTACTTTACTCGGTTATCTTTCGATTTATTGTAGAGCCGCAATGCCAACCCATCCGAAACACTGAGGTTTCGGTTCCTTCATCAAATGCCCTCAGTGGGCATTTGGTAGTCTTTCAGACTACTTCATTCAGTCGTGGATTAAATATTGTGGATTGAGACATAATGCTATACTGGTAGTATCTTAACCAGGATTTGCAGGGCAATCACGCCTCGGCATAGTGGCCTCGGTTCCTTCATCAAAGGTCGATTTACGACCTTTGGTTGCCATTCTAGCAACTTTACTCAGTCACACCGTAGCTACGGCTATGGAGCCACCCCCTCCCTAAACGCGGAGGTTTCGGCTCCTTCAACCTTGACCGATTTACGGTCAATGGCTCTTTGAGCTTCTTTCAGTCGTAGCCTCGTCAAACGGCCACCCCATCCGTGAGGCTGAGCTCACGGCTCCTTCGCTGAAAGTCGATTTACGACTTTCAATGCTACGCATCTTGCTCAGTCATCTCAAAATCTTTTCCGTCATTATAAAATGTAATTCGTATTATATAAAAACGCATTGTACAAATTCATTCTTTTGCTAAGCTGTGTATATTTGATACAGAGGATTCTTGAAGTTCTCCATTTTGAAAATATATAAATCTTTTTTAGAAATAAAGATTTGTATTATGTTATACGAACTATCATTTTAAATATTAGAATAATTATTAAAACATGAAGATTAACATTCTCCCTCTAAATATCTATTTCTTAGCCTGCATATGTCTACCCATAATAGGATTCAGTCAATTGGAGAGTGAATGTCGATTGAATATTGGTACAAATGTTTCGGGATTGACGGATTATGGAACAGAATTGCCATTTGTCAATTTAATGAAAAATGCCCGTGAATGGTATTCCAAAGATGTGGGAAATCCCAATGCCGGCTTCGATAGTGGACATGCCGATGAGTTGACCTACAGAGAGGATGGCTATCCAAGTCACAGTCCACAAACTATAGATTCCTCGCCCTATCCTCAAATACCGGTAACCATCTGGGCCATTACCGATGGTTGGCCAAAAGGCCAATACACCGTACTCTGGGAAGGAAAGGGGACTTTGTCCTTTTGGGGTTCCTACGAGAATTTAGTTCAAACTCATGACAATAGAATGGTATTTGACGTAATTCAACCTTTGAATGGCACCATTGAACTTTCCATCACTTCATCTGATATCAACGATCCCATCCGCAATATTCGAATCCTTATGCCGGGCACTGAAAATACTTATCAAGAACAGCCTTTTAACCCTATTTGGTTGGAAAAACTGCTTCAATTTAAGACCATTCGATTTATGGATTGGGGACAAACCAATAATTGGGGCATCAATAACGACGAAGATTGGATAAACCCCAATTTGGTGGATTGGTCTCAACGTTCCTCTGTGGATCATTACACATGGGCTTATGAAAAAGGGGTTCCCTATGAAATGATGATTAGATTGATGAATGATTACGATCTAGATGGGTGGGTATGTGTGCCACACACAGCCAGTGACAATTATATGACCGGCATGGCCAACCTCTTCAGAGATGAACTCGAACCCGAACGACATCTTACGGTGGAATACAGCAATGAGATATGGAACTGGATTTTCCGACAAACCCAGTGGTTAAATGAATATGGTTGTATTCAGCCCAATGTTTCCTGGCCAGAAGGATTGGTTCCCTATGTCCAAAACTGTTTGGATCACTTCACACAGTCTTTTGAAGGTCAATTAAATAGAATCACTAGAGCAGTCGGTGGGTTTACGGGTTGGCCCGATGTAAGTAAAAGGATCATCAACAATCTAAGTCCTAACAGTTACGATGCACTGGCTTTGACTTTCTATTTTGGAATTAATGAAAACGGAGATAATGTATTAGATGAACTGGGACCAAATGCGACGACTAATGATGTAGCTTACCATGCTCGTCAGGGAATGGACGAATCTATGGCTTATCTAATCGAACACAAAAATAATATAGCCGACCCTTTGGACATACCAATAATATTCTACGAAGGAGGCCAACACCTGACGCCGACTCCATTTGGAAGTGAGCCCACTTACGCCCAAGCACTACTAGATATTCAGCGAGATACTGCCATGTATAATATGTACGATCATTGGTTGAAAAGATTGCGTCAATTGCAATCTGGAGATCGTCCCCTACTAACCATGCATTTCGGATTTGTTAGTAGTCGCAATGCCCGCTACGGCAGTTGGGGAATGTTGGAAACCATGGATCAAGATACTTCCGTTATTCCGGCCCCCAAATACAGTGCTATCATTAACAATCTTTCACCTTCGTCTTGTACCGCGGTTACCAGCATCGACAACAATAGTGATCGTAAAAATCCTGACATCAAAATTTATCCCAATCCTACATCTGGTGAAATTATAGTAGTCCCTCCTGGAAATATGAAGACTATAAAGCTATCCGTCTTCAATAGTTTTGGAAAACAAGTGTTGATAAAGGATTTGTCCACTTACCGTGGCCATCAGATAGCATTAAGCCTTCAAGACCTGGCAGATGGTATTTATTTTATCCAATTGAATCCATCCTCTCCGCAGTCAATTTCCAAAAAAATGGTAAAAATTTCTAATTAAAGAAAAATCTATACTCTTGAAATAAAACCTTTATTTAAATAGACCTTTAAAAATTCACCGTTATCCTCTAGTTGACATAGCTATCTCGACAATTTTCATTCTAATTATACTTCGATTCAACATACTGATTACATATAAATATAAAGTCTGAGTTAAAAATGTTATATTCCTTCTGATTCAAATTTTGATTGAATATTTGATAGTTTACAGATGAGAATATTGCTTACAGGTGCTACTGGATACATCGGCAAACGACTGCTGCCCATATTGGTAGATCAGGGGCATAAAGTCATTTGTTGTGTTCGAGATCTAGATCGATTTTCACCGCCTTCATCATTGAAATCCGCCATTGAAATAATTCAACTCGACCTATTGGATCCAACTTCCTTGGACCATATTCCCCATGATATTGATGGTGCCTATTATTTGGTCCATTCCATGTCGGCATCATCAGACTACGAGACCTTGGAACATCAATCTGCTCAAAATTTTAGAAGAGCCATGAGTCAAACCAAGGTTGAACACGTCATCTACCTAAGTGGAATTGTCAATGAAACCGAACTATCTAAACATCTATCTTCTCGGAAAAATGTAGAGGATGAACTCGCAAAGGGGTCTTACGATTTCACTACATTAAGAGCGGGCATCATTATAGGATCGGGAAGTGCTTCCTTTGAAATTATTCGAGATTTGGTCGAAAAATTGCCCGTAATGATTACTCCAAAATGGCTGAATACCAAATGTCAACCCATTGGTATATCTGATGTCATTGCCTTTCTATCTAAGACCATGTTGAACCCAGAGACTTATAATCAAAATTTTGACATCGGTGGACCAGATATATTGACCTATAAAGAGATGTTGCTCGAGTATGGCCGGGCTCGAAATTTGAAGCGCCACATCTATACGGTACCGGTGATGACGCCGAGATTATCCTCATATTGGTTATATTTTGTGACCTCTACTTCTTATAAGTTAGCCGTTTCCTTGGTCAATAGTATGAAAATAGAAGTGGTGTGCAGAGATCAAAGACTAAATGAAATATTGAATATTCAACCTATTGGCTATAGGGAATCTCTAACTAAAGCATTTAACAAAATAGAAAACAATGAAATAGTATCGAGTTGGAAAGACGCATACATCAGCAGTGGAATGGACTTTAATATATCTGAATTTATTCAAGTACCCAGCTACGGATGTTTTAAAGATGTACGCAGAGCAGGGTTTCAACATAGAAGTAAATGTCTAGAAAAGATATGGAGTATTGGAGGTGAAAATGGTTGGTATTACGGTGACTGGCTTTGGAAATTAAGAGGGCATTTAGATAGAATGGTTGGTGGAGTAGGATTGCGACGAGGTCGAACATCGAAAACCTCTATCGAGGTGGGTGATGCCCTTGACTTTTGGCGAGTATTATATGCTAATAAAGAAGAAGGTCGACTATTGTTGTTTGCAGAAATGAAATTGCCAGGTGAAGCGTGGTTGGAATTTAAACTGGAGGAAGATCAGTTAATACAGACTGCTACATTTAGACCTCTAGGCGTCATGGGCAGGATATATTGGTATGGGGTTCTACCCTTCCACGGATTTATTTTTAAGGGAATGATAAATCAAATAACGACTTAATATGATACTTAAAATAATTTTGTTTTTACTGCTCAATTTTGCAGCTCTAGGCATCGGTGGAAGATTTACGAGTAAGGGAGTTGCTTCCAATTGGTATCAAAATTTAAATCAAGCACCATGGACACCTCCTGGTTGGGTATTTGGTGCTGCTTGGACCTTGATTATGATATGCTTTGCCGTGTATATGGCATATCTTTGGGGCAGTGGTATTGATCAAAAAAAATTACTCTATTTATTTGCCATCCAATGGATATTGAATGTGGCTTGGAATCCAATATTCTTTCACTATCACGCCGTACTTTTAGGCTTTATTACCATTACCTTATTGACATTACTAATCGCCTATTTTCTATTCCAATTTAAGAATGAAGTCCAAATTAAATCCCTCCTCATTCTACCCTATTTTATATGGCTGATTATTGCCACCTCGCTTAATGGGTATATTTTATTTTTCAATTAAACGATATGGGTGTAGCGGTATTTTGGTATAGAAGGGACTTGCGATTGGAAGACAACACGGCCTTAAATCATAGTCTAAATGGATCTCTCAAGGTCTTGCCTATATTTATTTTCGATGAAAATATACTTAGAGAACTACCTGTCGACGATGCACGTGTACAGTTTATTCACCAACAATTGGTTAAACTGAATCAAAACCTCCTTAAATTTCAATCGTCAATACTCTGTCTGAAAGGTAAACCGATCGAAGTTTGGCAAAATTTAATCGAAACATACGATATAGAAAATGTATATATCAATAAGGATTATGAGCCCTATGCCATAAAGAGAGACAAAGTCATTTCAGAATTTCTAAGCTCCAAGGGAATATCAATTCACAGCTTCAAAGATCAAGTTATATTTGAAGAAAGTGAAATTGTCAAAAAAGATGGCCTTCCCTATACCGTCTTTACCCCATATAAAAATAAGTGGCTCGAAAAATACAAAGCCTTTCCCCCTTTGGAACTACCTCCTATGCCTAATTTCTATTCAGTGAAACACAATCTTCCATCCTTGGAAGATATTGGCTTTAAACATTCGTCGATATATGTTCGAGACTATGACTTAACGGGAATTGATCAATACGACAAAAATCGCAACTATCCCTATTTAGATTCGACCAGTTATATAAGTCCCCACCTACGATTTGGTACGGTTGGGATACGAAGTGTAATTGCTCAATTGAAAAATCATCATACCACCTTTTTAAGTGAATTAATTTGGAGGGAATTTTTTATGCAAATTCTGTTTCATTTTCCCCATGTCGTCAATCAAAACTTTAAATCTAAGTACGACGGAATAGAGTGGTTAAACAATGAAAGTGATTTTGAGAAATGGTGTAGAGGAATGACTGGTTATCCAATGGTAGATGCCGGGATGAGACAACTCAATGCCAGTGGATATATGCACAATCGAGTAAGAATGATTACCAGTGGATTTTTGTGCAAACATTTGCTTATCGATTGGCGCTGGGGTGAATCATATTTCGCTAAAAAACTATTGGATTATGAATTGTCCTCGAATAATGGAAATTGGCAATGGGCTGCGGGAACGGGCTGTGATGCTGCCCCGTATTTTCGAATATTTAATCCCATTGAACAATTGAAAAAATTCGATCCCAACCATATTTACATTAAAAGATGGATTCCCGAGTGGAATTCTAGTCAATACCCACAACCCATGGTTGATCACAGACATGGGAGAATTAGGGCTTTGGAAACTTATAAGGCGGGCATCAATAAAATAATGTAGGCAATCAAATTTTCCATACAATGTATAATGTATAGGCCAGTTTTTAAACTGTTTTATATATTATGTGATATACATTTGGGATTATACCTATAAAAAAGAAAGTATTTAGAATAATCCAAATACTTTCTTCATCTGTTGCATAGAGTTTATTATCTATTTACATTTTCACAAATGGCCAAATAGCATTATTTAATTTCAAGAAATAGGTGCCGGGATTGAGGTCGTAAAGCTCAATGGTCTCACGATAATCCGGAGATAACAGTTGAATACGCTTGTCCTTGACCATCCGTCCTTGTGCATTGAAAATCTGCAATTGTATGGTAGAACGCTTTGCGTATTCTTGATAGTTTTGAATAGTAAGAAGGAGTTCATCCCGTGCGGGAATTGGTCCCACTTTGGTAACACTTAGCAGTGGATCTGACTTCAAACTGGTACGAATCCCATGTACAAAACAGATTTCTTCTACCGGTCCAAAACCACTTAAACTTCCATCGGTCACCCAAAATCGTTGGTATAAACAAGCTGTATCAGCATTGGCAAAATAACCAAAACTCGTCAATGTATCCATTAGATTACTCGATGTTACACTGGTCATATTATCATTGATTAAGGAAGATTCAAACAATAAACTATCGAAAGATGCATCCACCGACCATTGCCATTTATAGGCTAAAGGATTGTTGTCTATACCTGCATACCATTCAAAATCTACCGGTGCCTCTCCATCAGTAGTATCGATAACTACTACCTGATTGTCTATTAGTTGCGTAGTATCTGCATCTGGGAAATAGTTGTTCACAGGTAAGATTTGTCCTCGAATTTCACCGCCACCATAGGTTGCACTATGAATATTGACATATTTTCCTCCGGCTAAAAAGTCCTGCCTCTGTTCTTCATCTAAAAGAATGGTATTGTCCTCTACAAAGAATACCCCTCCAGTAGAATCTGTGTCAAGTGAGATAGTCAAGTCCTCTAATATTCCACCATTGCTACCCACATAAGCGTTGTGAATGTGTGCTCCCCCTCTAATCGTGGTAGCTACTGGACCTTCGAGTCCGTCGAAACTACCTGCACCCTGAATCAAACCCTGATGGTATTCAAACAATATCAATCCATTGCCTTCACTAGTATTCATAGGTGAAGCATTGGTTCCGAGTAAATTGGCCATAAAATAGTTTTGAGCCAGAGGAAGAATTTGTCCTCTAATTTCACCGCCTCCATACTGCTCACTGTGAACATTGATATACAATTGGCGGCTTAATATAGCCAAGACCACCGTTGATGGAATAGGGATAATATTGCTCGCTACATTGGCCACACCATTGAGATTGGTAGAATCAGTAACAAAAACAATAGGACTCAAAATAGTGCCGTTTTTCCCAGCCATTTGACCGTGAATATGTGCCCCACCCAATGAAGCCACATTCAATGGTGTAGTCAAACCTTGAAAGGAACCAAATATTTTAGCAGTACTATTATCCACTTCTCCCATCAACAACCCCTTGGCAGGACTATCTACAGGTGGATTTTCTTGACTTCCTCCCAATAGAGAAACGACTACTAGATTGGGATCAAATAAGAGTTGTCCTCTTAATTCACCTCCAGTATATTGACTGCTGTGGACATTGATATAAAAATTACGCTTTTGAAGTTCAAGTACTTGTTCTCCTGACAATGTAAATCTATTGCTATCTGGCCATATTACAGCCGACCTTAGATCGTCTGCAACGTCCAAGTTAAGGTCAAATGCTATCCCTCCATTACTCCCAGGAGGAGCTATATGGAGATGAGCTCCCCCTCTAATCTGCGTGGCCAAATCGGCAGAAAGATTTTCAAATGATCCCGATACGGTCAATACATTATTTAACAATTCGGCCTTTAATCCCCCCCATCCTTCGGACACTGCATTACTAAGTTCCTGTGAACTGGTCAGAAAGGCTGAAAAATGAGCCTGAGCATCACCGACCAATTGTCCGCGGATTTCTCCAGATGGATAAGACGAACTATGAATATTGACATATACACTTCTATTCATTATATCAGTCAACAGAGTGTCATTGGTCTCAAATACATTATCTGCGAAAGGAATGGTTCCGCTGTTATTTTCCAAAATGGTATTGGTTAGGGGAAGTATTACATCGCCATTTTGTCCCGCCATTCCTTTATGAATGTGAATACCACCAGCTATCTGTGTGGCTAATGTTCCCACCATACTGTTGTAGCTACCATACAAGGCCACACTATCTGAAGCCATAATTTCAGCCATAACCAGACCACTGGCTAAAGTTTCTGGGAGGTGAACTTCATTATTTCCAGATAAATGTGAGCGAAATACCATTTTACTGGAAGCAGGTATGAGTTGTCCTCGAATTTCTCCACTTGGTGCATTTACAGTATGAATATTGATATACAATTCTCTATTGAGCAAGGCATCGATAAAATCTTCTGACACAGGGATTTCATGATCTTCGGTGAAAAAATTTCCCAATAAACCACTAGGATCTAAAGTTGCAGAAATAGCTTGCATAACACCTCCATTGCTGCCTACCATACCATTGTGAATATGAGCTCCCCCACCTATTGCGGCATTAAATTCACTTTGTAAGCCGGAAAAAGTTCCAGATAAAGTCATCATACTATCCTGAGAAATGGTCAAAATAATAGATCCCCTTCCATTAGTCATCACTGAAGGATTTTGATAACCGCCGAATAAATTAGTAGAAAAAGTGTAAAGCGATTTAGGGGTAATTTGACCGCGAATTTCTCCGCTAGGATGGTCTTTAGAATGAATATTGACATACAGTAAATGTTGATCCAACATCTCCATTTGATCCGAGGAAAGTACAAAAGAATTGTCCTCCATAGTCAGACTACCACTGGTTAGATCATCAGAAAACTCTGCCTTTAAAGGAAAAATAACTCCTCCGTTTATCCCAATTATCCCGCTGTGAATATGTAATCCACCACCAATAGTGGTATCTACTTGCGATGAGATTCCAGTAAAACTCCCAGATACTTTTAAGGTATCTCCACTTAATACAGCCTCAATTTTACCTGAAGCCAAACTCTGAACTGGGACTAATTGATGCAGTCCTGACAAATAGGCCTCGTGACTGTAATCGACATCGGCTGTTTCGGTCAATGCTTTAATATTGTCGATCTCTATAATAGCTGCGGTTTGCGAACCACGCCAATCGGCATTGGCATTATTGATTATTCTAGCCGTCGTAACATTGGCCATAATATCAGCCGCAGTAGAATTGCCCTCTACTACCGTAAGCTGGTCGGTAGAAATATCAATTTCGATGGTAGACCAATCAGCACTCGGCGCTACGACTACAGCGTTGGATGAAAGTTGATTATTCCCAGAAGCAAATGACATTCGAAGATGAACATCGGCAGAACCGGCATTGCGCACGTCCATCGATATTTTGGTAATGCCAGCAGTGGTATAATTGCCGATCCATGGACTTGAGCTATTCATTAGCACCCATTTTCCTCCTGCACCTGAACTACCAGTTGATTCATTCCTTAAAAAACCATCACTATCTCCAGCAGGTCCACCTGTGGCGATTAAGGTCGGTTTATTGGGGCTGGGGCTAGCTTCATCCCAACCGTCGTTGTTGTCTTGAAAGTTGCTTATTGAGGAAGATGATATCTGACCCCCAGCATAAAATCCAAGAAATAAACATAATAATGAGGTAAAGAACTTCTGATACATAGTGCTTAGATTTTAAGATTTATTGAAATAGAACTTCATAAATATTAGACATTTCACATAGGCTCATGAATATAATACCAAAATTTTATTATTTACAGATACTATCAACACATTAACAGAAAATACCCACCAATTAAACATCATTATACACATACAGCTGACATTAAAAATAAAAATCTATTTAAATGTCGGTCGCATTTAAATAGGGATATCAATTTGTCATATATAGAAAATGGATTATAAAGAATACCTAAAATAGAAAATGGAAATTATGTCAAAGGAATACCTTGAGGAGAGCATTGAATAAAGTTGTTCAATGTATGACTGAGGCAGTATTGCGGCCTTGCAATTGCCAAAAATTACAGTAGTCTCAGCACAGTGAACTATACAAACAAAAAAACAGCTATAGATTTTTCGCAATAAATCTATAGCTGTTTTATATTTCACATCTATACAAAGGATAAATGATTGATTAAAGACCTGGTTTCATTAGGCTAATAAACCTCCATCGATAAGGATATTCTCCCCATTGATATAAGCTCCAGCATGAGAGGCCAACAACACCGTTACCCCTTTAAAATCTTGACCGGTGCCAAAGCGACGCAACGGAACTTTTTTGGTATAATTTTCTAAAAATCTTTCCGGTTGATTGTTGAATATTCCCCCTGGAGAAATAGTATTCACTCGAATATTTTTGCCAGCCAAAACCTTAGCATAATACTTTGTCAAATTTATCATCCCTCCTTTGTGAAAGAAATAATCTGGAGGTGGAGTCCCCATATCAGTGCCATCGTAATTGGATAAATCAGGACCAAACATCCCCATCATTGAACTGATGTTTATGATGCTTCCGCCCCCATTTAAGGCCATTAATTCAGACATTTCTCTCATAATATCTATTACGCCAACGGCATTGATGCGCATTGATTGTTCCACTACTGCAATATCGGCATCGACCGTCTTCATTGGTCGGGCTACTGCATTGTTCACAAAAATATCAAGTCGACCATAAACATTCTGTATGTCTTCCTTCAATTTGACAATGGAATCGTGATTGCCTTGATCGTATACCAATATATCAATATCGAGGCCCTGAGCTTTAAAATTTCTTTTTTCCTCTTCTAAAACTTCTATATTTCTGGAAGCCATGATTACTTTACCACCAGCCTCGGCCAATGCTTCTACTAATGACTTACCCAGAATACCAGCACCCCCGGTTACCAAGGCTACTTTATCTTTTAAACTAAACAATTCTAATACGTGCATGATAATTACTTTTAAAAAACAATTTTTTGTCCAGATTCTTGACTTTCAATACCAGCAATTATCGATTTAACGATGGCATGGGTTTTATCAAATTCCAATAAAGGCTTTCCTGCCTTCAAACTGTCAACAAATACTTCCAAATTATTGCGAAACATTGAATAACTGTCCTTCATTTCGTACCGTCTAAAATCCTTCTGTCCAAACAAGGAAACTTGGAAAGTCCCTGAAATATCCATGACTAGGTGTAGAGTAGCCACCACACCTGTGTCAAAAACAATTTTTACTATACTCTTGCGATCTTCGCCAAAGGATTCTACCGATACCGGTGTTGGATCACCGAGAATAGTCACTACAGCCTCCAACATATGGACACCGTACTTGGTCCAATCTTTCTTACCTACTGCTACAACCATCTCTATTTTGCCCAACTCATCGATTTCTTTCAAAGCTTGAGCGGTCTCTACACCATATCTCATCGATGAACAAGACATGATCCACTTACCCGCATCTACTTCGGCTTGGAAAGAGGCCAAATCTTCGGCACTGGAAGCCAATGGTTTATCTATAAAAATCGGAATATCGGCATCTATAAAAGGTTTGGCCATAGCCCAGTGGTTTTCAGGATCATCCCGTCCCAGTATAAGGGCATCGATCTCTCCAATCATATCCTCCATTCGATCTACCACATGATCAATACCAGATGACTCAGCAATGCTTTCCGAAATGGCACGATCTTGACACCAAACATGAGTCACTCGACTTCCTTCTATACCCAATTCTTCCCGATGGGCATCCAGATAATCGGTCACAGCGGGATAACCGATCTTAGCAATTTCTTCCCCATTATATTTTCCGTTGATAATGGCAGACCATGAGTAGGGATGTGCATTCCCCGGACTCATTCCTATCATTCCTATTTTTATCATAATATTTTTATTTTAGGAAATCCAACCATTGACTTCCCATTGATGTAAATTTAAAAATGCGGGTTCTGGAAAAGCCAATTTCTCCATTTCTTCACGCATCGATATAGACAAATAATTTTGATCTGCGACTTCAATCGCAGCTTCTAAAAACTTCATTTTATCAATTCCAATAAGTACGGATGCCACTTCATCATAAGACAGGGCAAACTTGGTAGCCAACATTGGCAGAGTTGGATATTCAGGTCTTAAATAATTATTATAACCAGTGATTTGGTCTTGTACAGCTGACAATGCAGAATGCAAATTTAATTCATGTCCTCCCAACATACCTCTAAACAATACCGAGCGAATCAATATCGCAACTCCCTTAGCCTTGGCCTCTTCAAAATAACGACCATGACTTTGATCCAATAGATTAAAAGGCACTTGAATGGCATTCCATATTTCCTTGTCTATACATAGTTTGGTATCCTCTGCACCATAGGTAGAGACGCCAATGGCTCGTGTCTTACCGGATTGGCGAAGTTCTGTAAATGTCTCTGCAATAGTCTGGTTTTCCAATATTTCACTATTGGCTTGATGCAACATAAACAAATCAATATAATCCGTCTTTAATTCTGTTAAACTCTGTTCGATTGATTGGAGAATATTCTTTTTGATAAGATCTTCATCATCGGGTAGATGGCCATTTTTATCCAATAAATGAACACACTTCGTAGCGATCACAGCATCATGGCGACAATTTTCAAATGCACGCCCAATCCTCGACTCACTTTCTCCATACATGCGAGCCGTATCAAAAAAATTAATCCCCCGATCCAAAGCCGTCATTAATAAATGATTGGCTTCAGCTTCACTTGGCATTTTATGATCTCCGTACTGCATCCCAATTTCCACAGCACCGAAGGCCACTTCTGAAACTGAAATTCCCGTATTGCCCAATGATCTTTGCTTCATACTATTGTTTTTCTAAATAACTACTTGAGACCTTTTCCTCGGTACTGTCGTTAAACACATTGATCAAACCTTTAAAATAATTGGATAGTCCAACCACGTCGGCTCCCATGCTCACAAACTGATACCCCATTCCATACAATTCTTGTAAATTGGCTGGGCTACCTACTGTACCGGCAAACTTGCCGTGTTTCCGAGCGGTTTCCGCCACCTGGATTCGAGCTTCCTGAATTCGGGGATTCGTCCAATCACCAGGTGCTCCTATGCCTTGACTAAAGTCTCCAGGACCAAAAAACAACATATCAAACCCCTCGAGAGCAGCAATCTCATCGAGTTCTGCCAAGGGCTCGGGATCTTCGATTTGCAATACAATAAAACGCTCGCGATTGGCCAATTTTATGTATTCATTAAAATCCAAATTGGTATAGGCTGCATCATTATTTCCACCATCCATGGCACGGCGACCCAAGGGATGGAACCTCGTCATTTTTATGACTTTTTGGGCATCTGCAACACTCATCACATGAGGCACCATAATTCCGGTAGCATCGAGTTCTAAGGGTTTGATATAGTCACTATATCCCCCTCTAGACACTCTGACCAAAATGTCGGTATCATGGGCTTTGCTCGCCCAAATATTGGCCGCCAATGACGACCAGTCATGACCTACGTGTTCTTGATCTACCCATACACAATCCATACCTGTAATACCTGCTATTTCAGAGGATCTGGCATCCAATAAATTTATTTTCGTACAGCTAGGACGTTGCCCAGCTCTTAATTTTTGTAAAACTTTACTTCTTCTCATCTATATAAATTAAATAATATAAAAGAATATTAATACCCAAGGTAATAGAAAAATAAAACCATATATCGTATAATGCTTCTTTTCTAGGTTACTCAACAATCGACTCAACACGACACTAGTAGTTACAGCTACGACGAGAGAAGAGAAAGCAATCCACAAGAAAGACAATGGTGGATTCCCTGTCAAAACATCCCAGAAAGCAATGATAAACGCAGTCAACAATCCATACAATGACCCCATAACCACACCGAAAGGATGAGGATTTTTAATGAAGAGGGCCATAAAGAATAGATTAAATAGCGGGGCAATAAACAAACCGTTGGTTTTTGCCGTCACCTCTATAATATTACCCGGCACATAGGGTATTACCAAACTGAGCAACACAACCAACACACCAATAAACCCACTGCTAATCCTAATATATTTTAAATCATTCGTGTCCTCGGTATTTTTCAATAACAGGGGCAACAAATCTGTAGACAACACCGAACTGGTGGAGTTAATACCAGAGGATAAACTCGACATTGATGCAGAAAACAATGCAGCAATGACTAAACCCGACATACCCATTGGAAATTGACTGGCAATGAAATGAGGGAATAAAAAATCGGCATCAGCTACCATATCCTTCCCTTTAGGCAAAAGATTGGGACTGGCATCATAAAATTTTAACACTGAAAAACCAACAAACAACAATACCAAGACAATGGACATTTGCCCCAATTGGGTTACCATAAAAGACTGCCGTGCGGCTTTTAAATCCTTGGTTGAAAGAAAACGTTGAATAGCCATCTGGTCCGATCCCGTAGTACACACCCACCAAGTAATCGTATTGATAAGGGCAAAGAAAATAGTCAATCTAACATAGGGGTCAAAACTAATGAAGTCTATGGTTTCCCAATTATCAGACCAAGCATCGGGAATTAAATTAGTAACGCCACCAAATTTAAAAGCGACCATGCCTATCGTCATAACCGCACCGAGTAATAATATAAAAAACTGAATAACATCGGTGACCAATACAGCCTTCAATCCACCCATAGTGGTATAGACTATGGTAATAATACCGAGCAATACCGTAATATAAATTATGACTTCCTCATTCCATCCCATCATGACAACCATAGATTTGGAAGCCAAGAATATCAATAAGGCCATCCAAACTATCCTCGTAGTTAGAAAGATTACTGAACCCAATTTTCTTACCCGATTGCCCAAAGGTTTTTCGAGAATTTCATAAGCTGAAATCATTTTTAGATTCATAAAAAATGGAATCAAAAAATAACTGCCCACCAAAAAGATAATAGGCGCGCTAACCAGTACTATGATGGACATTAATGGGCCATATTTAATGACTTCTCCGGCAACGGCCAGATAAGAAATAGCACTAAAGAACGATACATACATGGATATACCAGAGATAAAGGGATGCACATTTCCTCCCCCTAAAAAATAATCTTCTTTACTCTTTTGATAATAGGAATAAAACCATCCTATCCCCAACAAAAAGCTAGCATATACCACCAAAACTACCCAATCCAACCATCCGACTTTGCTCTGTAGATAATGTTCATTCGCCAAATAAGCCTGAGCTACTGAAACTTTGACATCGGCATCGGGATCAGAAAAACTCGTTTCTATCTGTGGAATTATGGTTTCATTGCCCTTGCGTGCTAAAGATTGAAAAACCTCGTATTTTTCATAGTTTTCCCCCTGGGTATAATCCATTAATGAGGCTAAAATAATACTCTCATCTTCAGGACCAGAGTGAACCCATAGTGCACTGGTCAAATAAATACGAAATGGATGATCTTCATCCATCTTTTCCCAGGCTTCCTTCATCATAACATACACAGATGGAGGAAGACGATCTAAAAATCGCAATCCGTAACTAGCGTATCTGACCTGTAAAGTATCGGTAGAAAATAAATGCTGGGCCAATTTTTCGATTTCACTGCTGTCTGGTCCGTTGGCCATGACCCATTGGGCGAAAGTTTGAATCCCACCTTTTTCTGAGGATGCAATTCTAGAAATTTCTGCATCATCAAAATACATATTTAATTTACCCATGGATTCCAAAGTAACCAACTTGGTATGTGGATTTTCTGTCTCGTGAAATATCTTCAAAATTTCATTGCCAAGCTCAACGAGTTTACCACTATCTCGCTGATTTATTTTCGACAAAATTCTCAATGCTCCGATATTCTCCGAACTACCAGTATTCAATACCTCTCCAAAATATTCATCAAAGTCAATGGAAAAATTATTGTCCAATAAGGCCTCAGCCGCATGAACCTTGACCCAAAAAGATGGGGCTTCATCCAGGGTTTTATACAAATACTGCGAATACTGTTTTTCACTACTCTGTGAATATGAAGGAGAATAACTGATTATCAACCATGCCAGAATGGCTATTAAGCGTAAGTAGGGTTTAAGTGTAATCATCTATTCGTTTTAATAAGACTAAGTAATAGAATAACTCAAAATGGGTTACATTTTGGCAAAAATCAAATATCCACTAACTATTCTAAAAATTGTATTATTATTTTCTTGAAATGATGTACTATTTTTCAAATACCGTGATTCTGACAAAAATCTTCTTGCCTTGGGATAATTTAGAAGTTATACCCAAATGCATTTGGTATAACTTCTACTACTAGGCCTTAAAATATCTATTGGCTTGATTCCATTTTATTTTAGCAATCCACACACTGCCATCACTTCCATATTTTTCAACACCCTTGGGCTGCATCCACTCAGATACCGTGACCCAAGTTTCATCCTTACTTACATCACATACACCAAAATTACCCAATCTAGCCCCTTTCTCCTCCACTAATATTCTCTCAGTTGAACGAATAACACACATTTTTTCTTCATCTACCCGTGCCATAAACAGCGGGGCACGATGCCTAAAAACGTGATCGTTATTGGCTCCTCTCCTCGTGTAGACTAAGAACAAACCCTTGCTGTGGGTAACCCAGTGTTGCTGTGTATTGTAACTGCCCAAATCACTTCCATCGTCAAAGGTCCATGGCCTTATGGGCTGGTATTGAAGGCCATCATCACTGGAAGTAATAAAGCCTTTTTTGTCATTGCGAATCGTCATATAATACTTTCCCTTATACCTCGTCATTGAAGCTTCGTGCAATCCTCTAGTATCATCATCTACATTCAATTCATTTCCTTGACTGATATAGGTTAAATCTCTTCCATCAAAACCGCATTTCACTACAGTAATATGGGAATTTTTACCTGAAGGATAAAAAGAGAGAGGAAGAAATATAGTACCATCTTTGTTGTCGTATCTTTGCGCACATCCAGCACCTGCGTTTACAAATTTCTCTTCATTGGGCATAGCCAATTTTTTCCATTCCCGCCATTCCCCTGTTGATTCGTCATAAACAGAATAAGATGTCTGTCTAGGTCGTGGCATCACAACCTTCCACTCTGGAGTATACACCACGGTATGACCAATACCCAATAACACCCCTGATTTGCGGTGATATTGTGGCCAAAAATCACTGGCCGCCACAGGTCTTTGAACCGAATCAATTTCTTCAAAGCGAGGTGTCAATCCCGGAATTTTTTCAGCCTCTGTCCAATTCTGTCCCATGTCATCGGTCTGCATACCATACATACCTTTGAAAACATCGCTTCCAATGAGATCAAGGGTATTCATAGTCATTACCACCCTTGGATTTTTGCCTTCTCCCAATTTAGGAACAATACCTGCCCTGGGATGAACCCAGCATTTCTCTCCATCGAACAATTTTGTAGGTTTTATATGGTCGAGGCTATAATCAAGATTTTTACCGTCAGGTAAAGCACTTATTACTGGATGAACCAATAATGATGCTCCCCCTAAAAGTGATTTTTGTAAAAATAGTCTACGCTTAAATCCATCGTTCATAAGAGAAATATTTTGTTGGCAATAATGAAAAATTCTAAGATACTAATCGATTTCCAATATACTACCAGCTATATGGCGAGTTCCATTGTTAAGATTATAATAATATGTTACCAACACTGTATTTTCATCCAATACTACCGACCAAGGATAACCAATATCAGTACTACCACCATCTGCTCTGATAATGATTTCTTCAGCTGTTTCGTAATCAGTACATTCCGCATTCAATATTCGCGCACGAATTCCGTAAGGTTTATGTCGGTATCCATAGACTAGGAGGACTCTGTTATCAGGCAATCGTGTAGCTTGCATGGGATGGCCTTTAAAACCCATTTTCTTCCAAGGCTGGAAGGATTTTCCTCCATCAGTTGATCTCGCAATACATGCCTCTCCATCCAATTTAGCCGTTCGCAAAAAGGCCACTAAATCTCCTTTCGGCGTTTCGTAAATCGAAGTCTCATTGAATACAGCTTTGTCATCGGTAGCGACCACACAAGAATACTTCCATGTATGACCTTTATCTTCAGATATCAATAAAAAATTTGCGGTTTTACCGATATTATTCTCGTCATCACTTCCGGCTACTACCCAAAACAATCTACCGTCTTTTCCTTCATACATTGACCCTCTATTATATGCAGGTAAAGGATCTCCCAAAGCGGACAATTTCATTTCCTGTGGTACTGTTGGTGGATAATATGGGCCCTTCCAAGAATCTCCACCATCGGTAGATTTCAATATATAGCCTCCTAAAAACACTGAATTTTTATCGACTATAAATGCGGGCTGCTTTATATTTTTCAAACCATCCTCACGCAACAATGCCCAGCCATAACTTGTGCAAAGTATGGTACCATCCTTTAATTGATACATACATGGATCTTGCGACCCGCCATAGGGATGAGAATACAATAGATTCGGCTCCTTACTCCAGGACAAACCATTATCTCTAGATCTTACATATACCAAATAACTGTTGGGATCCACATGGTTGGTATGACCTTCGGAAAAAATCGCTCGATTTGGTGCTCGTCGAAAAGCAACTAGGATTTCACCATCTTCCTTTTTTATTACCGAAGGAAAAGCAGAGTGAAAATCATTATCCTCATAAATAATTACATCCTTTATTTTGTGAACAGAAGATGTTTGAGAAAAGGCCGAAAAAGCAATATTTAGTGCAAGGAAGGAAAATAAAAATTTAAACTTCATAGATCAGTTATTTTATATAGTAAATTCAAGATCAGAAAATTGTAACTATCTGACGAACACCTATTAACAATTAAATTAAATGGGTAAAAAAACAAAATAACTCCACATTTTATTTTAGTCAACTGGTAGTTTTCCAAATATAGTCATCTATATATGGCTACCCTACTACTTTATTACAGAAATGTAGTATTATCTTTTGATGTCTAAGCTGTACATTCAAATATTTTCATCTACTCTAGTGTTTATAGAAAATATATATCTGAATATAGTAATTGTAATTTCAACTCCTTCTACCAAAGTGTCCAACCTCCATCAACCAATAAATTTTGTCCCGTAATAAAAGACGATCCATCAGACAATAAAAAATGAACCACACTGGCCACTTCTCGTGCTTCCCCCACTCTAGCCATCGGTACTTTTGCCCGCAAGCGATCGACAAATTCTGGATATTCTTCTTCCACCTTGGGATTGGGAAACGGACCTGGCGAGATACAATTCACCCTAATACCCTTCTCTGCCCATTGAACCGCTAAGTATTTTGTCATCTGCACAATACCTGCCTTTCCTATGCCATATTCAATAGGATTTACTGACATCGGTGATTCATATATTTTGGGATCCGGGACAACCACACCATACATACTGGAGAAAAGCACCATGCTGCCTTTACCCACCTTTATCATATACTGACTCAACGCTCGGCACAGGATAAAAGTAGAAGATATATTGGTTTGATTTACCCTAGCCAAATCGTCATTGGTTAGATCTGCCATAGTTTTGGCAGTGGCTCCATAGGTCAAATTGACCATACCTTCAGGGATTCCGTAATTTTTCACCTCATCGTCAACAAAGCTGGCTATTGCACCACTTTCATTGACATCTAAACTGGCAGCAAAATAATTTTCTGAATTCGAAAGCTTTGCCTTTAATTCTTGACTTCGATCTCCAATGTCAATACATAAAACCTTGGCTCCACCCTCCAATAAATACATTACTAGAGCCTGTCCTAAGTAACCTGCTCCACCTATAACCCAAAATAGTTTGCCCGATATATCGTATTCAGCAATCATTTTCTATTATTCTATTGTTAAAAAATACAAATTTTCACATCTAGTACTAAATCAAAATGCCAGATTGCCTCACCTATTTATTAAACTTCAGTGCATACAAGTCGGCATCCTTCATTGAAATTTTCAGCCGTATAGTTTTACCAACCAATGCACTCACATCGGTGCTATTTTTCCAACTAACAATCCGCGATATTTCATTGCCTATAATCTCTTGACAATCTTCCATTTCAAATCCAGAGATAGGACTACCATTTTCGTCCTGTATTTCTATCATTACACTTCCTGCCGCAGAGGTAGAATAATTAATCTCCAATTCTTTGCCATCAAAGGTAAAGGGCTTGGTCACAACCGTCCCTCCTTCAAATCCAGCTTCCAAGGATGCAAAACCATCCAACCGCATAGAATATCTTTTCAGATGGGATGTGGGTTGCGCATAATGTTCATTGACATAAACCGACATCTCGGTATCACTGGTTTGGACTACGTTTAAAGAAGGATAGTTTGATCGGGAGACCCAGTTTTGCAAGCCAATTCCTGGCTTAATAAAAGAGGACATAAAAGTTCGATCATATTGATTCCCACCCCTTGTCGTCATAATAATGGCATCGGAACAATCCTTAAAATATTTGGGATTGACATTGAATTTTTCGGCTTGCTCATCGGTCAATACTTGGCGCTTAGGCATAAATCGAGCCCCGATTGCTACATATATTTGAGGAGCTCTAAAATAAGGACTGGTTTGCTGTGTATATAAATGTTCCAAAGGTCGATCGCCAAACTCCATTTCTACGGGATCTGTCCAGTGAATTAAATCCTTGGAAGTAGCTCTACTTACAGATCTAAAACCATCGCGCAAGGTTCGAAAATAACTCACATATTGGTTTTCAGATTCAGACCAAAACGCCACATTCTGAGAATCGAAAGGTCCTTCTGTAATCACGGGATCTGGATGATATCGCTTCCATGAAAACCCATCTTCCGACACATAGATATACAGTCCACCTTTTCTCGTATGCCCTGCCATTGCCTTGAATCTCTCATTGGCTGGACAATTGGGGTTTTTATCAATAAAAGGGCTAAAATTATGGGTAATCCATTCATCATTGGCCAACACGATATTATTGGCCTTGCTTCCGTCTATTTCGAATAAACCCAACTCTGGTTTTGTCCAATGGATTCCGTCAGTTGATAGTGCAATACAAGTGGTCTCTTCCAAACTACCATCTTTACCAGCATTTCTCAATCCCCTATAGTAAGCCCTATATAGACCACCATCCTTTATTATACTACTGTAGGCCGAAAAATTCCCTTCCCATTCTTTATCAAAATACAATACTGGGCCTTCATTCACCGGATGATGTAATTTAGCTGTTACATTATCTAGATTGGATATTATATAATCATCCAAAAACAATTGTCTATTGTCTTGGATGGACAGGACTGATTGAGAAAATACCTTATTAGGAAGCCAAAAAATAACAGACAAAAATAAAATTACCCTAATATTCATAACTTTTGATTTTAAGTATAAAACTTTATTAACAAACCATTGATTACATTATTTATTAAACTTCAATGCATACAAATCGGCATCTTTCAATGCAATATGTAATCGTATGGTTTTACCCACCAATCCACTAACATCAGTACTATTTTTCCAACTTACTATGCGCGATATTTCATTCCCTATGATCTCCTGACAGTCATCCATAGTAAATCCGGGAATGGGCTGTCCATTTTCGTCTTGTATTTCTATCATTACACTTCCAGCCGCCGAAGTAGAATAATTAATCTCCAATTCTTTGCCATCAAAAGTAAAAGGCTTGGATACAACACTACCCCCTTCAAAGTCAGATTGTAGAGAAGCAAAACCATCGATACGCATAGAATATCTCTTTAAATGAGCAGTAGGCTGAGCATAATTTTCATTCACATAAACCGACATCTCAGTATCTCCAGTTTGAACCACATTAAGGGCTGGATAATTGGATCGAGATACCCAATTCTGCAAACCGATACCCGGCTTAATATAAGATTCCATAAAGGTTCGAGTATAGCTATTACCTCCTCGACTCGTCATCAATATCGCATCGGAACAATCCTTAAAGTATTTGGGATTGACCTTTAATTTTTCAGCTTGCTCATCGGTCAAAACCTGACGATTGGGCATAAATCGAGCCCCGATAGCCACGTATATTTGAGGAGCTCTATAATATGGGCTGGTCTGTTGAGTATACAAATGATCATATGGTCGATCTCCAAAAGTCATTTTTTCGGGTTTCGTCCAATGGATAAAGTCTTTTGAGGTAGTTCTACTCACACTCCTAAACCCAGAATAACCATCCCCTGTCCATGATCGGAAATAAATCACATACATCTCTTCTGATTCCGACCAAAAAGCTACATTCTGAGAATCGAAAATACCATCTGTGAATATAGGATCAGCCTGCATCTTCGTCCAATGAATACCATCTGGTGAAGTATAGGCCATTAACCCACTTTTCTTTACCCCTCCAATAGCTTTGTACTTTTCTTCGGGTTTGCAATTGGGGCTTTTGTCGATGAATGGACTAAAATTGTGATTCATTGGTGCTGCATGAGCCAAAATCACATTATTTTCCTTGCTTCCGTCTATATCAAACAAACCCAATTCTGGTTTTGTCCAATGTATGCCATCGGTAGATATTGCGATACAGGTGGTTTCTCCATCTCTACCGTCACTGCCTGCATCGCGAACCCCTCTATAATAAGCCTTAAAAATCGGTCCATCTTTAATTATCGTACAATATGCCGAAAAGTTCCCCTCCCACTCTTTATCGAAATATAGAACAGGCCCTTCACTGGTTGGGTGATGCATGACCATAGATACATTGTCCATGGATTGGACCATATAGTCATCGACAAACAACTGACGATCATCATTGATTTCTAACTTTCCTTGCCCAAAAACGGACAAAGTAAAACACAACTGTATAAAAAGTAAAAAGCTATTTTTCATAATATATTTTAGTTTTAAGTTAAGCGGGAGAACCCACCGTGATTTTTAGTTGAAGTTTCTATTTTTAATATTTCTCCCGTCATAATCATATCTTCCAATTCAGAAAATACATCATCGAGAGCCTTTAACAACGAATCAATATGTTTGGCTTTATGGGCCTGCATTAAATAAAAGAAAGTGGATACCAAAAAACCTTTTTCCAACATTTTCCCAATGTAAAAACTCTTACACAACTGGCTGTTTTCTCCACAATCAAAGCCAATATTCGGAGTGGCAGGCATTCCAAACACTTTAATTTTACATCCTGGATATCGATCTGCCAATTCTTGTAATCTATTCATTAGGTCTTTACCTTTTTGCCAGACGGTTTCTTGAACTTTTTCTGCCTCCATTTTCTTCAATACGGCCAAGGCTGCCGCAGTCCCAATCCCATCGGTCCAATAGCTAGAAGAAATAAAACTGGCCTCGGAAGCTTCCATAATTTCCTGCTTTCCAATGACTACACCAAATGGATAACCATTACTCATAGCTTTAGCATATACTACTATATCTGGCTGTAAATCTATGGAGGGATGGGCCCCAGGGTATCCGTATCTCAATCCGCTGGTTATCTCATCTACTACAAGAATGACATTTAATTCTTTACATTTTTGTGTTATGTGAGCTATAAACTCGGGATGAGGATACTGTGATCGCATTGGCTCCATGACTACAGCAGCAAAATTATGTCCCAATTGTTCTATGGCTCGATCGAAAGAAGATATATCGTTATAGGTAAAGGGCAGTGATGTTCCAGCCAGTTCTCTAGGCACACCTTGGGGTTGTAATCCTGGAATTAAATGACCGTCGAGAGCAGAAGATTGACCGAGGTTGGCCGCCAAATACCAATCGTGCCATCCGTGATAGCCACAAAAGGCAATTCCACTTTTACCAGTAGCCGTCCTTGCACAACGCACAGCTACTGCCATGGCTTCCCCTCCTGTTCGAGCATATCGAACTTTACCCGCCCAAGGATGCAGGGACAATAATTTTTCTGCCAATGTTATTTCTTGAGGGTTGACCAAGGAGCTATAAGATCCCATTGCCATACGTCGGTGAACTGCAGCATTGACCTCTTTGTCGGCATATCCCAACATTGTCGTACCCACTCCTCCCACAAAATCTATATATTTGACATCGTTAAGATCCCATACTTCACAACCTGAAGATCGGTTATAATAAGCTGGCCATGAATTGGCCTCATACATTTCCGCCCTTTTGGACAATAGCGCTGTTCCACCACATATTACTTCTCGGGCTCGCAACCATTGATCTGGACCGCTAACGTCAGTTTTTTCATCTTCCACCGAAAGGTGGGGTTGCAAAAGACGCAAAGCATTATTCAAGAAAATATCCTGTACATCGTCACCGGTTAATCCAAAATCTTCCGCTGCCTCGCGAAGGCATATTAATGATTCTATACCTACAAGGGTAAACTCGTGCCCAGTTGGAGATTGATAGTCGGGTTGAATTAATTCTGGATGCAACCAAAAAAATTGATTCCCTATGGTTACGCATCTGCCCCGCATTTCACTCACAGCATAATCAGATCCCCACAATATACGTCTAGGACCTAGGGATTTTAAAGCCGCTCGATAAGTTTCGACCTCACATATAGCTGATGTATCTACTACTACATTTTCAATATCGGATAAAAAGCTTAATCCCCTGCGAGCTGTTCTATAATTAAAGCTCCTTGCCACATGGGCCAATATCAATTTCACCTTGGGATAGGTCTTACACAATCTTCTGATCTCCTGTTGATTATCTGAATCTTCAATACCCTGATCTTTAACAATATGGAGCATCATGACCCCGGACATGTCATTTAACAATTCCCACATCCATTCTGGCGCATATTCTGTGATGGAGGCATTCATGGTATCCGGCCGATCAGCGTAACAATGGTATACTTTAACACCGACCCAAATAGGTTTCTGCAATGCTAAAGCTACTTCTGAGATATCATCATTCGCCGAAACCACCATTAGGCTTCGACTCAGATCGCTACCGTTTTGACTCACCTCATTTGCTACCCAGGAATTCATTACCTGACGTTGCGCCGATTTGCGCGGAAGACCAAAATACAATCCGTGGATGGTCTTAGAAGGCATATATTGCTGAAGAGCTAAGCGATGTTGTTGGCAGCCCAATTCATCGATGCCCTTTAAAAAAGGCCATTCATTTTCGGGAAAATGAATGGCTTTATATGGATGAACATGAATGTCGAATATTTCCTGCGGAATAAAATCTTGCAAACCAAAGCTTACTGTGATCTGACTATCTCTCGTTGTGGCATATGAATATTTCATATAATTGTATGCACTATCTGGTTAAGCGTTAAATTTTAAAGATAAATCCTAGTTTAAATAAAAGTTCCTTTTAAACTCTCATCATCAACCTTCCTCTCAAAAATAAATTTAACCCAGTACACCACCTACTACTATTGATTAATAATGACATACTATTTTACAAATATCTATTATGATATTTGCAATTATTAATAAAAGACCATTTTAAAATACCAAATACGTTATTCCGCGGAGTATAAATATAAAACTTCGACAAGTGAAGCTTATACGAAATCTATTGTACTGCGATTGAATACATATCTGCATCCTTCATTAAAAATTTCAATCTAACCGTTTTGTTTTTTAGATCGGCCAATGTCTTACCTGATGCCCATGTAACTTCTCCATCGATCTTGTCACCTCTTAATATAACTGCGTCATCAGCTCCAAAACCAGAAATCTCTTTCCCATTTTCATCCAACACTACCACCTTTACATATCCTACAGTTGAGGTTTCAAAATTGATATTCAAAGTAGTGCCCTCCAGTTTTAATGGCTTGGTAACCATATAACCAGGATCAAAATAGGCCTTTATCGAGGCAAAACCGTCTGTCCTCAATCTCAGTCTTTCCAAAGCTACATCTTTAGAACCATAGTATCTGGTCACAAACATAGACATCTCATTAGAAGCCGTTGGAATAACACCCAAAGCGGGAATATTACTTCTAGCACTCCAATTTTGAAGGCTGGCACCTGGTCGGACAAAAGACTCGAGGAATTTTCTAGTATATTGATTTCCCCCTCTAGACGTCATAAAAATTGCATCAGATATTCCTTGCCATTGAGATTCATCCGTTCCGTTATATATCAATTGCTTATCGGTCAACAACTTCTCTTTTGGCGAAAATCTAAATGGCATGGACACCAAGATTTGTGGAGCTCTAAAATAGGGCTGTGTAGCATTGGTATATAAATGTTCTATTTTAGTATCACCAAATTCCATTAGCTCAGGAGTCGTCCAATTCACAAAATCTTTGGATGTAGAACGAGCAATGGTTCTGATCCCATTGGGCGGATAAGGCAATCCAGGTTTGGCACCAGTCCATGTCCGTAAATAAATAGCAAAACAATCTTCAGCGGGAAGATAAGTCAGCACATTGTGTGAATCCAAAGCATAATCTGGAAACAAATCACTACTGTCTTTGTACATTGTCCAATGGATACCATCTGGGGAAACGTATCGAGTCAATCCTATTCTAGAACCATTGTTGTGATTGGCTCCTCCTACTGCTTTATATTTTTCCTCTTGAGGAATTCCTTCTCTGTCATCATAGTGAACAGAAAAATTGTGAGCGGACAGGCGTTCGTCATTCACCATAACTACATTGTTCTTTGTAGTACCTTCAACCATATGAATGCCCAAATTGGGTTTTTCCCAATTTATCCCATCATTGCTTTCGGCATAACAAGTGACTTCAGTAGACTCACCCTCTACCATACCCTTACCGCGATAATACATTTGAAACTTTTGACCGTTATCAATCACCGACACATAAGTTACAAACACTCCTTCCCAAGGCTTATCAAATTTCAATCCACCCTCAGATGGAATTGGATCACATAAATGGTGATCAACCTTGTGTTTTTCATCGATTAAATAATCATCCACAAACAATTCTCTGGTATTATTTAACACTATGATGTCATCATTTAAAGGAAGATGAACAAAAGAAAATAACGTAATAAATCCGAGAAACAAAAATCCTATTTTCATATATTTTTAAACTATTTATTATTAAAAAATTCTACACACAATCCACCCTGTATTTGTATTTATCACACAGAAATAGTGTACGTCATAAGGTTTTTTAACAACCGACTCAATTGAAAAGTCATCCTAAAAACATTGGTCACATCAATTGCGATGTGACCAATGAATTAACTAATCAATTAACATTTACAACGCTACTAATATCCTGGATTTTGTTCCACCAACGGTTCCAATGAAAGGATATTATCATTGATAGGGAACAACAACAAGTGCTCTCCTCTTCCTTGCAAGGAAGGTACTTTTTCAAAGGCCTTATCAAACCTCACTAAATCCCACCATCTTTTACCTTCGTGCAAAAATTCAAATAATCGCTCTTGAAGTATCACCTCGTCATTTTCTTCTTGTGTACTAGAAGTGTATTCATGACCTGGATATTGATCACCAAATGCTCTTTTTCTAATGATATTTATTTCTTCAGATGGATCTTGTCCCAAGGCATTTTTGGCTTCTGCCTTCATCAATACAACATCTGCATAGCGGTATAATATATAATCATCGTACATCACCCTTACTCCACCAGTAATCACACCTGGCCATTTGAGATCAGTATTGTACATAAAACTAGTAACACCATCTCTAGTCTCGAATACTTCGTAGAAGTTTCCTTCTTTACGACTATCAGCAGTATCAAATTGAGCAGCGACATCTCTACTCACTTGCCAAAATGATGACCGGCCTTCAAAAGGAGAAACCTTAGCTATAGTTTCGGCATCTGTATAAGGGAATACTGGTGCAATAATCCCAGTAATTCCTCCATAAATTGTTCGAGCTGAAGACTCTCCTTCCTCAAATCGAATAGACATTATGATTTCATCGTTGCCTTTGGCTTCAAAAGCAAATACATCAGAATAATTATCCAACAACGCTACTTGACTCAATTCCACCTCCTCAAGAGCTGATAGTGCTTCATTGAAATCACTACTTCCTCCATTCAATCTTTTAGCCGTCCACAAATATACATCGGCCTTTAAAGTCTGTGCAGCCGGCTTACTCCACTTATTTCTACCCGGCATAAAATCACTGTTGGGAAATAGCGCAATTGCATCATCGATGTCCTTTTTAATAAAATCAAAGATTAACGATTGAGATGTACGCTCTTTATAAATAGATTCTGGTGCGAAATCTTCAGTTGGTTCCGTAACCAAAATTAAATCTCCCCATGTCTTAGTCATAATGAAATACACAAAAGCACGCATAGCATGAGCTTCAGCTAAAATTTGATTTTTCTCTCCCTCATCAACAAAATCGATTTCAGGTACATATTTCAAAATCAAATTGGCATCGTGGATCACCGAATAAAAAGTTGTCCAATCTGGACCGGCATTGGTACTGCTTAAATCATTGGTAAAAACATAAAAGTTGGCAGAAGGGTCAAAACCAAAATTTTGCGTCCATACTTCACTTCTCGCCTCACCCAAAGCAAACAAATTACTGGCAGCCTGGGTTCTCAAACGAACATATATTCCATTTAGTGCACCTTCAGCTTCCTCTTTAGATGTCCAAAAAGAAGCATTCGTAATCTCACTTATAGGAGATAGGGTAAGATCTTCTGTACAACTACTAAAACCGAGAAGTACAAATAAGAATAGATAATATTTAGTAACTATATTTTTCATAATTAGATTATTTGAAATAAAAAGGATTTAGAAAGAAGGAGAAATTTGAACACCAAACATGATGTTTTTCGGCACTGGATATCTTCCGTTGTCCGTACCACCTTCTTCCGGGTTCAACCCAGTAAATTTGGTGAAATAATATAGGTTATTTGCAGTAAGATTGAACCTTACATTACCCAATCTCAATTTTTCTAAAATGTTATTAGGCATACTATAAGCCAAGGTTATTTCACGTAAACACAAGAAATCTCCAGACTCATAATATTCGGAATTACCCCTTCTCAAGTTTTGTTTTTGATTTTGATCTGCCCAGTAATATCTAGGGATATCAGTGACATCTCCTTGATTTTGCCATGATCTTGTCACCGCTTCAGAAATTGCATTTTGACCAGAAAAATTACCCAATACTCGCGCTTTGGTCTCGTTGTAAATCATATGACCCAAAGTGAAATCCGTTCTAACAATTAAACTAAAGTCTTTGTAAGCAAAGGAATTCGTCACCCCTCCTGTCCAATCTGGATATATATTACCCATATACAATCTATCTCTCTCATCGATGATGCCATTACCATCAGTATCATACCAATCTACATCACCTCCGTGTTTTGTTTTATCTGCTCCAACTACCAACATATCTACAGGTCCAGCAGCTGCCTCTTCATCAGTAGAGAAAATGCCCAATTGTCTGTAACCAAACAAATCTCCGATGGTTCCTCCTTCTTGCAAACCACCTTTCCACACATATTCGCCCAAAGATTCATCCCAGATATTGATACCTCCAATTCTGTTGTTCTCAATACCATTGTCAGGCAATTCAAGTATTTTCATTTTCACAAAACCTGCATTCACACCGAGGTTCCATTGGAATTCTGACTGAACAGGCAATAAATTAGCACTTATTTCAAATTCAACCCCTTTATTTTCCAAACTACCTAAGTTGGTAAGCACACTGGTAAATCCAGTAGATCTAGGCAAAGCAAGGTTGGTCAACAAGTTATCAGTTACCCTCTGATATACATCCAATACTGCCGCCACTCGTTGGTTAAACAATCCTACATCCATACCAAAGTTGAAACTCTTAGATCTCTCCCATTTCAACTCTGCATTCGCTAATGAGGAATTGTAAATAGCAGCATTTCCAAAATAACGGTCTCCAACAGAATATGATCCTTGAGCTTGGTATGCACCTAAACCACTGATATTTCCATTGACACCATAACTGGCACGCAATTTAACTCGAAGTAAATCTTCTGGTATGGCCTTCCAAAAATCTTCTTTGTGAAGATTCCATCCAAATGACATACCTGGGAAGAATCCCCATTTGTAATTGTCTCCTAAATTAGAAGCACCATCATATCTCGCATTAAGTGTTACTAAGTATTTTTCATCAAAATTATAATTGATTCTACCAAAATATCCATACAATAACAACTCTGATTCAGCCCCATTGACACTCCATGGAGTGGCCGATGCATTTACAGTCGGTATAAGATCGGTCGCAGCGTCTCTACCCACTGAAGTCAAAGATCTTGGATTGGATTTATTCATTGAAAATCCTGCAGTAGTCTCTAGGTTATGAACATTATTCAAAGATTTGACATATCTGAATACCGCATCAGCTTGTTGTTCTACTATAGTACTTTGAGAAGCAGTGGCCTGTCTAGTAGAGTTAAGTACAGTAGGTCCATTGAGATAAGAGTTCAAAAAACTTCTCGAATAATAATCATCATTTACAATGGAATACTGAGGTTTAAACATTAAGCCTGGCAAAATTTCTAAACTAGCTCCAGCCACCATCATATAATTGTTTCTCTGATTACTAGCATCGTATCTACTGATATAATAAGCTGGGTTACCATTGGTAAACAATCGACCTGGCGCCAAAGAACCATCTTCAAATGCATACTTTGAAGTTTGAGCCGTGTTAATATTATTTTTAAATACCGTTCCTACATTGGGTACTTGAGAATCCGTCACTTTAGCATAGGTAAGACGACCAAAGAAATTGAGCTTATCCGTAGCTTGAATCTCACCGTTCAAGTTCATAGTCAATCTAGTATAATCAGTATTAATCGCAATCCCTTCATTGGACAAATATCCTAAGCCCATATTAAAGGTAGCTTTTTCACTTCCTCCAGAAATAGAAAGATTGTGATCATGTGAATAAGACCGTCTAAAAACCGTCTTTTGAAAGTCTGTACCCTTAAATATCAAATCCTTAGTCGGATCTAATGGATCGGGAATGGTTTCCCAAATGGCTCCCCATTGATCTGCAGGCTCATCCAATAAGTAACTGTTTTCTGGAGTCAGGTACATTGTAGTAAATGCAGTATTATTAGTCAAATCATTTCCCGTTCCTCCTGCATTCGCCTGAGTTAAGAATGATAGTACACCAGGGGACTTTTCACCACTGGCTGCTATACCCAGTCTCATAAAATATATAAAGTCCTTGGCACTGGCCAATTCATACAACTGACCTACATCAGAGGATATCAAATTATAACTATAATTGATTTGGGTTTGACCCGCCTTTCCAGACTTGGTCTCTACGATGATTACACCATTGGAAGCTCTAGATCCGTATATTGAGGTAGATGCAGCATCTTTTAATACTTGGATAGACTCTATATCTCTTGGATTGATATAATCCATATTGCTTCGAACAACACCGTCAATTACATATAGAGGATTGGATCCGTCCGGGTTGTTGATCGAAGTTCCACCCCGTAATACTACTCGGGCCTGAGCACCTGGTTGACCAGATGTACTCTGAACTCTAAGACCGGCTATCGATCCTTGTAATGCTGAAGTAGGATTGGAAAATGAAACATTCTCCAACACTTTTGTGTCCATCTTACTAACCGAAGTAGTCAATACTTCTCTAGATTGAGATCCATATCCTACAACCACTAATTCATCCAATATTTCAGAATCAGATTCTAAAGTAACGGTAATTGTTGATTGACCAGATAAACTTACGACTAGAGACTTGTAACCAATGTAGCTAAACATTATTTTGTCAGAAGTCAAATTCACATCGTTCAACGTAAAATTACCATCAAAATCAGTTGAGGTACCGTTGTTACTTCCTTCTACTAATACATTAACACCTATTAAACCAAGACCATCTTCACCTACCACCGTACCGGTAAGGGTAGACGAAGCTTGTCCAAAGGCAAAACCCGATGTAAACATTGTAAGAAGTAGAAATAAGAACCATTTCTGCTTTAAGCGGAAAGTCATTTTATTTTCCATTTGAGAGGTTTTAAAATTTTAAATTAAATCACATCTCAAAAATATATAGCAAAACCTGAAGTACAATGTACTTTCATTTAAAAAACTTATACTATTTTTCTATTGACAAAGATATTAACATTAAAATTACAATTGATTAAACTTAAAACAACACAAAATATTAATAATAAATTAATAATAGCAGGCTAAAACCACAAAACACCCCTATTTTATAGATTGATTCACAGCATTTTATACAAGATAATTACGCAATGATTAAAACAATAATGAATTTTATTCATGCAAAATATTATAACTTATTTTACAACGAAGGTGAGACTTACAGAATAATACCACTTTTAAATATTCGTAGTTTTCTATATATAGAATATAACACCTCGATAAAAATTTCAATAATACAGACCAATTCATGGACAACTTAAGAAGAATTACATTAAGATAGCCATATTCAGGACCTTAAATAACATATATGCATTATTATGGAATATTTTACAAAAATACTTTTTATAGAATTTAACACAAACATAGTGCAACAAATAGCAAAATTTTAACTTAAACTAAATTAAAATCATAGACAATAAACTAAGAAATTTCAATTTTCATTTACCACACCATATTCTTTGTGAAATGAATAAAATCTATTAACTAAAATATTCCCCTTGTACAGAAATTTTCTTTGAGAGACGCTATCAAAACATTGCCTTTAATCTAAATCTATGGAGACAGGGTAATGAGGATTAGTATGTACTATTTTTCAAAATATAATACCAATTCAGTCAACAAAGGTTGGACAGACTTTTACCAAATGCATTCATGACCGAATGCAGTACATTATCGAACATAATACGTAGTATCATTGACCGTAAATCGGTCAATGGTGAGATAACCACAGCTACCATGCTGTGGGTGGGTGAGGAAAAGTCGTAAATCGACCTTTGATGAGGATGACCGAATGAAGTTGCTCAATAGAGCAACCCGATGGACTAAATGTCCATCGGATGAGGGAACCGGAGCCACTGCGCTCCGGATGGGTGGCCAGCCACTGCACTGCGACAAGAATACATAAAATTCGACAGCAAATTCTCATTGCGCTCTGGCGTGACTGAAACGTAATTCGTCATCAGATAATCTATGGCTTTGATCTGAATCACTGATGTATTTACATGGATTTGTCATGATTTTTGCAAATAGATATTGTGAATGACATGGTAATATTATCTGTAGATCTAAAAATAATTTATTTCAACTTGGCAAAAATCCCGCCAAATCAACATTGTTTGATGCCAATACCGTGGTTTTTCAAACCACGGCTATTAGACTACGTCCTTTCAGGACTTATTTATAAAGATGTCTGGGTATGACTGAGTATTCTATGATAGAA
>NZ_JAJQYA010000012.1 GCF_021729155.1 Membranihabitans marinus | reverse complement strand
CCGAAACACGGAGGTTTCGGTTCCCTCACCATTGATCCATTTAGGATCAATGATGCTTCGCATTTTGTTCGGTCATCCTTCGGACAACTATGCTCAGTCATCCTAGACAATTCCCCTCCATTGGAGGGGTGTCAGTTTACTGACGGGGTGGTATGGAAATTCTGTAGAAAATATTAAAATTCATAAAAGCAAAGAGCCCGGCATATTCAATATACCGGGCTCTTACCTAAAACAATATAATTCAGCAATTAATGTTCTATCACGCCATTATTACTATATCTTAATACACTTGCTTGTAATATCGATTCCAACATTTCGGGATAGTCCAATCCCCCCAAAGCACTCATCTTTGCCAAATGTCCGTCCCAACACCAGCCCGGATTGGGGTTTACCTCCAATATTTTGGGTTTTCCTTCACTATTTAACCTCCAATCAAATCGACAATAATCCCTACACTCTAGACGCTCAAATAGCTTTAAACTGTGATTGACTAAGTCCTGCTCTGTACCGACATCAATATTGGCAGGAATAGATTTTAATGTTTGCATATAAGGTGAATCCTTCAACCACTTCGCCTCATATCCACATATTTTGGGAAGGTGGGCCGGCAAATCTGAATAATCTTCCTCAATAATAGGAAGCACAGTGTAATTCTGTAAATTACCGATAATGCCTACAGACAACTCTGCTCCTGTTAAGAATTCTTCCACAAGAATGGGCTTAGTATATCCAAACTGCTTTCGTATCCTCAATATGGCATCAGACAATTCTTCAATGGTGTTGGCCACGTTTTTTTGTGTAATTCCAAAACTAGAATCACCAAAATTGGGCTTGGCTATTACGGGAAATGGAATATTTAATTCAAATAAATTTTCATCGGCAGTGATCACAAAAGCATCGGCTACAGGAACCCCTATTTCAGTAGCAATTCCACGAATTAAGGACTTATCATAACAATAAGCTAGGGTTTGAGGATTGGATCCAGTATAAGGGATCTTCAACATTTCCAATAATGCTGGAACATGTAATTCCTTAATTGCTTCGTTGTTATAGCCCTCATCACAAAGATTAAAAACCAAATCCACCTTGCCTTTCATTTTTTGCAAATCATTAATTAGGGTTTTGTGATTGCTTAAATAAGTAAACTTAAACTGTTGCGACTTACTTAAACCTACTTTTAATTGATCAATAGTATCGAAATCATCTGAATCAAAGACTGCATCAGGCTTGATTACATCAGACAATTGTGGATCACCCATGACTACGACTACATGTTTTACTTCATTCTTATTTCGTTTGGGCGTCCATTCCTTATGGGCAATGGCAGTAATAATAAATCGCTGTTCCATCATGCCCAAATCTTGATTGCGCATAGAATCCACCCCTATATTGCCGTGAATCACAGGTTCTGAAAAGTTCACTTTGCGCAACAATTCCACCAACTGATCACCTTCATATAAGCGCTCAGCATAAAATTGATCAACTATTACCCCTTTTTCAGTATGAGTGACTACTTCCCGAGAAATTAAACGCTGATTGTCACTGGCCAATGATCGTTCTCTACATACAAAATGTTGCTTATCGATCCATTCCCAACTTCTAGGAATAAAATTTTGACGCAAATAAGCCCCATCGGCTATATCCATTAACACTTTACCTCCAGGTTTCAACACTCTAAATATTTCCTTTAGAATTTTAACATCGTCATCCAAGGATTCGAAATAACCAAAACTATTACCCAATATAGTTACATAGTCAAAACTATCGGTATCATAGGGCAGCTTACGAACATCGCCTTCTTTCAACTGAATGGCTATGCCCTTTTTCTTGGCTATGTTTTTGGCGCGTTGGATTAAATACCGCGAACGATCTAAGCCGTATAATTTATAATCACCTCTGTTCCCCCACTCTATTAAATGACGACCTTGGCCACAAGCCAAATCCAAAATTGAATCCCCTTCCCGTGTATCTAAAAGAGTATTAAATAGATTTACTTCGGAGGCTGTTATAGAATTGTCTTCTACCACATCTGCATCTGTCTTAAGATACATGGCATTAAAAATTCGCTTCCACCAATCTGGATGCAAATGATGTTCAAGGTTGGAAACTGGACCCAATGTTTTGGTCTCCTTAACATCGTTTGAGAGCCCTTTGAGGCTGTTTTTTTTCATTTGATTTTTGTCGATTTATACATTAATAAAACTCGTAAATATGTCGTTTTTAAATTGGCCATACCCCCTCTAAAAACCATAATATCAAAGTCAAAATTACGCTAAAAAAAATCATAAATTTGATATTATTTTTATCGAAATTAGAAATAAACTCAAGGCTCTTTTACGCGAATAAAGAAACCAATTAACAAACTATAACCTATTGAATTATACAACTTTATGAATATACTAAACAATTGTTTTCCCACCAAAATATTTGTGATTTTTTTCTTTTCGAAAAAATTGAATCTATCGGTATTTTTCCTTTGGCTTTCTATAGAAACCATACCGTGGGTTGTACTTAATTTTTTTAGTTGAAATTAGAGGTTCAGACCATGTTTATTCCCAGTACAAATCTATTCAAGTACTTGAGTAAAATAGAATATTTTACACTAGTAAACTCGTCAAAAAATCCCAGAATAAGAAAAAAACTACGGTATTTATCCCACTCTCAAGGATGTCATGGTCAAGGAGCCACCGATGAGTTTATCGTTAAATATTTCGACCTCTTCCCTTTCCTCTTTCAATCCCAAGACATATAATAAAGGCATATAATGTTCTGGAGTGGGGATGGACAATTCGAAAGCCCTACCTTGAGTTTGAAAATCAATCAGAGATTGGTGATTCCCATCTAAAATAAATGCTTTCATTTTCTCATTGGCCTCAATGGCCCAATCATAACCATAATTGTCCTCATTCAATTTCTTCCAATCAACCATTCTCAAGTTGTGAACCATATTTCCACTCCCCAATATCAGTACCCCTTTTTTGCGCAAACTGGACAATTCTCGAGCCAATTCATAATGATACTGGGCTGGTTTGCTGTAGTCTATACTCATCTGTATGATTGGAATATTGGCTGCGGGGTACAAGTGTTTAACCACCGACCATGCACCATGGTCTAGTCCCCATTTATCATCCAAACCAATTTCTGTCTTTTTAACCAATTTTTTGGTCTCTAAAGCCAACTCTGGACTTCCTTTGGCTGGATATTCTACATCAAATAAAGCCTTCGGAAACCCATAAAAATCGTGAATGGTTTTAGGATTTTCCATGGCCGTTACAAATGTTCCTTTAGTCTCCCAATGAGCAGATATACAGAGAATAGCCGATGGCTGGGGTAAGTCTTGCCCCAATTGTCGAAAACTGGCTACAAATTCGTTTTCTTCAATAGCATTCATCGGACTGCCATGGCCCAAAAACAGTACCGGCATGGTCGAAGTAGATATAAAAGATCTAGTCATTTTACTTAAATCGGTCAACCTCATTATCATATAAGTTTAATCACAAGAGAATACGAGTGAATAACAGCTCATTCGATTCAATAGTTTTATCATTTCTCGATTTAGCGTTAGATAAAGTAAATCCTCTAATACCTCGTACAAGTCAATTTTTACCCCGATAACCTAATCGAATTTATTTATAATAATTCATATTTCATTTAAAGCGATTTAAGATATGAATCCTGTGATTGTGGACTATTTATACAAAAGACTTAAAAACCGATATCCTATCCCCTTTACCTATGTTCTACATATGCACCATAATCAACTTGTTTGATCTTCTAATTTATAAAGGTTTGACGGGGATGCAAAAATCAACCACAAAAAGACCGTCCTTAGGGGGAACGATATAATGCTCAAAATAAGGTTTATCGTCGGGTTGATAGCCACTATTGGGAAACCATTGGCCATATATCCAATCCCATGCCAGTGAAAATTCATCCTCACGGAGTTCAAATCGACACAGGACATAAGTAGTAGAATCTATATGCATTTTGCCTATTTGTCCTTCCACTTCAAGATCTTCTGGTATGGTAACACATAAACTCATTCTCAGATTGTTGCTAAGTGCTACTTGGGGATTGTCGTGGTATAATACCAAATATTTAAAATCTTTTGCATTCAACAAATCTCTAGATGCTGCCCATGAGAACAGTCGATTTCGATGATTTTCGTACTGTTCTTTATCCCCATTATATGGCCCCATATTTCTTATATAGCCCACTGTCATTGAAGGAAGTTGTTTAACCTCTACACTTTTTACCATTTCCATTTTTGTTTTCCATTTAATCATTTGTGAATCATGACAAAAATACAAATGGGGTCTTTCCTCCTTTTTACTGAGCTTGCTTTTGACTTGATTAATATTGCTATTTTGAAATTTGTCCCTCCTATATTGAGAAGCTGAAATACCAAAATACTTTTTGAAATTTCTTGAAAATACTGAGAGATCAGAATATCCACAGCGAAAGGCAATATCTGATATACTTTCCCTGTCATTGGCCAATAATAGAGAGGCAGATTTTTCTAGTCGAAGACGTAAAATGAATTGAAATGGACTTTCACCCACAATAGACAGAAAAATTCGATTAAAATGAAATTTAGAAAAGTGAGATACTTTTGACAATTCATCTAATGTCATAGATTTTCCAAGGTTTAAGTCAATATAATCGATAACCCTATTTATCTTGGCTATATATTCATTATTAACAGTCGGTTTTACCGTCTGATTTGCTTTAAAAACATTCACAACGATTATTTTTCATCTACAATTGTATAAAGTTTATTGGAAGTAAATTTCACTAAACAACACTACCTCAGTCTCTAAAATAGACCTAAATCCACACTTTTTTCAAACTATTATAAAACTTTGTGATATCGTCCTTAATGTCTTATACGCATTACTATAAAAAGTTGTGGTTTAAATTGAATCTCCAGTTGTGAATGACCAAATAAAAAGAGGATGAAAACACCATTCAGTGGTCACACCCTCTTTTTTTATTAATATAAGTTGCGATATCGAATAAATTTCAATTTCGAGTCGATATAAATATTCAATTTAACTGCAATTACGGTTTACAAAATCATCCGCGTAACATTTTAGTATTTAATGTTTTGCTCACTACTGTTATTAATCCCAATTATGTTGATGAGAAACAGCATATTTCCCCGCCCCAGTAAAAAATATAGCTATGGAAGTAAAAAGGTATAATCCCAATAATTCAATAGCCCAACCTCCAGTTTTGCCCAAGGTAAATATATCCCCACTGTGGACCAACAATATGGCTACCAAACAATTAAATGCAAAAACCAAGGCCGCCAATCGACTTCTAAACCCGATAATAATAGCGAGAGGTGCGAGAATTTCTCCAATGATGGCACCATAGGCTATAAAACCAGGTAAGCCTTTTTCTACAACCATATTTTGAATAAAGGTCAATCCACCGTTCAACTTTCCAATTCCATGCAATAACATTAGAAAGCCTACCGACAATCTTATAATTAGCAATCCCAAATCCAAATTTTTTCTCATATTATCTATTTTAAATTTTACATGCCGCCAAAATACTTTTTTACGAAGCACCGATTAGAAGAACATTAAAAATTTAAAGTAGTTTAATGATATTTATCAACTAGCGTTAAATTTTATATAAAAAAAAGGATCAAATTCGGAATAATCCATCACAGGATATGATTTAAGAATATGGATAGTTTACAAACCTTCATCAACAGTATTTCAAGACAGGTCAGTGTTAGCAGGTTAGAGGGTATTCAACACTTTTATAGAAAAAAATTTCTATTTTTCTGAAATGGCCATTAAAACATCGACCGCCTTCTCACCATCCTTTATATCCACAAATACATGGTCATGGTAATATCCCGCAATGACATTGCAGCTGATATTGTGTTCGGCCAATCGGGTAGAAAAAAACGCAGTTAAACCAACGGCTTCTAAAGAGGAGTGAATGGTCAAGGTTATCCAAGCGCAGATATATTCATAAGGTAACTTCAAACTATCGGCCTTATCTCGAGACAAAACTAAGGTGGTTCCCTCCTCTTCTTTAAATTCACAGATGGTATCATTTCTATCTATCATAGATACATCCTTTACAGAAACAAATACAAACTCACCTTGATTTAGAATGGGTTTCATCCCCTTTATCAATTTTTGAATATCAATTTCACCGACCAATTTTATAATTATTTATTTTATAAAAATATATATAATCAACGCTTTTTTCTTTGATAGCTTAGAGATCCCACTATTGATTACAATTGAATACTGCATTGATCAATAGCAAAAGAGTGGAATAAATAATTATTCGTTTTCCTTTGCTCTATTTTCAGACAGATTAACAAGAAGTATCGCCTCCTTCTCGCCAATATTTAATGGTTTGACCAATAAATTCGTTTAGACCTGTATTGGATAGTTCTATTTTCTTTTTGATTCGAATACAGCCCTTTCCGGTATCAAATGCAGACAATAGGTGTTCAGAGTTTTCAACTTTATTGATATCTCCTACATATAAACTCACATAGTTCTTTTGAGCATTTAAATGAAAAACATTACTGCCATCTATGCCATAACTCAACATTTTATATTGAATACCTTCTTGTAACTCATCATCATGGGATAATATCATATTGCGAATTTGATTGAGAATAGATTTTCTCCAATCTTCTTCAAGGCATTGAAGATATTCTTGAGGATCTTTTACATCATACTGCATAATCTATTAATTAGTGTTGGGAAATTGGCATCAGAATTCCAAATAAAGATATTAAATCAATCCCATATTAGAGGGCGTTCCAATCCCATAGATCTGAGATAGGACATAAATTGACCACCATGTACGGATTCGTGATAGGCAATCCGCAATAAATAACTTCCCAGATTTTTTTTCTCCATATTACCAGGATGTATTATGGTTATGTCACTCAGATCTTTGTCTGAAAAACTTTTAATACTGTTTAAAAATTGCAGTCGATAAGGTTCTGCAAAGTCTATTTCATCTTGGACATTTAACAGTGGACGATGGTCCCAAGGCGTTTTAAAATTACTCATATCGCCACGATTGATGATAATATTCCAGCCATAATCTGCTTGTAAGACATGGCGGACCATTTCTAAGGCCGACATAGCTTCATCATCTGGTCTCCAAGAATAAAAATCTGAAGGTAGAGCTTGCCACATCTTTATACTTCGCCTCCTCGTTTCTTTAAAGTGTTGTATTATTAATTCTGTTTTAGTCATTATTATATCAAATTAATGCCGAACAAGGTATTAAAATAATTTAAACTTCATTCCAGGATTAATACCAAAAAGAATGACTGATCGATAACCATAGCCATATTAAAGAACACCCCATCAGTTAAGATAGAAAATCTTCAATTATAGTTTTACATCCATCATCTGACTCTCCACTGTATGTAATGATGAGCCAACCACACAACCAACTCATTGAAATTCAATATGCTGAAGATTTGCAAAATAAAAACACCCATTAAATTCTATGATATAAAGTGACAAATAACTTCCTCTACTTTATACGGCAGTCAAATTAGTACACGACCTCCATCTCTTAAAGCCAAGTGTATTCATATCCATAGTTCGACCAAGTCGGTAATTGTTCCGGTTTAATGAGTTTAAGAAACTTATGGGAAGTATAATTTCCAATTTTTTCACCCAGACTATGTCCTTCCTCAGAATCATATCGAAAATGGATTCCCAGAAATAGTCTTGACATAGCCGCCTCCAAACCCGCCTCAGAAAATTGATTAAAACTTCGAGTTGGGGGATACATTTCTATTTTCCCAGAAAATGGACCAGCACTATCCACCTCTGTTGTCGTCATTTCAAATGGATATTCATCCCCTTTCCCCAAGGTATTGGCCAACACCGTCATTGCCGCTGTACTGGCACTCCCATGGGCCGAAGGATACGATGGAAATGCATAGGTGTGTTTATGAAGATTATCCCATTCTACATCGGCTTCTGTATCGTCATTGCCATCCATTTCAGCCCCTCGTATTGCAGTATAAGGTCTCCAGTGATTATAAAAAAACTTATTGTCAAAAACATTGACATAAGCATCGAATATAGTCATATTGAGCAAGGCAAATACACGGGCAGATTCCCATAAATTTAGGTTCTCTTTACTGACCAATGATCTAGCCAGCCTATTGTGAGAATTTTCAACAAAATCTTTCCACCACATCGCTTGGTGAGACTGATCTATTGTTCTAACCTGGCTTTCGAATCGACCATACTCTTTCACTTCGTTATACGCCTCTGTATAGGTATCGGAGTTAATGTCAGGGGGTGGAGGTGATCTAAATTGATCAGCAGCCGTCAACAAGAATGGCTTGGATCTTGCCCAACCGGCACCAAAAACAAAGCCTTGAGGGGTAGCGCTATGTTCACTGAATTCAGCATATACCCCAGGCGCCATCGTCTGCCAAATATATTCAACTTCATCATTCCATCCATCGTCAGATCGCTCAGACAATATTATTGCCGCCACTTCCTTACCCAATTGTATGCCCAAGTCTTTGCTCTCACCATCCTCAACGGTATTCAGCCATTTTTCCAACTCCGCATTCAGTTTCAAAAGTTGATCAGGGAATTGACTTGAGCTGATATCATAAGCAGCTTGAGCAGTGGTTGCAATAGGATTGGCCTTCCTATTTTTTCCTTCATATTTATAAAATGTATAGACGGGTCGAATCGAATTTAGCCCATCGTGAATGGCCACATAAACCATAGCTTCAGTCCTAACACCTTTCAATGTTAGCAGACCATCTTCAGCCACAGCCATTTCCATAATCAAGGCATTCCATGAGTTTACTATTTCAGAATCAAAATGTTTAGGTTTAAAAGGTTTGGACTTGCATCCCAGCACAAGCACAAAACTGAATAGGACAAGTATGAGGTTATAGCTTGAGAATTTGATTAAATTTTTCATATCCCCCCATTTTAAATACTATTGAATCAATAGTATTGTTAAAAATGCACTACTTCCATAATATACGAAATAACAATGAAAAATCCTAATTATTTAGTCATTTTCTACCACATAACACATTGACTAATAGTCTTCCACAGCAGAATGGTTTTATACCATATTATACTGTGATTGTTGTTATGTCTACATGTCTTCGGGAATCATGGAAACTTTATAAAGCAGAAAATGAGGATGTGATTTATGAAATGATTAGAAGAAGTTGAACTATAGCCAACCACTCACTCTTTTAGTAATATATGATTTGCATGAAAGGACAATACAATTATATCGCCAGACTGTGACTCCATTCTAATTATGAAACAGAAGCACGGTCAAATCCCACGGTTTCTCTATACAACTGGGGAGATACATCGGCATTTTTCTTAAAAAAACGACTAAAATAATATTCATCATCGTAGCCCAATTCATAGGCAATTTCTTTAACCGTCTTTCCTGTCAAATACAATTCTCTTTTGGCTTCTATTACTATACGTTCAGCAATAAGATCAGTTAATGTCTTATTGAAATAAGTTTTAGTCAATTTAGCCAATGCTTTTTGACTGATGGCCAACATATCGGCATATTCACTCGCCGAGTGTTTGGTCTTGTAGTGATTATTGATGTAGTCCATTAGCTTTTGCAATACCTGGGGATGATCATTCTTTTGATCATCAGCTGAAACAAAACTCTGTTGAGCAGCTTTTAGTCTAGATGCAGTAATAAGAAAAATCTTTAAATAAGATATAAGTAATTCATATTGAGCTAATGCTGGATTTTGCAATTCATCTATTATTTGATCGATGACAACTTCGAATTTTGATTGCGTAACCAAATCAACCACAGTCACCGGAGGATTATAGATATTATTGAAAAGTACTCCTTCACATGCTACATCTCTATGATGCTTATGGATACAAAAAAAGTCAGGATGAAAATTAATTACCACTCCTTGTAATCCTCCCTCTTCCTCTACCATAAAGGGTTGATAGGGTGAAAATGAAAACATGGTATTATCTTCAAATTTATATTCCGAAAAATCCGCTTTAACTCTTCCTCTCCCCTTTTTAATCCATATGATTGAATAATAATTCAATCTCTGAATGTGATCTAGGGAGTGATTATTCTCTAAATTATATATTTTAAAAGCTAGATTTCCATTCTGCTTATTGGTGAGGGTTAGATTATTCTTTTTATTCATCGATTTCAATCTATTTAAACTTTTTCTTTTATCCTATGCTACCGAAAATACAAAACCTATCCAATATCTTTTTTAAAAATGAGGCCATTTTTTGCCCTATCTAAGTGCTAACCTATTGATATATTATTAGATAGGAAAAATAATAAGATCTAAAACTTCATATACTGAAAGAAGATCAGAATAATGATGACTGTAGCAATACAATAAAGTAGATTCCATAGGATTCTGTAAATGATAGAAATAGCTTTTACTCTATACCTATCTCTCATTACTTTACGGCATTCCGAGGACTACACGTCCTACTTCATTGATAAACAATTGGTTTGAAAAATTATTTTCAGTATTATAAAGATGATTATTTATACAATACTGAAAATAATTTATTGCAATAATATAAAAAAGGGTCAGATCCCATTGATCTAACCCTAATCATTCATTATATACTTTCTGCTATCGGGAAATCCACCGGTATTTGGGTCAAATTATGGGTATAATTCATGGCCGTTTTATCACTTACTTGAATAATAAGATCAATTAAATGTCCTTTATTATAACCTTGTGCGAAAAAATCCTCTAAGAGATCATCGCTAACCTTTCCACGATTTTGAGTAATATCGGCAGCTAATTTCACCAATGCATTATATTTGGCATTGTCGCTTTTCCCTCTGCGAATATCGAGAATTTCCTCTTCACTAAATCCATTCATCTTGCCGATTACGGTATGGGCACTCTGACAGTAAATACATTGATTCACCTGACTGACGATAAGATTGATAACTTCTTTTTCCTTGTTAGAAAATGAAGTTTTAGCATTTTGATAATCTAAATATCTTTTTAAACCATGATCTGAATAGGCCATGGTAGCATACAGATTGGGGACGAATCCCAAGGATTTGTTCATAGATTCGAATATCTCTTGATTGACAGGAGAAACATCATTCTTTGTAGGGACATTAAAAGTCGTTCCAGTTACATTTTCCATTTTTCTTAGATTTAAAATTAGAATGCCATTATTGACAATGTAAAGATGTGACGACTTTTCACCTTAAAAAATGGACAAAATCCGTCTATTGATGGACAATTTTCCAAGATTGATTACCAAACCAATCTTTTAGATTGAATTTAGGAAGCAATATACAAATCGCCATTCATACATTCAGTTTGGGGATCGGTCAAAAACCCTATACCGACTCATGAATTTGGCCTTTGATCGATGTTTCGTTTAATCTTCTTTAAATACCTAAGTCCATTGCTATTTCAATGGACTTAGGTATTGGACTGACCTATGATTACCTATTATCATTCAAGAATATATCAACCTTACAACTTCTTCACCATAGTTATAGTGATAATAAGAATTACATTTAGCCATTAGCGATTTGCAATTAACCATTAATCATTAGCCATTAATCATTAACCATTAGCCATTAACCATTAGCCATTAACCATTAATCATTAACCATTAGCCATTAACCATTAACCATTAGCCATTAACCATTAACCATTAACCATTAGCCATTAACCATTAATCATTAACCATTAACCATTAACCATTAGCCATTAATCATTAATCATTAACCATTAACCATTAGCCATTAGCCATTAACCATTAGCCATTAGCCATTAACCATTAGCCATTAACCATTAACCATTAGCCATTAACCATTAACCATTAGCCATTAACCATTAATCATTAACCATTAATCATTAACCATTAGCCATTAGCCATTAACCATTAACCATTAATCATTAACCATTAGCCATTAACCATTAGCCATTAACCATTAGCCATTAACCATTAACCATTAGCCATTAACCATTAACCATTAACCATTAACCATTAACCATTAACCATTAACCATTAGCCATTAACCATTAACCATTAGCCATTAACCATTAACCATTAGCCATTAACCATTAGCCATTAACCATTAACCATTCAATTAAGATATCCCCCTATATCTTCCAAGATTGACGAATAATATTTTCCAACAAATCGGTATAAGTCCAGCCCAAGCCACTTGCTGCCAGAGATGTTAAACTATCTTGATTTAAACGATGTTCTCTAGATGGCCCAGTCATATTGGGTTTTAAGTTAATATCGAATAAATAAAATTTTCCAGTATCATCTGCTCTGCAATCAATTCTGATAGGAGCTCTAATTTTTAATAAGTGCCCGACTTTTTCACAACAAATAACTGCATCTTGAACTTCCTTGGTATTTTGTTGCGAGACATCAAGTAATCTACTATTTTGTACTACAGCCACTACTCCATTATAGGGCGCTATTCCACGATGATGATTAAATCGTGTGACGACGGGCAAACACCATGGCTTTTCAATATATTCAGTCGATGATTTGTATCGATATTTTCCTGCAGGCATTACCGTAATCGTAATTTCCTGACCAGTAAGAAATTCTTCTAAATAAATGGAAGAACCAAATCTTTTACTCGAGAAAACTTCAATTAACTTTTCCTTCAACGCCATTGCATTGGCCACCATTAACACGCCCTGACTGCCCCTACCGAGAATGGGTTTCAAGACGACTGGAAAACGAATATCAAATTCACTATTCTTGTCTTCCTCTTTGATTAAAATGGAATTGGGAGTTGGAATATTCTGAGACTTCAACCACTGACTGGTTGTCCATTTATTATCGTATTCATCTACGAGTGAGGGCAAATGACCAATTATTCGAATATCCTTATGCAAATTATCCAAAATAGCGTGACGGCTATGCAATACCGTATTCAACCATAATATATTGCTACCTTTTTTAATTGCATCTTGTATCCCTTCGCGATGATCGGGAAAGACCCAGTCGCTATCCTTCCATACTTTCGGTTCATCTACTGGAGTAATAATATTCCAACCGTTTTTAATCAATTCAAAGGCAATATCAGCCCCACTATCAGCATACCCTCCAGGTTTCATAGGTTTTATAAGACCTTGACGTTGAGGAGCAGGCTGGAATTGATATAAAATAGCTATTTTATCCATGGTTTCAGTACTTTCTATACCTTCTTCTAGATTAACGATTAAAACACCTATCTCATTATCATGGACAGAGTCCCATTATTCTGTCGATGAAGATATATGATGGTCATACCTCGAATTGTATATCTCAGAATATTTCACCATTGAAATCCAACCACTAAAATATAATCAAAATTCACTTTAAATAAGGAAAAAAGGGACGATAATAAAGCCCCTTTAAAGAATGAAACTTGATGTGATAATTTCTCTATTGAATAATAGAAATTCGTCAATCATTAAAAATTGACGAAAGCAATCATATTTATTTGATCTCTTCCACCGACTTCAAAGAACTGGTTCATATAACCCAATTCCACCTTAATCCCTTTATTAATATGATATCCCAATCCGCCATAAGTCCTGTTTCGATCGAAAACAGCAGATTGGCTATTGAGGAAAATTTCATTGTAAGCCGATAAATATACCTGGTTCAAATCTTTCCCAACTTTAAACAAGGGAATATTTGTGGTTAGGAAATAGCGAAACCTCATCTTAAAGTCATCTTCTACAAAGCGCTGTTCAAAGCGATAACGATGGCTTAGTTTCACCTTCCCTATAAATTGTGTGGAGATAAATTGTTGATAAATCCTGTGCTCATTGACATTGACCTTGTTTTCGTCATCGACATAGTTTTCTGAAGCGATAAAACCATATCCCAGCAATACATTGTTCTTGCCTTCATTGAAACTATAACCCAGTCCCGACCTCAACAACAACTGTTCGAGATCGCCGATGGCATTGTAGTTTCGATATTGAACCTCATGATGAATATTCCATTTATCATTGAGTTTCTTATTCCCAAAATAAATAAGCCAATTCCCTAAATTACTATCCTGCCCTATACTATAATTGGGCAGCATTAATGTAAAAATTAATGCTGCCAATCCTATAAATTTCTTCATATTTTAAATAAAATTGAAATTTTGACTTTTATTCGTAAAAAGTAACTGCACCTGTATTAATATCATACATAGCACCAATTATTTTAATCTCTCCTTTGTCCTGCATCTCTGCCAATACTTCACTCTCTTCAATAATTCTATCGATAGTCAAATGAACATTTTTCGCCGAAACCGCATCTACAAAATCTAAATTCTTTGAATTTCGAAGATTTGCATCACTAGGTTCAGCTACTGCCTCTACTGCTGGTTTGATCTTAGACAACATTGCGGTTAAATTGCCGAGCTTGGCATCGTCGCAAGCGCCCTTAACTGCTCCACAAGAAGTGTGTCCCAAGACAACAATTAGCTTGGTGCCAGCCAATTTACAAGCAAATTCCATACTGCCCAATATATCTTCATTGACAAAGTTACCGGCAATTCGAACACTAAATATATCCCCTAATCCCTGGTCGAAAACCAATTCTGCCGATACACGGGAATCAATACAACTCAATATCGTTGCAAAAGGAAATTGTCCCTCACTCGTATCATTCACCTGTTCCAATAGATTTCTGTTGGCTTTTAGATTCTTTTGAAATCTTAAATTACCTTCTTTCAAAAATTCTAGTGACTTTTCAGGTGTCATGGTTGCTTGGGTTAATCGCGTGTGTGCTTTCATATAAAATCTGCTTTATGTTAAAAAATAATTTTTGTATTTGAATCGAATCCATTCTCTTCGTTTGGAATCTATAATTTGAATAGGTATAAGTTTTATAGCCAGATAAGTTTCGTAATCATCCATATGCTGGATAGAAGTGCACAAAGAGAGATACTCATGCTTATTTATGTCGCGGTGAAGTAAAAATGTAAGACTGAGAAATCGATTACTCAACCCATGTAATCCGGACAATGCCGAAGTATTGACTATATCTTTCCATTTATTGACATCATGGGCATGAGGGGTAATAGTCTCTTTATTCTCAAATGGGATATTCTGATTTTCATAGAATTGAAAAAATTCCAAATCCACCTTATCCATCTCATTTTCTATTTCATTAAGGCTTGATATATTGGAAAAAAAATGACTTGTGTTACTGATTGGAGCTATACTTTGGAATAAAAATATAGCACTAGATAAGAAGTATAAACTTGAAGGTAATTCTCTTTTTAATTTCAAAAAAAGACTTTTCTTCATAAATTCTTTAATTATGATTTAACAAAAATCTAAGTGTAAAAATAGTAATACTAATTTAAATAATAGTATTACTATCATTTTTTATTGTTAAACTTTGTTATCTTTGTCTTATCAAAATTTAGTTTACACAGGTAAATGGTATAACAGTCCATATTTCAATTGAACGATCAGGATGAGTATAGGAATAAGAATAGCCTTGAATAATGGTTTGTATTTAAAAGACCCTCAAGACTCCAAACTAGGAAAAAAAATAATCCAACACAGTATAAATTTAATCGATGATTTTGGCTTTGAATGCTTCACTTTCAAGAAATTATCAGAATCTATTCAATGTACAGAAGCATCCATCTATAGATACTTTGAAAACAAGCATCTTTTACTGCTCTATTTAATGAATTGGTATTGGGAATGGGTCAATTACTTAATTTCCATCAATACCATGAATGTTAATGATCCACAAAAGAAACTAAAAATCATCATTCATTCTTTCGTGTTTGCCTCTAACGACAATCCCGTGGTGGAATTTGTAAACGAAACCAAGCTTCAAAACATAGTGATTGCAGAAGGTGGAAAAACCTACCATACCAAAAAGGTGGACCACGAAAATTCCAAGGGATTTTTCAATAGTTATGAAGTTTTAGTTAATTCTCTCTCTCAAGTCATCTTAGAAATCAATCCAGAATTTAGATATCCATATGCATTGGCCACCAATATGTTTGAGATGACCAACAACCAAATCTATTTTGCCAAACATCTTCCAAGGCTTACCGATATTAGCGTAGAGGAGAATGAAGTCAATGAATTGGAGGAGATGCTCAATTATTTCTTAGCCAAATTACTGGCCTAATCTAAGGACAATTTAAATACGAACTTCGGAAGTTAATATAGAAAAGCAAGGAATTGATTAATATTTTCAATCTGCTTTACATATAATACTTCCTATAGAAAAGGGTATTTTATTAAATGCATTTGATAAAATATTGAAGAAATCGAAGGCAATAATTGATCAAAATATTGGCCATAGATCAAAAGATACAATGACCAATGTTCTGATTTTAATGTAATAATCTACCCTTCCATGAATAAATGAAGAATTATTTCAATTCCTCATTTATTTATTGACAACTTATTAGATTATTATTATTCTCTTGTGGGAATCATATCTCCACTATCTACAGGAAAGCTATCGTACTTATTATACAACTTTAAATACTTTTCACCATCGATAGGCAGTTCGGTGAGGATATCTTTTAATCCTCTAAAAAATCCCTCTCGATTAGACGATGGATTAAATACCAAGATTAGTTTGACTTCTTCTTCGGTATCATTGCGGAATCCATGTGGTGTAAATCTTGGTGCATAAGCTACGGTACCCGGTGAGGCTTCATATTCCTCATCCCCCATCTGTACGGTTAATCTACCTTGGATCACAATAAAAGTTTCGTCCATAAATCGGTGGTAATGCAACTTCGCCCCGATGGCCATTGGGCCTAAAACGATTTCATATACACCCAACTGATTTTTTGAGGATTCACTGGTCACTTTAAAAGTAAAAGAATTTGGTCCAAAACTGTATTTCTCGCCTTCATTGGGCCCCAATACTATGCCTTCATCCTCTAATTTGTCCTTTGTATAATCTTCTTTCATATCTATTTTTTATTTACAATTTTACTTGCTAATCGAGGAGAAATGCGCTGTAATAAACGCAGTAATTTCACCTTTCCTATGTTCACTTCGTAATCATCCCGACTAAATGATTTAATAAATTCTTCGACCAATTCCTCTGGAGAGATCTTATCCCTACCTCTACCCTCTGTCATTGCCGTATCTACCAAGGATGGAATTATTTCAAAAACTTTCGTTTTCTCCAATTGCATTCTCAGTGCTTTGGAAAATACATGTAGTCCAGCTTTAGTAGCACAATATACCGGGGCATTGGCTTTGGGAACCATGGCCAAAGATGACGAAACATTAATGATAGCCGAATCCTCATTGGCTTCTAATAGGGGCAATAACAATGCGGTAAGTTTTATAGGAGCCATAAAATTTACTCGACTCTCATATTCAATTTTATTTAACAACTGCTTTTCCTCTAAAAAATGATAATTGTATTGTATTCCTGCATTATTGACTAGAATGTTTAAATCTTGGTGTTCTCTTTCAATGAAGAGTAATAGATTATCAATATCCTCTTGTCTTGATAGATCACAGGCAAATATGTGTATTTTAGGAAAATCTGCTTTGACCGCCTTTAAATCTTCCTCATTTCGCCCCACAATAATTACTTCATTGCCAAGACTAATAAACTTTTTCGCCAGTGCCAATCCAATACCTTTATTGCCTCCAGTTATTAGAATTTTATTTTGAACTACTTTCATGATGTATCGCTTTTTATGGTTAACTACAAATAGACTTCACTTCTATCCATCCTTATAATTGACTAGTGATAAAGGGAGATCTATAGTACAGTTCAGATAACTTTCCTTATTTATGGAAATTATCTTCTTCAAAATAATACAACTCATCTTTAGGCTAAACCATAGACAAGTCATGGAACTCCCATTAGTGCAATACAAATCTCTAAAAGAAAATACTCCTATTCCTTTACATATGTAAATGAATTATTTTTTCATGGAGGCTCTTCTAATTCTACTTAGTTGGGTTGGACTGATGCCCAAATAGGAAGCAATATGATATTGGGGAATAATTTGTTCGAGATCTGGCCATTCTCTTTTGAAAATTTCATACCGTTTATCGGCATTTAATAGAACGATTTCAACTTCTCGCTGTTCTTTTTGCACAAAAAATTGTTCTGAGAGAATTCTTGACATTCGTTCTAAATCACGATGTTCTCCATAGAGTTGAACCAATGCACTGTAATTGGCTTCCCAGATTACACAATCTGTAAGTGCCTGTTGAATAATCTGATTGGTCTTCCCTGAAACCAAAGACGAATATCCCCCAATAAAACAAGGAGGTATAAAGAAATGCTTATTGTATTCTTGACCTTCGTCGTTTCTGTAATAGGCACGGAGAATTCCACTCTCTAAAAAGGCGATCTTTTTGGCCTTTACACCAGCCTCAATAAAATTTTGATTTTTCTTCAATTCTTTTCGCTTAAAGAGAGGTTTTAACGCCTCGATGGTAGCTTCGTCTATTGAAGTAATAGATTGCAAAAAATCGTATATTTTATCCATGGTTCTAACGATTGTATCGAAAAACAAATCCACATCACTGATTAATATGAAATACATTGTATGTAATTCACAAATAGGATTTTCACAACCAATGTAATTAAAAGGCTCGAACTTCCAATGTGGAAATTCGAGCCTTTTATACGAAATACATTTATCGGGTCAATATTTTAATTGGCGCCGGCTAAAAATATTTCTTTATCTAAATTGTTATTGAACTGTATATTTGACCATCTGACTTTAATCCAGTTTTCATTTTGATTTACACCTTCCCATGTTGCTTGTGTATAGTCTCTAGTTGTGGGGATAAGTAAGCCATCCACTTCTTCGTAATCGAGCTTCATTAAAAAGGGAGTATCTACCACATTAAAATCTACTACGGTAAATAAAAATTGATCTACCAATGATGTTTCTTGATTAATATAAAGTTGATAAATATCTGTAGGCTTATCAGATTCAAAAGTTATTTTGACTACATCATAAGATTGTCCATTAATGTCTTCCTCTTTGACATAGGTATATTCAACACTTGGATCTAGTAATTTTTGAAACATAGTAAACCAATAAAAATTGGTCTTTCTACTAAAAACCGCTCTTTTGATCACATCACTATCTTCAGTTAGCACTCCATCGACGGTACTCCAAAAATTTTGTCCATCAAAACCTTGCACTAACCGACCTTCAACATTGGGCAATGTTCTTCCCCGTTTAATATAATCCGCATATGACAACTCTCCATCAAAAATGTATTTTTCTATAGATTGATCTTCCTTTCCATCGGCAGTAATATAGGTATAGGTATAAACCACATCTTTTAAATCCCGCAATTTTTGATAGCTACCCACCTTTTGCGTCAATTTATACACGGCTTCATGACCTTTGTTTTCAAAACTCATGGTTTCTTCAACTGCTTGTTCACCTTCAGTAGCAGGAGGCTGTCCACAACCACCTATAATTATAGCAATAAATAATAAATTAATAAATTTCATCATAGTTTAAAAAATATATATAAAAAATTAATCAGATCCACAAAACATTGTATCCCCATCCCTAGTCAGACCATGTAACGGATTAATTTTAAAATTGTTTTATGTGACTTTATCCCTCAAATCCAATAATATGGTCAAAGGACCAAGAAACACATAAATTTGCCTTATTAAACCATGATTTAATTAATCATTCTACTGATTATCTCCCACATATCATTATGAAAAATTATTGGAACATTCGATGCATCAGGAGCCTGGCCCATTCTTATCACTACCAGACTTTCACTCGGGACTACCTCAATAAATTGACCATTTTTACCCAAACCGGCAAATAAATCTGCTGGAGCATTGATTGCAAGTGAAGTATTAATAGGAGTATTAATTCCAGGAAACATTATTGAGGACTGCCCATTTAGCCAAGTTAAGTAACCATAGGAAAGATTTAGAGATTGAGAAGGATTTATCATGTTGTGATAATAATCCATATCAGACATCACAACTTCGTCCTCCCAAACTCCATTGTTTGATAGTAATAACGCAAATCGTGCAGCATCCCTGGCTGTACTCCAGTACACATTTAAATCGTCTAATGGGATCCAACTACCTTCCATTCCTATTTTGGATTCTAAATACTGATGGGTAAAATCATTGTAACTCTGTCCAGCAGCATTACTCACTACATTTTCCAATAATGTATAAGTGCCATTGTGGTAATACCATTGACTGCCGGCATCAGCTTTGTATTGAAGACAATTTGGGGAAATACAATCGAGGTTGCCCACATTGTAATCCATCCCAGTAGTCATGGTCAATTGATGTTTTATGGATATCAAATCTTCTTTGTCTTTGGACATACTTGTCCAATTTTCACCTAAGTAATCAGAAGTTTTATCCTCAATATTAAGAAAATTGTTTTCTTGAGCTAATCCAACCAAAAAAGCTGTGAGCGTTTTACCGGCTGATGCCCAATACCATTTGGAATCACTATCAAATGTGTTGTTCAGAATATCCTTGCCCCAATATTTTTCAATTACAATTCTTCCTTCGTGCAATACAATAAAAGCGCGACTGCTATTCTGTTCAAGAAAATCAAATAATTCCTCCGCAACATCAACATCCCATCCTAAACTCTCCATTGGCTTGGTCTCCCAAGTATCTATCCCTATTGGAGGAAAATAAAGTTCTGTCTCCTCATTTACATCGTCAACTATATCATCGATTACATCATCTTGGGAGTCACAACTTTGAAAGAATAATGCCAAAAAGAATAAATACAGTACTTTCATGTGAATACTTTAGATAGCTTTACAAAATTAAAAAACGAATTGTTTGTATTATATTATACCCAAACGATAAACATTTCCATATAGGCCATATTTTTAACACCATATCAGTTATGGATCATATGCAACCATACTATTTATCCACCTTCATACAATCGCAGTCGATTTCTTAAGTTATTGACTTCTTCTCGCAAAGCCATCTCCTTTCGCAATAAATTAAAGACCACATCGATACCTTCTAAGTTTACGTTAAGATCGCGATGTAACCGAATCACTTTTTCAAGATCACTTATTTTATCTTGATGAATAAATTTATTATTCTCATAGGTTTCTATTTCAATCAGTCCTATCCCATGAAGTGCATCGACAAATGAGATCTCAATTTTATAATGTAAACAGATTGTTTCAATTAGTATTAAATCTTGCCGAGCCATATTATCTCATTTTTTGTAATTCTTCAAATAATGCTTTCTCCCGATTGGTTAAATTTTCGGGAATTATGATTTGATAAGTTATAAATAAATCCCCATATTCATGGTCTTTCTTATAACGTGGAAAACCTTTGCCTTTCAATTTTACCTTTGTCCCATTAGCTGTTTCAGGTCCTACTTTTAATTTAACCTTGCCGTCAAAGGTATCTACCGTTATTTCACCTCCTAATATCGCGGTATAAAGATCAAGATCCACCGTAGTATGTAGATGGATTCCATCTCTTCTAAAACCGGTATGGTTCTCAATAAAAATTTTAATATATAGATCTCCATTGGGACCGCCATTGACTCCGGGTCCACCCTGTCCTTTGATTTTGATTATTTGTCCATTTTCAATGCCTGCGGGAATCGTCAATCTAATTTTATTACCATTGACGGTCAATACTTGTTTCTGGCTTACAAAAACATCTTCCAAATCTAAATGTAGTTCTGCATGGAAGTCTTGGCCTTTAAACATTCTGGTTTGCTGACCTGAATAACCTCTTCCGCCGCCGAACATGGCTTCAAAATAATCGGAGAAATCCTGATCAGAATAACCTCCTCTGCTCTCACTTTTTCCATAGTTTTGAGACTGATACCTCTTTTCATATTGAGCTTGTTCCGCTTTCGCTTTTTCAAAAGCCTCGCCGTGCTCCCAATCCTTGCCGTATTTATCATATTTCTTTCGATTCTCAGGATTGCTCAACACTTCATTGGCTTCATTTATTTCCTTAAATTTTCGCTCCGCTTCTTTGTCATCGGGATTTAAATCAGGATGGTATTTACGCGCCAATTTTCGATAGGTCTTCTTTATATCACTTTCACTAGCTGTTTTATTTACACCTAATATTTTATAATAATCTATAAATGCCATATAGTTAATTTTTTAAAGGTTATAATTGAAGAGATTAACCCTAATTTAGAAAAATCACATATTTGTCTTTCATATCTATAAACAATGTATAATCAGCAATCTATTTCTTTACTCAACTATATCTATAAATCCTAAACAGTGTATAAACAGCAATCTATTTCTTTACTCAACTATATCTATAAATCCAACGCCTTAATTCACAGTCTATTTTCAATATAGTAAATGATATTTATTCTCCGCATTAACTACCAATCCATATAATAGAACATCATAGGATAAAATAAAAAAGAGATCTTTTTCCGCCTTTTCCCTTTTTCGACTCAGAAGCATTCAATGTAGTTCAATAATTGATGAAGTTCCAATAAACATCCAAAACTGTTCATGGATTCAGTTGGATCTAAATACAACAATAGAAATTCAAGCTGCTCTCTTCTTTAAATATACATAAATTCAACAATAGAAAAATTCTTTTTGTTCAATTAGAAACATTGTTAAATATTTGCCTAAAACAATATTTTGAGGATATTATAAATTATACGAATTACATTTTATAATGACGGAAAAGATTTCGAGATGACTGAATGTAGTTGCCCAAAAGGCAACCCGATGTCCTTAATATGACCGAATGCAGTACGAAGTACCCAATCCATTAAATATGGATTGGATGAGGGAGCCGGAGCCAATGTGCTCCGGGTGGGTGAGCCTAGATGAGGGAACCGGAGCCACTGTGCTCCGGCGTGATTGCAACGTATTTCGAAAGGTTCTTAGCCACTGGCTCCAAGTGGGTTTGTTTGGATGAAGGAACCACGACCTCTGTGTCGTGGGTGAACGAGCAAAATACACGACTGAATAAAGTTGCTCTATAGAGCAACCCGATGGACTAAATCTAACTGAGTAGGGTCCGCAAGAACATTGGTAGTCAATCTACCAATGACGAAGGCACCAAAGCCACTGGCTTTGGGTGGGTAAGCCAGATGAGGGAACCGGAGCCACTGTGCTCCGGCGTGGTCTTTTAATTCATTTTGAGGACATGACCGAATGAAGCTCGAAGAGCCAAATGCCTTAAATAGGCATTTGATGAGGGAACCGAGGCTAGATGCCGAGGGTGGGTTGGCCTTGCGTCTCATATATTATTTTTGGAGACGCAAGGCATTGCGTCTCTACGTTAAGGCGTGACAGCCCTATAAATTGTTAGGTATTTCACCACCGTGTCGTGGATGGGTTGGCCAGTATATGGACATTTGGTAGTCTTTCAGACTACTTCATTTAGTCGTGACTCTACAACAATAAATCGAAATATAACCGACAATAGTAAACGTATTTGGCATTACACCTTAGGTCAGAAAATTCATCTCCCCATTATATTTCATTAAGGACGATTTCTACTCGTCGATTCTTTTGTCGACCTTCTTCTGTGGTATTTTTACTCTCAGGGGATAATGGACCTACGCCAGCCGCGGTCAAACGATTTTCCGCTATCCTATACTTACTGACTAATACCTTATTGAGGGCGGCCGCTCTTCTTTCAGACAAATCCATATTATTCTGGTAGGAACCGGTATTGTCAGTATGTCCTACTACGTATACTTTTTTATCTTTATTTTTCTTTAAATATTGAGCAATCAAATCAATCTCAGTAAAACTACTCTCTTTTAATTTATCCGATCCTGTGTCAAATAAAATACCATATAGTGAAACTTTGCCCTGATCTGACATGGCCTTTTCTATTCCCTCCAAACTAATTTGTTGGTCCATTTCTTGAACTTCTACCACAGTGATATGATAACCTTGTTCTCCAAGTCCATACCCTGGAATTACGGTGAGATAATACCCCTTGCCATCTTTGCTAAACTTGGCGGCTATATAGGCCATTTCTTCCCCATAATAGGCTGGAAGAAGTAATTTCTTGTCCACACCTCTCAATTCATCCCAAAAATACTTGCCACAATCTCCTACATTTTTACAGCTAAAAAGGATGGTAGCTCCATGGGACTTTAATGCATTCATATAATTAGAATATATCTCATAACTCGACCCAGCATCGGTGGGCAAACTATAAAATATCCTGTATATCCTTCCTTCTACTTCTAGGGTTGAAGAAAATTTTGAATCCTCCATTCCTCCTGTGACTATCGTGTACACATCAAAGGAGGTTTCTTCATAATCATAGATGTATGATTGATTGAATCTCTGGAGTAAAGGATGATCCATACTGCCTTCTGCATCAGATTTTTGAGCCACAACAAACTGCAACACCAATAAGTACAAAAAAATAGAAACGAAAACTTTTAATTTTGTACTCTTTTTAGTTTTTAGGGGAATAAATAAAAACATAGAAATTTCTTTAGGATAGTAGCGATTTTAATAAAATAATACAGACAAATAATTTCATTTTAAAGGCAGAAAAATAGTGATTTGATTGAAAAATTCAAAGTAGACTTTGAAAAAATAAATGAAGATTCACTACCATCTTTACAATCTGCCCTCACCCCATCTCTATCCTTCACCTAACCTCCCCCAATCTCGTTTGCCGTTTTCGAAATCGAGGTATAGATAATCTTCCTTAAATCTAAATTCCAATGTTCTTGATTTAGCCGATGCTTGGATATATGGAGATTGATAACGGCGGTAATTAGTATCCATAGTTTTTCCGTCGACTGTAAACTCTCCACCGTATTTCAATTTATAATCTCTATCCTTTGATCTATAACTCAAAATCAATTCATCCTCATTAAAAATCACTTCATTGTTTTGTATACGATTTTTAAAATTCTCAAAAGATCCATCTTCTGATTGACAACCTGCTTCAGCTATCCAATATACTTGATTACCTTCTTGTATAATTTCATTATTTACTTCAGTACTCTCAATGAATGGGCGAAAACCTATAAATGCAAAATAGCTTTGTCCTTTCATACCAAAGGCATAATTGTTTATGACAACAGATGAATCCATTTTTTGCATTGGGAAGTAGGCATAGGTATAATCTAAAAGTTCTTTTTCCATCCAAGACTTTTTTTCTGGAATTACGTATATAGACAAATTGACATTCATATCCTGTACAGAATGTGGAAGACGACCATAGCCCACTTCATAATTGGGAGTAGAAGAAGCTTTGCGCTTATGTAAAGCTGGATGTGTATGATATATCGCGAATGCATTACTGACATTGATTCCAAATACGTGGTGTTGGTCGGCATATTCACCTACATGATGACTTTGTGCTGTGTACATTGAATAATCTGCTGTTTTATAAGTATAGGTATTCCCCCTTTGAATAGCGGTTCCCTGGAAGGGAGAATCTATTATTTTGACAACCCATGGCTCCAAATGCAATAAGTCTAACATCGTAAAATCCAATAACTTAAAATCACTGATAAATCCATTGGAGAACATGTTATTATTTCTGATATGAGCAAGGGAATGTCTTACAATCTCCGGGTTTACAAACGCTTCCATCCCCCATTGCATCATCATTCCTTGATTATTTGTACCATAGAATCCTTCCTTCTCAAGATCTGAAATATCCAATCCGCTACTTTGCTTTACAATTACTGTCGAACTATCTTCGGCTATTGCTTTCAAAACAGGGGGCAACTTATAATTCTCACTAATCATTAGTCCATACATTAATCCTGGACCAATTTCTTGGCCATTGCCCCAATAATACTGAGTCAATCCCCCCAAAGTAGCATCTTGACCTCCCTTCCTATTGGAATGATAACCACGTCCACTGGCAGATATAAACATCGTATTTACATTTTGTGAGGCTACATCGTAAAACAGTAAATCCATGATTATTCTACACTTTTCTACAATTTCTTCATCTTTTGCATAATCAATAAGATTGATTAATGCAGCTATATCCTCCTTATAATATACACTGGAAAAAAATTCTGTAAATCCATAATTCCATCTCATCTCCAGCCAATCCATTATCCGAATCCGAGCCTTTTCCATATGCTGGTGACCAGTAATACCGCTATTAGTAAAAACATCATCCATATATTTTTGGCCGATCAAATACTCTGCCGAGGCAAATAGAATTTGATGATTCTCGCTCCAATAACACATAGAGTTTTCTCCAGGTTCATCCCACCAATATCTAAAACCCAACACCACTTCTTCGGTTTTCGCTATCCACTCCTCTGGGATTTGAGATTCATATTCATATAAAATGCGAATCAAATTGACCAGTCTGAAATCAGAACAATCATACTCATTCTTAATATAATTCAAACTACCTTCTAAATCCTGCCAACGAAAATCATGCCCATTGACCAAGTTGTAATATAGTTGGGATTCGAGAACTTCTATCTTTTCCACTGGCCTAATTGGAAAAGATTTATACTGAGAGATCCGATACAAATCAAATCCCGTAACCAATATTATCAAAAAGAAAAGGCCAACTACGATATATCGAATCCATGAAATATTTGACTTCATATAACAACTTAATTATTCTGCATGATTAGGATTTATTTTTATGGAAAAGACCATCGAAATAGATTTTGCCCTTATAGGACGGATTTCTTCCCAAAGTGGTCAATATCGTAGCCATTTGATAAGGATTTCAAACTATGGTTATTGCCCCAAATCTTACAACTTCCAATGTACAACCCGACTCATCAATACCACTATACAATATTATAGATTCAATCATCTTCCTGAGGATGAAATCATATCTTCTATTCAATAATTGTCAACTACAAATTATTCAAATACCAATTCAATCTACGATATCCAAAACCGCGTTGTCGATTATCCTTTAGATCCATCTTCTAGATGAGCAACACACTTTTTATCCCATCTAATATAAATTAAAAATTACATTTTTTTATTCCACTAATTTAGAAATCCCCCTATGATTAAAATCAGTTCACTTCCCATGGAGAAATATTAATTAATCATTAAATGCATTCCGCATTTCGAGTGTCAGGAATTACAAATATTTTCTCGCATTAGCACGGGCTTACCGTAAAGAAGAAATTATCTTATAAAATCTATCATAACTCAATTTCCTCTTCTTTCCAGATTTATCAAAGCCAGACAGGATTATGACTGGCTGTTGTTTTTTGTTGAAAGAGACAATAATTGACAAAATTTAAAAATCCATCTTATTTCCCATTCTTATGTAAAAGAACTTCAATATCTTTGCTGTTCACAAATCGTATTAATATGAAGTTTATTGCTGAGATTCAGATTATGCCCCATGCCGAACTATTAGATCCACAGGGCAAAACCGTAACCAAAAACTTACCCAACATAGGTATTCACGCCATTGACAAAGTGCGAATCGGCAAACATGTTGAATTGGAAGTGGAAGCTGCGGATGAAGCTGAAGCAAGTGAAATCGTTGACCAAGCGTGTCAAAAATTATTGGTGAATACCATAATGGAAAAATACGAGTTCACTTTAGCAGTGCTCGCTTAATGCTATATCTTGTACCCACACCCATTGGCAATTTAGCTGATTTTACCTTTAGAGGTATATCAGTCCTCAAGGAAGTTGATCATATCTTGGCTGAGGATACAAGGCAATCCAGTAGACTACTTCGTCATTATGATATAACAACGGCATGTACTTCGTTTCACAGTCACAACGAACATCGTCGATTATCTACATTGATCGAAGAAATGACAGATGGCAAGACCATGGCTTTGATATCCGATGCAGGAACACCAGGCATATCAGATCCTGGGTTTCTATTGGTCAGAGCCTGTATCGAAGCCGATATTCCCGTAGTCAGCCTGCCGGGTCCATCAGCCTTTGTTACGGCATTGGTTGGTTCAGGTCTACCCTGTGATCGATTCTATTTCGAAGGATTTTTACCGCACAAAAAGGGTCGAGCGACGAAATGGCAAAAATTATCTCAATGCGAAGAGACCATGATATTTTACGAATCTCCCTATCGTATTGTTAAATTTTTAAACGAATGCATAGAAAATTGTGGGCCAGATCGAATGATATGCGTGGCAAGAGAAATATCCAAAATCCACGAAGAATATATAAGAGGTAGCGTGTCAGAAGTACACGCCGATCTCTCGTCTAGACCGAGTATTAAAGGAGAATTTGTTGTCGTACTCGCCGGTGCCTCAAACTCCAATATATAAGCCATCCAAAACCATCCCTTCTTCCGATTCTGAAAAGATTTATACATAATCTAAATAAACTTAAGTGCAAACCTTTTGTTATTAGCTATAAAGGAAGTAATTTTGCAGCTATTTTAAGAAAATAATGGATCGTTATCGTTACAAAATAAGCCGTGATCCAAAACACAAACACTTGCTCAATTTATTGCTTTCCAATAAATTATACTAAATGCAAGTTGTAAAAATGTTAGAATGAAGACAGAAAATGAAATAATTGACGACTTAACCGTAAAGGAATACGAATTTGGATTTGTGACTGACATCGAGATGGATGTACTGCCTCCAGGTCTGAATGATGAAGTAATCCGATTTATTTCTGCCAAAAAAGAAGAGCCGGAATGGTTATTGAATTGGCGATTAAAGGGTTATGAAGCTTTTAAAAAATCAGAAATGCCTCAATGGCAAAACTTTGAGGCCCCGGATGTTGATTTTCAAGCCATCTCCTATTATGCGGCACCAAAAGAAAAAGTAAAGTTAAATAGTTTGGATGAAGTAGATCCCGAACTTATCGCAACTTTCAACAAATTGGGTATTCCATTGAACGAACAAAAAGCCTTAGCTGGTGTGGCAGTAGATGCTGTATTTGACAGTGTATCTATAGCTACGACATATAAGGAAGAATTGTCCAAGCACGGCATTATCTTCTGTTCTATGAGTGAGGCAGTGAAAAATCATCCCGAATTGGTTCAGAAATACCTCGGCTCAGTAGTTCCATACACCGACAATATATATGCATCATTGAATTCAGCTGTATTCTCTGACGGATCATTCGTATACATTCCCGAAGGCGTTCGATGCCCAATGGAATTATCTACATATTTTAGAATAAATTCACAAAATACTGGGCAATTTGAGCGAACTTTAATCATCGCTGAAAAAGATAGTTATGTCAGCTATTTAGAAGGCTGTACAGCCCCGATGCGCGACGAGAATCAAATGCACGCCGCCGTAGTAGAATTGATTGCCCATGAAAATGCAGAAATCAAATACTCTACGGTTCAGAATTGGTTTCCAGGAGATAAAGACGGGAAAGGTGGTATATTCAATTTTGTGACTAAAAGAGGTATCTGCAAAGGAGATCACTCCAAAATATCGTGGACACAAGTAGAAACTGGATCAGCCATTACATGGAAATACCCCAGTGTTATCCTCAAGGGCGATTACTCTTCAGGAGAATTTTACTCGGTAGCCGTGACCAAAAATCACCAAATAGCCGATACGGGAACCAAGATCAACCATATTGGAAAAAACACAAAGAGCAGAATTATCTCTAAAGGTATCTCAGCCGGAAAAAGTAATAATAGTTATAGAGGGTTAGTTCAAATAGGCAATCGCGCCGACAACGCAAGAAATTTCACTCAATGTGATTCCCTGCTTATAGGGAATAAATGTGGAGCACATACCTTTCCATATATAGAATCCAAAAACAAAAGTGCTATGTTGGAGCACGAGGCCACAACCTCGAAGATCGGTGAAGATCAAATCTTCTACCTCAACCAGAGGGGAATTGATCCAGAACAAGCTGTTGCCCTCATCGTCAACGGCTATGCCAAAGAAGTCTTGAATCAACTGCCTATGGAGTTTGCTGTGGAAGCGAGAAAATTACTATCATTGACCCTTGAAGGAAGTGTAGGGTAACATTTAATTATGCAATCAAAAAAAGAATTAATGCTTAAAATTAAGGATCTTCACGCTGGCGTGGAAGGAAATAACATCTTAAAGGGAATCAATTTAGAAGTAAAACCAGGAGAAATTCATGCCATCATGGGACCTAACGGTTCAGGTAAAAGCTCTTTGGCCTCTGTACTGGCAGGTAAAGATAATTACGAAGTAACCAGTGGAAGTATAGAATTTGAAGGCAAAGATCTTCTAGATATGGATCCTGAAATCAGAGCGAGAGAAGGAATTTTCTTGGCTTTCCAATATCCGGTAGAAATACCAGGTGTATCTAACTTGGGCTTTTTGAAAACGGCCATTAAGGATGTTAGAGAACACCGTGGTTTGCCCCCATTATCGGCTAAGGAATTTTTGCAAAGAACGAGAGAAAAACAACAATTGGTTGAATTCGATACTCAATTGGCCAATAGATCGCTGAATGAAGGATTCTCCGGTGGAGAAAAAAAGAGAAATGAAATCTTTCAATTGGCTATGTTGGAACCTAAATTGTCTATTCTAGATGAGACCGATTCTGGCTTAGATATCGATGCTCTTAGAATAGTAGCCAATGGGGTCAATAAATTGAGATCAGAAAACAATGCCTTTATTATCATTACACACTACCAGCGATTATTGGATTATATCGTACCCGACGTAGTCCACGTGTTGGCCAATGGTCAAATTGTAAAATCAGGTGGCAAAGAATTAGCCTTGGAGTTGGAAGAAAAGGGATATGACTGGATCAAGGAAGATATATTAAATAAAACGGTATAATTTAGACATAAATGTTAGTTCAAATGGAAATCGATCTAAAAGATCAAATCAAAAATAAATTCGAATCTTTGTGTGCTATTGGACAATCTTCGGAAGGTGATTCGATTCAAAAACTGCGTGGTAAAGCCTTTGCGACATTTGAACAACTGGGTTTTCCTACCATTAAAAATGAAGATTGGAAATATACCAATGTGAAGCCCATCCTAAAAGATAATTTTAGTTTCACTCCAATACCTACTACATCTTCATACGAGGAAGCCATAAAAGACAAGGGGTATTTTGGTCAGGGATTAGATGCATATACCTTGATTTTAATAAATGGTATTTATCAACCTCAATGGTCCAATATTCCAAGTGATGATTCAATCTCTATTGCAGCAGTAGAAGATGTTTGGGATCAGGTGGCCATAGATGAAATCTTGAATAAGGATCGCAATAACAAAAGCAACCCTTTTATTGCCTTAAATACCGCTTTATTCCAAGGTGGGATAGTCATCCAAATCAAGAAAAATAAAGTATTGGACAAGCCCATCCATCTCGTGCATTTAGGTGATTCGAGCGAACACTATTTCCAGCAGTCAAAAAACATTTTTATTGCTGAATTTGGCAGTCAAGCTGAAATCATTGAAAGTTTTGAGAATCTAAATACCGAATCTCATTTACTGCGCAATGCCGTAACAGAGATCAGAGTAGCAGCCAATGCAAAATTACAGCACTATAAATTGCAAAAAGGAGATGCTAGCTTACGACTAATCGAACATACAGAAGTGGAGCAAGAAGGTGATAGTCAATACAATAATTACACCTTTACCCTACCTGGATACTCATTCGTAAGAAATAATTTAAACCTAGCACTAGAGGGCAGCAACATTGATTCTCATATGTATGGATTGTATTTGACCAACGACCATCAATTGGTGGATAATCACACTTTGGTCGATCACCAAGAACCTCACTGTGAGAGTAATCAAATGTACAAAGGTATCATGATGGGTCACTCTAGAGCAATATTTAACGGTAAGGTATATGTACATCCAATTGCGCAAAAAACCAATGCTTTTCAGCAAAATAATAACATATTGTTTAGTGATTTTGCTACGATATACTCTAAACCACAATTAGAGATTTTCGCCGATGATGTAAAATGTAGTCATGGATCGACCATCGGTCAATTGGATCCCGATGCATTGTTCTATCTCAAAGCGAGAGGAATCAACGAAGAAGATGGTAGAAGTATGTTGGTCAACGCATTCGCTTTCGACGTTACCGAAAAAATAGAAAATCTTGAAATAAAAGATTTACTTAATGAGGCGATTTCACAAACCATGTTGGGTAAAGCCTTGTTGGTCTAGAAGATTGGTGTAGGTTTTTTTAGAGTAAGTGACAGACTGTTGTGATAAATTGACACAATGGGAATTAGAAAATTGGAAAGATGGAAAAATTGAAAAGTATAGATATTCCCTTTGATATTCATAAAATACGCGCTGAATTTCCCATTCTTCAAACGGAAGTTCACGGCCACCCTTTGGTTTATCTTGACAACGCTGCTACCACTCAAAAACCTCAGGTAGTAATAGATAGCCTAGTTGAATATTACACCCAATACAACAGTAATGTGCATCGCGGTGTCCATCATTTGAGCCAATTGGCTACTGATGGATTTGAAGCGGCACGACGAACAGCTCAACAATATATTAATGCAGGCTCTGAGTCTGAAATAATTTTCACTAAAGGGACAACAGATGGTATCAATCTAGTAGCTCAATCCTTTGCCAAGGCATTCTTAAAACCCGGCGATAGCATTATTATATCAGCTATGGAACACCACTCCAACATTGTACCTTGGCAGATCGTATGTCAACAATACGGTGCGGAGTTGAAAGTTATTCCAATGGACGAAAATGGAGAATTAATACTCTCCGAATACGATAAATTATTGAACGACAGGGTTCGACTGGTTTCATTGCCCTATGTGTCCAATTCCTTAGGCACCGTCAATCCCGTTGATTTAATCATAGAAAAAGCTCATAAATCAGACATTCCTGTATTGCTCGACAGTGCGCAAGCGATACAACATCTTCCGATCGATGTACAAAAGTTGGATGTTGACTTTCTCGTTTTTTCAAGTCACAAAGTTTTCGGCCCTACGGGAATGGGAATTTTATATGGTAAGGAAAAATGGTTAGACCTCATGCCTCCATATCAAGGGGGAGGTGAAATGATAAAGACAGTAACCTTTGAAAAAACAACGTACAATGAGTTACCGTTTAAATTTGAAGCAGGGACTCCTCATATTGAAGGAGCTATTGGTCTCGATGCCGCATTGAAATACACACAGAGCATTGGTTTGGAAAATATTCAAAAATACGAAGCCCTACTATACCAATACGCTATTGAACAATTGTCCACCATTGATTCACTTCGATTTATTGGACAAGCCAAACACAGAGCTGGTGCTGTCTCTATGATGGTAGGTGATATCCATCCTTTTGACATGGGCGAAATACTCGACAAACTGGGAATAGCTGTTCGTACTGGCCATCACTGTACCGAGCCAGTAATGAATTTTTTCAAAATACCAGGAACAATTCGAGCCTCATTTTCATTTTATAATACATTTGAGGAAGTAGACCGATTGGTTACTGGGATTAAAAGAGCCAAAGCAATGCTTTCGTAAATCGACATAAGACATGAATATTGATCAAACACAAGCAGAAATAGTTGACGACTTTTCTTTTTTCGAAGATTGGATGGATAAATACGAATACATCATTCAACTCGGTAAAGAATTGCCCATCATCGATGCCGCATATAAGACCCCAGAGCATTTAATCAAAGGCTGTCAATCTCAAGTATGGATGCACGCTGAAGAAAAAGACGGCAAAGTCTACTTCACTGCAGACAGCGATGCATTAATTACAAAAGGATTGGTAAGTTTAGTGATCAAAGTTTTATCCGGTCATCCTGCTGCGGAAATAGCTCAATCAGAATTGACATTTATCGAAAAGATTGGACTTAAAAGCCACCTGTCTCCTACCCGATCCAATGGATTGCTGTCCATGGTCAAGCAAATGAAATTATATGCCTATACTTATATGGCACAACAACAGTTAAAATCTCAATAATTATGTCTAGCATTAGAGACCTCGTCATAGAACAACTTCAAACTGTATTTGACCCTGAACTTCCCGTAAACATCTATGAATTGGGATTGGTTTATGAAGTCAATGTAAGAGAAAACAATGAGGTATATATAGTGATGACTTTGACTGCACCGGCCTGTCCTGTGGCTGGAGAAATAGTATTTGATGTAGAAACCAAGGCTAAATCAGTGCCAGGGGTATCTGCTGTGCACGTAGACTTAACCTTTGATCCTCCTTGGACCAAAGACATGATGAGTGATGAAGCAAGATTGGAGTTAGATATGTTCTAAACTTTTACATTTAAATGTCAAAGTTTGGAATTTTTTCAACTTTTTCAAAAGTTAGGTGTACTTATAATGGTATCTAACCGTTTCTATTAATAGGAATTACAAATAAATATGAAATACTCACTATTACTACTCTCTCTGTTGGCTATATTTTCATGTGTGGGCACAGACTATACCGAAGAAGCTCTTATATTGAATCAAGCCTCAGTAAAACTAAGTCCCGAAATATTTAATATAACCATAGGTCAAGACTTTCAAATTAGCGCAGAAGTAAAAAATATTAAAGGAGAAGTAATTACTACTGAAGTTGACTGGACTTCGACCCAACCCACAGTAGCTACTGTTAATGAAAGCGGTTTAGTTACTGCAGTGGCAGAGGGTACGACATTTATTATTGCCCAATACGAAGACGAACTCAATGGCCTTCAAATCGACAGTAGCCAGATTACCGTCATTCAAGACAATAACAATCAAGGACCTATTATCGGGGGAATTGCTATTACCAGTGAAATAGCCACCCTAATTCCCGGGGGTACAGCTTTGTTTAAAGCCATAGTACGGTCTACAACCGGAATAGTACTCAATGAAACCGTGGTTTGGAAATCCTCTGATCCCGCAGTTGCCAGTATCGATAACAATGGGAAGGCTACGGCTCATGCAGCAGGGGAAACAAAAATTACTGCTGAAATAGATGGTATTGTCTCCAATGAATTTCCGTTGGCAGTTAAAGAAAACCTCGGATATAGCGGAAGTTTTGTCGGCAAAACTGGACACAGAGTTTCTGGCTCTGTTGTAGTATCAGCCGACTCTAAAACGCTGACATTGCAAGAAGATTTTTCTACACAATCCGGCCCTGGGCTTCAAATATATTTAAGTAAGTCTGCCGATTCTGGATCGGGAGGAATTGACTTGGGTGCAATAAAATCAAATTCGGGTACTCAAACTTATACCATTCCCGACGGAGTAAAAGTAAGTGATTACAAATTTGTCCTAGTCTATTGTAAACCTTTTAGCGTAGTCTTTGGTGCAGCAGAACTTAAATAAAAAAGTAATAAAATGAAAAAATATTCCCTCCTCACCTCGCTATATATATTGCTGGCCATAATTACCGTCAACTCTGCATATGCAGGCGGTGGATGGCCACAACCCAAAGGAAAAGGTTATTTTAAACTGGGTCAAAGTTTTCTTATCAGTGACCAGTATTTTGGACCAGATGGAAAGAAAATCCCCATTACAACTACCGGATACTACTCCACTTCACTTTACGGAGAATACGGTATAACCGATCGATGGACCATCACAGGTCACATTCCTCTGTTTGCTAGAAATACCTTGAATAATTTAGAATCTAGGTCGACTGGATACATACAAGAAGGCGATGAATTGAATGGTTTTGGTGATGTAGATTTAGGGATTAAGTACGGATTGATAACTGAAGGCAGCTGGGTAGTCAGCGCTTCCTTTGTGCTGGGATTACCTACGGGCAACAATGTAGGTGGACACACTGAGTTGATGCAGACTGGGGACGGGGAATTTAATCAAATGTTGGCTCTGGAAGCTTCTACCAGTATAGGTATTGGATATATTAGTTTATTGGCGGCCTATAATCATAGAGGAGAATCAACATATGGATATCTTTCTGGAGATGTAGTTACCGACTTTTCTGACGAAATCCGATTTGGTGCTGAAATTGGTACTACGATAAATGACCAATGGTTTCTAGCTCTGAATCTCTTAAATGTTTCTCCAGTAACCACTAATAATCCCAATACAGAAAGCAATGGCATCTTTGGCAACAATGTAGCCTATCTCTCTATAACACCCAAAATAGCCTATTCTATTAATGATCAATGGGGTATAGAAGTTTCAACCTCGTTAGCGGCTTACGGTAAAAATATTTTGGCCGCACCCAATAGTCAAGTCGGAATTTTCTTTAAACTCTAATGTTATTTTTATAGAAAATAATAATACTATCCAAATATTACACTAATTTGTTACCAAATGTCAGTATCTTGTTGTCGTCTCATTTCAGTAGAAACAAATGAGGACAGCCAAAATAAAGTATCTTATTTAGCATGGTCTTTATTGTTTTGAACATGGATATTGAGATATCTTTATCTTAATCGATGAGGAATGGCTAGAAAAGTGTTAAATCTTTAACTCTTTGAAGACCATATTTTTATTTTTATCGTTTGAATCAAGACATTAAAATTTTGAAATGAAAATTGTTAATGCACCTAGATACAAAAGGAAGTTTTTGTATTATTATCTTTAATTTAACCAAGTCATATATGGGATTTCCACTAAAACGAGCCAGCACAAAGCAAATTATATTTGGATGCATTCTATTAGTTACTATTACTTTTGGTGCCAAGCAAGAAGGTTTCTTTCCTTCATCTAATCAAAACAGTATATTGGTATCTACTTCACTACCCATTACTATTCCCAAGTACGAATTCAATATCAACACATCGGGCTACAATATTGAAGAAGCTGTTATAAAAAACGGCGAGGTATTATCTGAAATTTTTGCAAATATTGGGGTAGACAATAGTACATTATTATCGATTTTGGATGCCAACAAAGATGTATTTGATGTACGCACACTTAGAGCCGGTAAAAAATATAAAATCTTAAAGGATTTAGATACCGATGAAGCCAAGTATTTTATCTACGAACCAGATAAGATCAATTACTTGGTATTCGATCTCGAGGGAAAATCCGAAATTAAACCGGGACAACGAGCAGTAGATACGGTAAGAAAAGAATTTGTAGGAGAAATCAATTCTTCTTTGTGGAATGCTTTTTCGGATTACGATATCGAATCGGAACAAATACCTGTCCTCACCGCGAAAATGGAGGACGCTTTAGCTTGGTCAGTGGATTTTCACCACATTCAACCCAAGGATCAGTTTAAACTCATCTATGAAGAATTATATGTTGAAGGGGAACTGGTAAGTATTGGTCAAATGGAAGCCGCATGGTTTTCGGCTAGCGGCAAAGAATACTACGCTATAGGATTTGACAATGGTCAGTACGACGGATATTATAACCTTGAGGGTCGACCTATGAAAAAAGCCTTTTTAAAGGCCCCAGTAAAGTTTTCTAGAATATCTTCCCGTTACAACATGAATCGATTCCATCCCGTTCTCAAGACCAGAAGACCCCATCTCGGAACTGATTATGCGGCACCATACAACACTGAAATATATGCGACGGCCAACGGCGTTATTGAAAGAATTGGACGAACAGGTGGAAATGGAAACTACATAAAGATCAAACACGACAAAACCTACTCTACTCAATATTTACACATGAACAAATTTGCCAAGGGTATGAAAAAAGGCGTTCATGTAAAACAAGGCGAAGTCATCGGTTATGTAGGATCTACTGGCTTGGCTACCGGACCTCATGTATGCTATAGATTCTGGAAAAATGGCAAGCAGGTTGATCCTTTAAGAGAAAACCTCCCAGAACCTGCCGTTATGGACGATAGCTATATGCCAGCCTTTAACAAGGTTAAGGAAGAATACAAAAAACAATTGGACAATATTTCATTAGACAGATTGCCTTCTTAAGATAGGTTATATATGATAGTATCTATACTGTCGTTGGGATTTAAATACCAATTGCGGTAATAGTTGTCGGTTACATTTATCGGTTATTTTTCCAACTATTTGAAGATTATACATCGAAAGATGACCGAATGAAGTTGCTCAATAGAGCAACCATTGATCCTAAATATGACTGAACGTAGTTGCCCTTTAGGGCAACCAAAGGTCGTAAATCGACCTTTGGTGAAGATGACCGAATGTAGTTGCTCTATAGAGCAACCCGATGGACTAAATGTCCATCGGATGAGGGAACCGAGGCCACTGTGCTCCGGCGTGACTGCAACATAAATCCTATGGAAAATTCCACTGTGTCGAGGCGTGATTACACCGTCCATCGACAGCAAACATAATTTTTCTATCAAAATCACAGATTTATGTGAATTGATTGATACCATGAATGGTTATGCTCATGGATTTGTCACACTTTTTGCCGAAATAATCATATTATATCTAGTATCATTGAATTAAAACAATGATTATCTGTCCAAGAAAGCCTATAGAGCAAAAAGTCCGCCAAATCAACATTGTTTGATGCCAATACCGTGGGTTTCACCCACGGCTATTAGACTACGTCCTTTCAGGACTTATTTATAAAGATGTCTGGGTATGACTGAGTATTCTATGATAGAACCTAATTAATTAAGCTGTTCATTTTACAAAAGGTTCATCTCGATTGATTACTGCATAAAGACGTAGTTGCTTGGTCGCTTACCTTTTAATTCATTTTGAGGACATGACCGAATGAAGCTCGAAGAGCCAAATGCCTTAAATAGGCATTTGATGAGGGAACCGAGGCTAGATGCCGAGGGTGGGTTGGCCGTGCGTCTCATATATTATTTTTGGAGACGCAAGGCATTGCGTCTCTACGTTAAGGCGTGACTGCAACGTAATTCGATAGGTTTTTGGCCAATGTTCCCGGCGTGATTGATCTATAATTCATCATTATATGGTCTAAAGTACTGAAAAAATTTTCACATGGATTTGTCACACTTTTTGCTCAATTTGTCCTCCTATATAATTACAAAAATTGAAAATATTATCTCTTCAAGTCAGAAGATTGACAATGCAAAAAGTCCGCCAAATCAATGTTGATTAATCTCCAATACCGTGGGTTTCACCCACGGCTATTAGACTACGTCCTTTCAGGACTTATTTATAAAGATGTCTGGGTATGACTGAGTATTCTATGATAGAACCTAATTAATTAAGCTGTTCATTTTACAAAAGGTTCATCTCGATTGATTACTGCATAAAGACGTAGTTGCTTGGTCGCTTACATTGTCAGTTATAAACGCATTTTACATTAGATACACTAAAAAAGCCCCAAAGAATAACTCTTTGAGGCTTTTCAATATATTTTAATTTGATATTACAACTCTTGTACTACCAAATCTTTCCATCTTACTTTAATACCACCACCACTGTGGATTTGAAGGGCAATTCTACCTGAAGCGGAACCGATTAAGTCATCCTTTAAGGATGTCATCAATTCTCCATTTAACCAAGTATTTACTTCGTCACCCTGAACTTTAATCCTCATGGTATTCCATTCTCCCATCTTCAAGAATCCCTCCTTGTCTTCAGGAATTTGATGCAACCATCCTCTTCCGTATGATTCGTAGATACCACCGCTATCGTGTCCCGGAGGAGCTACTTCCACCTGCCATCCAGAAATCTTAACTTTGTCCTCGATAAATGATCTAAAGAAAATTCCACTATTGCCATTGGCTTCTTGTAAAAACTTTACGCTTAAATCAAAGTCATTGAAATAACGCTGTGTTGCAAGATAACCATAAGCTTCATCAGGTCCACTTTCGCATACCAACTCTCCATCAGCTACATACCATTTTTCAGTACCGTAAACTTCCCATCCACTGAGATCTTTCCCATTGAACAAGTCAAATTTTTGTGGTTTACGGGGCAATTCTTTCACCTTCATATTGCGATACCAAGTTTTGGCACCGTGATCTTGAATTGAGAAATGACCTCTGTGAGCCAATCCATATTCACGAGCATTCTCCCATTTTCCAGAATTCTTACGCTCAAACCAATCTTTAGTCCACGCTTCGAACTCTACAATTTTTTCGCCGTTTAACCAGTGCTCTACATGGCCGTTATCAAATACAATTTTAGAAGTATTCCATTTTCCTACTGGCATCAATTTCTTTTTCTCGGGATCGGCAACATGCATGGCATAATCTGCACCAGTCAACTGCCAATCTTCCAATTCAGCTGGAAAGCCAACATCGTCTAATACTTGGTATTCAGGTCCTGTAACATAAGGGACTTTATATTGCGGTCTCTCTAAGGCATGATAAATAACTCCACTGTTGCCACCTTCTGATATCTTCCAGTCAAAAGTCAATATAAAATTTTCGTATTCATCTTCTGTAACCAAGTAACCGTTGCCATCACTCCCTTTGCCCAATGCGATGAGTTGACCATCTTCAACCGTCCAAGGTCCACTTACACCTTCTCCTTGATAGTCTCTCCAGCCATCCAATGATGTACCATCAAACAATAATTTCCATCCTTCTTGTTGCTCCGCTTCTGTCAATTGATTTGGCGCTGGTTCGCTACAGGCGAAAAACATTCCACTTATAGCTATAAGGAGAAAAAATAATCCTCGCGTTCGTTTCATAAGTTAAATTCTTTTTAAAGGTTACAATTAAATTATTTTTAAAAGTAATTAATTTCTTAGTTATGTTGGCAGAAATCGTTAAAAAAACTAGACATAACCTTGTCTATAACTACTTCTTCTGCATTTTGGACCACGAATCTTTAAGAGTAATTGTTCTATTAAAAATCAAATGATCATCGCTAGAGCTCGGGTCTAAAACAAAATATCCCTTTCTGAAAAACTGAAAATAATCACCGAGCTTAGCTTTGGCCAAGGCCGGTTCCACCAAAACATTTTCTACAATACTTAAAGAATCTGGATTGACAAATTCTAAAAAATCTCTATCACCGTGTCCATCAGGCACTGGATCCATAAACAATCTATCATAGGATCTTACTTCGACCTTTTGGGCATGTAAAGCGCTTACCCAGTGCAATGTTCCTTTGGCTTTGATGCCTGAGGTATCAGAACCACTTTTACTCTCGGGCACATAGGTACAATGCAATTCTTTTACCTCCCCACTCTCATCCAATATATAATCATCACAATGTAAAATATAGGCATTCTTCAACCTCGTATGTCTGCCCTTGGCCATTCTAAAATATTTTTTCGGTGGATCGATCATAAAATCGTCACGCTCAATAAATATTTCGCGACCAAAAGGAACCAATCGGCTACCGGCATTTTCATCCTCTGGATTGTTATCTGCTGGCAACCACTCTTCTTCTCCCTCAGGATAATTGGTAATCACCACTTTGAGAGGATCCATCACAGCCATGACACGAGTAGCTATGGCATTGAGATCGGCTCTCAAACAAAATTCAAGCAAGGAAATATCGATGGCATTGTCCCTTTTCGCTACCCCTACTTTCTTGGCAAATTCTCTAATAGAAGCTGGAGTAAATCCCCTCCTACGCATCCCGCTAATGGTAGGCATTCTCGGATCATCCCAACCTGAAACAATTCCCTCTTCCACCAATCGAAGCAATTTTCGCTTACTGGTAATCATATAATCGACATTCAACCTTGCAAATTCGATTTGTCGAGAAGGGAATACCCCGAGTTGTTCAATAAACCAATCGTATAACGGTCTATGATTCTCAAATTCCAAAGTACACAGTGAATGGGTAATGCCTTCTCGAGCATCAGACATACAATGCGCAAAATCGTACATTGGGTAGATATTCCAATCATTGCCCGTTCTGTGATGGGCCGTCTTTTTTATTCTATACATGACAGGATCCCTCATATTCATATTGGGACTAGTCATATCAATCTTGGCTCGCAAAACCTTACTTCCCTCATCGTAGACTCCGGTTTTCATTCCCTCAAATAATCTCAAGTTCTCTTCAACCGATCTATCTCTATAAGGACTATTCTTTCCAGGTATATTTACATCGCCTTTTTGTTCGGCCATTTCTTCTGAGGTAGAATCATCCACGTAGGCCAACCCTTTTTTAATGAGTTCTATAGCGTATTGGTACAAATCATTGAAATAGTCTGATGCGAAATACAAACGATCTTCCCAATCAAAACCCAACCATTGGATATCCTTTTTGATACTTTCTACGTATTCCGTGTCCTCAGTTGTTGGATTGGTATCATCAAATCTCAAATTCGTAATACCGTTGAATTCCTCTGCTATTCCAAAATTAAGACAGATAGATTTGGCATGGCCAATATGTAAATAACCATTGGGCTCTGGAGGAAACCGCGTAATGACTTTACCACCGTGTTTGCCATTGGCAATATCCTCATCAATGATTTGTTGTATAAAATTTCTAGACTCTTCCATCCTATTAATATTTTTTATATAATTTACATTTTATCGGGCATTTCAATCCCCAATAATTTCATTGATCTTTCCAATACCTGAGCCACACCTTTACTCAATTCAAGACGGAACAATTTCGCGTCCTCTGATTCTGCAGACAAAATGCGATGTTCATTGTAAAAACGGTGATATGTTTTGGCCAATTTATAAGCAAAATTAGCAACTATTGACGGATCGTATTCCTGAGCTGCCTTGTTTAATTCAATCGGATACTCAGACAACAATACCAATAATTCCTTTTCTAATGAAAAAGGTAGGTAATCGACATTTAATCCATTGTCAGACACTTCATCCATTTTTCTAATAATAGACTTAATTCTCACAAAGGCATTTTGGATATAAGGTCCAGTCTGACCTTGCATATCTACAGATTCTTTGGGATCAAATATCATTCTCTTTTTAGGTTGAACTTTGATCATGTGAAACTTCAGCGCTCCCAGTCCTATTTTCCCAAAAATTTCTTCTTGCTCCTCCACTGGCAAAGTCCCGATCTCCCCTTTGTCCGTCGCTATATTTTTTGCCTCTTGCTTCACTTCCTGCATCAAATCATCGGCATCGACTACTGTCCCTTCTCTCGACTTCATCTTACCCGATGGCAAATCCACCATACCATATGACAAATGGTACATACCTTCGGCATAGGGTTCTTTCAATATTTTACTGATTTGAAACAACACATCGAAATGGTAATTTTGCTCATCGGCCACTACATAGATCATACGATGGGCTTGATAATCTTTATACCTCATATGAGCTGTTCCCAGATCCTGGGTGATGTAAACCGAAGTCCCGTCACTTCGCAACAATATCTTTTCATCCATTCCGGCATCGGTTAAATCCACCCATACCGAACCATCTTCTTTGCGATAAAACTGTCCACTATCTTCCCCTATCTGAACGATTTCCTTACCGTACAAATAAGTGGATGATTCATAATAAACCTTATCGAAGCTCACGCCTAATTCTTCATAGGTTGACTCAAATCCTTCGTATACCCATCCATTCATCTGTTTCCACAGACTGATGGTCTCTTCGTCATTGGCCTCCCATCGCAAAAGCATATCCTTGGCCGCTCTTCCCAATACGCTGTATTGATTAAAATAAATATTCTTAATCCTTTTGTAAAAACCCTCGGCTTCTTCTCCTTCTTTTTTATCCTTACTATATACTGCTTTGCCCTCATCGGACTCTTGCCAGGCTTTGTATTCTTCTTGAAACTTTTGTTCGAATAGCACATAAAAATCACCGACAAAATGATCTCCCTTCACTCCCGAGTCAGCAGGACTTTTACCTTCTCCCCACAGCTGCCATGCCAACATAGACTTACAGATGGCAATACCTCTGTCATTGATTATTTGGGTTCTAATCACTTCGTAACCCCGCTCTTTTAAAATGCTGTATGTAGACCAACCCAATAATATGTTTCTTATATGGCCTAGGTGAAGTGGCTTATTGGTATTGGGCGATGAAAACTCTACAATGACTTTTTCGCCATTAGCAGGAGCACTTCCATAGCCCTCTGTTTGACACACATATTGGATAAACTCTGTCCATAACTGAGGATTTAAGGTTAAATTTAAAAACCCTTTTACCACATTGTAAGACTGGATTATCCCTTTGTTTACTAATTCATCTCCAATTTCACCCCCCATGACTTCGGGTTTTTTCCGAACCTTAGGAATTAAGGGGAATAGCACCAAGGTATATTCGCCTTCGAACTCCGTCCTTGTAACATTCAATGTAGGACTGATATTGTCCCCGTCTAATTGATATAATTGAACCAGCGTTTGAAGAATTTCTTTTTCTAATATTTCTCTAACCCACATAAATTAAAATTATTTAAAAAGCAAAGGTAAAATATCCAATGACAATCGACCTTTTAAGCTTAAACTTTTTACGATAGTATACTTACTCCTCTTCTTCTTCGACATCATCGAATGAAAAAAATGAAAAATAGGTTCCTCCATATTTTCTCACCTGTTCAAAATGAACTTCATTCTTGAAATCGTGATCTTGATTGTGTTCCAATACAAATAAGCCCCTGGGCTTTAACAATCCGTGTTTAAAGATTAAGGGTGGAATTTCTGGGATTCTTTTTAAGGGATAAGGCGGGCCGGCAAATATAAAATCGTATGACTTATTGATGGATTGAATAAATTTAAACACATCGCTCTTGACTACGGTAATATTTTCTTCTACTCGAAAATCCTTTGCCGTCTTTTTTACAAATTGAACACAGGGTCCATGTCTATCTACATAAGTCACCTGTGGACAACCTCTCGATATAAATTCATAGCAGTGATTGCCAGTTCCTCCGAATAAATCCAACATTTCTACTTCAGAAAAATCAATCCTGTGTTGTAGTATATTATATAGACCTTCCTTAGAAATATCTGTAGTCGGTCTGGTAGGCCAATTGTTAGCCGGTGGATAAAATTTGCGACCTCTTAGAGATCCACTAATAATTCTCATAAACTTTCTATTGCTATTTCCGGAAAATAGGGGTATAGCGATTTGTGAATGGGTATCTTATTCAATGCAATATCCTCTGGGGTAATTAATTCCTGATCGGGAAAATTACTATTTAAAAATTCTGGTAATTCCTCTAACTGCAAAAGATCTCCAGAAACAAATATTGATTCCAATTCGGCCTTATTGGACATGGTAGATTGTGCATTGAACAATATATAATAGAAAACATCCATAGTTTTACTGACGACAAAACTCGTAGCCGTGAGCATAGATCTACCCTTGCTAATGGATATAAACAAAATATTTCTTCTCAGGTGGAACCAAATTAGGTGTCCCCCTTGCAGTTTAAATAAATTTCTCGAAAGATAACCATGCATTTGTTCGACTACATGATGATGAGAAACCGAACATTTAAAAAATTCTTGATGGTAATACAACAAACTAGGCAATCGATCTTGGTTGTAGTTTAATACTCCATCTTTTAAAAGCTCAAAATTCTGGTCGGTAAAGCAGAGATTCACTTGACTAATAGAGGAGAAGTCGATTTTACTCTGGGTATAATGTTCTTCGAGGATGGATCCTATGCTTTTATTAAGATTTTCACCATCTTTTAGAGAAACCACATCCAAGGCTTGACTATTAGATCGACTATATAATATAGAATATAGGCTATCATTAAATACAATTAATGATAGCCTATTCTGATAAGTATTCGTTTTTGTAGACGTATACTTCATTTATCTATCCCAGCTACCAGCTGTGGTTGGTTTAGTCATGTCACCAAACTTTATAACATTATCTGGGCTGTACCTTTGATCGTACTTGCTGTATTTGATATCAGCATAAGGTCCCATAAAGTTTTTGTAAGGTGTTTTTACTTCAATTACATTTACCAATGTAGATTTGAAAGTCATAGTATCGGCATCCATATCAAAGGTCTTACCCTCACTATAAGGTACATATTTCAATGAATCGAGATTTAAGCCCAAAGCTTTAACCGTATCGATGGCATTTTTATAAGTAGTATCCCTTACCAATTGTGTAGGGTCAAAATTAGGATCATCTGGATCACCTACAATGTTGATAAATCTCAACTTTCCTGTAGTTAATGTGTCTTTCAACTGACCCCAGTCTTTGGCATATGAACCATTGGTTACGTCACGGTACAATTCCTGTGCCGTACGAATTTTCATTAATTTTCGGATGATTACAGATTCCCTTTTATCCAATTCTGCTTTGAAATCAATAGGGGTTCGAATACTAGAGTATGTCAAGTATCCGAAAAGCACTACGGCGGCTAATAGAAGAAGGTTAATTACAATTCTCATTTCAATTTTGATTTTGTACGATCAATTTATGCAATAATAACATTTTTATTAAAAAAATTTAAAATTGTTCGCTGCGATTCATGATTTATTTTTCTAAAATGATGATTTTTACACCTCATTAAGATTAATAAATTATGTCTACCATTATACTCGGCATAGAATCATCGTGTGATGATACCGGAGCGTCTATTCTTATAGATGACAAAATTGCCTCAAATGTTGTATCAAGTCAAATTGTTCATAAAAATTTAGGTGGTGTAGTCCCAGAACTCGCTTCCAGAAAACATATTGAGAATATAATTTATGTCGTAAATCAAGCGATCGACCAAGCTCAAATTAAAAAATCAGACCTCTCGGCCATCGCATTTACCAGAGGACCTGGATTAATGGGTTCATTGTTGGTGGGGGTATCCTTTGCCAAATCCATGGCGGCGGCACTGTCCATACCCATTATTGAGGTCAATCATATGGAAGCCCATATACTGGCTCTTTTTATCGACGAACCTCGACCGTCCTTTCCCTTTCTCTGCCTAACCGTATCTGGCGGACACACACAGATTGTCCAAGTCAATGGACCGTTGGAAATGGAAGTATTGGGTAAGACCATTGACGATGCAGCAGGAGAAGCCTTTGACAAAGCGGGTAAATACCTAGGATTACCTTATCCCGCTGGTCCTCATATAGATCGATTGGCACAGACAGGGCAAGCAAAATATACCTTCCCCAAACCTCAGGCAGGGGGATTAAATTTTAGTTTTAGCGGGTTAAAGACGGCTGTACTGTACTTTTTGCAGAGAGAAATGAAAAACAACAATGAATTTATTTCTGAAAATTTGGCCGATATCTGTGCTAGCTTACAATCGACCATCGTCGATATACTAACTGAAAAACTCGTAGAAGCCAGCGCCATTACAGGCATTCGCTCCGTAGCCATCGCAGGTGGAGTCAGTGCCAATTCCGGATTGCGAACCAGACTGAATGATATGGCAGAGAAAGAAGGCTGGAAAGTATACATCCCCAAACTCGCCTATTGTGTGGACAATGCAGCCATGATAGCCAAAGCTGGACAATTTAAATATGAGAAAAAATTATTTTCCAACTTCGATCTTACTGCCGATCCAAGGCTAAAAATAGTTTCTCCATAACTGAGTTAATGTGAATATTTATCAAGATCATTAAACAATTTATACAAAATAAGTATTCATAGTCTATCATTAGATAGTAGGATTATACGTTATTGTTTAATACCTTTATTAATATTATGAGTTGTGAATAATAAAATGAAACACAATTCTTCTGTTTCCCTGTGGATTTTTATTAAAATAATAGATGTAAGCTTTTATGAAATACACATTTTTAGAGACTCTTTTTAAGGAACACCAAAGACTTAGGAAAATGCCTTCACCAGATGTGGTGTGCAAGCTAATGAATATGTCTTTAGAAATGTTGTTTCCGGAATTATCCAACCAAGAATACAAAAGTCTTGAAGAATTCAAAGGCCAAATGGACGAATTACATCAGGACTACATCTCAATGTTTCAATCCCTTCATTTAGATACTTCTCCTGAAGAGTTGGCACAGAAGGTATTCGATCAAATTCCAGTATTAAAGGCCAAATTAGAAATGGATGCCGAAGCCATATGTAAAGGGGATCCAGCGGCCACAGACACCAAGGAGGTCAAACGATCTTATCCCGGATTTTATGCCATTGCTGTATATCGTTTTGCTCATTTACTTCACAGTTTGAAACTTCCTTATATACCGAGGATACTCACTGAATACGCACACAGTAAAACCGGAATAGACATTCATCCAAATGCAGTAATTGGAGATAGTTTTTGCATTGATCACGGATCTGGCGTAGTTATCGGAGAAACTGTAGTCATAGGCAATCATGTAAAAATATATCAAAATGTGACCCTTGGAGCATTGAGTGTCGACAAGACCTATGCGTCTATCAAGCGTCATCCAACTATAGAGGATCATGTCATTATATATTCTGGCGCCACCATTTTGGGAGGAGAAACCATTATCGGTGAGCACAGTATTATAGGAGGTAATGTATGGCTCACAAAGAGTGTACCTAGTCATTCTAAAATATACTATCAACCCAATTTAAAAAACAATTCGAAACATTCAATCAGTAATTCTTCCAACATACTAAGCGATTAAAAACTACTATAATATGCAAGGCATTTTAGACCTCATAGGCAAAACACCTATGGTTAATATAAAGGACAGTAATATTCCCAATGATATTCAATTATTCGCCAAACTAGAAGGCCAAAACCCCGGCGGCAGTGTCAAAGATAGAGCAGCCAAAGAAATGATTATGGCTGGATTAGAGTCTGGCTTACTCAACTCCCAAAGTCATATTGTAGAGGCCACCTCTGGTAATACTGGTATTGCTTTGGCTATGATAGCCAAATTGGTAGGTTTGGATATTACCTTAATTATGCCAGAAAATTCCACCGTTGAGCGCGTCCAAACCATGAAGGCATATGGTGCCAATGTGATTTTGACTCCAGCCGAAAAAACAATAGAATACAGCAGAACCCTGGCGGAAGAAATGGCTCAAAAGGACAATTACGTTCTCCTCAATCAATTTGGAAATCCAAACAACTATAAAGCTCACGTCAAAACCACGGGACCGGAAATCTGGGAAGACAGCCAACATAAAATCACTCATTTTGTAAGCAGTATGGGAACTACAGGAACGATAATGGGAGTATCTAGATATTTAAAATCACAGAACAACGATGTTCAAATCGTCGGTGTTCAACCTTCAGCTGGCAGTAGTATTCCGGGTATTCGCAGATGGTCTCCAGAATTTTTACCTGCAATATATGAAGCGGATCGAGTTGATACTATCATTGATGTTTCTAAGGAGGAAGCCATAAGTCATATGCACATACTTGCTCAAAAACACGGTATTTTTGCCGGCATGAGTTCAGGCGGAGCATTTGCAGCAGCCTTAAAACTTATTCAACAACTAGATGGACCAGCTACCTTGGTATTTATAGTATGTGATAGAGGGGATAGATACCTATCGTCAGGTATTTACGATGTATAGGGTTCTCGGAGATTAATAATGAAGAGGGTTAAGCTTTAGTTTTTTGTGATTTAGTCACCAATTTTTCACGATAAACACCATGAGATTATTCCTCTTCTTCACCGAATAAAAAAGACAATTGACCATCGTCATACATCTGTTTCCCGGTAGTGATAATAAAAGGCAGATACTTAAGCAAAGAGGTTAGCAATCCCGGTTTACTAGCATTGGCTTCTGATTGGTTTGAGTTTTCTGCTTTACTATCTTTGAAGCTATTCATCAATTTGTGAATACCTAGATAAGACAAGCCTACAGCGGCTCCGGGAACAACTATTTTATTAACGGCCAATCGCTGACCATCTTTTTTAATTACATTGATGGAGGTTTTTATTTCTGTTAGGGTTAAATCTGCTTCCCTTTGTAACCTCTGTTTTTCTTTTCGCAGATCCTCCACGCTGCGAATGTTCATGATTTTATTCGTCATCTTTATACAGATCTTTTAATATCAATCTCAAAATAGGTGCCGTCATCAAAGATTCTCTTTTTACAACCAGCAACACGGCCAACAAAACAAATATTATCGTTACGAGGCCAAATCCATATAAAAAAGAATTGAGTGCAATGGACAACCCTATGGCCAATGTAAGTGAAGCAAATAACAAAGTAAAAAGTAAGATCATCAATGCTACTAGGCGGCTAATAATATTGGACAACAATTTGGAAGAACCTTCAACCAATTCCAATTTTATTATTTCTTTCTGTAGTTGTACGTAATTCTTTACGTATTCTGAAGTCTGTCCTAAATTATACAGTAGTTTTTCACTTTCTTTCATAAGGTTGGCGATTGTTTACATAGAAAAGGGTTTACAATTCCTGTAAACCCTATTTCTCTCTTATCGTTATTTTTAGGCACCTTTAGACTCGAGCAAGTCTTCTATTTCACGTGCTTTTTGGTTGATTTTTGCACGGGCTTCTTCTGCACCTTTGTGATATGCACTTTCCGCAGAGTCTATCACATTATTTGATTGTTCCTCAATACTTTTGATCTTTGACTTTACCGTTTCTTTTGCCTCAGACAATACATCTTTGCTTTTTTCAAGCGCCTGATCAAATCCAGTTTTAAGCTGCTCAATACCGTCTTTGGATTTTAATTCTGCTTTTTTCGCCAATTCTGAGGCTTTTTTAGAAGTCTCTGTTCTCAATTTTTTACCGCTTTCCGTATTTAAATAATATCCGGCAGCGGCTCCAACAGCTGCACCTAGTAAAAATAATATTCCCGATTTCTTCTTGCTTGCCATAACTTACTTTTTATTTACAGTTTAGTGAACAAAATATAAATTGATCTTGAATTTCAATTATCTCCTTATTTCAGAATAAAACAATATACATCTTCAATAAGTTCAACATTAAATTGATAATTAATTTTCGGTTTGTTTTCCTTAAAACAGACCACTTATATAACGGAATATCCCAAATTTTATTCTATATATCAAAGAAAATCTAAGCAATCTCCCCTGATTTTTTGTACACTAAGTGATATTCACAAAACGATGGTTGGATATTCGATGATATTATAAATAAACTGCCATTTCTTCTTGCAATTTCAACGCTTCTGCCCGTGCAGCATCGGCAAAATCAAGTTCGGAACTAGCATAAATAATTCCTCTTGAACTATTGACCAATAGACCACATTCGTTTTTTACAAAAGCAGCTTCGGCCACATCTGACACTCGACCTCCTTGTTTACCTACTCCTGGTATCAGTAAAAAATGATGAGGAAGCATCTTTCTTATGCCCGCCAATTGTTCCGGATGAGTTGCTCCTACTACAAACATAGTATCTTCTTCACTCCCCCATTGACTAGCTGTCTCAATAACTTGCTCAAACACATACTGACCGTTTTCTAATTTTTGCATCTGAAAATCCTGACTTCCAGGATTTGAGGTTAAGCCTAAAATAATAACCCATTTGCCTGCGGAACGAAAAGGCATAACACTATCTCGCCCCATATAGGGAGCTACAGTAATACTGTGATAATGATAGGTATCGAAAAATGTCTTGGCGTATCTCTCAGAAGTATTGCCTATATCTCCTCGTTTGGCATCGGCTATTAAAAACTGATTTTTCGGAATATAATCAATGGTTTTTTCCATGGCTTTCCATCCCGGGATACCCAGAGATTCATAAAAAGCAATATTCAATTTATAAGAAACGCATAGATCTTGCGTGGCATCGATGATGCCCTTGTTAAATTCAAAAATACCATCTTCCTTTCCCAATAAGTGAGTTGGCAACTTTAAAGGATCAACATCCAATCCAACACATAAAAACGACTTTTTCGCCTTAATTTGATCGATTAATGCTGTTCTATTCATGCTACATCCAATCCGTTAATCGCTACTACTTCCACAATAGATGGCACTTTAGAAATAATAGCTCTCTCAATTCCAGCCTTCATAGTCATCGCAGACATAGTGCATTGTTGACAATTGCCCAACCATTTTACTTTAACTTTTAAATCGTCGGTTATTTCAACAACTTCCACATCTCCACCATCCACCATCAAATGCGGCCTCACGGAGTTGAGTGCTTCATCCACTTCTCTAAACAATTCTTCTTTATTCATTAATCATTAATTATAACTCAAAATTACGATTTAATTTTAACTATCCGAGTAGGATCGTCTGTCTTATTTCGTATTCCTACATAGTAAATACTCCTTTCTACTATATTGTTTAAATAGGGATAAATCGCAGCCTGTTGGTCTAAAATCGCCGGCTTCCCTGCATCGGCCAATTCACCGACTTCAGACACCAATGGAACCTGTCCCAGTAGAGGGGCTTCACAAAATTCAGCTAACCGCTTTCCCCCACCCTTTCCAAAAATAAAATACTGATTTTTGGGCAATTCGGCTGGAGTAAACCAGCTCATGTTTTCCACCACTCCAATGATGGGTACTCCTATGCTATCCAGTCTAAACATATTGGCAGCCTTGACAGCATCATCTACGGCTACGGCTTGTGGTGTAGTCACTATTATCGCACCAGTTACTGGAGCAGTCTGCACCATTGTCAACTGGATATCCCCTGTTCCCGGAGGTAAGTCCAAGAGTAAATAATCCAGTTCAGGCCATAAAACATCATTGAGAAACTGTTTGATGATTCCCCCTAATCGAGGACCTCGAAGTACTACAGCTTGTTCGGCTTCCAGAATAAATCCGATCGACATCAAATAGACTCCATGAGCCTGCAATGGAACCAACAATTGTCTACCGTGAATCGACTTCACCTTCGGCCTCTTATTTTTCAAACCAAACATGGTGGGAATAGAAGGACCATATAAATCGGCATCGATGAGGCCGACCTTATACCCTTTTTCGGCGAGACCGACGGCCAAATTAGTAGAGACTGTAGATTTTCCAACCCCGCCCTTGCCCGATGCTATGGCAATGATGTTTTTTATATGGGGATAGGGATTCTCTGGCTCTACTGTTTTGTTTTCGAAATGAATATTAACTTCTGCCTGCGGAACTATTTTATACAGTGCTTCGAGCACAGCAAAATTCAGTTTATTTTTGGTCTCAGGATTTAGATTGGTATAGGTCAACACCAAATTCACTTGATTTCCATCTATTTGAATTTTCGCTAGATTTTTTGATTCACTCATGGGTTGTCCGTTAATCGGATCTTGCACGGCCACCAACCCATTTCTTATCGTACTTTCATTCATATCGATTCACTGATTTTTTATAATTTAATTAAACAACAAGCATCGCTTTTGGTTAAAATAATGACGCGAAAAAACTAAAAGAATATAATATTTCCTCGTTATACGACCAATTATTCGTTTATAAATAAAGGGCGAATAGGTCAAACTGCGAAAAATTATACGATAACTTGTTCCAAATTTTGTTTTACGAATTTGAATTTCATTAATTTGCGCCTAAATGTCCGCATTAAAATAAGAGCATTCAAAAAATTTTTATGAAAATATATAAATCCATAGCTGATCTGCCCTCAAATATAGTGAATCCAATCATTACATTTGGGTCCTTCGATGGGGTGCACTTAGGCCATAGTTTTATTTTTGAGAAAATGTCGACCATCGCCCAAAGTCAAGGTGGAGAAACGATTGTAACGACCTTCGATCCCCATCCCAGAAAGGTTATCTATCCGTCGGACACAACGATGAGTCTAATAACAACGACGGATGAAAAAATTAAGTTGTTTGAATCTCTTCATATCGACCATTTGGTCATATTGCCTTTTTCAATAGAGTTTTCCCAAATGAGTCCAGCAGAATATGTTGAGAATTTCATTATCAAACACTATAGACCTCATACCATCGTCATAGGATACGATCATCGATTTGGCCTCAATCGAAGCGGGAATATCAATACCTTGAAAACCTATGCGGAGACGGGCAAATTCGATGTGGTAGAAATTCCTCAAAGGAAGGTGGATTCCATGAAAATCAGTTCAACCATCATACGAGAATCGGTAAAAAAAGGAGATATTAAAAAGACTAACCTCCTTCTAGGTCATCGGTACAAATTATCTGGAACGGTAATTCACGGCGAAAAATTAGGTAAAAAATTGGGGTATCGCACAGCCAATTTAAACCCGATCTCCTCTGAAAAATTAATTCCAGGTCCGGGTATATATGCGGTATTGGTCAATTATGATGAGTTTCAATACAAAGGAATGCTTTACATAGGTCATAAACCGACCATTCGAGAGAATGGCAGTCTGTCTATTGAAGCACACATCATAGAATTTAATGAAATCGTATACGGTAAATTAATTGAAATCGAGTTTATTGATTTTATCCGAGAAGATGCTACATTTGATTCACTTGAAGCACTAAAAGAGCAAATAGATTCAGACAAACAGTCATCCCTCAATATATTAAATGAACTTAATATCACAACCCAATCCAAATGATGAGGATAAATTGGCCATTGTTATATTAAATTACAATGGTCGACATCATCTCGAAAAATATCTTCCTTCGGTCTGTCAACACAAACCGGATTACGCTCGTATTTATATAGCAGACAATGCGAGTACCGACGATTCTGTGGATTGGTTGTGTGAGCATTACCCAGAACTACACATATTGGTCCTAGAAGAAAATACCGGTTATGCCGGAGGTTATAATACCGCGTTGGAGGTGATTGAAGCCGAATACTATTTTCTTCTCAATTCAGATGTTGAAATCAACGCCAATAGTATCGACCCATTGGTAACCTTTCTGGATAATCATAGAGATTATGGAGCATGTCAACCCAAAATTTTATCGTACAATTCACCCCATGAATTTGAATATGCCGGTGCTTGTGGAGGTTGGATTGATTCTTTTGGATATCCATTGTGCCGAGGTCGCATTCTGTCTTACAACGAAGAAGATCATGGTCAATACGACGATGAGCAACCTGTGTTTTGGGCTACAGGAGCAGCTTTGATGATTCGCAATAACGAATTTCACTTTATCGGAGGGTTTGACGAAGATTTTTTTGCACATATGGAAGAAATAGACCTTTGTTGGCGATTACAGCGAATAGGCTGCCGCATTGGTGTCATTCCTTCGGCTACCGTCCTTCACCTGGGTGGAGGAACATTAGATTACAGCAGTCCGAGAAAAACCTATCTCAATTTTAGAAACAATTTATTTCTTCTATTTAAAAACGAACGGGGACATGTCTTAATATGGTTGCTCTTCCTTCGGCTCATCCTAGATGGCATTGCTGGTCTGCGGTTTATAGCCCTTAAAGATTGGAAAAATTTCATGTCCATCATCAACGCCCATTTTGCATTTTATCAAAACATTCCGAAATTGTGGCGGAAGCGCAGAGAATTCCTTAAACTTTTTACCGATTATGGCATTGAGGAACACCAAGCTCTAGATGGACGTTATAAAGGCGCCATAGTATGGGATTATTTTATTTTAAAAAAGAAAAAATTTAGTCAACTTAATATCGATGAAACAAAATAAAAACAACTTCAATATTCTTTATGATCATACAGATTTTGTCATCATTGAAAAAAGCGCAGGTTTGCTTTCTGTACCAGAAAGATTTACGGATAAAACGAGTGCAAAAAAGTTATTAAGAGATCAATACGGTGAAATCTATACCGTCCACCGATTGGACAGAGATACTTCGGGTCTAATGATTTTTGCCAAAAATGAAGAAAGTCACAAGATCTTTAACGCTATGTTTCGCGAGCGTCAAATAAAGAAAAAATACCACGGTTTGGTTATGGGGAGGATGCCAGAGTCTACCGGTATTATGGATTACCCCATAATGACTGTACCGGGTAAAAACAAAGTCATCATCGATAAAAGAGGTAAAGAGTCTTTAAGTGAATATCGGGTTTTGGAAGAGTTTGAATCGTATTCCCTAGTAGAAGTAGAAATTTTTACCGGTAGGACTCATCAAATTAGAATTCATTTACGCCAAATTGGCAACCCATTGATCGTAGATGAGACCTATGGATTAAAGTCGTCTTTTTTGGTATCTGACATCAAGGGCCAGAGGAGATATAATATTGGGAAAGATGAAACCGAAAGACCGATATTAAGTCGAACACCTCTACATGCCACCCATCTTTCATTTAGTTATCCAGGACCGGAAGCCGTGGATATAAACATTGACTCGACTTATCCCAAAGATATGAGAGCTACCATAAATCAACTCCGTAAGTGGGGGAAAAAGAACGTCATTAGTTAATGGTTAAATACTAATTATTAATGGTTAATGGTTAGTGGTTAGTGGTTAATGGTTAATGGTTAATGGTTAATGGTTAATGGTTAATGGTTAATGGTTAATGGTTAATGGTTAATTATTAATGGTTAAGGGTCAGTGGATTGTAAGAATTCATTTCGATATCTAAGATAAGGTATAATGCGAATTACATTTATAATTGATAAGCTCACCCACCGAGGCGCAGTGGCATTGGTGCCTAAATCCTATGTGACTTCATTCAGTTATATTCGGCCATATAATGTATTCGGTCGTACTAGATACTATCCCTCGCTGGCGGCGGTGGATAAAAACACAATGGTAAATTAAATTGACTGCCGATGTAAACTGCTATCACGCCTTGGTACTGTGGAATTTTCCATAGGATTAAGGGTGCAATCACGCCGGTGCGCAGAATTCCTGAAGATTTACGGGGCAATCACGCCGGAACCAGCTTGATAAAAAAGTCCTGAAAGGACGAAATATGTCAGCGTAGGGTGAAACCCTATGAAAGATAGTTTAACCAATTAAGAAGTCCTGAAAGGACGATATAATAAATTAAAATGTAATTCTTACGATATACGGTGCAATCACGCCGGAGTGAACGAGCAAAGTGCAAAGCACCAGAGCCCGTAAATCGGGCTCTGGCGAGATAAGTCGCAGCCACTGCGCTGCGACTAGATTCCATGAAATTCGCTATCGATATACAGTTTAATCACGCCGGAGCCAGTGGCCAAAAACCTATCGAATTATGTTGCAATCACGCCGGAGCACAGTGGCCTACCCACCCACGACACGGTGGTCGTGGTTCCCTCGCCATTGATCCATTTAGGATCAATGGTTGCTCTAAAGAGCAACTTCGCTCGGTCATCTTCGAAAATATCCCCCGCTGGCGGGGGTGCCTGAAAGGCGGGGGTGGATAAAAACACAATGGCAAATTAAATTGACTTCCGATGTAAATTGCAGTCACGCCTTGCGTACTGTGGAATTTTCCATAGGATTAAAGGTGCAATCACGCCGGAGCGCAGAATTCCTGAAGATTTACGGGGCTATCACGCCGGAGCCAGTGGCTAAATTCGCTATCGATATACAGTTTAATCACGCTGGAGCGCAGTGTCTAAATACCTATCGAACTACATTATTGTCACGCCGGAGCCAGTGGCTCCGGTTCCCTCATCAAATGTCCATTAAGGACATTTGGTTGCCCTAAAGAGCAACTGCATTCGGTCATCCTGAAGGGATGATATGTCATAGCCGTGGTTTGAAAAACCACGGTATTGGCATCAAACAATGTTGATTTGGCGGACTTTTTGCATTGTCAATTTTCTGACACGAATAGATCGTATCTTTTCATTCCCTGCAATGATTATAATAGGATAGATTGGGCAAAAAGTGTGACAAATCCATGAGCATCACCATTTATGTTGTCATTCAATTCACCTCAATCATTGAATTTGATAGAAAAATGTTGTTTACTGTCGATAGAAATGAATTCCCTCGTCCCTTCAGGACTTTTTTCTAGGAAGGCATCCTTTTCATAGGGTTTCACCCTATGCTATCAGACTACGTCCTTTCAGGACTTTTTTATTGATATATTAGATTGGTTTGCCCAAAGCCAGTGGCTAAAAACCTATCGAAATACGGTGCAATCACGCCGGAGCACAGTGGCCTACCCACCCACGACACGGTGGTCGTGGTTAAATTCCTGAAGATTTACGGGGCAATCACGCCGGAACCAGCTTGATAAAAAAGTCCTGAAAGGACGAAATATGTCAGCGTAGGGTGAAACCCTATGAAAGATAGTTTAACCAATTAAGAAGTCCTGAAAGGACGATATAATAAATTAAAATGTAATTCTTACGATATACGGTGCAATCACGCCGGAGCACAGTGGCTCCGGTTCCCTCATCTGGCTTACCCACCCAAAGCCAGTGGCTTTGGTGCCTTCGTCATTGGTAGATTGACTACCAATGGTCCTGTGGACCCTACTCAGTTAGATTTAGTCCATCGGGTTGCTCTATAGAGCAACTTCATTTGGTCGTTCTCGAAAATATCCCCCGCTGGCGGGGGTGCCTGAAAGGCGGGGGTGGATAAAAACACAATGGCAAATTAAATTGACTTCCGATGTAAATTGCAGTCACGCCTTGCGTACTGTGGAATTTTCCATAGGATTAAGGGGGCAATCACGACGGAGCCAGTGGCTAAAAACCTATCGAAATACGGTGCAATCACGCCGGAGCACAGTGGCCTACCCACCCACGACACGGTGGTCGTGGTTAAATTCCTGAAGATTTACGGGGCAATCACGCCGGAACCAGCTTGATAAAAAAGTCCTGAAAGGACGAAATATGTCAGCGTAGGGTGAAACCCTATGAAAGATAGTTTAACCAATTAAGAAGTCCTGAAAGGACGATATAATAAATTAAAATGTAATTCTTACGATATACGGTGCAATCACGCCGGAGCCAGTGGCCCACCCAACCACGACACGGTGGTCGTGGTTCCCTCGCCATTGATCCATTTAGGATCAATGGTTGCTCTAAAGAGCAACTTCGCTCAGTCATCCTAGACAATTCCCCTCCTTTGGAGGGGTGTCAGTTTACTGACGGGGTGGTATGGAAATTCTGTAGGAAATATATAAATTTACCTTTTTTCAATCGAACCACCCCGTCTGACAAGTCAGCCAATCCTCCAATTGAGGAGAAGTTCAATGGTGATTTATTCTATCAAATGGACAAGTATTGCCCGAGCAAAACCACTGCACCACACACTATATAAGACGGTGAATTATCCTTTGAAATACAATCGTTACTCTGGCCTTGCCTTAAGGGTATAAATGGCTGAAAATACATGAGAAAGAGAACTCTTGGCATCGTCTTCATTCAGGAAGGCCAAGGCATAATTGATATTTATTAATCCCAATCTCAAACCTATACCCATATTGGGTTGAATAAAATATTCATTGGCATCGGGATTATTGATCTTTCTTCGTTTTTGTATGGATGAAATCCCAGCACGGAGATAAAGAACATCTCTCGAATTGAGTTCCAATCCAAAGTGAGGTTCCACACTCACGGTTTTGGACTGAATCAAGGTATTCCTCTGGCCATCAAAAGTCATGTCGGCATCTAGGGCAAGAGTAATATTCATATCGTCATTCCATTTCAAAACCTTGGCAATACCAACTGAAGCACTCGGTCGAATCACTTCTTGTGCCGACTTGGGAATGGTGTTGCCCAACTGTTGTAAAATAGCTAAATCACTCTCAGAAAATTCATAGGACCACGCATTGACCGTAGTAGATATATCTCGCAATACTGCACCAAATTTAAAACTTTCACCACTATAGGTTGCCGCAATATCAAGGCCACCTCCCCAAGCTTTTGCAAAACTACCCAAGACCCTTCTGATGATTTTTACATTTCCTCCCACTCGCCATGGACTATCCCCCAATTGTCGGCTATAGGTAATCAAACCTGCGTAATCGGCCACGGAAAAAGAACGTATATTGGAATAATTGATTCGCCCATCGGCATCGTAGAGCTGCAAGGTATTGGGGATATCATCTACTCCCATTCTAATCAGTGAAAACCCACCGTATGACTTGCCATCATTGCCCATTTTAAAACCCATGCCCAAATAATCGTAATTCACTACCCCAGAAAACCATACTGCATGCATGGCACTTAGCTGAATAGGACCACCTTGTGTCGTAAAATTAGAGGGATTCCAATAAGCTGCCTGAATAGAATTTTCACTAGCAATCACGGCTTTTCCCATACCTAAGGATCGCGCTCCTACCCCGATATTTAAAAAGTCATTGCTATATATTTGTTGGCCTTCAACACTGACCGTTCCACAAAGCCAACACATCATAAGAAAAAATAAAATCCTATTCATAAACGCAAATTAAGCAATTCCAGTTAAAAACCACAAATATATTCACCTCATAATCACAGCAATACCAGAGAAAACACGACAAATCTCAATCGCTGCAAATCCAATTTTCCCGCTCCTAATTTACAACGTTGCAAATTGCGATTTCAATTGATCCAATTGCCTTAATTTTTCATATAAAACCGATGCTTGACCATAACTCAAGGTCTGTGCTCCATCAGAAAATGCTTTTTGCGGCACTTCATGAACCTCTAAAATCACTCCATCGGCCCCAGCCATCACAGAAGCCATGGCTATCTTATCTACATACTTGCGAACACCTACACCATGTGAAGGATCGGCAATTACAGGCAAATGGGATCGATCTTTTAATACCGCAATAGCGTTGACATCCATGGTATTTCTATACGCCTTTTCATATGATCGAATACCTCGCTCACACAGTAAAATCTTTTCGTTGCCGTTGGAAAAAACATATTCAGCCGATTGAAGCAATTCTTCAATGGTTCCACTGATTCCCCGCTTGATCATCACTGCCTTGTCGATTTTACCCAACGCATCCAACAAATTGAAATTCTGAGAATTGCGAGCTCCCACTTGAAATATATCTACATAATCATGCATTTCCTCTATTTGCTCCACCATCATCACTTCAGTAATTACTTTAATCCCGTTGTCTTGACAATGTTTGTAAAATAGTTTCAATCCTTCCATTCCCAATCCTCGAAATGAATATGGAGAAGATCTGGGTTTGTATACTCCCCCTCTCATTATCGATATGCCACGATCCAACAAATGCTTTACCGTGGATTCGATCTGAGCTTCTGACTCAATAGAACATGGACCAGCCATAATACTTAAAGAACCATCACCAATCACAATATTGTCTCCCAAATCTATGGAAGTATTCTTCAATTTCCATTTCCGCGACACCAATTTATAAGCATCGCTGACCCTGTACACATCATCCACCTCTGTTAAGTGTCCGATTAGCCTAATATCCATATCACCTTTTAAAGGCGCTACTAAATAATGACCATATTGGGTAACTACTTCTGAAAAACCGATACCATTTTTATTGAGCAGAGTTGCAATAGCTGAATCTTCTGAAAGTGTATAATTTGATGCTAATCGAATAATCATAATTATTAACCTTTAATAGAATGTACAAATTGGGTAACCGTAAGATCTAAACTTTCATCGCCAGAAGCATTGGTTAAATGTTTGATAAATGCACTCCCGATTATTGCTCCTGAAGAATAAGAGGAAGCCATATCAAAACTTTTCTTATCCGAAATACCAAAGCCTATGAGACAAGGATTCTTTAAGTTCATATCGGCGATACGTTGAAAATACTCCCGTTGTTCGGATGAAATGTCTCTAGAGTTTCCGGTAATTGAAGAGTCTGACACCACATATATAAAAGCGTCGGAAAGACTGTCGATATACCGAATTCGATCTTCACTAGTCTGCGGGGTAATCAAAAACACAATTTCAATATTTCTCTCCTCAAACATAGCCTTGTAATCCGAACCATATAAGTCAGGCGGCAAATCGGGAATGATTAAGGCCTCAATACCACATTGAACACAAGAGTCTAGGAATTTCTCCTCCCCATATTGCATCATTTGATTGAGATATCCCATAAGGATTAATGGGACTTCAGTTTGTGCACGGGCTGCGGCAACTTGTTCGAATAAAATCTTCAGTGTCAATCCATTCTGCAAAGCTATTTTACTGCTTTCTTGAATCGTAGGACCATCGGCCATAGGATCTGAATAGGGCATGCCCACTTCGATAATATCTGCACCGGCATTAGCCAATGAGGTAATTATCGTTTGGGTATCTTTCAATTGAGGGTAACCCGCTGTAAAGTAAACGTTTAATAATTTCTTATCTCCCTGCGAAAAGGCAGCCTTTAATTTATTCATGGTTTAAGTATTTCATATAAGTTTGAAGATCTTTGTCTCCTCTTCCACTGAGACATATAATGGTTGATTCATCTTTATCTAAAGTCAAATAATCGAGGGCAGCCAAAGCATGAGATGATTCCAAAGCAGGGATAATCCCTTCCAGTCTACTGAGTTCGATGGCGGCATTGACGGCCTCCCCATCCTCTATAGACACTACTTCCGCCCTTCCAGTGGTTATAAGATGTGCGTGTAATGGACCAATTCCTGGATAATCCAATCCTGCAGATATGGAGTGAGGTTCAATAATCTGACCGTCTTTGGTCTGCATCAACAAAGTCTTACTTCCATGAATAATCCCTTCAGTACCCAAAATTGATGTGGCCGCAGAACGACCGGAATGAATACCTTCACCGCCTGCTTCCACCGCTACTAATGTAACATCTTCATCATCCAAATAATGGTAAAAAGCTCCAGCAGCATTAGATCCCCCTCCTACGCAGGCAATAATGCGATCGGGATTGGATCGACCTTCATATTCTTGTAATTGCTCCTTCATTTCACGGCTAATCACCGACTGAAAACGAGCCACCATATCGGGATAAGGATGAGGACCTACTACAGATCCAATTATATAAAATGTATCGACAGGGTTGTTGATCCAATCACGGATGGCCTCATTGGTAGCATCCTTTAAAGTTTTACTTCCACTGGTTGCCGGACGCACTTCGGCACCTAACATCTTCATTCTAAACACATTGGGCTTTTGACGTTCGATATCCACTTCACCCATATATACGATACATTCCAATCCCATCAAAGCACATACCGTAGCTGTAGCCACTCCGTGTTGGCCTGCACCAGTCTCGGCGATGATCCTGGTTTTACCCAATTTTTGAGCTAATAATATTTGACCAATGGTATTGTTGATTTTATGGGCACCCGTATGATTTAAATCCTCTCGCTTAAGATATATCTTAGTCCCATATTTTTCTGACAATCTCTTGGCCCAATACAATGGGGAAGGACGACCTGTATAATGTTTCAACAAACTTCTGAACTCTGTTTGGAACTCCTCTGTTTGTGTTATGGCTAAGTAGTTTTCCTGCAATTCCATAACATTACTATGCAACATTTCTGGGATATAAGCACCGCCAAACTTGCCATAGAATCCCTTTTCATCAATTTTGTAATTCATATATAAATGATTTTATACTTTCAATATTTTTTAATCCTGGAGATTTTTCAAACCTGCTATTGATATCTACCGCAAACAATTGTGGATGGTTCACAGCCTTAATTGCGGCCGCTGAATCACGGTGAATTCCCCCACTTAAGAAAAATGGTATATTGCCTTTGTACTCCTCCAACTTTTGCCAGTTAAATGCTATTCCATTGCCTCCCCGTTCCTCTCCCTTGGTATCGAAGACAAAATAGTCCACTGAGGATTCGTATTCGAGTAAACTGTCAAAATCGAAATTATCATCCACCGATACTGCCTTCATTATCACAACATTACATCTTCTCAATTCAAGACATTGACTGGGGCTTTCGTCACCGTGAAGTTGAACATGAGTTAAATCCCACTTTTCTACCCATTTTAAAATTTCACTATTGTCTTCATTGACAAATACCCCTACCCGATGCAACCCTTTGGTATTAGGCAAGGATTTTTCACTCACATCTCTTTTCGATTTGGGGTAAAAAATAAATCCAATATAATCTACGGGCAGCTGTTCCAGTGCGCGCACATTATCGGGATCTCTCATACCACATACTTTTATTTTCATCTTAGGAGTTTTGATTATTACGACAATGAAAGTACTATGATGGTATCGAAATTTGTTTACGCTTCATTTCAAATTCATCGATCAACAATCGACATGATTTTCCGGGATTATCCGATCTCATAAACTGTGTTCCGATTAAAAAGCCGTCAAATCCTTTTTGGGATAGTGTAATCATATCATCGGCATTTTTAATACCACTCTCAGATATTTTAACCTTATCCGCTGGGATTTTGTCAAACAGATCGATGGAGTTTTGAATAGAAACTTCAAAGTTTTTAAGATTTCTATTATTTACTCCAACTACATTTACATAATCGGTTACTTTGGCGAGTTGGTCTTCAGAATGTACTTCCAACAAAACCTCTAGTCCCAAGTCGTGAGCTGTTTTGGATAGAGACATCACTTCTTCAGCTGTCAATATTTCTGCAATCAATAACACCACATCTGCCCCGATAGATTTGGCTTCCAACAATTGGTATTCGTCGATCACAAAATCCTTCCTCAATATGGGACAGAAATTAAATTTGCGCACCGTTCTCAAATCATCATAAGAACCTCCAAAGAACAAAGTATCGGTCAACACGCTAATAGCGGAAGCTCCAGCTTGCATATAGGCTATAGAGACTTCCTCTGCAGAACCATATTGATTAATAAATCCTTCTGATGGAGATTTTCTTTTAAATTCTGCGATTACTCCAGATTTGTCTGGCCTAGTAATGTAGTGAGAAAATGATACCACTGGGGTATTGAAGTACATTGACTTCTCCAATAACTTGGCTGGGTAGAGAGATTTTTTCTCAGCTACCTCTTTTTTCTTGGCTATGGTGATTTTTTCTAAAATATCCATTATTGTGCATTTAATAAGTTGGTCAATGTTTGTTTTGCCTTTCCCGATTGTAGACTTTCCTCAGCCTCTGCTATACAGTCCGAAATGGATTTTTCAGGACATAGTGTCTGAATGGCTAAACCACTATTCACCAATACTACATTTTTTTGAGCGGAAGTAGATTTATTTTCCAAGACATTTAAGAAAATGGTCTTGGCCGAATCGATGGTATCACCGCTGTAAAGGTCTTCTTGGCCAATTTGTTGAAATCCAATATCAGTAGGAAAAAGAATCTCTTGGCCTTGGGCATTAATCTTTAGAAACCCATCGGTTAAGGAAACCTCATCGTAACCGTCAATATTGTGAACTACGGTAAAACCATAACCTGCTTTTTCCATGACTTCGGCGTAAAGGGAAGCTACTGTTTTGCTATAAGCTCCTAGTAAATAGGCCGAAGGTTGACTTGGGTTTATGGTCGGTCCCATAATATTGAAAAATGTCTTAAATGGCAATGCTTTGCGCACTGGAGCTACTTGGCCCATGGCGGGGTGAAACAGCGGTGCATGCAAAAAACAAATATTAGCTTCAGACAACTGACGATTTAACAGGGACTCGTCATTGGTAAACTGATATCCTAACGACTGCAAGACATTGGAAGATCCAGAAATAGAGGTAGAGGCATAATTACCGTGTTTACTTACCTTATACCCCGCTCCTGCTACTACAAAACAAGAAAGCGTGGATATATTAAAGGTGTTTTTGCCGTCTCCCCCGGATCCGACAATATCAATTCTTTCATCGCCTTCCAAATTCACCTTTTTACACAAGTCGTATAATGCCGTTCTAAACCCTAAAAATTCCATAGTAGATATCGGACGCATGCAAAACACAGTCAACAATGCTGCTATTTCGCCATGACTCAATTGGCCCTGACCAATATTTTCCATTATAGAATAGGTCTGTTCTTTGGTTAAGACTTCTCCTGCAAATAGTTGTTCAAACAGTTGTTTCATTTTAATTTCGGTTTATAAAAGCGGTAGCCAAGGATAAAAAATTAGTCAATATTTGTTTGCCTTGTGGTGTGAGTATTGATTCTGGGTGAAACTGAACTCCATAGACTGGATCACTACGGTGTTGAATAGCCATGATTTCTTGTTGATCATCGATGGCAGTTATTTCCAATTCTTCTGGGGTAGAATCCTTTTCAATTACCCATGAATGATATCGTCCTACCTTTATCCCATCTTCCAAATTGGAAAACAGATTGTCTTTTCTCAAAATAGACAATGAGCAGTCGACACCGTGATAAACGTGATCGAGGTTTTGCAAGTCTGCCCCGTAGGATTCTCCTATGGCTTGATGACCGAGACATACGCCCAAAATAGGTTTTGTTGTTTTGTAAGCCTGAATAATGGCTGGCATATTCCCAGCATCCTTGGGTACGCCAGGTCCAGGAGAAAGAATGATAATATCGTACTGTGCTACATCGGCTACAGAAATTTTATCATTTCTGATTACATCTATTTCAAAATCACTAATTTCTTGTAAAAATTGATATAGATTATAGGTAAACGAATCGTAATTATCGAGGATAATGACTTTCATAATCAATGGTATTTTTAATATTTGTCAAATCACCTATTCGGTAAGATTATTTATTGGATTTCAAAGATAGTTTCCGCTTGTTTAAGCGCCGATTTTAAGGCAGCTAACTTGTTGTTCACTTCTTGCAATTCGCTTTCTTCATCACTGCTAATCACTATTCCGGCGCCCGCCCTACTGTACAATACATTGTCCTTGCTCAAGAAGGATCGGATGACAATGGCCTGAGTGATGTTTCCATCTAATCCGATATAGCCAATTCCTCCGCCGTAAAAATGGCGAATAGAATGTTCGTATTCGTGGATTAATTCCATGGCCTTAATCTTGGGAGCCCCAGACAATGTACCCGCTGGAAAGGTATCTCCATACACTCTAAAAGGATTGTACTGACTGGGCAATTTACCTTCCACGGTAGACACCAAATGAATAACATGACTGAAATACTGTACCTCCATTAATGATTTGACTTCTACTTCTGTAGTATGGCGCCCCAAATCATTTCTGGCCAAATCCACCAACATGGTGTGTTCTGAGACTTCTTTGGCATCTTCTTTAAGAGCAGCTGCTCTTCTCGCATCTTCAGCGTCATTGCCACTTCGTCTATAGGTTCCAGCTATGGGATTAACCCTAGCTGTTTGATCATCGATGATTAGCTGAGATTCTGGAGAAGAACCAAATATACGGTAGGATCCAAAGTCAAAATAATATAAATACGGAGAAGGATTAATGGACCTCAATACTCGATAGACGGTAAAATCATCACCTTCAAAAGGTTGGATAAATTTTCGCGACATCACTATCTGAAAGACATCGCCTACTTTACAGTGATGTTTGCCTTTGACCACTAAGTCTTTAAATTCATCATCAGTCATATCGCTGGATTCAGGACCATTACATTTGAATCCCTTTTCCTCGTAATGTCCCATTAAAAGCAACTTCTTAATTTTCAATATATCAGATGGCTCACCATCGGGTACATTTTCAATGAGGGTCAATTGATCTCGGTAATGATCAAAAACTATTAGATAACGATAAAAGAAGTAGTGAATTTCGGGGATTTCAGATTGATTCTTATTTAAATTAACCGCATCAAAATACCGAACAGCTTCAAAATTGGTATGACCGAAAAACCCATTAATATCAGAATGGTCACCAGAAACCGTTATTTGTTTTCTCACTTGATTGAGTAATTCCGGTAGTTTATGGACGTGAGAACAGGCGATACTTTCTTTTCTGCCCAATGTATTAATTATCAATCGATCGCCCTCGGTATACAATTCGATAAGTGGATCAAAACCCACAAAAGATTTTGAATTTTCAGCCGACTGAGAATCATTGCTCTCGAGAATCATTGGAAACTCTGAAATATCTCTGATTTTCAAATAGGCGCTAACCGGCGTCATTTGGTCGGATAACATTTGAATAGTCTTGGTCTTTAATTTCATAATTTTCTGTAAATTTTGACATAAAAAAAGGCTTGTCGGGAGAACCAACAAGCCTTATATTTCTTTAACAATAGCAAAGCAGTTACCTCCCAGAATAAGTATCCAAGGTCCACCACCAATTTTTGCTATTTGTATTATTCAATTTCATTTATTAAAATGTTCGCAACAAATATATAAAAAGGAATTGGAAATAAAAAAGAGAAATGCCCAAATTTGTCGTTACAAATTCGGGCAATTTCTACTAAGGTCTCAAAACAAGAAAACTACAATCTTTATAATTCAGCTGAATCCAGCATATTTATTTCAAATCTTTAAAAATAATATATTTGTCTTTTAAATATAACCTAAAGGTAGAAAAAATTGTTTCGTAAACTAAAACTTATTTTTCAATCAACAACTGTTTCTATTACAGCAAATATGCTGCCAAAAATACTTTAGAAGGTTTATACTCGAAAATTTTCACAATATTTTTTCCATTCAATGTATAAAACGCTAGATTACAGAATTTTATTCATTTATAATATATATATTTTATAATTTTTTGATACATAAATCAATTAAAACAGCTCAATTATCTAATTTACAACACTTTATAGGCAGATAAAATTTCATTACCTTTGGCCAAATTTTTAGAAGCCTTACATTCCTTATTCAAAAATAGTGACATCCCCTATATGAAATCAATAAAGACCGCATTAAAAAAAGTTCTAGTTATTAGATTTAGTTCCATCGGAGATATTGTGTTATGTAGCCCAGTTTTTAGGACGTTAAAACTTCAAAAAAATGTTGAAGTTCATTGGTTAACTAAAAAAAATAATGCTTTTATCAATGCCCACAACCCTTATATTGATAAAATTCACTGTTACGACAACAATTATAAAACCATCCTCAAAGGATTGCAAAGCGAAAAATTTGACCTAGTCATCGATCTTCACAAAAATTTAAGGTCCTTTCGTTTTCGATCACAATTAAAATGTCCTTCATTTGATTTTAATAAGATAAATATCCAAAAATATATACTCGTCAATTTTCAAATCGATTTAATTGGAGAACCTCGCCATTTAGTAGATCGCTATTTCAAGAGTCTTGAGAGAATAGGCATCGTGAATGACGAACAGGGATTAGATTACTTCTATGGAGAAGAGACCAAGAATCCAATAACCACATATCCTTACATTGTCTATGGAATTGGAGGTACGTACAATACCAAAAAGATGCCGACCGATGAAATTATTCGGCATTTTGGCAACCTCCCCTACCCCCTTGTTCTCCTAGGTGGAAAGACAGAAGAAGCAGCTGCAGCAGAAATTGAATCTGCCCTAGGTGACAAAGTCATCAACATGGTTAATCAATGCAATCTCCATACCTCAGCAAAAATCATTGAGGAAGGACAATTCTTAATATCTCACGATACGGCTACTATGCATATTGGCGCAGCCCTAAACCAAAAGATATTGTCGGTATGGGGAGCCACAGCCCCACCACTGGGCATGACGCCCTATCTACCCCCACAGCTATTACACCAAACTATAGCCTTGGATCATTCAAGTTTGAAGTGTCATCCATGTTCCAAACTAGGCGGTGATCAATGTCCTAAGGGACACTTTAAATGTTTGAGAGATTTGCCATCAGAAATGGTCAACCCCCTAATTGAGGAAATGCTAAAGAAGTAAAAAAGAAGTCATTATTTTTCTTAAATACTCGACGCTAAGTCTTCATTAATACGAAAATGTATCCTAGGTTTTCCTTATACCCCAATATTTCTTCAATCCTCTCAAGCTATTGGAAGAATTCCATATCAATTTTTATTTACACAAAAAATATAAATCCTCTATTCCTCTACCTCATTAAGATGAGAGGAAGTACAAATGAAAACACAAAAAAAGAGGGTTTAAAATTAAACCCTCTTTTTGTCTATAAAGCTGTTATGATGAAAACTAATTTTTCTGTTTATTTTATTTAATATATACCATCTTACCTACTTCAGACCACGAATGTCCGTGTACTCGATAGTAATATATACCTGCAGTGGGCAACTTTTGGCCGGATATAGGAATCTCATTTCTACCAATATTCCCCATATGATTTTTGCGAATTATTTCTCGTCCAGACACATCAAATACCTGTAATGTTAGATTTTCTTCCTCTAATAATTCAAATACAATATTGGTTTGCTCGGTAAATGGATTCGGTATATTGCCCTTAAATACCGCATCATAATTAATATTAGACTGAATTTTAACTCCCAATTCTCCTGCCAATCCCGGATCAATATAGGTTTCCGACCTCATAATAGAATTTGAGGCCGATAATACATCTCTCAACAATACCGATTGCTCAGGGGTAAATTTTAAACTAAATAAAACCTCATCTTTATTTATAGATTGACCATTGATATCGACCCAACTTAGGGTTAAATATTGACCATCAATTATTGCATATTGGTCGGCTTCAATATTTAATCTACCCGGCAATATTTCAATATTTTTGATCGCCTTAGATAAAAATTCCAACTCTAACTGCAGCCCGATTATTTGTTGAAAATCTTCCATTTTAACAGGGATTTCATATTCCTGGCCTGCCAACATATATTGATCTTCAATTACTACACTATTGGAGGCCAGCTGACTTCTACTAGACCTACTTACAGAGCCTGAAAAGTTAACATCACCCACTTTTATACCAATAAAATCAACCATTTCTGCACTTGACTTTAATTCCACACTGCCATAGCCTTTTCCCGAAATGACGTCTACAAATCGGTAACTATCGCTATTGGGGAGCAAATAAGTAGGGCTGAGTATAAGTTGTCGGAGCTGAAGGACATCAAATGGATCGATAACACCATTTTGATTGGCATCGGCTGCAATGCGTTGATAAGGATCTTGAATGATTACCTTACCCAAGACGTCTTGTTTGATCAAAATCAGGTCCAAAGTAGTTACACCTGAACGCAGATTATCTACTTTTTGGGGAATAATGGTCACCTCATCTTTGGAATCAAAACCCAATACAAATTCTCCATCGTCATTGGTCACAGTCTGTCGTTTTATTTGACTCCCTACCGATGCCGTAAGAGAAACATTAGGCAGAGGCTTGGACTGAGGCGTCAATACCTTCCCACTTATCGTATATTTATAATCACTGGCAGAACAATCAATTTGTTTATTTATGAAAATTTTCTGATCATAAGTAATCTTTCCTGAATTCTCAGCTTCTTGACTGCCTATACACCATTCATTGACTATCCAAGTTCTAATAAGCTTTAATTTATTTTCATTCTGATCACCTATTAAGGTATATAAAACATCTTTGTGACCAATAGAGATGGAACTGCAATCCTCAGTTTTTAGATGCTGAGGCATACCTAGTACATCTGGATCTAACAAACCAGTATAATTACCTAATTCGTCTTTTTCAAATTCACAAACATCCACTGTCAATTCTTCGGTAGGCCATTCAAACATAGCCAAGTTAAGGGCACAACCTTTACTGACATAAATCACCTGCTCTTTTTGAATCTTCACTGGCACTCCTTCCCATTCTCCAGTTTCAGGATCTTTACAACCTTTCTCTATCAAAAATCTACGAGTAATTTTACCTTCGCCACAATCGTTTAAATCTATCCAAACGTCTTGCTGACAAGTAACCAAACAATTTACAGCCACAATACCAGTATTGATGTCAAACTCTATATCTGTATATTCTATAGCTGGCTTACTGACGTATTCCCAACTGTATTCACCAGTATGTTCGTTCTTTATATATACCCGCTCACGCTTATTATAGGTCTCACAGATTTGATTTTTCACCGTTACATTAGATTCTGAGGGAACTATAATTTCCCCGTCTTCATTAGTCATATAACCATCCAAATCAATGCATACTTTTTCGTACCCACCGAGGGCAGCATCCAAAGCTTCAAATGCGGCGATTCTTTCTGGATCATTGGGATCTGCATTGTTTAGTGATTGAGCTTTCTCCATGATATCTCGGTAATGAGCATTGTATGTATTACAGGACAAATCCAATTCATTGTCCAATTCTTGAACCACAGACACAGGCTGCTTGTCTTCCACTTTGACCGATAACCAGCCTTTTCCAAAATTACACCAGTAATCGATGACCAATAATTCAACGTCTACAAATTGACAAGCATCTTCACAACAGAATGGAACCTTTTCCATCCAGCCACCACCTATATAAGGAGGCAGACCATCATACAGGACATTTCCATGTTCATCTATCGGCGCACAATAATAAGCTGAATCCAAAAGCCATTCTTTATATAATGTATCGGAACATGTTTCTCCATCTATTTTCAGCCATTCCAAATAATGGGCATATTCTGCCTCTACTGGATTTATTTTGGGATCGGTTTCTAATCCGTCGCAAAGATTAACACCACATGAGGTGGCCCAATTTTTTCTTCTCCCCAAAACTTTTAAGACGGCACAATTGTCATAACTATCTTCATCGAAAGAAGTGGCGTCGATCCAAGTCACCTTGCTCGTCAATCCGACAATCAAATCATCGTTACTCACTACGGTAGGACCTGTAATATCCCTAACCACAACATAAAATGAATCCAATGAAAACAGATTGCAGCTATCGCTTGCTTCTATATAAACTTTATATACGTTCTCAGATTCAGAAAATTTATCAAAATCGGGAATATCATCTACTATTTTATCGAGATCTTCTATAGTATTAAATGTATATGGTCCTCCTCCCATAGGTAGATATAAAGATTTTTCAGGAACATAATATCCATTTCTGAGGACCAATTTGGAAGTAAAATGATCTTTCACACTCAATTTCAATTGACGTAAACCAGACCATTTATCAGTAATGGTAATATCGGGCAAAACCAATCTCGCTTCACAATCGTGTGAGCCTACGGTGTTGACTATAGCCATGGTATCGATATCTATCACTGGTGGCAGGGTATCAATATCCAAAACCCAAAAAGTACATCGATATTTATTTTTACCTAAATCTTCAAAACCTTTATTCCTCATCATCATCTGCGGCTCTTCATAGAAACATTCCTGTGAAAATTCTACTTCTACCTTGTACAAATTTTCACACCTAGTATCATCTATTAATTCATAACTAACCTTATTGGTTACTTGGCAATACTCTTCTATAGATGTCGGCAAAAACTCTAGAGATTGGTCATCGTTTACCTTTACTTCAACAAGGGGATGAATTATTTCCTCCATAGTCACAGGGTGCTGAAAAATAATTTTGGGACCAAAATCATCATTTACCCCACAATATAAGGTATCGGTTTCTGCGCATATAAAGTCTTCAGGATAAATCTTAGGAAATTTAAGCACGACAATAGTGTCCTTGGTTTCAAATCTTCTACCAAACTTGTCATAACCTTCCAATAATCGATATACTACTTTTAAAGTATCGTTGGAATAATCGTCGCAATCGTATTTTTCTACCCAATCTGCTGCTACTAAGGTGTCAATGGTTTTTAAACAACCAGAATATATGGGAGGAAATTCATTCCCTATAGGACGTTGATTGAGCAACAGAGAATCATCGCACAAAACCGTAGTTTTTCGTCCTTGCATGGTCGGCAATTGAGGTATTCCAATATGTAAAGAATCAGAACAAGCACCAGCAGCATTTTCAATGGTAAAAACCAAATCTCTTTCGATATGATCACATATATTCAAGGTAATCACATCATCCAAACTCTGGTGTTCCGCTTGGTATAATTGACTTAAGCGCAAATCTCGAATGGTGATTTTGATAGGGAGCTGAGCTTGATTAACGATCAAATCACTAATGCTTATCTGTATCTCCCCATCGGCATTAATACCTGGGTAGAGTGATGTACATATCGGCCCCTGTGCTTTTACCTCCACCGATGAGCTCAGCATCATCACCAGCATGAACAACATCCCCGGGATTATTGTAAATTTTGATTGCATATTAATTAAGTTTTTCATTAAACATCACTTTATATGAGTGAATAGGCTTTTAGACATTCATATGCAATACAATAACCTTGCCAAATTATGATTTTTTATAATATATTAATTACTACAAAACAGTAAACAATACTTTATGAAAACATTTAATTTAAACAAACACTAATAATTTTCACCTGCAACAACGAGTCACAATCAATTGATTTTCAACCATCAATATCATAAAACCCAAAATAAATATGAAATTCTTGACAAAAAACGATATCCGTTTACCCTCTTAAATACATGGTTATCCTAAATTTATTCCACAAGACAGGTCTTTATAATATCCACAAATTCCCTTCGATGAACAATATATAATTGGACGACCTGGGTTCTCTGGATATAAATATTAGAATATGAACGGATGAAATTATTCACGATATTACTTGAGAACAATAGGGTAATGATAAACTAAAGGCAACAATACTCTGATATTCAAAGATTTTGACGGATTGAACATTACCGTCATTTAGATTGTGATATTGGGAAAATTATATATCATTGAACAAGAAGAATCATTTAATGACCAATGCATTCTTCCCAAAAATAAACTCCGATATATATTAAAATATAAACTTTGACATTTAATCCGTTTTCATTTTAATAGAAAATATCTTACAGTTATGGATAAAAAAAAACCCAGAGCAAATGGCACTCTGGGTTAAATTTATTTGTATTTGAACAAAGGAGATTAAGCCTTTTTGATCCAACCATAGGTATCTTCTATGCGCCCATTTCTCAGATCTTCAATATATGATTTTAATTCTGGCGCAATTTTGGCCTTATCGCTTTCAAAATGAATGGATTCTTCTCCATAGGTGATTTGTTCCACAGTAGTAGCAACAGCAGCTGTTCCACTACCAAATACTTCGATTAATGAACCATTTTTACCACTTTCCATCACTTCTTCTATAGATATATGTCTTTCACGTACATCATAACCTCTGTCCTTCAAGAGCTGGATAAAAGACATTCTGGTAATACCTTTTAATATAGCTCCATCGGCCAAAGGCGTGGCAATATGATCGTCAAAAACGAAAAATATATTCATGGTCCCCACTTCTTGGATCAAGGAGTTATTGACGCCATCCAACCACAATATCTGGTCATATCCCTTGGATTTGGCCAATTTTGAAGGATATAGAGAAGCGGCATAGTTTCCACTGGTCTTGGCCTCCCCTGTTCCGCCTTTTACCGCTCTTACAAATTGAGGATCGGCGATCAGTTTAACGGGTTTGTCGTAATAAGGCCCTACTGGAAGCAATAGAATAACAAACTTAAAACGTTCTGACGGCGCCACACCTAAAAATTCATCCATAGCAAACATCAATGGTCGAATATACAGTGAACTTCCCTCCATATCTGGAATCCAGTCCTTGTCTATATTGACCAATTCTGAGACCACTTCCAAAAACAAATCTTCTGGAAAATGTGGCATACACATACGATCTGCAGATCTATTCAACCTTTTGATGTGTTCATCCGGTCGAAAAAACAAAGGTTGTCCATCAGCATTTTTAGAGGCTTTCATGCCCTCAAAAATAGATTGACCATAATGCAAGGCCAGATTAGATGGATGTAGAGAAAAATTTTCAATACCTTTGATTTCCATTTGAGTCCATTCCCCATCAATGTAATGAGCGATAAACATGTGATCTGTGAAAACTCGACCAAAGGGGATGTCCTGTAAATTGGTTTTACTGAGTTTTGATTCCAAAACTCTATTAATTTTTATATCTGATGAAATTGTACTCATATTTTCTAAATTTACTAACCTAAACAAAATTGGTTATGTCTTCGATACATCCATTTAACGAATATTTTAAATACAAAACTAACACCTTAATTGCTAAAAACCGTTTAAATATTTCAAAAAATGTAAAGATTTTATCAATTATTCCAAGTTCTTCTAAAAATGAAATTGAATTTGTAAACAAAGTCATGCAGGCCCTACAACTGGAGAGTGCCCAATACCAGTTGCTCACCGTTGAATCTGGACATAATATACCATTCACCACAATACTCGAGGATAAACCGCACGAAATCACACTGTTATTGATGGGAGTCAGTCCACACCAATTGAGTTTTCATAACCAAATAAACTATTTCTCCATTCAATCAATAGGTCCATATAAAATAATATATACTCCGAGTCCAGCAAATATTATGGAAGACAAAGAGCTTAAATCAAAATTATGGAACCTTCTCAAAACCAATGTAAGCCATGAAAAATAAATTAATCTTTGCCACCGGCAATCCCAATAAATTAAAAGAAGTTAGAGAAAAGTTAGATTCTATTTATGAAATTAAAGGATTGGACAGCATAGGATTTGATGGTGACATTCCCGAAGACAAAGACACTATCAAGCTCAATGCCATTCAAAAAGCCGAATATATTTACGCAAATTTTAATTGTAATTGTTTTGCAGAAGATACTGGATTAGAAATAGACAGTCTCAACGGAGCCCCTGGAGTATATTCTGCGAGATATGCTGGCCCTCAAAAGTCGGATTCAGACAATATTGCCTTGGTATTGAAAAACCTAAGTGGTCAATCCAATCGCAATGCCAGATTTAGAACCGTCATCGCCTATATAGAAAATGGAAATGTCTATACATTCGAAGGAGTATTAGAAGGTGAAATTGCTCACCAAATCAGTGGAAATAATGGTTTTGGTTATGATCCCATATTTATTCCCAAAGAATACCGCGAAAGTTTTGGAACATTAGACCCCCAAATTAAAGCCAAAATCAGTCATCGGTCAAAAGCCGTTGATTTATTTGTTAAATTTTTACAGAGTCGACAACAACAACAACAACAACAACAACAACAACAACAACAGCAACAACAACAACAACAACAATAGGTTATCAATACTCGTTTGATCGGGCTCTGGTGCTTTGCACTTTACTCGTTCACTCCGGCGTGATTGAACCGTAAATCTTCAGGAATTTAGCCAATGGCTCCAGCGTGGTATTTTAATTCATTTTGAGGACGTAGAGACGCAATGCCTTGCGTCTTATCTGAGATTATTTGGAGACGCAAAGCATTGCGTCTCTACGCCGAGGCGTGATTACAATTTACATCGGAAGTCAATTTAATTTACCATTGTGTTTTTATCCACCCCCGCCTTTCAGGCACCCCCGCCAGCGGGGGATATTTTTCTAGGATGACCGAGCGAAGTTGCTCTTTAGAGCAACCATTGATCCTAAATGGATCAATGGCGAGGGAACCACGACCACCGTGTCGTGGGTGGGTAGGCCACTGTGCTCCGGCGTGATTGCAACATAATTCGATAGGTTTTTGGCCACTGGCTCCGGCGTGATTAAACTGTATATCGATAGCGAATTTCATGGAATCTAGTCGCAGCGCAGTGGCTGCGACTTATCTCGCCAGAGCCCGATTTACGGGCTCTGGTGCTTTGCACTTTGCTCGTTCACTCCGGTGCGATTGAACCGTATATCGTAAGAATTACATTTTAATTTATTATGTCGTCCTTTCAGGACTTCTTATTTGGGTAAACTATTTTTCATAGGGTTTCACCCTACGCTGACATATTTCGTCCTTTCAGGACTTTTTTATCAAGCTGGCTCCGGCATGATTCCACCCTAAATCTTCAGGAATTCTGCCCTCCGATGTGATTTCACCCTATATCGATAGGGTTTTAGCCACTGTGCCGAGGATATTTAACCGAAGCCACTGTGCTCCGGATGGATTTGCCAGGATGAAGGAAGACGACCACCGCGTCGTGGATGGGTGAGGAAAGATTGTAAATCGACCTAGGGTCAAGAAGACCGAGCGAAATTTTATCCGCCATAATAAAATGTAATTGGAATAAGGAATTGATAGGACAGAATTGTAGCATTCCCTCCATCTCGCTATCCCAGCAAAAGAGATAGAAGAAAAATTTAACCTATTTTAAAAACACAAAAAGGTAGCCTTGAAACAAGACTACCTTTTTGCACTTTAGGAATTCGGGAATGAACCCCAATTATTTTTTTTCAACCAATCCTTCTAAGATCAATACGATAGAAGACGGATCTGTATTAGCTGTAACTGTAATCGATTTGGTTTGAGCACCAGATTTACCAGCGGTGTCAAAGATTGCCTCAATTTCAGATGATTCCCCTGGAGCAATAGGCTCTTTAGGCCAAGATGGAGCAGTACATCCACAAGATGCCTTAACATCAGATATAATCAATGGCTCACTTCCAGTGTTGGTAAATTTAAATACATTCTTTACCTTATCACCAGAAACGACATCACCAAAATCGTATCTTTTACTTTCAAATTCTACCGTCGTCGTAGGTCCTCCAAAAGGATCCACTTCAGCTGCCATAGTGCCACTCGCACCTGGAGTTACCACTGTAGCATTCTCTAAGCTCGAACGAGCTTCATCTCTTAAATCTGCATCTTTACCTGAATTACAAGCACCTAGACCCAAAATTATAACAAAGATAAATAACCAATTAATTTTCATTTTTTCTTAATTTTGTACGGATTTAAAAACGCAAAGTTAATACATCTTGGTATAGATAAATGTAAATTTTGCATTTTATAATAAAATTAATACCGGTAGAACGTTAAAATACCTCATAAATGACACGAAACATTGTAAAATCTACTGCTTACATAGCAATCGCAGTTTTGTTTTCTATAACCTATTTTTCATGTGCCAATCAAACCGAAACTAATCAAAATACTGGGGAGGGTCCCAAAATAATCCATCATTATACAGGGTCCATCGACCACCTAGAATACGATTCTATATACAACGACTTAATTTTGTACGAGGATGGCACATTTTTCTTATCCCAAGTTGATCGGATTGCAGAACACCACCTCAATGAAAAATCTACCGGCGGTCAATACAATTATTTGTCCAATAACAAACAAATAGGACTGTTCTTAGACGATGGAACCTTAATTATGAGGTTTGTGATCAAAGACGACAACTTATTAATGACTTACCTCGATGGATCTAGTGTCATCAATGAAAATCGGGTTTGGCGAGATAAACTGTAAACTTCTATCTCTATCCTTTATTAAAAACATATAGCTATCGAAGAATATTATCAAGAATCCACCTATCAAGTTCCCCCCAAGGAAATTATGGAACTTGCCGACGCTCCTCTTCCACCAGCCATTCGCATAGATTCCAAGGCCAAGTACTTAGTCATGCTCGACCGGAAAAACTACAAAGAGCTGTCGGAGTTAATGGAAGTCGAAATGAAATTGGCAGGATTGCGGATTCATCCCAAACTCAATATGAGCAGTCGGGAATCGTATTTTACAGGAATTCAGATTAAAAACCTTGAGAGTAAAACCACACATCAAGTCACTGGACTGCCTTCATCAATGAAGATTGGCTACATTAGATGGTCACCAGATGAAAAATATCTATCCTTTACTTTAATTGAGGATGAGGGATTGTCATTGTGGGTCATATCTATCGACAACATGGAGGCTCGACAAATATCCTCCCCTAGTCTCAATGCCAATATTTGCAGTCCCTATATATGGTCACCTTGCAGCCGGTATGTAATGGCCCTACAAGTATTACCAGACCGACCATCACTCATCGACAAATCTACTATAAAACCCATTGGTCCAACCATATTGACCAGTAATGGCCAGAAATCTCATAATCGAACTGTCCAAGATCTATTAAAAGATCCATACGATGCCTTTAACTTTGAAACACTGATTACCTCACAGTTGGTCAAAATTGACCTCGAAGGTCACATCAGTCCATGGTTAGACCCCAATATGTACGCTGGTCTATCATTTTCACCTGATGGTCAATATGTAAAAGTTGATACCATACAAAAACCATTTTCCTACGTTGTACCTGTGTCCAAATTCCCTAGGAACAGCGACTTGTACTCCAGTGATGGCAATTGGATTAAAAACATAGCTTCCATTCCAATTTTGGAAAACCTAGCCAAAGGATTTATGGCTGTTCACCCCTATAAGCGATCCATCGGTTGGAAACCCAATGATGGGGCAACTTTGGTATTTGCCAAAGCTCTTGACGAAGGCAATCCCGAGAATAATACCGAATTTAGAGACGAAATATTCTTATGGCCAGCTCCATTTGATCAGCCCGCCATCTCTCACTTTAAGACGACGAATCGATTTAGCCATATTCTGTGGGGGAAAAATCAATTATCCCTAATTACCGACTACTGGTGGGACAATCGAAACACTGCGACCTATGCTGTATATCCCGATGAAAAAGGCAGGATGCTGTCAAAGAAAATCATCGACAGAGACTTCCAAGACAAATACCGCGATCCCGGTCATTTTATAATGGAGAAGAACCACTACAATCGCTCTGTGGTCGCCGGTCAAATCGATGAATTATTTCTACAGGGCGAAGGATATTCTTCCAAAGGTCAAAAACCATTTATCGAAAAATGGAATATTATTACCGATAAAAAAACTAAACTCTGGGAGGACGATGATGGAGAATTATTGATTCAAATTGCAGCGGTTATTGATATTCAAAAAGGATGGGTATTGATTAGAAAAGAAGGACAAACTACATTTCCCAATTATTACAAATCCAATATATTCGACCACGAGAAAGAAGAGGCAATTACAAAGTTTAATAATCCCTTTGAATCACTGTCTGTCATTCACAAGGAAATAGTACAGTATACTAGAAAAGATGGGGTAAAACTCCACGCTACATTAATGTTGCCAGAAAACTACGATAAGTTAGCCCATCGTTCTATCCCCCTAATTATGTGGGCCTATCCCAATGAATTCAAGGACAAAGATATTGCGGGACAGATCACCTCGTCCAAAAATCAATTTATTTACCCTTGGTATGGTTCTCCCATCTATTGGACTACTAGAGGTTATGCTGTTTTGGATGATGTGTCCTTTCCCATCATCGGAGTAGAAGATGAAGAACCCAACGATACATTTATCGAACAATTGGTCGAAAACGCCTCTGCTGCCATAGACGCAATGTCGAGATGGCCACAAATAGATCCTTCTCGAGTAGTAGTGGGTGGTCATAGTTATGGAGCCTTTATGGCAGCCAATCTACTTACTTGGTCTTCATTATTTGTTGCAGGTATTGCACGCAGTGGTGCATACAATAGAAGTCTTACTCCATTTGGGTTTCAAAGCGAGCAAAGAAATTATTGGGAGGCCAAAGAGACCTATCACAAGATGTCTCCATTTGACCATGTAGACAAAATAAAAGCTCCAATATTGTTAATTCACGGAGAAGACGACAATAATTCAGGAACCTTCCCCATGCAAAGCAAACGATATTTTGAGGCTTTGAAAAGTGTGGGCGCTACAACTAGACTCGTATTATTGCCCAAGGAAAGTCACGGCTACCAAGCCAGATCATCGATTCTACATATGTTGTGGGAACAAGATGAATGGTTGCAAAAATACTGTAAGCCATAAAAAAAGTCCTTATCCTATATGAGATTTATCGGTAGAAAAAAGTTGATAAATACTGTGGTTAGCTATTCAAAAAATCACTAACCATCACAAGGGATAAGGACCATAGGTTGGTATTATACGAATTACATTTATAATTAACGGTAATCTTTCGATTTATTAGAAGTTTTACTTCGTTTAAAATACTCGCCGTAGCTACGGCTATGCCTGTGTTTTTAGCCTCGTCAAACTTCAAATACTCTCGAAATCTTTTCCGTCATTATAAAATGTAGTTCGTATTAAATCGGATTATCCGATGCTCACCAACTCGATATCGAAAATTAAATCTTTTCCTGCCAAGGGGTGATTGGCATCAATAACGATACTTTCTGCTTCCACTTGGGTCACCACAACAGGGATGGATTGCCCACTTGGATGTTGCATAGATAATTGTTGTCCTACTTCTGGCTTTATCTCACCTGGCAATTGATCTTTTGGTATAGTGATTATCATTTCCTCATTGGCTTCACCATAGGCTTCAGCAGCTGGAATTTCCGCTACTTTTGACTCTCCTATTGCCATGCCATCAACGGCTACATCAAATCCGGCTATCATCATACCAGCCCCTAATTGAAATTCTAATGGCTCTCTTTCTCTTGAAGAATCGAAAATTGATCCATCCTTCAATTTACCGGTGTAATGTACTTTTACCGTATCTCCTTTTTTAGCAATACTCATAAACTAAGTTATTAATTTTTTTTAAATTGTTGATTCTCAATAGCCCGCAAAAGTAGGCTTTTCTAATTGAAATCCCCATAAACAAAGTCAAAAATTAATATTTAGCCGAGGATAGCCTATTGTCTCTCCATATAAGCCCTCACCATGCGCAACTCAAAAAAACTTACGTCAAAGGATATTTTTCTGTGAATATCAGTCAATGTCTCTTCTTTTTTACCATTTTCAAAAAAAGGTAAAATATTGACCAACTTTTCTTTGCTTACAAAGGGGTGAATATCTAATTTTTTCTCTTTGTATAGGGACAATACATGACTCTCAATAGTAGAAGCCTTCAATTGACGCAGGGCAGCGACTTCGTCTACGCCCATACCTCCTTGCAACAATTTCAGACTTACCTCAGCTGTGGTTTCTTTCTTTTTGGCCTTGACAAGATTGGTTTTTGACCATTCTTCCGGCCGCTTGTATTGCTCACCCTGATAGAGGGATTGTCCATAGAACTCAACCGAATATAATCGATCCATCAAATCCCAACATCCAGCCAAAAAATCAATGGTACTGTGCTGGATTTTTTTCATTCCTGCGGTGTGAGCGATTTTTTCGTAAAAGGCTGTAACACTTGAAATACAGTTTTTATAAAGCCGATCACTATAGTATTCCACCCCTTTCTGCACCCTAGATTTTAATGGAATCATGTCGTCTTCAGAAATAAAATGACGGGCGTATAGATCCAATTGTCCGTAAAATTTAAGAGAAATATTATGCATATCTTGAATTTCTCCAGCAATTTTGGAATAAGAAAAAGGCGGCAAATCGTTTTCCTTTCTCTTCTTAATCTCGCTCTGCCACTGTTCAAACTTTAAATTCAATGGATGAAAATCAAAATATTTTTGCAAGACTTTAACGGCAAACTTTTCTTTGGCAGCGTGTAACCGTAGATCATAATCGACTTGAGACTCTTGCTCAGAATATCTCAATATGGTCTGATCCACTTTAATGTTTTCCAATTTTAGTTTAGATTTCAACGATATACCTTGGAGGTCGACACATCGACTCAGCGCTACATAAGCCTGCCCATAAGCAAAGGAATTCCCCAAATCCAATACTGCGTTTTCAAAAGTCAAACCCTGACTCTTGTGGATGGTTATGGCCCAGGCCAAACGAAGGGGAAACTGGGAAAAACTGCCCAACTTCTCTTGCTCTACCTCCTTGGTTTCGGGATTGAGTTTATAGGTATAATTTTCCCATTGTATGGCTTCCACCTCAATGACTTCACCATCGTCGAACTTTACTTTGACACTTTCCTTCTTCAAGTCGACTACCTCTCCTATCTTTCCATTAAAATATTTACCGCCTTCGCTATCATTGCGGGTAAACATAACTTGAGCCCCAATCTTTAGCTCCAACACAAATTCTACTGGATAGGCATTTTCATTAAAGTCGCCCTTAACACTAGCCTTGTATTTCATGACTTTGGTATTGAGGGCTCTCATTTTAGTGAGATTAATTTGTTGTGCCTTTTGGTTGTGGGTAGTCAACACAATATGATTGGAGGGAATATCCTCTTCTTGGGCCACGTATTTTTCATTTAATTTCTGAATATCTTCCTCTGTAGGATTACCCACCCTAACCCTATTGAGAATAGCAATAAAATCGGCATTGGTTTGTCGATATATATGCTTGAGTTCTATCATTACAGGATTGGATTTTTTCCAACTATAAGCATCAAAAAAATACCCACTCCTATAATAAGGCTGCAACTGATACCAGATATCTTGTTTTATCACTGGGGAAAGCTGATAGAGATCACCGATCACGATCAACTGCACACCACCAAAAGCTTGGTCTGACCGTCGAACAAAACGCAATGCGTAATCAATGGCATCCAAGATATCTGCCCTCACCATGGATATTTCATCGATGACTACCAATTCCAATTCTCGCAACAAATTTCTTTTTTCACTGCGATACCTAAAGTGTTTGCTGAGAGAGAAAAGATTATTGGCCAAATTGTGATCCACCGGATCATTGGCTGGTACAAAGGCTTTGAGCGGCAAGCCAAACATGGAGTGAATGGTTGTCCCACCGGCATTGATGGCTGCCACTCCTGTAGGCGCGACGACGATAGATTTTTTTCGGATTTTGTGAATAACTTCCTTGAGAAAGGTGGTTTTACCTGTCCCTGCCTTTCCAGTTAAAAAAAGATTCTGATCGGTATTTTGCACAAATTCTCTCGCAATATCTAGTTCGTAATTGGACATGGCTTTTCCTCTTCCCTATTTGATCAATATAAATAAATGGATTCCTCAAGTTCAAAGATCTCCTATTTCACTTAAATACCAAAATTGACTAAAATAAATAACTTGAATTACTTGCTTACTTTTTGGTTAAAAAACTAACAGGACGATGATGGAGAAGGATTAGAGATTCGAGATAAGGCCAGAAAAACTTCAAAATACTTCCCAACAATTAAATGGTCGAAAAAGGCTTTGCCGATACAAACAACTAATTCACAACACGATAAGAATAAATCAAATCCAATTGCTAATAAAATCAAAACAAAATTGCCATTATTAACCCTAAAATTTAAAAAACCTGATATTGTGAAATATAAACTTTACAAGGGCAATCATTACAATTTAAAAAAGAAACCATAAATTGTGGCTTTTTTAAATCAGCCCTCTGATGATGGCATTTTAAATTTTTAAATACCAATTACAAGATGGAACAAATCATTAAACTATCGATCGACACTATCCGGACACTTTCTATGGATGGAGTTCAAAAAGCAAATTCAGGTCACCCTGGTACGCCAATGGCTTTGGCCCCAGCAGCTTATGAGCTTTGGAGAAACATCATGAAACACAATCCCAATAATCCAAATTGGTTTGATAGAGATCGATTTGTATTGTCCAACGGACATGCATCTATGTTGATATATAGTATGTTGCATCTGACTGGTTATGATTTGTCATTGGAGGAATTAAAAAATTTTAGACAATGGGGCAGTAAGACTCCAGGTCACCCAGAACACGGGCACACCGCTGGGGTAGAGACGACTACGGGTCCATTGGGACAGGGTCTGGCTCACGCCGTGGGAATGGCCATTGCAGAAAAACATTTGGCAGCCAAATTCAACACTGCCGATCACAATATAGTAGATCACCATACATATGTATTTTGTGGAGATGGAGATTTAATGGAGGGAATTTCTCATGAAGCAGCATCAATTGCTGGTCATTTTGGATTGGGTAAACTCATTTGTTTATTTGACGACAACGAAATAACCATTGAAGGAAGTGCAGAATTGAGTTGTACCGACGATATCGCCAAAAGATTTCAAGCCTATGGATGGGAAACCATTGATTTAGGAGACAAAGGCAACGACATTGCCGCTATCGGCGATGCCATCAAACAGGGAAAACAAAACGACGACAAACCCACACTTATATTGTTGCGCACCCATATCGGATATGGAGCCCCTGAATTGCAAGACACTTCAGCAGCTCACGGATCTCCTCTAGGTGAAGAAGAAATAAGAAAAACCAAAGAATTTTACAATTTCCCTTCGCAAGAACCATTCTTTATTCCCGACGGTGTAATGGAACACTTTAGTGTAATCGGGAAAAATGGTTTAGAAGCTGAAAGCAAATGGAATGATTTGCTAGCGGACTACGAAGCCAAAAATCCAGAAAAAGCAGCTGAATTTAAAGCGGCTTTGGAACAAAAGCTGCCTGAAAATTGGGCCGACAAATTGCCCGTATACACCGCCGACCAAAAAGCCATGGCGACCAGATCTCTCAACAGTGTATTTATCAATGCTGTAGCTGAAGATCTGCCTTATTTAGTGGGAGGAAGTGCAGATTTGGAGCCTTCGACTAAGACAAAAATAAAATCATCTGGTTATTTCCAGAAAGACAGTGCAACCGATAGAAACTTTGCATGGGGTATTCGAGAATTTGGTATGACAGCAGCTACTTCGGGGATGCAATTACACGGAGGTTTGCGAACATTTGCATCTACCTTCTTTGTATTTACCGATTATGCCAGACCAGCCATTAGATTGGCCGCTCTTATGAAGTTGCCAGTTATATATACGATGACTCACGACAGTATTGGATTAGGAGAAGATGGCCCTACTCACCAACCGATTGAGCACTTGGCTTCATTGAGAGCAATGCCTGGACTTACGGTCATCAGACCTGCCGACGCCAATGAAACCATAGAAGCTTGGAAAGTGGCTGTCGAAAGAAAGAATGGACCTACTATGTTGGTATTAACTCGACAAAATTTGACCATTTTTGAACGAAATGAAGAAAACGCTGTTTCCAATCTTGCTAAAGGAGGATATATTTTGTCTAAGGAGGCTGGCGATAGTCCAGATGTGATCCTAATGGCCACTGGATCAGAAGTAGAATTGATCATCGAAGCACAAGCTGTACTCAAAGATAACAATATCGATGCACGAGTTGTCAGCATGCCTAGTTGGGAATTGTTCGAAGAGCAATCTGCTGAGTATAGAGAATCCATACTCCCCGATGATGTCACTTCAAGAATAGCTGTAGAAACTGGTTCGAGCATGGGATGGCATAAATATACGGGAAGCAAAGGCGAGGTAATTGCCATCGATGAATTCGGTGCAAGTGCTCCTTACAAAGAACTCTATGCACACTATGGTATCAGTGTAGAAAACATTGTAGCAAAAGCCAAAGCCATAGCACTGGTAAAATAGGAAGTAGGCTAGTTAATAATATATTATAGGATGTTTGGCGACATCATTCAGAAATGAAGAAGGATTATCAGAGGATGTGCTGATGAATCGAATAAATCATTTCACCGTTAAATATTGAATACATGAAAGACAAAAAATACGAATTGGGACTCATTGGCTTGGGAACCATGGGACAAAATCTATTGATGAATATGGCCGACAGCAATTTTGCTGTGGCCGGTTATGACAAGGATGGAAGCAAGGTAGATGCCCTCGATGAAGCCACCAAAAAATACGATATTTTTGCGGCTCACAATATCAAAGAGTTTATCTCCGTACTAGAAAAACCACGTGTGGTGATGCTTCTGGTACCGGCTGGTAAAATAGTGGACTATGTAATAGAAGACATACTTCTCATGCTGGAACCAGGCGACATCATAATCGATGGAGGAAATTCACATTTTTCTGATACCAATAGACGCGTTCAAAACCTAAAAGATACCGGTATCCACTTTGTGGGCATGGGTATCTCTGGAGGAGCTGAAGGTGCCAGACTGGGGCCGAGCATGATGCCAGGTGGACATCCAGAGACTTGGAATAGAATCAAAAACATATTTGAAGCCACTGCAGCCAAAGCCGACGGTGAACCATGTGTAGCCTATATCGGCGAAAAATCTGCTGGTCACTATGTAAAAATGGTGCACAACGGAATTGAATATGGATTGATGGAATTGTTGGCCGAGGCCTACGACTTTATGAAAAATGTCCTCGGTATGGACAATGCCTCCATTGGCGGTACTTTTAGAAAATGGAATGAGGGTAGATTGAAATCTTTCTTGGTCGAAATTACGGCGGAAATCTTTTTCCAAAAAGATGATTTAACCGACAACGACTTAATCGATATGATTCTTGATGCTTCGAGATCAAAAGGTACAGGTAAGTGGACTTCCCAAGATGCGATGAATCTTCAAGCGCCCATTACTTTAATAGATACAGCAGTATCTATGAGAGAATTATCAGGAGCATTAGAAGAACGCCAACAAGCTTCTTCCATGTATTCTGCTCCGGACATGGTTAAGATAACGGACACGGACAAAGTGGTTGATCAATTAGAAGATGCTATATATTTTTCATTTATCACGGCTTACGCTCAGGGCATGGGACAATTGACTAAGGCCTCCAAGGAATACGAATACAACCTAAACATGGAGTCTATTGCCGCTATTTGGCGGGCAGGTTGTATTATTAGAGCATCATTATTAGAAGATTTTAGAGCGGCGTATCAAAAGAATGCAGATCTCGAAAACTTACTTTTAGATGCCGATATCGCTAAGACGGTAGATAGTTTACAAAACAACGCCAGAGCCATAGCGCAAATGTCTATACAATCAGGTGTATCCATGATGGGATTGAATAGCGCCGTATCATATTTTGATGCCTATCGATCTAAGCGACTTCCAGCCAACTTAATACAAGCACAGCGCGATTTTTTTGGTTCACATACCTATGAAAGAATAGATAAAGAAGGGAAGTTTCACTCCAACTGGGGATAAAACAGAGAAACTCTCACTACACAATATTTAAAATAAGAGAATGAACGTAAACAATGCACAACCGACCATAATTACCATTTTTGGCGGTAGTGGTGATCTGGCCAATAGAAAATTGGTACCTGCTTTGTACAATTTATTTACAGACGAACAATTACCAGAACATTTTGCCATTATTGGTCTGGGAAGAACCTCCTACACCAATGAAAGTTTTAGATCGTATTTACACGATGGCTTAACTGAGTTTTCTAGAAAAGGAAAACCAGTAGCAGAAGATTGGGAAAAATTCAAAGACAATATACATTATTTAGTTTCTGATATTGACAACGATGAATCCTATCAAAATCTCAAATCAACCATAGAGGGAATTGAAGAAAGTTGGGGGATAGAATCCAACCACCTTTTTTATTTCGCAGTGTCGCCGAGATTTATTGCTCCTATCGCTACCAAGATCGGAGAAAATAAACTTTGTATCGACGAACACAGAACGAGAATCATCGTTGAGAAACCTTTTGGGAATGATTTAGAAAGTGCAGTGAAATTGAATAACCTATTGAAAGGAATATTCAAGGAAGAGCAAATATATCGCATCGATCACTACCTAGGCAAAGAAGCCGTTCAGAATATGTTGGCCTTTAGATTTGCCAATATACTATTTGAACCCATCTGGAACAGAAACTATATAGAACACGTACAGATTACCGCTTCGGAAACCGTAGGAGTAGAAGACAGAGGTGGGTATTACGACCAAGCTGGTGCCCTCAAAGACATGATTCAGAATCACGCTTTGCAATTGCTTTGTTTTACGGCTATGGAAGCTCCAGTCCACTTCAATGCCGATGAGATAAGAAATAGAAAAGTAGACGTCTTGCGTGCCATTAGGAAGTTTTCGGGAAAAGAAGTATTTGAAAACTCTACCAGAGGTCAGTACGGAAAAGGTTGGATAAAGGGAAAACAAGTTGCTGGTTATCGAGAAGAACCCAAGGTAAAGAAGAATTCCAGTACAGAAACCTTTGCCGCCATTCGGTTCTTTATTGACAATTGGCGTTGGCAGAGTGTACCTTTCTATGTGAGAACAGGAAAGTGTATGCCAGAGAAGAAATCGGTAATAACCATCCAATTTAGATCTGTGCCTCACCAAATGTTTCCCAATGAGACTTCAGACCATATGTTGCCCAATCGATTGGTCATCTATATATCGCCTTCAACTGGGATAAAAATCCAGTTTCAAGCCAAGAAAATAGGTCTCGACATGCAATTGAAACCGGCAGAGTTTACTTTTGATTATTCGGGATCATACGAAGAAGAGCAACCAGAAGCATATGAGAACCTTCTCCACGATGTAATCACTGGCGATGCCACCTTGTTTATGCGTTCAGACGAAGTAGAAGAAGCTTGGAAAGTAGTCATGCCTTTTGTGCACGGATGGGAAAATCATCCACCGAGCAGTTTCCCTAATTACTCTGCTGGCAGTTGGGGACCGGAAGAAGCTGAGGCCTTGATCGCAGAAAACGGATTTCACTGGATTAGTTTACCCACAGAATAAAGAATTAATTAAATGGCTGCAAATATTCATATATTAACAAGTAATACACAGTGGGAATTGTCCATTGTTGAAGAATTGGTAAGATTGATCAATACTTCGATCAACCAACAAGGTCGATGCAGTATTAGTTTAGCTGGAGGCAGCACACCTAAATCGGTTTATGCCCTACTCGCTTTACCTACTTTTTCGGATAAAATTGACTGGTCAAAAGTCTATCTCTTTTGGGGTGACGAACGAAGTGTTCCTCACAGCCATAGTGATAGCAATTACAAAATGGTCAAGGAATCCCTTATCGATCATATCGATATACCGGCAGAAAATGTACTTGCCTTAATTGAGCCCGACCAACCTCAATCTTCGGCTTTGGCCTATGAGGAAACCATCAAAGGATATTTTAAATCTCAGGATATAGCCATTGACATCATGCTCTTGGGTATGGGCGACGATGGACATACAGCATCGCTGTTTCCAGGTACTGAGATATTAGAGGAAAAGAAACGATTGGTCAAAGAGGTCTACCTGCCCAATTTAGATGTATATCGGATTTCTTTGACAGCGCCTATGATCAATGCTTCAAAGAATATTTTATTCCTCGTAAAAGGAGAAAATAAAGCTCCTGCGTTGAGAGAAGTATTGTCGGGTACGGACAATTATCAAACTTATCCCAGTCAGTTGATTAAGAAAGATGAAAGTGTACATTTCTATCTCGACGAAGCTGCCGCAAAATTTTTATAAGATTTAAGATAAGATTTTAGCAGGTTATAATTTATAAAATACCTCTATCTAAAATATAGACTGAATAAGTTGATTGGGGATAGAGGTATTTTTTTTTACTAAGTCCAGACACCTCGCCGTAGAGACATGACTGAAGGTCGATTTACGGGCCAACCTCGCCGGAGCACAGTGGCCTACCCACCCGAAACACGGAGGTTTCGGTTCCCTCACCATTGATCCATTTAGGATCAATGATGCTTCGCATTTTGTTCGGTCATCTTCATCAAATGCCTATTTAAGGCATTTGGTTGCTCTAAAGAGCAACTACATTCGGTCATCCTAGACAATTCCCCTCCTTTGGAGGGGTGTCAGTTTACTGACGGGGTGGTATGTAAATTCAGTAATAAATATTAAAATCTATTTTTTTTCAATCGAACCACCCCGTCTGACAAGTCAGACACCCCTCCAACAGAGGGGAATTTCACCGTCGAATTTTATGCAGTCACGCCGGAGCGCAGGGCTAAATTCCTGAAGATTTACGGGGCAATCACGCCTCGGCCAGAGGTTTCGTATAATGATTTTTTAAATTTGAAAAGAACGTAGAGACGCAATGCCTTGCGTCTCCAAAATATCTAACAATTAGAATGTTCTCTCTTCATTTTGGTAATTGGCTGTCGAATTACATTGCAATCACGCCTCGGCACAGTTGCCTCGGTTCCTTCATCCAATTGATATTTAATCAATTGGGTTGCACTTCGTGCAACTACATTCAGTCATTATAAAATGTAATTCGTATAAAATACTAAATTATTATAACCATCATGATATAGCCCAATGATTCCAAGAATAGACAGAATATTACAAGAATAGACAAAAAAAGAGGTTTTCAACATAACATTCCTTTTCCACTTCCATTTTCTTCTATCTCCCTGCAATTTAAGACATAAGCAACAATAGCATTCTGAATATAAATGAATAGTCCAAATGTTTTATCAAATCTCTATTGAAATTCAATTCTATTTTATTACTTTTCGCCGTATTTAAATTTCAACTAACCCAAGTAATGAAAAACATAAAGAAATGAGTCAGATCAACTACAAGTTGTATTGGAAAAAAAATCTAAAATATCTAGCTACTTTATTAGCGGTTTGGTTTATTGTATCTTTCGGATGCGGTATTATGTTTGCGGAAGAATTGAATAGCATTCGCCTCGGTGGCTTTAAGTTAGGATTTTGGTTTGCCCAACAAGGTTCTATTTTTGTATTCGTCATCCTCATTTTTGTGTATGTATACCTCATGAACAAGCTGGACAAAGAGTTTAACTTAAACGAAGACTAATCCCTAAAAAAACTAACTAATGACAGATAATATTTGGACGTATTTAATGGTCGGAATCACTTTTGCCATCTACCTTGGCATTGCAATTTGGTCCCGAGCAGGTTCTACAAAAGATTTTTACGTAGCCGGAGGAGGGGTTTCGCCTCTAGCCAACGGTATGGCCACAGCAGCAGATTGGATGTCTGCGGCATCGTTTTTGTCCATGGCCGGACTTATCTCTTTTTCAGGCTTTATAGGCTCCCAATATCTAATGGGATGGACAGGAGGATATGTTTTACTGGCTTTACTCTTGGCTCCCTATTTGAGGAAATTTGGAAAATTCACCGTTCCCGACTTTATTGGAGAGCGGTATTATAGCCAAACGGCTAGAGTCATAGCCGTGTTTTGCGCATTATTTATCTCCTTTACCTATGTTGTCGGACAGATGAAGGGTGTCGGTGTAGCATTTGCGCGATTTTTAGAAGTAAAATTTGAAGTTGGTGTAGGTATCGGTATAGTTATCGTATTGTTTTACACCGTTTTGGGTGGAATGAAGGGTATTACTTATACACAGGTAGCTCAATACTGTGTCTTGATTTTTGCCTACCTAGTTCCGGCAATATTTTTATCCTTATTTGCCACCGGTAATCCCATTCCACAATTGGGATTGGGTGGACAGGTAACCGATGGAGCTTGGCTACTAGACAAATTGGACACCATTCATACCGATCTGGGATTTAAAGCCTATACATCGGCCGATGTCAACACCGTCGATATGTTTTTTGTTACGGCAGCATTGATGTTGGGAACAGCAGGTCTTCCCCATGTGATTGTAAGATTTTTCACAGTGCCCAGGGTTAAAGATGCGCGATTATCTGCTGGATATGCCTTGGTATTTATCGCTATTCTGTACACTACAGCACCAGCCATTTCGGTATTTGCAAAAACGAATTTAATATCTGCCCTACAGGACAAAGAGTATGCCGATGTACCACAGTGGTTTACCAACTGGGAGCATACAGGGCTATTGGGTTTTGAAGATAAAAACAACGATGGAAAAATTCAATACTACAACGACAAAAATCCAGATATGGATGCGGTTGCTGCTTCCAATGGATGGAAAGGCAACGAATTGACCATTGACCAAGACATCATAGTATTGGCCAATCCCGAAATATCACAGTTGCCCGCTTGGGTCATTGCTTTGGTAGTAGCCGGTGGATTGGCAGCAGCACTTTCTACCGCAGCTGGATTATTATTGGTTATTTCCACTTCAATATCTCATGATTTATTGAAAAAATGGTTAAAACCCAATATTTCGGAGAAAAAAGAATTGTTGGCCGCTAGATTGGCCATTACTGTAGCCGTAATCGTAGGGGGTATCGCTGGTATTAATCCACCTGGATTTGTAGCAGAAGTAGTAGCCTTCGCTTTTGGATTGGCAGCAGCTTCCTTCTTCCCCGCCATTGTATTGGGTATATTTTCAACCAGAGTAAACAAAGAGGGAGCTTTGGCTGGTATGTTGGTAGGTATTGTATTTACAGCCACATATATCCTTTGTTTCTCCGTCTTTAAAATGGGTGGACCGGAAGATTATTGGTTTGGTATTTCCCCTAAAGGTATTGGTACATTGGGTATGATATTCAATTTAGTAGTTACCTTGGTAGTTACCTACCTTACCCCTGCACCACCGGTTAAAGTTCAAGAAATGGTGGAGTCTATCCGCTATCCAAAAGGAGCTGGGGCAGCGCAAGAACATTAATTAAACACCGATAAAAATTATAGCGCAATACATTGAAAGTATCAATGTATTGCGCTTTTTTCGTATTTAGAATTCATAGCTTCATCCTTTATATTTCCTTCATTCCCCTTTCCTTCTCATTCCATTTCCTTCTCATTTCATTAACTCTTTGATGATCAACGACAAAGAAAAGCAGTTGAATTATGTTCAAAGTAAGCCAAAGAATCGTTCTATTTTCATCTATATACCATACCGACCTCCTCCTCAAGCCCCTACTAGAGTATTGACAATTTATCCTTTATATTATTCATGTCAGCTAATGCTATTAAGGTAAACGGCAGTATATCCAAACCCAGCACCCGACCTTAGTTCAGTGAAGGAATTCATCCTAAAACCGAGGTAAGGATTGAGCATTTTAAAGCGGATATGAAAATTCAGTGGTAAATCATTCAATCCAACCGATTCAATACCGATGAGATGGCAATCTTGGATAGGATTAATGATTGCGCCAAAAGTACGGTGTCAAGATTACATAGATGGTAAATAACTCCAGTCGTCCTACCAGCATCAACACAGACAATATCCACTTGGAAGCTGTGGTCAATTCGCTAAAATTGTCCACTGGACCAACTTTTCCTATACCTGGACCTACATTGCTAATACTGGTAGCTACTGCACCGGCAGCCGTCAATAGATCTTCGCCTACCGATACAACGAGGATGGTTCCAAATACAAAGGTACCGATATACAGCAATAGAAAAACCAATATATGAGTCAATATTCTCGGTGGAACAACCCGCTTATTCATTTTAAGCCGAATCATACCACGGGGATGTAATATTCGCTTGAATTCCAAAATTGAATTTTTAAAAAAGACTATATGACGAATCAATTTGATCCCTCCTGCGGTAGAACCAGCACAGGCTCCTATAAAAAGCATAATAAAAAATACAACGGTAAGACCTTCCGTCCAGGAAGTATAATCTGCAGTGATATACCCTGTAGTGGTAATCACCGACACAATCTGGAATATGGAATCCCTAAATGCTTGTTCCAGTGTAATATCACTGACTCTATACACTTGAAAAGTAATAATAGCCGTTAATACCACTACCAACATAAAATATACTTTGAGTTCATCACTCTGTATTACTTTCTTCCACTTACCTTTTAAGGTAAGATAATGGAGAGAATAATTCACCCCAGCCAAAAACATAAAGACCGTAATCAAATATTGGACATCGGCTCCATAATAGGCCATACTATTGTTCTTGGTACTAAAACCTCCTGTTGCCAAGGTCGTCAATGCATGATTGATACTATCATACCAATTCATTCCAGTAAACATCAACAACACAAACAATAATACCGTCAATCCTAGGTAAATAAACCACAGGGCTTTGGCAGTATCTTTGATTCTGGGATGTAATTTTTCTGATGTTGGCCCAGGGGCTTCAGCGACAAAAAGTTCAATTCCTCCGATACCCAATAGTGGTAGCAATGCGACGGTTAGAACAATGATACCCATCCCTCCTAACCATTGGATAAAACTCCTCCAGAACAATATGTCCTTGGGCATAGATTCTATGTCGGTCAATATCGTAGCTCCTGTAGTGGTAAGTCCAGAAATGGTTTCGAAAAAAACATCGGTAAAGGAAGAAATAGATCCCGAAAGTAAAAATGGTAAAGTACAAGATGCCCACAAGGCCAACCAGGCCAAAGCCACAATAAGATATCCTTCGCGTTTGTTAACCGTCTTGTCCTTGTTTATGGCACCCAACTTAAACAGACCACTCATTAACAAACACAGCAAGGCACTGGTTGTAAATGAAAACTGATTTTGAGTTTCAAAAATATATGACAAGGGAATACATAGCGAAATAGCTATAGCAATGATAAACATCAATGCACTAAGTACCCGCATTATGGCGCCAAATCGAATTGTCCGCATTATCTAAACATCTTTTCAACCTTGCTAATGGCCTCTGGTTCAACAAATACAATTACCTTATCTCCCAATTGCAATTGAAAATCCCCATGGGGAATATGACTTTCATGATTTCGAATAACACCGGCAATTAAGGCTTTTTCTGGAAATTCTAATCGACCTATAGGCATTCTCGTCAATCGATTTTCCTTCTTCACTTTAAATTTAATAATTTCCGCATCTACTCCATGTAGACTGGCTATGGCTTCTACCTCTCCTTTGCGTATAAATCTAAATATATTATTGGCCGCTATCAATTTGGTGTTGATTAAAGTATCCACCCCCATATTTTGAGACAATCGAATATAATCGGTGTTGTCCACCAAGGCTATCGACTTTATGGAACCGGTTTCTTCGGCCATTAAAGCAGCTATAATATTGGATTCCGAATTGGGCATTAAACTGACAATGGCATCCATATCGGCCAATCCTTCTTCTTTAAGTAGATCTAAATCGGTGGGATCTCCCTTGATAATTAAACAATCGTCCAACTTGTCCAACAACACTTTACATTTTTCCTTATTGGACTCTATGATGGTCACACTATAGGTGTTTTGAATGAGGTTGGCTGTCAATTGAGTAAGTTCCTCCCCTCCCAATATCATGACATTTCTCACTTTCTTATTCATCCGACCAGCAAAAGCAGTCACTCTTTCGATATCGTTTCTCTTCACCAAAAAATACAAATGATCCTTGGCTCTAACCACGGTGGATCCTCTAGGCCGAATCGTATTATTACCCCTTAAAATAGCAATGGGGAGAAAGGGATAATCTGGGAGAATTTTGTCAATTTCCAAAATATTTTTCCCCGTAATCACCGAAGCTTCACTTACAGTAATACCGATTAAATAAAGTTTTCCTTCTTCGAATTCAAAAATATCTGTCAAGGCCGTTTTTTCCAATAAGCGACAAATCTCTTTGGCCACCAAAAAATTGGGAGAAATCATGGTGTCTATACCCAATTCATTAAAGATATTGCGTTGATTGTCTTCTAAAAATTCTGGGTTTTCTACACGAGCTATTGTTCGTTTCGCCCCCATTTTTTTTGCCAAAATAGCTGAGACCAAATTGACGTGTTCAGAGGTAGTAACAGCCATAAAAAGATCGACCTTATTCACCGAAGCATTGGCCAATACCTCACGAGATGAAGCGTCCCCTTTTACCGGCAAAATATCCAAATGATTGAAAGCACTATCCAATGTTTCTTGATTGGTATCAATGAGGGTGATCTCATGATTTTCGAAAGACAATAATTTGGCGATATGATACCCCACTTCACCTGCCCCCGCTATAATAATTTTCATATATTAATATTTTAATAACATGAACGGCTTACCCATATGTCAATAGTCTATTTCTGAAGTTAAATTAACCTCCTTTGTTTTTTCAACTAAAAAACCTAACCGATGTTTACATTCAATATAGACTGTAATAAAGTGTACAGTATTTCAAAAATTTATGCAAATTTATATTAAAATTTACTGAGATTATGAAAATTTTAATGGTTTGCCTTGGCAATATATGTAGATCTCCCCTAGCGGAAGGCATCTTAAAAGATAAATTAATAAAAAATAACCTAAACGCAGAAGTGGACAGTGCCGGTACTGGAGCATGGCATATCGGGAATCCACCTGACCAAAGATCCATTGAAATAGCCCATGAACAAGGGATAGACATAAGTCAACAAAAAGCGAGAAAAATACGATCAATCGATATCGATTACTATGATTTATTACTTGTTATGGACGAACAAAACAAGAAAGATGTATTAAAATATTGTCACACCCCATCAGAAAGACAAAAGGTCAAAAAAATAATGACTTATTGCGATTCCAACGAAGATGTACCTGACCCATACTACGGAGAATTTGGTTTTAAGAATGTTTTCAAATTACTCGATCAGGCATGCGAAGGTGTTATAGATTCAATTAGATAAATAATAGTTTTTATATTTGTTAAAAATTCAAGAATATGATCAGTAAAGAAATGGAGTCTCGTCTCAACGACCAAATAGCAAAAGAAGCATATGCCAGTTTTTTATACCTATCCATGTCAGCATGGTGTGAGTATAAAGGCCTGAATGGTTGCGCTAATTTTATGAAAAGACAGTCGGCTGAAGAACACATGCACATGACTAAACTTATAGATTATTTGTTTGAGACCAATGCGAGAGCCATAATCTCTGCCATTGACCAACCACCTGCGGATTTTACCGATCCTAAATCTCTATTTGAAGAGGTATTAGGGCACGAAAAACACGTAACCCAATCGATCAACGAATTGGTAGAATATGCCATGGTTGAAAAAGACCACAGTACATACAACTTCCTACAGTGGTATATTGAAGAACAGAGAGAAGAAGAAAATTTAATGCGAAGCATCTTGGATAAAATTGAACTCATCGGGGACTCACCTCAAAGTTTATATTTTATAGACAAGGAATTGGAAGCGATCAACAATACTGTTGCCAAAGCCGAAGGCGGAGAAGAGTAATAGACTCCCTCCTCCAAGGACATTTTCTATACATCCACTATTATTGAATAACACTATATGTCGGGAAATTCGAAATTTGAAAAAGGAATGTTAAAAAAGGATAAATTGATAACCTTCCTGCGTGTTTTTGGCTACATAAGACCCTACATAGGATATTTTATTATAGGGATGGTCATGTTGGTCTTGTCCAGTGTACTGATGATGGGTTTTTTGTACGTAGCTGGCGAAATGGCCAATGCAGCCAATGGAGAATCCAGGTATGATATTCCGGTATCACAATATGGTTGGATCTTTTTAGTCCTACTGGTTTTACAAGGGTTATTTTCCTACTTTCGAGTAGTAACCATGGCCATAGTCAGTGAAAACGGAATGGGAAATTTGCGAACGAAATTGTTCGACAAAATAGCCACTTTAAATTACAGTTATTTTGAAAGTGTGCGCATTGGGGAACTCACTTCCCGCATGACCAACGACATAGAAAAACTACAATCTACTTTTTCGGTAACCTTAGCTGAATTCTTAAGACAAATAGTGACACTAGTAGTGGGTATAGGTGTCCTTGCATGGTTGGCGCCCAAGCTGTCGCTAATTATGTTAATGAGCCTTCCCATAGTCATTATTATTGCCGTGGTTTTTGGACGTTATATCAGAAAACTATCCAAGGAAAGACAAGACAAGTTGGCGGAAACCAATACTGTGGTTGAGGAGGTTCTACAAAATTTTCAAATAGTAAAATCTTTTACCAACGAATATCTGGAATCTATTCGATTTAGCAAATCCATTGGAGAAGTAGTTAAGATCTCTATTCGGTTTGCCAAATGGAGGGGACTCTTCTTTATGTTTGTTATTACCCTGCTCTTTGGAGCCATCTTTTTTGTTTTATGGCAAGGAGCTCTTTTAGTGGAAACCGGTGAAATGAAGCTAGGAGATCTGTTTTCTTTTATTATGTACACTGGGATGATTGGTGGGGCTATAGCTGGATTGGGAAACCTTACTACTCAGATTATCAGTGCCGTGGGTGCCACAGATCGTGTATTTGAACTGTTGGATATGGAATCCGAGGTACCCATTCAAGATGAAGTTCAAAACTTTGTACGCTTCAACGGTAAAGTGAGATTTGAAAATCTATCTTTCACCTACCCTTCTCGACCAGAAGTTGAGGTTTTACATCAAATTGACCTCCATATTAATCCGGGCCAAACCGTAGCCTTGGTGGGTGCTTCAGGTGCAGGAAAAAGTACCATTACCTCCCTTTTGTTACAGTTTTTCAAACACCAAGAAGGTCATATATATATCGACGATACCGACATTACCGAAATTGATCTTCAAGTATTAAGAAAGAACATAGCCATTGTTCCCCAAGACATTACCCTGTTTGCAGGAACGATTCGGGAAAATATTTTATACGGTCAACCATTGGCAAGTGAGGAAGAAGTAATTCAAGCCGCCAAACAAGCCAATGCGTGGGAGTTTATTAAAAATTTCCCCGACCAATTGGACACGGTAGTAGGAGAAAAAGGCATGAAGGTATCCGGAGGCCAACGCCAACGATTGGCTATAGCCAGAGCCATCCTCAGAGATCCTTCCATTCTTATTCTCGACGAAGCTACCTCTAGTTTGGATTCACAATCAGAGCACTTGGTACAACAAGCCCTCAATAGTCTTATGGTGAATAGAACTTCACTGATTATTGCACATCGATTGTCAACCATTCGCAATGCCGACAAAATATACGTCATGTCCAAGGGTAAGATTATTGAATCGGGCACACACGACGACCTAATCCAGGACCCTGCTGGATCATACAGCCATTTAGCCAAACTTCAATTTGAATCGGAAGTGTAATAAGTTCATTCATGATGATACAACAAGGGATTTCACTTCAAGAATACAACACTTTTGGCATTGATGCGCAGTGTAATACAGCATTATTTATAGAATCTAAAGACGATGTACATAATCATCGTCATGCATTGTCCAAAGCCATTATATTGGGCGGTGGGAGCAATATTTTATTGACTAAATCTCAATACGATATTGTCGCCATCAACCAAATAAGTCACATTGAAATCTGTAAAGAAAACCGAGAAGACGTGATAGTCTCCATAGGCTCTGGCAAAAATTGGCATGAAACCGTTCTATGGGCTATCGATCATCATTTGGGAGGGATTGAAAATCTTTCTTTAATTCCCGGAACTGTAGGCGCCGGTCCCATCCAAAATATCGGAGCTTATGGATGTGAATTAAAAGATGTATTGGTCGGTCTAGATTTTTATGACTTCGATCTCCAAGCCTGGCGGTATATGAGTGTCTCTGATTGCCATCTCGGTTATAGGGATAGTATATTTAAACACGAACTAAAAAACAAAGGTTTTATTGGCACCGTTTATCTTCGATTGACCAAGGAAGGATATCACCAAGTCAATACTCAATATTCGGCTTTACAATCATATTTGAGTGAGAAAAATATTGATATCCCCAATATAGAGGAAGTATCCAATGCCGTAATCGCCGTACGACAATCCAAGCTGCCCAACTGGAAAGAACTCGGTAATGCAGGTTCATTTTTTAAAAATCCAGTTATCCATTGTCATCAACTACAGCATCTTCAAGAAGATTATCCCAAAATACCCAGCTATCCTATCGACACCCAAACCGCCAAAGTGCCAGCCGCTTGGCTAATTCAAGAATGTGGTTTTAAGGGAGTGAAAAGAGGGGCTGTCGGTTGCTATAAATATCAGCCCTTGGTCATTGTCAATCACGGTGGTGGATCAGGTGAAGACGTCATCAATTTAAAAAATGAAATCCAGATCGCCGTATATGATCGGTTCCAAATTCAGCTTCAACCGGAAGTAACCATATTATAAATTTTTGTTTAAAGATAAACTTCATTATATTTCCTTTTGATATTCATTTCAACGGTATTCAATCCCTCACAAGGGTAATGGAATGGGTTATACCAAATGAATTTATTGTTGTCGATAGTAGTTATCCTTATTTTCAAAACTAATAAATGTAAATATGCATTGTATCCATTCAAAATATTTTTTTATATATCTCCTTTTAGGATCCATAATATTTTCATTCTCCTTGTCTTGCAATTCGGGCTCAAGTACTGAATTGTACGATGAAATAGAAACTGCCCTTCTAGAAATTAAAAAATCTACGGTTCCCGATCGAAGAGTAGCCATATTAGATTTTGAATTATCAGAGGATGGGTCGAAGATTACAGGAAAAACCTCCAATGACAAAGCCTATCAGTTAATCCTCCAATTAAAAGAGAAATATCCCTCAATCAATCTCGACTCTTTTCACATCGTTGAGCCTATGGGCTATGGCGTAATCCACGTATCGGTTTGCAATATGAGATCCCAGCCCAAACACTCTGGAGAATTATCGACTCAAGCACTTTTGGGCCATCCTATTACCCTATGGGATCAGCAGGGAGATTGGTACTACATTCAGTCACCAGATCAGTACTTGGGTTGGTTAGACAAAGGGGCATTTACCCAGTATTCTTCAGGGGAATTAACCGAATATCGAAGCAAAAGTAAAATCATATTTAAGCAAGATTTTGGCTTTTGTTATACCCATCCTAATACCTCATCTGAAGTTGTATCCGATTTAGTAGCTGGTGATATTTTACAAATCGTCGATAGTATAAAAGATTATTACAAAGTAGAATTCCCCGATGGCAGACAGGGCTATGTATTGATAGATCAATGTTTTGAACAGCAACCTTTTTCTTGGACTACAGCCCCGGAATGGGCAGATATTGAATCTACGGCCAAACAATTTATGGGACGTCCCTATCTTTGGGGAGGTACTTCTGGTAAAGGTGTCGACTGTAGTGGTTTTACCAAAATGGTTTATTACCTCAATGGTCTTGTCTTGCCGAGAGACGCTTCTCAACAAGTCCACGTGGGTAAGCCAATAGAAATCGACGATAATTTATCCAATTTACAGCCTGGAGATTTTCTATTCTTCGGTAAAAAGGGAGAAAATGGAAATCCAGATAAAGTAAGTCATGTGGCCATTCATTTACAAGATGGTGAAATTATCCATTCGGCACAACGGGTCCAAATTGAAAGTCTCAATCCCAATCACGACCACTTCAATGTCGATAGAAGAAATACTCTCCTATCCGCTCGACGAATGTTGACTCAGGAAGGATTGCAACAAGGTGTTATTCCACTTCTAAAAAATTCTAATTATGCATGGTAGTAGAGTTTTCTTACTCGCAATTATACTTTTCATTTCCCCCCTGGTATCAAAGGGGCAAAATTCAACAGTAAGCCTTGATGCCATCCCTAATTTTGTAAAAGTCTTAGAGGATAACAATAATCCGTGCCAAATCCAAGCCTCAAATTTAAGCGACCTTTATATCGATGTACACTGGATGATCAAAGATCGACGATATGCGGATTGTTTTATCGATCGTCTTAGCGATTATATTTCCAGTCATAATATTGAAATAAAATATTACGTGTCGGATCATTCGATTGAACCCAATGGCAATCATCTGTCTATATGCATTATAGATGATGAAAACCAACCGGGAAGGCTACATGCCAATGCTATGGTAATCGATTTGTCTTCGCAAGACAGAAGTATAGAAAGCCCACCTTCATATTTTCATTTCAATCCTCAAAGAGTCAGTTGCTCCACTTTTGATCTCTTGGCTCAATACTTATTTAAGGGTGTGAGACTGGTTGACGGACATCGATTAGAAACCGACGAAAGAATCAGCTTCCTACCGGCGGCATACTATGGGCTGGATGAAGAATATTTGTACAGTCGATTGGACAGTATCTTAGAATTAGGTCTGGATTCCATGGCCTACCCAGGGGCCCAACTCGCCATCTCATACAAAGGTTCTGTGATATATCAGCGCAATATTGGCTACCACACTTATGACAAAAAACTATTGGTCCGCAAAGACGACATTTACGACTTGGCCAGTCTAACCAAGGTAGTTGCAGGAGTATCTGCTCTAATGTCTCTGTATGATAATAATCTATTTGATATTCACGCCACTCTAAAGTCCTACTTTCCCGACTTTAGTAAGTCCCCTAAGGGAGATCTCAGTTTTGACCGTATATTGAGTCATAGCGCCGGATTAAAACCCTACCTCGTATATTATCAAATGGCTGAAAAAAACAATCACAAATATTACCGCAATACTTTTGCCCGATATTCTAATAAAAAATACCCCTATCCTATTAGGGACAACCTTTACTTATCCGATAATTTTATAAAATTTATTAAAAAATCTATCATAGACTCCCCTTTAGACCTACCGGGAAATTATGTATATTCTGGTTTGTCCTTTTTATTGTATCCCGAATTGGTTTTCAATCAAACTGGACAACCCATTGATCAATTCCTTAAACAACAGATATATGCTCCCCTAGGTGCTGCGAGAATTCTATACAATCCCAGCTCTGACCTTCATCTCAATCAAATCATACCCACTGAAGTAGATGGGGAATGGCGCCAAAGGTTGGTCCACGGTCAGGTACACGATGAAGCAGCTGCGGTATTAAATGGAGTATCGACCAATGCAGGATTATTCGCCAATGCTATCGATTTGACAAAACTGGCTGAATCTTGGCGACGAGGTGGACAGTATGGAGGAAGCACCTATTGGCAAGATTCCACCATTCAATTATTCACTTCCTGTACTTATTGCGATGAAGGCAATCGTCGAGCCTTGGGATTTGATCGTCCTCCCCTACCGGATAGTCACTACAATAGTTATATGTCGCCATTGGCCTCCCAGACCAGCTATGGCCACAGTGGATTTACAGGGACCATGATGTGGGTAGACCCCAGCTATGATTACACCTTTGTATTTTTGAGTAATAGGGTATACCCCACCAGAGAAAATAAAAAAATATACAGTCTCAATATCAGATCAGAGCTACACTCCATTCTTTATCAAGCCGTCAATAAGAGAAGACCATAATAAAAATATAAACATGGGATGAAGATGGGATTAACCTCTGTTTTTAGTTAAAAAAAACTAAATTTGCGGCACTTAAATATCTATAATGAAAATAGTTACCGACGCGCTCCTATCGATAGTGGTTCCCTTGTACAATGAATCTGAAAACGTTGCATTGCTTACCGAAAAGATCCATGAAAGCCTAAAAGGATACAATTACGAAATCATTTATATTGATGATTTTTCTACAGACGGGACTAGATTGGTAGTCAAAAAACTAGCCGACCCCTTGGTCCATCTTATAGAATTGAAGAAAAACTATGGACAGAGTTTAGCATTAGCTTCTGGAATAGACTACGCCCATGGAGAATACATCATAACCATGGACGGAGACCTACAAAACGACCCCAGCGATATTCCCCAAATGTTGCACTATGCGGTGGAGGAAGATTTCGATTTGGTCACTGGTATTCGCCAGAAACGCAAAGACTCTTTGATAAAAAAAATACCTTCGAAAATCGCCAACTTTTTAGTTCGACGAGTCACCAAACTCGACATCAAAGACAATGGTTGCGCCCTCAAGGTATTTACTAAAACCATAGCCAAAGATCTCAATCTATATGGTGAAATGCACCGATTTATCACTTTGCTTGCCCATCTCGAAGGAGCCCAGATCAAACAGGTAAAAGTAAAACACCATGCCCGTCATGCCGGAGTATCAAAGTACGGTTTGGAGCGGGTTTTCAAAGTAGTGGCAGATATGATGCTATTGCTTTTTATTCGAAAATATTTTCAACGTCCCATTCATTTATTTGGCATCCTAGGAGTATTGATGATCATTGGTGGTGGACTGATCAATGTCTATTTACTGTTTGTCAAGTTCTACCAGGGCCAAGATATCGGCAATCGCCCCTTATTAATTTTTGGACTCATGTTTATCCTCGCAGGGATTCAACTTTTCACCATAGGTATAGTCATGGAATTGTTGATTCGAACATATTACGAGTCACAAAACAAGAGACCTTACAGAATAAAAAACATCTTTGTAAGTGAAAAATCTTAAAAAAGCTGGTCTGACCCTGGTTAAAATAATTTTTAGTGTCCTGTTGGTCTTTTTCATTTTTAAAAAGATTGACCTAGTAGCCATTAAGAATGTATTATTGGAAGTACGCCCCTTGTATCTTGGTCTAGCTATCTTGTTTTTTATATTGTCTAAGATTATTGCAGCTATCCGACTGCATCATTATTTCCAGGATATTTCCATTCCCATTTCCAACCTCGCCAATATGAAGCTCTATATCTTGGGAATGTTTTACAATCTATTCTTGCCCAGCGGTATAGGAGGTGATGCCTATAAAGGCTATATCCTCAAAAACACTTATGATATATCGACTAAAAAAATTGCATCTGTCCTGTTCTTAGACCGATTAAATGGAATGGCTGCCTTGGCCATTCTAGCCCTTGCCGTAGCCAGCTGCATCGACCTTCCTATCCCTTCGTGGATGAAGATCCTCATTCCCATAGGCATTCCATTGGCGTTGTTTATTTTTTATGTCATGCATAAAAAACTATTCCCCTATCTCAATGGCATCCTATGGAAAACCATATTTCTATCATTTATGGTACAATTGGCTCAACTGGCATCATTGTGTTTTATCCTCATTTCACTATCTGTCAATAAGGGATATTTAATCTACCTCCTTATATTTTTGATCTCTTCTATAGTATCTGTACTGCCCATCACAATAGGTGGAATCGGCGCTCGAGAAGTTACTTTTTTTTATGGAGCACAATGGCTACAGATTGAAGAACATTTGGCCATCAGTGTGAGCATGGTTTTCTTTTTAATCACGGCCTTAGTCTCATTTATCGGAGTTTATTATCACTTTAAAAAAATCGATATTAAGTCATAATACCATCTGCATTTGGTATAACTACTGTAGATAAAATAGTACTCTTTTGCTCAATATATCATTCCGAGTTTTGGGATTTAAGAATTTGAGGTTGAGTCGAGTGACTCTAAAATGATCCACCTCATAGACCTTACCTATAGTCAGTGTTTCATCTTGTTGGGCCTGTAGCAAATCTTCCTCATAGCCATACACCCATAGGTCGTGTTGTTGTTTCCACTGATTGCCGGCCAAATGTGGAGTAGGACGTCGATTGTAAAAGTCTAAAGGCCAGGTTTTTTCATCTCTTATTTTATAAACTTTATCCACTGGAATATCTTGTTCTGCAATGACATTGGCCATGGCCGAACTCCCCTGATACACCAATAATTGAGGATAAAAATGAAGGTTCATAATGGCATTGATCAATACGCTGGCAATGATGGTGATGCTTAGGATATGCATCCCTTTTGTATTTTTTTCAAAATAATAGAAACTCAAAACACCTATTAAAAAACAAAATACTACGATATTAACTAGCTTTATTTCAGGAAATACAACAAAAAGTAACAATCCTCCTGCGATTAAAAGCAAGGCCGTCATCCCATATTGGACGTACTTCAATTGAGTCAAAGCTTTTACCTTATTTTTATTTATTAGTTCTACCATATAACCAGCTGTCATCACTGAAATGAGGGGCATGGTAATATTGAGATAATGAGGGAGTTTAAACTGTGCGAAACTAATCAATACAAAAATCAGAGTAAAGCCTCCGATGGTCAACGCTTCAAACTGAGGAATGGGATTTTTAAATTGTCGCAGAAACTGCCTACTTCGATATACATAGGCGGCTATACCCAGGAAGGTCCAAGGAATAAAAACCCATAAGAAAGTATGGAAAAAAAAGAGGTAATCTCCATTTGTCCTCCCTATACCGGTACCACTCATTCTCTCGAAACTCTGTTCCCAAAAGATAAAATAAATCCCACTTCGATGATTGCGACCTCGAATTACTTTTTCAGGATGCAGGTCAAACTGTATATAATAGGCATAAAGCATGGGACTACTGACCAATAAAAAGGTAAGCAAACCGACAATAGTCCTCCAATTCCAGAGTAAAATCAGTTGTTTTCTGTAGAGCAAATGACACAGTATAGGAAAGCCAATGACTAAGATGGCGATTTGTCCCTTGGTCGAAAATGCCAATGCTGCACCGGAACAACCGAGAACCATATCAATGAGTTGACGACGGTGAATATATTTAGTCAATTGCCAAATTGAAAATATGGTAAATCCAGTCAATACACTATCGGTTCTCACATCAAATCCGGCCAGCACTATGGTTTGAGCACTTAAAAAGATTAAAGAAGCCCACCTTCCCGACTCCTTGTTATAGAGTTCTTTCCCCAAACCATAACAACTATAAGCCGCAAGGAGGGTCAATAAAAAACCAGGCAATCGATAGGCCCAATCTTCGATCCCAAATATTAGATATGAGGCTGCCGACAGCCAATAATGCATATGAGGTTTATCTAGGTATTCTTCATTGCCTTTAAATAGATGCAAGAAATCATTTTCCTGTACCATTCGCATGGCCATCACGGCAAATTGTGCGGAATCATTTTCCATTAAGGTATTGCACAATCCCATCCAGTATACCGATACTAGAGCAAAAAGAAAAAAATAATATCTATTGTTGGACAACATAAATCAAATTTGGAAAGCAAATATAATGATATCTCTTCCAAATTGATCTAGACTTTACAGGAATGAAAACCGTCAAATAAATTATAAATAATTTTATTATTAAAAATCAACGGTTACATTTGTGGTCATTATAAATAATAACCCCTTAAATTCTTATGAAAGAGTTGTTTATTACCTTCTTTATGGTAATATATTTGGCGCCATTCGCACATAGTCAAAGTATTGCCCAAAAATATGATTCTGAAAATAAAACTGGAGATTTATACCTATACTGGGGCTGGAATCGAGGTTGGTTTACCACATCAGACATTCACTTTAGGGGACAAGATTACGATTTCACATTATCCAATGTAGAAGCATTCGATCGACAGAGCTCTTTTGAAGTGGACAAATATCTTAACCCTCAAAACGCGACCATACCTCAATACAATTTCAGAGCGGGATATTTTATCAATCCCAAGATCAATCTAACCTTTGGCATAGATCATATGAAGTATGTGGTCAGACAAAACCAATTGGTCAACATCAATGGGCATATTGAGGGGACAGAAACTCTATACAATAGAGATTACGCCAACGAAATGATCCAAATAACTGATGATTTTTTAAAGTTTGAACATACCGATGGCTTGAATTATGTCAATTTTGGGGTCAGACGTCAAGACAAACTGTTGTCTGTGGGACCTGTTGGATTAGATGCCTTAATTGGTGTAGAAGGTGGATTTTTATTGCCTCGAACAAATTCAACCTTATTGAGTATGGAGAGGAATGATGCCTTTCATTTGGCTGGATATGGAGCGAGCGGAGTAGTTGGCTTACAAATTTCTATATTTAGAAATTTCTTTATTCAATCAGAAGTAAAGGGAGGATACATTAATTTACCAGATATTAGAACGACGATGTCGTCGATAGACAAAGCCGATCAACAATTTCTATTTGGGCAATTGAATATCTTATTTGGAGGCACTCTTCACTTGGGTCATTAACGATATAACAATCTAAATTCGAATAATTTTTTTAATTAGATTCTATCTGAGCCCCCATCTCAATGTGGTAAAAATCAAAACGTCATAGTTTAAATTCTAACCATATATCAATTGTTAATACCAATATTGATTGATATTTAAACATTGCCCTTACTTTCCTTCTCGTTCACTGCTTAAGGTCAATTCAATCGAGTTTCATTGTACCATTCACATATTGCTTTGTCCTCTAATGGTAGAGCAACATAAAATCATCTATCAACTTTCTTCTATAATAATCATTTCAGAAAGCTGGAAAATATAGGTTTTCCATTTTTCAGAAAACATCTTTACATTTTAATACAATCCATGAGATGTATTAAAAAAAGAGGAGAATAGAGAGGTCATACCATGAAAAAAGAAAATATGTATACCTAAATAATATTTCAAATATCAACATTACTTAATTTAACTACTTCAAAAGAATATAATACCTACTACTGGCATTAACCCATATCTTAAAAAAGTGCTCATTTTTCTCTATTTTTAACAACTTTAAAAAAACTTAAGTTATGAGCGAGGATTGGAAATTAGAATTACCAGACTGGAAAAAAGCAAATTTAAAAAGCCTCGAATTCATTCATACAAAAGCTAATGAGGCATTTAATTACACTACGAATGTTGCTGATAAAATTTCTTCTCGTGCCTTTACATTTATATCAATTCTTATTCCCATATTAACTTTAATTATTAGTTTCGTTATCAAACTGCTATATGTACAAAATGAACCAATTCCAAGATGTTTTCTAACTAATGTTATATTTATTTGCTTACTTTTCGTTATATCCTTTTTTGGTTTAATATTCATAATATATCCTAAAAAATTTATGCACGCTGGAAGAGAACCAAAAGAACTTAGCGACGCTCAATTTATACAAAATCAAAACTTAAATACAGAAGAACAATATTTAGCTCTTTTAATTGGCGAAATCGAAGGACTACAAAAGAAAATAACTGTAAACGAGAGAATAAATAATGATAGAATATGCATGTTAAAAACCGTACTTACATTTCTTTTGATTGCTTTCTTTTGTTCAATCGTAGTAATATTTTCTTATCCTTCTTTTATCTTTTCGTGATATTAGTTTCATTTATATTTCTTGTGTCTGGTTTAGTTTCAGGCATAGTAACTTGAGGTCTCTGTTTTACAGGTTCCTTTTTAGGTTTTGAATTTTTGTCTTTATTTTTATGTAACATAATTAATTTTTTTCCAAATAATGACATTTATTTTACAATTAAATCTGATAATTTCAATATAGACACTTATTTTTTGCAAATAAATATTGATTAAAAATATGCAAATCCTTCATAATTCAGTATTTGCGGCAAGGCACTTGAAAAAAATAATATCCTCGAGACAAGATTTTTCTTTGAATTGAAAAACTCATCCTACTTTACCTTATCAATTATTCCCCCCGAAGGCCAGATTTCTATCGTATATTTCCAAATATCTGATAAATCTTCTACTGCTTTATTAATCAGTTTATATTCAAACATTATTTTTATGTCTGTCTTTTAATTCTTGAAGATGCTTATTGGAGTCAAAGTCGAGTGCAATTCCGCTATCGATTCCTTCTTGAATAGAGTTCTTCAATGCCAAAACTCTATTTTCTTCATTCTCTAAAAGTCGAAGTCCGGCTCTAATTACCTCACTCACATTTTTGTACCGACCGGTAGAAACTTGATTATTGACAAATTGATCAAAATAATTCCCTAGTGATATTGATGTATTTTTACTCATAGTTCAAATAATTAATATAAAAATACCAAAAATTGGTAACTTATTTATATTGAGTACAGAGATATGTGAAGTGTAATATAAAATATATCATCCTAAATGACCTATCCTACCTCATTTTAATACATCATTGATATAACAATGGTTTCATCTTCAAATATCCGTGTGATGTCTTGTACTATAAGTGATTGAAAATAAATTCATCCACAGCTTTTTCTATAGAAATAAATCACAGAAAGCTGGAAAATATAGGCTTTCCAATTTTTAGAGAACATCTTTACATTTTAATACAATCTATAATATGTATAAAAAAAAGAGGAGAATAGATAGTTCAGGCCAAAAAAAAAGACCGCACTATTCCCAGTGCGGTCTTTTCAATATAACTTAATATTTCTTGAAGATTATAGAGATACCAACTTAACTGCCAATTCTCCTAATCTGGTAGAGTAACCAGCTTCATTGTCATACCAACTTACTACTCGGATAAAATCTCCATCAGCAGTAGTCAATTCTTTATCAAAAATTGAAGAGTATTTTGATCCTACGATATCGCTAGATACGATAGGAGCTTCCTCATATTTCAATATTCCTTTTAGAGAAGTTTCAGCCAATTTCTTAAACTCTGCATTTACAGCATCAGCTGTTGTAGGTTTAGAAACTTTCACTGTAAGATCTACGATAGAACCGGTGATAGTAGGTACTCTAAATGACATGGCCATAATTTTGTCGCCAATGTTCGGGTAAACCAAACCTACTGCTTTAGCAGCACCAGTACTTGTAGGAACTATGTTTTGAGCAGCTGCTCTAGCTCTTCTCAAGTCTTTGTGTGGAGCATCTTGGATACTTTGATCAGAAGTATAAGCGTGGATAGTACTCATGGTTCCTTGTAAGATACCATAATTTTCATCCAAGGTTTTAACCAATGGAGCCAAACAGTTAGTAGTACAAGATGCATTAGAGAATACTACCTCAGCTGGATCGATCTCATCTTCATTTACACCTAAAACGATAGTTTTCACATCACTTCCTGCAGCAGGAGCAGAAATCAATACTTTTTTAGCACCAGCTTCTAAGTGCAAAGATGCTTTATCTCTGCTACGGAAGATACCTGTACATTCCAAAACCAAATCAATACCCAGTTCTTTCCAAGGCAATTTAGCAGGATCTCTTTCAGCAAGAGCAACAATTTTGTGGCCATCTACAACAATACTTTCATCGTCAGAAGATATTTCATTATCCAATGTACCGTGAGCAGTATCATATTTCAACAAATGAGCCAAGGTAGCATTGTCTGTCAAATCGTTGATTGCAACAATCTCTACGTCATTATTACTTAAAAGACTTCTGAAAGTCAATCTACCGATACGGCCGAAACCATTAATAGCAATTTTTTTAGGCATAAGATTTTTATTTTAATTCTCAAACTTAGTAAAGACAAAGTTTTAAAACTTTGGAAAAAAACAAGCCGTAAAGGTAGTTAAAATATCATTAAGTTTTCCGCAGAAAAAAAATCAATTTTTTTTTGAAAAAACTTTTGACAATTAAATTTTTCCCCTATATTTGCAATCGCTTTTACAGAAAGCAGGTAAGCTGGCCCGTTCGTCTAGGGGTTAGGACGCCAGGTTTTCATCCTGGTAACAGGGGTTCGATTCCCCTACGGGCTGCCTAAGAACTCTTAAAGCTGGATATCGATTTTGATATTCAGCTTTTTTTGTTTTAAGTCATTGCTTTTCAGTTATTTTTATATTCAACTACTCCCTGTCTTCAATCTTTTCAATGTATTTTCTTTTCTCATTTTTATTTTTTCAGAGGCTGGTCATTGGCCATTGTCAAACAATTTTCCTTTTTCTCGAAATGGCTGTCATGTAAAACCATAGGATGATTTCTTGATAATGGATGAGCACATCTTAGATTTTTATTCAAAAGTATTGATGGGACGACATAATAAATTAAGGTGAAATCCTGTCGATTTACGGGGAAGTCACACCTCGGCAATTCGCTTACCATGGATGGTACAATCTCACCGGAGCCAGTGGCTTAATACCTGACGATTTACAGGGCAATCACGCCTCGGCACAGTGGCCTCGGTTCCTTCGCCAAATGCCGATTTACGGCATTTGGTTGCCCTAAAGGGCAACTACGCTCAGTCATCCCACAGGCTGCCTAAGAACTCTTAAAGCTGGATATCGATTTTGATATTCAGCTTTTTTTGTTTTAAGTCATTGCTTTTCAGTTATTTTTATATTCAACTACTCCCTGTCTTCAATCTTTTCAATGTATTTTCTTTTCTCATTTTTATTTTTTCAGAGGCTGGTCATTGGCCATTGTCAAACAATTTTCCTTTTTCTCGAAACAGCTACTATGCCAAACCATAGGATGATTTCTTGATAATGGATGAGCACATCTTAGATTTTTATTCAGAAGTATTGATGGGACGACATAATAAATAACAGGTGAAATCTTGTCGATTTACGGGGAAGTCACGCACTAACGTAGAGACGCAATGCCTTGCGTCTCAGTCGACAATTTAGGGAGACGCAAGGCATTGCGTCTCTACGTCGTCAAAATTAATTAAAAGATCACGCCTCGGCAATTCGCTTACCATGGATGGTACAATCTCACCGGAGCCAGTGGTTAAAAACCTATCGAATTACAGGGCAATCACGCCAGAGCCAGCTTGATAAAAAAGTCCTGAAAGGACGATATATGTCAGCGTAGGGTGAAACCCTACGAAAAATAGTTTACCCAATTAAGAAGTCCTGAAAGGACGACATAATAAATTAAAATGTAATTCTTACGATATGCGGTTCAGTCTCGCCGAACCACAGTGGCTAAAAACCTATCGATTTATGTTGCAGTCATGCCGGAAACATTGGTTAAAAACCTTTCGAATTACGGGGCAGTCACGCCTCGGCCGGAAGACCTTTCCACCCGAAGCCAGTGGCCTACCCACCCGAAACACGGAGGTTTCGGTTCCCTCACCATTGATCCATTAAGGATCAATGATGCTTCGCATTTTGTTCGGTCATCTTCGCCAAATGCCGATTTACGGCATTTGGTTGTCCTTGGGACAACTTTGCTCGGTCATCCTGAAGGGATGATATGTTAATAGCCGTGGGTTGAAAACCCACGGTTAAGTGGTAACCTAAAGTTGATTTGGCGGGATTTTTGCCAAATGAGAATTAGTTGACCAAACTATCTATTGATAATATCACCAACCTTCTTTAATATCTGATTGCAAAAATCATGACAAATCCATGATCATATCCATTCGTGCATCTATACAATCCACATCAGTCATATTGTCTAATAGAGGGTATGGATGTTTCTTACCAATAGGAGAGAATTTTTTCGTCATGCCTGCATCATTCACGAAACAGTGGCTAAAAACCTATCGATTTACGGGGAAGTCATACACTAACGTAGAGACGCAATGCCTTGCGTCTCCAAAATATCTAACAATTAGAATGTTTTCTCTTCATTTTGGCAATTGGCTATTGATATAGGGTGTAATCACATCGCAGGGCAGAATCCCTGAAGATTTACGGTGGAATCACGCCGGAGCACAGTGGCGAAAACCTATCGATTTACGGGGCAGTCACGCCAGAGCCAGCTTGATAAAAAAGTCCTGAAAGGACGATATATGTCAGCGTAGGGTGAAACCCTACGAAAAATAGTTTACCCAATTAAGAAGTCCTGAAAGGACGACATAATAAATTAAAATGTAATTCTTACGATATGCGGTTCAGTCTCGCCGAACCACAGTGGCTAAAAACCTATCGATTTACGGGGCAGTCACGCCTCGGCCGGGAGACCTTCCCACCCGAAGCCAGTGGCCTACCCACCCGAAACACGGAGGTTTCGGTTCCCTCACCATTGATCCATTAAGGATCAATGATGCTTCGCATTTTGTTCGGTCATCTTCGCCAAATGCCTATTTAAGGCATTTGGCTCTCCGAGCTTCATTCAGTCATGTCTCTACGTCGTCAAAATTAATTAAAAGATCACGCCTCGATAATTCGCTTACCATGGATGGTACAATCTCACCGAACCACATTGGCCAAAAACCTATCTAATTGCATTGCAATCACACCGAATCCAGTGGCTAATAACCTGACAAATCACATGGAATCTACGCCTGGATTCTCATACCATATCACACCCAATCCATTCTCAAGACTGCGCTCTTCTGTAGTCATTAAATCGAGATCTCCATCCCCATCGACATCGTGCAATAATATTTTATCGTATTTTATCCCCAATGAACCACCAATATCATCGTGAACCCAGGTCTTGGCCACTTTGTCATAACTCGAACAGACAATACCAGCCAAATCTTCTGCCATTTCATAAGATGTAAACACCTCCTTCTGACCATCTCCATTGATATCGGTCACAGCAACCGACTTCCCACGCTCCCCAACTCCTTCGGGATATGCAAACAACAAAGACTCTTCCCATAAACCACCGATGTCCTCAGTGCGAGTCAATAAATATACCCCACTTTCAATATCCGCTGCTACAACATCGACAACATCATCATTATCAAAATCTAAAACGGTCAAAAACATAACCTCCTGCCCCATCAGGCCTATGTCGTGAACCTCCCAATCTCCGTATATCTTATCAGATCCAGGATTTTCGTACCATTTCACCCCTGAATCATTCCCCTTACGATCAGATACTACCACATCTTCATCACCATCTCCATCGATATCCAAAACCTCAATACTCATTATCCAACCCACAGAATCGATAAAATGAATTGGCCATTCACTACTCTTTTCATAGTCGAGTCCAATATCCATCCATCCCACTATAGCATTATCCCCCTTGCCCCCTACTACTAATTGATGACTTCCATTAGGTAAAAAATTCGCCGTTGCAGAATACATCCATTTTTTGCCCCTAGCTGCATTTATTTCTCGATTGACCCAAACATCGTTGGAATCCAAAAAATGCCAATACATCGCTTCATTTCGCCCTTCACATAGGGTCATTACCTCAGATCGACCATCGCCATTTCCATCGAAAAAAATAGCATCTTCTACATCCGCACTCTCAAAAGTCAATTCATTAAAACCATCTCCCCCTCTGCCCAAATACACCTTGGTCAATCCTTTCTCCTCTCCACCAGAAATATAATCGGCATATTCATCGCCGTTAAAATCCCCCACTCGTATCCCATCTGCACCCCATAAACTACTATCGATAATGTGCAATGGCCATTGTGTAGTCTCTGTTCTCAAATTGGAACTCGTACCACAACTCGTCATCAATCCAATACATCCAAACAAAACCATAGCATATAAAACTCTCATATAATTTCCTTCTTTTTTATTCAATTAAAATAAGGTTTGATCTTTATTAACCAACTCGAAATAATCATATTTCTCTGAAGCTTTCGGCAAATTGCCCGTCGCCTCCTTTCCTCTAAGTTTGCGAACCGTATGAGCCACTAATTCATTTGCAGGCAGGGGCAAAATCAAATCTTGGATGACTTGCTTGTCCAATTCATTTTCAATAGGCTGCAACCATTGGTCGGCAATCGCTTCCGGCAAAATCAAAGGCATTCTAGGCTCCGCCAATTTGGGATTATTGTGGATTTCTTCCATAAGTGAATTGCCCTTCGTCGTAACAATGGCAAAAGTGTGCCACTCTTCGAGATTAGCCGGATTCTTCCATTTACTCCACAATCCAGCCATAATCATCGGCGCCTTATCCGCACGCTGAATAAAAAAAGGATAGGTCTTGCCCTTAAAGTGATGGTGCTCATAAAATCCATCCATATAAATCAAACATCGACTGCTCTTGGCAGCTGTCCTAAATGCAGGTTTCTCAAATATGGTTTCCCCTCTGGCATTTAAAGTCCGATTCCAAAAATCCATCCTTTGTTTGTCATCCTTTACCCAATGAGGTAACAATCCCCAAGTAGATGGAGTCGGTCGAAACGGCTGATTATCTGGATAAATCAAAAGTTGAGGGTGACTAAATCCCGCTGCGTGAAATAGGTTATACTTTTCAAATGGAATTAAGTCTTCTTCAATTTCTTTTTGCCATTCTGCATCATTGTACTTCTTGGCACGCTTCAACTGCGTTTCTAGCAAGGCTTTGGCATCGTAACACATAGATTTTGGATTATTGATAAATAACCAATAATGTAATCATTATTTTGGAAATAACTAAAATTATCACTGCTAATCACGGGTAAAATATCACTTTAAGTACTCAGAGCATTTCGACATTAATCGGCCTTTTTCTCAACCTTAGCTATCCCATATATAATAGCCAATCCCAGAACAACCAAGACGATAACGGTTGCCAAATGAGACTCTTGAATGGCAGAATGATAGGGTCCAACATTTTGCTCGGCCACTATTTTAATCTCCTCCCAATCCATGACTTGTCCGGGTTGTATAGCAATAAACTGTCCTTCCTTATCCAATCCCATCGTAGGTATCTTCCAAGGCCATATTTTATTGAGAGACCCAAAAATAAATCCTGTCAATAGCGCATAAGTAGGGTATTTATAATTCTTAAATGTCCAACTTAAGACCCTAGAAAATAGCGCCAATCCAATCAATATTCCAACTCCAAAAGCCGCTATCTTAATTAAAGCTTGAATATCCATCGATGTCAAAATCGATTTGACATTGTGCAGCACTAAGGTATACATGCCCAAAATCAATAAAATAAAACTCCCAGAGATACCAGGTAAAATTAAAGCTGAAATGGCTACAGTACCGGCCAAAAAATATGCCCAAGGGGAATCAATCCCAGACATCGGCATACCTCGGGTTATAAAATAAGCAAAGCCAAACCCACCAATTAAAAGCAATATCGACTTTAGATTCCAATCCTTAATTTTCAATGCGATATATATCGCTGATCCGAGAATTAACCCAAAGAAAAATGCCCACATAGGAATGGGATATACCTCAATTAAGTGGCTAATTAAAAAGATACCCACCAACAATCCTCCAATCATCCCCAATAGAAGAAAAAGTAAAAATACGCCGTCAATTTTTTGAAAAAATGATTTCCATTTTCCGCGAAGTAAATACTGTAAAGCCTGTCCATCCACAGCTTTAATCGCATTGATTAACCGTTCATAGATACCAGAAATAAAGGCAATGGTTCCTCCAGAAACACCGGGAACAACTTCTGCCATGCCCATAGTCGCTCCAATAAGTATATGAATTAGTTTTTTCACTAGGGTATATTTTTAATATCCGCCAAATATATCAATAAATATGTATTTAAATATTGGACTTCAAATTTCTGAAAGATCTGGCCCTCCGTATATCACTAATTCAAAAATCAACTCAAAGCCAAACAACTACAAGTTATACGGATTACAAATTATAATGATGAAAAAGATTTTGAATGACCGACACTTTAAAACACCTAGGATATTAATCGTGTTCACGCCCCAGAATAGATTGACTTTCCAATAAGGATTTCAATTTCTGCCAAATGCCCTCGTCCTGCTCTATTACTTGGTCGTTTAACCATTTTACATCGACTCGCCCCCCATCGATCCAAGCCGAATACCATACCGACCCCACGTGATGAATCGCCGATCGCCATTGTTTGGCCACCATATTATCCAGGGCCTCATGATAAGCCCTAGCAAAGTCGGCACAGGGCAGCCTAACAGTCTGATAATTGCGTTCCTCATAGCAATACAGTTCAGACACCGGCATTCCTGATCTCACCTCAGATTCTACATCCAGCACTTGATTCACCAAACTATAACTGTGCAATACAATATCCCAAATAAAACTATCCACGGAAGGAATATATTGAGCAGGCCCCACAAAGGGATCAAACTCCTCGGCCGCCAACAACTCTGGTATCCGCGATTCCCAAAAACCGTGAATGCCTTTTTGATTCGTCTTCTGTCCATCGTAATTACTGGTAGTATGCAATGGTACATGTGCATCCGCAACATAATGTCCTATATCGGCAGATAATTGTAGAATAGCAGATACATCCCCAGATCGATAAGCCGACACCAACTGTCGATAAACATGAATAAAAGAATAGGGCAACATACCTGTTTCAATCAATTCATCCTTATAATGCAAACGATGGTTCAAACCGGGATATAAAAATTCTGCAACGACAAATTCCAAATCGTATCCATGTGATCTAAAATCCAATTCTAATCCCACAGAATCGATGGAGAAAGAATCCCTCTGATATCGAAACCAATATCTCCCATCAGCGCAACCAACAAAGTCTACCGTATCCTTCAATGTTTGAACACCTCCTATACTTTCAGCAGCATTGTCCCGTCTACTATTGTTTTCTCGATTCCCGGTATCGTCTTTTTCAGATCGAATCACCGTCCAAGTCGCGGTGGCTATCCTATCGTATTCAAACTTTCTATGTAATATCAGAGAATCGCCCTTATGCCAAATATCTAGATCTATATAATGCTTATATCCTTCCAACGGATGGACATACCGCCTCATATCTGGTCGAACACCGCGATCGGAAATTAATATAATATGAGGTTTGAAAAATCCTATCAATGGTGGGGGTATGGTTAATACCGCATAATAATTGATCTTTTTATGCCCATAAAATCCCCATTCCATGGTCACCATCGATAGCGACAATAAAGAAAATAAACAAAAGAATACCAGATACTTACATCTTACTTCCACTTCCCAAGGAAGATACAAAATGTTCGTAACCTATAAAAATCTTTTGCATCAACAAATGCTGGGTTAAAAACAACTTTCCGTCATTTCGATAGGTATAATATCGTTCTACCGTAGGCATATTCACTTCTTCATTGGGCATATCAATCCATATCTGTGGAAAAAAGCTCAAACTATAAATCTCATCTTCCTCATCGACTACTTCCAATACACAAAATGGTACCACATCCTCTAAATCTTCGATCTTCGCCGGATCCAAAAGGGCTTCTGCATATAGGTTTTGAAGTCGATCTATATAGACCTTCAATTTATCGGTATTGATCTCGGAGTATCTAACTTCTGTATCCCATCTTTTTTGAACATAGCCGATGTTATCTTCATTGTATCGAAAAATAAAGCTCTCCTCTTGCTGTCTGGGAAAATCTAATCTTATCTGTTTCACAGAATTTAACTCTGGCAATAATTCCCTAGACGCCCAATCATTTTCACTCATGATATAACGAGTCCTTAAATTGCCTTCAAACCCAGGGATATTGACGATGACTGGTATTTCGGATTGCTCGCGAATCATAAAAGTCCCCCGATCATCTGGGGTTACTCCTCCAACATAAAAACTGAGTAACTTATCCCCTTTTTTATCCATTAACTGAACCAGCACACTATTGCTGCTGAGGTCTTTCACTACATTGTCCATAGCGGCCTTGGGAATCAAACTCGACACGCGTTGGCTGTGAATAGTAGCCAACAAATTGTTGATGGCATCGGCACGCAACACCTCGTCTTTTTCATTTACCCAATAATTTTTGCGTCGCGAAAAAGATTGTTTCTTTCCCGCTCTATTTAAGATAATTATTTGAGCTATATCCGCAGTATCTTCTACATGAAGAACCAAATCTTCTCTAATGCCCTCGCCTTGGTTTTGACTATAAAAATAATATCCGATCAACAACAACAGTACTGAGGATATAATCCAGGATAATCGTTTCATTTACTGATATTTTCTTTTTCTATAAAAATTCAAGCCAAAAGACATCATTAGAAAAAATACAATGGGCAATGAAAAATTCATCGCTTGCCAAAGACTACTTTCCGCTTCAACTTTTTGCTGGTCCAGCAACCTCAATTTCAAATCTTTGGCCCTCAATGGCAATACGACATCCAATCCCGTGAGATATTCCACCGCATTTAATAAGAAGGGCTTATTGCCAAAAGTGAACTGTTCGTATCTATCATAACCGAGACTTCGAATATCCTTCGTTCTTGGATCAATCTCATTTTTGGCGATATCTCCATCGGAGACCACCATAATCTTAGTGGGTTTGGACATGGCTTGAAAACTCTGTCCCAAAGACGCTAGGCCCTCCTCCATACTCGATGAAACTCTGTTTTTGTATAGGGATTCAAATTGCCCTTCCAACAACATGGCCATTGGCAAATTTACGTGGTTAAATGCGGATACATCGGGCTCAAAGCGCACAATATTGAGATCTATGTCTACCGGGTTAAACTGATATCTGCTATAGGGTCCTGAAAACAACAACGGCGTCTTGGTCACAGCCGTAGATGTGGCTACAGTATCTATAACAGAGCCATAGGTCAAACGCACTCGCTCCAGTCCACGACTAATCATATGATTGTCATTGGGTATAGAGGCGATATAATAATACCAAGGAAATAAATCAAACTGCTTTTGCCCACCGACTTGACCTACCTCTAATGGGATTCTGGTATTTTCCAAACTCAATATCAGGTTAGACTGAAGTCTCACGCCGTACTTGTACAAAATATCATTGAGTCCCAAATCGTAATCCGTGGCTACAAATCGACCTGTTGTCCGAAGACTGTCTTCATCAACTCGCATGGGATCCAATAAAAACATCATCTTTCCCCCATTCATAATATATTGGTCAATGATAAACTTTTCTCGATCCGAAAAACTTGATTTGGGCTGTGCCACTACGACTACATCAATATTTTGAGGAATAGAAACTATGGAATCGAGATTTACCCTTCCTGTATTAAAATAAAATCGCAAACTTTGTTCCAAGTCAGCAGTTTCATAGGGTTGCAATTCACCATGGCCCTCAGTAAACAATACATTTTTCTTTCTATCCTGAAACAAGCGCAATAATCCACTGGTTATTTTATACTCCAAAAGGGCTATGGACTCATTGATTACTTGATCGTTGGGAGTACCGCTTCGTTCGGATTCCAAAAGATTGATATACACCTTTTTGGTACCGTATTTCAAGGCCGCATAGGGATATATTCTGCGTTCTAATGATTCCCCAGGGATATTCAACCTTACCGAACTCAATCCCTCTTTGGCCAACTCCTCCCTCCGAAGATTGACCTCTTCTACTGATCCTACGGATGGATTTTCATAGGAAATCAATAGATTGAGGTTCATCCTTTCATATCGATTAAATATAGATCGAGTACTCTGCTCCAATCGTTTAAAAACTGCGGGAAAATCACCAGTAAGATAGACATCTATTAGGATACGATCATCTATTTTCTCTAAAACTGCCTCCGTCGTCGAGGACAGCGTATACCGATTATCTTCCGTCCAATCCCATTGTACTTCAGACTGAACACCAATAAAATTAATGGCAATTAACCCAAAGATTAACAAAATAAAATTACGTATGTGATAATCTTTTTTCATCGTTTCAATTTTTCAATGTTCACATAAGCTCCAAAAAGAAACAGCGTAATCACAGATATAAAATACAGTAAACTCTCCAAGCGAATCAATCCTTTGCCCAATTCCGTGTAGTGAAAATCAAATCCCAACCACTGTACCCAATAATCCCAGGTCCCATAAAACAAGGAAAGACTACTGATGAGATACCAGCCCCAATATCCCAAAAAACATATCAATATCGAAAATAGCAATGCTGAAATATTGTTATTCAACATGGACGAAGCGAAAATACTCAAAGCAGTAAAAACCATACACAGCAACATTAAACCGATATAACTGCCTCCTACGCCACCCATATCCAGATTGCCCACTGGATTTCCCAATTGGTAGATGGAATACACGTACAATAGTGATGGCAGTAAGCCGACGGTAATAATGATTACTCCACTTATAAATTTGGCAGCGATAATAATAGAACTTGAGATAGGACGAGTCAATAAAAGATCGATGGTTCCGCTCTCTTTCTCTTGAGCGAGTGCATTCATATTGAGTGCGGGAATTAAAAACATTAAAACCAATGGAACTATGGTGAAAAATGAATCCAGATTGCTGTAATATCCATTTAGGAGACTATAATCGGGAAAGACCCAAAGAATAAGTCCCATCAAAACATAGAATATAATCAAGCTGGTCACCGAGACCAAACTCGTAAAAAATTTTCTTACATCCTTAAAAATCAGTGCTAATACCATTTCAAACCTATTTTGTAAGGGCTTTAAAAACCGATTCCATCGATGATTCTTCGACCTTGGATTCCAATAATATCACTCCTTTGTCCACCGTCCACAGGTAGAGAGCCTTCCTTACATCTTGTCCTTGAGCCACCTCTATCCGATATTGACCGTTGCCCAATGAACGACAAGATTCTACATGAGGCAGATCTTTTAAAGAATGTAATTCACTCTTGGTGTCAAAGGTAGCATAGATTACTTGCTTCTTCTGTCTCCATTTTTTAACTTCTTGAATGGAGTGTATAGCTTTAAGTTGACCATCGTTGATAATCAACACCTTGTCACAAGTCATTTCTACTTCAGATAAAATATGAGAACTGTAAATCACGGTTTTATCAACGGCTAAATCTCTGATCAGTTGTCTAATATCTGACAATTGGTTGGGATCTAGCCCAGAAATAGGTTCATCCAACAATACGATTTCGGGATCGTGCAATATCGCTATGGCAATACCTACTCGCTGTTTATACCCTTTAGACAACTGTTGCACCAACTTATTGCTCTCCTTTCGCAAGCCCACCCGGTCGATGACGTGATTAATTCTTTGTGTCGGATTGGGCAATTTATGCAAGCCCGCATAAAAGCCCAGAATCTCTTTTACGTACATCGTCATGTAAAGTGGATTGTTTTCCGGCAAATACCCCAACCATTGTTTGGCTTGAAGTGGATGTTGATTGATATCTACATCGTTGTATGTAATCCGACCTTCATCTGGCATCAAATGTCCAGCTATCATGCGCAGCGAAGTGGTCTTACCCGCTCCATTGGGACCCAGAAATCCAAGTACTTCCCCCTTATTAGCTGAAAATGACAATTGATGTACTGCCTTTTGACTTCCGAAGGTTTTCGAAATTTGGTGTACTTCAATCCCCATATTTGATATAATTTTTAATCTGTTTACAATTCATTGAACTCTTCAACGATAGCATCGATGGTTTTTGCATCTTGAACATCAAAATTACCAATTTTTGTTCTTCTTAACGCCGACAAATACGCTCCACTGCCGAGCAATTTACCAAAATCATCGGCCATGGCACGAATATAAGTACCCTTACTACATGCAATTCTAAAATCTACAATAGGGAAACGACTAATATCGATGTCAAAGTTATGAATCATGACCAATCTTGACTTTATTTTAACATCTTCACCCTTCCTAGCTAAGGTGTACATTCGCTGACCATCGACTTTAACAGCCGAATAAATAGGGACATTTTGCTCTATTTCTCCTGTCAATTTTAATGCAGCCTCAGTCATAGCTTCGGGGGTAATATGATCAACGGCAAAAGTTTGATCGATTTCTGTTTCCATATCAAAACTAGGTCTGGTCGCCCCTAGGGTAAAACTCCCCGTATACTCCTTGGGCATATCTTGATACTCCTGAATGGTTTTGGTTTTTTTACCTGTACATATAATAAGCAATCCAGTGGCTAAAGGATCCAATGTGCCGGCATGACCTACTTTATATTTCTTTTGATTTAATCTTTTCTTACAGAGATTGCGCAACTTGGCCACTACATCGAAAGATGTCCACTCATATGGCTTATCCATTAAAATAACTGTACCCTCCGTTCGCAATTCTTCTAAACTTACCATCCTCTGGAGTTTTTATCCTAAAAAATAATACAATAATGCTACTGCACCCACCAATCCACAGTATATGGAAAAATAATACAATTTACTGTTTTTGACCAAAGCGATCATCCATTTACAGGCAAATACTCCAGTAATAAAAGCTGCAGCAAATCCCAAACCAAGGGCAGTCCATGAGGTAGTATGCAAGACCATATCGGCTTCCAAAAGATCCTTGGCCATTTTTCCAAAAATCAATGGCACCACCATCAAGAAAGAAAAACGAGCAGCTTTAGATCTGTCTATTCCCAAAATCACGCTGGTTGATATAGTTGCCCCTGAACGAGATATTCCAGGCAAAATAGCAATGGCCTGAGAAATTCCGATAATGATGGCTCTGAAATAATTTACTTCGTGCTGACTATCTTTGGCTCGGTCTGCAATCAACAATAAACCTGCGGTAACCAATAAACAAATCCCGACCAACCATAAGTTCCCAGAGAACAAGGCATCTATCTGATCTTGCAATAAAACTCCAACTGCAGCTGCGGGAATCATACTTAAAACTATAGCTATTACAAATTTTTGAGAGGCTTTTTGTTTTAGGGTCTTTAGAATATCAATAATATCATCTCTAAAAACAACCATTGTGGCCATGGCCGTTGCAAAATGCAATACCACTGTGGTCAACAAACTTTCATGACCAGCTACATCATCACCGATCATCATCTTAGCGATCTCCAAATGACCACTACTGCTGACGGGCAAAAACTCCGTCAATCCTTGAATAATACCAAGGATGATTTTTTGCAAAAAATCATTCATCGATTCTTTCTATTACTTCTTGAAAATGGCAAAAACCTGCAATACAAGGCCAGCCAAGATAAAAATAGGTGCTAGGGTGATTCGAGTGAATGAATAGATAATATTGGGATCCCAAGTATTGTCATCAGGCATATGACCACCACTCATCAATATCATTCCCAAAATAATGGCAATCATTCCGATACCTGAGTAGATATACTGCTGCTTTGTAAAAATAAAGTCTTCGTATTGAGTAAAAGAATTTTTAGACTTGGTCTCAACTGTTCTAACTGGCGCTTTGCGAGCTTTAACTGCTTTTTTCTTAATGACTTTTTTATTGGCCTGACTGGTCATATATTTTTTTTACAAAGTTAAAATTTATGCCTAAAATAACTAAAAACTATCCATAAAATAAAGGATGAGGCAAAGGTAAAATCATTTATTTTAATAAATAAACGCTATAAGTGCTTAAAATGATATCTCACCACAGTGTTTTCAAGCCCACGAAAATGATAAAAACCTATCAAAATTAGGGCAAATTGAACTCTCTAAAACAAATCATTCATATTTTTTCGCAGATATTTATTGACTACGAATGCTGTACTCAGCCCTTGGAGCAACAATCCCAACAAGAGGACGCCAACGATAATGAGTAAGGTAGACTGAAAATTGAATATGGTCTCTATCGAAGGGTAATATTTGTAAACGACAAAGCCCAACAGGACAATCATCAACACTGCCACTATTCCGCAGATGAGTCCATAAACAAGACTTTTGCCTACGAAGGGACGCAATATAAAACTCCATTTGGCGCCGACCAATTCCATGGTCTTAACCAAAAATCGATTGGAATACAAAGCCAATTTTATCGTATTGTGAATCAAAAACACGGCAATGAGCAAGATCAACAGACCGAAAACCGTCAATGCCCAATTGACCATATTCATATTTTTGATGGCTGAATCGAAGAGTTGATCTTGAAAATAGACTTGAGTGATTTTACTGCTAATGCCATTTATTTCTTTTTTTATCTCATCGACCTTGTCCTTGTCCACAAAAGAGGCCTGCAAGTTCATGATGACCATATCGCTGAGGGGATTGGGGAAGCTCTCATCTAGGAAGTCATCACCGAAATCCGATTTAATGTTTTCAAAACCCTCTTCTTTGGTTATCAATTTGACAGAACCTTCTTTGAGGCCTTCCACTTTTTGAATTTTGGCTACAATAGATTGCACTTCTTTTTCTCCTGTTTCCCGATCTAACTCTACCGTTAAATTGACATTTTCTTTGAGATACTCAATCAGTTCTCGAGAGTGCAACCAAGATAGCGCCAAGAGACCGGCGAGAAACAACAACAGTGTTACACTGACGTTGGACAACCAATAATTAGGCTGTGGTTTAAATTTACTTGTGGCCATAACATTATTTCAAATTACTGATTACGCAAAGGTAACAAATATACATAAACAATAATATATACAGGATACAAATCTTGAATTATCTCTGCCCTCATCAAGTCAGTCCCACTATGGGTTATACTAGAGGTATATGGCATTATTGATCTATATCTTTCAGAAGATCCTCCATTTGCTGATAGAGATCCTTCATTTCCGATTCAAATTCTTCGGCGTCTTTATTGGAAATAGAATCGCGATTTCTTTTGTTCCATTTATCCTCGAGGTCGTTCTTTTTTTGTTTTAAATCTTCCAGAACGCCTTTGGATTTGCCGTCTTGACCATCGATTTTGTCTTCTATATTTTTGAAAACATTGCCTAAATTTTCAAACAAATTATCAAACTTCCCCTCATCAAATTTATTTTTTTCATTTTTTAAGAGGCTACCGATACTCTTGCCGAGATCCTTGACTTTGTCTACTATTTCTTGGGACTCGGATTTTTCTTCTGAAGTGCCATAGAAATAATTATACCCAACCAACACAACCACCACTATAAGTACTAATTTTATCAATGTACGCATCACTTAAAATTTATTGGTATAAAATAGAACATAAAATTAATTGTAAAAATTATAAGATAAACTAGTCCATGCAAATGAATACGTATATTTTTGCAAATTAATTCGATAATTGATCTAAAAAATCAGTCAAAAAAAAGGAAATGAAGCTAGATACGCGTCAAGTTGAGCAGAAATGGAAAAAATTTTGGGTAGACAATGAGATATACAAAGTGAGTAACGACTCCGACAAACCCAAATATTATGTCTTAGATATGTTCCCCTATCCCTCAGGAGCAGGATTACACGTAGGACATCCATTGGGATATATTGCCTCTGACATCTATGCACGGCAGAAGAGAATGTCTGGCTACAATGTACTTCACCCTATTGGGTTCGATTCATTTGGATTGCCTGCGGAACAATACGCATTGCAAACAGGGATTCATCCAGCAGTGAGTACTGAACAAAACATCATTCGCTACAAAGAGCAATTGTCCAACTTGGGATTTTCTTTTGACTGGTCTAGAGAAGTCAGCACTTCCAATCCCGAATATTACAAATGGACGCAATGGATATTTACTCTATTGTTTTCACATTACTACGATATTTCGGCGCAACGCGCTATGCCTATCGATCATCTAGTCAACCACTTTGAATCCAAAGGCAGTGAAGGCATTCAACCATTTCAGGGAGAAGCTGTAGAATTTACCGCAGAGGAATGGAAGCAATACTCGGACAAAGAGAAGTCCGATTGTCTGATGAATTACAGACTGGCCTACCAGAAAACAGGTTATGTCAATTGGTGTGAAGAATTGGGAACCGTACTCGCCAATGATCAAATCAAAGATGGGGTCTCGGAAAGAGGTGGTTATCCCGTCGTCAAAAAAGCGATGACACAGTGGTACTTGCGTTCTACGGCCTATGCCGAAAGAATGTTACAGGAATTGGATGATATCGACTGGCCAGATCCATTGAAAACCATGCAGCGCAATTGGATTGGAAGATCGACTGGTGCTTCGGTATTTTTTGAATTAGACAACCATTCCGAGTCATTGGAGGTATACACTACCCGACCGGATACCATCTTCGGAGTTACTTTTATGGTAATCGCTCCAGAACATCCTTTGGTCAATCAAATTACTACTGCAGGTCAGGAAACTGAAATCAAAGATTATATAGACTATGTAAACAGTCGGTCCGATATAGAGCGTATGGCGGAGAAAAAAGTTACCGGTGCCTTTACCGGCGCATATGCCATTCATCCCTTCACCGGAGCCAAGGTGCCTATTTACATTAGTGAATACGTGTTGATCGATTATGGAACTGGTGCCATCATGGCCGTACCGAGCGACGATGAGCGAGATATGAGTTTTGCCAACAAATTCAATATTCCCATTATCGATGTAGTCGACAAATCCAAATATCCAGGAGCTACTTTAGACGACAAAATTGGGGTAATCATCAACTCCGATTTTTTAAACGGTCTCGAAGTGGCCGATGCCATTCAATTGGCGACAGAAAAAATAGAAGAAAAAGGCATAGGTCAATTGCAGATTAACTACCGTCTTCGAGATGCCAATTTTAGCAGACAACGATATTGGGGAGAGCCCTTCCCTATCAAATACAACAAAGAAGGAATTCCTTCTATGATTCCGGCAGATGAATTGCCCGTCACATTGCCCGACACAGAAAATTTCAAACCGGGAGGTGATGGCAAATCCCCATTGTCTCTTATCGAGGACTGGGTCAACATCGACGGGGAACACCTTCGCGAAACCGACACCATGCCAGCAGTGGCCGGTTCGAGTTGGTATTATTTGCGATATATGGATCCTCAAAACAAAGAGGCATTTGCGAGCAAGGAAAGTATTGATTATTGGCAGAATGTAGATCTCTATGTCGGTGGTGCAGAACACGCAGTAGCTCATTTAATGTATGCTCGGTTTTGGCATAAATTTTTATTTGACACCGGATATGTGAATACGACTGAGCCGTTTAAAAAACTCATCAATCAGGGTAAGATTCAAGGAATTATTGAATCCATTTATTTGGATAAATCATCCAAGGACAAAAAATGTTTCTATTCGGCCGACATCGTCGAAGAATCTCAGATGGATCGCTACGCCAAAATTCCCGTTCACATCGATTATGTATCCAATTACGGTCATCCGGATAGTCATTTAGATTTGGAAGGCATCCAAAAATTTATCGACTGGGCGAAAGAATACAAAAATGCAGAGTTCCACACCTCGACCGGCGTCTTCCAAGGCGGCAATTTATCCAACGGACAAACCAATGAATTTAAATTTGTAACGGTTTCCGAACAAGGTAAAATGTCTAAATCCAAATACAATGTGATCAATCCCGATGATATTGTAGACCGCTATGGTGCCGATTGTTTCAGAATATATGAAATGTTTTTGGGCCCCATTGAACAAGACAAACCATGGGATACCAATGGCATAGAAGGAGTCTTTAAATTTATTCGCAAGCTCTGGTCTTTGTTTGTTCAAGACGATGATCAGGTTAATATCAGCGATGAAGCGGCGACCAAAGAAGAATTAAAAATTCTGCATGCAGCGATAAAAAAGGTACGTGAAGATTCTGAGCGGTTTTCATTCAACACCTGTATTAGTGCCATGATGGTCTGTGTCAATGAATTGAAAAAAGCCAATTGCAACAAAAGAGAGATTTTAGATCCTTTGACGAGATTGGTCGCTCCTTTCGCAGTATTTGTAGCAGAAGAATTATGGGAAATGTTGGGCAATGAAGCCAGTGTACATCAACAGCAGATTCCACATTTTGAAGCCAAATACTTGGTCGACGACGAAATCGAATACCCACTTTGTATCAATGGCAAGAAAAGGGCTTCAGCGGTTTTCCCTGCCAACACATCAAAGAGTGATTTAGAGAAATTAGCCCAAGAAAACCAGGAAATTCAAAAATGGTTGGAAGGCAAAAATTTAATAAAAGTCATAGTAGTACCTAAGCGAATGATCAATTTTGTGGTAAAATAAAGGCTTTGTAATTAAGGTCTGTATTTTGTAATTAAGTTGAAAATAGTATCTTGAATCAACTTAAAAGATAGGATTATGTATCGATTGATTTATAAAATACTATTGGCAACCTTGACAATGTCGGTTTTCACGGCTTGTCATTCTTCTCAGCATTTGACGAAGAAGGCTCAGCGGATTGCGAATAAGACCTTGATTACAGATGGACATATCGATCTGCCTTACCGATTGAGGGTTAAAAATTTTCAATTAAATCGGCAGTATTTAGGGATTCCAATTGAATCTGCCGATGGGGATTTCGATTATGTACGGGCCAAGAAAGGTGGACTAGATGCTCCTTTTATGAGCATCTTTATTCCGTCTAGCTACCAGGACACCGATGGTGGGAAGGTTTTAGCCGACTCCTTAATCGATATGATCAATGGCATTATCGATGCCCATCCTCAGAATTTTGCCCGAGGTCTATCGCCTATGGCCATTGAAGAGAATACGGCAAAGGGGTTGATCTCCCTGCCTTTGGGCATGGAAAACGGCGCCCCTATTGGTGAAGATCTCGACTTAATCAATTATTTTTTTGATAGAGGGATTCGATACATTACCCTTAGTCATGGCAAGTATAATCAGATCTGTGATTCTTCCTACGACCCCGAACGCAAGTGGAATGGATTGAGTCCATTTGGTTATGAGGTGGTCAAACGGATGAACGATGTAGGAATGATGATTGATGTATCTCATATATCTGATAGTTCGTTTTATCAAGTGCTTCGAACCACTCGAACACCAGTGATTGCATCGCATTCATCCTGCAGAATATATACGCCGGGATTTGAGCGAAACATGAGTGATGACATGATTAGAGCCATGAAAGACAATGGAGGAGTCATTCAGATCAATTTTGGTTCTACCTTTATAGACAGCGATGTAAGTAAATCCAGAGAACAATACGGCAGTGATTGGAATCAATACCTCAAAGATCACAATATAGAGGCCAATAGTTCAGAAGCCAAAGACAGGGAATTGGACTTTAAAAACAATTACCCCTACCCTCTTTTTGCAACCGTAGAAAAGGTAGCCGACCACATCGACCACGTCGTAGCCATTGCCGGCATTGATCATGTAGGCCTGGGCTCCGATTATGACGGCGTAGGTGATTCCCTCCCTACTGGGCTCAAAGACGTAGCCGATTATCCCAACTTATTGGCAGAATTACTGCATCGGGGATATTCGAAGAAAGATTTAGAAAAAATATGTTATAAAAATGTGTGGCGAGTATGGAATTCCGTACTTCTTGCCGCTCAATAAACCACGACTGCTCCATATGATTAGCTCACAACAACATTTATTTCAATTACCCAAGGACGAAACCTATTTAAATGCGGCCTATATGACACCGCTGGCCATCGAGGTAGAGGAAGCCGGTGTAAATGGCGTCCGCCTAAAAAGTCAACCCGGACAGATCACTGGTCAACATTTCTTTGAGCCGGCAGATTTGATTAGGAAAAATTTTTCGACCATCATCAACAACAACGATCCTGAGCGAATAGCCATTATTCCTTCGGTTTCATACGGATTGGCCAATGTCATAGCCAATATCGATGAATCCTATGGCCATGAAATTATCGTGGTAAAAGACCAGTTTCCATCGGCGGTATTCCCCATTCAAAATCAACGGTATTCATTTGAGGTCAAGACGATTAATTTGCCGAGTTTGTACAAGGACAGAGCGGCGAGATTGAGCAGGGATATCATTGAAGCTATTCGTCCACATACCGCAGCAGTCTGTATTGGCACCTTGCTGTGGACCGATGGGAGTTTATATGATTTAAAAGCCATATCTGAGGCCTGTAAAGAACACAATACTTTACTAATCATCGACGGTACCCAGTCGATTGGTGCCCTGCCTTTTGATATTGAAGCTATCGAAGCCGATGCCGTCCTATGCGCCGGATACAAGTGGCTAATGGGGCCTTACGGTATTGGAGTAGGATATTTTGGGCCGGTATTTGACCAAGGGATTCCGATTGAAGACAATTGGATCAATCGGCAAAACAGTTCCGACTTCTCCGCCCTCACGGATTATGAAGAGCGATATCGCCCCAAGGCTCAAAAATACAATGTAGGGGAATACAGCAATTTTGTGACCGTCCCCATGTTGGACAAAGGGCTGGAAAGAGTCATCGAATGGACGCCAGAACGGGTTCAGGAATATTGCAGCTATTTAATGGAGCCTTTAATCAAAGGGTTGCTGGACAATGGTAAATATTGGATCGAAAACGATGAAAAATGGCGGGCCAACCACATGATTGGTATTCATGTACGGGACGAAGCCGTACTCGAGGATATTAAGCGTCAATGTCAATCGGCCAAGATTCATGTCTCCTACCGAGGGCAGTGCATTAGGGTTTCCCCTCATTTATACAATACCAGATCTGACATCTATCGTTTGACCGATATTTTGTTTTCGATGTAGAGAAGTTAATATAGGCAACAATTATAAATGCATTTAGGATTACTTCCCATAATGCGAAATAGGGTTAATAAAGATGGCGTAGAGATAAAGACAGCTCTACTTCTGGGTATTATACGAATTACATTTTATAATGACGGAAAAGATTTCGAGAATATTTGAAGTTTGACGAGGCTAAAAACACAGGCATAGCCGTAGCTACGGCGAGTATTTTAAACGTAGTAAAACTTCTAATAAATCGAAAGATTACCGTTAATTATAAATGTAATTCGTATTATTTATTTCTACTATCGATCCAAAAGGACAGGACTATTCCTCCCACTATCCACAATATCAATGAAACCGAAAAATGAATTATTCCCGAATAAAGACTATTGTAATAATCACATCCCGAGAAATAGGCTAATATCTCAAACACTAGGAATCCTACTAAAGCAAATTTTAATCCTTTTCTTACCGTTTCCGTTTCCATCTTACCGATACCATTTTACTTAGTCCATGCAAAATGAATTATCCTTCATAATATACGACTTAAATTTCAATATAGACTAGTTTCAACCCAGACTATACAGATATTTTCTTAAAAAATAGAAAATAAATTCCATTTAATTATAAATTTTGCCACCCTTTACTGAAGTTTTTGCCAATGGTGGTCAGATAAAATTCCTATTTCAACAAATCTTTTCATATCATCGGTATCGTCCTATAAATTCAACATTGTTTTGTCGATTATTTCGACACAATTAAATAACTTTGTCGTATAATTCGACAAATGTATTTAAACTGTCACTCATATTACAGCCTGCGATACGGCACTCTATCCCCCAAGGCATTGGTAGACATCGCCCAATCCCTAGGCATTCGACGTCTAGTCCTTACCGACATCAACAACACCTCAGGCATATTTGAATTTTACCAAGCTTGCAAAAAAGCAAATATTCAACCCGTTATCGGCATTGAATTTCGGCAAAACAACGAATTCCGATACATAGGCATCGCCCAAAACATAGCCGGATTTACCGAACTGACGACCTTATTGACCCAACACCTAACCCAAAACAGCGACATACCGCGCATTGCCCCTGCCTGGAAAAACGCAGCCGTCATCTATCGCTCTCTACCTAAACCCATTACAGAATTCTCTACAAATGAATGGTTTGGCATTCGCCCTCATGAAGCAGGCAAATTGTATTCTTCATCTCTAGGCCGACATCTAGACAAACTCGTTGCTCTATCTACCGTCACCTTTCAAGAAAAAGAGGGTTACCGCGTCCACAAACTCTTGCGCTGCATAGACGAAAACATCATTATTGGTCGGCTAAAGGATTATCCCCACGCTCATGAATCGGCCTATTTTCATCATCCAGAAAATCTGCGAAAGAGCTACGCCATGTATCCTCGCATATTGGACAACACCGATCACCTCCTCGACCAATGCCATATCGAAATCACAACGGGAAGTCAGGTAAACCGACATTTTTTCACCGAATCCCGCGAAGAAGATTTTAAATTATTGACCAAACTGGCCATAGAAGGCTGCCGACGCAGATATGGCAACAACAAAGCGGCTCAAGAACGCATCCAAAAAGAACTATCCGTCATCGACACCTTGGGTTTTGCCACCTATTTCCTCATCACTTGGGATATTGTGCGCTATGCCCAAAACATGGGCTACTACCACGTAGGTCGGGGAAGTGGAGCCAATTCCATTGTGGCTTATTGCATCCGCATAACCGATGTCGATCCTCTAGAGCTAGACCTCTACTTTGAACGCTTTATCAATCCCCATCGCAGCTCACCACCGGATTTTGACATCGACTTTAGCTGGGATCAGCGCGACGACATCACCGACTATATTATCAAGCGATACGGCAGAGAGAAAACCGCGCTATTGGCCACTTATAATACCTTTAAACGGAAGTCCGTCATCAGAGAACTCGGCAAAGTGTTCGGCCTCCCCAAAGCCGATATCGATGAAATGGTGAGATACCCACAAGCCAAACATCACCACGCTTATGCCAAACACATATTGCATTATGGAAAAAAAATAGAAGGCCTGCCCAATTATCTCGGTATCCACGCTGGGGGCATCCTCATTAGTGAACAATCCCTCTTTCACCACACCGCCTTGCAGATGATGCCCAAGGGATTTCCCATTGTACAGTTCGATATGTATGCGGCCGAAGATATGGGCTTTCACAAATACGATGTACTGAGCCAACGCGGACTCGGTCATATCAAAGACGCCGTAGACCTCATCCATCAAAATCGCAATGAAATGGTCGATGTACACCAAATCACCAAAATAAAAAACGATGTAAAGGTTAAAAACCAACTGCGGGCGGGCAAATGTATCGGCTGTTTTTACATCGAATCACCGGCCATGCGCGGACTGTTAACCAAACTCAAATGCGACAATTACGTACATCTCGTAGCGGCCAGTTCAATTATTCGCCCCGGAGTAGCTCAAAGCGGTATGATGAGAGAATATATTATGCGATTTCACCGTCCCAAAAACATCCAATACCTCCACCCCATATTTGAAAAACACTTAGGAGAGACCTTTGGCGTCATGGTCTACCAAGAAGACGTCATGAAAATAGTACACCATTTTGCCGGTCTAGGCCTCGACGAAAGCGACGTCCTGCGTCGAATCATGACTGGGAAAAAGAAGAGTTCAGATACTTTTTACCAATTGCGAGACAAGTTTTTCAACAACTGCAAGGAAAGAGGATATCCCGACAGCTTGACCAATGAAGTATGGCGACAGGTAGAAAGTTTTAGTGGATACTCGTTTTGCAAAGCGCACTCGGCTTCTTTTGCCGTTGAATCATTTCAAAGTTTATACCTAAAGACCTATTATCCTTTAGAATTTATGGTAGCCGTCATCAACAACTTTGGCGGTTTCTACAATACCGAACTCTATGTCCATGAGGCCCGCATGCAAGGCGGCCACATCCATCCGCCCTGTATCAACCACAGCCGCCATCTCACCCATATCTACGGCAAGGACATCTATTTGGGATTTATCCATATTCGAGAATTGGAGAGTCGCGTCATTGAAGACATTTTAGCGGAGCGCAGCAAAAACGGCCTTTTTAAAAGTTTCGCCAATTTTCTGGAGCGTCTGTTTATCCCCAAGATTCAACTTGATATTCTCATCCGCATCGGTGCTTTTCAGTTTACCGGCATGAGTAAATACGAATTGATGTGGGAAAAAAATGGATACAATGCCCAGTCTGCAGATTCCACTTATTGCCCCAAACTGTTTCAACCTCAATCGGAGTCTTTTACCTTACCGGCTTTTGAAGCCATACCTCACGAACAGGCCTTCGACGAAATCGAGTTACTCGGCTTTCCTCTCTGCTCCCCTTTTGATCTTTTGGCTGAAAAAATATCTTCCTCGGCCACGGCCGCCCAACTTCATAGATTAGAGGGTCGGCAGGTGCAAATCGTAGGCTACTATGTATGCAAAAAGAATGTGATCACGGTCAACAAAAAATACATGTGTTTCGGCACTTGGATCGATGAGAAGGGTGATTTTTTCGACACCATTCATTTCCCCCCAGCCTATGCCGCCTATCCGCTACAGGGCAAGGGACTCTACCTCCTCATCGGCAAGGTATCATTGGATTTTGGTTTTCCCAGCATTGAAATTTCCTCTCTGAAAAAACTGCCTTATATCAGCGATGAAAGATATTGAGATATTAGATATTGAGAAATGATGGATTGAGATATGATGAATTGAGATATCATGTTTATGGTGTGGACCATCATCCTTTATCGGATTCATAAAGATTTAGGGCGGCCTTCAATTCTTCGGCGAAGGCTTGTCTAACTGCTGGTGGTTCGACTACCTCCACATTTTTACCAAAACTTCTCAATACACTGAACAATTCATAATTGATTTTCACTTGTATTTCGATGAGGATACCATCATCTGTATTTCTCTGTTTTTGACTGGGATGCAAGGGCTTGGTCAACACGTAGGGCAAACTCTCTTCCGAAAAACGAAGTAATATCTTCTGCTTTTCAAATCCATTAAAATGGGTAACCCCAATGACGTCATAGAAATAATCGTCAAAATCAATATCGCTAGGAATAAATTCCCTGTCCAAATTGGAAAACGACTCGATGCGATCGAGGGCCAGATTCCAAACCGTGTCAGGCTCTTCTTCGTTCCTACCAATGAGAAACCACCGCGAATTGTATTGTTTTAAATAATGTGGGTGAAAAACATAAGTTCGCTTTTGTTTATAAAAGTCTTTAAAATCAATGGACAATACTTGTTTATTAATCACTGCCCGAAAAATATCACTAAACAAATCCATACCTTTTAAATCGGGATTGTGTTCTAAACTTATCAGGGATTTGGCTCCATAGTCCAATGAGACATGAAGATCGGAAGACTCCCGAATAGAATCCAGCCATTGGCCGAAGGGAAAATTAGACACTTGTTCCAAAGACTGCAATATTTGTTGCAATTCATTGATTTGGTGTGGAGTGATGGGCGCATTGCGAATTGAAAAACTCTTGTCGCGATATCGGTAATACACTTTACGCGAATCCGTCCTCTTTTCGATATCGGCATTAAACATATCGGCATCAGCGAGTCGCTGCAAGTCTGTATAGATGGTACGAATAGACACTGGATCTACGCCCATTTCTTGGGTCAGATGATGGTTCACCTTTTTCAATAAATCGTCAACCGAATACCATTTAGTAAAATGAGATAGGCATTCATCTATAATTCGCAATCGTATTTGTTGGTTTCTATTAATCGGCATATGTAATCAGTTGTTTTATACCCCTATTTTCAACATTGCGGGCTTGGGCAAATATAGGGTAAATGATTGCAGGTTTATAGCAGAAATGGAGGGGGAGTAAAGGAAGTCTATCGAGTCGTTTATCTCAATTTGACATTTAATTAAAAGAATTTATTAACATATGCATTCTATTCTTTACTCACAAGTCACGAAGGCTTATCCCTGTCCATCATTTTTGTTGTTGCATCCATAGAAAAAATCAATTTCAATCATCGATTATGTAATAAACTAAAGCTGGTCTTTTAAAAAGACTGATCCACTTTTGTTGAGACTATAGCTTCGAAACATATATCTCGGCAAATAACACAGAAATAAAGTATATTAAACTAATGTTTAGTAAAATTTCAATATTAATACAAACATAAATAAATATATAACGGAATTTCCCATCCTAAAAATAGATGATTTACTATCTTAGGCGAAGAATAGATATATGATCAATGAGCGTGTACGATTGATATCAAGTATAAGAAAAATGCAATTATTTAAGAAATATAAGGACAAAACTAAATGTTGGTGGTGCGGTTCTAGAAATTTATCTAGGGAGCATAAATACAAAAAAACAGACCTTGAGCTTTTGTATGGTAAGGATTATACAATTAATAAAAAGATAAGTAAAATTGCATTTAGAACTGAAAGAAAAGGAAAATTTTTGCAGAGTTCTTCTTCAACCCATGCCAAGTTTCGAAGGTGTTTATGTATAGATTGTAATGGAAGAAAAAGCCAGAATGCTGACAAAGCCTATCAAAAATTAATTGAATACTACTACGATAACCAAATCAAGCTAATTAAAGATGGAGAAATCTCTTTAAGGTCAATATTTAGTAATGAATGGGAAGAAGGAATAAGAAATGTGCATCGTTATATAGCAAAGCATATTGGATGCAGAATAGCAGAGCTAGGATTTTTACCTTCAAAGAATCTAATTGACTTTTTAAATGGGAACCCCACATGTGAAGATTTAAAAATTGTCCTTCAGATTAAACCTTATCAATTTGGAGAAATAGAAAATCCAATAGAGTGTATTTTCTTAGGACCATTTATACCAGTAAATTGTAGTCCAAATAAAAATAAAGATGTGATTACATCTTTTTTAGGTTGGTATACTTTTGTAAACTTCTCATGGAATTATCTTCATGAACCAGGAATAGGAAAGTCCAATATGACCAAAGAAATAATCAAATTAGATATAATCGATTTTAAAGATTCCGAAGTTTTAGAAATTTCCTTAAAGGAAGAAACCTTCGAAAGGGATTGGGCACTCGGGTTAGAAAAAATTGAATACTACCCTTTTTTAGGAAATAATAGGGATCTGGACCTCTATGATTACATAAAAAATTATGTTTGATAAACCAACATATATCGATCAACCCTTCCTCTCGTCAACAGACAGCAAATACTAATTTTTCAATATTAACCAAAAAATTGCCAATGTACAAATTACACAATTGCCAAGCTGCACAAGCCAATACATGCTCCTTTCACATTATTGCTCAGTTTATATTTTACTATTTGAGATATAATTGTATTTTAGAACCCATAATTAGATAGCAATGGACCGAATAAAACTAGTTCTTCATAAAAGGGAACTAAACAAAAGTGATTGTCTGGACAACTCGGGAAGAGTTACAACAGGGTTAACGCATACATTGAAAACAGACAGCAATCAAGTCAGGAAATTCTTTATGACATTGCACGAATATTAAATGTTTATCCCAAAAAATTATTGAAAGAAGATTTGAATGACTAAAGAATATCAAATAGAAGAAAATCTGATTGAGCAGTTAAAAGGCCTAAAATACACCTACCGGCCTAATATTGTCGACAGGAAATCTCTTGAGCAGAACTTCAAATCTAAATTTGAAGCACTCAACCGTGTGCGATTATCTGAGAGTGAATTTTTACGCTTACGAGAAGAAATTATAGAACCTGATGTATTTTATGCTTCTAAGAAATTACGTGAAAGACAGTATTTTCAAAGAGAAGATGGAACACCCCTTCATTACACTTTAGTAAACATCAAAGATTGGTGTAAAAACGACTTTGAAGTCATCAGTCAATTGCGCATCAATACCGAAAACAGTCATCAGCGTTATGATATCATTCTACTTATCAATGGTTTGCCAGTGGTGCAAATAGAATTGAAAAAGTTAGATGTATCGCATAGAAAAGCCATGCAGCAAATTGTGGATTATAAAAATGATCCGGGCAATGGCTATACGAACACCTTGATGTGTTATATGCAATTGTTTATTGTGAGTAATGGATCCAGAACCATCTATTTCTCAAACAATAAAAATCAACACTTTCAATTCAATGCCGACGAGCAATTCTTGCCTATCTACGAATTAGCCGATGTAAACAACAAGAAAATCAACAATTTGAATGATTTTACTGAAAAATTTCTTGCAAAGTGCACACTTGGGGAAATGATTAGCAAGTACATGGTGTTGGTGGAAAGTGAACAAAAATTACTCGTGATGCGCCCCTACCAAGTGTATGCAGTAAAGGCGATTGTGGATTGTATTCAACAAAACCGTGGTAACGGTTACATCTGGCACACCACAGGAAGTGGTAAAACCTTGACTTCCTTTAAAGCTTCTACACTTCTAAAGGACAATGCAGATATTGAAAAGTGTTTATTTGTAGTTGATCGAAAAGACCTAGACCGTCAAACCCGTGAAGAGTTCAATAAATTTCAGGAGGGTAGTGTTGAAGAAAACACCAATACAGAAACATTGGTCAGACGATTACTCTCTACCGACTATGCAGACAAAGTGATTGTCACAACGATCCAAAAACTAGGTCTTGCATTGGATGGTTCCAACAAGAGAAACTACAAACAGCGATTAGAACCTTTGAGCGACAAACGCATGGTATTCATTTTTGACGAGTGCCACCGTTCACAGTTTGGAGATAATCACAAAGCGATCAAAGAGTTCTTCCCGAATGCTCAACTGTTTGGATTTACTGGCACACCCATTTTTGAAGAAAATGCGACTTATAAAATAAGAGAAGACCAATACGGAACATACAAGACCACAGAATCCATTTTTGAAAAGCAGTTACACGCTTATACCATCACACATGCCATCGATGATAAGAACGTACTTAAATTCCATATCGATTACTTTAAAGCCCGTACAGACCAGGTCGAAGATGGAGAAGGTGCTGTAAATGCTATTACAGAAGAAGCAAAAGCCAAACAAGCCATTGCAGAAGCCATTATCGACAAACACAATGCAGCTACCAATCAGCGAAAATTCAATGCTGTATTAGCGACTGCATCTATCAATAATGCCATTGAATACTATCGACTTTTCAAAACCATTCAGGATCGAAAAAAAGCAGAAGATAAAAATTATGTCCCATTGAATATCGCCTGCGTGTTTTCTCCACCGGCTCAACTGATTGCGCAAAATGGCGACCAACAAAGTCAAAAAAATGCCGCTGACATTAAACAGCTTCAAGAAGATTTGGCTCAGGAAAAAGAAGACAACCAACAAAATCCTGAAGAGAAGAAACAAGCCTTGATTGAAATCATTGCCGATTATAACAATCAGTTCGGAACCAATCACGACATCAACAATTTTGACATCTATTACCAAGATGTACAAAGACGCATCAAAGACCAAAAATTTTCCAATAAAGACTATCCACACAAAAACAAGATTGACATTACCATAGTGGTCGATATGCTACTCACTGGTTTTGATTCCAAATACCTCAATACCCTGTATGTGGATAAAAACCTTAAATACCATGGATTAATACAGGCGTTCTCTCGTACCAATCGGGTACTAAACGATACCAAACCCTACGGAAACATACTCGATTTTCGTTCTCAGCAAGCGGCCGTAAATCAAGCCATCACCCTCTTCTCTGGTGAAGAAGGAGGCAAAGCCAATGAAATATGGATTGTAGACCCAGCTCCTGTGGTGATTGATCAATACCAAAAAGCTGTTGAAGTTATTGGCGATTTTATGGCAGCACACAACTTGGTGAACGAACCACAAGAAGTGTACAATCTGCGTGGTAATGCTGCGAAGATTGCTTTCGTTAAAAACTTTAAGGAAGTTCAGCGACTAAAAACCCAACTCGACCAGTACACCGATTTGGATGAACAGCAGCAAGAAATGATTGAGGCGATTCTACCAAAAAACATCTTACAAGAGTTTAGAAGCTCCTATTTAGAAACCGCCAAGCAACTTCGAGAGGTTCAGCAAAAAGAAGACGAAGATACATCTGAGGACATCCAACAATTGGATTTTGAATTTGTACTCTTTGCCTCTGCTGTGATTGACTACGACTACATCATGAGCTTGATTGCCGACAGCACACACCAAAAACCTTCTAAACTAAAAATGTCCAAGTCTCAAGTCATTAGTTTGCTTAAGTCAAACTCCAACCTAATGGAGGAAGAAGAAGACTTGACTGATTATATCAACAGTTTGGACTGGGAAAGTGGAAAAGATGTAGAAGCACTACGCCAAGGCTATGAAACCTTTCGATTAGAGAAATACGACCAAGAGCTGGCCGAAATTGCAAATGATCACGGATTGCAAACGGCAGCCTTGAAAACCTTTGTAGAGCAGATTATGAACCGAATGATTTTTGACGGAGAAAAACTAACCGATCTAATGGAACCTTTGGAATTGGGTTGGAAACAAAGAAGCAAAGCGGAAATAGCCTTAATGAAAGATTTGGCTCCCCAACTAAAAAAATTGGCCAAAGACAGAGAAATTAGTGGATTGGCAGTGTATGATGTCTGAACACGATTAAATAGATTACAAGAAGGACACGAATATGAAAGAAGATATAAATGATTTGACACACAAAATAATTGGATGTGCTATGCAGGTACATCGAGTTTTGGGTAATGGTTTTCAAGAAGCAATCTATCAACGAGCCTTAGCTATTGAAATGCAAAAGCAAAGATTGGCCTTTAAGCGTGAAATGGAAATGACCATTATTTATGATGGCTTAGATATTGGTATAAGGCGTGTTGACTTTTTTGTGGAAGAAAAAGTAATGGAAGAAATAAAAGCCATTGAAAAACTAGAAGATGTTCATAAAGCCCAAGCTATTAATTACTGTGAAGTTAACAATATTGCAGATGAGCTTTTAATCAATTTTGGTGATAAAAGACTGCAAAATCATCGTGTTTTCAATAAAAAATTAAAGTCATGAAAAGAGAAAATCTGAACAGGATAAAAAGATACCTAAGAATAGTACGATATATTCATCTTGTATATCCTGCACATCTTATGAATCATGTTCGACAAATAGCAGTTTATGAGTAAAGTGATGAAATTAATACCAGAGTTAAGATTTCCTGAGTTTCAAATTGAGAGAGATTGGGAATACTTGAATGGTAACGAGTTATTTGAAACTATCTCAAATAAGAATCATAACTCAGATTTACCCATTCTTGCTATTACTCAAGAACAAGGTGCAGTACCAAGAGAACTGATTAACTACAACGTATCAGTATCAGATAAAAGTGTAGAAAGCTATAAGGTAGTTGAAGTCGGTGATTTCATAATTAGTCTCAGGTCATTTCAAGGAGGAATTGAATATTCTAAATACTTAGGGCTGTGCAGTCCTGCTTACATAATCTTAAGAAAGAAGCAGAATGATTCAAATAATTTTTACCGCCATTTTTTCAAGTCCTTTTTATTTATACAGGACTTGAACAGAAACTTAGAAGGTATTCGAGACGGGAAAATGATAAGCTATAAGCAGTTTTCTGACATTCTAATTCCTCATCCAAAAAAACAAGAACAACAAAAAATAGCCTCTTGCCTTTCTTCTTTAGATGAGTTAATAGCTGCCCACAGCGATAAACTGGACGCCCTCAAAGACCACAAAAAAGGCTTGATGCAAAACCTGTTTCCACAAGAAGGCGATGCTTCGACAGGCTCAGCACTGCCTAAGGTGAGGTTTCCAGAGTTTGAAAGTGATGGAGAGTGGGAAATCAAGAGTATTGAAGAAAATATTGATTTGATTTCTGGAATTGCTTTAAAAAGTAAGGAACTATCTGATGATAAATCAGGAACACCGATTCTTAGAGGAATAAATATTACTGAAGGTGTTATTCGTCATTCTGACGAAATGGATAAATTCTTTTTGGGTGACAAATCTGAATTAAAAAAATACTTAGTGGAGGAAAATGACATTGTTATTGGTATGGATGGTTCTAAAGTCGGAAAAAATGTTGCTCTTATTTCCAAAGAAGATTCCGGCTCAATTCTAATTCAACGAGTAGCGAGAATAAAGGCTGTCAATTCTGATGTAAACTATCTCTATCAACAATTTGTCTCGTATAGATTCAGAAGATATGTAGATGTTGTAAATACTAGCTCAGGAATTCCTCATATAAGTGCAAAGCAAATTCGTGATTTTGAAATTGGATTCCCTCCTAAAATTGAAGAACAACAAAAAATCGCATCCTGTCTTTCGGCATTAGATGAATTAATCACCGCACAAACAGAGAAAATCGAAGAATTGCAACAGCATAAAAAAGGTTTGATGCAGGGTTTATTTCCTAGATCTATTACGAATTAGAAATGAAGAAAGGTAATATCATACAAGAGAAGTCGTTTTCGTTTGCAATCAAAATTGTAAATCTGTATAAATATCTAATATCAGAGAAAAGGGAGTTTGTATTATCCAAGCAGCTTTTAAGAAGTGGAACATCCATTGGAGTCAATGTGGAAGAATCAATTGGTGGCCAGAGTACAAAGGATTTTATATCCAAACTCAGCATTGCTTATAAAGAAGCGAGAGGAACCATATTTTGGCTCAAATTATTGAAAGCAACAGACTTTCTTAATCAAGATCAAGCAGATAGTTTACTTTCTAATGCCGAAGAAATTTGTAAAATACCTGGCTCTATTCAAAAAACTATAAAATCTCGTAATTCGTAATTGAAAATTCATAATTGAATACTATGACACAAAAAGAACATCATAAAAAAGTCTCAATGTAGGGGATGTTTCCAAAAATTGATAATTAAAAAATGGCATCTTTAAACGATATAGCACAAGAATTAAAAGATATGGAGGAGAATATTATTCTTATCTATGCATTCAATGCCACAGGAAAAACAAGACTTTCTGTTGAATATAAAAACTTGACAAAAAAAACAGAGGATGGGGAACACACTGGTGTTTATTACAACGCTTTCAGTGAGGATTTGTTTGTGTGGGATAACGATAATGACAATGGTGAACAAAACATTAAACTTGACATTAGACCCAGTAATTTAAATTCTCTTCACAATTTAATAAATGAAGAATATGTGGAAAAGAAGCTTCTACCTTATAGAAGGAAATATAACTTCTTTTTTAATACTAATCAAAATTCTGAAAAAGGTTACGATTCAGTTCAATTCTACGCGAATGATGACTCGAACACTCCAATAAAAATATCAAGAGGTGAAGAGAGAATTTTCGTGTGGTGTTTCTTTTTAGCACTATTTGAAGTTGACGGTTGGCCAGACACTCAAAGTGAACATACCTTTATTGATGACCCTGTTTCAAGTTTAGATGACCATAATATCTATGTTACAGTATTTACAGTTTATGAATTATTAGAAAGGGAATTTGAAAATCGTAAAATTATTATCACGTCACATCACTTTGGTTTTCTCACGATATTATCTGACATGCTTGGTAAGGGTTCAAATGCTCACAAGTTTAGAAATCGAGATAATTCCAAGAAATACAAAGAGTTTATTCTTGAAGGCAATAGTAATGATTTGTCGTTGATAAAAGCTAAAAATGGTGTTTTTCTGTATCATTTGAGATTATTACAAATCCTTAATCAGGCAAAAGAAACAGAAGTATTTAATTATCACTTTGCATTACTAAGACAAGTCTTAGAGAATATTGCATCTTTCCTTGGTGTCGGCCAATTCAGTTATGTATTAGAACAGATTGGAATAATCGATATAGATAGAGTGGCATTCATAGTAAATGCACTCACTCATTTAAATGTTTATCGCCAACAATTTGACAAACCGGTACCCGACAATTTAGATATGTTTAATGAGGTTTTAAACCGAATCATGGTAAAATTTAATTTTATAATTCCTAACGAGTAGAGTTAAAATGACACAAAAAAATCAACAACAACTAGGGAAAACCCTTTGGGGAATTGCAAACGATTTAAGAGGTGCCATGAATGCGGATGATTTCCGTGATTACATGCTATCGTTTTTGTTTTTACGTTACCTATCGCACAATTATGAAGAATCGGCGAAAAAGGAATTGGGTTCTGATTATCCAAAACTGGCAAAAGAGGATGGTCGTACACCACTTGGTGTTTGGTATATAGACAATGAAGAGGATATAGTGGAATTTGAAAAACAAATGCGCAGAAAGGTACATTACGTCATCCAACCAGACCATCTATGGAGCAATATTTCAGAACTAGCTCGCACCCAAAATGAAGAATTGCTGGTCACCCTTGAAGAAGGGTTCCGATACATTGAAAATGAATCCTTTGACAACTCCTTTCAAGGGCTGTTTTCCGAAATCAATTTAAATTCTGAAAAGCTCGGCAAAACACCGGTCGAGAGAAATAAGAAACTCTGCACTATCATTCAAAAGATTGCAGAAGGCATAGCCGATTTTTCCACCGATACCGATACGCTTGGAGACGCCTATGAATATTTAATTGGTCAGTTTGCGGCAGGTTCTGGCAAAAAAGCGGGCGAGTTTTATACCCCACAGCAAATCTCAACCATCCTTTCTGAGATTGTAACTTTAGACAGTCAAGATCCTTCCACAGGCAAGAAAACCAAATTGGACAAAGTATTGGACTTTGCTTGCGGTTCCGGCTCTCTATTGTTGAATGTGAGAAAGAGGATCAAAGACAATGGTGGTACAGTTGGTAAAATCTATGGTCAAGAAAACAACATCACCACCTACAACTTGGCGAGAATGAACATGCTCTTACACGGCATGAAAGATACCGAATTCGAGATATTTCATGGTGACACCCTCAAAAATCAGTGGGACATTTTGAATGAAATGAATCCGTCCAAAAAAACAGAGTTTGACGCCATAGTCGCCAATCCACCTTTCAGTTTGCGTTGGGAACCGAACGACACCTTGGCAGAAGATTTTCGATATAAAAGTTACGGCTTAGCGCCCAAATCAGCAGCTGATTTTGCATTTCTTTTACACGGTTTTCATTACTTGGGCAAAGAGGGAACCATGGCCATTATATTGCCTCATGGCGTTTTATTCCGTAGTGGTGCAGAAGAACGAATCCGCACCAAGTTATTAAACGATAACAATATAGATACGGTAATTGGAATGCCATCCAACCTCTTCTATTCGACAGGCATCCCCGTTTGTATTTTGGTATTGAAAAAGTGTAAAAAAGAAGACGATGTCTTGTTTATCAATGCCAGTGAGCATTTCGCAAAAGGTAAGCGACAAAACACCTTGACAAAAAAGAACATTACAAGAATAGTAGAAACCTACAAGTACAGAAAAGAAACCGAACGTTATTCTCGTAAAGTCTCAATAAAGGAGATTCAAAAGAATGGATATAACCTGAACATTACAAGATATGTAAGTACCGCAGAGCCTGAAGTACAAATTGACTTAGAAGAAGTAAATAAAAAATTGACATCGATCAATGAAAGAATTGAAAATAAAACGAAAAAACACAACGAATTTTTGAAAGAGTTAGGATTAAAAACAATTTAAAAAGTGCATCCGTGAGGCTGAACCTCCTTGTAGTCATCCTTCCTGTGGCTACAATGAGCTTTTACGACAACGCAAAGAAAATAAATCACAAATCCCAATAATTTGTAGAGTGACTAGTTTCCTGTAATTTTGCTGATCGTACAATTAATCTTTACACCCCAACAAAATAATCACTTACCAGACATGAGTGAGATAGATATAGAATATGATTATAGATTAGATAGTAAATGTGGAGATCCTGATGTTGATAGTCTAAAACTATATAACCTCCATAGTATTTTATGGAATCAAACACTCCCTAACACAGAAACTTTACAACTTAAGATCCCTCGTAAAAGTTACGGTAGATTAATCTTAGAAACTAACTTAACGGATAATTTGTCAAGCGATAGAATGTGCCCTCATTTTGTTGGAAAATATAACGGGAGACTAGATGGCTGGCTAAATGATGGTGATAAAATAAGATTACAACAAAAAGTCAGAACAATTGGAGGACATATTGTATTCCCTGCACATAGAAGAAATGGATTTACCATCAATCAAGCTAGAGGCATTAATCAAAAAATCAGTGATAGATTTGATTTAACATTAGAATGCATTAGGAGATTTTATAGAAATGAAGCAAATCCTTTAGACAGTATGAGACTGTTCAATTAAGTGTGTCTACTTATCTTAGCAAACTATGAAAAAAGAGAAGAAAAACGAGAAGGAAATACTAAGTCAAGAATTGTATGACCGGTTAAAAGATCACTTATATAGCAAACGTCCAGTCTTAGGAGAGGATAGCCCATTTAGTGAATTGTTACAATCGATGGTAAATCAAGTATTAGAAGGAGAAATGTCTTCCTTTATGAACGAAGAGCGAGCATCATCACGAAAGAATAAACGAAATGGGAAAACATTAAAGAAAGTGAGAACCAATAGTGGGGATATCTATGTAGAGACCCCAAGAGACCGTAATGGTGATTTTGAACCAGAACTAATAGGTAAACGGGAAAGAGAGTTAAGCAGTGGACTGGACGA
>NZ_JAJQYA010000011.1 GCF_021729155.1 Membranihabitans marinus | reverse complement strand
TTATTAATCCTGTTTAGACAACGGGTGAGAAATGGCTGCTCAATACAAGGATGGCAATGCCTCGGAATGGAATCCTTCCTGCCTTCCCTTCCACTTCTTACATAGCAACGACTTCAAAGACTATCTTGACCATCCTTCCATCTTAACAATCCTGTTCAAACAAGGATTGAGATCCCAACCTATCCACTCTAAAACAAAAAAGGATGAAGCGCTTAAGCACTCCATCCTTTTTTGATTTTATATCTTCTGTTGAAACGCGATACCTCGCGTATATCTTCTAACTATGGTGCAGCTATGTATTCATTGACCTTTCGCCACTTATCCATCACCTCACAATCTGAAGACAAAAACTTAGGATGGATCTCTATATAAGTATCCGATATCTTGTCTTCCAGCCATCTATTTAGATACTTCTGCTGGCTCTCATTTATGGCAGCACTCTTAATCTTATCGTAATCCTGAGTCAAACTCGCCGTATGAGGCTTGGTTCTCGAAAACAACTTCACCAGCTTTAATGAATACGATTTGGTAATCTTATCGTAGTGTACCAATGGTTGGGTAATATCGCCTACTTCTAATGTGTCAATAGCAAAAAATACATCGGGCTCTAAATCCGGAGTCTCAAAAAAGGTATTCCCAGTCTTGGGATTCGTTATTCGTCCTCCATTGTGGAAAGATTGGGTCTGATCAGATCCAAATTTTTTCACCGCATACTCCCAATATATAGAATCTGAAGTAATTAAATTCTTGATAGAATCCAATTTTTGGAAGGTTAAATCTACATCGGCATCGGTAATCGTAGGCTTAACCAATATATGCTCTACATGTATCCTATTACCTCTTCGCTCCAACAATCTGATTAAGTGAAATCCAAAATCGGTCTCCACAATATCAGACATTTCATCGATGTCCAAATTGAAAGCTGCTGCCTCAAATTCGGGAACAAATTGCCCTCTGGTCTGCCATCCCAAATCTCCGCCCAATCGAGCAGACCCTGGATCATCTGAATACTTCTTCGCCAACTCATTAAAAGACTCCCCTGCTTCTACCCTCGATCTAATGTCCAATATCTGAGCTATAGACTTGTCGCGTTCTTCTTGATTTACTTCGGGAAACATTACCAATTCTCCAATCTCTACTTCTGAATTGAAATAAGGCAAAGAATCCTTAGGAATAGAATTGAAATAAGCAACCACTTCCTTCGGGGTTATCTGAACATTGCCCAAAACTACACCTCGCATTTGGTTGGACAACATTTGATTCGAAAGATCTTTACGCATCATCTTCTTTACCTGACTTACTGTCTTTCCATAGTAATTCTGAAAAGTCTCCACATCGCCATTCATCTGTTGCACAATGTAATTGAGCTTGGCATCCAACTGCTCCTCCACTTGCTCAGGCGCCACTTCCACACTATCTATTTTGGCTTGATCTATCAACAACTTCGACAAAAACAATTCCTGTATCATCTGACAACGCTGCTCTTCAGTGAGTCCACCAGATACAGCCTCTTGATAATCCAAATTGCTCTGTATTTCGGAAGACAATAGAATCTCTCCTCCCAACTTAGCAGCTAGAGACTCCAAAATCACTGTACTATCTTGACTCCACGACGTCACCACTCCTAGGCAAAGTAAAAGTAAAGTATGTCTAATTTTCATATTTAATAATCTTATTGTTGGCCACGGCCTCTTGATATAAATCATCTTTAATCTTTTCCAACCATTTTAATCTTCGTTTCTGAAGAATGGTTTTCTGTGCAAAAGTACGAATATATGACAAAGGTGCATCATCAGTTTCTTCTGCGATCTCAATTATCTTTAAAAAATAATAACTTTCATCATCCTCCATTTCAATTAAATGGCTCTTTTTAAGTAGTGAAAGTTGAATATTTTCCGGCAACTTTCTCTGCAAATCGTCCACCGAATACCATAAGGTATCCAAGACAAAATCCTCGGCATATAAATCCAAGTATTTAATGAGATTGACCTTCATTGTACTTACATCCTCCATTTCATCCCATTCTTTCTTCACCTGCTTGTATTCCAACTCAATGGACTTTTTAGGAAAAATAGCCAGATTGTATTTCACTATCGGCTTCTTCAGTTTAAATTGACTGGGATTTTCTTTAACAAACGATTCAATCTGCTGGTCTGTTACCACAGTATCCGAAAATTGTTGCAAAATTTTTTCTTCAACTTCGTGCATTATCAGTGATTCTCTATAATCTTCCACCAAACTGTTTAGTCTAGCTGGATCGATGGCATCTTGTTCGCCCCGGTATAATAAGATCTGTTTCCGTGCCCATCGATCGACCAGGGCATTGGCCAGTAACAAACTATCTTCTACATTCGATACCCCTGGCATCATCTTCAACAATTGACTGGTGTACAGTTTTTTGCCATAAACCATAGCCACAATATCTCCTTCCTCTTTTAAGTCAGATTCTGAATTCGACTGGCAGGAGAAGAACAAAACCAAAACCGTCAACCAAATACTCGATCTCATAATATTATTGATGAACCATACTTTGCAGCACTTCCTTATTGATAACGATTTCATACTTCTGCTTTAAGTCCTTAATCCATTCGGCCTCTAAGTACTCTTGATAATCGGACATCACAGCTCCTTTGGACTCTTCAAATGACAATGGAAGACGAGGTCCAACCTCCAACACTTTGGCGATAATAGACTTCCCGGTTCCTTCATCTTTGACTACATAGGTCTTGCCTTTTTCTACTTCAGATTCTTCCAAACCATGTATTTGAACAAAACTCTTTTCCTTCTGCGTCTCTTCTACATAATTAAGCACATTACTTGCCTTATTGTATTTCTTCAAAACTTTGGCCGGCGTTTTCTTCCCAATGAGTTTATTCACCTTCTTTATCACATTTTCATCAGTAGTTTTGATCTCAAACACCCCTATTTGAACATCGCGATCGGCAAAATATGCATCTTTATGAGAATTGTAATAATTCCTTAGTCCAATACTGTCGCTGCCTACTCGATCCCATATTTTATTCTTGGACACTTCAAACAACATAATCCCCTCTCTATACTCCCTCATGATCTCCCTAAACTCAGGGTATTTTTCTTCCAAATGTTCTTTCTCATACTCAAATACCGAATGATTGATATAGGCATCTACCAATTGTGTCATCGCTTGATCGTCATTGCGAACCATACTACTCTGAAATCTCAAATCCTTCTCTGTTTCCAAATAATCGGCAAAATCTGATACCTTATAATTTCTATCCGCTATGGTAAACATGGTAAAATCTTCCTTGATTTCTGGTTTTTTCCATGCGAGGTTAAATACATCAGGCCCTAAAATCTTTTGTATATTCTGGTTCAAAAAGATTTTTTTATCAAAATTTTCTTCCCCTTTTATCTTTTCTATTAATGCTGTCTGGGCTAAGTCAAACCTAGAATCCTCTTTGACCAATTTTTCCAATCTTCGACGCTCATCGGAAAAACTCCCCAACTTGGAAAGGCTGACTCGTTGGATGATGTGCCAACCGTATTCTGTCTCTATAGGAACAGAATAGTCGCCATCTTTTTCCAAAGCAAATGCCGCATCCTCAAATTCTGGAGCATAAGTTCCTGCCTTAAAACTTCCCAAAAATCCACCAGCCATTTTCGTGTTCTGATCCTCACTATAGGTTTTGGCCAATTCTTCGAAAGAAGCGCCATTTTCCAATTCCATGTAAAGTCGATTGATTTTCTGCTCACTCGTATCCCTAATCCCTGAAATCGACTTTCGAGCCAATATTTGACGAACGCTAATTTCACCTCGCGAAGGCCTTCTATTCAATACCTGCACAATGTGATAGCCCAATTTGGAGGGCACAGGATCTGATATTTCACCCACTGGAGTATTGTACAATGCCGTTTCCAAATCGTAAAATCCATCTGGCAATTTGGCCACTCTGTACCCTAGATGTCCACCATTGCTAGATACAGATCGATCCTGAGAATATCGTTTGGCCACTGTTCGAAAAGGCAATCCTTCTTCAATAGCCCTCTTGGCAGCCATCAAATCAGACTTCGTTCTGTCCAACATCTGTTGATGGGGGTTGGGTGTAAGTCGAATCAATATGTGATTGACATCAACCTCTTCTTGCATTCTAGCATACAGTTCCTTAGTCAGACGATCCAATACAGCCTTATCAGACATATAATTATCTGCTAATTGGTTTCTGTAATGAGACAACTCCGCTTGCAATTCTTTGTTGTCTTCCAAGCCTTGGCGTTTGGCATCGATAACTTTCAACTTAAACTTGGTATATAAATCCATAAATTCATCCGTAGAACTCGGGCTGTAGTCCGCCTTCACTCCATTGCTTTTCTCATAGACATATTTATATTCAGAAAGATGAACATCTTCACCATCTATAGAAAACAATACCGGATCTTGAGCACTGGCTTTTTGTACGCTTAAAATGCTCATCAGAATCAATAAAGGCAATAATCTCTGCATCATATTTTTTGAAAAAGTTTGATCTAAAGATAAAAAACGAATATAAAACGGTTTTTTGTATAAACTAAAATTCAATTCAGCAAAAAACTTGGTATTACTGGGGCTTGGAATACAATAATTACAAATTCCATACCATTAATTACTCACATATATTCGATTGACACGATGATCGATATGGGTTAAAATCTCATAAGAAATCGTCATCAAGGCAGAGGATAATTCCTCTATAGAATATTGGCTACCAAATATAACCACTTCATCGCCAACAGATACATTGGGATGATCTGTTAAATCAATCATCGTCATATCCATACAGACATTGCCCAAGGTAGGACAAAATTGTTGATTGACCATGACCTTAAATCGACCATTGCCAGCTAACCTCATCAATCCATCTGCATATCCAATTCGGATAACACCAATTTTGGTAATTCTTTCCACTTTGGCCGCTCGGCTATAGCCCACAGAATCTCCCACTGGAATGGTTTTTATCTGACTTATCCGAGATTTTAGATTGTGAACCGGTCGCAATACAATTTGATCTTCTACAGACTCCATCCCCACCCCGTACATTCCGATGCCCAACCTCACCATATCGAACTGATATTGGGGATATCGAACGATGCCTGCAGAATTCAATATATGTCGATCGAAATCCACCGCCAACTCCGATTTCAATTTATCGGACAACTCTATAAACAAATTTATTTGACCTTCGGTGAATTCTTGTTCACTCAAATCTCCACTCGCCGACAAATGAGAAAATACCGACTGTATCTCAAATGCATCGGTATTTCTTAGAACTTGGATCAATTCATCCAATTGATCGGGCAAAAATCCCAAACGATGCATACCTGTATCTAGTTTAATGTGGATTTTTTGACCGACAATATTTCGCTTTTCTAAATAGTCTTGGTAATTCTTCAGTAATTCCAAACTGAATATTTCAGGTTCCAATTGGTATTCTACCAATGATTCAAACTCCAAAGGGTCTACGTTCAACACCATAATCGGCAATACGATACCTGCCCTTCTCAGTTCTATACCCTCATCGGTAAAAGCCACACCTAAGTAATCAATCCGACGACCTTGTAACAATTGTGCCACCTTTAAAGCCCCGGCACCGTAGGCATTGGCCTTGACCATAACCATCAATTTGGTACTGGGATATAAATAATGCTCGAAAGCCTTTAAATTTTTATTTAGGGCCGACAAGTCAATTTCCAATACCGTGCTGTGTCGCTTATCCTGCATTTGATACACCAGAGACTGTAAAGTATCTCCGGTTCCACCAAAAATCAATATGGTTTGGTCGGCACTGGCCGACTGAATCAACTCATCAATCAGTCCTTGATAGGATGGATAGGAAAACAAATAGGATGATGAACTAGCAGATTCAGCCTCGAGTTCCGCGGGTAGGTAAACCCTGTCCACATCTTGATATGACGCAGACTCCGATATCATATTCCAGAATTCATCCAATTGAGGGATCGGATGTTCTTTGGAGAAAACTATCCATATTTTTCTATTGTCCTGAATCATCTTGGCCTTGGACAAAGTCGCCCGAAACCCCAACAAATCTCGACAATAAACATCGTGTAAAATAGTAGTACCATTGATGCCAGCGATAGTTTTCACTCCGAGATCTGGCATAGTCAATCCTGCAATTTTGTCTAGTAAATGACCGTGGCCCATAGCATTGGCCAATATTAGGCAGATAATTTTATATTGAACCAGATCCTGTTTTTCATCCTTGGATCCAATATCCAATTGAAAGCGCTGATTACCGCGGTACAATAATAATTCTCGTTGACTACTTCCTTGCTTTGAATCCCTTAACTGATATTCGCTGGTTTCCGACTGCCCCCACACTAGAGCTTTCTTTCGTTGTTGATCGGACAGGATATTTTCAAATTCTTCGTGAATAATAAACCGTGGACAGCGGTCAAACAATTTAAGATATTCCGTCAATCGTTGTCCAACATCACTAAAATGAAGATCATAGGCCGATTCCACTGTAGTCAATATACCTATCGTGGGTCTGATAATGGCTTCCAAATTATCCATTTGCCCCATCTCAGAAATCCCAGCTTCAAAGATGCCTAAAGTATGGCGATCCGTTATTTGCAATATGGACAATGGCACCCCGTACTGAGAATTATACGACCCTGGACTTTTGACAATATTGTAATCCTCTCTGAGCAATTCGTACAACCACTCCTTGATCAGGGTCTTGTGTTCTGAACCAGTGATCCCAATGACTGGGATATTGTATTGTTGGCGATGGTGAAGGGCCAATTGCTGCAAGGCCAACAATACATCAGATACTATAATATAATTGGCTTCTTCCAGACCTTGAAACACGGTTTCATCATCGCTTATAAAACAGCGAACCCCCTTGCGGTACAGTTCACCTATATATTTATTGCCGTGATTACGCAAACCTTTTAGAGCAAAAAACAAAGTCAATTTGGGCACGGACAATTGTCTGCTATCCAACAATGGGATACGCAATTCCATGTCAGATACCATGTGACTTTCGTCGTTCTCAAGAATATTTACAATTGCTCCAAAAGAGTATATCATAATAGGTCTTTGCCAATATCTTTACGATAATTTATTCCTTCAAATTCTATTTTATCAATGGATTTCAATGCCTTTTGTCTCGCTTCTTCGATGTCAGATCCCTTAGCTGTAACCGCCAATACTCGTCCTCCACTCGTCACTATATTGTCCTCGTCATCGGTAATGGCTCCAGCAAAAAACACCATTTCATCTACATCAGATGTTCCAGAAATAGTCTTTCCTTTTTCATAACTTCCGGGGTATCCACCAGATACAGCAACCACAGTACACACTGCTTCATCAATGAGGTCTATAGATTCTTGTTTCAACTCTCCTCTACTGGCCGACAAACAAAGCGGTAGGAGGTCGGACTTCATCCTTACCATGACAGATTGGGTTTCAGGATCCCCCATTCTACAATTGTATTCTATGACCATGGGGTCTTGACCGACCATAATCAGTCCAAGAAATACAAAACCTCTATAATGCATAGATTCCTTCTTGAATCCATTGACGGTAGGTTCTACAATTTTTGAAATTACTTTTTCACGAAGTACTTCATCGTAAAAAGGTACGGGAGATACACTACCCATTCCCCCAGTATTCAGTCCGGTATCGCCCTCTCCTATCCGTTTGTAATCCTTGGCTTCAGGCAAAATAACATAACGCTCACCGTCTACCAATACAAAAACAGAGAATTCAATTCCGTCCAAAAACTCTTCGATGACAACTTTGCTACTGGCTGCACCAAATTTGCCATTTAGCATATTTTTCAATTCCGCTTCGGCCTCTTGCACATCGTCGATAATGAGGACTCCTTTACCGGCAGCTAAGCCATCGGCTTTCAATACATAAGGAGACTGCATACTCTGCAAAAATGCCAAGCCCTCTTCTACATTATCCTGAGTTACCTCTATATATTTGGCCGTCGGGATATTGTGTCGTGCCATAAAATCTTTGGCAAATGATTTACTGCCCTCTAATTGAGATGCATATTGATCTGGACCTAAAATATCAACATTTTTTAGGGTTTCATCTTGTAGAAAAAAGTCTACAACTCCCTCTACCAGTGGAGCTTCCGGACCGACAATAACCAATTCAATATGATGATCTACAACGGCTTGTTTTATTTCATCAAAATTATTAGATATTTGTGGCAAATTTTTACCAACTAATTGAGTTCCAGCATTACCAGGAGCGATATACAAATCATCACACAATGGACTCTGTGACAATTTCCAAGCCAATGCATGTTCTCTACCACCATTTCCCAAAATCAATATATTCATCAAATACTATTTTTAAACAAAAAATCAAATATACAGCGATTAACCAGGTATCTATCTATAAGATGAATAAATCCTTTTTACCACTCGTGCAAACATAATAATTTATTTACATATATATGATAGTATCTACAAGCCTTGAAAACAGTAGCTTCGGTTCAAATATTACCGAAAATAAAGTCAGGAAATTTCTTTCAATTTAAAAAACGGTATGGAATTTGATTACATATTACGATATTAACACATATATTGTGGTTTCAATTCAAATTATTTAACATGATTGAATATATAAAAGGAGAAATTAGTGAATTAAACCCCACCTACGTCGTCATCGAACAGGGGAATATTGGCTATTATATCCACATAGGGCTACATACTTACTCAAAGATTCAATCTTTGAAGGAAGTGAAGCTCTATACATTTCAATATATCAGGGAAGATATTCGAATGATGTTTGGATTTAGCAATAAAGAAGAGCGCCGAATATTTGAATTGTTTTTAAACATCAGTGGAATTGGTCCCAATACGGCTCGACTAATTATTTCATCAATGACACCGAGTCAGGTGGTCAATGCGATTTCAATGGAAGATGATGAATCCTTTAAAAACGTCAAAGGAATCGGTGCCAAAACGGCAAAAAGGATCATCATTGATCTCAAGGACAAGATAGAACAGTTGGACATCAGTCCATCAACCAGTTCAGAAACTCCCCTACCCGAATCGACGAATACGCAAATGGTAGAAGCTAGGGAAGCGTTGCTAACATTGGGATTCCCGAGAAATAAAGTACAAATGGCCTTAGCCAAAATAAAGAAGGAAGGCCATGGTGATAGTGTAGAAAATATTATAAAAGAGGCATTAAAACTATTGTCTTAATAATGAAAGTCATTATATGACGTTTAGTTTTTGAATTATTTTAACAAGTTGTGAAAGTATATGAGATTATTGCTACGTTCCATAAACATTAAAGTATTAATAGCCAGTGGTTTATTTATATTTTTATGGGGTATTTTACCTACAGCAGAAGCTGCAAGTCCGGACGACATCCCCTTGCCCAAAAGGGTAGAAAGTCTTCATAATCAAGCCGAAGTAACGCTTTTGGACACCATTCCAAAGAACAATATTGGGAAGCATATGTTAAATCCCGATGCTCCGAACCCATTTGATTTAAAAATGCCAAGTGTACTTCAAGATGAGATAGAATACGACTCCGAGACCAACTCATACAACTTCATCAATCAACTAGATGAAGAGTTTCGCCGATATACCCCACAAATGACATTTAGTGAATATTTGGAATATCGAAAAAAGCAACAAGAGTTAGATTATCTCAACAAAATAGCCGGCAATACAGCGGCCAGCGGTCTTTCTCTCAATCCGATGGAAGAGATTGACGTTACCAAGAACCTAGCCGATCGACTATTTGGGGGTTCTGAGATCAACATTCAACCTCGAGGAAGTATTGATGTCTCTTTGGGTTATGAGTATCAAAATGTAGAAAACCCCATTTTATTGGAAAGACAACAGCGATATGGAGGCCTAGATTTTGACATGCCCATTCAATTGGACGTAACTGGTAGTGTGGGGGATAAATTGAATTTAAATTTCAACTGGAACAATAAATCCACCTTTAATTTTGACCAAAACCTAAAAATAGGATACGATACAGACAATTTTTCTGAAGATGAAATCATCAAGACCATTGATGCAGGTTATGTAAGTTTGCCCCTCAATAGTCAGTTAATACAAGGTTCACAAAATCTATTTGGGGTAAAAATAGGTACTCAGTTTGGGAGATTAAAACTGACGACCATACTTTCCCAACAAAACAGTGAACAAAAAGACTTAAATCTCGAAGGTGGTGGTCAGCTTCAGGAATTTGAAGTGACCGTCGATAGTTACGACGAAAATAGACACTTTTTCTTATCACATTATTTCCGCGATCACTTCGAGGAGAGTTTGGAACAACTGCCTCAAATCCGATCTCTTTACAAGATTACCAAAGTAGAGGCATGGATCACCAACGACAGAAATCAAGTAGAAGATGCTAGAGACATATTGTCGGTTGCCGATTTGGGGGAAACAGAACAAATATTCAATCAAAACCCCAATCTTCAAAATCCACCTGCTCCTGTCAATCCAGATATATTGGGTATTGGATTGCCGGACAACACCTCGAATGGCATTTATGCATCCATTACTTCGAGCAACTCTATCCGTTCATTGGATAGGGCTGTTGCTGTATTAAACAATCAATTGCAACTAGAACAAGGCAGGGATTTTGAAAAAGTAGGGGCACGATTGCTTCGATCTTCTGAATTCACTTTCCACCCAGATTTGGGTTATATTTCCCTAAACACCGCCATTAGACCAGATCAAGTAATCGCGGTATCATATGAGTACGAATACAATGGAAAGAAATATCAAGTAGGTGAATTTTCAACCGATTTACCGTTAAATCCCGACACGACAACAGTACTATTTACTAAGTTATTGAAGGGAACCACTCAGCGAATTGATTTGCCTATATGGGATTTGATGATGAAAAACATTTATTCCATAGGTGCCTATCAAGTCAGTCAAGAGGATTTTCAATTAGATATATTTTACGAGGATCCGGGTAAATCACAGAAGAGATATCTTCCGGCCGATGGATTCGAGAATCTTCCCTTGCTCAATATTTTCAACTTAGATCAACTGACTACGACCGGTGATCCACAACCCGGAGGAGACGGTCGATTTGATTTTGTCAATGGAGTGACCTTTAATTTGGCCACTGGGCGAATGATGTTTCCCACCCTAGAACCATTTGGTTCACGATTGGCGGAAGATTTACAAGATCCCGATCTAATCGATGAATTTGTATACCAAGAATTATACGATAGTACCATCGTCATTGCCAGAGAATTTGTAGAAAAGAATAGATTTTTGATCAAAGGGCGATACAAGGCAAGCTCAACTGATGAATACAACCTAAATTCATACAACGTGCCTCGCGGTTCGGTAAATGTATACGCCGGTAGTCAAGAATTGATAGAGGGAGTTGATTACGAAGTCAATTACGGATTGGGAACCGTTCGCATCATCAATCCAGCATACATGGGACCTGGGGTCAATGTACGGGTATCGTATGAAGATCAAGGCCTGTTCAATCTCAATCGCAAGAACATGGTAGGACTGAGAGCCGACTACACCTTTAGTGACGAGCTCAATCTAGGAGCTACCTTTATGCAGTTGTGGGAAAGACCCTATACCCAAAAGGTTAACTTTGGTGAAGATCCCATCAACAACAGGATGATAGGACTGGATTTGACCTTGAGCAAACAAGCTCCTTGGCTTACTCGAGCTCTAGACAAACTACCCTTAATAAGAACTAAAGAACCCTCAACCGTCGACCTTACTTTAGAAGGAGCTTGGTTAAAGCCCGGTCATTCCAAAGCCATTGATGTGGATTCGACTGGAGGTACGGCATATATCGACGATTTCGAGGGAAGTTCTACAGGAATTGATTTGAGGTTACCTATCCAAGACTGGGTACATTCATCTATTCCTCAAAACGATTTAAACAACAACAATCCCAAATATCCAGAATCGGCACTCAACAATAGTTTGCTGACTGGGGTCAACAGAGCACATATATCTTGGTACCGAGTTGAATCCAACTACGCCAGTAATGCTGATCCCTATACTAGGGCAATTCAGTTAAATGATGTATTCCCTGGTCGCCAAGTTGAATTTGAGTTTGCCTCCAATTATCTGACTTTTGACATAACCTTTGATCCAAGTCGTCGCGGTCCATACAACTTCGATGTTCCGTCGGGAACTCAATATAGTGAAGGTCTTGATCCAGATGGGCAATTAAACGCACCCAAAACCAGATGGGCTGGAATTCAGCGTGCTATTCAACGCAACGATTTCCAAGCTGCCAATGTCGAATATATCGAGATGTGGGTACTCAATCCATTTATGCAAAGAGCCGATGGAAGTCAACTCGCCGACGGCGGTAAACTATATATCAATTTGGGTAACGTTTCCGAAGATATCATGAAAGATTCTCGAATGATGTTTGAAAATGGCTTACCGGTACCGGGTTCCAACAACCCCTTGGACACCACCAATATAGGTGTGGTTCCGAGGGTGAGAAATCTTACCAGATCCTTTGATCCCGATGCCAACAATAGAGCATTGCAGGATGTGGGATATGACGGTCTCGACGATGTAAGTGAAAAAATATTCTTCGCTGACTACATACAGTCGATTCAGAGTCTGAATGCTCAAGCAAGACAACAAATTGAAAACGATCCATCGAATGACAATTACGTCTCATTTAGGTCGGCAGAATTTCCAGATGACTTTGACCCCATCGAAAGGTATGCCTTAGCCAATATGCCCCAAGGCAACTCAAAGACTTCTGATGGTACTCAACTGGAATCCAATACCAATCAACCAGACAACGAAGACATTAACGACGACAATACTTTAAACGAAATAGAATCTTATTTTGAATACGAAATCCCCATTGAATACGATCCCGCAACCAATGGAATTAAACAAATAGATTTTATTACCGACACCATTAATTCTTCGGCTGGAGTATGGTACCGGATCAAAGTACCCATTGATGAATACGAGCGCAAGGTGGGAGGGATCAACGACTTTCGATCTATTCGATTTATACGTTTGTACATGGATGGATTTGAATCAAAAGCCACTTTTAGATTTGCCAAATTTGAGTTGATCAACAACACTTGGCGTAAATACACCAAGAGTTTAAGTCCTGCCAGCATTGGTGAACCCAATCCCATAAGCGACAATGTAGAATTCGATGTAAACGTGGTCAACATAGAAGAGAACAGTGGAAAATTTCCATTTCCTTATACCATTCCACCTGGTGTGGTGCGAGAAATCAGTTACGGAACCGTCAACAGCTTAGCGAGAAATGAGCAATCCATTGCCATGAATGTCTGTAATCTACCCTATGGGGAAGCAGCAGCTATATATAAACTCATTGGACGAAATGATTTTCGAGATTTTGAACGATTAAAGCTCTTTGTCCATGCAGAGGGCAAGGATGGGGACAATTTAAATGATGACGATTTATCCATTTTCTTGAGAATAGGTGCCGATTTCACCAATAATTATTATGAATATGAAATCCCTCTGGTGCTGTCTCAAGTCGGTCCTTCGACAGGAACATTAGCTTATAAGGAAGAGGTCTGGAAGAAAATAAATGAATTTGATTTTCCATTAGATCTGTTAAAAGATACCAAGATCAGGCGAAATGCAGAAGGTGCTTCAGAGATCATAGCTTATGAAGTCGAAGACCCCGACAAGCCGAGAAATAAGGTAAGGGTCGTCGGTAATCCTACCTTGGGTGATCCCAAATCCATAATGATAGGTGTGAGAAATACCGCAGAAGACCGACTCGACAAATGTGGGGAGATATGGATTAATGAATTGAGACTCCAGGGTTTAGACGAAGAAGGCGGTATGGCGGCTTTGGCACGTCTTGATGTCCAGCTAGCCGACCTTGGTCGAATCAATTTGGCCTCCAATTTTAGTACCATTGGTTGGGGAGCCCTAGACCAAAAATTGGTACAGCGCCAAAAGGAACAGAATTTTGATTACAATATTTCAGCTAATATTGAATTGAGTAAATTACTTCCTTCAAATTGGAATTTAAGCGTACCGCTATTCACTCAGTATTCCAATGAAATCAGCACTCCGGAATACGATCCCTACGACAATGATTTAACCCTAGATGAGAAACTGGAATCGGTTCCCCAGAATGAACGGGACTCGGTGCGAGACCAAGCCATAACGAGGGAGGTACGGAAAACGGTTTCACTGAACAATGTACGTGTCTTGAGAGATGCCGACTCGAAAAAACCCATGCCTTGGAATATAGAAAACTTCAGTGTATCCTACTCCAAGTCCACCAGTATCTATTCTGATCCGATCACAGAAGAGGATCGAGTTGATCAGGAACAAGGCGCATTGGACTATAATTTCTCAGCACAACCGCTGTACATCACACCATTTAAGAATGTAATATCCAATGATAAATTCCTTAAATTTTTGACGGAATTCAATTTCAATCCTATTCCGTCCAACTTTAGTTTCAGAAATGAAATGAATCGATTTCAAAACAAAACCGTTTATCGATTTATGGAAGCCAATTTTAGTGATTGGTATACCAAGCGATTTACCTGGGATAGAAACTACAATCTAGCATGGAACCTAACCCGTTCATTGAGGATCAACTACGATGCCTTACACAATGCCATTGTAGACGAATTGCCCGTGTTGGATGAAAACAGGAATCCCTATTCAGCCGACGAAATCAGAGATACTTTATTCAACAATTTGTCACAATTGGGTAGACCGAAGAATTATGCACACAATTTAAATATTACCTTTACCCTCCCCTTTAAACATTTTCCTTTTCTGGACTTTATCGATATTGGAACTCAGCTCAATACCAGCTATAGTTGGAGTGCAGCTGCACTTAATGCCCAAGAGTACGGCAATATCATTCAAAACAGTCAAGCCAGAACGGCAAATATTAAGCTAGACATGGTCAAGTTGTACAATAAGGTGGGTTATCTCAGAAAAATTAATGACTATAAATTGGGAGAAAAACCCAGCAGTGATCCTCGAAGCAGAACCAGACCTGGCAATGCTCCGAGCAGAAGTCGAAATCCAGGAAATAATGGCGAGGGTGATGAAAAAGAGAAAAAAAATCATGTTCCCGGTTTAGCCGAAGCTGCTCTGATTCGACCATTTATGTCGCTCCGAAATGTGAATATCACCTATGCCAATACCGTGAGTAGTATTGTTCCGGGATTCACTCCACAACCCAAGTTTTTCGGGTTAGACGAATCTTGGACCAGTCCAGGTCTAGGTTATGTATTCGGGATTCAACCTACAGACAATTGGTTGGACGACTTGGTCTCAGGAGGAAATAATTTCATCACAGAAAGCACAGCTCTAAACCAAGAAGTGGTCAGAAACAATTCTGAGCGGATTGACGCCAGTATTGAAATTGAACCATTTAGAGAATTTAAAATCACATTAAACGCCAATAAGAATTACGTGAAAAACAATTATGAATTTTTCAAAATTCAACAATTCGGTGGTGAATTTGAACACTTATCGCCTCGCGATATTGGTAGTTATAATATATCTTTCTTTTCATTGAACACATTTGTCCAGACGGATACGAGTTATATTCAAGATCTATTCGCCACTTTTGAAGACAATAGAACCGTGATTTCTGATCGATTGGGTGATGGAACTCCCCATGATGTAGATGGAGATGAGTACGACAAAGGATATGGAAGATATCAGTCTGATGTTATAATTCCAGCTTTTTTGGCTGCATATACAGACAAGAGTCCTAGTCAGATCGCCTTAAACTTTTTGGACATTGCTCCGAAGATCAACTGGGATTTGCAATACAATGGATTGTCAAAATTGCCTTTTTTAAGTGAAGTATTTTCAAATTTCACGGTGAGACATGGGTATGCATCTAATCTAAATGTCAACTCCTTTAGGACGGATCGAGATTACAATGAAGATCCAGATCTCAATTTCAATCCACTAACTTCCAACTATTACAGTACCTATGAGATCCCAGATGTGATTATTTCTGAGAGTTTCAGTCCATTGGTAGGTATTCAGATACAAACCAAAAACAATTTAGATTTTTCTATTGATTACAACCGAAACAGGAATCTTGGTTTGAGTTTGACCAATTATCAGGTCAATGAGAACAATGCCTCAGATATAGTTGTTGGATTTGGAACCACATTTAAAAATGTGTATATTCCATTATTGCACAAAAAAGATGGAGGAAAGAAACGGACGGCTAGACCGGAGCCGGGGACGGTGCAATCGGGCGACAACGCAAGTAAGAGAGAGACCGAAGCTGGAAATGATATCTTGGTTAAGGTTGATTTTAGTTATGGAAACACGATATCGGTTATTCATTTATTTGATTCTGAGGTCCAACCTCAGGTATCATCGGGATCGAAGAACATCAGTCTTCGACCTACAGTAGATTATCAATTAAGTGATAAGCTCACCATAAGACTATATGGAGAGTATGACAAAACCATACCCTATACATCGAATTCATACCCGATAACGAGGTTCAAAGCTGGGACAACTGTTCGATACAAACTAAATTAAAAAAGCTTAGACCAATGCGATAACAAATGGTTAAAACAATAAAGTGGATATGGTGGGTAGTAGGACTTATGGCCGTGGCCATAGCTGGCATTGTATGGATGCAGGTCAAGTGGATCAAGGAGAATATCAAAGTTGTCGAAAATCAATTTGACATTGAGGTTTTTCAATCTCTAATCAGCGTTATCAATGAAGTTGAAAATCTAGAGGGGGGATTTGATATGATTCCCGAGCTCAAGGGTTTACTTACATCAGACAGTTCATTGCAAATAGAAAACTGGCAGTCGATTTTATCGGAGTCTGACCTGAGCAGTATTCCCAACAAGAACATCACATTTAAGCAATTGAGAGCTTTAATAGAAGCTTCGGTGATTGAAAAGACTTTAAAAACCAATTGGACGAATCAGGATTTAACCTCTCTGATCAACTTAGAGAATCTGGACAACAGTATTCAGCACAATTTAAGGAAGCGAGGTATCCAAACAGACTTTCACTATGGGGTGTTTTCGTATAAGGAGAACAATTTCATCATTATGGACGGCAATTACATTGTATTTCCCGATCAGAATGCTGAGGCCACCATTACCGAACACAATTTTAGATTGTCTGATTCCAAGTATTCTGCGGAGATGTTTCGAGACAAGGATTTGGCTTTGGGAAAACTAATTATTGAATTTCCCACTCGGAATCGATTTATATTCAATCGCATTATATCCAGCATTATACTATCGGTTTTGTTTATCGCCATCACCTTGTTTTCCTTCCTCTACACCACGGTGACCATATTGAGGCAGAAGCATCTATCGGAAATGAAGACCGACTTTATCAACAACATGACCCACGAATTCAAAACCCCTATTGCGACCATATCGCTGGCCGTGGACTCCATACAGAGTCCGGTTATTCAAAAGGATCCTGCCAAGATCAATCGATTCACCAACATTATTAGGGATGAAAACAAAAGAATGTTGCGCCAGGTTGAGAAAGTCTTACAGATGGCCTTACTCAACAATCGCAACTTCAACATGTCCCTATCCGAAGTAGATGTTCATCATATTTTGGCCCAAGCCAAAAAGCATATTGAACTTCAGATTATGCAGCGCGGAGGTCAGGCTGAATTGGAACTCAATGCTACCGACTATCACATCATTGGGGATGAAAACCATCTCAGCAACATTATGCACAATTTATTGGACAATGCCAATAAATACACAGCGGACAAACCGCTGATAAAAATATCAACCTGGAGCGACCAATACGGGTTGACGGTATCCATCAAGGACAACGGCATGGGAATGACGAAAGAACAACAGCGCCATATCTTTGAAAAATTTTATAGAGCACATACGGGGAATGTTCACAATGTAAAAGGATTTGGTCTGGGACTAAGTTATGTAAAAGCCATTGTCGATGCCCATAAAGGGGAAATTTCGGTGAACAGTATGCTGGATAAAGGCAGTGAATTTATCTTGTTTTTCCCATTTGAAAACAATTTATCTTTAAAAAATAATTAACATCATAAAATTTAAAGACTTGTCATCCGTTTATATTAAGAATTCAATCACAACTATCCTATGAACGAAACGAAGCCAAACATACTACTAGTAGAAGACGACCAAAACTTTGGAGATGTTCTTAAGTCTTATCTTGAGATGCATGATTACAACATTACTCTTCGAACTGATGGAGAAGCAGGGAAGGCCGCATTTCAAAACAAGACCTTTGATCTCTGCATTTTTGATGTGATGATGCCAAAGAAAGATGGCTTTACATTAGCTAAAGAAATTAGGTCAGAAGACAAAAAGACACCGATAATATTTTTAACTGCAAAATCCCTGAATCAGGATATTGTGGAAGGACTGAAGATTGGTGCCGATGATTATATAACCAAGCCTTTTAATTCGGAAGAGTTGTTACTCCGTGTGCAAGCCATCTTAAAGAGGAGTCACAATGGAGTGGAGGAAGAGAACGATCAAACCGAATTCAATTTTGGAAAATTTAGTTTTAATTTCCCATTGCGGACATTGACCTATACTGGAGAATCCAAGGTGAGCAACACCAAGTTGTCTCCAAAAGAAGCTCAATTATTGAGGTTGTTTTGTATTCACATGAACAACGTGCTTACCAGGACAGAAGCCCTGACCAAGATATGGGGTGAAGACAATTATTTTACAGCCCGGAGTATGGATGTTTTCGTTACCAAGTTGCGTAAATATTTGAAAAAGGATGAAGATATTGAGATCATCAATATACACGGCAACGGATTCCAATTATTGGTTAAAGAAGAAGCTGCGGAATAATCAATCAGCAGATGGAATACATAAAAAAAGGTCGAAGTTTTTGAAAACTTCGACCTTTTTTTATGGCTAATTCGCTCTATATTTAATACGAATTACTGCAATTTAGCTTTTACCAATTCTGTAACATCAGCACTTTCTTCTGCATACATAATCAAGCCAGAACTGATATCGAAGATAAAAGTATAACCACCTTCTTTGGCCACTGCCGTAATAGCATCATTGACTTTAGTCTGGATAGGTTGTAGCAAAGATTGTTGTTTCTGCAAAATATCTGTTTGCATTTTAGTCTCGTAGTTTCTAATTTTTTCTTCTTCAACACCCAATTTCTTGGCTTCTTCTTCTAATTGTTTTGGAGAAAGTTCACCTTGGTCTCTTCTTTGTTGAAGTTCTACCGCTTTATTTTGATAGCTTTGAAACATTTCTTGTCCTTTTTTCTGCATTTGTTGTTGCAAAGTTTTTATCTCCGCATCAGCTGCCTTTACTTCTGGTAGTTCTTCCAAAATTAATTGGGAGTTTACGTATCCAAATTTTTGGGCACTAAGGTTGGAAACTGATACCGCTAAAAATACAGCAGCAAAAAGGTATTTGATCATTTTTCTCATTTTCAAAGTTTTAGTTTTAATATTAGTTTTTTTTAAAATTTGCACAAAATACAATAATATTAGCGAATGCCTAACATCTTCTTTATGTCTGAAGTCTTATCGAATTTATCATTAGAAAAGATCAGCCCTGATGAACTGCTTTTATCCAACACTATATCGATATTGTGAAGATCCGCATACTCTTGAACGGCATTATATACCTTGTCCTGAATGGGTTCAACCAGTTGTTTTCTCTTGTTGAATAATTCACCTTCTGGACCAAATTTCATACGCTGTAATTCTCTTACACTCTTTTCCCTAGCAATGATATCGTCTTCGCGCTGTTGCTTTTCGCTGGCGCTTAACAATACTTGTTCTGCATTGTACTTATTGTACATAGTTTTTATTTGCTCAAATTCGGCATTTATCTCTTGTTGCCAAGTTTCTGCTAATTTGTCCAACTGTGTTTGCGCAGCCTTGTAGTCTTGCATATTTTCTAAAATATCAGCGATATTTATAATAGCAACACTTTGACTATGAGCCAGTCCACTCATACCCATTATCATCATTAGTGATAAGGCTATACTCATAATTGATTTTTTCATACTCTTTTTTTTATGTTACACTTCAATGACTATATAGAGAAACGAATGTTTCGCAAATTTGTATATTTTAAGTTTATTTTAACCCAAAATAGGGACTAATTTTTAAAAAAACCTCGATTCGAACACCTTATCCCCCCTATTTATGCTTTCTTTGATAAGGATTGATTACATCACCTAAGGTATTCTACATTGTCGGATCAAATAAAATCCCTTTACCTTTAAAAATCAGTCAATTAAAAAAAGTTAACATCAGATTAACAACCCCACCACAAAAAACTGCCATTGTATTTTTCATTATATTTCGAAAAAATCAATATATGCTATTACTATATTTCATCTTCTCAGCCTCTATCTTATATATTGTACTATGTATTCTTAGCCCTAAGAAAAGAAAATTTATTTCATCTATGACTCTATACACCAGTCCAGTACAACTCTACAACAATATTGTACAGTTAAATCAACAGAACACTTGGAATCCGTGGCTATTGTCGGTTTCACAACCGCAGTATACAAAGGGAGGAGAGGAAGGACTTCCCGGTTCTTTTTTAGAATGGCAGAGTACTATCTCTACCAAACAAGGTCGCATTACTAATATTAAAACCGATTATCAACACGTAATGCAAAGATTGGAAACAGGGGACAGTAAAATAAGGGTTGCCTTACTCGAACACTTTTTAGAATCCGACAGCAACCCCAATATCACTCATTGGACTTGGAAATACGAAGAAAATGTTCCCTTCTTTCTCAGTCCCATTACTATGTTTAAACAATTATTTTCGCCTTCTGAAGAAATGGATTTGCGAAAAACCATGTCTTTGGTCAAAGAAACATTAGAAAGTAAATAATACGACTTTTATGCCAATGCCTGCGCTAAATCTTGAATCAAATCATCGACATGTTCAATACCCACACTCAATCTAATCGTAGAATCCAACAATCCCACTGCCATACGCTCTTCTCTAGGAATAGATGCATGTGTCATGGACGAAGGATGTCCAATTAGAGATTCCACACCACCCAATGATTCAGCCAAACTAAAATAATGAGTCTTACTCAAGACCGCTTGAGCTTTCGCTAAATCGTCATTCTTTATTGAGAACGATATCATGGCTCCAAATCTCTTCATTTGTTTCTTGGCGACTTCGTGACCAGGATGATCTGCAAATCCGGGATAATGAACCTCAGCTACATTCTCGTGGTTTCTAAGGAAGTCTGCAATTTTTTCCGCATTATCACAAGCTCTTTCCACCCTCAATGCCAAGGTCTTGATCCCCCTTATAGCCAAAAAACAATCTTGAGGCCCCGGAACAGCACCTACGGCATTTTGAAAGAAGGTCAATCGTTCAGCTATAGAATCGTTATTGGTAATTACAGCCCCCAACACCAAGTCAGAATGTCCACCTATATACTTAGTTGCTGAATGCAATACGATATCGGCACCCAAATCCAATGGATTCTGCAAATAGGGTGAGGCAAAGGTATTGTCCACACATGTCATTATGCCCTTTTCTTTGGCGATGGCACAGATGGCTTCTATATCTACTATATTCAACAGGGGATTCGTTGGGGTTTCTATCCATATCAATTTGGTATTAGGCCCAATTTTATCAGCTACTTGCTCTGCATCCTGCATATTGACAAAATGACTCTTTATCCCGTATTCACCAAAGACCTTAGTCATCAATCGATACGAACCTCCATACAAGTCGTTGGTGGATAAAATTTCATCACCGGTCTTCAACAATCTCAAGATAGAATCCATGGCCGCCAATCCACTTGCGAAAGCAATACCGTGCTTCCCGTTTTCCAAAGCCGCTAAGTTTTCCTGTAAAACATTTCTCGTTGGATTTTGCGTTCTCGCATACTCAAAGCCCTTGTGCTGACCTGGACTATCCTGAACATAGGTCGATGTTTGAAAAATTGGAGTCATGATGGCTCCAGTGGATGGATCGGGAACGATGCCTGCATGAATTACTTTGGTTTCAAATTTCATGGAAGTATTTTTTTGACGTTATATATTATATCTCGCCCAACATAATAAGATTGGACAATGTTTTGAAACTTTTTTATCAATTTTTAGGAAATAGCCCATTCTTCAATAAGAGGTAAAAAAAGAATTGCCGATATTTTGATCAACTACAGATGAGCCATCTTTAGGAATCACTTATATTCTCAATATTAATCAGATCCAACTATTAATATAACTAGCTAAATATTTAATATTATAAACACAAGTATAAAAAAATGGGTAAATCAATTAAGAAATACCCATAATTATTTTAAATAAATATTATTGTACTAATATTAATTTACTGCGTCCGCCAAGTTTTTACCTGCTTTAAATTTAGCAACAGTTTTGGCTTCAATTTTAATTTCTTTCCCCGTCTGAGGATTTCTACCAGATCTTGCAGATCTTTCTGAAGTAGAAAAAGTTCCAAAACCAGGTAGAGTCACTTTTTCACCTTTTTTAAGTTCACTTGTGATAGCATCCATAGTGGCATCCAATGCTTTAGTAGCATCTGCCTTAGTCAAACCGGACAACTTTGCAATGCTGTCAATTAATTCTCCTTTGTTCATATTAAAATTTTTAAATAAAAAATAAAAATTTGCGCGTCAAATTTAGCTGGAAGAAATTTAATTACCCAAATAATTTAGGCAAAATTATTAAAAAAACTCCCATTCCGCTTACTTTTCACGCTATAAAACGCCAAAATTGGCTATTATTATGTAAAACCTACTAAATTTTAACTAAAATAATACTATTCTTATCAAAATACCGAAATGTGTTCGTGCTTTCTTTGGGAAAATCTTAATGATTAACTATCCTAATTTGTGGACGGTTAGATATGTAGACTGCTTTATAATAAACAAAAGTACAGCTTTTTATTGTAAAAATTACCTTATATTTGTTAACGTAAATAGATTGCCAGGCAAAGAACTGAACAAGGTTATTTCATCATTTCTAAATCTTAAAAAATGAGATTAGAAAAAAAATATCAGAAATACTTGAATATTTGAAAGTAATACGTATCTTCGCCCTCCAATTTATTGATACTCAGATTGAGTTATTCAATTTAGAACAACATTAGTAAAAACATATTGTTATATTATGGCAAACCATAAATCAGCAAAAAAAAGAGTAAAAAGTTCCGCAAAGAAGCGTGTATTGAACAGATATTATAAAAAATCTTCAAGAACTGCTATTAAGAACTTAAGAGATTTGACAGACAAGGAAGAAGCTGAAAAGTTTTTACCTAAGATTGTCAGTATGATTGACAAATTGGCCAAAAACAACCGAATTCACAAGAATAAGGCTGCCAATTTAAAATCTAAATTGATGAAACATGTAGCTGGTTTGTAACCAAACCAACACTCTATAAAAAGAGAAGAGTCATTTCGTGCAAGCGGAATGGCTTTTTTGTTTTACAATACCATATCCTTATATTTCTAACCTCCTACACTTAGATCTTGCATTAGGGTTTGTTGAATATCATAAGGTACATCAAAATAGCCCTTCATCTCACTGGCAAATTTCGCCTTTCCCTGAGACAAAGAACGCAGGGCATTGGAATAATCCGCCAATTCAGATAAAGGAATATTAGCCTTGACCTTTTGATAATGGCCTTCGGCATCCATGCCAGTAATAACCGCCCTTCTGGTTTGCAAATCTCCAATAATTTCTCCCATTATATCACTTTGACACAGTACTTCTAATTCCATTATAGGTTCCAAAATTTTGGGCTTGGCCCTTATCATGCCCTGTTTAAAAGCCTGAGCTGAAGCCAACTGAAATGCCATATCATTGGAATCTACGGTATGCATCTTACCATCCATCACCGATACTTGAATATCTATACACTTGGACCCTATTAACGGTCCCATCTCCATCCGCTGTACGATGCCCTTCTTAATGGCATTGGAAAACCTACTGTCGATATTCCCCCCAACAATACACCAAAGGTATCTCAGTCTTCCTCCCCAAGGCAAGTCTACTATTTCCTCCTGCCTTACATTTAGATCATGAGGCATAGCCATATCCGGATACAAGGGCTCTATCCTCATCTCTACCTCAGCAAATTGACCTGACCCTCCACTCTGTTTTTTGTGTCGATATCGTTCTTCCACAGCCATGGATATGGTTTCACGATAGGCTATTCGCGGAGTTTCCAACACGAGATTGACGCCAAAGGACTTCTCTAACCGATATTTAATGATATCTAAATGAAGCTGTCCCTGTCCATGTAGTATGGTTTGATTCAATTCTACGGATTGTTCTACCACCAAGGTGGGATCTTCCTCTTGAATAATGTGCAATGCCTTGGCTATCCTGTCCAATTCCGCTTCAGAATCTTGTGCAATAGCCATACTGTAACGCGGCGGGGGAAATTGAATGCCTCGTATTTTCACTTCCTTGGCCTCCTTGTGCAGGGTATTGTTGGTATGACTGTTCTTCAGTTTAGTAGTTACTCCAATATCTCCGGCAATCAGTCTAGCTACTTCTGTTCTCTCCTTACCATTGGCCACATAAATATGACTAAATCCTTCAGTAGAATTTTGTTGGACATTGAAAAGTTGATCACCTCGGCTCAACACCCCAGAATATACCTTAAAATAGGAAACATTGCCCACATTGGGCTCTGAAATGGTTTTGTAAATCAAGATTGAGGTATCTTTATCTGGCGAGCACTCGAGATGAGATCCATCAGACAATTTCTCCCATGGCCTTTCAGGTGGCGCTGGCGCTATATCATTGATAAAACCCATGATGCGTCCACTCCCCATATTATAGGACGAACTTGCCACAAATACGGGATAAAAGTCCCCCATTGACAAGGCTATATTTAGACCTTTGCGCAATTCTTCTTCTGACAACTTCCCTTTTTCAAAGTAACGCTCCATTAAACCTTCGTCGTTCTCCGCCGCTATTTCAACCAAGGTGTTATGCCAGGATTTGGCTTTCTGAATTTCACTTTCGGGAATGTCGACTTTCTGAGGTCTTCCTCCTTCTGGAGGAAATACATACATCACCATTTGCAATGCATCGACAATGGAATGAAAGTTAGGCCCAGATTCCAATGCGTATTGCAATGGTTGCACCTTACTACCATAGCGATCCTTTAACTGAGATAGAGCAGTTTCGAAATCCGCCCTCCCATCGTCCATATGATTGATTACAAAGGCCAGTGGAGTATTGAAACCATTTACATATTCCATGATCAATTCTGTTCCCACTTCGACACCATATCGCGCATTGACCATCATAAGTCCAAAATCGGCCACCCTTAATCCAGACAAAACTTCTCCGATTAAATCATCGGCACCCGGAGTATCGATAATATTGATTTTACTGTTTTTCCAGAAAATGTGCATGGTAGAAGTAAAAATGGAATATTTTTTATCTCGCTCGATAAAGGTATAATCTGATACCGTATTCTCTTGACCAACACTGCCCAAGCGATTGATTGATTCTGCCTCTAAAAGCATGTTTTCTACAAAACTGGTTTTGCCACTACCAGCATGACCGAGCAATACCACGTTTCTGATGTCTTTTGATGTAATGTCCATGGAAGTATATTTTAGCGTAACAGGATAGATTTCGCAAGCCTATTAAGTGCAACCACCATTATTCACCATCTTTCACACAACTTTCAATACGACTCTTCATCCGCTTCCCCGAATACCTAAGCTTTCCATACAACATCAATCAACTAGAGATACTATCCACTTTTTGTTTGCACTTACACAATGAATATAAGTAATAATATGGAATAAACCCTAAGAACCCCCATAATAATTTTGAGCATTTCTGCAAAGAAAGAAGACTGAAAAATTAAAAAAAACTAGAAAGAGAGAACTTCTAATAGATCCGGCAAACTATGTAAATCATAGTCGATCAATTGGTCTTGACCTTTATAACCCAACTTTTCACCGACAAATATGGTTTTCATATTCAATCTACTACCAAAATCCATATCGGAAATGCTGTCCCCAACCATGATGGATTTATGAAAAACAATATCGGGAAAATCCTCTTGAGCCAATTCCGCCATAAGGGTTTTGGGCTTTCTAAAATTATGCCTAGAGGTACTCAAGTCGGGACAATAATAAACTCCATCTATTCTGCCCCCAGCATCCTTAATCGCCGAACGCATTTTGCGATGTATTTCATCCAAATCAGTATCCGTCATTAGCCCCTTGCCTATCCCCTGTTGATTGGTTACGACTACTATTTTATTAAACAGATTGGATAAATGGGCTAGAGTAGGAAGAACTCCTTCAATAAATTCAAAATCGACCCAGTCTTTAATGTATGTCCCTGGAATTCGACGATTAATAACCCCATCTCTATCCAAAAAAAGTGACCACGAAGTATCGATATTAATCTTGTCCAATACCAAATATTTTTTGTTCGACGAGTTCACATAATATATGACCTATCATTATATGGCATTCTTGAATCCTAGCTGTATCCGTAGAGGGCACTTTTATAGCGACATCGGTTATTTCAGCCAATCCACCTCCCGACTTCCCCGTAAGTGCAATCGTCCACAAACCTTGATTTTTGGCTTCAATGGCAGCTTTGATAATATTCTTGGACTGTCCCGATGTAGAAATACACACCAATATATCGCCTCGATTCCCCATGGCTTTGATCATCCTAGCATATACGTGATCAAATGAATAATCATTGGCAACTGCTGTTAAATAAGAAGAGTTTACATGAAGGGCTTCTGCAAATAAGGGATCTCTATCCAATAAAAATCGTCCCGAGAGTTCTGCTGCGATATGCTGGGCATCGGCTGCACTTCCTCCATTGCCGCAAAAAAGCATTTTCCCCTTGGTCTGAAAGGTATTAATGGATTTCTCAACCACCAATTCCAATGAAGTCAAGAACTCACTATCGGACAACAGCAATTGTTTTACCGCTATCGATTCTTGAATTCGACTCAAAATGAGGTTCTTCATTTATCTATTATTTACTAGAATATTTTTCTTTTTGCAATACTTTATCAGAATGGGGCAACCAAATACGAGATTTGGGTAATTCTTCATTGGAGTAACCAATTATTTCGTCGAGTTGATAGGTATTTCTTCCTGAGGCATTGCGCGTTATCAGTTCACCGATAAATCCAGATAAAAACAACTGTGTCCCAATAATCATACTTATCAAAGCAATGAAAAACAATGGATTATTGGCAATAAGTGGAGCTGGAATCCCTTGTTTGAGCATAACCCATTTACTGATACCAATATAAAGGGCTGCTAAAAAACCAATAAAAAAAATAAATGTACCTAGGAGACCAAAAAAATGCATGGGCCGCTTCCCAAATTTGCCCATAAAATAGATGGATAATAAATCTAGGAATCCATTGACAAATCGAGACATACCAAATTTAGATGTTCCGTACTTTCTAGCTTGATGCTGTACCACTTTTTCACCGATCTTCCTAAAACCAGCCCATTTGGCAATGATAGGAATATAGCGATGCATTTCACCGTACACTTCGATAGAGTGAACGACCTTTGATCTATAAGCTTTTAATCCACAATTAAAATCATGTAAATAGATACCAGATATCTTGCGAGCCGCCCAATTAAAGAGCTTGGAAGGCAAATTTTTTGTCAGTTTATTGTCATATCTCTTTCTTTTCCATCCAGATATCAAATCATATCCCTCATCCACTATCATGTGATACATATCGGGGATTTCTTCGGGACTGTCTTGAAGATCGGCATCCATAGTGACGACTACACGGCCTTTGGTCTGATGAAAAGCAGTATTGAGGGCAGCAGATTTACCATAGTTGCGACGGAACTGAATGGCTTTCACATTGGGGTTTTTGACGTGAAGATCCTGGATCACTTCCCAAGATCTATCTGTACTCCCGTCGTCTACAAATACGATTTCGTAGCTGTATTCATTGGCTTCCATTACCCTGACTATCCAAGACTCCAATTCAGGCAAAGACTCCTCTTCATTCAAAAGTGGGATGACTATGGATAGGTCCAATTGATTATTTATACCTTCCTTCATTAGGATCGAGTTCTATAGATGAGGGACAATAACAATGCGACCAAGGCACCTGGAACAATCAGACTAAGGGCATAGCCGGTAAAGGCTTCCATTAAAGTAGGTCGAAAAGTATTCTCCTGGATTGTTTCTATCATGGTTTCCATCTGTTCTTCACTCATAAAGTTGTTCATCAATCCACTATCGAATATTTCCAACGCTCTTTCTTTAGCCATATCCCCTAAAGCGGGATCGATATAGTTGTACAACAAAAAGTTGAAAAACAAATAGATAGCATTTCCGATGATAAAGGGTACTAATGCCGTTTTAAACACTTCAGAAAATGGAAAATATTCTCGTTGCTTTTTTTCTTCCCTCACCGCAAAAAACATGGCAAATATCAATACCAAGGTCGGGAAATAACTCATACTCGGTGTTACCAAAAGCTGGTTGTTGATAAAGTCTATAACCAACATTATCAACGCCACCGCTACACCGGCCATCACCCCTAATAAAACTGTTCTTTTTGAATTCATGACTAATTATTCTTTTCTCTAATTCTTAAAACAATAAATACTGATCTCCCCTAAAAACGCCATTAACATTACCCTTCCATTTTTGATTGAGGAAAGGAGAATTGATGGACTTAGAAGGAAAATCTTTGGGGCTATATGAAGTTTCTTTTTCAAGATCTAGCCACACATAATCCACTTCACTACCGACCTGAATCTCTACCGATTCCAAACCGAGCATTCTTCGAGGACCATTGCTGAGTAATCCCACCAAATCCTCTAGACTTAAAAATTTCTGGAGTTTATCAAATAATACAGGAAACACAAAGGGCAATGTAGCCACACCGGGTTCTGCATGTCCAAATTCTACCGTCTTCAAATCTTTTTCCAAAGGCATATGACCGGACACAATCGCATCGATGATGCCATTTTTTAAAGATTTGACTAAGGTTTTGCGATCAGATTCCGAACGCAGAGGTGGATTCAACAAATAATGAGTATCAAAGGTCTCTACCGATGTATCATTTTCAATTAAATTCATCAAGGCTACCGAAGCATAGACACTCAGATTTTTTTTCTTAGCCTCATTTATTAAACTCGTACCAAAACCAGTAGATATATTATGGGCGATCAGTCTAGAATCTGTATATTCTAGAAGATCTAAATCTCTTTTGAGCATAGATATCTCAGCTAATGCAGGAATCCCTTTTAGTCCCATCTTGGTACTCACTACACTTTCGTGAACCACTCCCTCTGGTTCGATTCCATAATCATAGGGCTGGTTAATCACGATACCGTCAAAGGCCTTGACGTATTCCAGTGCTCGTTTCATTAATCCCGTATCTTGGATGGACAACATGCCATCGGTAAAAGCCGATACCCCATTTCGGTGCATATCGTATATATCGGCAAGATCCATTCCCTTAAGACCTTGACTAATGGCTCCTAAAGCATGTAATTGAACCACATCTTCATGGTTCTCTATAAACTGTACTGCCGCCTTATTATCGGTTACAGGATCTAAGTTGGGCAATATATATACATGAGTATAACCTCCTTTACTGGCAGCCTTTACCAAACTTGAACGAGTCTCTCGATGTTCAAATCCGGGCTCACCACCAAAACAACCTATATCTACAAATCCCGGAGCCAGTACTCCGCCAGAAACTATCTTAGTTCGCGGCGCTTCTTCGATATTGGAATCAATGGCCTTAACCTTTCCATATTCCAATAATACGTCCAATACTTTCCCGTGCAATTCTGAGCCTGGAAAACACAACTCAACATTTTGAAAGAGAACACGCATGTGTAGGATTAATTTTTAATAAATCGCAATAGTAGACTTTCGACTACTAAAAATATCAAGGCAAATATAAGACACCATTTCCATAAAACTTTACCATGATAGGATTCTTCAACAAATTGAGACAAGTTATTGGATTGTTCTGTACTCAACCATCGGACATTCCCCGTAATTTTTTCTTGCAAATCCTCAATATTCCAGGTGGATATATCACTCTCTACCCTAGAATAATTCATAGCAAAAGATGCTATATCATCTTGATTTTGTGACAATTGATACAAACCATCTTCTTTGATTTGATCGTAGATATTCAATTCCAACAAATCACCGACCTGTCGAAAGCCCGGAATAAAACTGACCTCATCACCTGATACCAATAATTCACCTTCTTCATATTGATTTTCCGTGGCCACTACAATGGTTTCATCCTCTCCTATTGTATATGACTGCTGGCGAGACCGTCCTTTTGACAGAGCCATTCGATAAACCATAGGGACAAATACGTCGGCATGGCTGCCCAAATTGCTATATTGTGAAGTTAAGGGAGTGGTGGACAGATAGAGATATCCATTGCCCTTAGCCACCTTGAGGATAAGATTTTCCCCGTTGCGCAAAGTCATTAATGAATTCACCGGATGATTGGACCGATGACGAATTCCATAATACCCCTGTACTTTAGGCAAATTAATATTTTCATCTTCTTTATCAAAAACATCGTTGAAAACAAAATCTTGAAAATTCAAGGATTGCGCTTCCATTTCCATGTCTTTCCACGGTTCAAAAGACAATTCTGCCACACTATTTAAAAATTCATTATAAGAATTCAAATCCAAGTTCCTGGGCGGAAACAGTAATACATTTCCTCCCTGTTCTATATAATTACTTAAATTGGACGTCAAACCCGAATGTATGGCCGGTAGGTGATCCAATACCAATAAATCCTTGTTTGAAAAATCAGAATAGACAATTCTATTAAGATTCACTTCGGTTTTTTCCACCGTGGCGTTGTTCCTCAATATTCTGTCCATATACTCGTGAACATTGTCCTCGTAGATATCCAATATTTTAAGCTGAGGTCTATTATTTAAACTCAAGTAATAGCGGTTGTCGAAGTCTATGGGGTGGTCGGTAATTTCAAGGACTATTTTGTCCAGTGAAGTACGTGACAAATTGATTTGTAAGGTATCGATAACGGATTTCCCCTCTTCGATAAATACTGCTCCCAATGGTTTTATGTTTTCACCATCTTTAAGCACAATCTTCACATCTTGGTCTTCAGTCCCGTAATTCGAAATTTTGACGTAGAGTTGATTTTCTACATTGGCTTCGGGTACCGGAGAAGCAAACCAACAACTATCGATGGACACATTTTTGTTGACCACACTTCTTATCGGTAGAGGTAAAATTTGCAGCGAAGTATCTATAGATAATGGATTTTGAAGGCCATTCTTTTGAAAATCTGATATCCAATAGGAAAGCGACTGTCCGCCGTGGTCCTTCAATGATCGTTCAACGTATTGAGCTATTCTGTCTAGCTGCATTGGTCGGCCGCTATAATCAATCTCATCCAATTTTTGTAGGGCTAAATCTCTCGATAATAGTCGTTGATCGCCGGGCAATAAATCATTGGTCAAAATTTGAAAGGAAGTGCTTTCGCTATAGGCATTTAAAATTTCTTTGGCTTTATTTATCGCGACCTGAAGCAAGGGAGTTTCACTACTAAGTGCTCCCATACTAAAGGAATTGTCAATAAAGATCGATATATAATCACTGTCGGTATTACTATCCTCTTCATCCGTCATAAAGGGTTGAGCAAACGCCAACACCAAAAATGTAATAAAAAATATCCGAGCCAATAAGACCAAAATATTTTTAAGTCGAGATCGACTCTTTTTTTCTTCTTTTAGATTTTTTAAAAATCCAACATTTGAAAAATATTCAGTCTTATACCTTTGAAAATAAAACAAGTGAATGATGATCGGTATGATGATCGATGCTAGTGCCACTAAAAACAAAGGAAAAACAAATTGCATTTATTTACTTTTTAATTTTCTTTCTCGACTTTTCTTATACCATTTAGCCGCAATAAAAATAATTAGTCCTAACAGGATAAAACCCAAAATACCATATATAGCATTAAATCCATTTTTCATCACCGCTAAAAAAACGATGGCCACCAAAAGCAGGGTGGCGATTTCGTTAAACAATCGAAATCTAAAAGATTTCCAATGATCTGACTGTGAAGATATTTGCCTAATAATCTTGCCACAATACCAGTGATAAATCAATAAGCAAAATACCAAAACAAGTTTGGCTTGCATCCAATTAGCGGCCAACAATTCGGAGTGCAGAACCAACATACCTCCACCTGCGACCACAGTAATAATCATAGCTGGGGTGGTAATAATCTTAAAAAGACGTTCCATCATTATCAAATACTGTGGCTGTAGAACATCCTGCTCCGCAGGAGATTTGTCTTTGGTCTCAGCGTAATATACAAATAGGCGAACCAGATAAAACAGGCCGGCAAACCAACTGACTACACCAATAATATGTAAGGATTTAAATACTAAATAATTCATATTATTGCTTGGTTTCTCCTACAAAGGCGTAGTAAAGAATATTGGCTCCCATTTTCAATGCGGCCAACCGTGCCTCAGGACTATCATTGTGCACAGATTCATCCTCCCAACCGTCCCCTAAGTCCGTCTCATAAGTATAAAAACATATCAGCCTACCTTCGTAAAACAGTCCGAATCCTTGGGCTGGCTGATTGTCGTGTTCATGTATTTTTGGCAATCCATCCGCAAATGGAAAGGCAGCGTGATACAAGGGATGAGAAATCGGTAATTCCACAAAGTCCAATTCGGGAAATACTTGTTTCATGGCCACTCTTACGTATGGATCCATACCGTAGTTGTCGTCAATGTGCAAAAATCCACCTCCGATAAGGTATTTCCGCAAATTCTCTGCTTCAGCATTCGAAAACACCACATTGCCATGTCCAGTCATATGAACAAATGGCAGGTTAAACAAATCTGGACTCCCAACTTCTACCGTCTGATAATCGTCATCGATATTGGTGTTGATATTCCGATTACAAAATCGGATAAGGTTGGGCAGAGCGGTTGGATTAGCATACCAATCTCCACCGCCATTATATTTTAACAAGCCTATTTTTAGGGGTTGGCTATGGCCGGTTAGTTGACTACAAAACAAGACACATAAGGTTAAAAAAAATGTTTTCATATACTATACTTTCAAATTATGGGCTGTTTTCAATATCTGAACACACATCATACCTGCTGTTTCAGCTCTCAATCTAGTATTTCCCAAACTTACAAATTGCCAGCCATTATTGACAGCCAGCTTCAGTTCTTCTTCATGGAAATCACCCTCAGGTCCTATTATAACGCAAACCTTGGGACTTCCACTATACCGAGTCTCTAAAAGTACATTATTATTTCTTTCTGGTGCATAGGCTATATACTTTTCCTCGAATAGGTCTGAATATTCTTCAATAAAAGAGGCAAAAGGTTTAACCTCATGCAATGTTGGCAAATAGGGATTCATCGATTGCTGGGCGGCGGCGATTAAAATTTTATTTGTTCGCTCTTTTCGAAAACTCTGTTTAATAGAATGTCTACACTGGAGGGGGTGTATGGCTGAGACGCCCAATTCAGTAGCTTTTTCAACAAAATTTTCCAAACGAGCTTCTTTCTTCAAAATGGCCATAGCCACGTGAATCTCTAAAGATGGCTCTTCGGTCATGGATTGAATAATTCTTGCAGTGATTTTTTGTCTGGACAATGCCGTTATTTCAACATCATATATAGAGCCCTGGCCATCGGTAGCTTTCATTTGGTGACCTACCTGCATTCGAAAACTCTTAGAAATATGTTGAACTACATCACCTTCAAACTCCAATATATCGCCTTCTTTCTTTGTCGCTAGAAACAATGACATTTTATCTTATTTTAGTTATTAGGCAACTCTCCTAATTCAATCAATTTTGTACTACTTGCCATCCCATTGGGATTACATCCGGGAAGTCCTTCCGGTATATCAATCTTTAATTTCCTATAATGTTCAATCCAAGCCTTGGGGAAATTTCCCGAAGCGGGATCTTTAAATGTCATAGGCTCTAAATCGAATATTTCAGCTGATTCGAAGAGAAGGTATATCAATTCCGAACAATAAATCCCCTCATCTTCTATAATATAGGTGAAATTGTAGGGCTGACCTAGATAGGTATCGGCCAATTCAATAGCCGATTGAATGGAATTTTGATATTCATCCATCAAGCGATAGGCATATACTCTGGCCACCTGGCCCTCTTTTACTTCAAAAAAATCAGATAATTCTTCCTTTACAACACCGGACTCGGGTTCGGAATGAATGACTAGTATTCGACCATTTTCTACCGTCACCAGTCCCATATGGGAATAATGGCGATGTGTATCGATTTGGGTTACCCGATTTATGGCCTCGGACAATGCCGATGAAGTATTTTCTCTAAAGAGAATATCTCCAGATTGCAAGTCAAATTCCTGCCCCTGAATCATATAATTCATCAACAAAAACAGTCCAATAAATAAACTTCGAATCATTTCAGGTGAATTGTAGTGAAGGACAAATGTAGGAAAATAATATCACTAGACATCCAATTGTCCCATTGGTGAAACCACTAATGACAGAAAGTCAAAAGGAGGCAGAAAGTTCTCTGGTCAATGCCTAATTCTATCGATAAAAAACTCCATTTAATACAAAATTGGTCATTAGTTAATGAAATATCAGTAACTTTGCAGTTTAAAATCTGTATTGGGTATCAATGCATAAGGAAAATAGCTATAATTAAAAAAATAATATGGGAGTAATGATCGCGCAATTCGCGCTCAGTCTATCGCTTTTAATCATATTGCACGAATTGGGTCACTTTTTGCCAGCGAAATGGTTTAAAACCAGAGTTGAAAAATTCTATTTGTTTTTCGATCCTTGGTTTTCTATTTTTAAGAAGAAAATTGGGGGGACCGAATATGGGATTGGTTGGTTACCATTGGGTGGATATGTAAAAATCTCTGGTATGGTTGATGAAAGTCTAGATACCGAGAGTCTAAAAGAACCGCCTCAGCCTTGGGAATTTCGATCAAAACCCACTTGGCAACGACTCATTATTATGTTGGGTGGTGTGACGGTCAACTTCATTTTAGGATTCCTAATATTTGGTCTAATGCTATGGCAGTACGGTTCTGAATATTTGCCGACAAGTGAGTTGAAATACGGTCTTCAGGTAGATAGTATAGGGATGGAAATGGGATTGCAAAATGGAGACAATATTATAGCAATAGGAGACAAGGAATTTGACAAATTTAATCCTGGAATTATTCGTTCTGAGATTGCCATCAATAATGCCTCTTCACTAAAAATATTGAGAAATGGGGAGGAGACTATCTTGCCCATCGATCCCAAATTTACAACCATTTTAACCAGTTACGACTACAAGGACGCCTATATAGTAGCGCCGAGATTCCCCGTAAAGATTGGAAAGGTAATTGAAGGATCTAATGCTGAAAAAGCAGGATTGAAGGTCGACGATGAAATTTTGGCCATCAACGGAGAGGAAACAGAGTTTTTCGATTCTTTTGCGAAAATCATTCGAAATCACAAAGACTCCAAAATTGATTTAACGGTTAGACGCGACAATGCTACTCAAACCATCACCGCTCAAGTAACTCCAGAAGGAACTGTAGGCTTTCAAAATTATGGATTGGACTACTTTTACAATTTCCAAACCGAAGAATATAGTTTGGGCCAGGCCCTACCTATGGGCGTAGTTCAAGGTTGGGATTTTCTTATGACCCAAGTCAAAGCATTTGGCCAAATGTTCCGAGGCAATATCAAAGCTTCTGATAGTTTGGGGGGGTTTGCCACGATATCAAAATTGTTCCCAAATGCATGGGATTGGCAAATTTTTTGGAGAAATACTGCCATTCTATCTCTTATTCTTGGATTTATGAACTTACTACCCATTCCAGCATTGGATGGTGGTCATGTAATGTTCCTACTCTTTGAGATGGTTACAGGGAGAAAGCCTAGTGACAAGGTGATGGAATACGCCACCATTGTGGGCTTTGTATTGGTATTGGGATTGGTATTATATGCCAATGGATTAGATGTTTGGCGCTGGTTAAAAGGATAAAGTATCGTTTTATAAAAAATATTCAGTATTTTTCACAGGAATATTTAAAATCATCCTGTGAAACCAAACATCGCCCTATTCTCAATGGTAATATTTACATTGCTGGATTGGACTATGGTATCTGCACAACAATTGTGCAATGGGACTTTGGGTGAGAATATTTTTATTGGTGGTGATTTTGGCAGTGGTCGAGAAAATATTATCCAGATCGATCCTCGCATTGCTCCGGGTTACAATTACACTACTTCCACTCCACCCCCTGACGGATCCTATACCATCACCAACAATATGGCCAATTGGATTAACAATTACGGTACATGGATCGCTATTCCAGACAACAGTGCCGATCCATATGGCTATATGATGATAGTCAATGCATCCTATACTCCCGGAATATTTTATGAAGAAACCATCGATGGCTTATGCGAAAACACCATTTATGAATTCTCCGCCGATATCATCAACATTGTAAAGCGGTCTGCGACTGGGCATTCACTGCCAGAATTAGAGTTTTTAATCAACGGGGAATTGCAATATTCAACAGGACCTATTGCCCAAGATGAAAAATGGAAGAAATACGGTTTCACTTTTGCCCTCAAGCCCGGGGAAAGTTCATTAAAACTAACCTTGGTGAATAAAGCTCCCGGGGGCACGGGAAATGATCTCGCCCTAGACAATATCACATTCAGACCTTGTGGAGGTTCTGCAAATATATCTGTGGATATTCCCTCGCCATACATCACTTGTGAAAACAGGACATCTCCGATCAACCTTTCGACAGATATCGATGATAGCGACTTGGTATTTCAATGGCAGTGGACCGAAGACCAAGGTCTGAATTGGAAGGATATCGGGAGCCTCAATCAAAAGATCCTAAACCACCAAAACAATCTTCCTGGAAAATACAAATACAGATTTATAACCTCTGGGTCTGAAGCAAACTTAGCCAACGAAAAATGTAGGACAGTTTCCGAACTACTTGAAATATCAGTCCATCCAGTATATTATACCCAGCTCGATACTTTTTGTGAAGGCAGTATTTACCCATTCAAAGATCAACTTATTAGCCAACCGGGGAATTATATAGACACCTTTACTTCAGGTGCAGGATGTGACTCCATTGTCCATCTCTCCTTGACCCAGGTTCCCCGTCGTTCGATTTCCAGTCAGTGGAATGCCATCGATCCCCTTTGTCACGACAGTTCAGATGGAAGTATCGTCATTCAGTCGGCCATGGGTGGATACCCTCCCTATAATTATTTTCTCAATCAACTCGAAGAGGATAACAATGGACGTTTTGAGGGATTAACATCAGGCAGCTATACGACTGAGATCATAGATCGATTTGGTTGCAGTCAACAAATAAACCACGACTTATCCCAACCCCTTGCCATGGAATTATACATTCCCCGTGATACGACGATTACTTTAGGGCAATCTCTACCTATTTATTTGAGGAGTAATTATGATTTGGGTGAAACCACATGGACTCCTGACATCTCTCCCATATGTAATCTATGTATTGACGACAGCATTGTCCCCACTGCCTCTACCACATTTACGGTTACCGCAGCCAATCACAATCAATGTGAAGTGACCAAGGAGTTTTCTGTAGAAATAGACAAAGACCATTTACCCATAAGCATTCCCAATGCATTTAGTCCCAACCGCGATGGCCATAATGATATATTCCACATAATTTCTGGACATCATCTCCTTCAAGGGCAAGTTGGCCTCAGTGTTTATGATCGTTGGGGCGATCAAATCTTTCATTCTCAAGTTCCGGTTTCAAATATAGACAGTGGAGGTTGGAATGGGAATATCGTAGATCAACCCGCGGATTCGGGAGTATATATATACAAGATTGAGCTAGAATTGATAGATGGCCAGGACTATATTCACACAGGGACAGTACAGTTGATTCGGTAGGGGCATTCATCTTATACGGAATACTTTTATAATTGATAAGCTCACCCACCTACGACACCGTGGACGTCTTCCTTCCCTTTTATTATCTTATTATTGAAAAATGTAATTTAATACTTATCAATTTAAATGCACTCTAGTCGCAGCACAGTGGCTAGCCCATCCGAACCCAGTGGTATCGGTTCCTTCACTACCCACGACACGGAGATCGTGGATCCTTCACCCGATGGACATTTAGTCGATTTGCCTATCGGCAACTTTATTCGGTTATCTCTACCCCAGCTTCCATACTTTCAAATATTTATTAAACTCCAATAGGAATAAACTAACTTTACTCCTTCTACCGGATAAAATATTTCATCCACCAAACATCTATTGTCCTATGAAAAACAGATGCCGATGGGCCCAAAAAAGTGAATTAGAAATCAAATATCACGATACCGAATGGGGTGTGCCCTTACACGACGATCAGTTATTATTTGAATTCCTAATCCTAGAAGGAGCTCAAGCTGGCCTGAGTTGGTCAACCATCCTTCAAAAAAGAGAGGCCTATAGATTGGCCTTTGACCATTTTGATCCTGTCCTTGTGGCCCAATACGATGAAGCAAAAATTAAATCCCTGATCCACAATACCGGTATTGTAAGAAATCGTTTAAAAATAAATGCTGCTGTGACCAATGCCCAAGCCTTCCTCAAGATCCAAAAAGAATACGGAAGTTTCGATCATTACATCTGGTCTTTTACCAATGGCACAACCATTCAGAACCACCGGCGTTCTATTACTGATGTACCAGCAACAAGTGTAGAATCTGAACAAATGAGTAAAGATTTGAAGAAAAAAGGGTTTAAATTTGTTGGACCAACGATATGTTATGCCTTGATGCAAGCAACTGGTATGGTTAATGATCACACCATCGATTGTTTTCGATATAGTGAATTACAAAACTAAAATTTTAAGATAATACAATGCCCATCCTTTCGAATAGCTATATACCCAAATACAATATTTTCCGTCACAACCACTTTTCTACCATTTACCCCAATTTGTTTAGAAAAGGTGAAATTCCCAAATATAGACGAGAAAGAATTACCACTCCTGATCAAGATTTTATCGACCTCGACATCGTCGACCAAGCCAGTCAAAAAGCCGCCATCATCTTGCACGGATTCGAAGGCAATTCCAAAAGACCCTATATGAAAGGTATGGTCAGTGCCTTGACCCAAGATCGTTGGAATTGCATAGCCATCAACTATAGGGGTTGTAGTGGTGAACCTAATAAGACAGAAAAAGCCTATCACGCAGGTGAATTAGAGGATTTATCCACTGTTTTACAACACGTGTTAAAGAAATATTCATTTACCGATATCATTCTGATTGGATTTAGTCTGGGAGGCAATATCGTACTCAACTATATAGGTAGACAACCACTAGACATTATCAAAGGTGGCATAGCCATATCAGCACCCATCGATATGGTAGGCTCACCAGGTCAGTTGGCTAAATGGAAAAACAGAGTATATCACAATCGCTTTATGCAAAATTTAAGGCAAAAAATGAAAGCCAAAAGAAAGATATACCCGGATTTGATGGACTACGACAAAGTATTGCGAGCCAAAGATTTAATAGAAATTGACGATCAATATACTGCACCAACCTATGGGTTTTCCGGTGCTGAAGAATATTACAACTCCGTGGGATCATTACCCTATCTGGAAAACATTAACATTCCCACCCTACTCATCAATGCGAGTAACGATAGCTTTCTATCGGACAATTGTTATCCCCATGATTTGGCCAGAGAAATGGATAAATTCTATTTACTCAATCCTCGATCTGGAGGCCATGTTGGATTTTGGCAGGCCAATAATACCTATTGGCATGAAGAACAATCAATGTACTTTATTCGCCAATATATAAGCAGTAATTGTCAGCAACCCTCTCTAATATAAAAGAGGAAAATTGAACATATGGATGTCAGCATAAGAACTCAAAAAATAAGAGAAAAAGCCTTGGACTTGGGCTTTTCTCTGGTTGGGTTTGTCCAGGCAGAACCATTGACTTATGAAAAAATTCGCTTACAAAATTGGTTGGATAAAGGCTACCATGGGGAAATGACTTACATGGAAAACTATTTTGACAAAAGGACTGATCCCACCCTCTTAGTTCCAGGTTGCAAGTCCATCATAGTTTTGGCTTATAACTATCACAATCCTCAAAAACAAATAGATCCAACCGCTCCTAAGATATCTCAATACGCCTATGGCAAAGATTATCACTATGTAGTCAAGGACAAACTCAAAATCTTAGAACAATATATTCATACTGAAATCCACCCCATTGAGGCAAGAGTATTTGTAGATTCTGCTCCAGTTATGGAAAGAGAATGGGCAAAAAAAGCGGGCATTGGTTGGATGGGTAAAAACACCCTCATCATCAATCCCAAAAAAGGATCCTACTTTTTTTTAGGCGAAATTCTACTCAATATTGATTTGGAATATGACCAAGCTATAGGCGATTATTGCGGCACTTGCACAAGGTGTATTGATGCATGCCCTACCGATGCGATTCAAGAACAGGGATATGAAATGGATGGCAGTCGATGTATATCCTACGCCACTATTGAATTAAAAGGAGAAATACCCAAACTATTTGAAGGGAAAATGGAAAATTGGGCCTTTGGATGTGATATTTGTCAAGATGTCTGTCCTTGGAATAGATTTGCACAAGCACACGGTGAACAAGCATTTCTGCCCTCTGAAGAAGTTCTCAATATGACTCAGGAAGATTGGAATGAATTAACAGAAACAGAGTTCAATAAACTGTTTAAAAAATCACCACTCAAAAGAACAAAATTCAAGGGAATAAAAAGGAATCTTGAATTTTTAAAGTGATTTCATCACAAAATTTATTGAACTCCGCCCAGATTATTAGTGCCTCACAGACACTCTTATATTATTACAATCCCAATTGTTTACCAATGCTACTTCCTCCCTCGTCTTGCTTGGCAAACACCTTCTTCATTATATCGGTGGTACGCATGGACACATTGTTTCTAATTCCCTCTTCCTCAACTTGAATTCTTTCAAAAATTGATTTCAAAGCCAATTCAGATATAAAACCATTGAAATCTGGATTTACTTTTTGTTTAAAGGGCAACTTATTGTACACATCAGCAATCTTATCCCATTCCTTTAAGGCTCCCACTCCTTGAAGATTTTCTTCGACAATAGGGCTAAACTCTCCCATCAATGGAGTATAAGTTTTTTCCTTTAAATAGGTAGTGGCCGCATCGTCTTGACCTCCCATCAAAATATTGTAGGCATCGGTAAAGGAAAGATCTGTAATAGCCGATTTGAATATTGGTAGAGAGGCTGCAACCGCTTGTTTGGTAGCTGTTTCTACTTTATCGGTGAATTGTTTGGTATACTCCTTTACCACAGGAACACTGCTCAAACTTTTGATAATATCCAAAGCTTCAGGTGGAATATTGATATCGCTACCGCCAGTCAAAAAACTGGGATCTTTCGAAAATTCTCGGACAGCTTTTTCCGCACCTTGAAACAAAGCATCTTTCAGACCTTGTCCTATATCGGCATTGGTCAATCCAGTCGATCCAGCCATTTCTTGCAATACATCACAAGATGCCAATTGCAGTACTAAACAAACCATGAGTATCTTCTTAATCATCTTTTCTTTATTTTATTTAATGTTAATACGTCTTATGTTAACGAAAATTACAACATTAATATATAATTTATTGAAAATATATATGAATCTCCCTCCTTTATTTCCCTAGCATTTCTGTATTTTTGCCGGACTAAAATCAACAAATTCTTTATTATGCAAAGAACGCGCATCGACGTTTTATTATCGGAACAATCTGTTGGACAAACAGTTGTAGTTAAGGGTTGGGTAAAATCATTTAGAAATAATCAATTTATTTCTATTAATGATGGTAGTTGTTTTGATAATATTCAAGCCGTACTGAATAGAGAAAATTATGATATTGACTTCCTAAAAACCATTACTCCAGGCACAGCTCTTAAGGTTGTGGGTACAATTGTAGCCTCTCAGGGAAGTGGACAAGCCATCGAAATCGATGTAACAGAGATAGAAATCTATGGCACGGCCAATGCGGAAACCTATCCATTGCAGCCCAAAAAACACAGCAAAGAATTTTTAAGAGAAATAGCGCATTTGAGATTTAGAACCAACACCTTTGGTGCGGTTTTCAGAATCAGACATGCCGTTTCTTTCGCGATACACAGTTTTTTCAATGATCGCAAATTTTACTACCTACACACTCCTATCATCACAGCTTCGGATGCCGAAGGTGCCGGTGAAATGTTTAGAGTAAGTACTTTGGATCTGGCGCAACCGCCCAAAACAGAATCGGGAGATATCGATTTTAAAGCAGATTTTTTTGAAAGAGAAACCCACCTTACTGTATCGGGTCAACTCGAAGCCGAACTGGGAGCCTTGGCCTTGGGACAGGTATATACCTTTGGACCCACTTTTAGAGCTGAAAATAGCAATACCAGTCGTCACCTCGCCGAGTTTTGGATGGTAGAACCAGAAGTGGCCTTTGCAGATCTACACGACAACATGGATTTGGCCGAAGCGATGCTAAAACATATTATTTCATACGTCCTTGAACACTGCCAAAGAGATTTGCAATTCCTCAATGACGAACAAATAAAAGAAGAGAGTCAGAAGCCTAAAAACCAGCGCTCTGAACTCAGCCTTATCGAGCGCTTACAATCTTGTATCGCCGACGATTTTGTACGCATATCTTACACTGAGGCCATCGAAATCTTAAAGAATTCTAAACCCAATAAGAAGAAAAAATTTAACTATATCATCGAAGAATGGGGAGCTGATCTCCAGTCAGAACACGAACGGTATTTAGTTGAAAAACACTTCAAAAAACCTGTAATCTTATTCGATTATCCCAAGGATATCAAAGCCTTTTACATGAAGGTCAACGAAGACAATAAAACCGTCAGAGCCATGGACATATTATTCCCTGGTATTGGTGAAATTATTGGAGGATCTCAAAGAGAAGAAAATTTAGATGTCTTATTGGCCCGAATGGAAGAAATGGATGTTCCTGCTGAAGAATTGTATTGGTATTTGGACATTCGAAAATACGGATCATGTCCCCACAGTGGATACGGTTTAGGATTTGAAAGAATGGTCCAATTTGTAACCGGAATGGGTAACATTAGAGATGTAATACCTTTCCCACGTACACCGGGAAACGCAGCTTTCTAAAAAGAAATTAAATCTTCTTTTTCTTGCCGGGACAGCTACCACAGTGCTTACCCGTTCGTTTGTATTTTTTACAACACTTCTTTTTCTTGCCACAGCAAGATGTAGACATGGCATTGCTTGACACTATGGTTAATGCAAAAAATCCCTCAGTGGTCTGAACGCCAAGATTTTGTCTTTTAGATTGCATCATAATTTTGAATTATTTATTTACGGTGCAAATCTAATCAAATAATTCTTATTTAGACTTTTTAAAGATAAATAATTAAAATTATCACCTTCAAAGGGTAATAAACACCACAATCCATCAACGATAGAAGGAAGGCAAAAATATTATAAGGAAGTAAAAGAGGTATGGATAGAGGAAATAAAAAGCCCTCCGAGTAGTTTTGGATAAATGAGATTAATTGAGAATAATATCATTTTCTCTCAGAGGACTCCGGTTCCATGGGATAAGAACAAATCTAAATAAATCTAACTATTCTTTTCCTAATAGAAATTATATTAACATAAGAAATTCCAATAATAGACGAAATATCTATTATTCATTGATTTCACTACTGGCAATAGAACTCTTTAAATACTGACGATTTAACCGCGCAATATTGGAGATACTAATTTCTTTTGGACATTCGATTTCGCAAGCTCCGGTATTGGAACAGAATCCAAAGCCTTCTTTGTCCATCTGTGCAACCATAGATTGAGCTCTGCGCTCCCCTTCTACCGCACCTTGTGGCAATAGGGCCAAATGCGAAACCTTGGCTGAGGTAAACAACATGGCACTGGCATTGGGACAAGCAGCTACACAGGCTCCACAACCTATACAGGCTGCAGCGTCAAAGGCAGTCGCTGAAATACCTTTTTCGATCGGAATATCATTGCCATCTGGAGCTTGTCCTGTATTGACAGAAATATACCCCCCTGACTGAATAATACGATCAAAAGCAGATCTATCCACTACCAAGTCCTTAACTACGGGAAAAGCATTGGCTCTAAACGGCTCGATCACAATAGTATCACCGTCTTTGAAATGCCTCATATGGAGTTGACAAGTCGTAGTAGCCTTTTGAGGTCCATGTGGACGACCATTGATGACCATACTACAAGCTCCACAAATACCTTCTCTACAATCATGGTCAAAAGCAACAGGATCCTTCTTCTCTTCGATTAACTGTTGATTTAAAACATCTAACATCTCTAAGAAAGACATCTCTTCGGTTGCATCTACTTGATAGTTTTCTATTTTCCCCTTGTCTTGTGGGCCATTTTGACGCCAGATTTGCAATGTTAACTTCATTTGATATTATTTGATCGTAAAGACAATTTTCATATTTATTATAGTACCATTCACACCAGATCAGTCAGCCTAGACGGAAGCAATAATCCATCCAGCCATCCTATATCTATTTATAGCTACGCACCTTCAATTCAACATTTTCAAATTGAAGTTCTTCCACGTGTCTTATCGGTCCAGATTCTTCATTCCATTCCCATGCTGCAACGTGAGTAAAGTCTTCATCATTTCGCATAGCCTCTCCTTCAGCCGTTTGATATTCTTCTCTAAAGTGACCTCCAGCTGATTCTTCTCTATTCAGTGCATCGAGAACCATCACTTCACCCAACTCCATGAAATCAGCTACGCGCAGCGCTTTTTCCAATTCGGGATTGTATTCATTCTTGTCGCCAGGGATGAATACATCTCTGTGGAATTCGGCTCTTAAATCTTGAATGAGTTTCTGAGCTTTTTTCAATCCTTCTGCATTTCTAGACATACCGCAGTACTCCCACATGATCAATCCCAACTCTCGATGGAAGGATTCTACAGATTTATTTCCATTTACCGCAAATATTCCATCAATGCGCTCGACTACCGCTTTCTCTGCCTCTAAGAATGCTGGACTGTCATTTTTCAATTTGGGCACTCGAATTTCATGAGACAAAAATTGACCTATGGTATATGGCAATACAAAATAACCATCAGCCAGTCCCTGCATCAATGCAGACGCTCCCAATCTATTGGCACCGTGGTCTGAAAAATTACACTCTCCTATGGCAAATAACCCAGGGACATTGGTCTCCAAATTGTAATCTACCCACAATCCTCCCATGGTATAGTGAACGGCAGGATATATCTTCATCGGAGTTTTGTATGGATCGTCACCAGTGATTTTCTCATACATCTCGAAAAGATTACCATATTTTTGTTCCACCACTTGCTCACCATATTTCAATATGGTCTCCTGATCTGGATCGGTAATACCGTGCTTAAAGGCTTCTGATTTACCATAGCGCTGTATCGCCGAAGCAAAATCAAGGAATACCGCAAGTCCAGTTTTATTTACACCATGACCACTGTCACAAGCCTGCTTTGCCGCTCGACTCGCAACGTCTCGAGGTACGAGGTTTCCAAATGCAGGATATCTTCTTTCTAAGTAATAATCTCTATCTTCTTCAGCAATATCTTTGGCCTTAAGCGAGCCATTGCGTATGGCTTCTACATCGGACTTTTTCTTTGGCACCCATACCCGACCGTCGTTCCGTAAAGACTCCGACATTAGGGTTAATTTGGACTGATAAGATCCAGATACAGGGATACATGTTGGATGTATTTGCGTATAACAAGGATTGGCCATCAATGCACCTTTCTTCACTGCACGCCATGCAGCAGTAACATTACAGCCCATAGCATTGGTTGAAAGATAAAATACATTTCCATAACCTCCAGTACCCAAAACTACACAGTGGGCGGCATGTCTTTCGATCTCACCGGTCACCAAGTTTCGAGTAATGATTCCTCTTGCTTTGCCTTCTTCTAATACCAAATCCAACATTTCGTGTCTGGTATGAAGCTCTACTTGACCAGTAGCTACCTGTCGAGATAAGGCTTGATAAGCCCCGATCAACAATTGTTGTCCAGTCTGTCCTCTGGCATAAAAGGTTCGAGAAACCTGAACCCCACCAAAAGATCTGTTGGCCAATAGTCCACCGTACTCTCTTGCAAAAGGAACACCTTGAGCTACACATTGGTCAATGATATTGGCACTGACTTCTGCCAAACGATGTACATTGGCTTCCCGAGATCTATAATCTCCTCCTTTTATAGTATCGTAAAACAGTCGATAGATACTATCACCGTCATTTTGATAATTTTTAGCAGCATTGATACCTCCTTGAGCAGCAATACTATGGGCTCTTCTAGGAGAATCGTGAAAAGTAAATACTTTCACTTTATATCCCAATTCACCTAAAGTAGCCGCAGCTGATGCGCCTGCCAAACCGGTACCTACTACGATTACTTCTATATTTCTCTTATTATTAGGAGCCACCAAATTCATGGTGCCTTTATAATCTGTCCATTTATCCGCCAATCGGCCTTCAGGAACTTTTGGATCTAATTTTTTCATTTCTTCCAATTGTTATTTTACGAAATAAATGTAAAGCGGTATCAAGGCAAAACCCAAGGGAATTAATATTGCGTATACCAAACCTACTGACTTAATCAATGGAGTATACTTAGGATGATTCCACCCCAAGGTTTGAAAAGCACTGGCGAATCCATGCTTTAAGTGTAAATAAAGCGCGATCTGCCCAATCACATAAATTGCTACGATCCACAATTGATTAAAGGCGATAGATACACGGCCATATAAATCCTTGACGGGATGATCATAACCATCGTATTTCACCATATCTAATTGCCCCATTTTCATTTTCAACCAAAAATCCCCCATATGCATCAATAAAAAAGCAAAAATTAATATACCTAAGATGGCCATATTGCGGGATTCCCAATTGGCAACTTGACCTTGATTACTTACATATCTATTTTTTCGGGAACTTTTATTTACTTTTGCAATTAATATTCCTTGAAATGCATGTAATAGGATAAAGAGATACAATCCATAGGATACCGTCTTTATTAGGCCATTGGTGGTCATAAAATAAGCGTAGGTATTGAACGAAAGTCCATTGTCATCGTTTAACAATTGTAAGTTGCCTATCAAATGAATGACTAAGAACACGATCAAAAACAAACCAGTTAAGCTCATAATTAGCTTTCGACCGATCGATGAAGTAAAAAATCGTAAAAACCAGTTCATATTACTATTTTAAATTATATTTATTTTCTGCAGCATAAAATTAAAAATTTGAACCTCTAAAGATTAAGAAAATAAAAACTATTCCACTATTTAGAACGCATCTAAATTTTTTTAACAAAAAACATTTACATTTAAACAAAGAAAATTATGGCTCAACCTACTCAAGTTAAAAAGTTTAGTCTCTTTTTAAATCTATTTAAACCAATAGAGCTACCTTTTACACTTCATTCAGAAGCCCATCACGATTTCAGCAATCAAAATAAAAGCATTCATCCTGAGTTATTAACAGAGTATATATCACCTTATATCGGGCAAAATGACGACGAATACACAGAATATATCCCATGCTTTTTATTGGACCAGCAAAAAAACTATATCGCAGTCGTTGTATGGAAAGCTGGATTACTGGAGTACGGTTACTACGTATTGACCTATAATAACGCTGGAGATTTAATACACAAACAAGTTATTGGAGGCATGAAATCTGATGGACAGCGATTATTGAGTAGAATAGCAATGATAGACGACGAAAAAAATATCCACATGGTGGAAGGCGAATTAAAAGACAATCAAAAAGATTACAATCCTCAAAAAACTAAAGAATATACTTTTAGTTTAAATGAAAAAGGCTTTTTAGAGCTGGAACATTAATACAACATATGAATAACAAAAAATATAAACGCAAACCCAAAAAGTTAACTACTGCAGATTTGCAAGACAGATTAAAGCGCAAGTTTTACAAAAACCCAACAAAGTCGTTTACGGCTAAGCAATTGATACACCTCGAAAAGTTATCCAACAACATCGATTCTGTGAATCACGCCTTAAGGCACATCAGTACAGAAGGCTATATTTCTGAACTCCGACCCGGCAAATACCAATTCAATAAAAACAGTGTGAAAGATAGTAGAGTTTTTGAAGGCGTAGTAGATATGACTAAATACGGTACGGCCTATATCATTACCGAAGAATTGGATTCAGACATTTTTGTACCGAAGAAAAAGGTTAAAAATGCTATGCACAATGACAGAGTAGAAGTCATGGTCATATCAAAATTGAAAGATAAATACACCGGTGAAATACTTAAAGTCATCGAACGCAATACCACACATTTCGTTGGGACATATCAGTCGGGACAATCATTCGGATTTGTCATTCCACAATCGACCTCAATACCGTTCGACATCTACATTCATCCCAATGACAATTTAAATGCCGTAGATGGAGATCACGTCATTGTCAAGATAGATCGTTGGCCTTCTAGCAGTAGAAAAAGCCCCATCGGCCATATTGAAAGAATACTGTCAGAAGACGATCGCAACGAAATTAGGATGCAGGCCATCTTGGCCGAACAAGGCTTTAGTGAAATATTTCCCGAAGAAGTAGAAGCAGAAGTATCGCAACTAAAACTAGATAGATCCCCCAAAGAAATGTCCAAACGTCGTGATATGAGGGCAGTGACTACATTCACTATCGACCCCTTCGACGCCAAAGATTTCGATGACGCCCTCTCATACCGAGTACTGGACAATGGCAATGTTGAAATCGGAGTTCATATAGCCGATGTAGCTCACTATGTACAACCCAATACCGCATTGGACAAAGAGGCATATAAGCGTTCTACCTCTGTATATATGGTTGACAGAGTCGCACCGATGTTGCCCGAAAAATTATCCAACGAACTGTGTTCATTGCGTCCCAACGAAGACAGTTTTACCTTTTCAGCGATTTTCGAATTGGACAAAAGCCAGGGTGTGGTCAAACAGTGGTTTGGAAAAGCCATTATCCACTCCGACTACCGATTCTCCTATGAAACGGCTCAAGAAGTGATCGACGGAGAGACAGACAATCCCTATGCGGAAGAACTGATTCAACTCAACAATATCGCTAAGATATTGCGCAAACGCAGAATCAGTAACGGATCCATAGAATTTGAATCCGACGAAATTAAAATCTTATTGGACGAAGCCAAAAAACCAGTAGCTATCAAGATCAAGGAAAGGTTAGACACCCATCTTTTGGTAGAAGAATATATGCTTCTGGCCAACCAGCAAACGGGTAGCTTTATGGCCAAAAGAGATAAACCAGAGGTCCCCTTTATTTATCGGATCCACGATTTGCCCGATGAAGACAGAATGCAGGACTTTGCCCTAATGCTTAAAGAAATGGGATTCCATTTCGCCACAGAAAACAACAATAGCATTAAGGATTCCATTAAGAAACTAAATGAAGTAGCCAAAAAAGACGATTCTTTTAAATTAGTACAACCTATGGCCATACGAATGATGGCCAAAGCAGTGTATTCAGCAGACAATATCGGTCACTTTGGTTTGGGATTTGACTATTATAGCCATTTCACTTCGCCGATTAGAAGATATTCTGATGTTATAGCCCATAGAATTCTATTTGCCAATCTGGACAAAGTGGAACGATATGACAAGGCGACCATCAATATGCAGTGTAAACACATCTCCAATCAAGAGAAGAAAGCCATGGAAGCCGAACGAGATTCCATTAAATACAAGAAGGCGGAATTTATTCAACAGTTTATAGGAGAAACCTTCGAAGGCATCATTTCAGGATTTATTGAAAAAGGTATCTTTATCGAAATCAAAGAAAATAAATGCGAAGGCATGATCACCTTTGACAAATTGGATGATACCTACTATATAGCCTCAAATAAATTGGAAGCAGTCGGCAAAAACACCGGCGATGTACTTAAATTAGGTCAACAATTGACCATAAAGGTGGTCGATGTAGACATCGACAGAGCAGAAATAGATATGGATCTCGTTCAAGAAGAAGGATAAATCCATCCCTAGCCACACAATACATTTAGTATTACTAATTATTCGCTTTATCTGTGAGACCTTCCTCATCAGAAAAAGCGAATACCTAAATCATATAAGTCATTTAAGATCTATCTTGAAAAAATTTTTTCTACCAAAGGAGTAAAAGTAAAGCATAACCATTACGGGCAACACCGAAAGATACCTAAACACCTCTACATCCGTCAAATACCATAATAAAATTAAAGATAGGGATATTGCCAAGCTATATGAATACCATGGATTCACAGATACATTTAAATATTGAGGATTTACTCTGTCAGTTGAATTAACTCTAAATTCTTTAGACTCAGCCCAATACATTTTTATAACTATTTTCACCCAATCCTCCTCTGTTTTCAAACTCAATAGTTTATTATAATACAATTTTCCCTTTTCTACACCATTCACTAAAACGGAATAAGACCCAAAAACATTAAACATATCGAAAGACCTTGATAATATGAGTTCCATATACTTATTTTTAAATATTTCAATAATAATGTGTATAAAATGCCATCCTCTTCATCTGCTCAATATTTTGTGATTCAATAGATTGAGATGTTGAGTTGAAATTCTTCTCGCCTAATTTTCAAATAGCTCCATAAAGTGCTTAAATGACTGAATGAAGTTGCTCTTTAGAGGAACCCGATGGACTAAATGTCCATCGGATGAGGGAACCGAGAGCTCTGTCTCTCGGCTAATAAAGCCTCCGTGTCGTAGGTGAGTGAGCTTATTAATTGCAATAGCAATTAGTATAATTACTCAACCTTATTTACCTCTATCTTGAAAAAATCCTTTCTCCCAAAAGAGTAAAAATAAAAATCAATCATTACTGTCAATACTACGAGATCCCTAAACACCTCAACATCTGTCACATACCATAGCAGGAGTAAAACAAGGCCCACAATATTGCCAATGACAAACCATTGATTAATGCCTACTTTTACATTTATAGATTTTTCCTCACCAAAGGAAGTTAAATCAATCTCCCTAGACTTCACCCAATCGATTTTAAAAGAAATGTTTTTTAATTCCTTCTCACTTCTTAAATACAAGGGCTTATGAATAGACAATTTACCTGCTTTATCCCCATTTAAAAAAACTGAGTAATGTCTAAAAATATGTAACCACTTCGGTGATCTTTCTATTACTAATTCCATAATACAAGGGTTTTAATTATTCCAATAATGATGGGTATAAAATGCTATGCTCTTCATTTGCTCAATACTTTGTGATTCAATAGGTTGATATGTTGATTTGAAATTCTTCTCACCTATTTTTTCAATGGCTTCATAAAGAGCTTGAGAATGGCCATAATTACTCAATAGACCTACTTCATTAATAAAGTTAGTGGTTGAAGTGTTTTGAACAATTCCCAAATTTTGATTTATCTTTTTCAGAGAATACAGCATTCCAAATTTCACCTTGGGATGATGTAAAATCCTTTTCTCAAATTCATCCATATTTTCCATGACTTCGACAGCGATATCATAAAATGACTCAATATCATCAATGTCAATATTGGAATCTATGGTTTTAGCTAATATTAAATTATGTGCTTCTCCAATATGAGCATACTCTGCTGTTACTCCGTCATTGTTTTCTGAGGGTAAAATAGTTTTTTCTCGCTTCTGCCGCGGTATAACTTCTCTTGGAATATCTTGACTATCTTTTTCCCTAACTGATCGATAAGCGGCCACAACTGCTCCCCCAACAGCGCAACCAATAGGACCACCACCGACCCAAGTAGCTAAACGACACCCTTCAATACCACCTCTTATATCTTCAGTGATACATGAATAGCATTTAGTAGAATCATTGTCTTGATTGACACTACGAATATCTACTTTAATTTTTTCAGATTCCCAATCCAAACCATCGATGTAATTCATAATATAGGCTTCGCTTACAGTATCCAAAAATTCAATATTCGTCTCTGGTTTTACTTCTACCTTTTCATTACTACAAGAAAATAACAGAATCGGAATTAATAAAATTCCTAAAAATGCAAAAAGGCGATTAAATGGCACTACATTTTGATCTTCCTTGAATTTTGGTCTTTAATTAAATAAATCATATTTATTGATTTTAAGTGAAATAATACTACAATATAATAATTTATTATTTATTTATAAAATTTACACCATGAAACTTCATAAAAACACTTAATCCAAGAATTAAACTATACACAACAAGAAAAACTACATTAACACAATACAACACACTAAATAATTACAATAAACACCATAATGTATTGCAATACATGTCAAATAATATTTAACGAAAATTATTTCAACATATATTTAATTAATTTGCAAAAAAAATCATTAACTCAAACACGCTCTATCTTAATTTCAACAATATAAATCAATATTTAAATTCATCAATTTAATACCTATGAAACATGTACTTTACTCAATTAAGATTTGAAATAGACACTAAATATTTATAATGAAAAAGAGAATAAAAAGCAGTCCACTTTACACTACCCATTTTAAATCTATTGCAATAATGGACATTTACTATTCAAAAATTTTAACATCAAAAAAATTATTCCGCCCCAAAGTCAAGTAATAAAATACAATGATGAATGGAGGAAATATTACAAACTTAAACCACATGAAATCGGTTAGATACCACAACAGCAAACCGACAAAACAAACCGTAGTAGAAATAGAAAACATTGGATTTAAACCTAGTCTGACATTTATTTTTCCGCGGTCTAGATAAGACTTTAAATCAATGTCATTCGAGGTGAGCCAATCAAACTTAAAAGACAATTTTTGACTATCTTCCTCCAAATTGAGTTTAAGTGGTTTTGAAAAAGATAGTATTCCCTTCCTTTTCCCATCGACACTAACCGTATATTTACTCGCAATATCGAACCAGTCTGGTTTTCTAAAAATAACTAATTCCATAATCCTAAGTTTATTCTATATAATGAGTTTAAATTTCATGGTATAAATCCGTCAAACATTTGGCACTAACAACTATATCTTGGTATTAAGTAAATGATGTTTACATTATTGTATAATACTTTAATGGAAAAATCATCAACTTTAAGCAACTACATTGGGGAATTTGCTTTCATAGTGTTTTGGGATTTCGCTTACACATCTTGTCTAATCATTGAAGAATAGAGCTTCTCAATACAGATTAATGATAAGAATAATATCACCTATAGAATTTAACGAGAGTTAACATCATCCAATCGTTATGAAAACAGAAAAACTATCCAGTCATCTTCCATTCTACTTTCAATATTTCATGAATAAGAAATCCGGCCAGGTAAAACATCCTTAAAGTGCAATTACTCAAGCATGGGCTACTCATTAAATATAGGTAATAATTATTAAAAAAGAGAAGATTTTTTGTATAAAATGAGAATTAACATTCGCGTAATTTACATTATATTACAATCAAAATTAACCATTCGCTTTGTTGCTGGATTTTCGCTATTCATCACACATAGCCAGCGGGGAAATACTCAGACCATAGTACAATAGAACAAAGCCTCCACAAGAAGGACATATCAATTAAAAATGTAATTCGTATAATACCCTAAATTGAATCAAATGTCAATACCGATCTGAACCATTATAACAAAAGATTGCTTACCTATTTATTGACAACGAATAGGTGAACACAAGATTCTTTGAGTACTTGGAAATACTAAATATGCCGCTCTGCGTGATAGGAAGACCGAACCAAAGGAGAACTCTCGACATAATCAAATCCACGTTTCAATCCTTCTTCTTTATAAAATGCAAACACATCGGGATGAACAAAACTAGCTACTTCCATATGCATTTTAGTCGGCTGTAAATATTGCCCTATCGTCATGACATCGCAGCCGTGTGCCACCAAATCATCCATGGTTTTCAATACTTCATCTTGACTTTCACCCAATCCTACCATAATACCAGATTTCGTTCGTTTTCCGAATTCTTTAGTGCGCAATATTTGATCTAAACTGCGTTGATATTTTGCTTGAGGACGCACCAAACGATACAATCTCTCTACCGTTTCCATATTATGGGAAACAACTTCTTGTCCACCACTAATCATTCGTTCCAATGCTGGCCATGTGGCCTTTACATCGGGGATCAATGTCTCTATCGTTGTCCCTGGACTTTTTTCCTTTACGGCTACCACAGTTTGATACCATATTTCCGCCCCGCGATCCTTCAATTCATCTCTATTAACAGATGTCAATACCGCGTGCTTTACCTGCATCAAAGCTATAGCTTCAGCTACTCGCTCGGGCTCATTGGTATCGTATTCGGGAGGTCTACCCGTTTTCACTGCACAGAAGGAACAGGATCGCGTACAGACATTACCCAATATCATAAAAGTCGCTGTACCCGCACCCCAGCATTCTCCCATATTGGGACAATTACCGCTTTGACATATCGTATGCAAATTATACTTATCCACCAACTCACGAACATTCCTATAACTCTCTCCGATCGGCAATTTGACACGCAACCAATCTGGTCTTCTCTTTCTTTTCTCTGTGATGGGCAATTCAATCATAATAATATCTTTACAATTTCCAATATCTAAAGCTTTATAGTAGATAGGAAATATTCTTTTAAAATTAGTATTAGCGTATAACGCAAGACCAAGACTTTGGTTTAAATCCCTTTCCAGATTTATACGCTTTAAACAAGGTCTACTTTCATCGCAAAGATACATAAAGATTCAATACTCTGTTGTCCTTGTCTCTAACCAAATATAAACCCTAGGAATACAGCCTTCTCATCATTCTTTCATCGATGTATTATAGGACTGTAGTATTATAGAAAAAACAGATCGAAAACCATAATCTTATGTCTATTGACTAAGATTATAGGCTTGTTTCGCTAAAATGATTTTATGAATTAATGTCTACGTCCAAATTGAACAGACACATAGAGATTGAGAAAGAAAGGTTTACTAGATTGATCCACCATTAAGGGTACGGAGGAAAAATAGAAATCCATCATTAAGCCGACTTCTGTCGCCAAGATAGTTTTAGAATCTTGTCCCCAATCAAACAATAATCCTCCTTGAGCATGGACTCCAGGCATGACCTTCATTTCGCCTAACCCCTTGCTAAATGAAGACTTCCCAAATATATTTTCTTCATCAAGAAAGGCTTCTCGAATTTCTTCCGAATATTTGATGTCTTTTAATTCTCTATTATAAAAACCTTGTTCTTCTTCGATGATTTGAATATAATAAGGCTTCAACATGCCTAAGGACACACCATATTTATAGGTATATCCGATCTGGACACTTTTTACCGTTGTCTTATCACTCCAATACACTCGTTTACCTTTGGACGCACGAGCTGTAAACAAGGAGTTTTGCTTTCCATAGCTATAATTCTTATAAAATCCTCGACTAATACTCGATTTCAGATTTTGAATACCACTACTCAATTCCTTGGGATGTCTTATTTGTCCTACTTCAAACTGAAAAAAGTCATTGGTGTAATAATTTGGGATAGTACCAAAACTATAGCCAAACTGGAATCCTACAGGAGAAAATTTAACATTCACTTGTCTGGTCTTGGTATATATTTCTTGCTTCGAAGGCTGAACCGGTTTAGGCCACCGAATAGCCTGTGCCGTGGCATCCACATGAATAGCCAATATTATAAAAACACCTAATATTTTAAGCAGCAACTTCATCCAATATACATTTATAGGTTCTTCAATTTAGTTAAAAATGTCTAGAAATTTTAGTTTTTCTTATATTATTTTTTCTGAAAAAGATATTTCTTTCTTATACATTAGCAGGAAATACAACATTTCATGATATCACCTACTGCTGTTTTAATTGTCATTGCAATCTATTTTTCTGTTTTGATTATTATTTCAAGAGTTACTTCCAGAAATTCCGGAAATGATGACTTTTTTATTGGTAACAGACAATCCCCCTGGTATGTTGTGGCTTTTGGGATGATTGGGGCAACTTTATCCGGTGTAACCTTCATAAGTGTACCTGGTTGGGTGGGTGATTCACAATTTTCTTACATCCAAATGGCCATGGGATACATCTTTGGATATATCGTGATAGCCTATGTACTTATGCCAGCCTATTACAAAATGGGACTGACATCGATTTACGGTTATCTCGATCAGCGGTTTGGCAACAGTAGTTACAAAACAGGGGCAGCATATTTCTTATTATCTAGAACCATTGGAGCTTCTTTCCGATTGTTTTTAGTAGCCATAGTTTTACAGCAGTATTTAATGGAACCATTGGGCATACCATTTTGGATAACCGTAGCATTGACTATTATTTTGATATGGGTATATACCTCCAAGGGTGGAATTAAGACTATTATCTGGACAGATACTATCCAAACCCTAAGTATTCTCATTGTTTTAATAGCCACTATAGTTACAATAATCAATTATTTTGATTGGACGTTAATGGATGCATACTCCGCACTTAAAACCAGTGATTACTCACAGGTTTTCTTTTTCGAAGGTGGCTGGTCCGATCCCAATAATTTTTGGAAGCAATTTATCTCAGGTATGTTTATCACTATTGTGATGACTGGTTTGGATCAAGACATGATGCAAAAAAACCTGAGCATCAAAAATATTGGAGATGCTCAGAAAAACATGAACACCTTCAATTTCGTCTTATTCTTCGTCATTATATTATTCCTAGTCATGGGGGCATTTATATATATGTATGCCGAAGCCAATGGCATAGGCATGCCGACCAGAATGGTTGGAGGGGTTGAAGTTCCTTCTACCGATTTACTCTTCCCCACTGTAGCCATGGAACACCTGGGTCCTGTGATAGGGATCTTATTTCTTATCGGATTGATTGCCGCTGCCTACAGTTCTGCTGACTCAGCACTGACTTCATTGACGACTTCATTCTGTATCGATTTTTTAAATTTTGAAAAAATAAATGACTCGGAAGTCGTAAAACTCAAAAAGAGAAAGTATGTCCACATCGCCTTTTCTCTCTTGATATTTATTACCATCCAAATCTTTTGGTGGATCAACAACGAAGCCGTGATCTCTGCACTATTTAAAGTAGCGGGATATACATATGGTCCATTATTGGGGCTATACACCTTTGGGTTTTTCACCAAACGATCGGTGAACGACCGTCTAGTACCCATTATTTGTATTCTTTCACCGGCTTTGAGTTATTTGCTTAACCTCTATTCAGAGTCCTTATTTAACGGATATATATTTGGATTTGAAATCTTGTTGGTGAACGGCTTTATTACCCTAATCGGTTTATTTGCCATTAGCAGCAAAAAATAAATATCAATAAGTAATTTTTAGAAAATATCCACCACCACCGGCTCCCAGCATCTTGATAATGGATCCTGATCGATGAAGTTCGTTCTCCCAAAGATTGGTCATGGTATTGGGTATCCAATCTCTAAACAGCTTGAATTGCAATTCTGAAAAATGGTGTAAATCATTATTTAACCGTTTCTCATAGCCTCCGACCACTCTTTGAATAATGCTATTATTGAGACTGGTCAAGCGCTGGAGACCGCGATCAAAACTAGAATCACTTTGGAGTTTTTCCTGAAAATGATTTATCCAACGATTGGCATTTCTCGTCAAACCAGTATCGATTAACTCAAATTGCCAATGTTCTATGGCTGGTAAAGAATGAGGATAGAGATTGACTTCCCGATCTTGAACCACAATAGGACAATTGTAAAAAATAGGAAGTATATCCACCCCACTACTTTTGCCGTGCATAAAAGATTCCATGTGTTTGCCCAAAGCCTGAACTTCTGCCGTTGTGGCTTTGAAAAATTTCGGAAGCCCATATCGATCCATAACAGCAGCTACCACAGCAGCTGAACTTCCCAAGCCACAGCCCATAGGAATATTGGACTCCAATCCCCAACCTCGATCAAGATCTTCCTTCATCCGAGGAAAATCAAAATACGGTGTCAACTCTTCAAATTGGACGAGGTGATGATAAAATGAAGTCAATTCATTGATGTCCTGACCTCCATCTACCCAAGTAGTATGAAATTGATGATAGGGAATGGCCAAAGCAGCTCCTCCTGTCAAAACGAGGTATTCTCCGAAGAGCAATAATTTGGATGGATATTTTTTTCGCACAATAGCGCGAAGTTAGTTAATTCAGATGATGAAATAGTTAGCTTGTACAAAAGAAGTTCTTCTTTCCACTAGAACTTTGACCATATTTATCTCTCAACCACCCCAACTCAATAATTAAACAATTTACTTACCTTCGCAGTTGTGTTTCCAAAATATAAAGACCTATAATACGTGGAAAATCTAAAACGTTTCCTTGACCAGTTCAGCCAAAATCCCAAAATAGATCAGATCAGTGATTTTATCGAAGGTAGTACAGTGGAAAATATTAAGTTGACTTCCTGTGCTGGAGGAAGTAAGAGTACCATTGTCACTAGCACCTATAGAAAACAAAAAAAACACTCTCTCTTGCTGTGCGGGGACAAGGAAGAGGCCGCATATATATACAACACCATGGAGGCCTTGTTACCGGGCAGCCCAGTTCATTTTTTACCCGATAGCTTTAGACAGCCGCAGAATTTTGCGCGTATCGATCGCAACAATTTATTGCTCAAAACTGAGACGGTCAACAAACTCAGCGCAGCAAGGAATCACGCTCACGTAATCGTCACCTATCCAGAAGCCCTCATTGAAAAAGTCGTAGCTCCCGCAACCCTTGAAAAAAATAAAATCAAGCTAACCATTGATGACGAGATCGATGCAGAACTCATCATCGAAGAATTGGTCACTTACGGCTTCGAACACGTAGATTTTGTCTATGAACCCGGAGAATTTGCCGTCAGAGGGGGTATCGTCGATATATTCACCTATGGCAATGCTTGGCCTTATAGAATCGAATTATTTGATACGACGATTGAGAGTATTAGACTTTTTGACCCCATCTCTCAACTTTCGAAGAAAAAAGTAGAATCGATCTCTATCGTTCCAGATATACAACGCAAGGTAGAACAAGACGATTGGACTTCCTTTTTTGACATGATAAGAAATGATGCCATCATTTGGCATTTCAATTATCCCTTGTTTTGTTCTCGTTTACAGCAAACCTATGATCTGGCGTTAGACTTTAAAAAGGAAATTGTTAAATCGGATTTCTCAGAGGATGTGGTCAGCTATTTTAAAAAAGAAAAATATCTTGAACCCAATTTTATATTAGATCAGATCAATGAATTTCCCGGCATCTATTTTGAAACAGGATTAAAACTAGACATTGAATGTCAACAGACCATAGCATTTGACATTGAACCTCAAAAGAGCTTCAACAAAAATTTCACCTTATTAATCGAAGATTTACAAATCAGGTATTCAAAAGGTTATAGTCTCTATCTGTTCACCGATAGCGAACGACAATCCAGTCGACTGGAAGGCATATTCAAAGATTTGCAAGCAGGAGTACCTGTTCAGACCATCTTGACCGCACTGAATGAGGGTTTTGTAGATCACGAGAGAAAAATGGTTTGCTACACGGATCACGAAATTTTTCAACGATTTCATCAATACAATCTCCGCAAAGGATTCAACAAGAGCAAGGCCATTACTGCAAGGATGCTGAAGGAATTGCAACCCGGAGATTTTGTCACCCACATCGATCATGGAGTGGGAAGATATTCGGGATTAGAGAAAATAGATCTCAATGGTCAAGTACAAGAATCTATTCGAATTCTCTATCGCAACAATGATGTATTATATGTAAGTATTAATAATTTACATAAGATATCAAAATTTTCGGGCAAAGACGGGACAGAACCCTCACTCAATAAATTGGGCACGGATACCTGGACCAAGATGAAGACCAAGACCAAGAAGCAAATTAAAGATATCGCTTCTGAGCTTATCAAACTTTATGCTCGAAGAAAGGCCTCAGAAGGCTTTGCCTGCGCTCCCGATGATTATTTACAACACGAATTGGAGGCCAGTTTCTTTTACGAAGACACCCCTGACCAAGAATCTGCCAGTATTGCTGCCAAAAACGATATGGAACAAAATCACCCCATGGATCGATTGGTTTGTGGAGATGTTGGATTTGGCAAAACAGAAATTGCCATTAGGACGGCATTCAAAGCAGTAGTCAATGGCAAGCAGGTAGCAGTATTGGTGCCTACGACGATATTGGCACTTCAACACTTCAAGACTTTTTCTGCTAGGATGAAGGATTTTGACGTCAAGATAGACTACGTCAATCGATTTAAATCGGCCAAAGAAAAAACCGCTATTTATAAAAAACTGGCGGAAGGACAACTCGATATTGTGATTGGCACCCACGCCATCCTCAATAAAAATATAAAATTTAAAGACCTTGGTTTATTGGTCATCGATGAAGAACAAAAATTTGGGGTAACCGCCAAAGAGAGACTCCGAAACCTCAAAGTCAATGTAGACACTTTGACCCTTACAGCTACCCCTATACCGAGAACCCTTCAATTTTCATTGATGTCGGCTCGGGATCTTTCCATTTTGCGCACTCCTCCACCCAATCGTCAAGCCATACATACCGAGATTAGAATATTCAACAACGATTTGATCAAAGACTCCATCTACTATGAAGTGGATCGCGGAGGCCAGATATTTTTTGTTCACAACAGAGTGAAGAGCCTTATGGAGATGAAGGTCTTGTTGTCCAAACTCTGTCCAGACATTGACATAGCAATAGCTCATGGACAGATGGAAAGTAAAATCCTAGAAGATACCTTGGTCAATTTTATCAATGGACAATACGATTTACTGCTGTGTACCAATATTATCGAAACCGGACTGGATATCCCCAATGCCAATACCATCATCATCAACAATGCCCACCAGTTTGGACTCAGTGATCTTCACCAACTTCGCGGAAGGGTGGGTAGATCCAATAAAAAAGCATATTGCTATCTCTTCTGTCCTCCGCTATCGGTTTTGACATCGGAAGCGAGAAAAAGACTAAAAACCATTGAAGAATTTTCCGATTTGGGCTCTGGTTTCGAGATCGCTATGAGAGATATGGACATCAGAGGAGCTGGGAATCTATTGGGAGCAGAACAGAGTGGGTTTATATCTGAAATAGGATACCAAACCTATCAAAAAATACTTGAAGAATCCATCCAAGAACTGAAAGAAACAGACTTTAAAGAACTCTTCCAAGAAGATCTATTAAAGCAAAAAGAATATGTACGAGATGTAATTATAGAAACCGATATGGATATGTTAATTCCCGATGATTACGTCAACCAAATCAGAGAAAGACTAAGCCTTTATACGGCTCTAGACCATTTGAAAAACGAAAAAGAATTGGATCAATTTAGCAGCGACCTCCAAGATCGATTCGGGAAATTGCCTGTAGAAGTTCAGCAACTTTTTGAAGGATTGAGACTGCGTTGGTTCGCCAAGACACTGGGATTTGAAAGAATCATTCACAAGAACAACATTATGAGATGTTTTTTCCCATCAGAACCCCAGTCCATATACTATGAATCATCGACCTTTAAACATATCATGACAGCGGCCGCCACACAGAGCAAAAAGAAAAAGAAAGTGACGGTAAAACAAGCTAAGAACCACTTATTGTTGGTAGTCAATGACATTGTGAATCTTAAATCAGCCAGAATATTTCTCGAGGAATTAGAAGCCGTGGCCAATCCAAGTCAAAAAGCAGCCCTTCCTCAATAAACCGCAATGGACAATGATTATTTAGTCAAGCCCAATATTGAATTTGATATTACACAAAGGGAGATGGTTGCAACATTTTACTAGCAGATTTATAGAGAAAATAAATGCCCAAATACATGAAAATATGAGACATATCTACGTGGTTAAACCAAATACTAATCCCCCACTGGGCTGCGAAAAAAACTGAAGCTAAAAAGGTGGCGAACACGGACAGCATCAGCTGAATATGAATACTTCGAGCAATATCGGATCGATACCCCTGAATACTAATGCCCAATACGTATATCAACATAGCAAACCCAGAATGAATGGCCACATATAAAAACTTTATATTCGCAGCTGTCATATAGGCTACAGCCATGGTTTCAAGGATTAATACCACCAACATAATATTGTACACTGAATCCGGCAAAATATTCTTATTGAATCTAAGTACAATATAGGCCAAAATACTAGATGCCAACATGCTTAAATACCATCCGGGCAACTTCCACAATTCATCAAAAGCATACATAAAACCGTGGGTAATAATACCTCCGAGCAAAGTAGACCATCCCATTAACATAAAATATGACCGCCATAAGGAATAACTTGAATCTCCAGTATTAGTGGACGAAAGTCGAACATATATATAGAAACAATAAGCCGCAACAACAATATTGGTCAGCGTAGTCACCGGTTGTTCCACCAACAATGACCCTAAATATATCGACGGTTGTTCTGCGAAGAATACAAGAGAAGTGAGAACATTAATCAAAGCAAAGAATGACATAATTTAATTTCGAGTTTTTTGGGTAATCATTTAATATGCCATTAAGCTTTAGTCGTTATCAACTTTAAGATTCAATTTTTGGACTAATTTTGCCAAAGTAGAATTTTTAGCTAGCAATGCATTGTATTTATCTTGGGTAGTAATCAAGCTTACCTCGTGCACAGTAGATGCCGCGGATGTAGAATCTATTTCAAATTCAATTTCCAAAATATGGGGACTGGCCGTCGATCGAATTTCTTCAAACAAATCCCTTTGTTCCACTATCGATGATCGAGCCAATTGCGAAGTAACCACGACCTTTAAGTTCATATCATTAAAGATCAATTTGGCATCTTTCATAAAAACAGAAAGCGAGGGCGAAGGATGATTTTCTCTAAAGTTTTTCCAGACCTCTATCACTTTTTTCTGTAATACTTCGGCGTCTAAATCCTTCTCTTTTTGATTGGCCTCTTTTTCAAGGTCGGCTTTTAGAGCACTTAAATTGCCCAATTGTGGCAATTTCTTTTTGGATTTACTTTTAGACGAAGTACTTGGTTTTGTTTGATTGTCCCCAGAAGGAGGTTGTCTTTGAGGAGTTTCACGCTCTGGTTTTTTATCGGCATTGGCCCTATTCTGAGCTGGTGTAGTAGACGGAGTTGTTTCCCGATCACCAGAGTAGCTTGGTCTATTTTCTTGGGTCACATTATCAGTATTTTCAACAGGTGTTGGAGTACTGGCTAACTGACTGGATTTAATTTTTTTTTTACTTCAACCCCATCTGATTGTTCTGTTTGAAGAGAATGTTTATTATTGAAATAAGCCATTTTCATTAAACAAACTTCCACGTGCAATCGCTGATTTTGAGCGTGTCGATAATCGACGTCACAGGCATTGGCCAAATCTAATAGTGTCAACACAAAATCGCGAGGAGCCACCTGAGCTTGGGCTTCGTATTTGGCCTTCAATTCTGGGCCAACTTCGACCAATGAAGAAGTGGAGTTCAATTGTATCATTAACAATTGTCTAAGGTGTTCCTGCAAGCCCATCAAAAATACGTGGGGATCAAAACCTCGTTGTACGATGGTATCGAACAAGATATATGTGGCAGCTAAATCTCCGAGGATCAACTGATCAATTACTTGAAAATAATAATCGTGATCCAATATATTTAACTGACTAATGACAGCTTCATAAGTCAGATTGCCATCGGCAAAAGACACAATACGATCAAATATAGACAGAGCGTCACGCAAAGCTCCATCGGCCTTAACGGCTATTGTATTTAGCGCTTCTACTTCAAAGGACAAACCTTCACTATTGCATATTTTTTCCAAATGACTTACTATATCAGCTATCTGAATACGCTTAAAATCATAGATTTGACAACGCGAGAGAATGGTTGGCAATATTTTATGCTTCTCCGTAGTGGCCAAGATAAATATAGCATATGAGGGAGGCTCTTCCAAGGTCTTCAAAAAGGCATTGAAGGCACTCTGAGACAACATGTGCACCTCATCTATAATATACAATTTATACTTGCCATCGCCAGGGGGTACTCGGACTTGTTCTATTAAGTTTCGAATATTGTCCACTGAATTATTTGAAGCCGCATCCAATTCAATGATATTCATTGAATGGTTTTTTTGAAAAGACACACAGGGCTCACACTGACCACAGGGCTCTACATTGGGCAATATATTTTGACAATTTATGGTCTGAGCAAGAATCCGAGCAGCTGTAGTTTTACCTACACCTCGAGGACCACAAAACAAAAAGGCATGAGCCAACTTCTCTTGTTTGATAGCATTCTTCAAAGTTTGAGTAATATGGCCTTGCCCTACAACATCCTCAAATTGCAGTGGTCTATACTTTCTAGCGGAAACAATAAATTTATTCATAATATATCACGCAAAGATAATTAAATTCCTGTTACTATAAATTTGATTTGGAATTGAAAGCTAAACAAATTATCGCATTCAAAAAAAAAATATATCTTGAGGTATCAAAATCATAAACTCATGACAGGATTCAAACTTAAAAACTTATTTACCCTTCTATTTATTGGAATATCAACCCTAGTTTTTTCCCAAAAATCATTTGACGAAGCCACCTTACAGTGGGCCGTCACCAAGTCAAATGCCACCACTGACCAAGGAGCACAAGCAGTAGAAATGATTAAAGATTTGGAAGTAAAATGGACTTTCGATGAAAATAATTTAGCCGGGTCAATGAACATGGGAAGCATGATGACGACAAAATATTTTTTAAATAAAGAGGAGGATTACAGAAAAATATACATGGTGATGATGGGGCAAAAATACCAGGCCAACCTAGACCCTGAACAGTTTGAAAGAATAGCCGCTGGCATGCAGAGTTTCTCCGATCAATCATTCGAATTAGACCCCAGTGATACCAAAAAAATTCTGGGATACGACTGTCAGGCCGTAGTAGGAAAAATATCTCAAAATGGTCAGCACGGAGATCTCAAAGTATATGTAACCAATGACATTGAATTTAAGGGTTCGCTTTCCCAATTTATTTCGACCGACATCATAGACAAAGACGGAAATACTATAAAGGGATTTCCTCTAAGTGTAGAAACGATTTTTCCCGGTTTTGGCTACACTTTACAAATTATAGAGTTAAAAAACAATATCGACAGAGAAATGCTTAAGGAACCGAAATCATCGGAATATAAAACGATGAATCCATCGATGTTAAAACAACTCACAGGACAATAAAATAAATTACCCCAAAACAGAACAAAGAGCAGATGAAGGCCATATTCACCAACGATGCAATTGTATTGGGCATATTAATTACTGTCTTAGCTTTGGTATTTTACACATCTAATTTAAAACACCGGGGATGGACCAGATTTTATTCCATATTTCCCCCACTACTCTTGTGTTATTTTGTCCCCGCCATTATGGTTTGGCCTTTGGGACTGATTAGTGATGAAGATTCCAGTCTATACTATATGAGTTCGCGTTATTTATTACCTGCGGCGTTAATTTTGCTCTGCCTCAACATCGACTTCAAGGGTTTAATTAATCTCGGGCCAAAAGCATTGATCATGTTTTTTACGGCTACTATAGGTATTGTTATTGGAGGACCATTGGCCATTCTGGTATTGCATTACATTTCCCCCAATTTAATAAGTATCTCACCAGATGAATTATGGAGAGGAATGTCGACCATTGCAGGAAGTTGGATAGGTGGAGGAGCCAATCAAACAGCGATGAAGGAAATCTATGACGTCAGCGATACCGTGTTTAGTTCAATGGTGGTAGTCGATATAATAGTTGCCAATATATGGATGGCCGTTCTCCTGTACGGGGCGGGCATTTCCAAAAAAATCGATGTTTGGCTCCAAGCAGATGCTTCAGCTATTACTGCCTTGAGAGACAAACTCGACCAATATAGGACATCCATAGAAAAGGTGCCGACAACTGCGGAAATTTTCGCCTTACTAGCCGTCGCTTTTGGCGGAGTGGCAATAGCCCATGCGGGTTCGGACCTCATACTACCTTGGATGGAAAATCACAGAGAATGGTATGCCGCCCACAATCTTCACTCCTTGATTTCTGGTTTTTTCTGGTTAATTGTCATTGCCACGACCTTGGGTCTGGGACTATCTTTTACAAAATTCAGGAAACTAGAAGGATTGGGTGCTTCAAAATGGGGCTCTGTGTTTATATATATATTGGTAGCAACCATAGGTATGAAAATGGATTTTCAAGAAATATTAGCCAATCCCAGTTTATTCCTTTTAGGAGCCATTTGGATGTTGACCCATATTATTTTACTCTTAATAGTAGCTAAAATCATAAAAGCGCCATTTTTTTTCGTCGCTGTTGGATCCCAAGCCAATGTTGGAGGGGCAGCATCTGCACCTGTGGTCGCCAGTGCCTTCAGCCCTTCGCTCTCTGCAGTAGGGGTCATAATGGCTGTAATGGGTTATGCCTTGGGGACTTATTTCGCAATTGTTTGCGCCCTTTTAATGCAAGCAGTGAGCACATAATCAAGAAAACAGGTAGTCCTATTATTCCTAAAGTTTACGATCTATAGATGGCAATAATAGTGGAAATAAGGGCATTCTAGAATTGAAAAAGACGACCAATGTACTAAAAATCCACTAATAATAAAATACTAGCTAAATTTTTTGTATTTTTGCAACCGCTTTAAGTTATTTGATAAAAAGACGGGATAATGAGTAAGAAAAAAGTCTTGATCGTTACTCAGGAAATGGAGCCTTATACAAATCTGAGTATTGTTTCAAAAATTGTACGACAACTACCTTCATACATACAGAAAAATGGGATGGATATTCGAATCTTGATGCCAAGATTTGGAACCATTAATGAACGCAGGCATCGATTGCATGAAGTTGTTCGTTTGTCTGGTATGAATATTATTGTGGATGAAGATGATTATCCACTAATAATTAAAGTAGCCTCATTACCTGGAGCTAGACTACAAGTCTACTTTTTAGATAATGATGAATTTTTCCGAAGGAAAATGATCTTTGAAGATAAAGAGGGGAAACCTTTTATTGACAATGCAGAAAGAATGGTATTCTTCTGTAAAGGGGTAATGGAAACCGTTCGAAAGTTTGGTTGGCCACCGGATATTATTCACTGCCACGGCTGGATGACAAGTTTGGTACCACTTTACCTTAAAAAGGCATATAAAAACGACCCTATATTTAGAAACTCAAAGATAGTGTATTCAATATACAACAGTCCGTTTGAGAAGAATTTGGAAGATCGATTCATGGAAAAAGCTTCGATCAACAACTTGGATGAAGGAGATTTAGAAGCCTATGTCAATGGTCAAGGTCTAAACTTACATCATGGGGCATTGACTTTTGCCGATGCGACCATATTAGGGAAACCCGAACTCAAAGATGAACTTTCAGATTTATTCGATGACAAAAATCGTCCCATATTTCTTCCAGAATCGGAAGTAGTAGAGGAAGTACTTTCGGAATACATGGTATTTTATAAGAAATTATTTGAAGAAGAAACGCCTGAATAAGGTTCTAAATTCCTTTATGAAGACATTCAATATTTTTTTGGCCTTTATAGGCTTGGTATTTTGTATTTCTTGTACAAAATTTGAAGATGTAGGTTCTGATTTAGTTAGTGATGGTCAATTTACTATTGTTACTGACACTTCATTATCTGTATCTTATCAAAATGTAGAGCGAGATTCGTTCTTGGCCTTCCAAATCGATTCGGGTACCTTCACTCCGACTCAGCATATGGTCGCTCTTTTTGACGATCCTATCTTTGGAAACACCAAATATGTGATGAACTCGCAATTGGAATTGGCCTTAACTAGCTATAATTTTGAAGGCGCTGAATTTGATTCTGCCTTCTTTTATCTCGCTTATGATACCACTTTCACCCCTTATGGCAACTATAATCAAACACAGACTATTGATATATATGAAATAGACAGTGATTTGCCAAATACTATATACACCTCTGATCAACATCCATATAAAAATGAATTATTGGGTAGTCTAACTTTTATTCCAGCTCCCAATACCTATATTGAAATAGATTCTACGACGTCATTAGATCCACATATTAAAATACCACTGAACTCCACTTTTGGTGAAAAAATATTGTCATTGGACAGTGCTACGACATCAAATGTTATCGACTTTACCGATGCTTTCAATGGTTTAGCTATTGTTCCAAGAGAAGGAAGCTTTGATGGTGCTATTAAATTTGATATCTCTTACTCCATTAGCGGTATAAATATCTATTATCGTCAGGATGATACTACAAAGCTTGCAACGATGCAATTTAGCAACAGAGTGCCTCACTTCAATACTGTAAGTCATGATCTTACTGGGTCTATAGCAGAGGACATCATTACTAACGATGTGGACAATCCCGAATATCTACTATTACAGCCGGGTAATTTAGGCGTAAAAATGACATTCGACGATTTATCCACTCTACAAGGTAAAATCATAAATAATGCAGAATTGGTTTGGGAAATAGCCGGACATCCGCAAGATGATACCGCTACTTACGACATGCCGTTTGACGTTTTTATGACCACCAATGATAACTTTGGCTCAAGGACTTATATCTCTGATATTACCAACTATTTGTCCGATAGTCAATATCGATTGTTCTTTGTAGGACTATTTCAAGAAAACACAGAGAATACAGGAGCTAAGCTATCCTATTACATGAATATTACCGATCAAATGCAGCGTATTGTGGACGGTATTGATGAAAATCAATTATTTATTGTCAATACACCACAAGATGTCAACCGCATTCGTCGTTCTGTTATATATGGTCCAGGGATTAGTGATGCAAAATTGCGACCTAAAATTAAAATCTCTTACAGTACCATTAATTAATTTTCCAATCTAATTTACAGATGTATAATTTTCAATACAATACCATTAATCAGGCCATTAGGATACCTGAATATGGACGACATGTACAAAATCTTATTGACTACGCCACAGAGATCGAAGATCGAGAAGAAAGACAAAAGGTAGCAGAGCGCATAATAAAAATTATCATCGCTCTTTCCAATGATTCCAAGAGCAATAACGATTATATCCACAAAGCTTGGAAACACTTGTTTTACATGTCGGAGAACAAATTAGATGTAGATTTACCAGAAGGTATTGAAATCGGCAACACCCAAGACCTGTTTACTCACGAGACTCTGGACTATCCTCAAATGGATATCAATTTCAAACACTATGGTCAAAATGTACAACGAATGTTGGACAAAGCCATAAAAATGGAAAATCCAGAACACAAGGCCGAGTATGTCAATCTAATAGGTTCATATATGAAAATGGCTTATAAGACATGGCATAAGGAACAGTTTGTAAACGATGAGATTATAAAAAACGATATCCAAGCCATTACTCGTGGTAAGTTAGCCGATGTATTGTCCAATACCAATTTCGATGCATTGACTTATAAGAAGAAAACTCCGACCAGACCCCAACATGGCTCTTCAAAAAATCGCAACAACCAAAATAATAGACGACGTAGAAAATACTAGTCCTTTTGGTTTTTTCTGATTTTTTATCTCGATTTAGGTTTTTCATTTTCAAATACTGTGGAGTAATACATCTATTTACACCTCAATAGTGAATCTGTCATTCGTGTACCATTTCTACTAATATTATAAGGAAGATTACCGAAATGCAATTATCCCAACCTTCATGGGTTTGTCGTAAATTATAAGAACTGAAATACATTTGGTATAATAAAGCTCCAATAAACAGGTAATTACATTGTTACAGCCTATTATCAGTATCGCATTACAGCAATAATTTAAGAGTACCTTCACTACAGCCAAGTGGTATCCGATGTAAAATTTTAATAAAATATAATATCTTTACTTTCATTTTATATTATATTTTATCTTAATTAGTAGCAGATTGAAAAGAGGGCAATTTCTCTTTTCCCAGAAGAAATAAATACAATTACATGCAACCCGAATCTTTTATTGTTCAAGGCGGTCATACACTTTCAGGCACTATAACACCACAAGGTGCAAAAAACGAAGTATTACAAATCCTAAGTGGGGTTTTAATGACGAGTGATAAAGTGACTATTTCAAATATTCCTCAAATAGTTGATGTCAAAAAAATGATATCCCTACTCAAAGGGTTGGGTGTAAAGATTGAAAAACTGTCCGATCACAAAATATCATTTCAAGCCGACGATTTAAATTTAGACTATTTGTTTAGTCCCGATTATTTTGAAGATGCCAGACGGATTCGAGGTTCGGTATTATTGATAGGACCACTTTTATCACGGTTTAAAAAAGCATATATACCCAAACCAGGTGGGGACAAGATTGGGCGAAGAAGAATAGATACCCATTTGAATGGCTTCCTCAAATTGGGTGCTACCGTCGAATACGACGATGTCCAAGACAGCTATTTCTTGTCGGGACAAAAGCTTAAGGGCAATGATTTATTAATGGATGAGATATCGGTAACTGGTACCGCAAACCTAGTAATGGCAGCTTCGTTGACACCTGGAAAAACCACGATTTACAACGCAGCATGCGAACCATACGTACAACAGTTATGTAAAATGTTGGTTAGGATGGGTGCAAACATTCAAGGCATTGGATCCAACCTACTAACTATTCAAGGTGTAGATGAATTATCTGGTACCGATCATGAAATTTTACCTGACATGATTGAGATTGGTAGTTTCATAGGAATGGCGGCCATGACACAATCAGATATAGAAATAGCAGGAATCAATCCACATCAATTGGGTATTATTCCTCAAACCTTTGAACGAATCGGCATCCAATTGGAAATTGAAAATGATATCTTGAAAGTATACGGTAGTCAGCCCTATGAAATTCAAAATTTCATAGATGGATCCATCCTCACCATCTACGACAGTCCATGGCCGGGATTCACCCCTGATTTAATGAGTATTATATTGGTGGTAGCCACTCAAGCCAAAGGCAGTGTCCTTATCCATCAAAAGATGTTTGAAAGCAGACTATTCTTTGTAGACAAACTTATCGATATGGGAGCTCAAATCATCCTTTGTGATCCTCATAGAGCAACCGTTATAGGCTTAAATAGAGCGAACCAACTCAAAGGCATAGAAATGAGTTCTCCAGACATCAGGGCAGGAGTATCGCTTCTCATCGCAGCTCTTTCCGCTCAGGGAGAAAGTATCATCCACAATATTCAACAAATAGACCGAGGATACCAGCATATAGATACAAGGTTGAATCGTCTCGGAGCCAAAATAGAGAGAGTCGTTTTATAGCTAAAAAGTCTATAATTTACGGGAGCCAACAAAGTCAGCCAATTGTTCTAAGGAAGATTTGGCTGGATTGTCTTTTATGACAGATAAAGCATTCTTGGCTTTATCCAGACACTCATACATTATTTTTTCAGTGTATTCAATGCCTCCATTATCCAAGACGCATTGTATAATATAATTGACTTGAGATTTCTTTTTCTTTCTCTTTTTAAGAAGCCGAAGAATCTTCCTTTTCTCCCTAGTATCAACCTGTTTTAATGCATGTAATAGAGGAAGAGTAATCTTCTTTTCTTGGATATCATTGCCCGTGGGCTTACCAATTTTATTATTGCCGTAATCGAAAAGATCGTCTTTCATCTGAAAGCCAATCCCTATCCAATGCCCATATTGATACAGCGCTTCTATTTCTTCTTCGTCTTCGGTGACGGATTCAGCTCCAGCTTTACAGGCGGAGGCAATTAGTGAGGCAGTTTTGCGCTCGATAATATCAAAATACTCAGGTTCTGTAATATCGAGTTTCCTGGTCTTTTCTATTTGCATTAGTTCTCCTTCACTCATCAGTCGAACTGCGTTAGATACCGTTTCCAGTATATTGTAGTCCTTGTTCTCTACAGCCAACAACAAGCCTTTGGACAACAAGTAATCGCCGATTAGGACAGCTGCCTTCTTTTTCCAAAGTGCAAACACACTAAAAAATCCTCTTCTTTCCAGGGCATCGTCCACTACATCATCGTGTACCAAGGTAGCCGTATGCAACAACTCAACCAAACTAGCAGCTCTATAGGTTTTAGGAGAAATATCCCCCAAAGCACGTGCGCTGAGCAGCACCATCAAAGGCCTGACTTGCTTGCCTTTGTGTTTGGTTAAAAAATGAGTTATGCGATTTAATAAAGGTACTTTACTGCGCATGGAATCGCGAAAAATGTCCTCAAAGATTTGCAATTCAATCTTAACTGGAATTTTAATATCGTCTAATGGTTTTGCCATATTTTATTCTAAAAGATCTTGCAAGATAGAAAAATTAAAATAGTCTTTCACTCGAATATTATACACATAATCAAAATAAATCCCATGGATTTAATTACTTTTGTTTTAGCCCTAAGAAGACCTATTATTAAAACGCCATATTAGTCTATTGAATATCATCATTTTTGACTGCAGTGAATTGATAATTTGGATAGCCCTAGGGAGGTTACGAGCATAGTTTTGAATATAGTTAATAAATGTATTGTATTATAACTATATATACAATGTTATTAAAGCACTTTCAAAAAATTTAAAACCAAGTACTTTAAACTTTAAATTTAAAATTTGCTACAATTTTTTCGAGAAAATAGAATCTTCAATTATGTCTTTGTTCTAATTTACTTGATCGGCATACGGCTTTTTACCTTTTTTGAAGCTTATGGCCCTCTTGTAGACCAGGACTCTGCAGCCTTTTACTTAATCGGTGAAATTAATGGATTGTCCCCGTGGTTGTATAAATCAATTTCTATTTTGCTGTTATTCTACCACATAGCCTATATCAATCGACTGGTAGGGATCAACAAATTGGCCATTGGAAATTCTCTCTTTCCCGGTATTTTCTACATTCTATTGATATCGATTTTCCCCGACATTCATCCTTTGAGTTCGGTCTTAATCGGCAATACTTTTTTAATTATTGCCATATTCAATTTATTCCAAATCATCCATAGAAATCAACGTTCAAAACGGATGTTTAACACGGGTTTCTTTATCTGCTTAGCTGGATTTTGCAACATAGAATTTCTTTGGTTTTTTCCATTCTTCATACTCGCAGCCAACAGTTTAGTGGCCATTAAGAATAAAGATATTTTATTGTATGTCATCGGATTGATGCTCCCCATCTACTTTGTACTATCGTATTTGTTGTTAAAGGGAGAATTAACTGAATTTTTTCAGGACTTTATCCTACAATTGAAATATTTTAAATACCCATTTGTATTCGCTAATTACGGCATTGTAAAAGTGGGCTGTTTGGGTCTACTTACCTTATTTATCTTTATTTCCTTTAATAATCTGGTGAATCGAACCAATATATTTGTGCGAAATAAGCTCAACTTTATTTTCTATGTATTGACTTTTGGATGGATAGTATTCGCTTTAGCAGGAAGTGTTACGCTACAGGATACCATGGTGTTGACCATACCATTATCCATATTGTTGGGCACCTATTTTCTACAAATCAACAGACACAACATCTCTGAAAGCTTTCACTTTCTCTTGCTCTTAATCGCCCTAATGTTTCAATATTTCCTAGTATAATTATTCCCACTTGGATTGAATTTCATCTGATGAATATCGAGAATAGTCCTTGAATACAGAGACAAATTATTCGGTAATTCATGAACTTAATACTACCTTTGTAAAAAATTATAGATCATATGAAATTTGGTGTAATCGTTTTCCCAGGGTCGAATTGTGATGATGATATGGTGCATATCATTGGGCAGGTTTTCAATCAAAAAGTTGAAAAAATATGGCATAAGGAAACAGAACTTCCCAATTTTACTACCGAGGATTGTATTATTGTGCCTGGAGGTTTTTCTTATGGCGACTATTTGAGAAGTGGAGCTATTGCAAGATTTTCACCCATCATGAATGCCGTCATCGAACACGGTAACAACGGAGGATTGATATTCGGTATTTGTAACGGTTTCCAGATATTGTGTGAAGCTGGCTTGTTGCCCGGTGCTTTGTTGAAAAATAATCAACAAAAATATATTTCTAAAAACATTGTACTTCGGGTAGAAACCAATAAACGAAGATTGACTCAATATTGTCAAACCAATGATTTATTGACCATGCCTGTGGCTCATGGAGACGGAAGATATTATTGTGATGCCGAAACTCTGCAGTCTTTGAAAGACAACGATCAAATATTGTTTCGATACAGTAACTCACAGGGAGAAACTACTGAAACTGAGAACATCAATGGCAGTATCGAAAATATTGCTGGGATCTGCAATAAAGCCGGGAATATATTTGGGATGATGCCACACCCTGAAAGAGCTTCAGAACAAACCGTCGGTTTAACAGATGGACAACAATTGTTTATGAGCCTTATGGAATTAAAACTCGAAACTGCAGTTTAGTCTCCACTAAAACATAAAACACCTTCCACATACCTTGTTTTTAACGCTATTTTTTAGATTTAAAAACAAAGTCATTAATCTACCGTTAAACTCTGATAGTCTGAGCTTTTAATCAATGTAGATTGATTAATTTTGCTATTGATTTTCATCAGACATCCATATATTGATATCACTATGCGAATTATAATCTGTTGTATTCTCCTTTATTGTCATTCTTCCTTATATAGCCAGATTTTGGAACCCGTCAAATGGTCCACAGAGGCCACTCAAATTTCGGAAACGGAATGGGATCTTATATTTACTGCAGATATTGATAACGGTTGGTATGTGTACAGTCAATTTTTAGACGAAGGCGGACCTATACCTACTACCATTCATTACGACACAGACAAAGGTTATTCCCTCATAGGACAAAGTGAAGAAAGTGGGCACGAAAAAAGTGGGCACGATGCTATGTTCGACATGGATGTGACCAAATTTAGTGACAATATGATGATCGTTCAACGAATATCCATAGAAGAAGGATTGTCTACCCTATCGGGACAATTGGAGTATATGACATGTGACGATGCCAGATGTCTCCCTCCTACTATCGTTGAATTTTCATTCAATCTAGATTCTGAACCTTCTCTTACTACAGATGAGAGTAGTCTTTCAGACACAGAAGATGATATTAAAATACCAGCCAAATGGACGGGGAAATATACACAACTAGACAATGGACAAATCGAATTGACCTTTACCGGAAGTATTGATGAAGGTTGGTATGTCTATTCGAGAAACCTGAGGGACGACGCCGGCCCAGTACCAGCCACAATAACCTATGAAAGTGAAGACCTTCGAATAATAGAAGAAAAAGAAAGTGGCCCTAATATAAAAACTGAGCACGATGAAATATTTGAAACCGAGGTAACCAAGGTATTTGATGAAATGGTATTGACCGATATAATTTCTATCCCAGCTAATACCAAATCTATTAAGGGAATCCTCGAATATATGAGTTGCTCCAATACCGAATGTGTATTCCCTCCACCTGTTTCCTTTGTAATCGATGTGGAAAAACAAATGCTTACGATAATAGATGCCAACGGATCTGACTCAGATTTAACGGCCTCTTCTAAAGAAAGTCAGGGAGCCTTAATGGCATACTACAATCTCGACCCAACCATCATGGACGATACCGATATTGAGAATTGTTCATACAGTCAAGGTAGTAACGATGAACCATTATCAAAATCTGGGAATGGTAAAATCTTCTTTCTGGGATTCATCGGTGGACTTATCGCATTGTTAACTCCATGTGTATTTCCCATGATTCCCCTAACCGTGAGTTATTTTACAAAAACCAATTCATCCAAAGCAGTAGGGATACAGAGAGCGACCATGTATGGCGGATTTATCTTTTTGATTTACCTTCTATTAAGTCTTCCATTTCATTTTATAGACAGCATTAATCCCGATATCCTCAATAATATTTCAACCAATGTAGTTTTAAATATTGTTTTCTTTATTGTATTCATTTTGTTTGCTTTTTCATTTTTCGGCTATTATGAATTGACGCTACCATCGTCATGGTCCAATAAAGTAAGTCAAGCGGAAGGCATTGGCGGAGGTGTTGGAATATTCTTTATGGCCTTAACCTTGGCATTGGTATCCTTTTCATGTACAGGACCTATCTTGGGTTCACTGTTGGCTGGATCGCTAAGCTCCAACGGAGGTGCTATGCAATTGACGGCTGGAATGTCTGGCTTTGGTTTGGCATTGGCTCTGCCCTTTGGACTATTTGCCGCCTTCCCTGCAGTACTAGCCAAACTCCCCAAATCGGGATCATGGATGACTACGGTAAAAGTAATTATGGGTTTCTTAGAATTGGCTTTGGCCTTTAAATTTTTATCCAATGCCGATCTGGTCAAACATTGGGGATTATTGAAAATAGAAATCTTCCTCGTTATTTGGATTGTCCTTGCCATTGGATTGGCATTGTACTTATTGGGAGTATTTAGATTCCCACATGACGCCAAAGTGGCCAATGTCGGAAGACCTAGAAAAATATTGGGAATTCTTTCCCTAGTTATTGCAGCCTATCTCCTCAGTGGTTTTAGATACAATGAAAATACACAGACCTTTACTTCGCTAAAGCTCTTAAGTGGTATAGCTCCTCCTGTAGGGTATAGTTTACTCCACCCCAATGAATGTCCCAATAATATCAATTGCTTTAAAGACTTGGAGGCTGGAATGAAATATGCCAAAGAAAACAACCTTCCTGTGATGTTGGATTTCACTGGCTATGCCTGTGTCAATTGTCGTAAGATGGAAGAACACGTTTGGCCGGATGCAAAAATCACCTCGATTTTACAAGATGAATTTGTACTGATTTCTCTATATGTAGACGACAGAACGCCATTGACTGAGGAAGAAATGGTAAGTCTACCCAAACACAACGGCGGAGAAAGAACGCTTAAAACCGTAGGAGATAAATGGCAATTCTTTCAGACTGAGTTTTTCAAAAACAATTCACAACCTTTCTATGTATTGATGGACAACGAAGGTCAGTTGTTAAACAAACCAGTTGGCTATACCCCTGCAATCGATGAGTTCCAGTATTTTCTAGAATGTGGTTTACAAAACCATCAAAGTAAAGTACCGTCATTGGGCTTGCAATAGGATTAGCCTCCGAGATAAAATTTAAGAAGGATTGGCAGCGCTATAGATCAATAGACAGGCATTTATACTGATCAGTATAAATGCAGTCTCGTCGCAGCACAGTGGCTATAAACCTATCGAATTACGTTGCAGTCACGCCGAGGTGATCGAATGAAGTACGAAGTACCGTAGACCGTAAATCGGTCTACGAATGACCGAGCAAAATGCACGACTGAATAAAGTTGCTCAAATGTCCCCCGCTGGCGGGACTGCCTGAAAGGCGGGGGTGGATAAAATAGAATTGGTACCCGTAATAATTGTTCGAATGTCAGAAATCAAAATTTTGATAACAACATTCTGAGGATTTTAAATACTTGATAGAAATTGAAAAAGCCCTGAAGGGGCGTAGTCTAATAGCCGTGGGTGACCGAATGCAGCTCACAGAGCCAAATGCCTACTAAAGGCATTTGATGAGGGAACCGAGGGATTATTCCCTCGGGTGGGTGAGGTGTATAAAGCATCCAACAACATTGATTTGGCGGACTTTTTGCATTGTCAATTTTCTGACACGTATAGATCATATCTTTTCATTCCCTGTAATGATATAATAGGATAGATTGGGCAAAAAGTGTGACAAATCCATGAGTATCACCATTCACGTTATCATTCAAATTACATCAATCTGAGATTTTGATCTGGAAAGATGTTTGCAACCTATTTACCAGGTAATCTTTTCAATATTAAAATATCAATTTGTTGGCACATCCATCTCTACAATCCCAATTCTTTTAATATTCGATCTGCTCGATAAATATGTTTCAATGAAGCGACAATACCACCAGCATGTACACTTACAGCCCTATTTCTAGTTTCATCAAAGATAAAATTACCGGGTAACGATTCAATATTCCCATCAAATATTAAACCTACCGCTTCTCCTTTGGCATTGATAATAGCCGATCCGCTATTGCCCCCAATAATGTCATTGGTCGATACAAAGTTTAGAGGAGACCTCAATAAATCCATACTTGGATTCAACCATTTGGAAGGCAAGTCCCAAGGAAATTCCATTTGATGACTATAATATCGATTGTAAAGCCCAAAATAAGTAGTATATATGGGAGACACTGTTCCATTGTAATTATAAGGCTTGACTACACCATCAGATATTCTCAATGTGAAAGTAGCATCAGGAGGCAATTGATCTCCCAAAACTTTAAATGCCGCAAATGAAATTTTTTCATTTGCTTGAGATATTTCAGCTTGATATTTTTGATTGAACTCCACATTGCGATGATAATCCGACATCAAGGTTTTGGTCAATTGGATCAATGGATCCTTATCATATTTTTTCCCCTTGCTTTTTAACCAAGAAGCTGTTTTCTTTGGATTGTTGAAAAATGTAGAAGTCAAAATTTCATCAGCGGAAACCGATTGAAAAGAGGAAAATTTACTGTAATCATCAATTAAAGCTTGCAAATATTTACTTTGTCCCTCGAACACATCAGGCAACTGTTCATTAATCTCCGCCTCTAATTTTGACCTGGTTGAATCAGCTGTTTCTTCATCCATGTAATCGTATACTTTATGAATAAATCCCGTGATTTTCCCTCGATAGGGACTTGGGTTTAATAAGGTAGAATAAGCCCCCATATTCCCCAATTTAGCGTAAATGCTATTGAGTTTATCCCATGGATTGTTGTCACTGGTAAAATCAGAAGCTGTCTTACTTCGAATATCTTCCTCAGCTGCCTGCTTCCGAGCCATGTATTTTTCATTATTCAATCCCTCCAATATACCAGTATAGGCTTTTCGGGCATTGTCCAAACTAAATATTCGGTTTTGAATATGTGGATCACCGGTTTCTTCATACTCCGCCTTTAACACCTCTACACTACTTCGAATAAAAGTAAGTACCGCAGGAATACGCACATCTCTATCGTACTCCAACTGAGTCATGGTACGATATCTCTCCGTTCTGCCAGGATTACCTATTACAAATACAGGATTGCCCTCTGCGATACCATCTGGATTGAAGGGGAAATAATGAGCACTGGTATTTAGGGGATTACCCTCATCGTCATATGCCCTCCAGAAAGTAAAATCGAGATTGTATCTAGGATAAGTAAAGTTGTCGGCATCTCCACCGAAAAAGGCCAGTGAGTTTTCTGGAATTAATACCAATCGAATATCACTAAACCGCTTATATCCATACATAGCATATCGCCCACCACTGTAATATGTCACCAATTGCAAACGCAAATCCGACCATGAGTCTTCTTCTTTATATGCAGCCATCAGGGCTTTTTCCGCCTCCTCTTGACCTTTTTCTTCGATAAGGGCTTTCATTTTCTGAGTAACATCTTGTGCACGGATCAATTGATCGACAAATAAGCCTTCGGCCTTGCGTTCATCCATTAAACCGCGAGCGTAGAAACCATCGCGATCAAAGTCTTCCCCCTCTTGCTGAAGGTCAGTCACCACACTGCGAGAGCAATGATGATTGGTCATTATCAAACCGCGCTCGGAAACAAAAGAAGCAGAACAAAAAGTAGAAAATCTAAGGGCAGATTGCCGCAGTTTATCCATCCATTCTTGATCCCAAGAAAGATTATAGGTCGAATTGAAATATTCTAAAGGAGCATCCTCAAAAGTCCACATTCTACCAAAATCAAAAGCCGAATAATTTTCATTCTCTTGACCTAGGACTTGATTGGATAAAGTCGTACAAATCAACAAAATAAAAATCAACAATCTGGTTTTAATGATATGCAACATAATTCATAATTAATAAGATGAATAATCCTAAATTTAATACCAAATGGATTGGTATAAGATTCATATGGTTAATAATAATTGGACATTAAAATAGTCAAATTAAAAGAAATAGGAATGGGTTTTTATCGCTATTGCTGATAAATTAATAAAAATAATCCAATATAGAGTAGTTCGACATTTGAACTTAAAACGATGTACCCTATTTTATCGGTCTTTCACACATCTAAAACCAGTGTGATTATAACTCGATTTTTCATCGCCCTTCATCCGTCGTGACACTCTATATCCACTGCAATAGGAATCATTACACAGAAAGGATCCACCTCTGAGCACACGTTTTTCAATAAGGGGTTCATCGGGATCTAGACTTTCTTTAGGCCCTTTGGGATCATATGCGATCTCCCTATCATTTTGCATTTCATAAGATTGGAAATGATACAAATCACTACACCATTCCCAAACATTGCCCGACATATCGTAGAGCCCATACCCATTGGGAGCAAAGTGCCCTACAGGTGCACTGGTGTAATATCCATCATCTTCGGTATTTTCAAAAGGAAAAGATCCCTGCCAATAATTGGCATAAATGGCATTGTCCTCATTGAGCTCACTGCCCCAAGGATAAACTACATTGTCTTTTCCCCCCATGGCCGCCCATTCCCATTCCGCTTCTGTGGGTAGTCTCTTACCTGCCCATTGGGCATAGGCAGCTGCATCTTCCCATGAAACGTGAACAACTGGCCAATTTTCTTTGCCCTCGATAGAAGAACCAGGACCTTCTGGCATCCTCCAATTGGCGCCTTTGGTCCACGCCCACCAATACCCTGGATTGTTTAGAGGTACAGGTCCATCGGTCGGACTAAATACCAAAGACCCCGCTTTGAGCAATTCAGCATCTGGCTGAGGTGTACCTGGAGGTAATTGTTCTTTCATTTCATTCCAGTCGATATCCTTTTCGGCTGTGGTTACATAACCTGTGGCTTCAACAAATTCGGCAAATTGACCATTCGTCACTTCAGTTGCATCCATTAGAAAGCCATCAATACGCACTTTATGCTTTGGGTACTCATCCTTGTCGGCTTGATCGCTATTCGCCCCCATTTCGAATTCTCCTCCTGGAATCTCGACCATCTTGCCCACGAGGGCGTCGACGTCCACACTAGAAGTTATGATTCGTGCCTTGGCCTGAACGACCTTTGGAAGGGTCTTATTATCTTCTTTTTTTGTCGATTCCTGACAAGACATTACCACAGCCAATATGCACAATAGAATACCAGTATATTTCATTTTTTTCAATCTTTTTGACAGCTAATCATTTGAATAGACAATATCAATAATATAAAAAATCATCTTAAAAAACAAGTCTATCCACAATTGGGCCGAGGCCTCAATCAATTTCAAATGCAATATAAATCATCTATTCCCAGAAATGACATGATTTTGAATAAAAGCACTTACAAGTCACATTTATTCTATTAATAATTACAAAATTATCGACATCATTTGGCAATGATCCATAATACTTCCAGAAAGCAATAGAACAGCTCGAATTCAAAACAAAACAAATCATTAATAATCCATTGAATTAAATATTTATTTGTTTCATCAACAATTGTACTTTACAATCTTGAAAAAATGGCAAAGTCCAAAGCAGTATTCAACTTGTTTTACAAACAAATATTTAGTAGAAATTTCAACTTTTACACACCTTTTGTGAGATTCTGTCACAAAGACCAACATATTGCAAATAAAAAGCCAAAAAACAGTACATTATGTTTTGAATTTAATAAAAACAAATACTATATTCACTTAACATCTATCAACCGAATCATAAACTATAACCAATATAAATCTTAACCCATGGAATGGTATTTTAAAGTTTTAAGACAATATAACGATTTTAATGGAAGAGCAAGAAGACAAGAGTTTTGGATGTTTGCCCTAATCAATATGATTCTTTCGATGGGAGCAACCATGGTCGATTATATTTTTGAACTCATCCTTCCTTTTGGTCTTTCAGGCCCTATTGCAAGTTTGTATTCATTGTTTGTTCTTATCCCTACGATCGCTGTAGCAGTACGAAGACTACACGACATAGGCAAGAGTGGATGGATGCTGTTGGTTGCTTTAATTCCTTTTATTGGATTTATTTGGCTCATTGTTCTGTTTGTTAGAGAAGGTGAACCACAAGAAAATAGATACGGTTACGATCCAAAGGAACAATTGATCTAAAGATCAGTCCAAAGTCATTTCATTTTATATAACGCAATTCCTATCCATAAAGTACATCCCATGGTATATGCGAGGTTGGAATTGCAGCTCTACAATAAATCAACAGATAACCGTCAATTACAAACGCAATTGATATTACTTCCACACTAGCCTTACTCTGTACGCACGGTAATGGCTTTTCCGTTCTTCGCAACCAATAAAAAATGAGTATATGAATTCAGCGATTCCAATTCACCGGTCAAAGGGATAATAGTCTTGCGTTTTTCATCATCCAAAACCGAAAGGAGTTCACTCTCATACTCTTTCCAAGGGATCTTGGTTTCAATCTCGTCTAAAACGATGATTTTTTGGTGTTTTTTCCCCCCTCTCATCTCCGAATTTTGATATAAAATAACTCCTGTAGACAGATCGATATTCGCTTCTTTTTCCAATAAAGTAGCTAATCGAGGCTCATCGTCGTAGATGGCATCGATATAGGTATGACTTCTACCTAGAAACAAAAAGAAATTGCGAGCCTTTCGCTCTTCCATTATTCGCTTTACGTTATCGGCCATATGAAATTCCCGATCCCCTCCGTAACCAATGGCTTGATTGTGTAATACATCATTTAAAAATTGAAAGTCTTGTTTGCTAACCAGAGCTTTCAATTCACCGATGTGTTCTCGTAAAATAGATTTAGTTTTTCTCGTCCATGCCTGATCTTTTTCTGTAGGATATCCAATGGTGTAATTTTTAAAGAAGGCATCTGATCTAATTTCTGCCATCATTTCATCTACCCATTCTGGTTTTTCCTTTATCAATCGCAAAACCGAATAGATGGCATATCCCAAGGTACGGGTTCGATCAAAATCAACACCGATGACTACAAATTTCTTTTTCTGGTCTTTATTGTATTCATAGATAGCCTGCCAGCATTGTTTCCACTCCACATAAGATCCGGCATTGATGGTATAATTTAAATGTTTTTCATTACCGGTTTCCAAATATTTATTGTAAAAATAGGCATCAGAGGGACCTGCTTCCACCATAATCGAAACCAACTTTTCTTTTTTATGTAAATATTTCACCATTTCCTCGAAGACTTTAGGGCCGACAGCAGAGGTGTGATTTTCACCGATCATTAAAAGGTTTTCGCCCTTTTTATCGAATACCTTTTTGGCATATTTAATATTGGCGATATCGTTTTGAGTGAAGCCTATCTGGGAAATAAATAATAATAAGAATACAGTGTATTTTAGTAGCCTATCCATTTTAGAAATTATATTAGAATCAATGATAAAAAAAATGGACGTCCAAGTAAATCAACGATTATAGCTGGACGTCCATTCATAGGATTATAAAAAAAATCGATTTTTGGGTATAGTCAGTCTAATTTGCTAAAGTCTGATCAAATAGTGTTTTAATTTCAGAGCCACTTGATGGGCGAGGGGCATTAGAATCTACAATTTTACCTTCATCATCGATGAGCACAAATCTAGGGATCATTCGAATATTGAAAGTTTCATTAAATATCTTCTTATTGTCTGGATCTACCCAAACCAAGTTTCCTTCCATATCATTCTTCTCGAGATAAGTTTTCCACTTATCCTTTTCTGCCTCAACAGAAACACTTAAGAAAGTCAAATTTTTGTCGTGGTATTCCTTCTCCAATTCTGCTAAACTCGGAAACTCTGCGATACATGGTTTACACCATGTCGCCCAAAAGTCAATGTAAACATTCTGTCCGATAAAGGATGAAAGTGGTTTTTGTTCTCCTTCAGCGGTAGTCAACATAACTTCGGGCGCTGGACTACCTGGCAACATCTTTTCGAACTTGGAATACTTTTCCTTGACCACATCTACCACATCGGGGAAGGGACAGCTTTCGTCAAATGAGCGATAAATCTTTTCATCAAAATTACTTTTCAGGGAGTAAGCCATATACACGTATAGGTCTTTGCCACTCAATTCATTTTTTAAAAAATCGATATAGGCAAGATCGCTGCCTTTTTCTTTCTCCAACTCATATTTATTGGTCAAAAAGAAATGAACATAGCGCAAATACGGCAATCCCTTGTTTTCTAATTCTGGTTCTATCTCTACCGTTTCCACAAAATCGTAAAAATTATCTGGTAGTACAGGAGCTTTACCCTTATTGAAACTCGTATGGCCCGATGGATAATTCATTTTTCTAATGATTCCATCGTTGTAATATTCGTACTTAAAGGTCTCATACAAATGATCACTTATGTCCAGTTGATTGCTCATAGAATCCAAAAAACCCATTCTAGTAGTTAACAAGCTATCTTGGATTTCAAGATATTCCGCAGCTTCTCGCTTGGCGATAAATGCATAATTGTTTTCCACCCGTTGTGGATAGGTGTCAAATGTAAATACATTTTCATTGACCAAAACATTGTTGTCCACACCAGTCCCAGAAAAAGCCAAAGTTCCCTCAATGTCATCGAGATCAACATTGACAAATATGCTGTCACCCGGTTCTACGTATAGATGTACATAACGATATACTCCTCGAGATTCCAACATAATTTTACCGAAATCCAATTTCCCCAAAAAAGGAGTGGACATATCCATGGCATAGGTAAAATACCCAGTGGAATCAATTTCGATAGATGTAGTTTCTGTGCTCTTAAGCATATCAAAAGCATCGTAGATCAATTTAAATTCCTCCTCGTAATAGTGTTTTATTTCTCCGGTAATCACTGTCCTCTGAGGTTGATTCGATTCAACACTTGTCGAAGAATCACATGAAGAAGCAACAAAGGCTAAAACAAAAAACGAAGAAAGAAGAAAGATTATATTTTTCATTTATCAGTTTTTATTTCAATCATAGATAATACGATCAATATTCGCTTATCGTTGATTTTGTTCTAATTCAGGATTCAATGAAATGTATTCGTAATAAATAGGCCATACCAATTTGGCATCATTGGCGGGCAAGGATATCACTTGATCTCCCAATTGATGCTGCACGGATAAACCCAATCGCTTAATGTCAAATAATCTCAAATCCTTGCCGTAGAGCTCTCGTCTTCTTTCCAATAAAACTTCGTCTAAGATAGCATCGTCGTTATTGCCAAAATCCGAAGCAGTAACCGCAGTATAGGTACCGGTCTTAAACCGATGACTTCTGATGGTATTGATGTCCTCCAAAGCTGAGCTTCCATTGCCCAATCTCGCATTACACTCTGCTCTGATAAGATACATTTCCGGTGTAGCAATCGACAGATAATCGACATTTCCATCGGCATCTACGGAATAACGATGACTAGCATCGGTAAATTCATAGCTTAAATAGGGCTTGAATATTCTACCTTGTTGGTCAAAACCATCAAACCAAAGTGTTCTTCTCAAATCGTAATTTTCTGTCAGTGCTGTATCAATTACATTGAAATCAGGGTATAATTCATTAAAGGAAGCTGAGTCCAATATCATGTAATTTCTCAAGTGAAAACCTTTAGTGGTTGTTTTGTGCAGCAACATTTCCATATCATTGGTTCTAGAGATTCCTATTACATTATCAGAAATATCTACTCCTGTATATATTTCATTGTAATCGTATAATGTATTGCGAATCGACAAGGATTTATTGGCCATTTCTAAGGCTTTTTCATATTCTCCCTTGTACAGGTATGTTCTAGCTAGTATAGCATAGGTCGCTACTTGAGTAGGTCTATGGCTAACTTGTTGAGCTACATCAGCGGGCAAATCATCAATGGATTCCAACAATTCTCTTTCGATAAAATCATAGACTTCTTGTACCGATGCTCTTTCCAAACTGGGAAGGGTAACGGGATTGGAGATCAAAGGAACGCCCATATCAGATGCTGCTGTAGCACTAGAATAATGTTTGGCATAGACATTGACCAACATTAGATAGGCATAAGCGCGGTGAACGCGGGCTTCTGCGATCAATTGATTGCGAATCTCTTCACTTCCTTCAGCATTGTAAATTTCATCTAAGATATTGCTCGCCAAAGTACTGATGTAATAGGCATTTTTCCACATAACATCAGTGGTCGCTCCATCGGGAAACCAAATTTCTGAATCAAATTGGTATAGGTGTTTGACGTGTAGGGTCTTCTCCTTCCAATTTTCTAATTCTTCCATAGACACTTGGACATCATCGGTCAAAGCATCGACAAAAACCGAATTTTGAGCCAAATTATTGGTATACCGAGTATCGGCATTGTCCAAAAGCAATCTAAAATCACTTACCGTTTTGGCAACGATAAGTCCCTTGGGCAATGGATCCAAAAACTCATTACACGACAGGGTTGTTAAAAAAATGATACCGAATATATAGTTGTATAAATTTTTCATTTTTATAGAATTTTGATATAATAAGATAGGCTTATTAAAGTCCGATTTTTAAATTAACCGCATAAGTAGGTCTGTCCCTCAACACATTGTAGTAAGCAGAATAAAGGGATGAACTATACTTCGGAAACTGAGGATCGACGCCTTCTTTATTGGCCAAGAAGATAGGACCTAAGTCTCTAGCTTGAACTTGGATCTTCACATTTTTTACTCCTTTAATGAAATTGCGTGGCAAGTTGTATCCCAAGGTTACATTCTGAAGTCTTACATTACCTGCATCCAATATAGAATTGGTGTTGTATTCAGATAAATAATCATTGGTCAATGTTGTCAAATAATTGCTCACTCTAGTATCCAAAGAATACATAGAAGCTGTTTCATTGTCAGCAGGTGACTGCCATCTATCCACTAATAAATCAGTATTAAACGTAAAGAAATTTCTAAAACTCTGATAATTGTACAAAAGACTTCTCGGAGGAGTGTCTTTAAAGAATTTGTGACCAAAACTATACAATACTCTAGCAGTAAGTTCAAATCTGGCAAAAGAAACTGTATTGCTCCAAGAACCAAAATGCTTAGGGCTTCTCTGTCCGACGAATTTAAACAAGTCATCGATATCTGATGAACTGTAATTGATATCGGTAACACTGGTTACCTCACCTTGGTAGATTACCTGTGGCAAACCTTCATCGCTAAATCCAGCCCATTCGGCTACGGCAATATAGTCTCTAGGTTGTCCGGCCACTGGATTGAAGTATGCCAATGCTGTATAGGTAGCCATATTGCTAGAAGATGTTTTGACATTATCCACTACGTTTTTGTTGTATGAATAATTCAAACGCGTTTGCCATTTTACTTTTCTATCGATGACCAATGCTGATAGATCCCATTCAACTCCTTTGTTGGTAATGTTACCCGTATTCAAGGTCGCTGCATCGTAATAAAACCCATAAGTAGGATTTACTTTGATATTGGTCAGTACGTCTTTAGATTTTTTATTGTAGAATTCAATTCCCAATTCCAAGCGGTTTCTAAGCAAAGCCATATCAAAACCGAGATTGTAATTAGATGTTTTTTCCCAAGTCAATCCTGGATTTGGTGTACTTAAGACTGCAGCGTATTGCAATTGATTCACTGGATCTACCCAAGGAGTACCATTGATGTATGGACTGGCATTTTTGTCTACGTGACCATTCCAACCATAAGATATACGAGCTCTCAAATAATCGACAACTGGGAGGTTAAAAAATGCTTCGTCACTGATGGTCCAACCGGCACCAACAGACCACTGAGGCAATTCTCGATAAGAAGCTGATCTTCCGTAAAGATTGGTTTGATCGAGTCTAATACTACCGGTAATATCGTATTTTCCTAAGTAGGTATATATTCCATTTCCATAATAACTCACAAATCGATCGTCTCGCCCAGTAATTCTCACACTGGTTTTGGGTACTGTAGGTATAGGATGAATACTACCTCTCCATTCATTGTCACCAGTCAATTTGGGATTGATATCATCTTGAAAGTTCAAACCAGTAATTTGGGTCAATGCTTGTGGGTCATATCCATAGTATCCGTAAGGCATACTTTCATATTCGTCTTTTTTAATCTCCATACCCCCTAAGGCTCGGATTTCATGGTCGCCGAAAATCAAATCATAGGTCGCTTGAAACCTAGCGTCATGAGATATAAAATCAGATTTTCTTTCGTACAACATACCTCCGGCAGGTACTGGGAAACTGCCATCTGGACGTGCATTTTCATTGACGGAGTTTCTCACATACCAAGTCTCTTCGTTCATGTAATTGCTCACCAATGAATGATTGTTTTGGAATTGATAAGATCCCGATACTTCCAGACCTTTAAATGGTTTAAAAGCCACTTTGGTATTCAATCTCAAGTTGTTGATGTTTTCAGTATTGTCCTGATTATCGATTTCTCTCTTCAAGTTCCAATCCCAATCATATGGCAAATTATACTGTTCTACCAAATCTCTACGTTTTTGCGTAGGTACATCGTAATAACTGTCGTCGTAATTTTGCTTAATCATCGTCAAATAATCTCCATTGTCATCCAATATTCTGGACATTTGAGGAATATTATTGATTTCACCAATGGCTACTCCATTTTCTTCTTTTTTCATCAAAGAAAAATTGATTCCAAAAGAAAGAGAGAACCAATCTACCGGTGTAAAGTTATTGGAAATGGAACCCAAAACTTGTTGATCGACATCACCGATGGCTGCTTTGTCACTTTGTAGTGCCATGACGGAAGCTCTCATGGTATTGTTGGCGCTGGAAATGTTGTAAGACAGATTGACTTTCTTACTCGTTTCCATATTTCTATAAAACAAATCTGTAAATTCATCCCTAACATCGATACTGGACAAAGCATTTAATTGAGCATTGCCTTCTTGTTCTGTGATCTCTTCTGCCTTCATTTGTAAAAGCACGTCAATAACTTCTGGAAATTCGTAACGCGGTCTGTTGAATGAAGACAACAGGGCATCGAAATAGGTATTTTCCAAAAACAGTGACTTATAGATTTCGATAGACTCTTGTCCAGTAGCGAAAGGGATATCGTATAAGTTGGGTTGAGGTCGAGTAATATAGTCTACGGATACATTGAAAGACGATCCTTTGACACCAGATCCATCTTTGGTTTTGACTACGATGACACCATTGGCTGCCTGAGCACCCCAGATGGAAGCCGCTGCAGCATCCTTCAACACGGTAACACTCTTCACATCATCGGGATTAATGGTCGACCAAGGATCTACACCTTCAGAAGATATAATAGGGAAACCATCGACAACAATTAAAGGAGAGTTGTCGCCCAATGTACTCTGTCCTCTAATGAGAATACTTCTACTTCTCTCTGTAGATGGGCTTTGATCCTGGTTGAAATTGGGTTCAAACATCAATCCTGGCACCAATCCTTCCAATTGATCTTTCACACTCAAACTCGTAGTTGTTTCCAATTCCTTTTCTGTAGTATGACTGAAAGATCCTGTTGCTCTCTCTTTGGGCAATGAATAATATCCTGTAACGACTACTTCTTCTAGGGTTTCGGTGTCTTCCTGCATGACCACATTAATATAGGCTTTGCCATCTACAGGTAATTCTTGGAAACTATAACCGATATATGTAAACAACAATACATCTTCATCGGCTATGTCATACAATGTAAACTCACCGTTACTACCAGTGGCTGTACCTTTGTATTTTCCTTTAACGACAACGTTGACACCAATAAGTGGCTCTCCGGCTTCGTCCTTTACTTGTCCGACGATAGAGTCCAATACATTGGCCGCCAAGGCTTGAATCCAAGCCTCTTCTTTTTCCTTGAGCATGGATTCAAATTCGCGATCGACCTTGTCAAACAAAAAGATTTGGCGATCGATAATTCGATATTCGGTATCGGTAGGCTCGAAAATAGTGTTTAATACCGATGCTATCTCCGCATTCTCAATATTCAATGAGATGGTGCGAGATAAATCGACATCCTTAATCTTGTAAACAAATCGGTACTCGGTATTAGACTCAATCTCATCGAGTAAGTTTTCAATACTTACATTTTTAAGATCTAAAGAGATCTTATCTTGAGAGAATCCAGTCTTTGCCTGAAGTCCAAAAAATGTACAAAACAAAATCAAAATACTTAGTTTCATCCTCAAATCTATTTTTAAAAATAATAGATACAAGCTTCTTGTGCTATGAAGAAGTTTTTTCATAATTTTAAAGTGTTTAAAGTGTGGTTAGTAGTTTATTTTCAAATCACATGTTTACAATCGGAAAATGCGTCACCATTTTCCGATTTTTATTTTTACAATATTTTTTATCACATTATTTAATGACTAATCTTCCATTTAGTCTTTCGTATTCAACATTATAAGTCATCTTCAAATAATCCAATATCTTATCCAATGTCACTTCACCAAAACTGGCGTTAAATTTTTCTAAGGCCAATTCTTGATTTTCATTTACTATTTCAACATTAAAGTGCCGCTCCATTTTCTTCAGCATATCTTCAAAGGTCATATTTCTAAACAGGAGTTCTCCCTGAACCCATGAAGTATATATATTGGTGGATACCGGACGAATAAATACATCTTTGTTTTCCTTATCAAAACTGCCCTTTTCTCCCGATTTAAGGATATAATCAGATTGAGTCTCTATACTATCAACAAAAAGTTGAACCGAACCCTGAACCAAGACTACATTGGACTCATCATCCTCCGGATAGTTGGACAGATTGAAGGTGGTACCCAGAACCCGCACATTTAAATCGCCGGAATGCACGATAAATGGTAAATCTCTGTTTTCAACAACATCGAAATAAGCCTCTCCAATAACAGAAACCGACCTTTCCCCTTCGGTTTCCAAAAAGCGAATAGGATATTTCAATTGGGTTCCCGCATTGAGATCTACTTCAGTACCATCAGAGAGAACGACTTTAAATCGCTGACCATAAGGCACGGTTAAAGTATTGTAGATGAGTTGGTCCATCTCTACCCCTCCTCCGGTATAAGACAAACTATTCAATTTTTGCTCTCCTAAAGTTCTTCCCTGACCATCGACAATACTTTTGTTGGTATTGGGTCTAATGATTTCTATCTCTCCATTGTCCAACTCTAGGGTAATAAATTCTTCTTTAGTGTTCTGATCTTGCCCCTCCTCATGAGTCATGGTTTGATTAGAAACACTAGTTTCCAAATTAACATAATACAGCAAACCGCCTATCGATGATGCCAGCAATAAAAAGGCTGCAGCATAACGCCAAAATATGATGGGTCGTGTTTTGGCTTTAGGGGCTGAGAGATTGGCCTTCTTTAATATTTGTTTAAAAATAGAGTCGCCATCGTGGAAGTCCAAACTTGGATCATTTTTTAAAATTTCCAACACCTCCTCAACCTCGGGCAATTCATCTGTCCCATTGTGCTGGCGAAAGTATTGAACGACTGCTTCCAATTCTTCCGAACTGCATTCGTCGTTTATATATTTTAATAATAGCGTTTTAATGTCTTCTGTCATCATCAAATTCTTTCATCGATCAATGAAAATCGATTGAATTATATAAAATGTAAAACTGCCTTCACGATGGCATTTATCTTCATTTCAGCAGAGTCTATACTAACTATACACAGCTAATCAGAAAAAGTACCATAGCAGTTTTAAAAAAATATTAATTTTTTAGGTAAAAAGTAAAAATGTCAAATTTGGACAGAGGTCAATCGGCATCTTTTTTCAAGACAAAAAAGGAAGAGCAATTAAGAGTAAAGTGATGTCACCATTGACTCGTAGAAAGTCGCGAATGGTTTTCAATGCCATGCTCATTTGATTTTTAACCGTAGTTAAAGAAATATTCAATTCTCGGCTGATTTCTTCGTAACTTTTGTCTTCATACCGCGACATTTCAAATATTCGCTTGCGCTTAGGTGGCAACTGACCTATGGCATCCAATCTTATTTTTTCGAAATCTCTATCTAAAATGGCCATTTCTGTAGAGTTCTCAAAAGTGGGTTTATGATAAAATACAACTTCACGTAGCTTTTGATCAGACGCAGCTTTACGCAATATATTGAGGGTGGTATTCTTGGTAATGGTAAATAAATAAGAGGTGAAATTGGCGTCGGGATTGAGTTGCTCTCTATGTAACCAGACTTTTAGAAAAACATCTTGAACAACCTCATCAGCCAAAGCCTTGTTCTTAACAAAGCTCATGCTATAGGCAAAAACATCCTTACTATAAGCATCGAACATAGCCCTAAATGCCCTTTCATCAGACTGCTTAACAGCCTTGATGGTGGTAGTATTGATATTTGTTTTACGTAGAGACATTCAATGTTACCCTTTTATTTATTAAAATTTTATGCCTCTTCCATTTGTATTCCGTATTCAAAATTAATAATTAATTCACATTTATACAATATATATTTTCAAATCCAAACTATATGTTAAGTCTTTTACCATATTGAGTAATCATATCATCGATTTTTCACAATAATATTTGCCAACCCTTTTAATACAAATTCATATGGGCATTGACCGGATCCTCCAAACAATCGAGATTTAAACGATTGAGAATGTGGAAGGTGTGCACAATAGTTTTTAATTTTTTGGATAAAATAGCAACCTATAATCTTCATTCGATTAATACCCAATCAATTGATTTTTATAAAAAAATAGATTAATCGATTATTTCACGAAAAATTTGACCAAATATAAGCATCGATTGATATAATTGGGGGAATAATGGCCAGTCAATATTCTAGAAAAGTCAGTACTTTTATTTGCGAGTAGTTTTTCCCCATCTGATAATTGATATTTTTACTCCCTAATAAATCCAATAGATTCTTGCTCCCCCAGCATTATTGGCAGATTTGCAACTATGTTAACACAAAAAGCATCCGTGGAACCCAAAAGAATTGTTCGTAATAATCTTATCTGACATCCTCATTTTTATTGGCTATCCATAGGACTATTATGACTAGACTATTTCAATAATTTACCACATAAACCCAAAAAATAAACATGGTTCAATACGAAAAATCAATGGTCTAAAAAACCAATACCTACAGCACTCAACAGCAATGACTACCACTGACTACTACACAAAATTTCACTTGCTGAATCTGTTGGGCAAGAATTTCTATTTTTGAGAACTAGGATAAATTATAGGATTTCGAAAAATTTCTTTAGGTAACTTTTGTTACAAATTAATAAAGGGGCTAGCTATACTTTTACCGTCAGTAATTAAAAGTAAAAGTATGAAGACTCAATATCAAATAGCCATCATCGGCGGAGGAACTGCAGGCATAATGACGGCTTCTCAACTTTTGAACAAGGATAGATCTTTAGACATTGTAATAATTGATCCAGCCGACACACATTACTATCAACCGGCATGGACATTAGTAGGTGCTGGCACCTACGATTTTGATAAAACAGCAAGACCGATGAAAGACCTAATCCCTCATGGAGTGGACTGGATCAAAGATGCAGTAACTGAATTTCTGCCATATGAAAACAAAATTAAAACCCACAAAGAGCGAACCATTACTTACAATTACCTCATCGTGGCTCCCGGTTTGGTCAATGACCTATCTCTAATAGAAGGATTGGAAGAGGCCATAGACAAGGGGACAGTATGCAGTAATTATATAGATCCCAAATATACCTGGCAATGTATAAAAAATTTCAAGGGAGGAAATGCGGTATTCACCCAACCAACAACTCCAATCAAATGTGGGGGTGCACCACAGAAGATAATGTATCTAGCAGCCCATTATTTCAGTAAAAACAAAATAAAAAATGCCAATGTTGTCTTTGCCACTCCGGGCACTGTGATTTTTGGGATCAAACAAATTGCCGACACCTTGATGAAGGTTATCCAACGGTACAATGTAGATTTTAGACCGCAGTATTCTCCTGTGAAAATAGATTCTAAAAATAAAATAATACACTTTAAAAGGACCTCTGTCCAGAAAAGCATTCGTCCCTCCCTCAATAGCAATGACGAAGAAAACCACGAGGATGTTTCCATGGTTGAAATGCCCTTTGATTTCTTGCATTTGGCACCACCTCAAACAGCTCCCCAATTTATCAAAGAATCTATTCTGGTAAATGAGGATGGATGGTTGGATGTAGATATCCATAGCCTCCAGCACAAAAAATTCACCAATATATTTGGATTAGGTGATGTTGCCGCTTTACCCACTGCAAAGACAGGAGCAGCAATACGCAAACAGGTCCCTGTAGTCGTGGACAATATTATTAAAATGATCCGTGGCCAGGAAGCCAACAATAGAACCTATCAAGGATATTCTTCATGTCCCTTAGTAACCGGATATGGTAAAATGGTTCTCGCTGAATTTAATTACAAAAACGAATTCACCCCTGATCCTAAGCTTAAAATGATGATGATTTCAGACAGTTATCGGGAACATTGGCGATTATGGATACTAAAAAAGTATATCCTACCCTACCTATACTGGAATAAAATGATGAAGGGTAAAGATGTATAATACCCTATGAATTTATAAAAATTTACTTCACAATTTAATATTCAATTTTTAATATGGAATGGATTTTAGCACCATGGCCGTGGTATATCAGCGGACCATTAATAGCCCTTATTATGTTTACCTTGCTATATGTAGGTAAAAATTTTGGTATGTCTTCCAACCTCAGAACCCTTTGTACGGTTTGTGGGGCGGACAAAACCTGTGAGTTTTTTTGCTTTGATTGGAAAGCCCAACGATGGAATTTACTGGTAATGACTGGTACCGTAATTGGGGGATTTATTGCCGCCCAATATTTGTCCGAACATCAAATCCCTGACCTGAACCCCAAAACCATTGAACAACTTCAATCCTTGGGGATTGAAAGTGTTGGCACAGATTATTTACCCACTGAAATATTTGGGAATCAGGCTTTTTCGTCACCAAAGACCCTCGCCCTACTACTTATCGGTGGATTATTGGTAGGTTTCGGTGCTCGTTATGCAGGGGGATGTACTTCTGGACATGGTATTTCAGGCATTAGTAACCTTCAATGGCCATCACTTATAGCCACTATTGGATTTTTCATTGGTGGATTGATAATGAGCCAGTTAATTCTTCCTTTAATATTTTAATTCTCATGAAATGGTTTACAGTTTTTTTGACTGTATTATTCCTCTTTCAAAATCTAGAGGCTCAGGATAACTATGATGTAGATCATGGTCAGTCCTTAGCTTCACTAATGAAAGGAGGGCAAACTAGCGGTCATATCCGCAATTATTTCATGACTACCATTCACATCGATGGTAAGAACTATTATACCGATGCTTTAGGAGGGTTGATCAACTATAAAACAAAGGCCTATAAGGGATTTCAACTTGGAATTTCGGCATCTTTCACTTTTATACCAATTGCATTTATAATTGTCGGCTATATTTCGATTTATTTGATGTTATACATCGTTTAAAATACTCGCCGTAGCTACGGCTATGCCTGTGTTTTTAGCCTCGTCTAACTTCAAATTCTCTCAAAATCTTAACCGACATTACAAAATACATTTGGTATAAGGCCTTTTCTTCTGACTTAAATGAGATCGATCCGGCTACGGGAAAGTCTTCAAAATGGGAACGAGAATTGTACGACATCAATCACATCAACCGCTATAAAGATATTTCCCGTTTGGAAAAATTATACATTGAATACAATTTTAATAACATCAACCTTACGTATGGCAAAATACCAATTAAAAAAACTCCTTTTTTGAACAGTAGCGATGGAAGGATGATATCATTTGCCTTTAGTGGGGGCTGGCTACATCACTCTACTTCGGGATGGGTATTTGATGGAGCTTGGATAAATAAGGTGTCGCCTAGATCCATGACGGAATGGTTTACAATAAAAGAGGCCATAGGGTTAATCGACAAGGGATATCAGCCCAATGGTCACATAACCGAAATAGCCAATCATCATTCCAGTAGTGGTATTGGATTGGCACATGTGGGCAAGAAAGAAAATCATTGGAATATTGATTTATGGAATATTTATCTAGATAAAACTATAAATACCTCTTATTTCAGATTAGAATATATGAAAAACAAATGGCAATATGGTCTGATATATACCTTTCAATCACCACTACTCTATCAAGAAGGTTTGAATTATGATAACCGATATATTCAACCAGATGAAAAGGGGCGAGTATTAAGCCTTATGGGGCAATACTGCGTTCACAATACAAGTATTCAGATAGCCTATTCCAGGGCTTTTAATTCCGGTCGGTTTTTATTTCCAAAAGAACTAGGACGAGACCAATTTTATACTTCAATGAGTCGAAGTCGCCTCAATGGATTAGGAGATATTCATGTATTCAAAACAGGATTAGAACATGGCTGGAAGAATCTAATTGTAAATCTAGACGCCGCCACATTGCTGGGTACTGATATGAAAAATCTAAAATACAATAAATATAAAATGGCTGATAATACGAATTACATTTTATAATGACGGAAAAGATTTCGAGAGTATTTGAAGTTTGACGAGGCTAAAAACACAGGCATAGCCGTAGCTACGGCGAGTATTTTAAACGATGTAAAACTTCTAATAAATCGAAAGATTACCGTCAATTATAAATGTAATTCGTATAATTTCCAAATCAACGCCCAACTCCACTATGACTTTACTTCTTTTTTTGAAGGTCTCAATGTAGAGTTACTCTATGTATGGAAAGAAAATATAGGTAGTGATCTAACTCAGTGGGCCGATCAATCCAGCAATTATCATCAAATTAACTTAAAAACAAATTTTAATTTTTAAATACTCAAAAAATGAAGAGCACAATCTATTTATTTATAGGAATAACTTTCGGTATCATCATGTATAAATCAGAGGCAGCATCATGGTTCAGAATCTATGAAATGTTTCATTTTCAATCTTTCCACATGTTTGGATTGATGGGATCAGCGGTACTGGTCGGAATTGTATTGGTACAATTTATTAAAAGAAAAAAACTGGTAGACATTAATGGTCAACGCATTGAGATCGCAGATAAGGCCAAAAGTATTCCGAGATATTTAATTGGGGGAATAATTTTTGGTTTGGGCTGGGCATTGGCAGGTGCGTGTCCGGGACCTATGTTTGTATTGATTGGGGCTGGTTATTTTCCAATGATGATCGTAATTATGGGAGCTGTACTCGGTACATGGTTTTACGGCCTCCTAAAAAACCGATTGCCTCATTAAAATCCGGCAATCTTTTTATATGATATAGAATTCACATGATCCATTGCAAGACCATGCATGAGATCAACCCTTTCTATCCATATCGTAATTGATGGAAAGGGTTTTTTTATCTATACCCATTGCAATTATGCTATTCATTAAACCCAGTCGACTATTATCCTAAAATTGTAAAGGCAAAATACTGTTGTTGAAAATAAATAACATTCCATCTCAGCTAGGATTAATTCATTTCTTTCACTTCGATTCGGCAGTGAATTGCCACTCTGCTCCGGGTAGGAAAGTCATTGTGCTGCGACTTGGTATTAATAAAATAACGGCGAGGAACCAGAGCCACTGGTTTTCGGCAAACTCAATCTAATATAACAATAGAAAAGTCCTGAAGGGACGAAGTAATTCTCTCCTATTGACAAGAAATATCCATACCCTCTATTAGAAATTATAAATGATGTGGATTGTATAAATGCATGAATGTTCATGCTCATGGATTTGTCACACTTTTTGCCCAATCTATCCTATTATATCATTACAGGGAATGAAAAGACATGATCTATACGTGTCAGAAAATTGAAAATGCAAAAAGTCCGCCAAATCAATGTTGTTTGATGCCTTATACATCTCACGCACCCGGAGCACAGTGGCTCCGGTTCCCTCGTCATTGATCCATTTAGGATCAATGGTGCTTTGCTCTTCACTCGGTCACCCACCCGAAACACGGAGGTTTCGTTTCCCTCACCATTGATCCATTAAGGATCAATGATACTGCGCATTTTGTTCGGTCATCCTCATCAAAGGTCGATTTACGACCTTTGGTACTTCGTACTGCATTCGGTCATCCATTGAGGGTATTTGGTCACTACGTGACTTCATTCAGTTATATTCAGTCATGGTCGTTCATCCTATGAAATGAATGTCTCCCTAGAAAAAAGTCCTGAAGGGACGAAGTAATTCTCTTCTATTGGCTTAAAAATCAACTCTTTATTAAGCAATATGACAAAAAAAATAGTATAGTTCAGACTTTAAAGAGATGATAATTTCTCTGGTTTATGAAGGGTAGAGCCGTGCAGAATTAAGCAGAGAATTTGGTCTAAAATTAATTCCTGATTCAAGATGATCATTAGGATACCGTATTAAGACAAAAATAGCTCTTTAATCAAAATATAAATACCCATGATCAGAACAAACCATCCAAAGCCAGTCTTTAATTTACTTCCTTGAATTTTTCTAGATAGAAAAATTCCGATAAAAATACCCAATACAGACAAAAATGTAAAAATCAACAACAAAGTCCAATTAATCACTTCATTGCCCTGCAAATCACCAATAAAACCTAAGAGAGATTTTGCCGCAATAATAAATAGGGAGGTTCCCACTGCCAATTTCATAGGCATTTTGGCCAGGAGCACCAAAGCAGGAATTATTAGAAAACCACCACCAGCACCTACCAAGCCAGTAAGCGTACCTACCAGACTGCCTTCCAACAATATTAAAGGATAATTATATTCAATTTTTGCATCTTCAGAATTATTACAATTTTCACAAGGGCGAATCATGGAAATCGAAGCAAAAATCATTACAACAGCAAATAGAACCATTAAGGCTATAGATTTGGTAACTTGAAAATCAGCGATGGTAAACACAACATCGGGAATCAAAGGAACTAAGAAAGCCCGGGTCAGATATACTGCCGCTATAGATGGAAGTCCAAATATAAATACCGTCTTAAAATCGACCTTTTTTTGCAAAGCATTTTCCACTCCCCCTACAATAGAAGTAGTCCCAACTACAAAAAGAGAGTAAGCCGTAGCCATCACGGGCTCCACTGACATTATATAAACTAATATAGGAACGGTAAGGATCGAGCCACCACTTCCAATGAGGCCAAGGGAAATTCCTACAAAAATAGCTAAAATATATCCAATTACTTCTGCTGCCATATCGATAGTGTTTTAAAGATTATGTAAACAAATGTAAATGGTAGGACTATGGGAGATAGTAACTTTTGTTACAGAGAGGCAATTAATACCAATATCGTTAGCCTAAAGCAATAAGAATTACAATTAAGTAAAAATTTGATAACAAGAGATCATAAATAATGAAGCCAATTCCCTGCATCCATTTTTCACAGGTTATAACCCCATTTGGAATATCCAAACTGCCTTCAATTTATAGAACCCAATTATCGTCACAAAATATAAGGCTAAAGTCTACAATAAACTATTTTTGAATAGTAACCATCATTCTCATTGGAGACGGTAGAATTCGATGGGCCCATTGGTCCATTTTCCGCCAGATTCGATAGGACCATTTCCGAGTCAATGCATAAATCCTCAATTTCGAACCATATTTATTAGAAAACAAGTGGATCTTATGGTTGATCCCACGGGGAAGATATTTTTTAATAGAAACTTCATTAAAAGAGTGTAAATGCCCGTGAGCTGGGGTTAGGTGATTACAATGAACACATAGATGAAGGGCGATTTTTTCATCATAGGGAGTGGTAATAATTAATCGCCCCCCCTTTTTTAAGGCAAACAGTAGTTTTTCAATAAATTGCCCCGGATGACCTACGTGTTCGATGATTTCAGAGGCCACAATACAATCGACACTTTCTGGGGCCAAAGGCAGGTGAAAGACATCGGCGATTAAACCAAAATGATTTTTATGAGGCAGGTCTGCTAATGCTTTTACCGGATTTACGGAAGAAATATCCATGGATATGACTTGGACGGTATCACTAACCAAGTTTTTACTTAGCCAGCCATTGCCACACCCTACATCTAGGACTACCTTTGCTTCCTTGGGGATGGCATGGAGGATGGTTTGATTAAGGCGATCCTTTTCAGTTTGATCGACTTGACTTTCAAAATCCTCAAAATAGTTAAATGATTCGGCATCCTTTTGATAGTGATGACTATAGTCAAAGACCGTGTTTTCTGTCTGATGAATGGGACTAGACATTGTAGTCTGTTTTTGTCCAATGGGCAATACAACCGGTATACTTTTCAAGATTTCAATCCTAAAATTTTCTGCATCTTGAGGTCCTATTCCCTGACCTGATCCATCTACAATCAATGGATTTTTGGAAGTTGGATGAACTAATATTTCGAAAAGTGACATAATTATATTTAGCGCTAAATAAATGTATATTTTATCTAATACCAAATACAAGGTAGACAATGTTTTTGAATTAGGAAATGAATGAATTATGGATAGTTTAATACGGCAAGCTAGGTATGGGCTCAAATTAAAAACAACATCAATGTAACATTTTTATGAAATTATCGAAGGATAGTTTCCACCCTATTTCGCAGTTGGGGAAGAACGGTTTCATCAAACCATGGATTTCTAGCCTTCCATATATTGTTTCTCGGAGAAGGATGGGGCAACACAAAATATTGGGGTAAATATTCTTCAAAGTGTAAAACTGTATCGGTTAAGTTTTTTTTGGTCTTATTTTTCAAATAGTATTTAAGGGCATATTGACCGATGAGGATGGTGAGTTCTACAGAGGGCATTTCATCCCACAATCGTTGATGCCATAGAGGGGCACATTCTTTTCTAGGTGGTAGATCCCCAGACTTCCCTGTACCAGGATAGCAAAATCCCATGGGAATCAGCGCTATCTTATGGGCATCGTAAAAAGTTTCCTTATCTATCCCCAACCAATTCCTTAAGTTATCTCCACTTTTATCGTCCCAAGGAATACCAGATTGATGTACCTTTCGTCCTGGGGCTTGACCAATAATCACAATCTTGGAATGAGTGCTGGCCGTCAAAACTGGACGGACTCCATGTGGCAAATAAGACAAACAGTGTACACATTTGCCAATGTCAGTCAACAATTCTTCCATATTAGATTCTTTAGATTTAAAGTAATTCTTCCTCCAAAATAAGAAAAACCTTCAGAGAACAATTACGCCAATAACAAATGCACTCAGAGCTTTGTATTCTTCTACTGTGAATCAGGTTGTCCTAAATGGACTTTACTAGCCCTCATAATTATGAAATCATTACTCCATTTACGCCCTTCCTGATTCATAATTGGAACAATCTACTTACCAAAGGAAAGATGGAATAGAGCCAGTCAATTGCGAAAAACAGAATTTAATTTAAGTGAAATAAAATATGTAAAATATCCATTTTCCCTGTTTTCTTAACCAAAGTCAATAAATAGAAAATCTTCATACTCTAGTTTTGCATCATTGTTTATAACCAAACTATTAAATAATATAATCATGATACGAAAATTTTTATTTATCTGCCTTTGTCTAAATTCCATGCAGTCATTTGCTCAAGAGTCTTATTTGGACATTTTAATCAATTACACTCCAACTAAACTCCATTATGGCAACAACCACAGTGAAATTAAAGACTTTAGGGATGAACTATGGGGATGGCAGATAGGAGCTACTTTCCAAGGGGGTATCACACCTTATTTCTCTGTAGTGCCAGAATTTTATTACATGGAGAAAGGAGGACGCTTAGATGGATCCAATGCATCGGGGATTGAAACCACCAAAACCAGATTCCACGTCCTAGAATTGCCCATATTGGCTCGGCTACACTATTGTCATTTTTTCTTAAATGCTGGGCCATCTATTTCTCTTAATATGGCTGGAAAGATCCACACAGCTGAAACGGAAGAAAGTCCATCGAGATCTTTTAAGATGCCATTCAACAGTGGATCTGAGGGATACAAAAGATGGGATGCCGCTTTGCACTTAGGTGCTGGATATGAATTTAAAATTAAAAATTCTAGAATCATTTTAGATGTGAGATACTATTATGGCTTGGTAAATATGGTACAAACTGGTGAATTGTATAATCGATATTTCAATATCAATCTATTGGTTTCTAAACCATGGAAAACTAATCCATTTATTAAAAAATAAGTCATTAAACATCTCATTCCAAGAGATTTCAACCATTTTTAAATTCACTCTTCAATGATTTTACTATCTATTTTAATCTCCATATTGCGCAATCTTCTCAGTGGTCAAATGAACCCTTTCATTCAAGGACTTATCATCCATATTTTAGAGATCTTCATATGGCAAGAAAGTCTGCTTACTAAAGCCATCCATTTCATAACCCTCTAATTACCTTAGCCTTAACAAATCAATTTCAATTATTAAACAATGTATTAATGTCAACCTATATAAAATCTTTAGCAACTATCAGAATGACTATTATCCTATTTATGGTCACGTTTTATTTCTCTTGCAGTAAGGATGATATAATGAGTCTCCCCATAGAATATACCAATCCACATGAATTGTTATTAGACTTGAAATTTAACGGTACGGTATTTATTTCTAAAAACGGGCAAACCCTACTAAAGCGGGGATATGGTCAATCCAATAGAGAAACAGGAATAGCCAACGATATCCAAACCCAATATAGAATTGGTTCTGTCAGTAAAACTCTAACTGGTATGGCTGTAGTCCAATTGATGAGAGACGGTCTGATTAATGATTTCGATCAACCTATAAGTGACTTTGACCCCGACTTTCCACTAGGGCATCTGATAACGATTAGACAATTGTTAAGCCACCGATCCGGTATTCCAGATTACTTGGGCGGAGTAGAATATCTAGCTAAAGCTGGGAGTTTCTTTAGCCCTGAAGATATTTATGACATTATCTCAGAGAATATAGTAGAGAATGGTCTCTTGTTTTCACCTGGGGGAAAAACTCAATATTCCAATTCCAATTTTTTAATCGCTGGTTTACTCGTTGAACATTTAACCAACACTTCATTAGACCAATATATTGAGGAGCATATATTACTTCCATTACAGATGACGGCCACTGAAATAGGACAAAATGAAATAGATAATCCCCTTCACGCACAGGGTTATAATAAAGAAAAAAATGTATCGTCCTACCCTATGAATATTGCTTTTGGAGCTGGAGATTGGTCGAGTAATGTAGAAGACATGGCCCTTTATTGTGCCGCTGTCATGGGAGACAGTTGGTTTACGCCTGCAGAGAAAGCTGAAATCTTCGATGTAGAAGTCAGCGAAGGGAATACAGGATTTGGACTGTCTTGGTTTAAATCCAACATCGATGGAAAATCCTTTTATTGGCATGGAGGAGATATTGATGGGTTTACTGCCCTAATAGGATTCACTCCAGAAAGCAAAGGAATAATAATCGCATTGTCCAATCAACAAGATGATACGGGAAAATTGAGAAATACTTTGATAGAAAAAATAGTCAAAGCAGAATTTTAATTAATTCACTGGCGGTCTTTTCCAAATTCAAGAGTATAGTTCGACGGCATTATTTGAATCTATATTACAAAAAAACAATGATTTAATACAAAATGAACATTTCCATTAAAATCACTAACTTTTCGGAAAGTTCTATTCATTCTGCCCATGGTTTTAATCACACTATATCACAATATTCTATTTTACATTGATCTTTATAAAAAATGTATTACAAGTGGAGACAGGAATGAGGAGATTTAATAATATTGACATTAGCCATTTTTACACACAAAAATTCAACCGATGACTGGACCGAACAAAGACGCCATTTTCCCTCTAAACCACCACAAAAAATTGTGTTTCCTCAAAAATATAGTTAAGAATCCCAATATCATAGTCGGGGACTATAGTTACTATGATGATTTTGAAGACGTATATAATTTCGAGAAAAATGTAAAGTATCATTTTGACTTCCTAGGGGATCAACTCATTATTGGAAAATTTTGCATGATTGCATCGGATGTAGAATTTATTATGAACGGTGGCAATCATCTAACTGAAGCCATATCTGCCTATCCATTTGCCATATTCAATAATGGATGGGAAAGCAGTATGGATGGAAAATCCTATCCTCACAAAGGCAATACCATCATTGGCAACGATGTATGGTTAGGATATAAATCGACCATACTTCCCGGCATTACCATAGGAGATGGGGCGATTATTGCGGCTCACACAGTGGTAACCAAAGATGTACCTCCCTATTCCGTAGTAGGGGGCAATCCGGGTAAGATCATTCGGCGACGATTTTCTGAACCATCGATTGAAATCTTATTGAAGTTGAAATGGTGGGATTGGCCGATCGAAAAAATCACTCAACATGTTAAGTTGCTATCGAGTGACAATGTATCCGAACTCTCCTCTCTTATTTGACAGATAAATCAAGGTGGATTTAATGTTTCACCATCTGTCATAGATTACTTACTATTCCCATTACGCATTAATGTGTAGACTTCTATAATAATTCATAGAGGCAGACCACTATTCCCTATTCACAAAGGAGACAGTTCCTTTATTAGTATGGAATAATTAGCAAAAGATTCACTCATTAAACCACAAAATCATGAAGAAACAACATAACTTCTTTCGTCTGGCCGGCATTCTCTATTTCATTGTAATTATATGTGGAATATTCGCCGAATTATTTGTTCGAGGCAGTATATTCCAAGCAGATGATGCGGTCTCTACGTATCAAAACATTGTCGATTCAAACCGAATCTACCTCTATGGTTTCATCAGTGACTTAATCATGCAAACGGCCTATCTTTTATTGCCTATGGTGCTATTTATGTTGTTCAAACATATTGACCAATACATTGCATCCACTATGATATTCTTTGTTATGATAGCCGTTGCAATCATGTGTATAAATATGCTCAACCACTACGCTCCTATTATATTGATTGAACAAGGCCAGCTCGTTAAGGGTAACGATGTTATTTCACTTCAGAATCAAATTGTATTTTATTTAACCATGCACGAAAAAGGATACCACATTGCGCAGATTTTCTTTGGGTTGTGGTTGATGCCTCTTGGATATTTAGTCTATCGATCAAAAAATTTCCCTAAATTCCTTGGTATTTGTTTAATGCTGGGATGTTTAGGATATCTAATCGATTTCGCAATTTATTTTCTTAGTCCGAATTTAAATCAAATTCTTACATCATGGATTACATTACCGGCAGATATAGGAGAGGTGGGCCTATGTTTATATCTATTATTTCAATCTAAATCAAGGGCAAATTAGATCTCAGTATTTACCGATTTTGCTAACCGCTTACGGATCCGACTTAATGATTCTGGTTTAATTCCCAAGTAACTAGCGAGTTGATATTGGGGTACTCGATTTATTAAGTCAGGTCTATTTTTCAATAAATCTTTATATCGTTCTTCCGGTGTTGATTTAACAAATTTGGCAAAAGCTTCTTGGCTATCTACGAAGTCTTGTTCTGTAAGCATTCTACTTAATGATTCCAATCTTGGATTATCTTTAAAGAATGCCATTTCATCCGGGGCATTACAGACTGCGGCCTTGGTTTTTTCCGTACAAGCCAAGAAGTGTTGAGCTGTTGTTTTCTTTTCTTTGACGAAATAAGAGGGAGTCGATTGATTTTCGGTATAAAAATGGGTTGTCTTTTCTATTCCATCTTCTATATAATATTGTCGAATACACCCTTCAATCACAAAATAGGAATGAGTAGCTAGATCTCCTTCTCGGATGAGGATACTTCCTTTGGGAAATGTTTTTATGGAAATACACTGAAGTAAAGCGTTGCGTTCTTCCTCATTTAGGGTAATAAATTCTGATAAATAATCTAAGATTTCATTTTCCATAATTAGGATCTCTTTTTAATTAGAATACAGCCAAAGTGATTGGTTAAAATCTGACACAAAATAATAAAAAATGAAGAAGGAAATGGTCATGATGGGTTTACTACTTATCGAAGGATCTTTAAAATAAAGTTGGAGGCATAATCCAGCTATTTAGATTGAATAGTATCCTAGATTAAAGAGAATAAGACGGATGAGATATTGAGATATTGAGATATTGAAAGATGGTGAGTGTAAATTTAAGTCTGGTAATAGGATAAAAAAATAATCTATGTTTTATCTCGACGGTAAATTCATCAGTCTGATATTTTTAGTAAAGGTTTAGAAGCGGGTTAAGGTCCTCTCTATTTCTGTGTTATTTATCCTAAATCTTCAAGACCTGATCTATATGGTTTCAGAGATGATACATCGGAGGATGCAAGACGAATTATTAAATGGAAAAGACACAAGGTATGCGTCATAGAATAAGGTTGAGGAATTGGAGGTGTAAAAATGTAAGTCAAAGTATTGAGTATGTGGTAAGGTTTGGGAAATGGCAGAGGAAGGGTAAGTGGTAGAAATCGATGATTTACAAGAATTATGCTTCACACATTTACATCACAATATATTTTTTCGTATTTTAAGGAAAAAGCATAATTATTATGGAAGCAATATCAAAAACCTTGTCTTTTTTTGACTTCCAGCAGCAATTTCCTGATGATGAAAGTTGTTTGAAGTACCTCTTTGACAAGAAATGGGAAAACGGTTATCAATGTCACCATTGCAAACGCAAAAAGTACTGTTCTGGAAGAAAGAAATACAATCTCAGGTGTACGGCTTGCGGTTATGTAGAATCGCCGACAGCCAACACATTATTCCACAAAGTAAAATTTAGTTTGATGAAGGCCTTTTATATCGTGTATTTTGTTTCTACGAATAAACGGGGAATAGCCTCAACTGAATTGAGCAGAAAACTCGATTTAAGACAAAAAACATGCTGGCTTTTTAAGCAAAAGATCATGCAATCTATGGGCAGTAGGAAGAAATATCGGATGGCTAACGAAGTCGAAATTTTAATCTGTGAATTGGGTGTTAATAACGTCATTGAAAAAGGGGAGAAGGTAGTGAAGAAGAAGCTAGCCGTGCTCGCCCATGAAAAAAAAGGCAGTGGACGGGGCAATACCTATGGTCACAGAGTAAAAAATCTAGGTGCGAAGGAACTTAGAATTATTTTCAATGATCACGTAGCCAAGGTGGCTCCCATTAAAACGACGGGATGGGTAGGGTTTAGACCTCTTCAAAATGAATTTACTAGGATGACGCCAGTCTTACCCAATAAAGGTAAACGTCCTTTAGTGATGCCTTATCGGATCGGTTGTGGTCTATTGCATTGGCTGAGGGGAATCCACGGTCATGCTGAACATTTACAGTATTATATGGATGAATATTTCTTTAGACTGAACCGAAGTGACATGGAGGGCAACTTGTTTTATCACGTGATTGAGCGGATGATGAAGCACGAGCCAAGGACATATCGCGATATCGTGACGCATAAGCCTAAAGCTATGTTTTCTGAAAAACCTCAGGTTTTATCTAGGTCAGCCTAATCCACAACTAGGTTTAATTCGCAAAAAACCACCCTGAAATTTCAATAATACTTGTATCTTCTAGATAACATTCCCTAAAAAGACAATCTTATAAAGAATTTTCCTTTTTAAATCAACACTCACAATACAACTTTATCTCAAACACCATGAGATGATTAATATAAAGCTTCAAAGATTATTACGAATTACATTTTATCACCCCTCAACTCGGACCGCATAAACAAAAAAGGCCCGATCATTGACCGAGCCTTATTTTATCATCTATTACTTACAGATTACCAACCTGTACGATAGTCTCGTTTTACAAACATATTGGCAGGCTCAAAGTTCGTGACCTTCATATTTGGTCCATCCCACTTAAGCGTAATACCTCGTCCTGGATAATCATAATCATCTTTCTTACCCTTCACAGGAACTCTATAATCGTATGATCTAATGGCTAAGTTACCCATTAATACAGATTCAGTCAATGGCCCAGCTACTGAGAATGGAGAACTCAAAGCTTCATACTTGTCACTACCATATCCGGCAATACAGGCTTCTACCCATTGCGCTTGATGACCTCCTGCTCCACCTTCAACTCTGGCTATAGTCTCAGGTATATTAATAGCGTCTGTCAATGCTGTAGGCAATAATCTAGGATTTCTACCATAAGTTCCGCACATCATCTTACCTCTACTACCCTCAATAATTACTCCATTGCCACCATCACCCATTACTTCATTGGGTCCTAATTCGGCAGGTCTAGATGGTTGAATACCACCGTCCATCCAATGAAACTCAACATCAGACTCTTTACCTTCAAATTTCAAGGTGATATGTGAAGAAGGAGGACAACTCTCTGGGAAATATCCTCTTCCAAAATTACCCACATATACACTTCCTATACTACACTGTGCCTCGGTAGGATATCCCAAGTCCAAAACTCTAAATGGAGGCTCCATAATGTGACAAGCCATATCACCTAAGGCACCTGTACCATAATCCCACCATCCACGCCAGTTGAATGGCACCAAGGTATCAACATAATCTTTATATGGAGCAGTACCCAACCACAAATTCCAATCTAACTCGGAAGGAACTTTAATCGTCTCTTTTGACCATGGAATACCCTGTGGCCAAACTGGACGATTGGTCCAACAATATACCGTATGGGCTTCCCCAATAAGACCGGCATTATACCATTCCATCATCTTGCGAACACCATCTCCAGATGAACCTTGATTTCCCATTTGAGTAACCACCTTGTATTTATCAGCAGCCTCAGTCAATGTTCTAGCTTCATAAATATCGTGAGTCAAAGGCTTTTGTACATATACATGCTTACCCATTTCCATAGCCTTAAGAGCCTGAACAGCATGGTTGTGATCTGGAGTAGAAACCGTTACCGCATCGATGTGCTTGTGTTCCTTGTCCAACATTTTTCTAAAATCCTTATAATATTTTGCGTTCGGATACTTATCAATGGATCTTTTCGCTTGTCGATCATCTACATCACATAGGTAGGCTATATTGGCTTTGCCACTATCATAAGAACTATTTAAATCACTATGTCCTTTACCACCAGCTCCTATTCCGGCAATATTTAGTTTGTCACTTGGCGCCACAAATCCTGGCCCTCCAATTACATGACGAGGCACAAAATAAAATCCTGCAAGCGCAGTGGCACTCGTTTTCATAAACTTCCGTCGGTCTGATGCCGAACCGGGGTTTAAGTTTTCATTTTTCATGTTGTATTACTGTTTAAATTATGATAAATTATTGCTGTATTATACTTTAAAAAAGATCTTCTTTTTATACAGGAAATACAAAAGACCAAACTCCAATAACAGTACAAAAAACTGCAATAAGAAGGACTGCATTTCCGGACTCCCCATTTGAATAAAACCATTAAACAAATAGTTGGCCGTATATTTAAAATCAATTAATCCCGTTGCCAAATAAATAAAGATGGAATTTATACCAATAATTTTAAAAAACTTGGTCCATCTTTTAAAATTCCAAATATCGATAACTAAATAAAACAAAGACATTAATAAAAAATTAATTCCACCTGCTACTAATATAAAAGAGCTAGACCATAAGTGCTTGTTAATGGGAAAATGTAAACTCCATATCAATCCCAATACAATACAACCACTGCCAATCACAGACAAATAAGTCAATTTTTTATAATCTGTCCACTCTTTAATCCTCAAAATATATGCCGTAATTCCTCCCATCAATACCAAGGCAAGGGAAGATATATGTTCGAAATAACCCAGTTCATCAAAATTCCCATCTTTCAATCGCCCTGGAACAATGATTCGGTCAATAAAACCAGCCATGTTGCCTTCTTGAGTCAATACTCCCGGCCCATAACCTGGAACCGGTATAAACAATAAAGCAATCCAATAAAAAATCAACAAACCACCTATCCATGTAACTTGACCGCGAATGGAATAATTCATCATTATTAAACAGGCAAAAAATCCTGTCACACCAATTCGACCCAATACACTGACATATCGAATTTCTCCCCAATCAAAATGCAGTGGGTTGTTCTTAAAGATGATACCCAAGATACTGAGGACGATCATCCTTTTAAAGGCTTTTTGATATATTTCTTTAGTTGACTTCCCTTTTTTCTTTGAAGATGCAATAGAATATGTCAATGATACTCCAACCATAAAAAGGAATAATGGCATAATAAGATCCTCCATCGTCAACCCATGCCATGGCACGTGTTTAAACTGTGCAACCATCCAATCCAATGAGGTCAAATTCATCGCCTTAATAAAGGAAGCTATCAAACCAGTCCCTCCGATAATTAAGAACATATCAAATCCTCGCAATGCATCGAGAGATTCTAATCTTTGTTTTGTCGGTGTTGGGGAAGGTTGTGCATCTGCAGTAGATGTTGTAGGATGGTTTGACATTGTACTAAGGTTGCTAATTTTAAATACACAATATAATAAATTACAACTTATATGTATTGCATTATTTGGTCTACCTAGGATAAAACCCAACAATTTAAAAACTGCTTTCTTTGGAATATTAATCATTTGAAAGATCAATCATATTTCATCTTCAGAGAGAATCAATAGAATCCTAACAAAAACACATCCTTCCAAACTATTGTATTACAACATCATACAACAGATATAAATCAAAACAATTCGGTTTCAACAGATGAAAAACTCATTAAAAATCACTAAGCTGTGAAAATATAAAAGAACTCAAATATCCAGTTCCAGTTTTTTAAATAAAATATATAATTCTCCAATATTTTCAACAACAGCAGTAGTAAAACATCATTATTGATGGTTTTACAATGAAAAAGCGCCCCACTAATTGAGTAGTAGAGCGCAGTATTATATTCAATGAATTTAGAAATTCGGGCTTAATTTAGAGTCAAAATCTGTCCCTTGGCTTCCAATTCACTCCTCAATTTATCGTATTCCACATCTTGTACCGCTATGCCTTCATCAATGGCCATTACAGCTGCGGCAGCAGCAGACTGTCCCAATATCATAAACACAGGCTCCATTCGAATGGAACCAAAAGCTATATGGCTTGAAGATACACATACCGATACCAAAAGATTTTCACATTCCTCCTTCTTGGGCACTAATGAACCAAAAGCAATTTCATAGGGCCCATCTGTTTTCACACCTATATCTCCTTCATTTTGGACAAAACCGTCGGACTTTACATAACGCTGTACATTGTGTGAGTCCATAGTATACGACCCCATACCAATGGATTGCGGAGTCGGTTTTCTCTTCAAAAGTTCGTTTTCTGTCATCACATATTCCCCGATCATACGTCTAGCTTCTCGCACGTATATTTGATGAGGCCAGTGACCATTATCTTTAAACTCATCCTTGGACAGGCCCCATTTTTGCATTTCCGATCGAATATCTTCAGGCACCCTCTCATCGTTGGCTACAAAATACAATAAGCCTTTTTGATAGTCTTCATGCTCCTTGATAATCGCTTTCCGATCCTCATAACTGGCCTCGGGATAGTCGTAATTCATACCAATATTGTCACTGCTAAATGGTCCGTGATTATTGGTATCAGTTTTGTAATTGGGCAGAGGATCAAATTTTCTAAACCAATCTTTTCTCCCCGTTTCAAACATCCTAGCCAACAATTCATACTGAAATGGATCGTAATTGTCCGGCTTGGGAAATGGCATTCTATTGGCTTCATGATTGGTCATACAAGTTCTAAAACAATATGCTTGAATCTTATTGTCTCCACTGTGTTTTTCCCCAGGATCTTCAGCAGAAATCTTGGGCAATAAACCACTACTGGGATCACCGGGAATTACATAGGGTGAAATATCTGACTTAAACCAATGATCGTGATGCAATACACCGGTCTGCACCCCATTCCATTCTTCTCCATATACATCGCGTCCTTCTCTTCCTACGTGATAACTCACCCCTGCTGTAGCCATTAAATCACCTTCATAAGTAGCATCGATAAACATTTTACCGATGTAGGTCTTTCCACTCAATGTGGTGATTGATTGAATTCGACCATTGTCCACCTTCACCCCACTCTCTCTATCCAACCACTCATCGCGATCCACTCTAATCTTATGTTCCAAAATCAAATCTTCATAAATCTGCTCTGCTACATGGGGTTCAAATATCCACATGGTTCTATTTTCTCCGTCAATAGCCGGCGTGCCTTGACCTTTGTTGCCATACTCAGATTTTGGCTGCCATTTCCAAGCTTCTTCCTTATTATAATGCTGGTACACTCGATGATAAAAATGTCGAGCCAAACCACCAATTACGGCCTTGTTCCCAGTATCTGTCCACCCCAAACCACCAGAAGTCAATCCTCCCAAATGGAGATCTGGTGACACTACGATCACAGATTTTCCTGATTCCGCGGCTTCTACTGCAGCAATAATAGCGGATGAAGTCCCACCATAAATAATTAAATCTGCCGTATTCCCATCGGAGATTTCATCATTCGCATCACTGCATGCATTGATCATAAGACCAATAGCAAATAGACAAAAAGGAATAATTTTAAAAAGTATCCTATTGCTTTTCATATTAAAATTTTTAGTATTCATTAAAATCGTTGACCGTCCTTTTTCAATTGATTTTTCAATCCCATGTATGGCAAATCTTGAACCGCACAATGGCCATCAATGGCCATAGCAGCCGCAGTGGCAGCAGATTGACCCAAAACCATAAATACCGGCTCCATTCGAATAGATCCAAATGCAATGTGAGTAGAACTTACACAGACCGGCACTAAAAGATTTTCACATTCTTGTTTTTTGGGCACAATTGATTTATAGCTAATTGGATAAGGTTTAAAACCATGAGCTTCTACATTGCCCTCATTCTGAACATAACCATTGGCATCTACATAACGTTGAACATTGTGAGAATCCATACCATATGCAGCCAAGCCAATGGCATCATTGCATATCACCAAAGCTTCACAATTGCGTTGAGTCATTACGTAATCACTGATCATCCGTCTAGCTTCCCGTATATACAATTGCTGTTGCCATCCGTCAGGACTTTCAAACTCGTCCTTTGTGGTACCCCAACGCGATGCTTCATCGCGAACTTCCTTAGGTATTCGAGGATGATTGGCCAAGGTCCACATTAAACCTTTTTGGTAATTTCTATGCTCTTCTACGATTTTTTCCCTCTCCTCATAAGAGGCTTCTGGATATTCGTAGTTTCTCCCTATATAATCGGTTGAAAAACCAAATTTGTTATTGGTATCTGTTTTTCTATTCGGCATGGGTGAGTTAATCCAAGGCAATAGGGAATTGCCATAGCTATACATATCCCGAATATCTCCTTTACGCGCCTCATAATTTCTAATCAATAATTCGTAATTGATCTCGTCATAATTTCCTGGTTTTTCAAAAGGAATCCTATTTTCTGGATGATCGGTTAGACACATTCGAAAACAATAAGCCTGAATTTTTTTATCACCTGCACCTTCCAATCCTGGCTTTTCATTGATATTGGGCAAAAGTCCACTGCTCTCATCCCCTTTGACTACATAGGGATCAACACCTTGTACAAAATTGTGATTATAAGCATTGCGTGAAACCAGTCCGGTCAACGATCGATTTATCATATTGGCCTGAACACCATTGAGCGTCTCGCCATATTCCTCATTGCTTTCTCGTCCTACGGTATAAGACACACCTGCTGCTGCCATTAAGTCGCCTTCGTATGTGGCATCCATAAACATTTTACCTCTATACACTTTTCCACTTTCCATAGCTATAGACTGAATACGACCGTTGATTTTATCTACTCCACTACTTCGATTCAATCGTTCATTGTACACCAAATCGATCTTCTCTTTGGCCATCATTTCTTTATATACGGTTAATGCAGCCGATGGCTCAAATGTCCACATCGATGCTTCTCCACTTTCCGTTCTCGTTTGTCCTCCATCTTTATACTCCGATTTTTTTTGCCACTTCCAACTACTCGGTCTATCATAGTATTTTTTGATATTTTCATAAAACTCCCGCGATATTCCTCCTATCGCAATCTTATTGCCAATATCGGTTTGTCCCAAACCACCTGTAGTCAATCCACCTATGCGATTACTAGGTTCAATTAACAATACCGATTTGCCCATACGCGAACTTTGGATTGCTGCTGCAACACCGGCGGAAGTTCCTCCATATATTACAATATCATAAGAATTACTTTGAGCATTTACCATAACAGTCAACACCATGAGTAAAAATAAATTCATCAATTTTTTAAACATCACTATTTTATCCATTTCTAAAACACCGTTTATACTATTAAACTATTTATTTTTTTATATAAGTTTTCAAAATCCGCTTTAGCAAACCTCTCAACAATGGTCTGAGATTATACAAAAAGCTGGACAAAAAAATCCTTCTACCTATGTCTTAAATCTCCATAGAGAACCATCTTAATTTACATTTTACAATCGTTTTTTCAACCTCATTTCAATTCTGAATTCTCGGTCGTCGATACATTTCAATAGATAATTTCCAAACTTTCAAAATGCTACCTTTCAAATTTAAAATCCAACAATTAACACCTATTAAATATTTGGGCAAAAAGAACAATTGTAAAACTTTTACCCGCCATCCATATTCCGCCTTGAATATATAAAATAATTTCAACCATTTAACCATCCTCCATTTATTGTTTTGACATTGCCATATACCCAAGCCTAAAATATTAAAATCGTCGCTATTTATGATTTTTGGAATAAAAATTCAATCGACTTTTTCTGTAGAGCACAAAATGAACAAAATCTCAAAACAAAACAATCATAAACATCATAAAAGACAAGTGAAATCAAGGCATTACACTCTATATATCAATAATTTAAACAACCACAAACCATTTATTTCGTAAAAAATATTTAACCAACCTGCTAAATTTTATAATTTATCCCTTTAATAAAACTACTTATACACCTCAATATACACCATGTTAGAAATAACAATTTTTAATAAAATCGACTTTTAAATTTTAATATTTAACACAGGTATTTTATCTTCGGATTGCGCTTCTCGAATTTTTATGAGCAGCAGCAGGCAAAGTCAATAATTAATAAAATAAAGGTCTAGGATATATGTTAAAATTATACTTTATTATTCCAGTATTATGTCTTTTATTTCTCGCCTGTATTACCGATACCGACACTTATTTTAAAGAAGATCGATTAGCTGGGCAGTGGATAATAGAAACTATCACCTATACCAGCAAAGGTTCACTTAAGGAAGAAAATCTCCCATCACATCTCAGTAACATTGAAATTGATCTTTACCTAGATGGTCGAATTCATTACAAAACTCCAGACAAGGATGAATGGGGAGATTGGGAAATGCACTACCTAGATGTATGGAGCCCATATTACAAAGAAGCTAAATATCAATTTATCACCAATCTCAAAAATTTGCCAGAAAATCCACATACTGAATTAACTGGATATATTTACAACATTACTTCTCATCATTTTGAACTTCATATGCCCAATGACAAAGGAAATTTAAAATACTTTTTCAAGAAAAAATAACTACTAAGGCTGAATTGGTCATAATACAAACCTAGCAAACCTTTATTTGATTATGATAATCGAGTAATAGTAATTCACCAATTGGCAAATGAGATTGTTCTCTATTCAAAAACATCCTCAATTTACAAACTAAGGACATTTTACACATTATTGGAAAACATCGGTCTTTTAAGTTAAAAAAACAATTCAAAAGGGCATATAATTTTTATCTCGGAAAAATGAAGATCGTTTTACAATATAGCTGAAAATGAAACATTTACAAAACATTAACAATAGAAGACAAAGTGTTAATGTTGAAAAATTATAGCTGACAGATAAAACCCTTTGACGACCATAATGTTTACCTTTGATCTTGCAAAAATTAAACATTTTTTTCCATTTGGAAGTGTCAAAAAAATTTAATTTTTTTAAATTAATTTGAATTCCAATATGATGTCATTGACCTTCATAAAATAGAATATATAACATGAAACGAATTGGAAATTTTCCTTTTAATCATCTACTAACTTTTGGCTTTGTTTTTCTTCTTTTATCCTGTCAGTCCAACGAAAAAATAAATACTCCTAGTCAAGCTCCATCAATCCCCACTTATCCCGTGATTGAAGTTCCTCAGCGAGACATCAGCAGCAAGGATGAATACCCTGCCAGCCTCGAAGGTGTTGAAAATATTGAAATTCGAGCTAAAGTAGATGGCTATATTCAGCAAATATACGTAGATGAGGGTACTGTTGTTAAACGAGGACAACCGTTATTAAAATTAGAGACCCAAACCCTAACCCAAAATGCCAATGCTGCCGAATCTTCAATAAAAGTTGCCGAAGCCCAAGTAAATATAGCTCAAGTGGAGGTAGATAAGCTAAAACCATTGGTTGACAAAGGCATTATCAGTGATGTACAACTTAAAACAGCTGAAGCCAATCTCGCTTCTGCTCAATCCCAATTAGAACAAAGTAAGAGCAATTACAAAAGTGTATCAGAAAATATAAGATACACCAATATCGTCAGTCCAGTAAATGGGATAGTCGGCGCACTGCCCTATCGAAAAGGTAGCTTGGTAGGCCGATCTGAAGCCATGCCACTGACTACAGTATCCAATATTAGCAGCGTTTATGCTTATTTTGGAATGAATGAAAAGGACTTTTTGGATTTTATCGAATCGGTTCCCGGTGACAATGTAGAAGAGAAAATCAAATCGATGCCGGATATAAATTTAACCTTAGCCAATGGCAAGCCCTATGCCCACAGTGGAAAAATAGAAACAGTAACTGGACAAATAGATCCACAGACCGGAACCATAAACTTTAGAGCGAAGTTTCCCAATCCAGAGAACCAACTGCGAACGGGGAGCAGTGGTATTATATCCATACCCAAACATTACACAGCTACTCTATTGGTTCCAGAACGATCTACTTTTGAAAACCAAGGACGAAAATTTGTATTTGTATTGGGACAAAACGACTCTCTGTATTCAACACCAATTGAATATATAGACATTGTAGATGGAGCCGTTCTCGTATCACAAGGTCTTAAAAAAGGCGATAAAATATTGGCTAAAGGAGTAAGTAAAGTACGAAACGGAATGGTTATCAAACCGGAAATAACAAAATTTGAAGACCTCGCCAACACCATTGATCCAATATTCAAATAAATAATAATCCATGCTCAATCAATTTATAAATAGACCTGTCTTATCGACAGTCATATCCATTATATTAATTATCCTGGGTGTTTTGGGTTTGTCCACATTGCCCGTTACTCAATATCCAGAAATTGCTCCCCCAACTGTAAGAGTTACCGCTAATTACCCTGGAGCCAATGCTCAGACCGTACTCGAAAGTGTCATCATCCCCATCGAAGAAAAAATCAATGGTGTTGAAGGAATGACCTATATGACTTCTAGCGCTGGAAATACAGGAACAGCAACTATTGATGTATTCTTTGAACAAGATGTTGATCCAGATATTGCGGCAGTAAACGTACAAAATCGCGTATCTCGAGCCAATGCATTATTGCCTCGAGAAGTTGTTCAAAGTGGGGTCATCACCCAGAAACAACAGACGAGTTCCCTCATGTATGCAGCCATCTATTCAACCAATCCCGATTACGATGAAAAATACATAGACAACTATATCAACATCAATGTCATCCCGGAACTTCAGAGAATAGACGGAGTAGGAGAAGTCAATACATTCAGTGGAAAAACCTATGCCATGAGGGTGTGGATTAAACCCGATCGTTTGGCTGCCTATAAATTGGCACCTACCGACGTCATAGCAGCCATTAACGAACAAAGTTTGGAAGCGGCTGCGGGATCACTCGGTGAAAATGCTGGTGAATCCTTTCAGTACGTACTGCGCTATCCCGGTCGATTTAAAGAAGCCAGTCAATATGAAGACATTATTATTAAATCCCTTGACAACGGTCAATTTCTAAGATTAAAGGATGTGGCTGATGTAGAATTAGACGCTTTATCCTATAGCACCAAAGCCATAGCCAACAATCACCCTGGAGTTAATTTTGGAGTGTTTCAAACTCCTGGTTCAAATGCCCAGGAAATCATTCTAGAAGTTGAAAACCGATTGGAAGAATTGCAAAAGGAATTTCCACCAGGAGTGAAATATCTAATCAATTTCAATGTCAACGACTTTCTAAGTGCGTCCATTGACAATGTTATACACACCTTAATAGAGGCCTTTTTGTTGGTGTTTTTAGTGGTATTTATCTTTTTACAAGATTTTAGATCCACTTTAATCCCGGCCATTGCAGTCCCTGTCTCCATCATTGGTACTTTTTTCTTTCTCAATATTTTAGGATTTTCCATTAACCTATTAACCTTATTTGCCCTCCTCCTCGCTATTGGGATTGTTGTGGATGATGCAATTGTAGTGGTGGAGGCGGTTCACGCCAAGATGGAAGACGGTGTTGAAGATGCCAAAGAAGCGACCCAAACTGCTATGAGTGAAATAGCTACCGCCATTATTTCCATAACCTTGGTAATGGCTGCGGTATTTGTTCCCGTAACCTTTATGAAGGGATCGGCTGGAGTATTCTATCAGCAATTTGGGGTTACCCTTATTATCGCCATTCTAATTTCAGCCGTCAATGCATTGACCTTGAGTCCTGCACTTTGTGCTATATTTTTACGCAAACATGCAGAGAAAAAGAAAAATGGACATCGAAGTTTTTTCCAACGGTTTTACGACGCTTTCAATATGGCCTTCAATGCAATGCGGGATAAATATGTGAGAATACTTGGAGTCCTTATTAAATTCAAATGGATCACCGGCGTTTTTATTTTACTTGCCGTTGCTTCCACTCTATGGTTCAACGAAAACACTCCATCTGGTTTTATTCCCTCAGAAGACAGAGGGGTAATATTCGTCAATATCGAATTGCCAGAAGGGGCTACATTTGATCGCTCATATGAAGTTATCGAAGAACTCAATGGCTATATCAACGAATTGAAAGATGTCAAAGGGAAAACCGTTATTGCTGGTCGAAACTTTTTCTCTGGAGGAGGAGGTTCATATGCCATGGGCTTCATACTGCTTAAAGATTGGTCTGAGCGACAAGATGAATCATCATCTGTGAATGGTATTATCAAACAATTGAATCAATTGAGTAGCAAAATTTCCGATGCTAAAGTTATTTTCTTTACTCCTCCTAGTGTTCGAGGTTTTGGATCTGCTGACGGTTTTGAAGTTCAGTTGCTGGATAGAACTGGTGGTAGTTTTACAGACCTAGACGCAACAGCTAGTCAGTTTGTAGGTGAACTCATGCAAAATCCGGAAATTGCTTTTGCCTCCAATCCATTTAGTACCAAATTTCCTCAATATCAAATTGATGTCAATGTTCCTAAGGCCAAAGAAGCCGGTGTAAGTATCAATTCTATACTGACTACCCTTCAAGGATTTATTGGGGGATATTACGCAGCCGATTTTAGTCGATTCGGGAAGCAATACCGGGTCTATGTGCAAGCTCCACCATCAGATAGAGCCAAGATGGATGATTTAAACAAAATGATGGTTAAAAACGATGAAAATCAGATGGCGCCCATTACAGAGTTTATCGATCTCGAAAGGATTTATGGTCCACAATCAGTGAATCGATTTAATCTTTTCAATTCTGTAGCTATATCAGGTCAAGCAGGACCGGGATTTAGTTCTGGAGATGCTATCCGAATAATTGAAGAAACTGCGGCCAAAACATTACCTCAGGGATACGATTTCTCTTTTTCCGGTATTACTCGTGAAGAAATAGCATCAGCAGGTCAGTCTTCCATCATTTTTGGACTCTGTATCGTATTTGTTTTCTTCTTTTTAGCAGCCCAATACGAGAGTTACTTATTACCTTTTTCGGTATTATTTTCTTTACCAGTTGGTATTATGGGGGCATTCTTCTCTACATGGGTTATGGATCTTGAAAACAATATATATTTTCAGATAGCCCTAATAATGCTAATCGGATTATTGGCGAAAAATGCCATACTGATAGTGGAATTTGCCAGACAACGGAGATTGCAGGGATTGTCATTAACTGAGGCCGCATTAGAAGGTGCCAAATCGAGATTACGCCCCATCCTAATGACTTCATTTGCCTTTATTCTGGGGCTGTCGCCATTGGTTTTTGCCAATGGAGTAGGTGCCGTGGGCAATCGATCCATTGGAACTGGAGCTGCAGGAGGATTATTGATAGGAACCGTCCTCGGTGTCTTTGTCATTCCCGTTTTATTTGTCGTCTTTCAATGGTTGCATGAAAAAATTTCAGGTAAGCCCAAAGCAGTAGAATCCCTTAAACAACTTAGTCAACAAGAAAATTAATATTCATGCGAAACTATTTCGTACTATTAACCTTATTGTCCTTTTTATATAGCTGTAAAATCACAGAAGATTTCTCAGAACATCGTCCCGAACCATTAACGGAGACCTTCCCATGGTCTGAGTACAATATCGATACTTCAACCATGGCCAATATGACCATCGATGAATTTTTTAAGGACAGCCTTCTTCTAAACCTTATTGAAACAGGACTAGAAAACAATTACAGTCTAGCCATGGCTATGCAAGCCATGGACATCGCCAACGCCTATTATCTTCAAGGAAAGGCCGCTTATTTACCCAATGTTGATGCCACTCTTCAACCGAGTTTTTTAAAGAATTCAAACAACTCTCAGTTTGGATCCTTCTTAGGAGGAAATAAAATTGTTCAATCATACCAACTCGGCGTATCAGCCTCTTGGGAAGCTGATATATGGGGCAAATTAAAGGCACAAGAAAGCAGTTACTTAGCCGACTATCTCGGGGTTGAAGCTTCTGTTAAATGGGCTCAAACCACCTTGATTTCCAATATTGCATCCCTGTATTTTCAACTAATAGCCCTTGACGAGCAAAAGAAAATTACTGAGCGCACCATTCAAAATAGGAAAAAGAGTATTGAGACCATTCAAGCCTTGAAGGATGCTGGATTGGTTACCGAAGTAGCAGTAAAACAAACTGAGGCGCAACTCTATCAATCACAAGCCATCTTAGTAGATCTCAACAAGGAGATCCAATTAAATGAAAATACGTTAAATGCCTTATTGAGTAGACCATACCAAGTCATTGAAAGAAGTGAAATCGACCAGATTGACCTTCCCATTGCTTTGACCATAGGAATTCCTGCTCAACTGTTAGAAAACAGACCTGACCTTAAAATGTCAGAGTATAATATTCGATCGACCTTTGAATTGACCAATGTGGCTCGGAGTTATTTTTACCCCAGCCTCAATCTTACGGCCAGTACGGGTTTTGAAAGTTTAGATATAGCTAAATTACTGAGTCCCAATTCAATTTTTGCCAATTTAGCCGCAGGATTGACCCAACCTTTGGCCAATAAAAGAGTGAATAAAACCAGATTAGAAGTCTCAGAACTTCAATATCAACAGGCTATATTGGATTACGAGAACCAATACATTTATGCCGTTAAGGAAGTTTTAGACGCCCTAACCAATGCAGATGCCGCAGATGAAAAACGCAACTACCAAGCCATGGAACTCCAAGCTCTATCGGAGGCTAGTGAATATTCTACTGAATTATTAAACTATGGTCTTGCCAATTACTTGGAAGTCTTAACAGCTCAAAATCAAGAACTTTCAGCTGAATTAAATATTGTATCGTCTCAGCTCAACAAATGGTCGGCCGTCATATCCCTGTACAAGGCTTTAGGTGGTGGATGGTAGATTTTAATACCCCAATACATTTATAATTGACGGTAATATAGTAATTTATTGTAGAGACAATTCCCCTCCTCTGGAGGGGTGTCAGTTTACTGACGGGGTGGTTTATTAATTAATACGAAATACATTTATAATTGGCGGGAATATTCGGATTTATTGCGGTAGAGACGCAAGATTTTGCGTCTCTACACCCTAAAAATTTAATAGAAATTACGCCACGACATAGTGACCTCCTCACCCACCCGGAACACGGAGGTTTTGGCTCCTTCATCATTGACCGATTTACGGTCAATGGTTCTTTCCTCTCCCACCCAATGCGCGGTGGCATTGGTGCCCTCATCAAATACCTATTGAGGGTATTTGGTCACTATGTGACTTCATTCAGTTATATTCAGTCGTAGCCTCGTCAAACGGCCAACCCTCCCGTGAGACTGAGCTCACGGCTCCCTCGCTGAAAGTCGATTTACGACTTTCAATGCTACGCATCCTGCTCAGTTGTCTCGAAATCTTTTCCGTCATTATAAAATATAATTCGTATAAAAGGCAACTTCGCTCAGTCATTTCGGAAATCAAACCACAGTTTTATAGGATAAAATTCATCTCCTCCATGTTTAGAATAAAATCCTTTATGTCCTAATGGTCCCAATTTTTCTGGATTTTTAAACTTAGTACCTATTGCCGGGATTTCATACAAAAAGGAAATATCTCCCTCTGGAAATGGAGGATGAATATTGCGATTGGCCAATTTCGGAGCAGCCGGTGTAAACAATTGAAAAAACAGATTAGGCGTGCCAGAAACAATAGTAAATTCAGATTCTGTATTTTCTAAAGTCATCCAATACAAATCTCCATGGTAGCCTTTAAATTCGGGATACAATAAATCGTTGAAACTCTCCCCTGTAATGGTATTGTTATAAGCCTTTTGAAAAATCCCCATATTATAGCTACTGTTTCTATTTTTCCAAACTCGATATGGGCCCTTACCCATCCATCGAACTCCTGTGCATTTTTCTTCAGGATAATTAAACGACAATCCCAAAAACTCAACATCGATGACCTTCTGCTGTAGCCCACTGGCCTCCATATACAACAATCCATCCACATCGAGCTTCCATATCACTCGGTCTGGATAACCTTCCCTATCTATTTGAAATACAAAAGAACCCGTTTCATCAAAGGACCATTGATGACCAATTATTTCCGAACTGATACCAGCCGACACAGGGCCTCCATTAAAAGAAATCTCCTTCCCCTTATTTGTCACAGTCAATAACTTACCCGAATTCTTATCCAGTAATATCTCTACATTATTGGCTTTCGCCAAAAGGGTATTTTGAGATTCGGTCACATGAACTTTCGAAATAGCACTTTCCACAGCTTTACTACCCTGAATCCATTGAGCCGCTTTTTCTTCAGGTTGCAATACCGGCCATGACCATGTATACAATTCACGACCTTCATGATCAACGGCTGTAAATTCAAAGACATCAGCCTTTTGAAGTGCATTTCCGAGGTTTAAGCTCACCTTTACTGCTTCACCCGGTTCGGCATTAGGCGACTTTATCAGTCCTTTTCCAACCACTTCTTTCTTCACACTTCCAACATCTGAACGCAATGCCCTCCAAGTAAAACTACATTGATTTAAATTGGTATAGAAAAATTTATTTTTTAGAATAAGTTGACCGTTCCACTTAGTATTTATCGTTACTGGATCTATTTGCACAGGAGACCAAATCTCCTTTACCGTATAAAAACTAGCTTCTTTTTCCCGATGAGGTCCCAGTATACCATCTGGTGCATGATTGCCATCGGCATCATAGACCTTGCCCGGTAAATCTGTTCGCAATACCGCCTCATCAGAAAACACCCAAAGAAATCCCCCTGCCAGCAAAGGACTGGACTCGTAATTCCTCCAGTATTCTTCCAAGCCGGCACCAATACCTCCATCATAGAGACCATGCAACAACTCCGTCGCCATAAATGGATCATTACCTGCCACCTTTCGACTAATTCCATACCTATATTCGGGATAATGATGACTATCTACTCCATTTCTCAATAACCACGGATATATTACAGGGCGCTTCTGAATATCGTAATAATTAAACCACTTTTCATTGGCCATATCCCAGCCACCTTCATTACCGTGATTCCACACCACAACACTGGGATGGTTCTCGTCCTTCAATATCGTTTCCGCAATCAATTGAGGCCCAACTACCGTATCGTAACCATCTTGCCAACCTGTAACCTCATCCAATACAAATAATCCAAGCGAATCACAAAGTTCCAAAAATCTTTCATCGGGAACATAGTGAGACATACGGACCGCATTCATATTCATATCCTTCATCAATTCAACATCCATTCTATTATTCTCATCACTTAAACATCGACCTGTTTCTGGCCAAAATGAATGCCTACAAACTCCCTTAAAAACAACTTTTTGGCCATTGACATAAAAACCATCGTGTTTCCTAAGTTCGACCGTTCTAAATCCAATTCGCTCTCGAACAACATGTAACACGCGATCTCCATCCTTCAAAGTAATCTCCATGGTATAGAGGTGAGGGTGTTCGGGATTCCAAGATTCAACATTATCAAACTTCCCTTCAATAGTATGGCTATCCTCTCCTTGTTTTAAAGAAAACACCAGACCCTGTCCCAATTTCTCCTTTCCATTGACATCATAGAGGTCGACCTCTACATCGTAAGAACCTGCAGGTTGATTGAGAGAAATCAAGGCCTCAAATTCTCCTTCAGCCTTGGCATGAATGGCCGCTCTATTCATATGAATTCCGGGCAAAACCTCCAAGAAAACCGGTCTAAAAATACCGCCAAAAATCCAAAAGTCAGCCCGTCGCTCTGCTTCATTCACCGATTCATTTTCGGAATGCTTGGCTACATCAACCTCCAAGAGATTAGAACTACCATACTTGACCAAATCTGTAATATCATATTTAAATCGATAAAATCCCCCTTGATGTATGGGCCCTGCTTGAACGCCATTGATTTCCACTTTAGTGTCCGTCATGGCACCGTCGAATACTATATTGATGGTTTTACCCCTCCAATCCTCAGGAACCTCGAAACTGGTTTTATACAAGCCGTGCTCTTGACCCAATTTTTTGTTTTCATCTTTCCAATCATGGCCATAATTATAGGTCCCAAAACCCTGTAATTCCCAATTAGAGGGCACCTCAATAGTCGACCACTTCCCACTGTTGCGTCCATCGGTACAGTAAAAGTCCCAAGTTTTTGTATGATCGGCATCTACACCGGAGAGATACACTATTTCAGTATCTTGAGAAAGCGCTTGCAAAGTTTGCAACAAAGCAATACAAAAAATAAAAGCCCTAGTATTCCACATGAGATCAATATTTTAATAAGAATTCACATTCAGAGACAAAATATAACAGCATTTTAACAAAATGAGAAGTAAAGATCAAATAATAGGCAAATAGGGTTATTTTATATCACTGAGATTGCCACTAATCTTTTGCAGACACCATAATAACCACCCAATCCCGTGACACCTCCTACCTAACTCAAGATCACCTAAGACGTATTAGTCTATACCGACAAAATGAAATTGTTCAATAAACAAAATAAGCCCCAGCACATAAGATTATTTCAAGAAGAAAATATTACAAACTATTGTTTTCATTGCAACACACTAATCCCCAAAATCAACCATGTGTCTTTAAAATATTAAATACAAACGTATTCATAATTAATTAAATAGAACAAAACTATCAAAACAAAAACAATAATTAACAATTAAACATTTATAATAAATAAAAATACAACAACAGCAAGAAAACAAATTAACTAAACCAACTTACTAAAAACACAAATACAATTCAAGTTTATTTTCAACACCATCAAAACTAAAACGTGATGCTTATTAGATTTTAAATATATTTTTACCATTATTTTTAGATTTACCCAAATTATAAGTATATTTATTCTATAACTCTCTAAAAAACTCACCAGCTACATCTACTCATTAAAGAAATTGATCATGAATGGTAAAATTTTAAAAATTTTCCTCATTCTGGCCTCAATGCTTACCTACACCTATGTTCAAGCACAGGTAAGTGGGACCATTACAGATGCCGAAACAGGGGAAATACTCATAGGAGCCAACATCCTTATCAAGGGAAGTAGCACGGGGACGGTAACGGATTTTGACGGAAGGTATAGTATTGATGCTCAACCAGGCGACATCCTGATCTTTTCCTACACTGGATATACGTCCCAAGAAATAGCCGTCGATGGCAATGTTATCGATATCCAATTGGCTTCAGGATCAGAATTGGAAGAAATTGTAATTGTTGGATATGGATCGGTTAAAAAATCGGATTTAACTGGAGCCGTCACAGCACTCAAATCCGATGACTTCAATACCGGCATGGTCACCTCGTCAGATGAATTGATGCAGGGCCGTGCTGCAGGAGTACAAATCACTACATCAAGTGGAGAACCAGGTGCTGCCACCAACATAAGAATTAGAGGAACTTCTTCTGTTTCCAGCAGCAATCGCCCCCTATATGTTATCGATGGATTTCCACTTTCCGGCAATGATGCTAGCTCCGGTACCAGTAAAACAGAACTGGGAGAAGCTGGATCGAGAAACCCTCTCAATTTCTTCAATCCTGCAGATATAGAAAGTATTGACATCTTAAAAGACGCTTCAGCTACTGCTATATACGGATCACGTGGAGCCAATGGAGTTGTTATAATCAAAACCAAAACTGGGGCTGGTAGCGGATATGGAGGCTTTGAATATGGTTACTCATTAGGGATTAGTCAAGCTTCATCGACCTATGACCTCCTAGACCGAGAAGGATATCTATCTGCAGCTGCAACATACAATACCCAATTCTCTGATGGAGGAGCGGATACGGATTGGCAAAATGAATTACTGAGAACGGCTTATTCACAAAACCACTACCTCGCCTATGGCAATTCCGACGAAAAAGGCAATTATAGATTTTCATTCGGATACCTCGATCAACAGGGCGTAGTAAAAGAAAGTGGATTGGAACGATATACTGTTCGTTTTAATGGCAATAGAAAAATCTGGGAAGAGCGACTTATCTTTTCGTCTCAAATTGCCTTGGCAAGCATACTCGATGACAACGTTCCAATCACAGACAATTCTGGAGCCAATGGAGATCTTCTAGCTGCAGCCTACATCCTCAACCCCACCTTGCCAATCAAAAAAGAGGACGACACCTACAATCAACTCGGCACCGACCAAATTAATCCAGTAGCCCTTTTAAACCTCAGCAATGACTACACCAATACCCTAAAAGTAATTGGAAATTTTTCAGCCGACCTAAAAATAACAGATGATTTAAACTTTAAAATTGTCGGTGGCATTGACAGAAGTATTTCTACCAGAAAACAAGCCTATTCTAAAGATCTATTCATTTTGGGATTACAAGATCAGGGTGCGCTATTTACCGGAGAAATAGAAGAAAATAATAAGTTATTTGAATCCTACTTCACCTACAATAAAGACTTTACATCAAAAATCACTTTCAATGGACTATTGGGATACTCATTTCAAGAATACAATTATATAACGAAACAACACCTCTCAAAAGGATTTCGTACATCAGATCCAGATTTGATGATCAACAACGCCGCTGCTTGGGACAATGTCGATGGCAATGTAGTCAATGTAAATTCATCCAATGAAACCGATCAATTACAATCCTTTTTCGGGAGAGCCAATCTAAGTTTTGATGGCAAATATTTATTTACTGCAACACTTAGAGCAGATGGGTCCACAAGGTTTGCAAAAGCCAATAGATATGGATATTTTCCTTCTATAGCATTTAAATGGAGACTCCTCGAAGAGGGATTTCTACCCAATGCTTTTTCAGATCTATCTCTGAGATTGGGCTATGGATTAACGGGCAATCAGTCCATCCCTCACAACATATATCAAGTACGACAGCGCTATGAAGATTACGAAATCAATGCGGCTGGTGATGTTTCAGAGGGCGAACTCGTAAACATCTCATTCAGCAATCCCGATCTAAAATGGGAATCCACCCTGCAATACAACCTGGGAATAGACTATGGATTCCAAAACAATAGAATTTTTGGATCTATAGATTATTACTACAAACAGACCAATGATTTATTAATAAAAGTAATTGCAGCACAACCGGCAGCATCAGAATTTGTATGGCGAAATATCGATGGCGACATTATCAACTCAGGAGTTGAGTTTGCCATAAATTACATCATTATCGATCAACCAGATTTTGAATGGGACATCAATGCCAACGTTGCCTACAATGACAATCTTGTGAAAAATTACAACGGCATTCTCAATACTGGAGAAATAAGTGGACAAGGACTTACTGGTGCCTTTGCCCAACGGATCGCCAACGATCAACCCCTGTATTCCTATTTCCTAAGGGTATTTGACGGTTTCGACAACGAAGGGCAATCCATTTACCCCAATGGTGACGTTCAAGAATTTGTCGGTAAAAGACCGCTACCCAAATACTTGGCTGGACTTAGCAATACCTGGAGGTATAAAAACCTATCTTTAAAATTGGGATTTACAGGACAATTCGGGCATTATATATACAACAACACAGCCAATGCCTTATTTACTGCAGGTTCCCTTGCAGGAGGAAGAAACAGTACTACCGATGTAGTTACCAATGGAGAGTCCAAAACCAATGCACCTGATGTATCTACACGATTCTTGGAAAAAGGAGACTTCGTTAGACTCCAAAACCTAACCTTATCCTATTTATGGCAACCTAAGACCGACTACATAGAACGAATTAATTTATACGCCACAGGGCAAAACCTATTTGTAATCACGAAGTACACAGGGCTAGACCCAGAAGTTGACACCAATAAAGCCCTAGAAGGAATTCCTTCGGCAGGAATCGACTACACTTCTTACCCTAGAGCTACCACTTACTCAATTGGCGTAAATATCTCATTCTAAATATGAAAACGATGAAACATATAATATTCAACATAGTCATAGTGGCAGGGATATTCAGCTTTTCTGCCGGCATTTATTCCTGTACCGACCTCAATGTCTCAGAAGAAGACTCAATTGTTTTGGAAGAATTAGGAGGCGGTTCCGTTACAGGCGACCCTACTGCCCTACTCAGCAGTGTATACGGACGACTTTATCATATATTTCAAGAACACACCAGAGTTTTCTGCCTCCAAGAGCATACCTCAGACGAATTGATCGCACCAACCAGAGGTACCGACTGGGGTGACAACGGTATATGGCGGGTTCTACACGCACACTCATGGGATGCTACCCATCAATACAATAGAGAAACCTGGAACGAAATCAATAGCCAGGTATACAATTGCAATCAAATCTTGGCATTTAATCCCAGCGCTCAAGAAAAAAGTGAAACCCTTTTCTTGAGATCTTGGCTTCGATATCACGTAATCGACTTATGGGGCCAATTACCCAACAGAGAAATCACTGATGGAGTAGATGTCAATCCCATAGTATACAATCGTTCCGACGCCTTCGACTTAATCGAAGCTGATCTTTTGGAAGCCATCCCCAATCTGCCCAATGGCATTCCCGGGTCTATGAGGCCCAAAGCCACAAAGGCAGCGGCCTATGCTTTGCTGGCCAAACTCTATCTCAACAAAGCCGTTTACAAGGCAAGCAATCCAGAAGGACCTTATACATTTGAAGCCAGCGATATGAATAAGGTAGTAGAATATTGCGACTTAATTCGAGATATGGGATACAGCCTTTCCGATAATTATTTTGATGTATTCTCTGCACTCAATAATGAAGAAATTATATTAACCACTCAACAGAATGGTACTCCTTCCAATCGTTGGAATATGACCTTACACTACGGCCAAAATCCGTCTGGTTGGAATGGATTTACCACACTTTCAGATTTTTACAACTCATTTGATGCTGCGGATCAACGCATCGGATCTCCTGCCTTAAAAGATGGCAGTGAATTTTCAGGCGTGGGTAGAGGATTCCAAGTCGGTCCACAATTCAAAGAAGATGGATCAGTACTAATAGACAATAGAACTCAGATTCAATTAAACTTTACTCCTGAAGTTCCTCTTTTGGGAGCCACGACAGCCAATGGTATAAGAGTCATTAAATACCACCCTTCCGATGCTGGTGAATATATATTATTGAGATATGGCGACGTACACCTCATGAAAGTTGAAGCCATTCATCGCGGCGCCAGCAATGGCGATGCCTCTGCCCTCGATCTAATCAACGAATTGAGGACATTGAGGGGCGAAGATGAATTATCTACATTATCTGATGAAGAAATATTGGCCGAACGAGGGCGTGAACTTTATTGGGAAAACTGGAGAAGATCAGATCAAATCAGATTTGGAACCTTTTCTAATCAATGGCAGGAGAAAACTAATGAAGACAAATACAGAGTACTATTCCCCATACCCCAACAAGCATTGGACTCCAACCCCAATTTTGTGCAAAATGCTGGATACTGATGAATTAATCAACAACGAATGGCAAATAGACATCGATTCATAGATGTCTATTTATTTTACATAAGATGAAATGTCTAAACCCAACTTAAAAAAAATGCAAAACCACCATTATGTCATTTTTTGCATAGGTCTGGTTTCCATATGGAGCTGTCAACCTGCTGTGACCGATGAAACACCATCGACCTTGTTTCGACAAATGCAAGCACAAGCCCTTAATATCGATTTTCAAAACACCATAACCAATACCGATGAACTCAACATTTTTAAATATAGAAATTTTTACAATGGCGGTGGAGTAGCCATTGGAGACATCAACAACGATGGATTATCAGACCTCTATTTTACGGCCAACATGGGTCCCAATAAACTTTATCTAAACCAAGGACAGTGGCAGTTTGAAGACATTAGCCAAAAAGCTGGTATAAGCCTCACTGACAAATGGAGTACTGGAGTCGTCATGGTAGACATCAATGCCGATGGCTATTTAGATATTTACGTATGCAATGCAGGTTATGTCAAAGGAAAGGACCAAAAAAATGCATTGTTTATCAACAATGGTGACTTAACTTTTACGGAATCAGCCGCTATATACGGATTAGACGACAACGGATATACTACTCACGCCGCCTTTTTTGATTACGACAAAGATGGCGACCTAGACGCCTATATCCTCAACAATAGCTTCATTCCAGTCAATACTTTAAATTTTTCAAACAAAAGAGATTTAAAAGCATCAGACTGGCCGGTAAAAGAATTTTTAAAAGGAGGAGGAGACAAATTTCTAAGAAATGACAATGGAATATTTGTGGACATCACTAATGAAGCTGGCATCTATCAAAGCCTCATTGGATTTGGCCTAGGCGTGACCATCGGTGATGTCAATCAAGATGGCTATGAAGACATTTATATATCCAACGACTTTTATGAGCGAGACTATCTCTATATCAACAATCAAACTGGGGGATTTGTCGAATCTCTAGAAGACTACTTCGAACACATTAGTCACAGTTCTATGGGGGCCGATCTCAGAGATATTAATAATGATGGTTATCCAGATATTTTTGTATCCGATATGATGCCTAATGAAGAATACAGAATAAAAACAACTGCCAGTTTTGACGACGTCAATCTCAGAAAACTCAAATTGTCCCAAAATCTCTATCACCAATACATGCACAATACCCTCCAAATCAATACGGGAGAAGGAAAATTTAAAGATATCGGTTTTTACTCTGGCACTGCGGCTACTGATTGGTCTTGGGGAGCCCTATTGTTTGATGCCGACAACGATGGGTGGTCAGATCTATATGTCAGCAATGGCGTCTATCACGATGTAATTGATTTGGACTTTATGGACTTTTTTGCCAACGAAGTCATGCAACAAATGGCTCTTACCGGCCAAAAAGAAGATATGCAAATCATCATCGACCACATGCCTTCCATCCCCCTTAACAACCCGATGTTTCGCAATATCGATGGTCTCTCATTCGTAGAAACTACAAAGGATTGGGGTCTCAATCAAAAAAGTTTTTCTAATGGGGCTGCATATGGCGATCTGGACAATGACGGCGACTACGACCTTGTAGTCAATACTATAAATCAAGATCCGCTAATCTACCAAAATCAAAGTCAACAACCGGCCTTATCTATAAAAATAAAGGGTCATTCCGACAATCCATTTGGGATTGGGACTAAGGTCTATGCCTATACCAAAGATAAAATACAGTTTTACGAAATTCAACCGAGCCGAGGATTTCAATCTTCAGTAGATTACTCCGTGCTTTTTGGCCCAATCAACAATCGACTACCCGATTCAATTATCGTCGTTTGGCCAGATCTTACTCAACAAACCGTAACTGAAATCAAAGACTTCCACCTTACCATTACTTACCAGGCCAACCAACTGCCTTGGATTTCTAGAACCAATAGACCTATAACCACAGTATCAGACCATCAATACTTCCGACCACATATAGAAGATGACTACACCGACTTTTACCATGAGAGGGGATTGTATCGCATGGTTTCCAAAGAAGGTCCTGCTGTTGCGCAGGCAGACATCAACGGAGATGGTCTCTTGGATATATTTATTGGAGGAGGTCACCACCAAGCTGGACAATTGTATTTAGCCCATAATGACGCATACACTGCAGTATCTTCACCTGCCCTTACCGAAGATGCAGCATACGAAGACACTTATGCCATTTTTGAAGATATTGACTTAGATGGAGACTATGACTTAATCGTGGGATCTGGCGGCAATCACCTCCCTCCTAATCACAGCTTACTTGTAGATCGAATATATCTCAATGATGGTCATGGAAACCTCAGCAAAAGCGATCGAATGCCCATTGCTGAAGGCATGAATACAGCCACCATCGTCAGCTGGGACTACGATGCTGATGGAGACCCTGATTTATTTATTGGTTCAAGGTCGGTCCCCATGCATTTTGGTTACTCCCCGCTCCACTTTTTGTTAGAAAATGATGGTCAGGGTCATTTTAAAGAAGTATCACAAACCAAGGCCAACAACTTTAAAGATTTAGAAATGGTAACTTCTGCGCTATCGATAGATCTCGACAACGACAGCAAAAATGAATTAATCGCTGTAGGGGAATGGATGTCACCTAAAATATACTCTTTTTCCGATGGTCTAATCCAAAACATTCCTCATTCATTGGATTCATTGTCCGGTTGGTATTACTGTGTTGAATCAGGAGACATAGATGGAGATGGGAATACAGACCTCATATTGGGAAATCACGGCAGCAACTCCTATTTAGAATCTCGATCCCAAGGCCTATGGCAATTGTGGATCAATGATTTTGACAACAATGGCTTTGTCGATAAAATTTTCACCTATGAACAAAACAACAAACAAATACCCATGCACCAAAAGAGAGATTTAACCGATCAAATCATTTCTCTTAAAAAACAAAACCTAAAACATATCGATTACGCCAATCGAGATATAACAGAAATATTGGATCAAAATCTTCTCTCCAAAAGTAAAACATACAATACCAATTACCGAAAATCATATATAGCCAAAAACCTTGGTAACTTTCAATTTAAAGTCATTGAATTGCCGACTGAAGCACAACTATCTTCTATTCACGCGATAATGATTAAAGACATAGATGACGACAGCGACTTGGATATAATAGCCGCTGGAAATGATTGCCAGATGATACCACAGCTATCAAGATTAGATGGCAACTTTGGTTGGATTTTGCGCAATGAAGGAAGAGATGAATGGAAATTTATACCAGAACGTGAGACGGGAATACGGATAAGAGGAGAAGTAAAAAAAATACTGGAATTGGAAAATGGTGATTGGGCCTTTTTTATCAACAACGATAGTCCTGCTATCTACCGAAGACCATGAGATTTCAGACACAATATAAAATTTTAATCTTGCTAGTCATTAGCTTGACACTTCACAACTGCCAACCTAGTGAATCAATAGCACCTCCTATACATTTCATATTACATGAAGCGGACAAAACCGGCCTCGATTTCTCCAATGATTTGCCCATTGACACTTCTCTCAACATTATCAATTATATGTATTACTACAATGGAGGGGGACTGGCAGCGGGAGACTTCAACAACGACGGTCTAACCGATTTGTTCTTTACTTCCAATTTGGGCACAGACGCATTATACCTCAACCTTGGCGATTTAAAATTTAAGGACATCACTTCATTGACTGGTTTAGGAACTGAGGAAAATGGCTGGAGTACTGGAGTAGCGATTGTAGATATCAATGGAGATGGTTTATTGGATCTATACGTTTGCCAAGTGGGAAAATACAGACATTTGAACTCAAAAAACAAATTATTCATTTGCACCTATATCGACGACAACGACATTCCTCATTACGAAGACCAAGCCCAGGCCTACGGATTAGACTTTCAAGGATTTAGCACCCAAGCAGGTTTTTTTGATTACGACCTAGATGGGGACTTAGATATGTTTTTAATGAATCATGCCCTTCACCACGATGGAAAATTCGATCGAAGGGAAAAATTTTTGAATCAGCAACATTCATTGTCTGGCGATCGCCTGTACCGAAACGACGGCCACACCTTTACCGATGTCACCCAATCAGCCGGCATACTGAGCCACGGCATAGGCTATGGTCTGGGATTGTCCTTCAGCGATGTAAATGCAGATGGATATCCAGATATTTATGTCGCCAACGACTTTCATGAAAACGACTATCTGTATATCAATCAACAAAACGGTCAGTTTACGGAAGAATTAACCAGACAATTGATGCACAGCAGTCGATATAGCATGGGTACTGACATAGGTGATCTCAACAACGACGGATGGCCAGATATTTTCACCTTAGATATGTTGCCTGAGAATGCCGACATTCTCAAAAGATCAGAAGCAGAAGAGTCCTACCACACCTATAAATTTAGGTTGGATTATGGGTATTTTCATCAATATCCCATGAATAGTTTACAGATCAATCAAGGCAATAATTCATACAGTGAAATCGCAAGATATAGTGGGGTCAATGCCTCGGATTGGTCGTGGTCACCCATTATTGGAGACTGGGATATGGATGGATACAAAGACCTCTTTATTTCCAATGGCATTCCCAAACGAATGAACGATCTCGATTTTCTAAACTACATTTCCAATTTAGAACTGCGCAAAGACCTAGACATTCACCGAGTAAGAATGGAAGATTTAACTATGATAGAGTCCATTCCGGAAATTAAAATCAAGAATAAATTTTATGCCAACCAAGCCGACCTTAGATTCATCGATCTCGCCCCAACTATTGACAACGATCAAAACAGTTATTCCAACAGTGCAGTAATGGCCGATTTTGACAATGATGGTGACTATGACATAGTCACCAATAACATCAATCAATTGGCATTTCTCTATGAAAACACATTCGCCGGCGAATCTATCTCCATTCGATTAGAGGGAAGCAAAATGAACCACTTCGGTATTGGAGCTAAAATCTATTGCTACAGTAATGGAGACTTACAATACCTCGAACACTACAATACCAAGGCCTTTCAATCCTCCATGATGACTCCCCTTCTCTTCGCTAAAAAAGGAAATATAGATTCTGTAATTGTCGTTTGGCCAGGGGGACAATATGAGAAAATGGAAAATGTAGAAGGTGGAGAATTGCTTTTTCGATATAGAGAATCCCTGCCGTATAAATCATCACATCCCAAATCCACTTCCAATCTCGAAGTTCAAGAAGTTAGCCATCGCTTCAATCTCGACCTCATCCACCATGAAAATCCATTTATTGAATTCAATCGACAACCATTGATACCTCATTCTACTTCTGACTTAGGACCTGGATTAGCAGTTGGAGATATAAATGGTGATGGACTAGACGATCTCTTTCTTGGGTCGGCCAAACACGAAAGTCCCAGCCTTATGATTCAACAGCCCGATGGCAGTTTTAAAAACATGACAGAAGAATCTCTACACCTAGATGTTCGTTGTGAACAAGTGGATGCCGTCATCGCAGACTTTAATAATGATGGTCACAACGATTTACTAATAGGAAATGGCGGCAATGAATTTTACCTCGATTCTCCAGTCAATACCCCACAATTACTCATCAATGATGGCCATGGAAAATTAATAGAAAGTCCCCTAGCCTTCCAGGATATTAGGATAACCGCTTCCAATCTAGCAGTAGCTGACTACGACAATGACAATGATTTAGATGTGTTTATCGGAGGCCGAGCCATTCCTTACTATTACGGCGAAATACCCACTTCATATTTATTGAACAACGACGGAAACGGTCTATTTTCTGCGGTTGCTACTTCAACAGATTTGGATTCCATTGGAATGGTCAAAGCCAGCATTTGGCATGATATTGATAAAGATGGCGATCAGGATTTACTCGTTGCCGTAGAATGGGATGGAATATATCTATTTACCAATAACAATGGATCATTTTCTCAATCGATGATAACCGATAAAAAAGGATGGTGGAATTTTATAAAAGTTTTCGACTACGATAACGATGGCGATTCTGATATTTTACTCGGCAACCTCGGACTCAATAGTCGACTTAAGGCCAGTGCAGACCAACCCATTCGAATGTATTATGGAAATTTTGGGAATAGTGCAAAAAAACTGCCCATCCTTACCTACTATATAGGTGGGAAGGAAATCCCCTTTTATACCGTCATGGACATCATCAAACAAATACCCAGCATAAAAGACAAATTTCCACTCGCCAAAGATTTTGCTCAAGCCTCCATTGTTGACCTCTTGGGAAAGAATGAGATCAATAACAGTAAAATATTTGAAGCCAATTATCTGAGTAATGCCGTTTTGATCAACGAGGATGGCCACTATCGGCTTCAAGATTTACCCCCACTTTGTCAATGGACTCCCTATCACGATGCTGTAGTCGCCGACTTCAATAGCGACGGGAATAATGACTTTTTTATGGTGGGTAATTATTTTGGCAACAGTGTTCAAATGGGGAGATACGACGCAGATTATGGAAGTCTAATGATTTGGAATCCCCAAGGGAGTAAATTCGAAAAAATGAAACTTTCTCAGCCCATCCTCAAGGGACAAGGTCGCAAAATAAAAGCCATCACCATCAAGGGAAAACCTTATTATGCAGTCGCTATGAATAACGACAGTTTAAAAATACTAGCCATTGCTAATGACACAACAGGTCATCATTAAAGGATTTTTGAGAATTCTATTAGCTTGTGGACTTATCTTCACCGAGGGTTCAAAACCACAATCACCATCATTATTAGCAGAACTACAATCAATTCTATCCTCAATTTATTCTATATCATCACGAGTAATCCCAAATACTTGATCTCATATAAATGCTTGATCAGAATCAAATAAATCTATGCCTATACTGTTATATTATTTTTTATAAATATTATTCATTTCATATAAATTCAGAGATTTTATTTCACTATCTCCGCCCCTGGATTCTACCGATACACCGAGACTATCATTGAGCCCAGGAAATACACGTGCCGACACACATTGTTTCCCATTGACAAATACCTCAACAATACTTTTATCAATAAAAATTCTCAATTTCAAATTTTCGTCACTTCCCAACAAAACTGGAGCGACCTCTGGCGGTCGATGATTAATATCCGACAATACGGAAGAATGATCGGTATCTAAACTAATCAAACTATACCGCATTTTTCTGTATTGTTCAAACTTTGGACTTCCCCTTTTATATTCAAATCCTTTGTACAGCCCCTTCTCTTTGTAAAATGAAATTTTAGTATATTCAGATTGATCGGCAGATCTCAAGACCTTAAGTTCAAATGATTCTGCATCCTTGACGTCGATCTCTGTCTCTATTTCTATGGCATTGCCCGATATTCCCTCTAGCAATATTTCCCGATTGGCCGGAATCATTCGAGATGAAATATTCTTTTTGAATTTTCGCAGACTTTCGATGTCACCAGCGGGCTCAATAACCACTTCATCGTATCCTTTTAATGTAAGTCTTCGCGGCAAAGACATAATCTGATCCCAACCCCTGTTTTCTTTTCCCTTATTTACATTAAAAATGACAATAATACCACCTTTCCCATCTGGACTGGCCGAAGGGGCATGCAATCCAGAAGGCCTAGAGGCTCCAAAATTAAACTTACCATGTGATGTAGCTTTAAAAACATCATTATCCGTATCGTAATCACCCAATAGATATTGACCTCCTGAATTGTGACTAAAAAACAACAACATATGTCGATCTCCAATAGGCCAAAAATATGGACAAGCCCCATCGTCCCCTATTTGAGTAAATCGATCTCCCTCCACAAATTCATGCATATATTCCCAATCGATCAAATTCTTTGATCGAAATAAATAATGAGCTCTTACCGGTTGATCCATAGGCTGCAAATAGGATTGACTCCCCGATAAGGAGTAATAATACTCTCCTTTTTTCCATATAAATGGATCAAATATCTTATACTCTTTTTCACTAGTATCGGGGATAGGAATAACGGCTTGATTGGTCAGTTTATCCCAATTCAATAACAAATCATCATCAGAGATAGCCACCATATTACCTACTTCAGTACCGTGATACATAGCGATGACCCGATCCTTTTCGACCAAAGTAGATCCCGAAAAACAAGCGTGTTCAGGACCGGGATAAATGGCATAAGGCAAATCTCGCCAATGCAATAGATCTTTGCTTACAGCATGGCCCCAGTGTTGTCGTTTATCCTCCGGCGGATAACCTTGATAAAACAAATGCCAATTACCTCTCCAATAGCACAAACCGTTGGGATCGTTCAATCTATTCTCGGGACTGACAAAATGATAGGTTGGAAGATGGACATCATTGGCCAATTGAGCTCTCGATTTTGCAAAACGCAATACCAGAGGATTGGTTTTCAACATTTCTTCCTGGGCAGTCGCTTCGTCAGGAAAAACAAAATATGGCACCTTTGATCTGTTATCCACTTCTTGAGCCACTATAAACGAAGCGCATAGAACAAGCGCACTTAAAACAATCAGAATTCTCATTTTGTATTTATTCAACATTAGAAAGGGTCTAAATTCATGATCTCACTAGAGATCCAGTAAATCCTATCGTTTAAAATATGGATACTTAGCTGCTTCTTGCTTGCCTACAGTGGTCATGGTCGTGGTTTGCGCTTCACTACTTCGCTCCCAATAATAGACTACTCCGGTTTCCGTACCCACCAACAAATCGAGGATACCATCTCTATTAAAATCCGAAACCACTGGACCATCGGTATGGCCCATCATGGTACGAGATACCACTCTACCCATATACTGGAGGACGATTTTACCATCTTTCCGTCCCACATTTTTCATCCAGTCCACAGCCGGCTTAGAAGAAAACACTAAATCTTCTAGTCCATCACCATCCCAATCCGCGAAGGTAATCTTCAATCGACCATGACTGGAATTAATCCGTTGATTGAGTAAAATAGGTTGGCCAGAAGGATCTACAAAATCTCGCTGAGGGTGGCCCAACTTCAACATCCCATCCTCTTTAAATCGGGGATAGACTACAAGATATCCCTGATAATCCAACATCACCAAGTCCATTAAATCATCACCGTTAAAATCCATCATATAGGGGGAAGTCCGCCACGGCGCCAACAACTCATTGCCTTGAGAAACTCCTGGCGTCCAAGCAGGTTTTTGAGGTTGTCCCTCCCATTCTACTTCAATGGGCACTGGAGCTACCAAATCAGCTTGACTGCGGCTGCCATTATTTTTGACAAATACAATATTGCCATTGTGTTCATTGACCAATAGATCTGGTACATCATCACCATCCCAATCCCCTACATCTAGAGTAGTGTATCCCCAGTGAGGATCTTCTGTATTGGGCAAAGCCTCTGTGGGAATTATACGCAATGGTTGACCATCGACTTCTAACATTTGGGGCCGATCCCATCTCGGAATAGCGCCTCCCAGATTTTTGACAAATAGAATATCTCCCGCTCCATTTCCCGTCACGATATCATCGTATCCGTCATTGTCCCAGTCAAACACTCTAGGTGCTACTAATGCGCCTAAATCCAAATATTTAGCTTTTTGTTGCAAAAACCGTGGTTGCATAAATTGGGGCATTCCATCGATGACCTTCCCTGTGTTTTTAATAAAGGAAACTTTTCCTTCTTCATCTCCAGCAATAATATCTATATAACCATCTCCATCCAAATCAACAGCGCGCAATTTGGTAGCATTTCCATACCGCGTATACATCTGAATATCTTCACCCTCATAAGTCAATTTCCGACCAGTAGTAAATCGGTGTTGTTGACGATTTCCCTTATTCTGAAAATACATTATCTGAGCAAATGGCATAATGGCTACATAATCGAGATCGCCGTCATTGTCATAGTCTGCTAAAGGAACTTCTAGATACAATTCCTTGCCCAGGATTTCTCCATTTTCCATCAATATGGTTTCTGGATCATTGTATTTAGGATCTTCATTACTTCCTACATTTTTAAAAAACAATAAATAGTTCCCAGTATTCGCAGACAATCCACAGACCAGATCGTAAAGATCATCCCCATCAAAATCTATCATTTTCCAGGTATTGTTCCCCGTTCCTTCTACATACCCTCTTGGTGGAATGGACAAGGTCGTATTTTTCCAAAATACATTTTCCGGAACGCTCTCATACATTTTAAGTGATTCATTTACCCGATCGGGAGTCAATACATGGATTTTACCTTCCACTTCAGACACTGCAAAATATTTGCCATCATGTCCCAATCTAAATCGATCACTGGACATGCGGTCACCCTGTCGGTAAACAGGCATATCCACATTGCCACTGATGTTTTCAAAATAATGGACTCCAGACTCCACATAACTACCGGAAGCAGATACCAATAAATCGAGATCGCCATCACCATCAAAATCCATAGGCATGGGCACAGATTTAAATCCCACATCTAGATCGACCAATAAATCTGGATTATTGTATCGCATTTTCTCTACTCCCTCACGATATCTATGGTCACCAGGCCCTTGTTCTACCGTCTGACTGCATTGGGTAAATAAAGTAGTGGACATAACCAGTGTAAACAAATAAAATAGTCTCATTAAAACATTAACATTATAGTTGATTAATATACTTAATTTCTTCTTTTCTTGATTAGCGTTTAAAGTAGGGATAGCTAGCTGGTTGCTGTTTATCAGAAGTAGTCATCGTCGTTGTGCCATTGATATTGGATCTCTCCCAATAATACAAAACCCCTGTCTCGGTGCCCACCAACAAATCGGGGATACCGTCCTTGTTGAAATCCGAAACCACAGGACCATCGGTATGTCCCATCATGGTTTTGGACACCACTCTCCCCATATATTGTAGGACCATTTTACCATTTTCCATTCCCATATTTTTCATCCAATCCACAGCTGGCTTCGAAGAAAAAACCAAATCCTCAAGGCCATCTCCGTCCCAATCGGCAAAGGTTATTTTTAATCGACCACTACTTTTGTTTTTCAATTGATTCAATAAAATTGGGCTTCCATCAGGGAATACGATATTGCGCTGAGGATGATGAAGCAGTAATTGTCCGTCCTTTTGGGATCGAGGATAAACAGCCAAATAACCTTCGTGATCCAACATAACTAGATCATTCAAACCATCTTGGTTAAAATCCATAATAAAGGGTGAAGTCCTCCACGGTGCCAACAATTCATTCCCGGTAGCATTTCCCGGTGACCAAGTAGGTCTTAACGGATGTCCCTCCCATTCCACCTCCACGGCTTGGGCTGGAGCCAATTTAGGTGATTTTTTACTCCCTATATTTTTAAATAAAACGACATTGCCATTATGATCATTGGCCAAAATATCGGGAAGCTTATCTTCGTCCCATAATCCCACATCAATGGTCACATAGCCCCAATGGGGTCTCGAAGTTCGAGGGTTGGATTCTGTCGGAATGATTCGAATCGGTTGACCATTTACTTCCAGTAGTTTGGGTGCATCCCAAGAAGGTATCAGTCCACCTAAGTTTTTTACAAACACAATATTTCCTACCCCATTTCCCGCGACAATATCTTCGAGACCATCTCCATCCCAATCATATACACGCGGAGCAACAATAGATCCCAAATCCACAAACTTAGCCTCCTGCTGTAAAAATCTCGGGGGCAAAAATTCAGGCATGCCATCGACCATCCGGCCTGTATTCTTTAACCAAGATACCTTGCCATCTTCATCCCCAGCAACAATGTCCATATAACCATCTTGATTTAGATCTACACTGCGCATTCTGATGGTTCCTCTGCATTCAAACTGTATAGGTTGGCCTTGGTATTTCAACATACGTCCGGGCTCCAATTCATTTCGAGTACCGGCATCCTTGTTTTCGTAGTAAATTATATGAGAATATCGGGTCGTTCCCATATAATCTACATCGCCATCATGGTCATAATCTGCCAAAGGGACATCCATGTCGAGATACAACTCATCAGCGGGCAGCTCTGAGGTCTGCATTTTAACTTTAATGGGTGATTGATAATCTGGTTCAGCATTTGTACCTATATTTTTATGAAAAAACAGGGCTTCTCCTTTATCAATGGATTGAGCCGACATCAAATCATAAAGGCCATCGCCATCCCAGTCCAACATTTTCCAGGTACTTTTTTCATCGGGCATAACATTTTGGATAGAATTGGGCATATCCCTTTTCTTCCAAAAAACATTTTGTGGCACATCTTCATAGATTAAGAGCTTATCTTTTACTCGATCCGGGGTCAAGACATGTGTACGTCCTTCCACCTCAGAGACCACAAAACAAACTCCTTCGTATCCCAACCTAAAACGATCAAAAGACAGTTTTTCCCCAGCGCGATAAATCGGCATATCCACATTGCCGCTTATATTTTCAAAATAAAAAACTCCACATTCCATATACGCTCCAGAAGCAGACACCAACAAATCGATATCCCCATCGCCATCAAAATCCATGGGCATGGGCACAGATTTAAATCCCACATCTAGATCTACCAGTAAATCAGGATGATAATAACGCAATTTTTCAACTCCATCGCGATAGGGTGAAAGCTGAGTGTAAATATCCTTTGTGGAGGAACAACCATTCAACAAGGCCAAGGCTATGGCAATAGCACTGAGAGAAAATAGAAAATGAGATTTTTGAAACATATCGAATCCAATAAAAGATTAAGGTAAAAAGGATTAGAGTAATTGCAATATTAAAAATTCATTCGATTTAAAATAATTTTATTCAAATAGATGCATACAAAGGACAATATTCTATCAAACAAAGCAAATAGAATATATTACTCTTAATTATCAACCACCTCAAAACAATCAGATAAGATATACAATGCTAGATATTCCCTTCATTCCACTTATCCCTATACTTGGGAATTAACAATCCATCCTTCTATTAAAAAATTCGCTTCTACCTATATTTTTTAAGTAGAAAAATCGTTTATTAATTACAATAAAGTGCATAAATTTTTGTACTTTACTATTATACATGCTAAACCACCAATATTGATCACTTCAAAATCTTGGTTTATGAAAAATCTAATTGTTTTTTCTATCGGCATGCTGTTCGCCAGCCTTATTATAATCTCTTGTCAGAAAAATAAAAGTCAACCCGATGTTCTTGAAGGCCATGCTTATTCTGTAGATGCTTTTTTTAATAAAATGAGCAAGCTTTCACTGAAATCAAAATCAGACAATGTTATCCATATCAACTATCTGTGGAATCAAACAGACCGAACCATCACCTATTTAGGTTCAGAGGAAAAACCAGCAGAAACAATGATATTGGAAACTGCCGACGAGAGAAAAAATCAAATGAAATTGTCTCCAAAAACCTACATAGTATCATGTTCAGGGGATACTTACGAATGGGAACAAGGCTGTGAAGACAAAGCTTCATGCGCTGAAGTTTTTGAAAAATGTTTTAAAGAAGGTGGCGAAACCAGTCTTTTAAAACATCAACTTATTTACGCTCCTCAATTCCGCACTTTCTATCTTCATATTTGATAGCAGCTTATTTTTATCAAAAATTGAATAATCAATCAAGCTTAGGAAAGGCAAGTTGACTAGTTAAAAAAACAGCATAAACTTCCTAGAACGCTGATTCACCGAGCATTAAAACCACAACGGTTATTATCCCAAGAATAAGTCAACATTACCATCCGGACGAATAACAAACTATTCGTCCGGATGCCTTATTCCAAATGATTTTGGTCTAAGATTTTCTTCCCTATTCCGGGAACAAAGACTTATCTATATTAGGAATAACCTTTAGGGCATTTTTGTAATACAGTTTTTTCAACACTTCATCATCCAATCCCAGACCGTACATTTTCCAAAAGGCATGATATCTCTTGTAATAGGGGAAATATTCATCTTCGGACTCCAACACCCTAAAATATGTGTAGTATTCTTCTGGGTTCCACGAATCTTTTCCAAACATAATCCGATCTTGATACTTCGTTAAAAATGCTTTGGCAAAACGCGGTTGTCGACCCAATTCAGCAATGACGGCTCCGATTTCCGAATACATATTGGGAAATTCATCCATCAACTTACCCAATTGGGCAAGATCGTTACCATACCAGCCCAAATGTGCATTGATAAACTTGGTGTTTTTGTGTTTCCGAAAGATATTGTGTTGTTCATCGATAATGGTCTGCCATGGAGCAGTGGTCGCATCCTCACGCTTACGCCCCGACCTCAGTTTCAACTCCAACCATCTTTCGTTTTGATTGTCATGGGGCGACCAAAATGGCTTTGGATCTGCCGAATGAATAAGAACGGGGATTCCCAATTCTCCACACTTTTCCCAAACGGGAGCTATTCTTTCATCATCGATACGCACTCTATTGCCCTGGCTATCCTTATTATCCATTCCAAAACTCTTGTACACTTTTAATCCATTGGCTCCCATGCGAACATCTTCTTCCAACTGCCGAACTGCATTTTCAGTCCACCCTTCTACATCAACATTATTGAAATCGATATTGGTAAACACAATAAAGCGATTGGGATAATTCTCATTAACATTTTCCAATCCTTTTTTCAAATGGTCTTGACTGCCACGTCCCCGACCAGAAAGATTGACCATGACCTTCATATTGAGATCGTCCATATCTGACACTAAAGTACTCAAATCCATATCAGGCATTCTAAACTGATGATTGTGTACATCGATAAATGGGTATTTGGCTTGAGTGTATATTTTACCTGGAACCACTAGAGTAGAAGGGGGATCGTAATCCTCAAAATCCATCTTTTGAGCTAACGATGCTTCAACCACAATAAAAATAAAACTTAGACAAACAAAGACTCTTAACATAATTAGATGTTTAATGGATGACGCAATACATATCTTACTTTAAGTAAACTTCCTCCTTTAGAGGCAACAACAATGGCTTGAATCATAAACAGATACAAGTACTAAATATACCATATTATATTTTGTTCACTCTCAGAATAATTTAACAAGATAAGATTGTATCGGGAATAGACAACAAGTTGGAGAGTATATTTCTCGAGGTATTAGTAATTTTGCGATGCGGATTGTGAAACCTCTAAGTAAAAAATTATTATACGAATTCCTTAGAAATCATTGAATTTCGAAAATTAAGATCTAATCCCAATTAACCTAATTGGAAAACTGAAAGATAAGAGTTAGAGCTGTGATATAGTCACAATTGAAATGATTTAATATAACAGATAATTGTATAAATACTTTATTGGAATTAGGAATACAATATCTTTTAATTTAAAAATACGTTATGAAGAACCCTTTATTGTTATTGCTATTAATGACTTTGGCAACGATTAGCTTTGCTCAAGACAACACACGAAACCACCCCCATGGAATTCCCGACAAGGCTTTTTTACAAGACTGTAGCATCAAATACGATCTTGAAGACAAGGATATTCAATTATACCGTGTAGTATCAGACAGAAATGGTTATATCCAATTGTTGTCATCTCAAGGCCTATTGCGACCTAGACCAGGACAATTTTTATATCCGGGAACTTTGGTGACCGACGTACAAGACAAACCAACCTCCGATAAAAACATTTCATCTATATCGATCTATGAAAATCAATTGATCTATCTGGACGACAAGGCCGTATTCAGCAATGCTTGGGCGGGCAAACTTTATTCCAAACACAAGATGGCCAATGCCAATATTTTTTCTGCAGGTAAAGATTTTGAATTCTTAATCTCCGACGGAAAAAATTTGAATCTATTACTCGATTCCAAAACCTTGTGGAGTGGTACTTTGTCGCAAGATGAAGTGATCAGCATAGAATACGATAATGAAAATAACATATTCTGGATTTTGGGTAAATCTACCCTCAATACTTTTTCTCCAACCCAAAAAGTATTAAAGCAAGTTTTCAAAGGTTCGAATTTAACCTGTATGGAATGGTTACCAGGGAAAATCCTTGTCGGTACAACCAACGGGTATTTTGAGTTTGACACAAAGGCCAAACGACAAGTCGGCGAAATCCAACAAAAAATGCCATGGACAGAATTGACTAGCATCCAAAATATTGACGGAAAAATCTGGTTTGGATCCACTAGAGGTGCCATGTCATTAAAGGAAGATGGCCGATTTAATTACTATGCTTCCAAAAGATGGCTCCCTTCAGATAGTGTTATTGATATTGCGAAAGGTCCTGAAAATTCTGTATTGATCCTTACTTCTGGCGGATTAGGACAAATAGTTTTCAAAGAAATGACCTTGGCCGACAAAGCGGAGTTTTTTGACAAACAAGTCAGAGAACGCCACATCAGAACAGGGTTTAATGCCATTTTATCTAATATGAAAAATGGAGATTTGACCACGGGGACGATGAAAAATTCAGACAATGATGGTCTATGGACATCGATGTATCTCGGTGGGGAGGCCTTCAGATATGCAGTTACTCATTCAGAAGAAGCATTGCAGAATGTCAAAGAATCATTAGATGCAATGGAGCGGCTCTACACTATCAATCCTATGAACTCTGGATTCCCTTCCCGATCATTTCAGAGAGCGGGATACAATGCAAGCAGTAAACCGTGGCGAGCGACAGAAGATCCTGAGTGGGATTGGAAATCTACAACCAGCAGTGATGAAGCAATCGGACATGTTTTTGTTTTTGGAGTTATTGCCGAATTGGTTGATGTAAAACCAGTAAGGGAAAAGGCCATTGAATTGTTAGATTTACTAATGCAACATATAGTGGATAATGACCTTTACCTTGTAGACTTCGACGGCAAGCCAACCACTTGGGGGCGATGGCATCCCGACTATGTCAACAATTTCCCTACCTCTGTAGGAGACCGTAAACTCAATAGTTCAAATATCATAGCCATGCTACAATCGGCCTATTATTTTACAAAAAAGGAAGTGTACAAAGAAAAAGCTTTTGAACTCATCGATGATTACGGGTATCTCGAAAACCTTATGAGACCGATGGAAGAAATAGGAAGGGCTCCGAACCAAGCTGATGATTGGAGTAAAATGCTATCCAGCAGATGGAATCACTCTGATGATGAAATGTATTATATGGGGTATTGGGGACTTTACCGATATGCTTTCAACGACGAATTAAAATCTAATTACCGACAAGCCATTATAGATCACTGGGAAGCCGAACGACCGGAGAAAGATGGACTTTGGAACATCATGACGGCTTTGGTAGGAGATGAAGATTTTGATTTCGAAAATGCCATCTGGTTTTTACAAGAATTTCCATTGGATTTAATCACATGGACGGTAAACAACAGCCATCGTAAAGATATTGAAGTTTTGCCAGCCAATTTTAGAGATCAAGCTACCAAAGAAGTTTTACCACCAGATGAATTAAAAATCCGCCAACACAATGCCAATCGATTTGAACTAGATGGAGGCCAAAATGGGACACGAGAATACAGTGCTGGAGATTTATGGTTGTTACCCTATTGGATAGGGCGATATCTAGAGGTAATTGGAGAGCCTGTAAACGACTAATGCATTTAGTATAAATTACAGAGGTAGAGCGAACAACATTTTTAATTCAAATTATCTATTCATCTTATAACATAGAAGGATAGACGTAAGTGGCTAAGGCAAATATTAATCTTTACACATAAATCACATACATGAATAAGACAGCGAAACGAATACCATTTTTATTATTCTCTTTATTTCTCTATACATCTATGGCCTATACACAAATGGTCAACTTAACTGGGGCTTCGGTGGTAAGCTCTCATACGAATGATAAAGTGGTATTGAAATCCATTGCCGTCTTAAGTGAAGAGATTGAAAAACGAAGTTCAATTCAGTATCCCATCCTTGATAAATGGTCAAACTCTATGGATGAGACTATTATTATTGGATTAGAAGAAGATGTAAAAAACCTTCCGAAAAATCTACAACAAATGGTTGCCAGTCTACCCTCCATAGATAAAGAAGGGTACAAAATTGCCGTTGATGCTACTACCCAAAGTGTTGCCGTCATTGGGGCAGATGCTAGGGGTATTCTATATGGTATAGGAAAATTATTGAGAAACCTAGAAATGAGAAAAGGGGAAATACTGATAGCTGATGATTTTAGTATTTCCTCTTCTCCTACTTACCCGATAAGGGGACATCAATTAGGTTATCGTCCTAAGACCAATGCCTATGATGCTTGGAGCCCTGAACAATATGATGATTATATCAGAGACTTGGCCATTTTTGGTGCCAATAGTATTGAGATCATGCCTCCACAGACTGACGATGATTTTCAAAGTGTTCATATGAAGTTACCATCTATGGACATGATCGTAAAGCAATCAGAAATCTGTGATTCATACGGATTGGATGTTTGGATGTGGTTCCCCAACTTGGGATCAGACTATGAAGATCCAGTAGCCGTACAAAAAGAATTGGAAGAACGGCACAAGATATTCCAATCTCTTCCTCGACTCGATGCTCTTTTTGTACCTGGAGGTGACCCAGGACATTTGGAACCAAATGAATTATTTGATTTTCTTAAAAAAGAAGCAGAAGTCCTTCACAAATCCCATCCCAAGGCTAAGATATGGGTATCTCCTCAATCTTCTAAACCTACAAAGCAATGGTTTGAGGATTTTTATTCTCATGTCAACAAAAAGTATGATTGGTTTGGGGGAGTTGTTTTTGGTCCATGGGTCAAAACCCCATTGTCCGAAATCAAGAAAATCATAGGCCCTGATGTAGCGATCAGAAGGTATCCAGATATCACCCATACTGTCAAATGTCAGTATCCAATCCCCAATTGGGATTTATCCCTAGCCAACACTTTAGATCGGGAGCCCATCAATCCAAGCCCCATCGATCAAAAGATCATACACAATTCACTGGCCAAATATGCAGACGGCAGCATTAGCTATTCGGAGGGTATCAATGATGATGTCAATAAAATGATTTGGAGTGATCAAGATTGGGATCCAGAGACTCCGGTAAGTGAGACATTAACTGAATATGGTCGGTACTTCATTAGTCCGGATTTAGATGAGGAAATTGCACAAGGGCTTTTGGGATTGGAAGCCAACATGAAAGGTTCATTACTCGGTAACGATGGTGTATTGAGAACCTTACAACAGTGGCAATCCATTGAAGCAACTGCTACAGCAGAGGTATTAAGTAATTATCGTTTCCAGCTGGCTTTAATCAGGGCTTATTTTGATGCTTACCAATACCGTAGATTGATGTATGAAACAGAATTGGAACAAGCGGCAAGGGATATTTTGCTTTCAGCTCCAAAGATTGGTTCAATAAAAGCTATAGAAATGGCCAGTGAGACTTTGGCGAAATCTAGGAAGACCCCGATACAACCAGAATGGAAACAGCGATGTTATGCACTTGCCGATTCTCTATTTAACAATATTGGTGCACAGCTAACTGTAGAAAGTCACGGAGGAGTTAAAGGCAGGGGTACTTTTATCGACAATATAGATATTCCCCTAAACGACGTTCTCTATTTATTGGATCAATTTTTAGAAATAAAAAAACTCAATAGCGAAGAAGACCGATTGGCGGCCATTCATACAATTCTTCATCGCACCGATCCTGGTCCAGGTGGTTTTTACGACAACTTTGGATCTCCACGCAGTTTGTCCAAGGTCATATCTGAAGTTTCTTGGGAAGAGGATCCGGGAACTTTGATTTCTCCTAGGGTTAGTTTTGGAGTAGGTCTTAACGGAGAAAAATGGAAGAGAAAAGTAAAAAGTATGGGTTTTGAGGGAAATCCATGGCCTTTGGCTTGGATGAATCATGTGACTACTCTATACCAACAGCCTTTAGAAATAGAGTATGACCATCTTGATTCAAAGAGTAAATACAGTATTCGGATTGCATATACTGGTAGATTTAGAGCGATCATGAAATTGGAGGCGGATGGTATTTTGGTTCACGATTATCTTAAAACTGGCAGTCAACCTATATATGAATTTGATCTGCCTATGGAAGCTGTACGCGATGGCAAGGTAAGGTTCAAATGGACTTGTAGTGAAGGTCAGCGGGGGTCACAGGTATCGGAGATCTGGTTGATCAAGGAATAATACGAATTACATTTATAATTTATAAGCTTACCCACCCACGACACGGGGGTCGTGGTGCCCTCGTTGAAGGTAGATTTACTACCTTCAGTACTTCGTACTTTACTCGGTTATCTTTCGATTTATTGTAGAGCCGCA
>NZ_JAJQYA010000010.1 GCF_021729155.1 Membranihabitans marinus | reverse complement strand
TGAATGAAGCTCGGAGAGCCATTGACCGTAAATCGGTCAATGATGAAGGAACCGAAACCTCCGTGTTTCGGGTGGGTTAGCCACTGGCTCCGGCGTGACTACCCTGTAAATTGTTAGGTATTTTACCACTGTGCCGAGGCGTGACTGCCCTGTATATCGTAAGGCTATTTTACCACTGTGCTCCGGCGTGATTGCCCTTTAATTCGATAGCGAATTTCATGGAATCTCGTCATGCCACGGTGGGCATGACTTCTCTCATCCGGCTTACCCACCCAAAGCCAGTGGCTTTGGTGCCTTCGTCATTGGTAGATTGACTACCAATGGTCCTGCGGACCCTACTCAGTTAGATTTAGTCCATCGTGTTGCCTAAAAGACAACTTCATTCGTTCACTCCGGCGTGATTGCCCTTTAATTCGCAAGTTAATTTTACCACTGTGCTCCGGCGTGACTGCCCTGTTAATCCTATGGAAAACACCATTATGCCGAGGCTTGATTATGTTTCTTAATAAAAAATATCTTATAGATAAATAAAATCTAGATCGTCAGAATCCATTTATCAAAATTTTGATTTCTGACATTCGACCAATTATTTAGGATACCAATTCTATTTTATCCACCCCCGCCTTTCAGGCAGTCCCTCCAGCGGGGGACATTAGAGCAACTTCATTATTAGATTAGCAATTAGTATGTTTTAAGTAAATTTAATTGATATTATCTGAAGAACCAGAGAAGGAATGGTTAACTAATACTTCATTAAATCATAAGATATAAAACTAGCTCTCTTTCTCAGTCAAATAAACCACTAAGTCCTGAGGATGAGCTATGAATTTTACATTGGAAAAAGACTGAAGTAGTTCAGCATTCTGAGAAGTGCCAGAAGCCAGGAGTTGAACATCGACTTCCTTGGTGATGGTTTCTAAAACAGTATTTAACCTTTGTGAGATAGGAGAAATGAAAATAGTAAAAAGAAAATCGGGTTCTACCGACTTTACCACTTGAATGATATTTTCGGTAGGAACATTTTGACCTAGGTAGTAAGTCCGCCACTGCATTTCCTTGGCTAGGTAATTGGCCAACAATAATCCCAATTCATGATATTCAAACTCCGGCAAGAATAATACCATCTTTTTGGGATTTCCTCTGGGAATGGGCAACATCTCAATTGCCGATGTGATTTTTTGACGGATTAGATTGGAAATAAAATGCTCCTGAGCCGGCATTACCTTATTCGTTCCCCACAAAACGCCGACTTGATTTAGAAAAGGATAAATAATGGTGGTAATCGTAGTAAGTATTCCTCTTCGATTGATACTTGACCTAATTATTTTATCGAAACCCAACTCGTCAAAATCTAACATAGACAATATCAAAAGACTGATTTCGTCGTGATCTTCTGAAGAATTGGTGTTTTGTCTAACTTTTTCAAAAATTTCTTCATCAGACATTTTATTAATCTTAGACAGTCGATATCCGGCATTGGTCAGAATCAAAACATTGAGTAATTTTTTTAAATCCTCATCTGAATAAAATCGAATATTAGTCTCTGTTCTTTCGGGAGAGATGAAGCTATATCTACTTTCCCACTTGCGTAAGGTATGGGCATTAATACCGGTTAACTCTACAATTTGACTTACTGTATATCTTGACATATCTCTATGATTTCACTTTTATTCACCATGTGAATTGCTATCACACTCAGGGATTAAAAGTAATCATTTAAAAATTTAAATACAATTTTGTCCAACTTTTTTTTAAATAATACTTGGACAATAAATAATTTCACTTATATTTGTCTAACTATTCACCTTTAAATGTTTGACAAATGAAATACTTTAAGAATTCCTTCCTATTAATTTTCAGCTTATTTTTGGTTTCTGTTGCCTGTAATGACGATGACGAGGTAATGGTTGAAACACCGATAAATATCGTAGAAGCAGCCCAATCCACAGAAACTCTTAGTAGTTTGGTTGCTGCCCTGTCCAAAGCAGACGAGAACAATGGTTCTAATCTCATAGCTACCTTAAGTGGCAATGGTCCTTTTACGGTTTTTGCCCCGACGAACGCAGCTTTTGATGCCTTATTCGCTGGATTAGATCAATACAATTCGCTATCAGACTTTACGACAGAAGAAGACAAAGCAATTTTGTCTTCCATTCTACAATACCATGTAGTGGCGGGAGCAGCGGTAACCTCATCCGACCTGTCAAATGGGCAAGAGATATCCACAGTACTGGGCGAAAAAGTGATCATAAAAATAAATGGGAATACTGTTTCCTTAGATGATGATACGGATGCCGATGCTCAAGTAACCACGGCCAATATTGAGGCCAGCAATGGAATAGTACACATCATCAATAAAGTCCTGGTTCCACAATCTGTTTTAGACGCCATTAATATCGGCTCATTGGTAGAGATAGTGGTAGCATCAGACGCCTTAACATTACTTGAAGCTGCGGTGATAAAAACAGACCTTGTAGCCACTTTAAATAGCGATGGACCATTTACTGTATTTGCTCCGAGCGATGATGCTTTTATAGCTTTATTAGATGTTCTTGGAAATGACTACAATAGCTTAGACGACTTTGACACCGATGATGAAATCAATTTGCTTAAAGACATTCTTCTGTACCATGTATTGCCTGCCAAGGTCAGTTCTGGCGATTTAGCTCCTGGTTCGGTGGCTACAGCTTTGGCCAATAACGACATTGAAATAATCGCTGCTGGCAGTAGTTTTGTTATCGGAGATGATTCGGAAATAAATGCCAATATTTCCATGGTAGATATTATGGCCAGTAATGGAATAGCTCATGTGATCGACAAAGTGCTTTTACCTCAAACTGCCATCGATTTTGTGGCCACACTAAACAATAAAAATATTGTTGAATTAACTCAAGAGACTGAATCTTTGAGCTCTCTATTAGCTGCTATTGTTCAGGCAGATGCGGGACTGGCCGAACTTTTACAAACCGATGGGCCATTTACTGTATTTGCCCCTACTAATGATGCATTTGCAGCGGTTTTGGATTTATTAGGCGATGATTATAACAGTGTAAATGATTTTGATACCGAAGCAGAGAAAACTTTACTCGCTCAAATATTAAAATACCATGTAGTGGCGGGAGCCGCAGCATTGTCTACCGACTTAAGTGAAGGTCAAATGATTACTACAGCTCAAGGTGAGGACATTGGAATTAGCTTGGATGGAGGTGTGTTTGTTACAGATGCCACAGATGGCAAAGGGGAGGTTAAAACCGCCGACATTCAAGCTTCCAATGGAGTTGTTCACCTTATAGACAAAGTACTTTTGCCTCAAGAGATATTAGATGCCGTCTTCCCTCAACCCAACATTGTTGACCTAGCGCAAGGAAGTGATGACTTATCGATACTTGTAGCAGCTCTCGTCCAAGCAGATGCTGGTTTGGTAGAATTGTTACAGACCGATGGACCCTTTACCGTATTTGCCCCTACTAATGCAGCATTTGTCGCTTTGCTTGATGATTTAGGAGATGATTACAACAGTCTGGCCGATTTTGATACCGAGGAGGAGAAAACACTCTTGGCCAATATCCTTAAATACCATGTAGTTTCAGGAGTAGCCGCTTATTCTACAGATTTATCCGACGGCCAAGAAATCAATACCGCCCTGGGATCAAGTGTAAGTGTAAAAATTGATCAAAGTGTAGAGATCGTAGATTCTACGGACAAAAATGCCACTGTGTTAAGTGCAGATATCGCTGGAAGCAATGGCGTAGTCCATGTAATAGACAAGGTATTACTACCGAGCAATTAAAAGGAAGGTAAAATCAACGCCTTCTATAATACCAAATCCGCGACCAACCACCCAGAATTGATTTGGTGATAAGAGCTTGGGATAGGAAAATAATTTAAGCGCGTACTTCTACTTATACCAGTTTGAAGTCACGGGATTTATTCCGTGGCTTCATTTTTTTGAATAACATACCGAGACCAGTGACCAATTCACCCGATACACAGAGTTGAACAGGGGAAGTGCTTACTCCAAAACCCGTAAATCGGTCAAAGTGTATATTCAGAGTTGCAGCATGGATTTCATGGTAAAGAATAATTAGATCAAAACCGGTTTTCCACTTCCGTCGCTTGCAACATTAAATAATGAATATCAGTATTTAACATATAGGGTTCCAAATATTCACTACCTGGACCATACATGGCCAATTCAACATAATCACCGGAATGACTCATACTGATCCAACCCACGGAATTGCGTGATTTTTGCATTTTAGCGTAGGTTTCAAAAGGTAGCTTTTTATAATTATAGAGTCCGGACTCCTTATTTAGTCCGTGATAATAAGAATAAATATGTTCAACTTCTTCTTGAGATAGTTCAATTCCGTTAGCTCTAAAAATAAGATCTTTTATTTCATTCAATGAAGACTCACTTGAAATTTGATTTAGTAGCCATTCATTGGTTTGGGTATAATTGGCGATACTGTCAAATTGATCGTTTGCCGAGCTTCCAGATATTGTACCTGGATTGGCATTACCATGATCTGTAGTCATAATAAGTAAGGTATCTTCATTTTTTTCGGCGAAATCGAGGGCTACTTTAATAGCGTCATCGAAAGCAAACTGATCGTAGAGAAGTCCAGCGATATCATTTGCATGTGCTGCCCAGTCTACTTTCCCCCCCTCTACTTGAAGTACAAATCCCTCTGGATGATCTTTCAATACATCTATGGCCTTACTAGTCATTTCAGCCAAAGTCGGTGTTTTTTCAGTGAGTTCTTTTGAGGACTTTCTATCAATACTGTAGGGAAGTGCACCGTCTGAAAATATACCTAGTACTGGGGAATTTCCTTTTAAAGACAATAATTCTTTCCTAGTTTTAGCAATCTGATATCCTACCTTTTGAAACTCGCTATATAAATCTTTCTTATCCTTGCGTAGCTCTGGATTGAAATATTGGTCTCCACCACCCATTAAGACATCGAATTTACCTTCTAAATATTTTTCTGCAATAGCCGCTTGATCGCCTCGATTGTCCTGAGTAATACAAAAACCAGCAGGTGTGGCGTGAGTGATGGTAACCGAAGTAACACATCCGGTTTTCTTTCCTGATTTTTTAAATTTTTGTAGAATGGGAAGGTTTGGTTTTCCATCGGGACTGATATTCAAGGATCCATTTTTAACCCTTTGCCCACCGCCAAATGAGGAACTTGCAGCGGCAGAATCTGTCACGATAGAATTGGCAGAGGCCGTGTCCATTAAGGCTCTCGAAACGCGATTTTCACGATAGAGTTGCAACCAATTTGACCCAGAGCCATATTGTCTTAACTTGAATAAATCCATCATATTTAAAGTACCCGTACTCATTCCGTCACTGATAAACATGATTACATTTTTAGCCTTCTTCCCTTTCCCTGTAAAATCAACATTTTGAGCTTTACCGATGGTTGACGAGAATAAAGTAGCTCCAGCTCCCGCCATAGCTGAATTCCGAAGAAAATGTCTGCGATTCATTTGCCTTAATGTTTAATAATAAAAATGACAAGGTAAAAAAAATATAGATCTCTTATTAACACAGGCAGATTTTTAATATCATATTAATAGATAGTGAAAAACACAAAGAATATATGGGCAGAAATTTATTCACAACAATGATTACCCTATGACTAATAGCAAATGCATTTTATAATGTCAATCTTCATTCGGTCATGTACTGCATTCGGTCGTGACTCTACAAAATGGAGTGACTGCAACGTAATTTGATAGGTATTTAAGTCACTGCGCTGCGACGAGAATACATTTAAATTGTTAGGTATTTACTTTAGCTTATTATGTCGTCCTTTCAGGACTTAATTTCAATTCTATAATCAATTCATAGGGTTAACACCCTATGCTGATACATGTCGTCCCTTCAGGACTTTTCATTGAACATAAACATATATGCAACAAACATTTACACCGTTTAAATGATTAAATAGATCAGCATTTCCATCCTCCTAGATTTGTCACACTTTTTGCCCCATCTATTCTATTATATCAATAGAGGCAATGAAAAGATATGATCTCTTTGTGTCAGCAGATTGACAATGCAATAAGTCCGCCAAATCAACATTATTTGATGCCAATACCGTGGTTTTTCAAACCACGGCTATAAAACATCATCCCTGACTGAACGTAGTTGCCCATTAGGGCAACCAAAGGTCGTAAATCGACCTTTGGTGAAGATGACTGAATGAAGCTCGGAGAGCCATTGACCGTAAATCGGTCAATGATGAAGGAACCGAAACCTCCGTGTTTCGGGTGGGTTAGCCTCTGGCCCGGCGTGATTGCCCTCTAATTCGATAGGTATTTAGGCCACTGTGCCGAGGTGAACGAATGAAGTTGCACGAAGTGCAACCCGATGGATTAAATATCCATCGGATGAGAGAAGTCATGCCCCCTGCGGCATGACTAGTATTTATGAAAACTGACGGTATGGTTTTGATTTCATAATTTAAGAATATATATCAGGAATTCACCCGATGTTATTATTGCGTCCACTTCGACTCAACTCAGTGCGCCGCTTTCAAGACTTTTCTTTAAACCAAGAAGCGAGATGCAATACTTATACGAATTCATTTGCACAAAGAATTATGGAAATAACATCTCACATATGGGCAAAAAAAAACCTTAAGACGCTAACAAAAGCGCCTTAAGGCTATCCATCTTACTGGATTTTGTGGTACCTCCAGGAATCGAACCAGGGACACCAGGATTTTCAGTCCTGTGCTCTACCAACTGAGCTAAGGTACCAACCTATATTTCTTATCCTATCTATTTGACTCCAAGTAAAGAAAACCCCTCAAAACAATAAAATTGTCCAAAAAAAGTTTCTAACTTTATACAGCTTCAAATTTGGAAAGGCAAATTTAATTTCTTTTTTTGTTTAACCAAAAGAAAATTTACTTTTAATTAAAAAATATAGATGACTCTAAACGCTAAGTTAACCATTCTTTTTGCTTTGGGCGGTATAATCGGCTTTGTTATCTTAGAATATTTGGAATCAAATCTTGGCCTAATCCTCCTCTTCCCCTGCGCTGTAGGTCTGATGTTGACCTATATATTTAAAAAAGAAATCAACATTTATGGACATAAGCGCAAAAGGCGTAATCTAGGTCAAAAAGAACGCGAATACCTCGAAAATAATTTTCCCCTTATCCATTTCATCCCAGAAAACAAGCGATCACTATTCTATCAACAAGTAAGTCTTTTTAAAGTCGATAAAGAATTTTTACCTCAAGGCATGGACAAAACTCCTTATCAAGCCATATTACTTTGCGGTGCCTATGCGGCATTCTTTGAAAACAATAAAAATGAATATCAGATTCCCCTGTCCAATATCTTGGTGTATATATTTTATAATCATCCCTTCCCTTCACCGAAATATGAACAACTCCTCCACATATCAGAGACTCACTTAGAAGACGGAGCCATGATGTATTCTATTCCTCATTTGATTAAGGGCAACAATGAACCTCTTAGATATTTCAACATCGCCCTCTACGAAACAGCCAAAGTGGTGGAATTCCCTTCATTAGAATCCAATCATTTACCCAGCCTATCTCAACTATGTCAAATTGGTGGATATACCCCAGAGCGCCTCGAAAAATACATCGGACTGCCTCAATCGGAGATCGACTTAATCGCGCTTTCCATTGTAATCTATTATACCAAAAACCAAGCTCTCGGTAGTCAATTCCCCGAACTAAAAGAAAAACTGGATGGTCAGCTAATTCAAATATAAATTATCGTGTTTATATTAAACAGCAGCTACATTGGCCTCTACCGCTTGTGATTTAGCCACTGCCTTTTTCTTGCGACTTCTTTTCTTTTTCAGCTTATTGATCCAAATAATAATACCAGTGATAGGCAAAGTAGTACCTATCAGACAGGTAATAAAATAAAGGATTTTGGAAAACGTCCCCATGATTTCACCTGTATGCAATGGTTTAATCGATTGAGCGATCTGCTGTCCTAGAGTCTTTTCTGAAAACAATTCTACAGCCAAAGGTTCTCCCGTAATGGGATGAAGCTGTAAGTTGTCGGCACCGCGAACACTGAAAAATCCATTGGCCACCTTTCGAATGGCTACAGGTTTGGTCGCATCATATTGTAATGGCAATGAGGTAATTCCCCCACCTGCCAACAGGGCTTTACTTTTTTCATAAAATTCATCGGCCGACATCACCTCAGCGGTAGAATCAATTATCGACAATGGCTCACTCTTTTCACCCCGTCCACCAAAGACTTGGGCATTGAGGACTTGACTCAATCCATTCTTATACCATTCAAACGACCAATTAAGTCCAGTCAGTCCCATGACTAAAAGTAAAATCAAAGCATAAAAACCGAGAACATTGTGTAAATCGTGATTCAATCTCTTCCATCCACTCTTAGACTTAATGACCAATCCCTGCTTCATATACTTCATACGCTTGGGCAACCACAATATAAAACCAGTAATCATTAGAAATAAAAATATTATTGTAGATATACCGACAATGGGCCGACCAATCTCCGTATCGAGAAGCAACCATCGATGCATCCTAAACCACGTCCTATAACCACCGCCATATATGGCCTTGCCATCTCCCAATACTTCACCGGTATACGGTTGCACAAAATAAGCTGTGCCTCGACGCTGTTTGGGATCCTCCTTCACACTAAAAGTATAACTTTCATCAGGACGATCACTAATCTGTACAGAGACTATTTCGCCTTCTATTTGTTCACTCACCTTTGATTTTAGTACAGCTATTGACAATGGCGCGGATTCAGTGACGGCAACCTTATATTTTTCTGGATGTTGCCATCGATCCATATCTGGCCAGAAAGTCAATATCGTCCCACTCAAACAAACGATAAACAAGATAAGGCCACTACCTACACCCAACCAAAGATGGATGTCGTTGAAAAAGGTTCGCCATGTATATTTCCTTTTCATAGGATGCTGTATTTATTTAATTAAACTAATAATTCGATATCGTCAAACCACTTTATCGCCATAAAGGGTAAAAAAGATTCCCAGCTCTTCATGGAATAATTTTCTACCTCCAACGAAAGATGGTGTAAATATTGAGACTTATAAAATAGTACCAATCCCCCACTCTCATACCAATGTCAGTATAGTTATCTTTTATATCCGTATTCTTTGTATGGATTTGATCATGAAATTCACCTACCATAAAATGGACATTGGAATCTTGTCCACTGAGAAAATGAAATTGACCATATAAAAGAGATAATTTTTACCACGCATAATTTTAGTCTTTGCAAATATAAACCTATTAAGACTAAGTCCAAATTAGAATAGATTTTTTACTAAAAAATCTATTCTAATTTCTTCCTGATTTTCAAAAATTTCCTCCAACCGATTTAATCCTTTATCTTAGATAGACTGAAATCAACGTAAGCATAGAACATCTTATTCACTTATAAAATATAAACAATGGCCAAGTACGAACTTAAAACTAAAGTGAATGACGACGATGTAATGGCTTTTTTAAACGCTGTAGAACCTGAAAATCGTCGATTAGATGCCCTAACCATCCACGAATTAATGACGGAGATCACCCAGGTCAAAGGAAAAATGTGGGGCAAGTCTATTGTCGGTTTTGGAAAATACAGCTATACCTATGCATCTGGTCACAGTGGCGAATGGATGGCCATAGGTTTTTCTCCTCGCAAACAAAGTTTGACCCTATATATTATGCCAGGATTTGACAAATACGAAGACTTGCTCAATCAATTGGGTAAACATAAAATTGGTAAAAGCTGTCTATATATCAACAAACTCGATGATATAGATTTAAAAGTATTGAAGATGATGATTCAACAATCTTATGACTTTATGATGAAAAAATAATGTAATAATGATTTAGTGAATCAAAATAATTATTCCGACTTAAGAAATGGTGAAAAAATATACTATTTCAACCTCTTCATCATATAATACATTGAATACAATCTACTTAAATTCCTGTATTACAATCTCATACACAAGATTTATACAATATTCCTCCCCTGTTACTAAATAACAATTAATAGATATCAAGGCAACATCTTCCCCAATTCTGTAGGAAAAAACATAGAATTTCAAAAAATTACAGGTAAAAATGGATTTTTCTTCTCCATTATTGTGACTTTTTCAATGTGATTCAGTCAAAAGAGGGAAGTTTCTAAAAGGGTATTTAAAAATTTCCACGCCGAATGTTAGTTAAGGCTCCCTATTAGGAAATTGCGAATCTTAAACCTTAAGATTCAATACTCACCATAGGTTGGTAGTGAAATGACAACCTATTCAACATCTAAAAAATGGAAGCATTGCTCCACATAACAATGCTTCCATTTCTCTTTTCTTTCTCCAATACATCGAAGTTTTTTTGATGATGCATATATTGAATTTGGAATACTTAGGTAGGAAGATCTAATAGTCAAGTAATACGAAATACAATTATTAGACAATGATTTACACAATGGGTATTATTGGATATAAAACAAATAGCGATTACTCTCTGTAGATTACCTTCCTCAAAAACTGAAGGGTAAATCCAATTTCTAAACTAATATTTCTAATTTCCTGACCTGCCAAAACATAGGTTCCCCCAGAAGGACTGACGTATTCTTGGGCCGGGATTTTGACCTGTTGGGACAAATCTGGACTAAAAATAATATGTAGCAATGGTCTAAAAAACTCATTTTCTGACCAGCGAATTCCTCCACCAGCACTTACACCGTAGTTCCACTTTCTAGTAGCATCGTTGGTTATATAATCGATTTGTCCATATTTGGCATCATAGGTATAAGACCCTCTAAGACCAAAGGAATAGAAAAATTCAAAATAAGGATTTAACTCAAAATACTTTTTAAGCCCTAGGGTTAGCTCTACATTCTTAAACACCACATTGACATATCCTCCCCGAATGAGGCCTCCAGATATAGGACTTACAAAATCATTGTATCTAATCCCCCGTCCTTTATTACTGATGCCTGCATTGGCAAAAAAGGCTGAGGACTGTCCATAGGATTCCACATGTGCTTTTAAGTGATAAGTAAGTAGAGGATTGGATTCTTGAAAACCATTCCATTTTTGAAAAGCAATCGTCGGACCTCCATTGATACCAAAATACTTCGACTGTCCTTGAGCTGATACCAAACCAGCGATTAATAAAATACAAGCATAGATGACTCTATGCCCTAGTTGGGGATTATAGATCAACGGTATATTTTTAAAATTTGACCAATATTCAAATTATTTGATGTCAAGCCGTTGACTTTAATGATATCTTCTACCGATACATTAAACTGTCGACTGATACCGTAGAGGGTATCTCCCTTGCTTATTTCGTAGTGCAATACTTGGCTATTGTCGGTTTCTTCAACTTCTTCAGACACCAAAGCTGGTTTTGAAAGATCGAAACTATTGTTTGCTAGTACTACCGCTTCACTAGCTACCTCAGACTCATCCCCTTCTTGTGGCATCATCTCAACCACTTCTTTCTGATCCAATAGGGTTGGTTTGGACACTGTACTAGATTCCATGATTTCAACATCATCGTAAGTAAGCGGTATTTCACTAGTAGGGATTGGCGAACCTTTTAATTTTACTTTTTGACCAGGCAATGGTACCATGGACAGGGTAATCTTATTTTTTCTTTCTAAACTGCTCAATCGAATACCGTATTTTTGAGCAATAGACAAGAGATCTTCTCCCTCTTTTACCGTGTGATAAGTCGCACTACCTCTATATTTTCTGCTTTTCTTTTCTAAGAATACAAAGTCGCCTTCTTTTTGATATTGCTTTTCATCGGTAAAAAATTCGTTGTACTGAGTCAACTTGTCGATACTTAAATCGTATTGATTGGCGATGTCATATATGGTTTGATCGTGTTGAATAATCACGGCCTTTCGATCGTTGACCAATATTTGATCACTAATCACTATATTTTTGGAGGGACTTCCCTGCTTTGATTTTAATGCTGTCGGATGACTATTTGTAGAAATCTTATCGTGGGTTCGAACATCTTTGGCCTGTGCAATTAAATCAGAGGGCTGAACATATTTCACATTATTGTCCTCGTAATAATCGAAGGTATAAAGTGAATATTTTTCGATTAAACTAATAAGGAGATTGGCATAGGCTGGATTGGTTGCATAGCCGGATTTTTTCAATCCCCAAGCCCAAGACTTATAATCTGTTTTCTCAATATCAAACAAAGGACCATACCTATAGGCTTTGCGCGGGTCTTTAAGAAATAGGGAATGTTCCACAAATGAATGTTCTGCACTGTCAAAGACTCGGAAACAAGAAGGGCGCAATCTTCCGTGGCGATCTCTATCATCGTCCTTTTTATAATAGGTGTCACCATCCCAAGAACCTCCACATTTTATCCCGAAATGATTGTTGGCCGATACCGCCAAATCACTTTTCCCGAAATTGGATTCCAATAAGGCTTGAGCCATCTTGATACTGGCGGGTATACCGTGGGCGTGCATTTCAGATACGGCTATTTCTTTATATCGATCGATGTACTCCAATGCATCAGAATTATTGAAAGCTGATAATTGAGAGGCCATCAACAGCAAGATCAGACTACATAATTTATTCATGGTATTAGAAATTTATAGTATATATTCAGTACTAAAATTATGCCAAACCAATCGATTTTTGAGATATAATTACATCGACAAAACGAGGTAAAGAGGCGTTAAGATAATAAATTTAGGATAAATTTGTTAAATCAATTGCTTTTCAATTCATATATTTTTTTGACGACATTATGATTACAGCTATGAAAAATCGGTCAGGACAGCCATATTTACTCAATCCCAACTATTTATTTGCCATTATCTGCATGGTCGTTTTCAGCTTTTCTTGTCAGCCATCATCTCAGTCAGATTCCTCATCCAATGACTTAGTTTTGGATACTATACCGAGTGAATTGCAAATGTTAAATATTGAAATTCAAAATAATCCAACGATGCCATCTGTGTATTTGGACAGAAGTCGATGGCTTATGGCGAAAGGAAGCTTTGCGGCTGCTTTAAGCGATGTGGAAAAAGCCATCAACCTAGATGGCGAAAACCGCGAAGCCGTAATACTCAAGGCAGATATTGAACTAAATTATTATCGTTCCTTGGCCAGTATCCAGACCTTAAAGGACGGTATTGAAAAATGGCCAGACGACTTAGATTTAAAAGCAAAATTGGCCGAAGTCTATATATTCGTCGAACAGTACAGTTTAGCCAAAACCCAGGCCCATGAAATTCTAAAAATTCAACCCCTATCTGCCCAAGGATTTTTTCTATTGGGTTGGGTATCAAAACTCCAACAAGACAGCACTGCGGCCATTGGCTATTTCAAAAAAACAGTTGAATTGGATGCAGACCAAATCGCAGCATGGCAGGAATTGGCAGAATTGACTCAAAATTCCAACCCTGAATTATCGAAAATTTACTATGAAAACGGGTTGACGATAGAACCCCACGACACCTCATTGTTGCACTCCTATGCCCTATTCTTTCAGAACCAAAACGATTTGGAATCCGCCAAAAAACAGTATCAAAAAATCATTGACCACTACCCCAACTACGAGGCCGCTTTGTACAACACCGGTCTACTGCTTATGGATCAAGACTCCTTCGCCTCATCCATCGATTATTGGAATTATTTAATAAAACTTGATTCTACCAAGGGAAAATACTATTATTATAGAGGCATATGTTTCGAATTAAGTGAAAAATACCCAATGGCCAAGGCCGATTACGTATTGGCTGCGGACTTAGATCCCACATTGCCCAGCATTCAAGCGGCTTTAAAGGCCATTGAAGAGAAAGTAAAATAATGGTTTTTTTTGAAACCTTTTCCTAAGCTTATCGTCAATAATGTAGGGATTCTTCTTATTTATTATATATTTGCATCATATGTAAATAAAATATAATTAATTGATTACATTATTTTACACCAGAAACTATTGGATTATTCTATTTCTCTTGATAGGGAAGGTTAACGGATTTGGACAAATTGAAACCTTGCAATTAAATCTTTTACTGGAAAAGGATCAAGAATTTTCTTGGGTAAAAGATTATTCTCTTTTCTTTCACGGCCAAATACCAGGACAGATTATCTTAGGCCAATTGACATCGAGCAACGAAGTCATAGGGTTGATGCATGTAGACAAAATCGAAGAAAATCTCTTACTTCGGGGTATCATCCACCATGATACACTTACCCTAATAGAATGGTATAATGATGATGAGTCGGGAAGATTAGAACTAAAAATATCAGATCAAGGCATTCATGGATATTGGTATAACATGGATCGCACGATCCAAATTCCGCTTAACCATGAAAAAGCCAGTTGGACTTCAAATTCTGTATTTCGGCAATACTACAGCGATGAAGAATATTTTGCCACTCAAATCACTCCAGAAAACGAAATCCTTCTCGAAAACAAATATATAAATGAAGACGATTGGAATAATAGGGAAATGGTTAATTCATGTGCCCTCATTACTCGTGAAGAGAAAATGTCAAAATATTGTTCCTCAGCCCTCCTATCTACTTATCCCCTCGTAGAACTAGATCTTCAGCGAATCATGTGGGGCGAAATCCCCCTCATTCCTCATGATGAAGAATTTAATTCAACGATAACCAAGCAGTTGTCCCAATGGAAGGACAAAATATTCGTAAAAAATGATGAAATTTTTTCCGACAATAGATGGAGTGATCACCATTTGGTCTGGTTCACCCCAGACTATATTTCCGATGAAATTGTAAGTGGTATGTTGTCGATTCAGTATTACGGTTCAGAAAGTCTACATTCCTACACCTTTATATATGACAAGAAGAATAAAAAGTTCTTGGATCAGTCGAGTTTCTTCCGAAGCAATACCCCATGGGTAGAAACATTTCAGATAAGAGCACGGCAAATATTCGAACAAGAGCAATCCGATTTATACAAATTATTCCCCAAAGCTGCTGGGCAATTAAAGTATCATTTATCTCTTACCCCGATCGGATTAATGATATCTACAGACTACAACACTTATTTTGGTAGAATGGTCTATCATCTTAAAAAACAAGATGTAGATGTGTACATGCAAAGATTTGCCCCCTATAGAGAAAAATTATACATAGATTAATTTCGTTCTAAGAAGAATATTAATTTTGCAGTAAAAAAAAATTGCTTCTATTATGAATTGGTTATATAATGTAACATCAACTATTGGTTTATTTCTTTTATGTTGTACTGGTTCCACTATAGCCCAAGAGGTAGAAACCGAGGTGAGTTATGACACCGTGTATATGGGCAATTATTTAGGTTTGCGATATACCATTTACAATTGGGAGGGTCAATTTGCGGACTTTGATTTAGGGGATTTCACCATCATCGCCGGTCCCAACACATCTTCTACCATGTCGATATCGGGCAATCAAAGAAAAAGCAAAAAATCCTACACCTTTATATTAAATCCTCCGAGTGAACCGGGAATTTACACCATTCCTTCTCAAAAATTAGAGGGTGAAGACGGTGAAAAATGGACAGATGAGAAAATCATCACCATCTTGGAAAATCCTGAAAATATTCAACAGAATCCACAGATAGTATCCAATAATAGGTTTAGTTTTGACCGCAGTACACCGACGGCCCCCAAAAGAGGCCAACGGCAAAAATTTTAGACAATATATGGGATCGAAAATCATTTGGGCAGTAGAGTTATTTTGGTGGGTGGTGTCGATACTGACAGGGATTGTCTTGGTATTGCCATATTACGATGTGATGATCGATACTGTTCCGTTTATGGTACCCAACATTATTATATCGATACTCATGGTGCAATGTCTGCGGCATATATTTTTTTTGAGATACAGCTTATTGGGCAGTCGAAAATGGATAATGATTCCCTTTGTTTTTGTAAGTATACCGATTTGTTTTTATACCATTAGACACTACAGTTTTATGATGCTCTTCTTTGAGACATCAACCTGGGGTCACCATTTTTCATACTTACTCAATGCCAATGAAAAGATGGATTTGTCCAAGTATATTATTACCGAATTTAGAATAATATCAGTAACCACCATTGTTCTGGCCATTATACTGTCCTTTAGACTGATGGTCGCACTTTGGCGATTAATCAATCGAAAAGGACCGATATAGTATAAGTTCTCGGACTATTTTACCCTAGATAAAACCTACTCTATCCCTGTTGAGAAAAATATATTTTCATTAAAATCCTAGGTTTTCACCCTATATTTGAATTGAATATGAATCAAAATTTAGATCCTTCCGGAAAAACTGCCTCTTCAGAAGACCGAATGATCGACAAGGCATTGCGACCAGAGCGATTAAGCGATTTTACTGGGCAGAAGAAATTGGTTGAAAACCTTGCCATTTTTATTGCTGCTGCCAATCAAAGAGGGGAAGCACTCGACCATGTAATATTACACGGACCTCCCGGTCTGGGTAAGACTACCTTGGCCTACATCGTAGCCAACGAATTGGGCAGTGAGATGAAATCCACCAGTGGTCCAGTATTAGAAAAACCCGGTGATTTAGCAGGATTGTTGACCAACCTCAATCCCGGAGACGTATTGTTTATTGATGAAATTCATCGACTCAATACTGTGGTAGAAGAATATCTGTACTCGGCCATGGAAGATTACAAGATAGATATCATGATAGAGACCGGACCTAGCGCCAAAAATATTCAAATCGCCTTGCACCCATTTACCCTAGTGGGAGCTACGACGAGGATGGGTTTGATCAGCGCACCTATGAGGGCTCGATTTGGCATCAACTTTCATTTGGATTACTACGACCACCATACTTTGCAGGGCATTATTAAGCGGTCTGCCCATCTATTGAAGATAGGGATCGATGAAGAAGGTTCTCTGGAAATAGCTCGCAGAAGCAGAGGAACGCCTCGGATTGCCAACGCCTTGCTCAGAAGAGTTAGGGATTTTGCTCAGATCAAAGGAGATGGCAGTATCGACTTGGCCATTGCCCAGTTTGCCCTAGATGCCCTCAATGTAGATGAACACGGACTCGATGAAATGGACAATAAAATATTGACGACCATTATCGACAAATTTCAAGGGGGCCCCGTAGGTATAGGATCCATTGGGACGGCCGTGGGAGAAGAAGCTGGCACCATTGAAGAGGTCTATGAACCTTACCTAATTATGGAGGGATTTATCCAACGCACTTCACGGGGACGCACCGTATTAGATAAGGCTTATACTCATCTCGGTCGCAATAAACCCAGTAGTGCTCAAGATGGTCAATTGTTTGAGTTTTAATCAAACCTCTCTCTTGTCATTACGGATTTTGCATGACTTTTCAAGTATATAGCCCTTTGTGCTGTGCTTATATTCTCTATGTCTGATATCGATAGATGGTGAAATACACCATAATATTGAAGTCGCAATAATAGCTAATACGAAATACCGTCAATCAATTAAATGAATTGATGAAATCGATATTCAAATCAACTTCTTGTTTACCAATACGACAAGAGAAATCCCTAGGTTCTTACACGACTTCGGCTACTAGTGGAATTCCGACCTTCACAATTGATTTAAATCCTCCTGCCACATCTACAAGATTGTGTATTCCTCGAGATTTAAGAATAGAACTGGCAATCATGGATCGATAACCGCCAGCACAGTGGATGAATACCTCTTCTTGATTGGGGAAAACAGAAATATAGTGGTTGAGTTGACTTAGGGGAAAATTTTTGGCGTCCAAAATGTGATTGGCTTCATATTCTGCCACCTTTCTCACATCCACAATGGGTTTGGAAACAGGGTCTCCACCTATTATATCGGCGAATGTTGCAGCAGATATGGATTTGACACTGTCGGTTGCCTTACCAGCAGCTACCCATGAGTCAATACCTCCTTGTAAATAGCCTAAGATTTGATCAAATCCTACTCTAGACAGTCGGGTAATAGCTTCATCTAGTTGGTCTTCGTCGACAACCAGCACTATTTTTTGATGAACATCTTTGATTAATTCGCCAACCCAAGGCGCAAAATTACCACTGAGACCGATAAAAATCGAACGAGGAATATGACTTTTGGCAAAATCATTTTGATGGCGCACATCGAGAACGATAGCTCCTGTTTCATTGACTACATCTTCAAAGGCTTGGGGTTTCAAACCCTGTTTGCCTTTTAACAATACCTCATCTATAGAATCATAGCCTTCTTTATTCATTTTGACATTGTGGGGGAAATAAGCCGGTGGCGGCAATAGTCCATCGGTGACTTCTCGAATAAATTCTGCTTTAGTCATATCGCTGCGCAAGGCGTAGTTGACAGCTTTTTGGTTGCCAAGGGTATCGATGGTTTCCTTCATCATTTTTTTACCGCATGCAGAACCCGCCCCATGGGCTGGATATACGAGGACGTCATCGGACAGGGGCATAATTTTATTTCTCAAACTATCATAGAGCATACCAGCCAGATCTTCCATCGTCATATTAGCCGACTTTTGTGCCAAATCTGGTCTACCTACATCTCCCAAAAACAAGGTATCTCCTGAGAATATAGCCAAATCCCGCCCAGATTCATCCTTCAACAAGTATGTAGTACTCTCTATGGTATGACCAGGAGTGTGTAGGGCTATTATGGTTAGTTTGCCCAGCTGAAAAGATTGGCCATCGGTTGCGATGATAGCATCGAATGAAGGATTGGCTTCGGGACCAAAGACAATTGGGGCATTGGTTTTTTGTGACAGTGTAATATGGCCACTTACAAAATCCGCATGGAAATGGGTCTCAAAAATATACTTGATCTCGGCCTGAGCATTGGCCGCTTTATCGATATAGGGTTGCACTTCTCGCAAGGGATCAATGATGGCTACCTCCCCTTCACTTTCGATATAATAAGCACCTTGTGCTAAGCATCCTGTATATATTTGTTCTATGATCATAATAGTGTAGTTTTTAGAATAGACAATGTTTTAAAGTCAGTGCTTGAATGCCCAATATATTATAATACTCCAGACAAATTAAAACATTAATCGATGGAATGCAAAAAGAGACGCTAAGTTGACCATGTTCATACATTTGGCATTATAATCAAATCTATAATTTCGATGATTGAAATTACCGTGGTAGTTCTAGTCATCAGTTCTTTCGATATAGTAATCTGGCTCTATGAATAAGGTCAATCCTTCATGTGGAAAGGCACCCTAGCAGTAGTCCAATTATGCTTTAATTTATATGCGAGTCAAAGGTAAAGAGAAATAAATCATTAACCAGGAATGGTTGAAACAAAGTTGTTAATCTAGCAGTAGAGGATGGGTATGCCGCTAAGTCATGGAATAGTTTGAATACCAGCCGCGCTTATAATTTTCTTATATATTAAATAGAAGATGACCTCGGAGCCAGTGGTAAAATAAACTTGCGATATACAGGGCAATCACTGTGCTGCGACGAGATTCCATAAAGTGAAATTAACGTTGATTTGGCGGACTTTTTGCATCAACTTTCGCGCGAAACGAAAAGATCAAATTTTTTCAGTTTTTACAATTATATATTTGGAAAATCTGGGCAAAAAGTGTGACAAATCCATAAGTATCGAAATGCTGATCTATTTAATCATTTAAACGAAGTAAATGTTTGTTGCATATATGTTTATGTTCAATGAAAAGTCCTGAAGGGACGACATGTATCAGCATAGGGTGTTAACCCTATGAATTGATTAAAGCATTGAAATTAAGTCCTGAAAGGACGACATAATAGCATCGGGAGAATTTCTGACACATATTATTATCTTTTAATATCTAAACCATACCGTCAGTTTTCATAAATACTAGTCATGCCGCAGTGGGCATGACTTCTCTCATCCGATGGATATTTAATCCATCGGGTTGCACTTCGTGCAACTTCATTCGTTCACCTCGGCACAGTGGCCTAAATACCTATCGAATTAGAGGGCAATCACGCCGGAGCCAGTGGTAAAAAACCTTGCGAATTACGTTGTAGTCACGCCTCGGAACAGTGTCCTCGGTTCCTTCATCCAATTGATATTTAATCAATTGGGTTGCACTTCGTGCAACTGCATTCAGTCATCATATAAAAATCGGGACTACCAAATTCATGGTAGTCCCAACATTATTTATCAAAAACCTTATCGCCTACTCTAATACTACAAGCCCTCTCCTCGTAAAAATTCCGCTACAAATGCATCGTCATTTAAACTCGGATAACTGGCATATATTCGATCCAATTCCTCAGATTGTCCTTTGGACAACTGCTCATTGGGATTGAGACACCAGGTGCCTTTCAACAAACCCTGTCGTCTTAAAACCTCGTGAATCCCAGGAATACATCCGTGAAAATCATTGGCCGCATCAAACAATACCGCATTGGAATCGGTGACCTCAATATTTCGAGTCAACATCTCTTTGGGCATGGAATCACCGCTATTTCTAATCTCCTTGATCTCGTTTAACAAATCCACTGCCTTATTCGTCCATACCGCCCAATGTCCCAACAATCCTCCGACAATTGACTTGCGGACAATCTCTCCATCTACTTTGATCTGGTAAGTCGTCAATAAATCGGCAATAATGTTGTCATCATTTCCCGTGTACAATGCAATCTCCTCTCTTCGCGATGAATGACAAACTGCCCGAACTACATCTAGGGTTTGATATCGATTAAAAGGAGCCATTTTAATCGCCTGAACACTTGGAATCTCTGCAAAATCCTTCCAGAAATCAAAACTCAACAATTGTCCACCCACAGCTGGCTGTAAATAAAAACCAAAAATTGGCAAAACCTCTCCTACCTTTTCAGCCCTTTTTACCAATTCCAACTCTGAATAATCCTGTAAACCACCCATGCTCAACAAACCGAGATCATATCCCAATTCGGCAGCCAATTCAGCTTCTGCAACAGCCTGATCTGTAGGTCCCACAATTCCGGCAATTTTTACAAAAGGTCGATCCAATTTGGCTTTTTCAACCTCCTCAGCAGCCAATCTAAGTACGGGCTCAAATAATCCGACTTCCTTATCTCTAATCTCGAATTGCGTTGAATGAACACCTACGGCTATACCACCTGCACCACTGGCCATGTAATATCGAGACAACAATCGCTGTCTATCCTCGTCCAACTTTCGATCTGCATCCAATGCCAATGGATGTGCGGGGATAACTGTCCCTGCATGTATAAATTCTTTTAAACCTGGTTTCAACATTTATTCAACTAATTTATAATTTAAAATTTACCCGATCTCACCTGAAAATGTGTCGGTTTATTCAATGTCAATCCACCTTCATTGACCCATTCCTCTGTCCAATCAATAATTTGATTCAAGGATATTGATGGATACCCAAACAATTGATGTGAATGAGATGCATTATTTAACAAAACGGTATCTTCCTCGGCATTTTCAAAGACAGGTTCTACCCCAAATCTTCTGCCAAACTCCTCCGCCAAAGCACGAATCGAAATCGTTTCCGGCCCAGTTACATTCAACAATTTAGGGGGATTATCACAATGAAGTAATGATCGCAGCGCTATTTCATTGGCATCACCTTGCCAGATAACATTCATATGTCCACTTCGTAGATCTATGGCCTTGCCCTCTTTAACGGATTTAGCAATCTCCAATACATTGCCATAGCGCATTTCCACTGCATAATTCAATCTATAGATCAACATCGGAATCTTGTGTCGGTGTGACATATGCTCAAACATACGCTCTCTACCCAAACAAGATTGGGCGTACTCACCCAACGGAGAGGGAGCAATTCGCTCCGTTGCACCGCCAGATCCAATTGGCATAAATGGATATATATTACCAGAAGAAAATACAATGATATTTGATTTCTTAAACTTATCGGCCACTCTACCCGGCAAATAGGCATTCATAGCCCAAGTAAGATGTTCGTTACCTGCAGTACCAAATTTCTTACCCACCATATAGATAATATTTTTTACCTCGGGCAAAGACTGTAAATCTTCCTCCACCAACAAGTCGGCTGTAATGGTTTCTACCCCACTTTTTTCCAAATCCTCTCGCATACTTGCATCGGAAAATCTGGAAACACCAATCACTCTTTTGGAGACTCCAGCAGCTTCAATTGCTCTCACTGCCAATTTTGCTAAACTAGGCCCCATTTTACCGCCTACTCCTAAGATAAGAATATCTCCCTCAATGGTTTTGATATCCTCTATCAAAGAAGCCGATGGTAAAGAGAGCTGATCTTCTAACTCCTCTAATGTTTTCATAAAAATATATTTTTAAAATTTAATATCGCCAAACCAAATAACACCACTAATCCTATAATGCCAAATACATTGTCCCTAACCTTATTGACCAAAGACCCCATATATTTCTTGTCATTTGCCACCAACAATATTCCCAAGGCAATTAAGGGTACAACAAAGATTGTCACCCCTTGAGCAAATACAATAAGCTCCAACGGCAGTCGTCCAAATACAATGGCTATGGTCGCACCTATTACCATAATTAATGAAATCAATATTCTCACTGGTTTGCTGTTGAGATCCCGTCCCAAATTCAGAGCATCGGCAAATAAGGTTCCTCCAATGGTGGCATTTCCAATAATAGATGAAAATGAAGCTCCAAAAAGACCGAGCATAAATAGACTGGTTGCCCATTTACCGTACAATGGCTCCAGAGCCAATCCCATATCAGTAGCCGATTTTACCGTAATCCCCTGTGGAAATAGTATGGCACCTGAACTTATCATGATCATGGCCGAAATACCTCCCAATACCAATATCCCTATCACACTTTCCTTGACCACTTGTTTGACAGAACCAGCCGTCCAACCCTTCTCCTGTACCAAATAAGATTGATAAAAAGCACCGGCTATGGAAAAACTAGAAGCCGTCAGTGCCACTACCAACAGCAATGAACCCGATGGCATCTGAGGCACTACTCCAGCTAAGACAGATCCTATTTGCGGTCGAGCTATAATTAAGGTAAATAGAAAGGATAACAACATTACCCCTACCATTATCAACATGACTTTTTCTAATATCTTATAAAATGACTTAAAAAATAAAAGGGAAATCCCCATAGCGGTAATTAATATGATCCATGGTGCCGCCCCCGTACCAAAAGACTCCGAAAAAGCCAATCCCGCACCTGCCGAATTACCAGCTTGAAATGAGGCCGCTACCAAAAATATTCCTATCCCTGTAAAGATTGAAGCCCATGAGCCCCATTTTTCTTTAAATGTAGCGAGCAAAGATTTTTCTGTAGCTATCCCAATGCGGGCCCCCATGGTGGTATAGGACATCATCAATATTACCGCAACCACGATAACCCACAACAATTGGTACTGATATTGAGCACCCAATTTAGAGGTTATGGTCAAACTACCTGGCCCAAATACCAAGGCTGCTGTAATAATACCTGGTCCTAAATAGGCCAACCATTTTAATATTCCTACGGGCTTAGAATTGTTTTCCTTTTTCAAATAGTTGGGTTTTTTGTCATTAAATAATTCAACGGCTGGTCTCTTATGCGCAGACCCAGCACTATACAATAATAAGGCCATCTAATGACTTAGATGACACTTTCCTATTTTATTCCACCGTGTACGTTACCGAAAGATAGAAAATAATCTCCGATATCCAAAAAATAATGATATTTATAAGGATATTCCCCGAAAGATCATCCCCTGTAAAACCCTATAAATTAACATAAAAGTTCAATAAAACAAAGGTGAAAACCCTTATTGCATTACAAAGAAAGTTCAGATAAAATCTTTTTTGCCTTATCGAAATAATATGGCAGCACTTCTCCTTGTTTCTCCAAAGACTCTACAGCCTCAGAATGGCGGTCTAAAGCGAGATAGGTCAGACCTAGATAATAATAATATGGATATTGACTTAAAAAATTGATATCGATATTTATTTGCTGAAAGTAAGTAAGTGCTATATCAAACTCTTCATTGGCCAATGCGGCATTGCCGGCATAAAAAAGATATTTGTCGTCATTAGTCTCCTTATGCACCTGTTCAAATAAGACCATGGAAGACTGATAGTCTCCTGCATTGTAAAATGTAAACGCTTCACGTTGGGATACATTTACTTCTCCTCTGACCAAATCCATATCGGGATAGGGTTGAAATTCATTGGCAAATACATTGTCGGAACGACTACCGGGAATAAATATCACTAAAAGCAAAATCAATGCGGCAGCTACACCGATAATCCAGTAAATGGATGTAGATCTTTTTCGCGAATCTAAATCCGATGAATCTTCTATCTGGCGCACCAAATTCAATTTGGCGTTCAATACCTTAGATCTCTGACCTTCCGACACCTTCTTTAAGAATTGATATTCATCCAATTCCTCCTTTGACCAATTGGGATCGGCAGCCAACTGATTCCTAACTTTTTCATCGATATGATCCATCTTCTATAATATTTATCAACTCAAAGTTGTGTCTATTAAAAACATTTTCTTTAATCGTCTCAGGCATTTATACTTGGCCGTTTTGGCGGCATCCACTGTATGATATCCCATCTTATCTACAATCTCTGAATAACTTAGCTTTCTATAATAAAACAATTCCAACAAAGTACTACACGGATTACCTAATTCATTTAATAATCTTTCCAGCTTCACAATATCCAAATTTCTTTCGTCATTTTCCTCAAGATCTTCAGAAGCCATTAAAGACCAGTCTAATCCACCGATTCTTTCATCGTATTTTCTATTCTTAATTAAATTATATTTGGCAATAGATATTAAATAATTTTTAATATTCCTTATCTCTTTTGTCTTTCCACTGATGACCTGATCATATAATAACACAACAGAGACCTGAAAAAGTTCAATTGCATCCTCCTGAGACACATTAAATTGTCTAGAAAAATAAGGTATTAACGTCGGTCTGTATTTTTTATATATTACACCGAGGGCTTCGTCTTCATTTTCTTTTATATAAGAGATCCACTGCGTCATTCAATTATATTTTAACAAACAATATAAAATATTTATATTTAAATATCCAAAATCGATTTTGACAAGTATTTTTTTAATCTTTAAATATCGTATTATGTCAAACAACACATCCCCCCAATCCTCACAACCTTCGCAAATTTCCGATTTACAATGTGACCTTGTTTATTTAGGAGCTGAATTGGTAAAGGCCCAAAAATTATTTAATCAAGAAATTGACCCTTCCGTCATGCCTCCCAATGCCTACATTTTTCTCGATTCACACATGCCCCACTTAAAGGATGATTTATCGAAAAACTATGAATTAATCCTCAGTAACAACGACATGGAAAGATCTATCTTAGGGAATAACCTCGCCCATTATGCCTATGAATCCAATACCAATCAATGGATCAATATTATCAGCCCGAATATCATACCCCCACATCGCAGACCAAACTGTATGGCCTACAACTTGTCGAAAGTATGTAGTGGTGGTGCCGGCTGTTACAATTATGTCAGTTACAAAATAGTCAATAATCAATTAAAATTGATCACACAGCTAGACCATACCGAAAATACGCATTCCGAATACATTGTTTTTCCCCTGATGTTTCACCCTGAAAATTCTGAAACCATCCATACCATGGGCAAATATTATCTTAAGCCAGGAGACAAAGAAAAAATCGAAAGTCGATTGGTAGATATGTTGTTGGGAAAACTCAATCTCGGCGTAGCCAGAGACCAATATATAATCGATCAATTCCACGTCATTGTTAAAGATATTGAATGGAACCACAGTCATTGATCTAATACTCTCGAATGCCGGCCCAATAGAAGGGTCGGCTCAATCGAGGGTGATTGTAAAGAAATTGCCGCTTAGCGCGATTCATATTCCAATCTTGATAATAGGAATAAAACAGAGCAGTACTGGCAAAATCGTGTTGATTCCACAAAGTAGAGACCACACGTCGAGCTCCTTGCTGTAACAAATACCGTGGCCAGTGATATTGTCCTTCATAACTCACACTTCTGCCCGTCCCTGTTTGACAAGCCGATAGTACGACTATTTCCGTATCTATATCCAAATTGAGCAACTCAAAGGCAAACAAGCTATCCAGTGTTCCATCGGAGGTCTTGAGATAGAGTCGGATATCATCCCTATGATCGACATTAGATATAGCGTGAGTCGCTAAATGAACCAACTTATTGTCTTGACCTAAAGCTTTCAAAAATCTCAGCCGATTGCACTTCTGTCCAGCATAAATCTTGGATTTGGGAAATTGTTGCTTTAACATTTCCATTTCCCTCAGGGCTCCTGGCAATTCAGAAAACCTCGTTAATTGCTTCAATTGCTGAGGATCCTCATCGGTAAAACTAAAACCCTGGACTGTTTCTTTATCGGATTTCAACAACTTATCTGGATTTATGTATTGTGGATCATAGCGAAAATAAACATCGTTTTCCTCCACCAAATATTTTCCGGTAATCGGCGAAATCAAAGCCTCAAAACTCAATTGTTCCAAACTCTGATCAGCCAAAATAAATATTTTCTTCTCTTGATATTCCTCAGGCAACAATAGCTTTGTCATTTCCTTGGCCAGAGCGGCATAGTCCTCCATGACCACATCGGGGTCTTGTTGCATAGCCTGAAGTTTTTTTAACTTTGACCGAGTGGCCGAACCATAGGATATACTTGTGTAATGGTAATTATCTTTGGAAATAGTTAAGATTAACAGATTGGATTGATGGGCAGTATACACCAGACAGACTTCATTGACATCGAGCTTGGATTGAAGATCCTCCATCCGAATATAAAAACTAGTGCGTTCAAAAAGCGGTTTCAGTCTTTCATCCTCTTCCAACTTCAATTTCAATTCGGCAATACTCAAAGATAGCTGCCGATAATAATCGATGGATTCACTGAAATTTTCATACTTTCTCGATCGATTAATTCCCTGTTTTGCTTGCCATATTTTTTTATAATCACCCAAACGCTGATTATTCATTTGGACATTAAACTGATGCAATACCCGCTTTTCATTGATCATGGTTTCTGCCCTGAGCAGTCTATATTTTTCCCTACCACTGATTTCGTATAAATAATCATAAATATCCAACAAGCCCTCTATGCGCTGATTTTGATAATATAACAATTGAAGCAAGGTAGACTCATCATAAACATTAAAATTTTTATCCTCTACCTCCTCACCTCGTTTATAAAATTCTAATGCCTGAACTAGGCTATTGCTATCCTTTTCTACCTGTCCTTGATGTTTGTAAATCTCAGCCAACCTATAAAAATGTACCATGGCTATTCCCTCCTCCCCCATTTTAAATTTATCCCGTGAGCCGTCGTATATGGAGGTCGGCAATATCTCTTTATACACTTCCACCGCTTCACTATACCGATTACTTTGTTCCAAATTCTTGGACCAGAGGTATTGCAAAATGTTCAATGACTTGCGATCTTGGACAATGGCATTTTGCTCAAACACTTTTGCCTGCTGAAAATATGCCTCACTCCTATCAAGATCGTTTTGAATTTCCATATAATACTCACCCAACAACCGAGGTATATTAAAAAAAGAATGCCCCCCACCATAGCAATTCAACAATTTAGACTCCAAATCTTCTGTCCTATAATTAGGACGGTACATCGTCTGATAAAATCCCATAATGGCCGCAAAGCAATGACGATGATCTTGAGCAGCCATATTTTCCCACACTTCCATTTCACCGTCCAATTCTCCCCATTTCTGTTGACTTAAAAAATTTATGCCTCGTTTCCATCGCAGGTGATTGAGGATAGGAAGCGGAGCGGAAATCGCTGAATAATTTTCAAATTTAATCTCCAACAATGCCGCGGTTAAATTATAGTCTCTATTCGCCGACGCCGATGCTGAAAACTGCATAGTGACCAAAAAATCATCGTAATTTACTAAGTCAATATAAGGCAGTTCCCCATAAGCTTTATAAATATAAGCCAGGGCTTGTCTAAAATCTTCATCCACTTCAAAACTCCGGTAAGACAGATACATCCAATGATAAAATGAATCTACTTCACTAGAAAATCCACTAATCTTAAAAAACTCATCATCCTTCAATTGATGGAGATGTGGTTGGCTAATCACACTGTCTAACTCGGGGAAATAACGCAAAATATTGCGGATCCTAAAGCGGATAAAATCCTGGTTGTCTGCTGCTTTTTCATCATCCAACAATTTGAGATAGGCCCTAACCGCAGATTCCATCTCAAAAGCGTTGAGGAGAGAATCAGCCTCAACCATGTATTCAGGGATTGAAAAACCATTCTCCTTCGTCGTTTTATTATCACTACAACCATAAGACGATAATAGAATACAGAGAACAACAAAATATAGGATGGCTAGACGGGGAAGGAATATCATCGGACAATAGTCTTATATCTGTCGTCAATATAATGATATTCAGAAAAAAAATAATAGTTCCTCATTAAGAATTCCGCCTTTTACCGCAGAAAACCAAACAATTACATCTAATTATACACGATTTCGGGGATCTAGAATAAAATAATTATAAAAAAAATAATTTCCAGAGGTTACTTCTGCAATAAATGCACACTTATAGTAAATGCATATGAGGATTTTGTCTGAAACACATAATTCGATGAATGAAAACTGAATATCATCAGTACTCCATCGATCAATAGTTTAATACGAAATACATGAATAATGACGGATAAGACTAATTCTTTAGGTTGTGTCTCTATCCTAATCAATCAAAAGATGACCGAGCATGACCGAATTCAGGACTTCGTACTGCATTTGGTCGTTCTCGCCAGAGCCCGATTTTTGGAGACGCAAGGCATTGCGTCTCTACGGTGCAAGCAATTCGCTCGTTCACCTCCGCGTTCTGGGTGCAATTACAAATGTTTTTCATATAACTCACCATACTACATATGGAGGTAGTCACTAACTCGTTTTCATGCTATTCTATGTTGGTGGCTACTCTTTTACAAATCTCGCTATGGCAACTACTCTACCCTCAGCATTTATCATTTTTACAAAATACATCCCACTATTCAAATCGACAATATTGACTGATATTTCCGCTAAACTAGAAAATCTAGGTTGGATATTGATTTGCTGGCCCAAGACATTGTACATATAAATCTGCCCTTGATTTCTATCCACAGATAAGGACTTGGGAAATCTCAAAAATACTTTTTCACTCGCGGGATTGGGGAAAACCGAAAATGTCAAAGGTTGACTAGGATAAAGTCCAGTAAGGGTACGGGAAAAGTGTATGATTTCACTCCAATTTCCACAACCTCCTATATAAGTCGCACATACTCTAAAATAATAATCTTTATCGTCTTCTACATCCACAGTCAATTGTCGACTATACTGTGACACTACCGTATCCAATATTAGATTGGTAAAACCAGAATCCAATGCCAAGACTACATGGTAGCCAGTGGCGTAATCGGTTTTATCCCATTGGATATCTACGGTTGGAGCCTCAATCTGACTATTATTATCCGGATGAATGACCAAAGGATGATCTGGGATATCTGTCGTTGTCCTAAAATCAACGGTTTCCGACCATGGGCCTTGGCCAAAAGAATTGACGGCCAATATTCTAAGAAAGTATTTCTGCCATTTACCCAAAATAGCTGTACTTGTCTCTGTCTTATCGAAGACTTCTTCTTGCCATTCCACATTATTGAATAAAGAATCTTTACTCAATTGCAAGATATAACTCTGAGCTCCATCCACTGAAGTCCAGGAGATATTGGCCATCAAAGAAATATGATTGTCTCCAGTCATTGGACTCACAATAGACACTGCTTCTGGGAAGCCAGTTTTAAAGTCATCTGTCGTACTGGTATTGCATCCCAAGCCATTGCAGGCAGATACTCGCCAATAATAACTGCTATTGCCAACGAGAACGAGGTCTGAAATATTTAAAAACGTATCTCTCAGTAAATCCGTTTGAAAAACCATTTGTTCAAACAGAGAATCTTGAGCTACTTCCATGGTATACACGGAAGCATTCTCCACATAGGACCACTTCAATTCATCTGTTGAGGCAATGATCTGTCCCTCTAACCGCTCAATATCAACGTCACCAACTGGACTTACATCGATAGCCAATGACACATCATTAATCTTTCCATATCGATTAAGGGTATAGACGTTAGAACGTACCGTTGTAGTATCTTTGGGCAATATAAGGCGGTCTAAATAGCTCACTTGCTGAAAAGTAACTTCATTTTCTGCGTCGAATCCCTGCACTAAATATTTGTTATTGCTCTGACCATCCCAAACAAATCCGGCAATTGGGTTTTGACTCATTTTTTCCAATCTGCCATTTGTCCCAACTAAAGGAATATCTGATGTTGAAAATTCAGGCCATAAAGCAAAGTCCATATAGGGATCGGATTGAAGGGCATTGCTTAAATTTTCGACCTTCTCAATATCGGATTGTTTATAAAATATTATCCCATTGGCACCATGGTCTCGCTGTGTCCTCGTATAGTCTATTTGATTTATTAACTCACTAAGAGCCCATCCATCAGAGGCATCTACTACAGGCTGATGTACACTGAGACGATAGGTAGCTAGGGAAGGATAACATTGCACATTGTTTTTATCGGCTTCTTTGGACCACCATTCAAGCAACTTGTGGTAGTCTTGTCCCCCACCTATCTGCCAGTACAACTGTGGAGATATATAATCAACGATACCCATTTGGATCCACGCCAATGGATCGCAATATATAGCGTGATAGTTGTCTCGACCTACAATGCCAGAAGGCAGGGTAGTGTTGTATTTACTAGCTACAGAAGGGTCAATGGTATAAATACCGGCAGGGCTTACCCCAAATCGCAACCAAGGTTTCTGAATTTTAATCGTATCGTAGACCCCAGCTATCATTTGATTGACGGATCGTCTTCTAAAATCACCCCTAGATTCGTTCTCCAATCCGTGGGCATTGAAAGCGGCATCGTCTTCGTCAGAGATACCTGAAGGATAGAAATAATCGTCAAAACATATACCGTCGATATCGTAATTGGATACAATATCGCCGATGATATTCTTAATATATTGGGCTACTTCAGGAAGGCCTGGATTGAAATAACTCTTGCCATCTACATCCAATATCCAGTCTGGATGGCTTTCTTTATAATCTCCGGCCTTGCCACTATATCGTCCAGACTCGGTCTCGAAACGATATGGATTAACCCAACCGTGAACTTCGATACCCATTTCATGTCCTTTTTCGATAGCAAATGCCAGTGGATCGTATCCAGGATCTTGCCCCCTGGTCCCAGTTAACCACTCAGACCACGGTTCTATAGACGAAGCATACAACGCGTCGGCATTAGGGCGAATTTGTAATAAAATAGCATTCATATTGGCCTGCTTAGCGGAATCCAATATGGCTAATAATTCCTTTTGCTGTTGTTCAGGATCGTTTTTGACATCTGGCCAATCGATATTATACACCGTAGCCACCCAGGCTGCTCTAAACTCCACATCATTGGATTGAGCCGACAAAGCATACCCTTGGATCAACAAAAACAATACAATTCCTAAATTCTTCAAACAATTGGTATTTATCATATTTTTATACATTCGCCCTTCCCGCATGGGTAATACCCACAAAAAAGACTATCTATTTTCTTTATCTAATCCTACGCCATAAGGCAAGAATCCCTGTAAATAAAATTCCGGTGCTTCGCTTTGATCCAATTTATATCTCTTAATACCAGATTTGCTACCGTCTCCGATTACTCCACCATTGTCATCTATATCGGTCTTATCTCTGTAAGGATAGTACAAATAACCATTCTGTACATCGATTTCCATATCGGTAATGTAAGTCCTTTCAGCAGCACTTCCTTCCCCAGAGTAATCTGGCATTTCATCAACCAATTGAATATTACTTCCATCAATATCAGAAACATATAATCCCGGATCCAAACCACCGCTGGCAATATTAATAGCCAAATATATTTTTAAATTTTGCAAATCTACAGCAAAAGAACGAATCTTATAGCTGGCTAGATTGTCAATCTTCTCAATAAAAGTCCCATCGGTTTTAAACTTGTATAGACCCTTACCAGATCCGTGCTTGCTATACCACAATTCTCCATCCACAATTTTGAGATCTCCATCAGTCCATCCATAAGTAGATGACTCCCCAATATCTGCAGCCAATACACCGAATGAAACGGCAGGATATTCAGCATTTTCTGAAGCGATTGGCATTTTTCTTACTCCTTCGAATCGATTGAGCCAATAGACGATACCGTCATCATCTACAACGGAAGAAAAAGGATCGCGAACATAGGCATTACCCCCTGAATTCGTCGTTGTAATCACCTTCATATTTTTGCCATTGAGATCAGACTTAATGATTTGACCATCGGCAGCTGTTCCCCATGCAGAATACTTGATATTGTCACCAGCAATACTTACCACTACTGAATTTTGATGAACAGAAATACCCAATGGATGCAATCCCAAGCTTAAGTCTGTAGGTTGAGCAGAGGACTGCGCAACGGTAAACAATTTTTTAGACATCAATTTATTGGTAATGGCATCAGAGAAATACAATGTAGGCGCCAATTCACCTTTGACTTCGATTACCTTAGTAGTCGTTAATGTTTCCTCAGTATCGTTAATCGTCAAGGTCACATCATAAAACCCAGGTGTTTGGAAAGTAACTGTCGGCGATTTCTGGGTAGAAGTTTCTCCATTCCCAAAATCCCACTGATAAGTAACGTCATTCTCCTTGCCCGGATAAGTATACAATGAAGCATTAAATGTTACGGGCTCCAAGAATTTAATGGCTTCGGGATCGGTTGAAATTCTGGGCTGTGGTTTGAAAACTTCAAAGCTCAGGTCCATTTCATTCGATGTTCCATCCACCGTGGTTATTAACTTGGCACTGTATTGACCGGGTTCTTCATAGCGCACACCATCGGGTTGAATCCCCGTATAGCTTTCCAATCCAGTAAGTGCATTGTCCACTACTACATCACCGTTTTGAAACTGCCATTGATAAGTATCAACATTTTTGGAACCGTTGATAAATAGAACCGTCACTGGAGCTTCTAAAGTATCGGAATTCCCAATACTAAAATAAGTAGTTGCAGGACCAAAAGTAATGTCATTATCGTCCTTATCACAACTCACAATGGACAATAATCCAAGAGCTAACATAGCCCATAATCCTGATCTCAGTTTTAATTTCTTTATATATTGCATGGTATATTTAATTTAAAATATCAAATGTGGATTCGTCTTCTACAACAATGGCAGCCTGATTTTCGACTGCTGCACGCAGCTTTATTTCAGATTCTTCAACGTAACTAGCCGAAGTTAAAAACGCCTTCAAAGCTGTTTTATCGAGATCGGTTTTCAGTTTGGTTTTACCCTCTACTGAAATTTCTCCTGTAAATTCACCAGAATTGTCTAGGACAAAATAGGAAGAATCAGCATTTGGCAACCATTGCAAAACATCTGATCGATCCACCTGACTTATCAAATAATCAACAGCACTGGTCATATCTTCACTGCTAAGGGAATCGACTACTTCTTCTCCGTCCAAATCGGCAATGGCGTAATTGTCGGGAATTACCCATGGTTTAATAAACACATAGGCATTGTCGCTGGTTCGGTAAAAAGTATCGAGGGCTACACCGGTATTTTGGATTTCAAACAACGGAGTTTCTGGATAAAAAACACTGTCACTGGACACGGTGTATGCCAATGTCCTTGTTTCCACAGTAGAATCTAGATTTACCGTCCACTCCCATTGAAGATCCAAATCTCTTACCTTAAACCCATCTTGAAAAACATCGAGTCTTTCGATATCGTCATTGATGGCCCAAAATCGAGTAGAGATATAGACCGTATCCGCTGGGCGACTATCCGGTATGCTAGAAAGGGTGATATATGGATAATCCTTACCCGTTTTTGTCCCTTGCTCAGCCAAAACATCTCTTTTTTCGCAACTCATTGCGATCAAGCATAATGTCATTAATATTATATATCGTATCATCATTATCAATTAATTGAATTCAAAATAAAAATAATTACAAGGTTGACTCTTGGGCCCACCATACCATATCGACCAACCAGAGCGGATCTCTTGCCCCGAGTCTTTCTATTTCTTTGGGGTTGTATATATATTCGGTCTGAGGATCATAGGGAAGACGTTGAATGTATTTGCCCTCGTATAAATCCAAGACATTGGCAGGGTATTCCAAATCCGTATACACTTCTGGATTGTAGTGATATCTACGCATATCCACCCATGTTTCTGGTTGCAAGTACAAGGCAATATATTTTTGCATCATAATATCAGATATCGTCAATTCCGCAGCAGACTGAGCTACCGATGGAGACTCCATATACAGGGCAATGGTATCTAGAGTAACACCAAGTCTGTGAAAATTATTTTCTATACCTGCAAGATAGGCGTCATAAGCTCTCGATTTATCATTGGTATAAAAAGCAGCTTCCGCCTCGATAAAGTTTAATTCCTCTTCTGTAATTACAATGATGGGAGAATCATCCTTGGTCCAGTATCCATTGTATAGATCGGCAAAATCGTTTTGCGAATTACCACTTAAGCCTTCACTCGCTGGCACTGAAAAATAGTTGCCATTTTCACCAGGAGTTGTCAATTTTTTAATCCGGGGATCGAGTTCATCTCCAAATCTCATAGCATTCATGAAAAAGTCGGTGGAAATACTATTGTTCAAGGCATTGGTTACAAAATCCCACTGAGGTCGGGCTTGTGATGGTCCCCACATATTTCGCTCCCAGTCGTTAACCGGATCGCTGGAATAGTTGTAAACCGGATCTTCCCAATTTTCATAGGCCAAATCAATTTCCGATAAAACCTCTTCGTATTTATTCTCAAAATTGGCTGTATGCAAATACATACGCGCCTTAATGGCGTGGGTAAAACTCACCCATGCATCGATATCACCACCGTAGATCAAATCGGCACTACTATCCATGATTCGATCGGTTTCATCCGACTTAGAAAAATGATCCAATGCTTCGTCCAACCACTGATCGATATAATCGTATACTATATCTTGATTGTCATAAGTTGGATTGTAAATACCAGTAAATGCATCATCTACTGGCATTTCACCAAAAATATCAGTTGTTGTCAAAAATGAGAATGCCTTCAAGGTAAGGCCAACACCAGCATAATTATCAGATCCTTCTTCCTGAGCTATTTCAATCATTTTGTGCGCATTTCCCGCAACGTCAAAATAATTTTTTCTCCACAATCCCACACGCAAAGTATTTCGATAATCCCATCGATCTTTTTGCGAATAACCTCCAGTAAGGGTAGTTACATATTGAGTGAAATAAGAGATCGTCTCGCCTTGCTCATAATGAGTAGCTGCAAGATTGCCCTGCAAAGCAGGCATTAAATAATTAGGAGAAGTGGTTTCTGGCGTATCCACTGATTCGTTGATATCTAAAAAGTCATCACATGACATTGAGATTAGCACAACGAAGAGTATATAAAATATTGAGTTGATTTTCATATTCTTAAAATTTTACGTTGAGTCCTAAAGAAAGAGATCTTCGTGCAGGCACCTGATAGTAATCTACACCCATGGTTCCAGCACCACTTGCACCACCACCATTAGGTCCAGCATTGTTTACCTGGGGATCTCCACCAGAGTAATCAGTCATTAAAAATAGGTTTTGAGCCGACACATTGAAAGAAAGCGAAGAAATATTCAGCCTAGAGATTATATGATTGGGCAAGAAATAAGTCAAACCGACATTTCTCAATCTCAACCAATTAACCGTCTCTACAAAGTTGCTACCTACAAGACCATAATTCTGCGTAAAGAAGTTTCTATCCAAAACCACAGGAGTGGAATTTGGTGAATAACTTCCATCTTCGTTTTCCACTACTCCATCAAATACAAATTCTTCACGTCGGTATTCTTCTACCATGGTATGAAGACCGCTCTGCAACATAGAAGCTCCAGTGGCATTGAGCACATCGCCACCGATGGCACCATCTACTTGGAAACTGAATTCAAAATCGCGGAACAAATCAAAAGTATTGACTATTCCGTACCATAAATCTGGCTCGCGGTTTCCAATGTATTTTTTCTCATTATCTATTAATGGATATCCTTCTTCGTCTACGATGACTACTCCATCGTCGGTGCGCTGATAATCGGTACCTATCACACTAAACAAAGGCTCTCCTAGTCGAGAACTCGCTATCGCAATAGAGGATACCTGTCCATAAGTTACTGGGAACTCAACCAAGTCACCAAATAGTTTGGTCAATTTAGATCTATTGCCAAAGGCATTTAAAGTAATTTTCCACTTAAAGTTATCGGATTCAATGGGTTTGGCATTAATGGCCACTTCCACCCCTTTGTTTTCCACAGAACCGCTATTCACCGTCTGTAAGATGGCACCGGTAACCGGAGTTACCCGTGGGGTGATAATCTGATCATCACTGACTCGCTGGTAATAAGTCGCATCTAATCCCAATCTACCTTTAAAGAATCTCAAGTCGATACCGGCTTCGAATTCTCTCGTGATTTCGGGCTTTAGAGCTGGGTTACCCGCAAAGGCACCATTTTTCCAACCACCGCCAATACCTAAGTACTGTTCCAATACCTGGGTCAACTTATGAGCTGGTGCATCCTTACCCACTTCGGCATAAGACAATCTAATCTTACCAAAAGACAAGATGTCTTGACTACTTGGATCCATTAACTCGCTAAATATAAAGCCCATGCTATATGAAGGATAGAAGAAAGATCGATTGGCCAATGGCAAAGTTGATGACCAGTCGTTTCTCATGGTAACCCCTAGGATTAGCATTCTTTTATAATCCAATTTCACATCTCCAAAGGCACCAATCACCCTTCTTTGTCCAGTGGCTTGACTGTTTTGAATATCTTTGAGGTTGTTGATACTGTGAAGGTCGGGGTTTTTAAACTGAGTTCCACTTACACTGGTTCTCTCCGCATAATCCGACTGTATATTATTACCCAAGATCACATTGAAATTGAAATCATCTGCTAGGGTGAAATCCATTTTGGCTAGGAATGTTGATGTCCATTTATTGCTATTTCTATCAAACTCACTGATGGCACCTTCATAGGCACTTCCCGATGAACCCCATTCTTGAACGGACTTATAGTGTTGATTGTAGAAATCTCGACCAATTCTATAATCCAAGTCCAACCAATCTGTCAATTTATAGGTCAAATGAATGTTTCCTAAAACACGATTCATTTCATCGTTTCTCACTTTGTGGTAAGCCGTCCACCATGGATTGTCGGGCACGGTCGAAAGATCACCAGAAACGGGATCCCAAATATTTCTCTCAGAACCATCGGGATTGGTGTATTCAGCCATATTGTCCCATCTCGGCCATCGGTAAACGGAAGACAACCAACCTCCAGATGCACCGACGATTCCGTAGTTATTGTCTACATAAATAGCATTGACGGTGGCATTCATTTTAAGGCGATCGGTCAATTGTGAACCTACCTTCATCAAGAGCGATCGTTTGGTGTAATCTGTATTGGGTACAATTCCACCTTCGTTGAGGTTGGAACCAGAAAAGTAATAGGTTAAATTATCCGTTCCACCACTTAAGCTCAAGTCTGTTTTGAAATTGGTACCTGTTTGAAAAAAGTCTTCGACATTGTTATACACTTCATCGCTTTTTCGATATCTCGGACCCCAATGAGAAAAAGTAGTTCCGTTGTACAGACCGCTATAACCTGTGGTATAAAGATCTTGTTGATCGTGAAGATTCACGACTTGTGACATTCCGTAATATGAATTGAATCCCACTTGGATTTTTCCTTTTTTTCCACTTTTGGTTGTAATGATAATGGCACCATTGGCGGCATCGATACCGTAGAGTGCTGCCGCTGACGCACCTTTTAGTACAGAAACCGAGGCAATATCGTTGGGATTGATATCTGACGCTCTGTTCATAGTACCTGAAGTACTGGCATTGGAAATGGGAATACCATCCACTACGATTAGAGGTTGATTGTCTCCATCCACAGAAGTAGCTCCTCTAAGTATAATCTCAGTAGAAGCTCCTGGGGCACCAGAAGTAGAAGATATTTGCACACCGGAAACTTTTCCTTCCAATGCACTCAATATACTCTCTTGTCGACCCCGACTAATATCTTCGGATTGAATGGCCTGGACGTTTGAGGTTAATAATTTTTCATCCTTTTCTACACCCAAGGCAGTTACCACCACTTCCTGAATCAGTGCAGAATTGGTCGCTAGTACTACATTGATATTCTGTCGACCAGCTACTTTGACTTCTTGAGTTTCATAACCCAAATATGAAAACACCAACTGAGCACTTGCATCGCTAACTTTTATTTTAAAGTTGCCATCAAAATCAGAACTCACTCCATTGGTAGGGTTTGATTTTTCGAAGATGTTTACTCCTATTAAAGGTTCATTGGCTTCGTCGGTTACCTTACCAGATACTTCAATGGGCTCAGCCTTGGGAGTATTGGCTTCATTACCTTGTGGCTTAGTTTGATTTTTCATTTCAGCCGGAGGACTGCCTTTAAGGACATATAACTTTTGTCCTATTTTAGTACACTCCACTTTAAATTCTGAAAACAAAGCCAATAAAGCTTCATCCAATTTAGATTCTTTAACGGTAAAGGGTTTGGTAAGTCCCAAATTTTTTAACAATCCCGCCTCATAAGTAAATCTTACTTTGAAATCTGTTTCTATGGCTTTTATCACTGATACCACAGGGGTGCCACGATCAAAGGTTACTTCTTTGCTGCCAAACTGGACATTTAGATAATCTGGATTAGACCAACTATTAAATGAACTAAACAGCAAGACTACCAATGGCAAGACATTGAGTAAGGGATGCTTCATTCGATGATAAAATGTATTCATATTTTATTGTTTAATTTTTTCGATAATTAATGACAATACTAGAATCTTGTGCTAGAGTGGTTTCCACATCCAACAGTATTTGTATAACCTCTAGGGCTTCAGATAGCGATGTAGCCGACACGACACCGTTGACTTTGCGATTTTTTAAGTCTTTGGGCATGGAGGTAAATTCAACGCTAAATTGATTTTCGATATCTTTTAAAATTTGATCAACTTCTGTTTTATCATATATAAAATAGCCATCTGTCCAACGTCCAAATTGCTCTATATCATCAATATTCTCAGTAGATATCCTTCTTTGGTTATCCAGACTGAGGTATTCTCCTGGGCGAATATCTACTTCATCCATTTTATTCAATGCATTTAAGTAGTGGAATCTGACATTGCCTTCTTCCAAAGCCACGGCAACAATGTTGGTAGAATTTTTAGCATTAAATTTTGTTCCCAATACTTGAATGGAAGACTTGTTCATTTCTACCACAAATGCGTTTTGGGCATTCACAGCTGGAGTGACATCAAAATGTCCTTCCCCTATCAATTGGACACGTCGGGGCTTATCCGAAGAAAAAGATTGGGGAAGAATCAAACTTGAATTTGCATTAAGCACAACTTGGGTTGAATCTGGGAGATTTATTTTTTCTATTTGTCCCGCTTGGGTGTGGTATTCCATAAAGGATTGGGGACCATCTTCTGATTGAAAGAGCCAAAATCCCAATCCGACAAGGACGAGAAGGGAAGCGGCGATGGCCAGGCTACTATATATAGAAGATATTTTTCTTGCAGCCTGTTTAGGGTACTTTTTTTCTCCTTCTGCTTTTAGTTTGAATTTCACCCATTCCAATTCGATAAGATTAGCGGGCAATTCATCGGCTTTATATTTTCCGTATAATTCTTGTAATAGTTGTCGTGCGGTATCGACTTCTCGCTTTTGTTGAGGATGGCTGGCAAGAAAATTCAGCCAATCTTCATTTGCGGTATTATGTCTAATCCAACTTCTAAAGTTGGTGTCGTCCATAAAATCGACCGCGGTGAAATGAATATATTTATTCTGATCCAAAAGTTTGTGTTTTATCTTTTATCAAAGTTATATACCATACCCAGTCAAAATATGAAGGCAGTGTAACCCGTTTTTATATTTTTTTTAAATTATTTTTAAAAAAAAGGTGTAGAATGGGGGAATAGATAAGGAAATTAAGACTTGCGATTGAGGTTGAAAATTATTGACTTTATATAAAAATCAAATACTAATCCTTCTAAATTTGTCTAAAAACTATGATCTTATGTGAAATGCTTGTTGTATTTATTAAATTTACTTTAATTACTCCAAATTAGACATGGTGAGGAAGCAATCTCTATCCAAAAATTTTAAAAATCAACTTCAGTCCCACATTAGGGGTGAGGAAGGGGCTTTTGAGTCCTTTTACAAGGATAGTTACAACGAATTGTATATATATGGATTGCAAATTGAAAAAAACGAAGAATTTTTAAAGGACTATTTGCAAAATTTTTACTTAGAACTCTTTGTAAATACCGACAAATTCATCCCCAAGGGCAATACATTGCCCTATATTCTGAGAAGTTTTAGACATTTCATTATCAAGTCACAGAAAAAAGAACAAAAATTACAAAATATTTCCTTTCAACCCTCAGTAGGTGAGAGTCCAGAAATACAGATTTGTAGAGAAGAAGAAATAGAAGAAAGATCGGCTCAGACCTCAGCCATCTTGGATGAACTCACCCCAAGAGAGCGTGAAATCATTTATTTAAGATATTTTCAAGAGTTAGATGCCAAAGAAATTGCCAGTATTCTATCCATTCAACATCAAGTAGTGCGCAATTTGGCCTACAGAGCCATGACTAAGGTCAGAAAAAAATTCAACAATCGAGATCGCCTCAACCAGCATCTTCAGATATTGGTTCCTATTCTCATCCTTTGGATTCTGTTATCTACTTAAAAGTATTTTTTAGCCGGGTTAATTTGAGGAAAATAGGACGTGGAGGGTATATGTAGCCACATTACCAACAATAAATTATTAATAAAGCTTATCAACACAGTTAGTAAACTTAGTAGACAGATACAAAAGTTATTAATCGCTTAAATCTTCAATTATCAAAAGAGGCTATAAAGCATTACAATAATTTGACCACAAACCATCTTTGCATTAATTCTATTTTGCACATTATAATATAATCATAATTTTATATTTATATTGTAAAGCATTTTTTCCATAAAACACTTTTGTATTCAACACAATTCAATTTGAAAAAATTTAGATAAAATTAGTATTGAAAAAGAAATTATATAAAATAGTTAGCAACGAAACTAATCGATCAAAATCTAATTTGATATTCTATTTTTTTATCATGACTTTAATATTGCTCAATTTAGCAGCAATGATATTTGAGACCACTTCAAATAGATCAATTATTTTTAATCAATTTTTAGAAATATTTGAATTGACTTCCATCGTTATTTTTACAATTGAATATTTAATTCGAATATATGTTTCTGAGTATACCCACCCAACTTCTTCAAAAATAAAATCCGCAGTTATATTTATTTTTTCAGGTTTCGGTATTATCGATCTCCTATCGATACTACCTTTTTACCTACCACTTTTTATAACAATGGATTTAAGGTTTCTTCGTATACTTCGATTCATTCGCTTCTTTAGAATTTTAAAAATTGGCAGATACGATAAATCTATTCACCTTATAGGCAATGTTATTCGAGATAAAAAATCTGAATTAATCATGACTGGATTTATATCCTTGATAATCATATTAATTTCATCTTTTATCATGTATTACGTAGAACATCCTCACCAACCTGATAAATTTTCTAGTATTCTTGATAGCTTTTGGTGGGCAATTGCCACACTAACAACAGTTGGATATGGTGATATTTATCCTGTTACAGGCATAGGACGCTTTATTAGTGGAGTCATCGCAATAATTGGAATTGGCCTTATTGCCCTCCCAACTGGAATCATAAGCAGTGGTTTTATAGATGAAATACGAATCAAAAACAAGGATAAAAAATGTCCTCATTGCGGAAAGGATTTAATTTAATTATATAAAATACAACTAATGAGTTTTTTACAAAGTGCCATTAATCAAGTAGGACGGGATCTAGGTAAAGTCACTAGTAATATAATATTTAAAGATGCGCATTCTACTCCTATCAGATCAGTTGGTGGTGAATTTTCTGTGGAATTAAAAAAAAAAAAAAAAATATTACAAAAACTGAATTCGACAAAGCAATAAGTTTCACCCTAGGTTATCGTCCATCTACTTTGGTAAACAAATTAGCAGGATCATATACTGTTCTAAAAAATGAAGCAAATAGATTTGTTGAAGACGAATATTTAGATCCAAAAGAGACAGTTGAATTAGTAAATATGATGATTGAATTTCAAAAAAAGTCCTCTGACATTGTCGATATTCTTGAACTAGATAAAGAAAAAAACAGTAATGAATTGCAACAAATTTCAATCCTAATTTCAAAATTAAAATCAGTATTGAAAACAGTTTTAGCTACTTCCATTAATGGCTTTAAATAAAACATAATCACTATCTTATGAAATTAGAGGAATTTCATATAGATATAAAACCAAAAAAGTATTTACTATTAGGCTCAATTTGGCTTTATAATTTTGCAAAAACTGGAAGATTTCAACCTTTTAATTTCTTATTTGCTCATATCATTTGTATTGCATTAATCTATTTCTACCCTTCTTGGGGTTGGGTATCATACCTAATAGGAACGATTATAGCATATTTTAGATTTACTACTTTGAAAAAAGAAAAATTCGCAGAAAAAATCCAATTAAAAAAATATGCCGAAGAAGAACTAAAAAAATCAGATTCAATTCAAAAAATGATGGAGTTGATTTTTTAGTCTTTACATATTTTGGATTATTCATTTTCAGGAACTATTTAGGGATTAGTTTTCATTTTTATTTTAGGGACATCTTTAAGAATATATGTTAGAATTACTTTGATAAAGTATTCACTATTAAGCAATAATACATCAGCTTAAAGATCACTGGTTAATTAGTAACTAGAATCATGGATTCGAGCTTCGAAAATGGATTTCTAGGATATATAGAAATCAGGATTACAACTCGGATAATTGTTCGGCAAACAAAAAGTGAAATAAGATTTTGAGGTAAAGAATGGCTGGAATAGATGAATATCTGAGGGTGGATAGCTGGTGAGGTTGACTGGAAAAAAATTCCGCTTTAGGCGCAATTGCATCACCCTATAATATCGATCATTAATGCATAAAACTATAATATCATGGAAGCAATGTCAAAAAGCCTATCATTATTTGACTTCCAGCAACTATTTCCCAACGATGAAAGTTGTTTGAAGTACTTATCTGAAAAAAAATGGAAGGACGGCTATAAATGTCAGCGTTGTAAAAAAGAAAAGTTCTGTAAATCCACTAAAAAATATGATCGTCGTTGTACTTCATGCGGATATATAGAATCCCCAAAAGCCAATACTTTATTTCACCATATGAAATTTAGCCTTCTTAAAGCGTTTTATATCGTCTACCTGGTTTCTACCAATAAAAAAGGGATTTCCTCTACTGAATTAAGTAGAAAACTTAGGCTAAGACAAAAAACATGCTGGCTTTTTAAGCATAAAGTCATGCAAGCCATGGCCAGTCGAAAGAAATATTCCATATCAAACGATGCTGAAGTAATGACCTGTGAACTAGGTATCAACCAAATCGTTAGGGATGGAATCAAAATTAAAAAAAAGAAATTAGCCGTTTTAGCTCATGAAAAAAAGAGTAAAGGACGTGGTAAAACCTATGGTCATAAGGTAAGTAATTTGAGTGCTAAAGAGCTGATTATCATTTTTAATGACCACATCGACAAAGCCACACATATCAAAACCAATGGTTGGCATAGTTTTAAAGCTTTACAAAATAAATTCCCAGGATTAGAAACAGTAATTCCAAAGAAGGGAAAACGTCCTGTTGTCTTGACCTATCGCATAAGCTGTGGCTTATTACATTGGATTAGAGGAACTCATGGTCATGCCGAATTATTACAATATTACCTCGACGAATATTTCTTCCGGTTAAACCGATGTGATATGGAGGATGGACTATTTTTACATTTACTGGATCGAATGATAAAACACGAACCGAGGACGTATTTCGACATTGTTAATTTTACGCCTAAAGCCCTGTTTATCGACAACCACTAAATTTTTCAGCAACCACAATTTTCCTCCTTTTCGACAGCTAATGCCAAATGAATTTATGATGGATAGCTATATTTGAATTTATTGATATAATATAAAGAAGTTACATTTCCACAATCGCTTCACCTATCGAAGGGCAGGCAAATAAAGTATTGAATATTAGCTCCGTAGGAGTGATATGGTTATTATACTACATAAATTTTTGTCCACCACTTTTGCTAACTTTAGAGTGAAGAAACCGAGGCCTCCGCACCTCGGGAGACTATCCTTAATATCTTTACTATTCCAACCTAGTATATTATATTTCTGTAAATCTTCGCCAAATCTTATTTCGGTCTCTCAAATAAATCGAGAGAGTATCGTCAATGTTCAATTCATTAGATATTATTTCACAATACGACCAATCTACTGACGTACTTTTGTAGACCTTTGTACCCCACTATATAATAAATCCCCGGCTGTAAATCAGAAACCGAATACCTAGCCTTTACACCCAATTCATCCGTCAAACTCTTGACGTGTAAACCCTGACCGCTGTATATATTTAATTTATCAAAATCCAATCCCTCAATAGCTATTTCTCTATCGGCTGGATTGGGATATACGTCAAAGCCCAACGCCTCATGGCCTGGCAATATAGATGTCGCTTCATCGGCAGAGATCTTGAATATATATCCATTGGTAGACATTGCATAAAGCTCTCCATTAGGATCTTCAAAAAAACTTGCAATATTCCGAAGGTTGGCCACGGGAATATTGCCTTGAAATGCCACATTGTAATCTTCTATATCCATAGTCCAAATATTATTGGACACATAATCGGCAAAGACATAATGACCTTGAAGTGAAGGATATTTTTCTCCTCGATAAACATAGCCCCCAGTAATCGACTGGCCACAATAAATACTTTCACTACAGGCTGGCTTATTGAGATGGGCATATACATAGACGGGGTCAACAAAATTGTCGTAATCACAATTTATAAATTCCGCCAGTCCTTCCCTACAGTTCCACCCGTAATTCAAACCACTGGTATCGAGACTTTGCCTGTGAATTTCTTCATAATCCCCCTGTCCAACATCGGCAATCCAAAGATCTCCTAGATTTTTATCAAAACTAAATCGCCAAGGATTGCGCAATCCATAGGCAAATATTTCAGACAGAGCGTGATCGGTATCTGCAAAAGGATTACTGGGTGGAATAGTAAGATAGACTTCATCTTCTGCCTGTGGATGAACGGCAAATCGCAGTATCTTACCCAAAGGTGTCAACAAATCCTGTCCATTGCCCAAGGGATCCCCACCACTGCCACCATCACCAGTAGCAATATACAAGTAACCATCAGGCCCAAAGTGAATATCCCCTCCATTGTGATTGGCAAAGGGTTGATCGAAAAAATAAATTTCTTTCAACGTATTATCATCGGCCACAGTACCTGTGCTATCTCCGCGTACCTGAGCAATAACCGTCTGAAAAACATTGTTGACCAACCTGGTATAATTGATATAAAAAGTATGATTTTGAAAGTAATTGGGATGAAAATCCATGCCCAAAAGTCCTCCTTCCCCTATAGCAGATATTCGATCCGAAATATCGAGAAATTCACTCAAATACTGACCATTGGAATTTACCCTGATGATTCTTCCCGGCCTTTCCACAATATAAAAAACATCGTCCTGTCCATGTATATAGGACATGGCTAAAGGCTGATTGGCATCATTGTAAAATGGTGTAAAAAATAATTTTGGCTGTGCCGACAAGACAACACCCAAAATCACCCCGATAGATGTCAAGTAAAGTTTCATATCCATTGGATTTGTCTAATAATCAACGAATAAAACACCGTTGATAATATACTGAGGATATTATTCCACAATTTTTGCTCCTATAGAAGGTCGAGCCACCAGTGTATTGGGCAACACTCCATATTTGACCTTATATTTATCCTTCACTTCTTCTTCCCACTGCTGGACATCGTTTTTGTGCAATAGATTTATCGTATTCCCTCCAAAACCACCGCCCATCATTCTTGCGCCTAAGACGGCCGGACTCTGTATTGCTATATCCACTAGAAAATCTAATTCATCGCAACTGACTCGATATTTGGATTTCAATCCTTCATGACTGGCAAACAATAATTTCCCCAATCCGAGAAAATCCTTTGACTTTAAGGCTGTGACGGCCTCTACCACTCGCTGATTTTCTTCAAGTATATATTCTGCCTCTACCGTAGATACTTCTGGATAATGATGATTGATGTATTGTAAATCCTCCTTATTTACATCTCGCAGTGAAGTAACTTTTCGAAAAGTTTGTGTAGCAGCGACTACTCTTTCGCAAGTCTCTCGCCGTGCATTGTATTCACTAGATGCCAAATTATGTGAAACCATGGTATCGACCAAAACCAATACATAGTCATCAAAGTTACTGCTGATGATTTCATGACTTTGACTTTGACAGTCCAAAAAAATAAAACCATCCTCTACCCCGTGAATGATGGCATAGGGATCCATGATGCCCACATTGAGGCCGATCTTATGTTCGGTTTTTTGAGCCAATTCTGCCATAGCTACCTTGGACCAATTTTTACCTAAAAGTTGGTTAATCCCTGTTAAAAACCCAGCATTGAGAGCAGCTGAAGAAGACAGTCCACCACCTACTGGAATATTGCTTTCTAGGCTAACACTAAAATATGGAATTTCTATTTTTTCAGATTCTTCGACCACTTGAATCAAAGCCTGAAGATATTTGGCCCAATTGTCATCGGGTAGATTATGATCTGACTTTGTGAAATGTCTTGAATCTTGAAAATTGTGACTGTATAAATCAAACCTATTTGCTGATTTATCAAAGGAAAAAAACATTTGAATTCCTCGATCAATGGCAGCGGGTAAAACAAAGCCAGAATTGTAATCCGTATGTTCTCCAATTAAATTTATCCTTCCCGGCGCCCACACTTCTAGGTCTGAACTATGAAATAGCTCAATATGGTTTTCTTTCAATCCCCCCATTTACCAAAATTTATAATAGACAAAGGCCAAAATCATTAAGATTAAAAATGATGCTAGATTAAACACCCAGCCTGATTTATATATATCTTTTGACAATTCAAGCGCCTTGGGATCGTCTCCTTTGCCATTATCCATATACGAAATCACCATTAAGATAATGGACAACAATAGAAAACAAACGCCCATTCTATCCATAAAAGGAAAATCGGGAGCCATAAATTTAATCGCTGCTGAAAAAGGAATAGACAACAAGACTACCATAAAAGCAGCTCGATTTGAGGTTTTCTTCCAAAACATACCAAAGAGGAAGACCACCACTACTCCTGGACTGATAAACCCTGTATATTCTTGAATATACTGAAAGGCCTGATCCAAACTGCTCAAGGTAGGCGCCAATGCGGTTCCTACAACTAGAGCCAAGACCGAAGATATTTTCCCTACTTTTACTAGGTTTTTATCGCTCTTGTCTTTGGTAAAATAATTTTTATAGATATCGAGGGTAAAAATAGTCGATGTACTGTTGACCATTGCACTAACTGAAGATCCCACTGCAGCGATCAAGGCGGCAAAAACAATACCTTTAAATCCAGCCGTCACATAGTTGGACAACACCCAAGGAAAAGCTTCATCAGGCTTGAGAATATCGGCACCCAAAACATAGGCTGCAATACCAGGAACAACGACGATAATGGGCAAAAATATTTTCAATACCCCGGCAAATGCCATTCCTCGCTGAGCTTCCTCAATGTTCTTGGCCGCTAAAGCGCGCTGGATAATATATTGATTTGTCCCCCAGTAATAGAGGTTAGCAATCCACATTCCTCCGATCAGAACACTTACCCCAGGTAGGTTGATGTATTCTGGATTGGCTTTATCTAATATCATATCAAATTTTTCTGGAGCTTTTTCCACCAATGCATTTAGCCCTGCGAAAAATCCACCGCCATCGCCCACTTGATTTAGAACTAAATAGCTGGCCATAAATCCACCAAATATCAATACTATAACCTGAACAACTTCTGACCATACTACGGTTTTCAACCCTCCTAAGATAGAGAAGGCCGCAGAGTAAATAGATAGTCCCAAAATACCATAGATTAACGGGATGCCCAGAATGGTTTTAATTGCTAAAGCTCCCAAATACAATACACTGGTAATATTGACCAAGACAAATAAGCCAATCCAGAAAAGTGCCAATCCAGTTCTCACTCCATTACCAAAACGTTGCTCCAAAAACTGAGGCATAGTATATATGCCTTTTTCAATATAAATAGGGAGAAAAAATTTAGCAATGATCAATAGGGAAAAAGCAGCCATTAACTCGTATGATGCTATGGCCATACCCACAGCGAATCCAGATCCCGACATACCGATAAACTGCTCCGCAGAAATATTGGAGGCAATCAAAGATCCACCCACGGCCCACCAAGGAATAGACTTGTCGGCCAAAAAATAATCTGCAGCAGATTCCGGTCCATTCTTTTTTCTAGATCCTATCCATAGCCCCATAAACATGGTCAGCACAATATAGAGTCCAAATAAAACTATATCCAGTGTAGAAAATCCCATAAGCATTCTAATTTTTTCTAAAGTATATTCTAAACGAAAGCCCAAAGTAATTAATAATACTTTATTTGTCAATTAATATTTAAAACCAAAATTATCAAGGAAATCAGACCTAAACAACAATCTAAATATTGTTTGGAATACTAATGATTTAGCCAACAATAAATAGGGTGACTAGTTAAATAATTTTATTAATTAAAATAATTATCGGAATACCCTGATCAAGGAAAACTCTTTTCCAGACATTCATCTCAATGTATATCCTAGCTCAAAATAATCGGAGTATTCCATCATTCACATTTTCCCATCAATCAATCCCATCAAATGGAAGTGTATTGAGGAGAACACCAGTAAAATTTCTTCTAGGACAGGGTTACTTTTTAATCCATAGGACACTAATGAGTGAATATTTTTTATTTAACCTTATCCATAACTAATGAAATACTTAATTAATTTTCCCCTCATTTTGATTATTTGTTTTATGTCGTCTTGTACAAAAAATAGCCTTAATGACCTTTCTGATTTAAATTCTGAAATAATTATTATTGAAAATACTTCATCGATGCCCGATCAATACAAAATGGATATCGAAGGCCAAATGGAAGTCGGACCATCATTTAAGGAAATAGGATTTCAATATGACGATTCAAAAGATTCAACCTCAGTTCAAACAGAAATAGACTACAAAAACCATATCCACTTTCTAGGGATCAACCGTGATAGCACAATGAGATCTATGGTTAAATGTAAAAAGAATATTAACGTTCATCAATAATTCTGCCCTATGGAAAGGGAGTCAAGTTCTTTGAATTCCCTTTCCTTTTATCCTAAATGCATATGGAATAAAACAGACCGTAGTCAATATGAAAGAAAACCACCTGATCTCAAAAATCAAAGATGGAAACGAAGATGCTTTAACTGATATATATACCAAATACCGAAACGAATTCATCCAATGGGGCATGCAAAATCATTCTCTACCGGAAGAAGATATCAAAGAAGTCTACCAGCTATCCATGTTGATATTGTACGAAAACATCGTACAAGGGAAATTAAAAAGAATTAATTCCTCTTTTAAAAGCTATCTATTTCAAATTGGAAAAAATAAACTATATGAATATTATAGAAAAAATAGATCCTTAGCCATTTCACCGTTGGATGTCTACATATACAACATACCGGCCAATGCTAGCAATGAAGAAAAAGATCTTAAAGAAAAACAGATCAATATAGTTCTTCAGGGCCTCGAACAATTGGGCAATCCCTGTGCGAAGATTTTAGAGAGATTTTACTTCAATAAAGACTCTATTCAAAAAATTGCTAAAGATTTTAATTACAAAAACACCGAAACCGCTAAAAATCAAAAATACAAATGTCTAAATCGCCTCAAAAAGATAATTTATCAAGAATTCGATAAAATATAATTACAGATGAATGTAAAAAACAACATTAAACTATTCAAGGCCTTAGCGACTATTTTTTTCACCGTAAATGGTCAGCTTTTTGCCTATTCCCTAAATATTTTAGGCATATCTAACTCGCAGAATATTAGACCTATACTGCAATTAATTTATGTACAAGATTTCGAAAAATTACTAACAGACGCGATAAGGTATCAATACCTAATGTCATTTAAATCGACCTTGGAAAATATAGACAACCATATCAATTATCCAAATGAAGTCTGGCCCTCCGATAATAGGTCAAAAACCAAAGAATCCAATTGGAATACATTTTTTAACATCTCTTTGAATTTCAGGCTTTCGACCAGACTATTTAACAAATATTACAATACCCCTATCATTGATAGAAACGATGTAAATTCAATGTTTGAATCCACCGACAAATCTAGAGCCAATCAATATTACCGAGAGGGAAATTACAATGTTGCTGGCAAATTATTTGCCTCCATTTACGGAGAAAATGCCCATCTTCAAGCTCTTTTTTATCAGGGAATCTGCGAAATAGAACTTAAAAATTGGGAAAAGGCCATGAGTCTTTTTACCGAGTTAATAACCCTGGATTCCATAAACATGGAATACAAATGGTACTACTCCTTGGTCGCCATAAAAAGAAAAGAATGGGAATTGGCTGGCTTACAATTAATTGACATTGTCTACTCCCCGCATTTCAGAGCTCCTCAAGCCAAAGAAATATATCGAGAAATTACTGGACAATCGAAACTTTGACAAGTATTCCCTTTTAATATAATTGATTATTCATCTTCCGCTGACTATTATGATACTATAGTGAATAGAAGGCTTTATTGGTATTATTCACACTCTTTATGTTAGTACAAACAAAGCTTTCTATCAAATACTTTTTCTCAACTATAGAAATGATAATCTTAGCAACTTCAGAATGTATTTTTATGCAAATATTCGATTTAGCTCCTATCTTAACGTATTACAATTTAAAAACTACAATGCTTTGAAAAAGCATCACAAAAAATAAGAAAACAGCCCCTTAAGTCATCAGATACAAATATTGATATTTACAATTATTTCCATTCTTTTAACTAAACTTTATAGATTGCACCAAATATTTTATCAAAAAAAGCCCGCAAGTATTCATAAAATAAGAAAATAATTTATTTTAGAGCATTCTTATTGGATAGAATAGGTATCCATCTCATCGATACTAAATAGAATATACAAAATATATGGAATTGCTAGTGGACAGCTTTATGAAAGAAGTGGAGGTAAGAAACCCCCATGAAGAAGAATTTTTACAATCGGTTTCTGAGATTGCAGAATCCATTCTCCTATATATGGAGGATCATCCCCAATACAAAAAATACAAAGTATTGGAACGCATGATTGAACCCGAACGCGTCATCATGTTTAGAGTACCTTGGGTCAACGACCATGGAGAAATTGAAGTCAATAGAGGATATAGGGTACAGATGAATAGTGCAATTGGACCATACAAGGGCGGTTTGCGTTTTCATCCCAGTGTCAACTTAAGCGTATTAAAATTTTTGGCCTTTGAACAAATTTTTAAAAACAGCCTAACCGGCCTACCCATGGGAGGGGGAAAGGGTGGAGCTGATTTTGACCCCAAAGGCAAATCTGATTTAGAAGTGATGAGATTCTGTCAGAGTTATATGACGGAACTATTTAAACACGTAGGTCCCAATATGGATATTCCTGCGGGAGATATAGGAGTTGGAGCGAGAGAAATAGGTTATTTATTCGGGCAATACAAAAGGATAAAAGGAGAGTTTACTGGAGTATTGACTGGCAAAGGCCATGAATGGGGAGGCAGCCTAATCAGACCTGAAGCCACTGGATATGGCGTAGTCTATTTTGTTCAGGAAATGCTAAAAATGCGCAATGACAACCTAAAGGGCAAGAGGGTAATCATATCAGGTTCGGGCAATGTTGCTCAGTTTACCGCGGAAAAATGCATCGCAGAAGGAGCGAAAGTATTGACCATGTCCGACTCTAAAGGATTTGTCTATGACGCCAATGGAATAGATAGTCATAAGTTGGCCTATATTATGCACCTTAAAAATGTGAAGCGGGGTAGAATCAAGGAATACGCCGAAGAATTTGGCTGCGAATACTTTCCCAATGAAAAACCTTGGTCAATTCCCTGTGACATAGCCTTTCCCAATGCCACTCAAAATGAATTGGACCATCAAGATGCCCTAACCTTAATTAGCAATGGATGTTTTTGTGTAGCTGAAGGCGCAAACATGCCTTCGACGCGAGCGGCCATTCATCACTTTGAAAGTTCCAAAATTTTATATGCCCCCGGAAAGGCAGCCAATGCTGGGGGAGTAGCGGTGTCTGGATTAGAAATGTCACAAAATTCACTGCGGTACTCCTGGAGTCGTGAAAAAATCGATAGAAAATTAAAAGTAATTATAGAACAAATCCATCAATCCTGTGTACAATATGGTCGTGAAGAAAATGACTATATCAACTATGTAAAGGGTGCCAATATCGCTGGATTTGTCAAAATAGCCGATGCAATGTTGGCTCAGGGTATAGTGTAATTACTGACAATAGATGGAGGCTTTCGCTGTTTAATAAGACAGTGATTATATAATATAATCTGTACTATAATTAACAGAAAAGCCTCTTTTTATTTTCCTCTCAACCACATGAGGCTGCGGATAGAAATAGATTTCAAGTTGCAAAATTATTTAAACAAAATTCAGAAATTAAAGAATCAGGGCAAACAACGAACTGAGTCCGAGAAACCACATCTAACACAAATTATATACATTCAACAACATAATTAAACAATTATAATTAATCCATTTCAATAGGGTTACTTTTAATGAATAAACACACTTACTGTTGATTTAATAATCTAAACTATAGAATTATGAAAACCGGCAGTTTCACCTCATTAATCTATCTCCTATTTTTGTTGACATCCTGTGATACAGAGGAAATTTTTAAAAGCAACACCCCTTTGAATGAAAAAGATTATACATTTTACAAAACTGTCAAAAAAGATTTAAAATTTAATTATTATCACTACGGAAAAGATATTATAATCGACCATTATGTAGACTTAGATACGATCAAAAAGATAGTAAATACTGGAGAAGAAATTCCCAATTTGAACCAGATCACTATAAAACATCAAACGATGTGGAAAGATGTAACTCAAACAGAGCCTTACACTTTAGAAGGTGACAGAGAAGTATATCATTTTTCACTAACCCAAAGTAGTTATATTCAAATCAATCTCTCTCAACTTAAGACTGACCATGATTTGTTTATCACAAAAATGAAGGTAAATGACAAAGGTCAAAAAGCCCTCGGGAATTTACTCAGTTATAGTACCAGCAATAGCGATGATAGAGAATTCTTAGAAGTATATGCCAATGCTGGTGATTATTTTCTCATTGTAAAACCCTATCGCAAAACCAGTTCCTACCATTTAAAATTTAGTAAAAGTAAAAAAGATAGACCCTATGTAGCTTGCGAAAACTACAACCATTTATCTACACGCATTGCTTCAGATGGTGGAATAAACAGACAATCCACCACATGGCATCTATGGGATGATATCGGTGTTGATGGAGGAATTGTATCTGAAGAAAATAACGAAGAAAATAAATCAGTAAAATTTGACTTCAACGACTTCGGTTATCAAGATGTAGTGAAAAAATTATTCCAACACCCTATGGTTTCAGGAAAGTTGAAATTGGATTTCAACCTCTATATTCCCGAGGGAAAAGCGGGTCGTTTTAGATCAGAAAAAAGGACCAATACGGGAAGAAAGACCAGTGATCAAGGTTTTGAAATTGCCTTTGATCATAAAGGGTTAACCACATTCCGTCAAAATGGGTTTACATTAATGGCTCCTAATCTTTTGCCTAAAAATTCCTGGATCCCTGTTGAATTCCTCATAGACTTAGATAATGATGTCATCCTTGTATCTATGGGAGATGATATTCATGCTCAATTATCGGCCTGTGCTTCATTAATTGGCGATACGACTTCTTTGCTCGCCTTTTACGGTCTCAATTTCTTTGTCACCAAAAAGAACGAAGGATATTTTATTGACGACATTTGTTTGGAAGTAAGTACCTCTGAGGAAATGGGGAAAATGAAATCAAATTTTTGGCATCATTCCCATGAGGTCATCAATTTTATTCCATAATAATATAAGGTAAGTATAAAAACTACGGTTATTCCCGAATGAATTACAGGCAAAGGTCAATCATCGCCAATTGATAAAGCTTTTCTTTCCTCCCAATACAAATTACATTATTATAATGTCGATTGGATTCTTTGTACATCGTTCGGCCATGCCTCTACAATAAATCTAAATACAACCGACAATTGTTTATTGATTTGGTATAAATCATAAGTATTGAACATAAACACCCTACAGCCCTTAAAAAAAAACTATTATTTGTAAATATTTTGATCAAAAATCCTCCTATTTTATAAAATAAATTTTAAAATGTCATCTTTATGACAATAATTGCCAATCTTTAAACGTACTAATGTGCATTATTGTAGGAAAATAAAATTCTATTTTTAATGCAATACTTTACGATAATTGTGCATTTTATAGAACAAGTGTTTATATCACTCTACGCTATTAAGGCTTAAATATCATATTATCGAAAAACGATGAGATGTATTATCATCGTTTTTCGCGTCAATCTTAAGTTTTTTCAGTGATATAGATTGTCACCTTTCTCAATTCTCTTCCCCCAAAGCAACATTTTGCAATTCAATTACGGCAAACAGTATATTATTAATTAACGGTATACCCCACAGTAATTTGTGAAGGTTATACTGAAAAAACCTATGTTATGAACAAATTATTTTTATTTAGTTTATTGGCTTTATCCTTTTCCCTATTGTCCTGTGACAAAGATGACGACAAAACACAAGCGAATATTGAAGAAGTAGTAGTTGTGGCCAATCGATCAAGCGGTTCAATCAGTTTTATCAATGCAGAAACAGATGAAGTAATAGAAACTTTAACCATCAGTGGTTCTGAACCAATGTATGTTGTATTTGTATCGGCAAAAGATAGAATATATGTAGGGGACAGGGCGCAGAAACAAGTACATGTAATCAATCCAGATAGTCGAGAATTAGAAACATCCATACCAGTGGGAGAAGGAGTTTTTCACATGTGGGCCGATGGTCAAGGTAAACAATTGTGGGTGAATAACGATATTGATAACACCATATCTGTCATTAATTTAACCAATCATACTGTGACAAACACCATAAATATTGGGGTCAAACCACACGATGTATTTCTAACCAATTCTGGTACAAAAGCCTATGTTACAGTACTAATTGGAGATGAGAACGTTCGTGATAGCGTCTATGCTTTTTCGACGAGTTCTTTCGAGAAACTAGCTTCAAAGGCTGTAGGAGATGACCCCCATCTGTATCACCTCCCGAGTAACAATCGCCTATATGTACCCAATCAATCGGGCACATTATTTGTGTTGGATGAAAACGATTTGTCCACAATTGACAGTGTTTCAATGGCGGGTTCACACGGCATATATCCTTCACCAGATAATAAATATTTATTTATTACTAACCTACCAGGTAGCCAAATCTTCTCATTTCAAACTGCAGACAACACGATCAAGGGATCTGCCTTGGGCAGTGATATATCTGTTCCTCACAACATTACTCTAAATAAAGCGGGTTCGAAAGCCTTTATAACCCATTCAGGAGGTTCTGCCAATCAAGTAACTGTCTATAATATATCGGATGGAACGCCAACATTATCCAAAACCCTCACCGTACAAAACAATCCATTTGGTATTGCATATTATCAGCGATAAGCGAATTAGTAGTTATCATTTAATAAAAATGTATCTTAAGAGTTAGAGTTTTTCAACTTAACATTCCATTTTTGAAATTTGGAAGGGAGGTCATCTCATAGAATAATACGATCCAGAATATTCATTTGTAAATTCATTTGTAAATTCATTTAGTATAAACCAAACCATTATAAAATCGTTGTTTTTTACAACCAATGGCTTTCGCTCTATGACGACAGGACTTCTCTTCCACAACAACAACAGCAACCTCCTACCTCGAGATGGAGAAGTGTATTATTATGGCCCGATATTCGACACGAATACCGCCCAAGGTTATTACCATACTTTACTCGAGGAAGTGGAATGGAAAAATGACGAGGCTTACATGTTTGGCAAACACATTGTGACCAAACGCAAAATCGCTTGGTACGGTGATCAAAAATATTTATATCGATATTCTAACACCTCCAAAATTGCCCTACCGTGGTCGGATACACTTTTGGAATTGAAGAAAAAAGTAGAAATGATTAGTGGACAAAGTTATAATTCCTGTTTGCTCAACTTATACCACAACGGTCAAGAAACCATGGGCTGGCACAGCGATGGAGAGGAAGCATTGAAAAAAGATGGAGCCATAGCTTCTCTTAGTTTTGGGGCGGAAAGGAAGTTTTCTTTTAAACATAAAACTACTAAAGAAGTCATTTCCCTTATCCTCCAACGCGGTGGATTACTTATTATGCAGGGAAGTACGCAACGACACTGGCTGCATCGATTGCCACCGAGTAAAAAAGTACTTACGGCGAGAATCAATCTCACCTTTAGAACCATCGAAAATCAACAATATTAACCCTTCTGCCCACCTCATAGGACAGTTCAACAAAGAGTAACATTTTTATACCCCTTAAAGGATTGCACAGGCTTGTATTTTTATGTAAAAACTATTTCATTTTAATGGAAAATACTTTTTAGAAAACTGGAATTAACTAGCACTAATCGTCAGGTGCCATTGCCAGATCCGAAAATTACCAAAAAATCACATTGTAGAGATAACCATACTGTAGTTCTCCCAACAATAAACTTGTTGAAAATTACAATGAAAGGTATCTATTTCCCCCACAATATCGAAGCCATTTTGAGTTCGTGGACTATTTAATTCTTCAATTTCATATAAAAAATAAAAAATTTACCTTTAGTCTCTATTTCTATACGATTGAGAATCTATAAATCAAAGAGATGAGTAAAATAGCTGTCATTACAGGAACATCTACGGGCTTGGGCCTATATACTTCAATAGCATTGGCCGAAATCGGATATAAAGTATACGCTACCATGAGGGATACCAATAAAAGTGAAGCCCTCCTAAGCTTGGCCAAAGAAAAAAATCTAAATATTCATGTCCTAGTCCTTGATGTACTGCATACCGATTCCATTGAATCTTGTGTAGAAGAAATAATGAAAACCGAAGGTCGTATCGATTTATGGATCAACAATGCCGGCGCTGGAATGGCCAAAACCACAGAACAGGCTACAGAAGCCGAGGTTCAATGGTTGATCGATGTCAATTTTCTAGGTGTGGTTCGATGCAGTAAGGCCGTATTACCCATTATGAGGACTCAAATGTCTGGTCATATTATCAATATTTCATCGGTCGGAGGTCTAGTAGGCCAACCCTTTAATGAGTTGTATTGCGCAGCCAAATTTGCCCTCGAAGGATATACCGAAGCACAAGCGTCCTATATTTCTTCCGCATTTGGTATTCATTTTACTCTTATAGAACCGGGTGGAATTTACTCTTCCTTCTTAGAATCAACCATGGCCAAAACCATGACCGATGGTCAGATGACTTTACCGGCCTATCAAGCCATTATGGACAAATACATGGCCGGCATTAAGAAACGCTCGTCCGATCCCAATACATCCACATTTCAGACCGCTGAGGAAGTGGCCCAAGTCATTGTCAAAGTGGTGCAAAGCCATCGTCCTCCACTGAGAATCCGAACCTCTGAATGGGCAGAAGAATTCACCAAACTTAAAACGATAGGAGATCCGGATGGATTGAAACTGAACGCCATGGTTCAAAAAAGATTTTTGTCCTAAATCCTAGATATTCATATCATGAATGACTTATACAATACCTCTACAGCTAAGCATTACCAAGCCTATCGGCCTTCATTGCATCAAAATATTTTAAAAAGTGTATTTAGGAAAAGTAAGATCTTCGACCAAGTCCTCGACGTAGGTTGCGGTGTTGGTCATTCAAGTGTGGCATTGCTCGAATATGGGCGCAATATTACCGGATTGGAAATCAGTGCAGCCATGTTGGAAAAGGCAAAAACACATAAAAACATCCAATATATCTGTGGTTCTCTTACTCAATATCCTCTGCCCAGTAGCCATTATGATTTAATTACCTTTGCCGGCTCCCTTTTTTATGCCAAATCTCAAGCCTTACTAAATGAGGTTATGCGAATTTCCAAAGAAGAAGCTATCATTTTGGTCTATGATTTTCAATTGGATTTAAGTCCAATACTTTCGAAGCTAAATCTTATACTTCCTGAATCTAATTACGAACACGACACTGATTTTTCTGACCTGCAGGCTTCGTTTTTACATTTAAGAGAAACCTATGTTTCCCCCACCTCCTTTATTTGTAGTCCCAGTGAGATTATTCACGTTTTATTTGCAGAAAAGCCCATCGCATCCGCCATCAACCAAAAATATCCAAAATCAGGGGAGTTTCAGTATCATTGGAATCAACTTTTTGGCGAAGAGGATTTAAAACTTCGCGCAGAACTAAACTACAACAAGTACTTAGTTTTGAAAAGACCTAAATCTCAAAGTCCAAATCATTAATCAAAATAAAGACAACAAAGATGAGTCAATATTTATTTTCATATGGCACTTTACAAATTGACAAGGTGCAAATTGAAACCTTCGGTAGACTATTACAAGGCAGTCCAGAAATATTGCCCGGGTATCGATTGGAGTCCTTAAAGATTACCGATGACAAGGTATTAAAGCGAAGTGATCAAGAATATCATCCCATTGCCAAAGCAACTGGCCAAGCCGAAGACCAAGTGAAAGGCATGCTATTTGAGATTTCTGATGAAGAATTGGCCCAGGCTGATGAATACGAAGTAGAGGATTATCAGCGAATTGAAGTAGAGTTTGTTTCTGGCAGAAAAGGATGGATATACGTCGAAAAATTGTAATAAAAAAGTAGGCATCACTATTATAAGTTAAAAGATTGCCGTCAATTAAGAATGTAATTTGTATAAGTATTGAACCTACCTTCTTGTTTAAAGAAAAGTCCTAAAAGCGGCGCACTGAGCTGAGTCGAAATGGACGACATGATAGCATCGGGAGAATTCCTGACACATATTCTTATCTTTTAATATCAAAATCATACCGTCAGTTTTCATAAATACTAGTCATGCCCACTGTGGCATGACGAGATTCCATAAAGTTAACCAACATTCATTTGGCGGACTTTTTGCAGCAATTATCGCGCAACACGAAAAGATCATAATTTTTAATTTTCTACAATTATATATTTGGATAATCTGGGCAAAAAGTGTGACAAATCCATGAGCATCGAAATGATGATCTGTTTAATCATTTAAATGGGATAAATACTTGTTAAAGACATGTTTATGTTCAATGAAAAGTCCTGAAAGCAGCGCACTGAGCTGAGTCGAAGTGGACGACATAATAGCATCGGGAGAATTCCTGGCACATATTCTAATCTTTTAATACGAATTACATTTAGTCATGACGGAAAAGATTTCAAGATGACCAAATGAAGTTGCCCAAAGTACATCTATGCTCAGTCCTATAAAATTAGATTAACTTTATTGAGTAAAGTAAAAAATCCCCCTTATGAAAACTTTGAATATTACATTATTTCTAATTCTTGGATGTTGGCACTTATCCTGTCAATCTTCAACTTCACAGTCACCAAACTCTTCTCATGAGGGAAACTACCACAACCTCCCCGCTTTTCAAAACATTATAGATTCTGCTGGTGTAAAGGGCTGCATCCTTGTCTATGATTTACAAAACAACCAATATTTCTCCAATGATTACGACTGGGCGAATAAGGGTCAATTACCGGCATCCACATTCAAAATTCCCAACAGTTTAATTGCCCTAGAAACCGGTGTAGCAGCGAGTGATTCTACATTGTTTAAATGGGATGGGCAACCAAAATTCTTAAAATCATGGGAACAAGATTTAATTTTACGCGATGCTTTTCGACTTTCCTGTGTGCCCTGCTACCAAGATATTGCAAGGAAGGTAGGTGTAACTCGAATGCAGACCTATGTCGACCAACTTCAATATGGTCATATGGATATCGACTCCAGTAATATCAACCTTTTTTGGTTGACAGGTAAATCGCGAATTAGTCCAATGGAACAGATATCGTTTTTGAAAAAATTATACGAAAACAATCTCCCGATCTCCAAGCGCAGCCTCGACATGGTCGACAGTATGATGGTCATAGAAGGCCACCATAATGGAACCTTATTCGGCAAAACAGGTTGGTCTAGCAATGATTCTGTGGACAATGGCTGGTTTGTAGGCTATCAAATCTCTAATGCGGAAGTCTTATTTTTTGCTGCCAATGTGGAACCAAAACCTACATTCAATATGGATGATTTTGCACAAATACGCAAGGACATTGTCTTTAATGCACTCGAGTTATTTCGCGATTAGATGAATGCTAATAGGCAAAATTGGATTATAAAAACACAGTCTATTTTCTCATCTGAAATAATAGAGGTAATGGCAACTTATGTTGGATATATAACTCAAGTAAACGGGCAAGGGATTCTCCACAATATTTATTTTGAAATAGACCCTCATGTATTCGGAGTGAATTTACAAAAGTTGGACTAATACGAATTACATTTATAATTAACGGTAATCTTTCGATTTATTAGAAGTTTTACTTCGTTTAAAATACTCGCCGTAGCTACGGCTATGCCTGTGTTTTTAGCCTCGTCAAACTTCAAATATTCTCGAAATCTTTTCCGTCATTATAAAATGTAATTCGTATAAGATATTGTTTTTACACATATAGCATCGAAAATTACTTCTTGTCTCAGACGCGCATAGTTACGATTAAAATAGTCGAATTCAATTTCCTTGCCTAATTGCTAAAACTTAAATAGCAAAATGAGAAAATCAGAAATCTATTAAAATCAAGACCTCATCTAATAATTTACCATATCTTATTGGACTAAGGCCAGTTAGATACTAGATTTGCCTCAAAAATCCCAACCTCTATGTTTATTCATGGTTAATTTTAAATTTTATCTAAAAATTGTTTGACTTTAAGTCAATTGTTGAATATCTTAGGCCAAAGTATAAACACCTAATTGAGACTATGAAAAAATGGATACTGCGATTGAGCATCGTCTTGTTGATAGCTGTGATTGCCCTATTGTTTTGGGCCAAACATAATATGAGAGACAGGCATCCCGGCTATGAGGTAAATATAACGCTGAAACAGGATGTGAAGGAAGTGGATTTACAAATTGGATTCGGCAAGACAAAGATTACACCTACGATTATCGATACTTGGGAAGATGCCAACGGCAATGCAAGATTTGACGAAGGGGAAGTTTACAATGATGTCAACAACAACGGTGAATTTGATGCTGTATGGATTGCCGGATTTAGTAACAACAAGCCGGCCAATGGTGTTCATGACGATGTATGGGCAAGGACGATGTTGGTCGATGACGGTGAATCCAGAGTAGCCATGGTATCCTTAGATGCAGTGGGATACATGTATGCCGACGTAGTAGATATTCGTCAGAGCATACCCAGCGAATGGGACATAGACTATGTCCTGATCGCTTCCACCCATACCCACGAAAGCAATGACCTCATCGGAATGTGGGGACCAGACATCTTTCATTCAGGTGTAGACCCTGACCACATGGCCTATGTCAAAGCACAGGTTAAAGAATCCATCGCTATGGCCATAAAGGCCATTCGTCCTGCCAAAATCATCCTAGGTCAAGACCTTACGGGAAGAGATTCTATTTTAATCAAGGATACAAGGAAACCCATTGTAAAAGCCACTGGCGTCCACGTAATGCAAGTATTGGATGCCGTAACCGATACCACATTGGGCAGCATCATCAATTGGGCCAACCATCCAGAAACCCTATGGAGTAAAAATTTATTAATCAGTTCTGATTTTCCTCATTACATTAGAGAAAGTCTAGAAAACGGAATATATGACAATGGTCAGTTGATTCAAGCCGGTATAGGAGGTACTGCCATCTTTTTTAATGGTGCCGTCGGTGGGCTAATGGCTCCCCACCCCAGCCTCCCATTCAACGATCCGATCAGAGATACCGTACTTTCTGAACCGTCTTTTGAAAAAACCAGAACATTGGGCGAACAAATCGCCATGTTGGGTATGGCCGCTTTGAGTACAGAAGACACATTAAGTCGAGTAAGCCCCATCCATCTCGAAGCCCGCTCTCTTTATTTACCTATTGCCAACCGCAATTTTAGGATTGCTTCAGCCATTGGACTTTTGGAAAGAGGTACATCGAAATGGTTCCAAACTAGGAGCGAAGTAGCAGCTTTTTCTATTGGGCCAGCCGCATTTATAAGCATTCCAGGAGAATTATATCCAGAGATTTTATACGGAGGAATTGAAAGTCCTCCAGGACAAGATTTCGATATCTCTCCAGTTGAAGTTCCTGCGCTTAAAACCAAAATCAAACAGACTTACACCTTTTATCTAGGCTTGTCCAATGATGAAATCGGCTACATCATCCCCAAGAGCGAATGGGACGAAGTGGAGCCTTGGCTGTATTTAGACGATAGTGATTCTTATGGAGAAGAAAATTCATTAGGGCCAGAAACCGCACCGATTTTATACGATGCTTTATCCGAATTAATTGAAAAACTATAGTATTATTTATCTAAACTTTATAAACTAACCAACATGATACGACCTAAATTTAGTCCTTTATTGGGATTAACCATTTTACTCTTTAGTGTATTTTGGCAAGGCTGTTCCCCCAAACAAAGTGCTACCGCCACTCAGACTACAAATCAGCCGGCGGGTTCAAATGATTTCATCAACGATTTGTCGGAATATGTATACACAAAGGATGATGCCTTTAAATATGATTTGGTCGATGAGATCAAGGGTGAAGGATATACTACATATGTATTTAAAATGATCTCTCAAAAGTGGTTGACTGAAGCCGAAGTAGAGAGACCGATATGGTGGCATTGGATGACCATGGTTGTACCAGATGGTGCTGCTTTTAATACTGGAATGTTGTTTATCAATGGTGGAAGCCATAAAACCAAACAACCCAGTTCTCCAGACAAACAAATGTTACAAATAGCCATGGGTACGCAAAGTGTGGTCACTCAACTACACAATGTGCCCAATCAACCTTCTGTATTTATAGGTGACGATTATGGTCCACGTGTGGAAGACGAATTGATTGCCTATACTTGGAGGAAATATTTAGAAGGTGGGGCTGTGGATGCCGACAACGAATGGTTGGCCAGATTTCCAATGACGAAGGCAGCCGTACGAGCCATGGACGTCATCTCAGATTTTACAGAAAAAAGAGCTGAATTAAAAAAAGTTGAAAAATTTGTTGTTGCTGGTGCATCAAAGCGTGGCTGGACGACTTGGACTACCGGAGCAGTTGACAAGAGAGTAGTAGCTATCGCCCCTATAGTAATCGACATGTTGAATATGATACCTTCTTTCGAACACCATTGGAGAGCATATGGTAGATGGGCCGATGCCATTCACGATTACAAAGTGGAAGGGGTTATGGATTGGCAAAATTCTGAAGAATACAAAAGGCTTACAGAAAAGACGGAGCCTTTTTCATTTATCGATCAATTGACCATGCCCAAAATGATATTGAGCGCCAGTGGAGACCAGTTTTTCCTACCGGATTCATGGCAATTTTACTGGAATGAACTGAAAGGGGAAAAACACTTGCGCTATGTACCCAATTCAGAGCATTCAATGAAAGGAACCGATATTGTCTATACTTTGGCAGCCTTTTATCAAATGATATTAATGGATCATGCCAGACCAGAATTTGACTGGAAGGTGAAAAACGGCAAAATAATTATCGAAACCGATGCCGACACGCCCCCTCTTGCCATGCAAGTTTGGCAGGCAAATAATCCCAATGCAAGAAATTTTCAAGTAGGTGAAATCGGAAGATCGTATACTGCTGAAGATATTCCACTTGCCGCCAATGGAAAATACACCATCGAAGTTCCAGCCCCAGACAAAGGATGGACGGCATTCTATGTAGAATTAACCTATCCCGGGATTCTCGATGAAGTTCCATTGAAACTATCGACAGGAATTGTGGTAACCCCAGATGTATATCCTTTTCCGCCCTATGAAAGTGAAACACCAAAAGGTACAATTAAGTAAGGATTGATCCGCTTCTGTAATCGATGCTATAATCGATCACAGAACACATATTAAAACAAAAACCTCTAATAGTCATGACTATTGGAGGTTTTTGTTTTTGGGATTATACCAAATCCATATGGGATTACCTAGCCCTCCGAACTCAATATTCGAATTATTGCAATGATATTTAATTTGGCATCCTATTTAATTATTGTCAAATATACATTTATAAATTAAAAAATCTAAACGCACACCTCCCCTGTTAAATCATTAAAACCCTCAAACAATTAAATTATTAATCTATTTTTAAACATCTATACTTACCAATATTTAATAAGTTTAATATTTTCACATAACTTTACATTTATTTGCCCCAAATAACTTAAAAAATCAGAACAATTTTGTAAATTGACGCAGCTCACTTACTATCAAAATTGTCTTGTATTATGATCACTTAATACCATAATTGATCAAGTCTACACTATGTGTTTAAACCTATCATTGAAATGATTTTCACGGGGTTTAATGGATGTGATAGACTCTGCCACAAAAACATATATTTGATAGCAATCCAATATAGATTGTAAACCATGTATTTACTAGCGAAAATCCCAGCGTTGGCTTTTTTCGCTATACATTGATTAACAAACCCAAAATATCGATCATTTATGAATTATGGCACTCAAACCCAAAGACAGATTTTTACTAATGGCATGATGGGTAAAAAACCTCCCATTCCCCTTCACTATACACATTTAAAAAGCCAAGCCCAAGCAAAACTAACAGCAGAACAGTTTGCCTATATCGACGGAGGTGCTGGTCAAGGCCGAACCATTAGGGCAAACGAAAAAGGGTTTGAAAAATACCCCCTCAAAGCATCTATGATGAAGGCCTCTAGTAATATCAACCTCGAAGTATCGATATTGGGACATAAATATGCAAGTCCTATTTTAGCCGCTCCCATTGGAGTACTGGAAATGGCACATCCATCAGCAGATATCGGAGTAGCCAAAGCTTGTAAAACCATGAAAACTCCAATGATCTTTTCCAGTCAAGCTTCATTTTCTATGGAAAAATGTGCAGCAGTTATGGATGACAGCCCGCGTTGGTTTCAGTTGTATTGGAGTAAATCAGATGAACTGGTACAGAGTTTCCTCAGTCGAGCAGAATCCTGTAAATGTGATGCCATAGTAGTAACCTTAGACACTACTAGACTGGGATGGCGGCCTAGAGACCTTGAGTTGGGCTACCTTCCCTTCTTAAGAGGTTTGGGATTGGCGCATTATTATTCAGATCCAGTATTTCAATATTTAGTGAATCAAAACATGAACAACGACAATTTGCAAGATGAGGGCAAGAATACAATCAGTTTTTCTGGATTGTGCAACCTAATACGACTGTGCAATAAATATCCAGGTTCCTTTAGATCAAATTTAATCACAGGTCGAGCACTTACCGCTGTACGTACCTTTACCAATATCTACATGCGCCCAGAATTGAAATGGGGGGATCTGATTAGATTAAGAAAAATGACCAATCTACCCATTGTTGTCAAAGGTGTTCAAACCCTAGAAGATGTGCATATGGCGGAGCAATCTGGAGTAGATGGTGTTATCGTATCCAACCACGGGGGAAGACAAATAGATGGAGGTGTCGCAGCTATTCACTGTCTACGATCGATTGCTCAAGAATATAGCGGACATATGTCTATCTTATTCGACAGTGGAATTCGCAGTGGAGCTGACGTGATCAAAGCATTGGCTTTGGGCGCAGATGCAGTATTGGTTGGACGCCCCTATGTATATGCCTTAGCCATAGCGGGAGAAACTGGGGTCGAGACCCTATTTAGACATTATTTGGCCGAATTAGAATTACAAATGTCCCTTATGGGTATATCTTCTATTAAAGAAATTAATTCCGATGTTTTATACTAAATGCGTTTATAATTAAAAACTATTGATTTGACGCCTTACTACAATATCTCTTAAATTATGATTTAAGGGGTAAATAATACTTTTAACATCATTATTGATGTCTGTATATTCCAAAATTAAGAAGTTGTTCGTCTGACGAAATTGAATATTTTGATCTTCTATCAATCCTTCCTTTGCAGTAATAAGCCAGGCAAATATCGATGTTTTTTGAATATGCTTATGGTATTCGATTGTTGGATTCGCTAATTTCACTCCATATTCAGCGCTGTACCAACCCTGGAGATGTGGTTCACTCTGCCCTTGAACCAATTTTAATGTCCATGGAGAATCTGACAAGGGATGAATTTCAATATTGGCTCTCTCCATGTTCTTTGTTTTTACATTTTCATCCTCAATAACGACTTCTAGATCCGGTGCCAAATGCCATAGAGCAGTTATATCTCTCGGCTTATCGGTTTCAATTTGATCTACCACCAACCAATGATGATCCTTTAAATAAGTCACTGATCTAGTGTGAATGACTTCTCCATCCACATCGGTATAACCATTCACAAATCGACCTATACCGGTATCAAAACCCTCAGCATGGATATAGTCCAGTCCTTCCTTGAGCGGTTTTTCTGCCTTCAATGGACCGGCATTCTGACCTCGATGATCGACCAATATCACATTATGTGACCACGAACTACGAAAATATCCCCTTTCTATGGTTGGATCGAAACTAAAATAATCTTTATGGGTAAATCGCCCCCCATCGACCAATAAATCCTGTCCAAAGTCAGCTATGGAAAGATGCAACATATCCCGGTGCTGATGACCAGTGCCATAAGGCCCCAAATCAAAAAATGCCCAACTGGCATCGGAGTCCCACCCACTGCGGTGGATTTGTATGCCTGCCCATGGATAAGTATAACTCAGAGGATGTTGAGGCAGTGTTCCAGAGCTCCCATTGCTGATGACATACTGCCAATCGGATCGATTAAATTTATCAGAAGCCACTTGGAGACGATCTCTTAAGTTGTCTCGATCCGAATCATTGTTCAGGGGTTGATGACCGTCGGGGCGAAGGGTAAAAGCCAAATAATCGTACATTTCACCAATCCTAACCATATAATTTGAATCAATACTACGTCCTGCACTTTGAAAATTTTTGGCCAAGGACTCAAATCGTCTCAATGCCACCCATTGTGTCTTGCTAGATATTTCTGTTTGCACACCATCGGGATAGACTTGCCGCTGAATTTCTTTGGACATCACATCCAATGCATAATCCGACCACTCTGCTGCTTGCTTAAACTCTGGCATAGCCAATCCTACCAAAGCCAAACCATTCATCTCCATGGTCGTCCAATTATGTCCCGATTTATGATATTTTCTAATAAATTCAGCTTGTTCAGCTATACTGGACAACATCAATAACTGAGTCGATGGTTCAAATGATTCATGACCTAAAAAAGCATAAAATAACTGCACCCAAGAAGATCCCAATCTACGACCTGTATCCAGGGTTCTCCATTCAACCTCTCCTATGTCTCGATAATCGATATTGCCCTCTTGATTGAGGACTAAATAAATAGAATCTCCTTCCTCAGGCAATGGGTGGTTAAGAGCCCAATCTTTAACGATTGAATTGAATACCGAAATATGATGATCTTTGTGATCCACAGACCAAACCTTGTACAATGCTATTAAGTAACTTTGGGTATTGAGTGAGTAAGCAAATTCTGCATCATTATCCGGCCCTTGATAAGTCCAATCCCAACCACCACCTTCCAACCTTGGGATACTTGCGGGAATATCGTGGATTAGGACGGAGTCTCGGTTTAATTTTTCACTTATGGCTACGGCTTCAGTCATATCCATAGGATCGATAGAATTAACAATCCAACCTCTATCCATATTTTTAAAATGCAACAATAATTCTCGGCAAGCCATCACGGTATCCCCTGAATGCAAATAATTATCTGCTGTAGGAATAGACAAAAGATTAATACTTTGGATGAGGCTGCGTACTTTTTCTGGATGACTATCCCATAAATCTTCTACGGAAGAAAGGGATACATTATTAGAATGGCAAGCGGCAAGTTGAAATGCCAATAACAGAAAAGAACAGAAATATAAAATCGAATGGATTAATTTCATCATCACCGTTTACTTGTTTTAAACTACTAGAGATAGAGATAGGTATAAAAGATTTTTCACTTATCTAAGATAATTTTTTTAACGCAAAACATTCAATTACACATACTATATTTGCCATATTAACAATTATTCAAAATCACAGTCAAACACCTTATGGCTATGAAAACATAATCTGACGATTTTTTTAAACATATTGAATGACATTAAAGGTTGAATAACTGAAGTGAGAATACAGGAAAATTCAAGTACAGTTGAAATGAAGATTCAAGAGAATATTACCTATTTTTAAAAGGTAAAAATGATTTAAAAGTTACATTCTACCAGCAGTTTACCTCTTTACAGAGGAAAATCCATTCTAGTTTTAGATAAAAAAAGGATTTATCATTATTGTACCCCAAATAAGTAAGAGAAAACAATCTTTTAAAACAAGAAGACAAAGGCGATGAAATTTTTTAATTAATCTTATAATACTATAATAATGGCAAGTGTAAGTACATATTTAAATTTTGAGCGCAATACCGAGGCGGCTTTCAATTTTTATAAATCCGTATTTAATTCTGAGTTTGATGGACAGGGAATTGTGCGCATGAATAGCATTCCTCCCCAAGAGGGCATGCCTCCCTTATCAGAAGAAGATGGTCAATTGGTCATGCACGTTGAAATGACTATATTAGGTTGTCATAAAATCATGGGGACTGATTCGCCCGAATCGATGGGATTTAACCTCAATAAAGGAAATAATATACATATCAATTTACAGCCCGATACTAGGGTTGAAACCCAACGATTGTTTAAGGCATTGTCCTCTGAAGGCAGAGTGACTATGGATTTACAAGAAATGTTTTGGGGCGATTATTTTGGGAGTTGTATCGACCCATTCGGAGTGCAATGGATGTTTAATTGCAGTAGTCGGGAATAATTCGAAATATAACAGACAATTATAACCGTATTTGGTATAAGACAGTATAAACCTATTGATGAAGTCCTATATAGGATCTATATCCACAGTAATCCTAAAATTGGAATAACCTGGTCTGCCTTTGACTTCCTTGACAAAGTGGTTGATTCTTTGACGAAACAATCTACCGTCTTCTGCCGTCTTTTTTAGTTTTATGTAAATATCCATTATGTGATAACTGCGAACATAGGACACTACTGGAGGAGTGGGTTCATGTACGCGATTGTCAAAATACGGCAAAAAATAACGATAGCATTCATAACTGATCTTATCGTTTTTGCCCTTGTCTTTGTTCTTGAAAGTGATTTTAACCAATCGAGTATAAGGAGGGTATTGGAATAGTTTTCGCTCAATTAATTCACTTTGGTAAAATCCCGCATTGACACCCTTTAACAAATGCTGATACACATCGTGTTCGGGTTGATAGGTCTGAATGATGACCTTGCCTTGATCACCTTTTCGACCTGCCCTTCCACTGACTTGCTTTAAAATTTGAAATGCCCATTCCGATGATCGAAAGTCAGGAAAACCCAACAACTGATCAGCATGAGGGATAACAACTAAGCCAACATGGTCGAAGTCCAGGCCCTTGGTTATCATCTGAGTACCCACCAATATTTGCGTCTCTTTGGCCATAAACCGTTGCAAAATGCTTTCTAATCTTTTTTTACCCGAAGCTGTATCGTAATCCAATCGATCAATGTTGACATTAGGGAAAAAAGCCTTGATTTCTTCCTCAATCTTTTCTGTACCCAAACCGTGAATCTCCATCCCCCAATGCTTACATGTAGGACAGAATTTCGGAATACTTTTTTCCTTGCGACAGTAATGGCACTGTAGCTTATTGTGAAATTTATGATAAGTCATGCTTACATCGCAATCATTACATCGCTCTATATATCCGCAATTTACACATTGCAACATGGGAGCAAAACCTCGCCTATTTTGAAATATCATCACTTGGCGACCACTGTCCAAGGTATCGTGAATGGCCTGCTCTAAAACCGGAGTCATTTTGATTTCCTTCTGAGCATCATTCATCATATTGGTTTTCAAATCCAATACTTGTAGCACCGGTAATGCCATATATCCAAATCTCTTAGTTATTTCTACATGACCGTATCGGTTATTTTGAACATTATGCCAGGTTTCTATGGAAGGAGTAGCCGTACCCAATAAGACTTTTGCACCCTGTTGTTTGCCCAATAATATAGCGGCATCTCTGCCGTGAAACCGAGGAGCAGGATTGCTTTGTTTATAGGATCTATCGTGCTCTTCATCTACAATGATCATTCCCAGTTTCGGAAAAGGTAAAAACAGGGAAGATCGAGTTCCAATGACCAATGTCGCACCTTGCTGTACTTGATAATATGCCTCCATCCTACTCTTTTCAGAGATCTTACTGTGATACACAATAACTTCAGAATCAAACAACTGCTGCAACCTTATAATGATTTGGGTGGTCAATGCAATCTCAGGTAGCATTAACAACACTTGCTTTTTTTGCTTTGCCATCTCAGCCACCCACTCTAGATATATCCTTGTTTTCCCACTCCCAGTTACTCCTTCTAACAGAGCGACATCAAAATCTTGAAAAGCCAACCTCAATTCTTCCATGGCCTTTTCTTGAAAGTCCGCCAGACGAGGCAACTTTGATGAAAATTTCAAAGCCTGGGAAAAATCCTTTTCGTAGGGTACTTCCTCCAAAATTCCCTTCTTTTTCAAAGCTAAAATAGTAGCACTATCTGTACCCGATCTTTCAATTATTTGTGCTCTCTTTATAGATTTTTCACCTTGTTTTATCAATGTTTGAAAAGCCAGTACTGCCTTACTCTGCTTCATTGACCTTTGGGTATCTTCCAATGCTTGAGCGGTATTACCTCGGTAATTTTCACCCCAAACCATGACCAATTCCTTATTGTACGCCTTCTTGTGAATAGCCTTTTCTTTGACGTGAATAATATTGGATTCCACAAGTTGGATTACATGCTTTTTAATATTGTTTTTCTGTAAAATAGCCTGAATGTCCTTCCAGTTCAACTCTGGCGAAAATTCAAATGCTTCTGCAATTAGAAAAGATTCATCGGACAATTCCTCATCTGCCACTACGTGATTATCATTATACACAAATAGGGTTTCACTATCAATCTTCAGCGGCGCTGGCAAAGCTGCATTCATCACCTCTCCCAAAAAACAATGATAATATTGAGATATCCACTGCCAAAAACGATAGTGCTTTTCCAAAAAAATGGGCTCTTGGTCTAAAACATCTCTGATAGGCTTAAGTGGAATCGAGGGAATATCGTGGAAAATTTCAATAACCAGACCGGTATATAACTTTTTTTGTCCAAATTGAATTTCTACTCGCTTACCAAAATCAATTTTATCCTGCAATTCAATGGGGACAGTATAACCATATGCTTGTTCGACAGGCAAGGGCAGTAGTACATTGATCCACATTGAAGTATTCTTGGTAGAGGACATATTGCTTAGCTCATTTTATTTTCGGACGGATATATATCAACACCCTATCAACAAAGATAGCCAAACAAAGATGTTAATTTCTACTTCAGAGCCACTAAAAACTCAACCAAATCCACCAACTTATCAGTAGTCATAGCATTTTGAAGACCTGAAGGCATCATAGAAACCGTCTCTTCTTCGATTTCCTTGATATCACTCATATTATAAGTTTGTTGACTGCCGCCTGGAAATTTCAATACTATTTGATTCTCAGTTCTACTGACAACAATCCCTGTTGTAGAATTGCCATCATTAAATGTCAATGTTTGCCCCTCATACCCAAAACTGATCCCTGCGCTGGGGTAAAAAATAGCCGTATATTGACTTAATTTCGGCAATTTTCTTCCAATTTGGGATAAATTAGGACCAAAATCATTGCCCATATCCCCTACTTGATGACAGAGACCACAATGCTGCTCAAACACCAATTTCCCCTCACTTCTATTTCCGGTTTTCAACACCAACTCCTCAATAGGAGGATGTTGATTATCACTTTGTTTTAGGAATTTTGCGGCTCGCAATTGTATACTTCGATCACGAGAATTGTTAAGACCTTGTACGGCCATTAACACCAATGCAGAATCCAATTCATTATTCTCCAAAGCAGACAATGTCCACTCTCGACCTGCATATGATGCACCCAAAGTATATACGGCTTTATCCCTCACCGCCAGATCTGTGTTTTTGTTCTCTACCATGGATATTAATACATCTCGCACGTCTCCATTAACTTCTCTTTCCACAGCCTCTATTGTCGATATTTTTTCTTCAATGGTTTTTGCATTTAAATGCTGTTTTACTATGTTGAATCCATTGTTTTTCATCAACAAATGAACTGCTCTTTGGCGCAGTTCCAAGGCTTGTTCAGGATTTAATAACGATGCCAGATTTGAATTTTCCGTCTTAATATCAAAACGTTCTATCAAATCAAAATAATCTTTACTACCCTTCATTTTTATAAGCATATCATTGACCATTGCCTGGGCTTGTGTCGACTGCTTAAAAAATCCTGGATCTATTTGACGAAGAATAATTGTCGTCAATTCGTCTTTTTCTGAGGGATTCGCTTGACCTACTATTTTCAACAAAGCTTTGTTCTTAGCCGATTCATTTTCCACAAAATCTATAGCTCTTAAGTACCGTAATCTTTCTCGAACTGACTGATCGCGGTCACTGGCCAAAGAAATTAGATAGGGCAGGCTGTTTTCCGTTCTCGACCTCCAAACCAAATCTTTGTATTTGGACAGTACTTCAGTTTCCGGTTTTGAATAAATAGATTTCATTCGCGATGACCATTGGTGTTTACCTCCTATCCCCAATGCCTCCAAAAACCATCGATCAGAACCATCGTATTTTTCAACCAAGGAATTCCACAATGCATCGGCTTTATCACCAGATTGATTATACAATGAAACCGCCATCTCTCTCAATACTTGACTATCTGCCTCAGAAGACAAATCCATCAGCTTTTCAACAATGAGGTCTGGCAGAAACTGTCGTACTGCTCTAATTCCAGTTATCCTAATATTGGCGTCGGTATCGGCCAAAGCCATATCGATATAAGATTCGCCCTTGCCATTCATCTGAGCCAACAACCACAATGTCCTCGCCCTCATACGAGAAGGCTGGGAAGTATCCTTAAAAAATGAAGCCAATACGGCTTCGGCCTTATTCCCCATAGTGTGCAAGGAATTCCACGAATGATATCTAATCGATTGGTTGGGGCTTTGCAAGCCCAATAAGGCACCAGCAGGCTGAGTCCAATCGACTTCCACCGGTTTATAAGAAGATGTATTAGTCGAGACCCTATACAATCGGCCCCGCGTCAAATCACCTACTTGATGTCCGCCTACTCCAGGATCATACCAATCAGAAACCAATAGAGATCCATCGGGAGCTACACATACATCAGAGGGACGAAACCACTGGTCCTCTTCACCTACCATAATATTGTTTATGGCAGCGGTATATCCACTACCTTGATTGGAAATAGAGTACGATCTCAACACATTGGGCCCGGCATCGCAATGTATGAGTTGATTGCGGTACTTGTCCGATAGCATATCTCCTTCATAAACCAGTATACCTGTTGGAGAACCCGCCCCTGTTTGCAGTACATTGGGTACCACACCTGGATCGTTGAGGTGCCAGTGTCGATAGGGGATTGAATCCTCCATGTTCGTTCTATATTCTCTCCAGCTACCACCTGTTATTTCATCTCTAAAACCATAATTTCCATAATCCATGACGTAATTGATTCTCACTCCTCTATTGCCATCGTCATCATTGTCGGATTGCCACATGGTGCCGTAGCTATCGATGGCCACTTCATATGGATTTCTAAAATTATGTCCAAGTATCTCTAAATTTTCAAAATTTTGGTCACATCGAAAGACCATACCGTGGCGGTATTTTTTAAAATCTATGACTTGGCCATATTTATCTTTTACTGGCTGTCCCTCTTTGTCCAACAATTGCTTTCCTTCATTTCCAAAATTAAAGTAAAACTTACCATCTGGTCCAAAAACAAAGGCATGGACGCCGTGATCGTGTTGTACTCCTTCAATCCCTTGAAAAATAATTTCTTTTTTGTCGGCTACGTCATCTCCATCCTCATCGGTCAACAACCATACATAAGGACTTTGAGATACTAAGACACGATGTCCCAATACCATTATTCCAATAGGAGCTTGGAGGCTAGAATCTTGATAAAAAACCTTCTGATCATCTGCTTGGCCATCGCCATCGGTATCCGTCAATATCAATATTCTATCGCCCTCAGTCTTGACGGGATTACCAGTCAATCGATTTCTATAATTATATGCCTCACAGACATAAACTCTGCCACGATGATCGACATCTATATTGGTTGGATTGATCAACATAGGCTCATTGGCAAACAAGGCTACTTCTACATCATCAGCGAGCTGTATACCTTTAAGGGCATTTTCTGGCCATCGTTTTTCTTCCTCATCCAGACTAGAAAAGGAAATATCTTCCGAACGAGGACTTTGATTGCACTGAAAATGAGATAATATCAAAATAGTGCTAAGAAAAATATAATAAATATTTTTATACATGGGAAAAGTTTAAACACATTCAAAACAAGAAAGAATTAAAAACAGTAAATTACATGCAATTCAAAATATACACCTGGATTACAGCTTTTTTATGCCAGATATTATTGCATAAAACAACAATGTCTAGTAAATATATTTGAAATTCTATTTTAATAAGCACACATAGAGTTTTTTTTATTTAAAAGTTGCATTAAAATTGTTACTTTATTTGAAAATTTTAAAGCCATGACTAACCACATATTTAATTGGACCAAATTGAGCAGTATCTTGGTATCTGTCGTCATTCTATGGCTAATATTTATTTATGGGCAGACTTTTTTAACCCCCATTATTTTTTCTATTTTTCTATCCCTGCTGATTCTTCCCCTATATAATTTTTTCAACCGGATGCTAAAAATTAATTGGCTATCCATAGTATTGTGTTTTCTCACTATTTTAGGATCGCTAGGATTAATCACCTATTTTTTCTCTTTACAGATATATCAAGTTTTTTCTGAATTATCTGAGATCAAAACCCAGCTTACCAATGGCATCAACAAGATCAATTATTTTGTAGCCGACAAATTCAACCTGAGCACCGATGTGGTAAGAGATTGGATAGATTCCCAAATCGCTCTCATCGTAGAATTACCGACCTCATTTCTTTCAAAAGGTTTGTCCAGTTCTTCTGCTTTTCTTTTGCAGTCCTTAATCTGTATGGTGTATATATTCTTCATTCTCTTGTATAAGGATGCGTTTCGAAACTTTATTATCAGTCAATTTCCAAAGTCCAATAGAGGTGAAATCCTCGGTTTGCTCGACAGTATTAGCAAGATAAGTCAACAATATTTTTTGGGTCGATTATTGGTCATGGTCATCTTAGCCATTTTAAATAGTTTAGGCCTTTGGCTTTTGGGCATAGGATATCCCATTTTATGGGGAGCATTGGCGGCAGTACTCACCATATTTCCCTACATCGGTACAACTTTGGGTGGAACCCTGCCTTTTTTCTATGCATTCGCCACTGAAGATTCACTGTGGAAGCCATTAGGAGTGGTTATTATCTATCAAGTCATTCAACAGATAGAGGGCAATATCATTACTCCAAAGGTGGTCGGGGGGACGATGAAACTCAATCCTTTTGCAGCCATTGTAGCTATGGTAGCTGGTGGATTGACATGGGGTTTAGCTGGATTGGTCATTGCCTTACCAGTAATTGCTATTATTAGAATTCTATTTGATCATATAGAACTTCTCAAACCATTTGGACTATTGTTGGATAAGGATTTAGCCAAAAATAAAAATATGTTTTTACGGGAATACGATCAGGAAAAATATCGATTAATCAATTACCTATCTAAGACTACCAATAAAAAAGAGCCTTAAGATACACTTAAGGCCCCCCTTGAAATTATACTCACTTAAGATCAACATGGTCAAACTAGCAAAACAAGAAATTTCACTAGATTGATTAATCAAATATAAATAATTAATTTACAAAGACCTAACTTTTGTGATAGTTATTCTGTAATACAATTGTTAAAAAATTCTAAACAAACTATTATGTGGAAATTTTAAAAAATATTTGAACGTGAATTATAATTTAATAAAAAATATTTGATTCAATAATTTCGATTATTCAAAATTAGATCACAATATTGCAAATTCCTCAATAAGAAATAATCTATTCTGCAACAATAAAAATTATATAATTGTATTAATAAGTATATTGGCTATTAAACAATTCAATTCAGCAACGATTATGAAACTTACACTTTTCTATCTATTATCACCCATTATCGGTCTTATATTACAATGTGACAATGGCAGTTCTTCAGGGAAAATGATGACTAATTCCACTCAAACCATAGTTATGGAAGGCGAATCTATAGCCACCTTGGCTGGTGGATGTTTTTGGTGTACGGAAGCTATTTTTGAAAAACTCAATGGGGTAAACCGAGTAATATCTGGCTATGCAGGTGGTCAAACCGACAACCCCAGTTATGAAACCATAGGTACTGGACTTACTGGGCATGCGGAAGCCATTCAAATTTACTACGACTCCACTACCATTGATTTTCCGACCTTGCTCGAAGTGTTTTTTATGGCAGCCCACGACCCAACACAAGTCAATCGTCAAGGACCAGATGTAGGTAGTCAATATCGTTCCATAGCATTCTATCGAAATATAACGGAGAAAGACATCATCGATCAATACATTGAAGATTTAAATGAATCCGGCAAATGGAATCAAGTCATTGCTACTGAGGTTACTGAATTCTCCAAATTTTATGAAGCGGAAGATTATCACCAAGACTACTACCCCGCTCACCCCGGCAATCCTTACATTCAAAATGTGACCAGACCCAAGGTTGAGAAATTTGAAAAAAACTATAAATCACTACTAAAACAACAGCCGTAATATCACTGATTTACTGGTCATCATGGCTCAGCTCTTAGATACAATATAAATTGGGTTAGACTGGGAATATTACTTGGAAAATTCATGGTTAATTGCGAATATTGCCTAGGTTTACCTATTCTCCAAAAATAATATTATGACCATCGATATTCGCTTCTTGATATTCATTTTTTTCCCAATTTTAATGTTTGGACAAAATAATCAAACCGATTTCACTGGTGAAGTAAGAATCCAAAATAGTCTAGATGGTCTACCCTATGCGACCATTGTACTAGAAAATAGCAATGGCAGTTACAATGCCATCACGGACTCAATAGGCAAATTTGTGATTAAAAATATTCCCTTTGGCATTTACCAAGTCCACCTTTCTTCTATCGGATATAAAATGGTCAAAATACCAGAATATGCCATTGAGCACATCGATACCAAGGAAGTGGTATTTGAAATGAGTCCCACTACTATACCTTTAGAAGAAGTGGTCATCAAGGCGGGAAATCATGGTCAACCCATATCTACTCTTTCCAGTATTTATGTAATGACTCAGGAACAAGTCCGTCGATTTCCAGCCACCTTTTATGATCCGGCTCGATTGGCTACAGTCTATCCAGGGGTATTAAATGACAACGACCAAGCCAATAATCTTTCCATTCGAGGCAATAGTCCGAACAATATGAATTATTATATTCAAGGAGTAGAAATCGTCAATCCCAATCATCTGGCCAATGCCGGTACAGCGACCGACCGTCCAACCGCCAATGGAGGTGGAGTAAGCATGATAAGTGCACAGTTATTGGACGAGAGCAGGATTCACACTGGTGTTCAGCCCATATCAATAGGCCAGTCCACGGCGGGAAGCCTGGACTATTATTTTCAATCTGGCAGTGAGGACAAAATGCATTTTACCGGTCAAGCCGGATTAAATGGCATCGATCTAGCCCTCAATGGTCCACTAAGTGATCGATTGAGTTATGTCGCTAATTATAGATATTCAACTGTAGGTTTGTTGAGTAAATTGGGAGTTGATTTTGGAGGAGAAACCATTAATTACCAAGATTTGTCATTGAACTTAACTTTCAAACAAAACCAACGAACACAGTGGCAATTTTTCGCCATTGGTGGAGACAATAGCAATTTATTTGAAGGTCAAGTCGACAGTCTCAGAGAAGTAGAAAAAGATCTTCAAACCATAGACTATAATTCTAAAATAGGCATTTTAGGATTATCGGTAAATCATCAATTAAAAAATGGAAGCAACTGGCATTCGACCATGGTCGTGTCTGGCAGATCAGATGATCGCTCTGATTTTTACAACGATTTGCCTTCTCGAAAAAGTGAAGATCACTCTAGTCTAGCCAAATACGGTTTTGATACCAAGATCGAACAATCTATTTCCCCTTCTTGGAAATGGCTATATGGAGGAAGCATGACTTTGTGGTCGGGCAACTTGGATTATTCCACAGAAACCCTATCCAACCTAGGCAATGATGCCAGTGGAGGATTAATACGTCCGTATTCGCAGATAAAATACATTAAAGATTATTGGACCATAGGACTGAGTCTAGGTCTACAGCACAATACTTCATCGCAATCGACGGACATAGAACCCCGCATACAAATTCTTCGATACCTAGATCAGAATCAAAAAATTTCATTGAATTCCGGCATTCATCACAAACAGCAAACCTATTTAATTCTACTTTCTTCTGCGGCCAATGCTAGTTTGGATATGATGTCGTCTTGGAAATCCAGCATTGCCTATGATTTTAATTTAGACAAAAGTCATTTCAATGCAACACTTTACTACGAATCACTATCAGACGTCGCTGTGGACAACAATGGATTTTCTGCTCTCAATCAACTGGAGCAATATCCCTCTCAAGAATTGTCGACGACTGGAAAGGGGAAAAATTACGGTTTGGAAATGAGCTATAATTATTATTTAAACAATGGAATGTTTTACAGGATTTCCACTTCCCTATTTGATTCAAAATTTAAAAACCCTTCCTTTGACGATTGGAAAAACACCAGATACAATACCCAATTTATTTTCAATGCAGTCATAGGAAAGGAATTTGATTGGTCTGACCATGAAAAAAACAAAACCCTAGGAATCAATTTACAATTGATCTATGCTGGTGGATACTGGACTTCTCTCATTGATGAGGAGGCATCCAGAGCAGCTCAAACCACGAAATATGTCAATGGCAGTGAATTTACCATTCAGCAGCCCAATGTACTGCGATCTTATTTTAGGATTTACTACAAAATAAATCACGACAAAAGATATTCAATGATAAGCATGGATTTGTCCAATGTTTTGAATAAAGAAAATCTGGCCTATAGATATTTTGATCCTTTTCTCGATAAAACTTTCGATAAATATCAATTGGGACTCATCCCGATGTTAAGTTATATTATTAGCATGTAAATATCAACCTTATGAAATGGACTTTAATTTTCTTTTGTATTATTGAAATTTTAGCGGCCATTGTGCAATGGAATGATCCCGATCCTTGGTTATGGATCATTATTTATCTTATTCCATGTGTACTGACCATATTCTATCTTCGCAACAAACTTCACACCTACATTCCCATTGCGGTGCTTATCGTCTATCTATTGTACTTTAGTTCATATGTACCTTCGATTACAGGATGGGTGATGGATGGATTTCCAACCATTACAGGAACCATGAAGGCTGAAACCAAGTACGTAGAATTGGTTAGAGAAGGCGGTGGATTATTGATATGCATAACTCATCTTGCCCTTTTACTCTATCGAAAATAATCATTACTGACTATTTTCACATTTGTAATTTTCTTATTTGTGATATTCTCTCCATACTCATATCACATGAGTAAAGCTTCCCTAGTCATCATAAGACATTGGAAGTTGTGATCTGACTGGAAATAAAATACGGCTAGCCCCTAATTTAATTATGGAGTGAAGTCAATGTGTATTTAACACGATTTACGATATTTTAAAGGGAATAAAAAAGGTTAGATTAGAGAGGTAGGGGCTGAAGATCTGGGATGGAAGAAGGTAAAAGGCGCTTCATTCACTTAAATCACAAAATAGTTTTGCTAAATTCTAATCTAATATCAAAGTCCAGAACCGAATAATCTAGCTTATAAAGGCAACTAGTCGTATATCGATCTTTGCTATGGAATAATTCCTTACAAAGTACTTTTCATTATTGTGGATAATTCTGACTAAATCCCTATCCTATGCATAGAATTATGGGCTTTTATTCAATTATATATGATTCTCCTCTACAATAAACAGATATCAATATGATCTAATTGTTTTTAATGCATTATGGCAATAAATGAAAATTTTATATTATATTGTTGTAATTATCTCACTTAATATTTATTTAAATGCACTTTTACGACAAAACACAAACAGATTAATTCATTTCCCGAAGAGCATTATAACCAGGGTATTGATTATTTCCGACCTTTTTTACTTCTTATAATATAGAGAAAATGAAACGGCTTCATCTATTCATACCAATGAAAGAAAAATAAATACTCTTCTTAGGAATTAAATCGAATAGCCTTGCAATAGAAAGGTAGAATCTAATAATAAAGAGGATTTAGTCTCATTGTGATTAAAAATGTAGCCCGATTATTTACTAGTTGCACTACTGGTACCTCTATTGGATGTGCTTCCCACTCTAGCCATCACTGAAATAATAAATTTATCAATCAAAATAATACGTACTATATGGAAGTTTCGACAACATTAAAAAATAGCCAATGGATATTGAGTTGTAAAATTGTAGGTTGGATTGGAATCGGTATTATGTTATGTGTTCAATTCCGAATGATTAGCAATGAACTATTTTCTACAATAGGAGAATGTATGTTATATGCTGGTGCTGCTGGAGTTATTATTACAAATGACAAATTTGAAAACAAACGGCTATTGGTCATTGGAATAGCAAGCTTATTCGCCATCTTAGCAGTATTGTATTATCTAGTATATGTTAATCCTATTAATGTATAATAACCATTGATTAGGGTGATTAAGTCATATGGATCAAGAAGTATTTCTTGATACTTTTTATATATGGAACTTTTCTAAAAAATATTAAATGACTTTATATACTAAATAGGCCTATTCACTTGCCGTGGCTACACTGAAAGTTGACCTTGAATAGTACTATCAGACGGTCAATATTTCAATCCACACTAAGTATACCCTCTACCCCTAGCTCCATCAGAATCGTCTATAAAATTGGCACTGCCTATTTCCTTTGATCAAACATCCATTTTAAATATTCAGGCTCATTGAAGGCATTGGTCCACGAATTATGTCCCACTTCAGGATAAATGGTGATTTTAGCCTTACCCCCATTTTGTTGAACTCCTTTCACCATCTGTATACTCCGTCTCGTCGGAACTACATTGTCCTCGGCACCGTGAAATGCCCAGATCGGCACATCGGTCATATGTATTGTTTTATCGACTATTCCACCTCCACATATCGGCAATGCCACCGCTATCTTCTCTGGAATCCGCCACAACAATTCCCAAGTAGCATAACCTCCCATGGAGAGCCCCGAAACATAGAATCGATTGGGATCAATATAAGATTCCGCTAGGAGTTCATCGATCAAAGTCAAGATCAATTCCATACTTGGAGTGATGGTTGGCCCTCCTTCCGATGATCTAAAATTCGTCCAAGTATCCGTAATTGGACATTGGGGGAATACCACCACCGATGGATATTGTTCTAATGAATCTAAAAACAAACGTCCACCATGAATCAATTGACTAGAGTTGTCAGAGCCGCGCTCCCCCATTCCATGAAGAAACAATACCAATGGATACTTTTGACCATCCACCATTTTTTTTGGATACAATATCCGATAACCTAAGGAGTGTTCTCCATTGGATATTTCTTTGGCTTCATATGCCGTCGTGTCAAACGCCGAATTTTGAGCATGAACCATAAAACCACTACAAGTTATAAGAGTTAATAAAATAAGTTGTTTCATACTTGATAATAATAAAGATTAAATAAATTATACACTTATACCAAATGCGATTCTAATTGTTGGTATTATTTTCTGATGAATTTACAATTCTCAAAAAACTACTCTGGACTAATCCTCATCGCGGATAGATAAAAAAATTTATTGGCATTTTCATTTACATCACCGGCGGTAACTTCTATCGTTATCACCCCATCTTCATCGGGTACCATCCCACTTACACAGGCCAACATATCTGAATTATTGGAAGAATTAACCGTCACGGTTTTGGTTTCCTCTCCATGGACAATAAACTTGGTTTCTCTGGTATCGCTAATATTATTACGAGAACTAAAAAAACAAAGTTCATAGGCATCATCCGACTTAAATCCACTCAATTCTATAGCGCTCGTATCGTTCACCCTGCCGAGCCATGCATTGCCAGCATTGCCGTAATAAAATGTTCGCGAAACTTCCTCTGGCATATCAAAATCCGTATTGGTGACCGTAGCTGCTGAATTACTAGCAGCATTAAATCTCTTGGTTATGGTAGCTTGAATACCTGTAAAGGAATTATCTGGATACAATAAATTAGGAATAAAAGAATCTTCCAAAAAATTGGTCATTCCATTCCAGCCCGGAGAACTAGAAGAAGTTGAAAAATCAATATAAACGGCTGCCGTCAAGATCCCCGTCCCACCAGAATTTTGATAATCTTCTAAAACCGTCACTTCCTCTGGAAATTCATTGGCTAAATGGGCCGCTTGTTGAGATATTTCAACATTGACAGGAATCATCCCATCCGGAAAATAGGCATTGCCTATCACACTTTCATTGGTCAATTTTTCAAACCAAACACAAGAGGCTATATATTTCCCCATATCATTTAAGTGATAACCGTCCCTTGTGAAGTTATCCATAAGATAAGTAGTCCTCGCATTTTGAATGGCCGTACCGGCAGGAATAACATCATAAACGGGAATAAGATCTTTGGCTTGACGATAGGCATCAACAATAGCATCGAACATCTCACCTTGATCGTGATTGTAGTTGGCAAATCCCTCATGGGTCGAATTTTGAGCATAAGCCCAAGTTTTATGCAACAAATACCTTGTGTATTCATTGGGGTTAATTTCTTTTACTTTGTCATATAAAACGGTGAGAGGATTTCCAAAAGTTTCAAACAATCCAGATTTATAACTGGCTTGCTGAAAACTAATATAATCCCAGTTTTCATCCTTAACAGCAGTCGAAAGAGAAGTACCGGCAACTGTGGTTTTATTGCCATTTAAATCAATTTTTCTATAGCTATAATTGCCTCCATCACTTAGAGCATTCTCGGCATGGAGGGACAATTCGGCTCCTCCGATATACATATTTCCAATAATTATTTCTTTACCCACAGCCTTAGCCAATCCATACAAATGAGACTCTAAGGCATCTTCTGAAAAACTATTTCCAATCGCCAAAACTTTTAAAATTCCATCATTTTCATCTTCGATCAATACTTGAGTACTAGCCGACAGATCGCCGTCCGTAGAAGCAATGGTCAATGTCGCCATACCAGGCTCCAAACCCAAAATAGTAGCTTCATAGGTCACAGGGTCTACCTCAATGCTCAAAGCGGTACTGGGACTTACCGACCAATTATAAGCTTTGGTTGGAACATCTACATTTTGAAAACTGGGTTTCACCGTTACCGTTGCCTGCGTATATGCCAATAGGGAAGGTGGAAGACTTACTCCAGACTCCGTAATTTGTGTCGACAAAATTTCACAACTCGTTTTCACTAGGCCGTCGTCCGATACGATAGTAGCTGTTGCACTGCCTTCACCGACAGCCGACACCAAACCACTGAGACTACCATCCACCATTTCTACCTTTATCACCGATGTATCCGAAGAAACCCAACTGTACATTTTCTGAGGACGGATAGCACCGTCAAAATGTGGATTTAGAACAATACTGGAATTTACCGCTACCGTTGCCTGAGATAAGCTTAAGTAAATATTCTTTTCAACTTCTACCCCATCTGTTTTTTCACATCCAAAGAGTAAAAAAACCAATATAAACAGGGAAAGCCAATTTTGCATAAGTCGAAATTCATTTATATTTTTCATTGGAAATTGATTTTATTATAAATATTGACGAATCGTTTTAATGTTAATTATTGAGTGGTAAAACCCAGTTTATTTAAGCCCGATTGAATCTCCGGTGCTGACATAAACAAATTCCATAGCAAACCACTTCTATAGTTTTCAATCATTACCGGAATAGGCAATTGATCAATAGCCAAATAGCGAGGCAGACTCCAGTTGGATTCTATGCTAAATGCATCATATGGCCCATACTTACCGATTAAACTATCTTGCTTGGTATACATATAGTTTAGAAAACGCATGCTTTCTTCAGGGGTATACGGAAATGAACTCAAGGCTGCGGTAGGTGTAATTACACCCAAATCTTCCTGTGGATTGTGACCGGCATAGCCCATAATGGAATAACTAGATGACAACCCCCAACATTCCTCAGAATACCCGCGATAGTCATATGGATTTTGAAGACAATGCTGATAGTGTATTTTTGCATGATTTTGGTTCATGGCCCACCAATCCGTATATTGATCTTTTAAATTTCTCGGATCCAATCCCAAATACGAATAATGAGCCCAAAACAAAGGACCTACATGCATATTATTGGTTTCATAATGATTTAATAGGGTCGGAATCCCGTACATAGAATCCTGAGTTACGATATCTCCATCCAACATAAATCCCTTGTGGTAGACTTCAGCTGATACCGGATGGGTAGGTGAGGATGCAGCCAAAACATACATAATCAAACACTCATTGTATCCGCGTACATCGAAATCCATTTTCCAGCCATGATTTGGCGACCAATGCCAATACAACACATCTTCCCCCCCTTTGGTATACCACTGCCAATCAATACCTCTCCACAATTCATCCATCTTTTGAGCCAAAGCCTTTTCCCCTGGATTTCCTTCCATAAAATATTGTCGGGCTGTAATCAATCCTTGAGCCAAAAAAGCTGTTTCCACCAAATCTCCTCCGTCATCAAATTGACTAAACGGTCGAACCTTACCATCAGGCGTAAACCAATGTGGCCAGACACCGTAAAACCGATCCGCCGTAGCCAACCAATCGGTTAACTTTAATAATCTTTCGTACCCCTCTTCTCGTGTAATGAATCCGCGTTCTATCCCGACCAAGATGGCCATAATCCCAAATCCTGTACCCCCAGAAGTGATCACATCTTCATCATTGCTCGGATAAATATCATCCATGTGGATGCGCTCTCTTGCTCCACCAGAGATAGGCTCTCCCCCTTCCCACATATAATTAAACGTTTGCTGTTGCACCTGAGTCAGCAATGCCTCATCTATAAAATCGCGATCGTGTTCTACCTTGTTGCGGGTTGAACAACTCGTCCCCAAAAATGCAATACAAACAATAACAACCAGTATTCTTTTCATATCCAATGAATAATCTTTAAAATAAAATTTCTAATTTTTCGAGCCCCTTTTGGATTTCAACATTAGACATAAATAAGTTCCATAACAATTGACTGCGGTAATTTTCTATCATAACCACGATCGGTCCTTGATCTATCGCCAAATAACTGTCAGCATACCACTCCATATCGGGATTAAAAGCATCATAGAATCCATATTCCCCCCATATGCGATCGCCTATCTTGTAATAAAAGAAATGCAAGGCTGCCATAGATTCTTCCGGTGTATATGGAAAAGAACTCAAGGCCGCAGTCGCTGTAATGACTCCTAAGTCATTGTTTGGACTATGGGCCGAATAACCCTCTTGATTGTCACTAGCCGTCAATCCCCAACAGTCACCAGAATAGCCCACATATTGTCTGGGATTATCGATACAGTACGCTCGATTGATCAAAGTATGGCTCCTGTTTTGATCCCAATAAGAGACATTGTCTTCTTTTAAATTTCTTGGATCCAATCCCAGATACGAGTAATGTGCAAAGAAAAGTGGTCCACCTTGATCATTGCCCAAAGGCAGGGTTATGTTCCCATAATTTTGTCCATTTCTATAGGCTCCATTTCTTTTATACCCATTTTCATAGACTGATTTAGCAATCGAATGTGTCGGAGATGCAGCAGCCAAGACATAAACTATTTGCGTTTCATTGTGTCCCGAAATAGGTAGATTAATCGCCCATTCCCCATCCGGAGACCAATGCCAATACAATGTATTAGTTCCCCCTTTGGTATACCAATCCCATTCTACTTCTTCCCACAGTCCTTGAATTTTTGCCATTAACTCAGTCTCACTGGGCACCTCGTTTTTCAAATAAGCCTGAACCGTGAGCAATCCTTGCATTAAAAAAGCTGTTTCCACCAGATCCCCACCATTGTCTTGCTGACTAAAAGGCTGCACCTTTCCTGTATTCCCATTGAGCCAATGAGGCCATGCTCCGTGAAATCGATCTGCGGTCTCCAAAAAATTCACTATTTTCTCCCATCTTTGAATCCCCTTTTCTCTAGAGATAAATCCGCGTTCTATCGCCACAATCATAGCCATCAAACCAAATCCAGTCCCCCCTGTAGTCACAATATCATTGCTGGTATTTCGCTCTCTCGCCATTCCACTTACCGGATGACCAAAAGACCAAAAATATTCAAAACTGTGTTGTTGTACTTTATTCAGTAGCGCTTCATCTGTTATCCTAGGAAACTTATCCGTAGAATCCAATGCCGTAAAACAATCCAATTTCACTTCCTCAAAAGGCCGATGAACTTCCGCTCCCAATCCCTCGTCAATGACCAGACTCACTTTCTTCCAATAGTCTAACGGGTCAGTCGTCTTTACCAAAAAAGCATTTTCGCTTTCTTGCTCAACCGTCAGCTCTCCTCCATCTTCCAAATGAATATTATTCTTGAAATTTTCTAAAGAAAGTGGATGAGAAAATTCTAGTTGAAGGTCCAAAGACAGTGAAATATCTTTATTCTGCTTTCTCATATCCAATACCAAACCATTACTTGAGGCCGTCAATAATTTAAGTGGTTCCACCGAAATGGTAAATGAATACCCTCCTCCTTTAAAACCAGCCCCCTCCAATGACCTTAAAGTGGAGTGAATAAGAAAACGATAGGAATGGCCTTCTTTAAACTCATCCGTTGCACTACAGATTATTTCTCTCTTATTTTGTCCTTGCGCTAATTCGATAGACTTCTCTACACCATTTTCTTCCAAAGTAAAATGACTGTTATTAGTCGGCCAGACCTCTTGGTCAAACCCAATAACTATTGCGTCAGCTATAGATACTTCTCCGCCACCCACAATAGATTTTTGACCTAGTCGTATATAACTCAGACCAAGCTCTTCAGCAACTTCAGGCTCCGTTTCGGCTTTTTTTTCACAAGCCCAAACAGATACCGTCATGGCTATGAATAATATATATTTTAGACATAAATACATAGAAAGATTTTAAAATCTAATCACAACTTCAAGGAGTCGGATCCAACGAATTTGTACAATGATTTAATTGGCTGCCATAACGAGTTTCACTTCTTCCGCCGAAAGTACTTTGTCAAACACCCTAAATTCATCCATTTGACTCTCCGTGGAAAATAGACCCCATTCCACAAATCGTGGTTGACCAGACATTAGACTCATCCTATCACAATCCGTCCAATCTATTCCACTCAAATCCCCTTCTTTCACCAATTCCCCATCGAAATACACTTTGGCTTTGCCTTCTCCAATAGTCATGGTTATGTGAAGCCATTTATCCTTGATACTTTCTTTGGCTATATTCAGACCGTCATTTACAAACCAAGCCTCACCAGCTCCCGTACCTATATTTAACTTGAAAATATAATTCTCATCGTTGGCCTCTCGAAACAGTCGCAATCCCGAAGTCCGTTTATTTGGCTTTTCTGCATCCGGATCGGGTGGACTGATGGTCACTATCCCTTCCTTATCCTCATCTCCCTGAATTTTATACCAGAATGAATAAGAAACCTCATCGTGATTAATCCGTGAAGTAGGGAAAGTAACATAGGAATCCATAGCTCCTTTGTAAGCTTGGCCATATTTCCCATTCATCTCATAGGATGGACTCCCTACCGGCATCCCTCTTACCCCGCTGATTTGTTCTTGATAATCGCCTTCAAAAGGTAGATAAAAAATCTCCCCATCAAACTTAGGCGTATAAGTGCTTACAAATTGTCCAGATTCTCTAGCTATAATACTGGCGACTTCATCATTGCCGATCGCTCGATCAAATATGCGAAGTTCATCCATTAAACTATGGTCCGAAAGATGGCTCCATCCAATAAAATTAGGTGCTCCAGACATAATGGACAACACATTGCATCCCGTCCAATCAATTCCACCAAAATCACCTTCTTTTACAACTTGTCCATTGATGAATACTTTGGCATTATCCGCACCAATACTGATGGCAAAGTGAACCCATTCATCGGTGCTTGGATCTACATCCGCGGCTGCACCGCCATCAAACCAATTCTCACCCCCACCATTTCCTATATTTAATTTAAATCTTTGTTTGTCCCCAGCTGCTTCTCTAAAAAATCTAAACCCTTTGGTTCTATCATTCGCTGCAGATGGATTGGCCGTATCTTCTGGTCCCAAAACCAACATAGCTGCCCGATTGGGTTCTGGATTAATTTTCATCCAAAATACAGCAGAAAATTCGTTGGTTTTTGTAAAATGATCAGCTGGCAAAGTCAAATAAGAATTCAATGCTCCGCTATAACTGTTCTCATTCTCACTATCGATAACACTCTCTCCGCCAAATCCAGGATTACCCACTTTATTGGCAGATTGTAAAGTAATTAAATCAAGAAAATCGCCATTAAACGGCATATACAGAATCTCTCCTGAATACAAAGGCACATAAGGACTTACTTTTTGAAAATTAACTTCTTCAGTACTTACTTTTCCCTCGATATCTGTTGCCACAACAGACAATACATGTTCTCCATTGGTTAATAGATCATAGGTGTAAGCTCCAAGAAATCGTCTATAATCCTTGAAAGTGGAAAATGTGGCTATCTCATCACCATCAAGTAGTACTGAAATACTCATAATCTCGATGTCGTCCGTTACTTCAAATTCTATATCAATCGAAGTAATATCTTCTACTACTCTTATTTGATTTCCCTCGAGCGGACTTGAAATATTAATCTGTGGAGCAGATTCATCTAATCCCATTTCAACCGGAGTAATAGGATCAATTCCATATTCACAGGAAAACTGCGAAATCAAAAATAAAAGAAGAAAATAACCGGGTATTGTTGTGAAAATATATTTCATGATTATTATTCTATTTTGCTTAGTCAATATTGTTATGGTCGGCCAATTGTGGAATTAAATCCACTTGCGCTTGAGGATAAGGAAGGTATTTGAGCTTGGCGTTAAAACTCCTGCCTTCATAATTGAGCTCATCCAGTTTTTCGTGTCTTAACAAATCGTAAAATCTAGTCCCCCATTCCAGGCCTAATTCTGCAAATTTTTCATCTAACACCTGATCAATAGTCACATTAGAAATCGGCGCCAATCCTACTCTTTCACGAACCAAATTCACGGCCTGATCTGCTGTTCCCGCATTACCACTCCCTCCTTGAGTAAGCGCTTCAGCATACATCAATAAAATCTCCGAATAACGAATGCATGGATAATTTCTATTTTCACCCCATCGGGTTCTACCTGGAGTATACTGTTCAGAAGGAACATAGTGCTTGCCACTAAAAAACAATGCCCTTGCGGAATTATTGATCACATCACCAGATGGGGTTTCATTTGAAATGTAATTCGGAAGATTGGCGTACTCGGGATCTTCCTTAATTTTTGAAATCCCATTAGGCGTGAAAAGTATGCTGGTCTGCAATCGCTGTTCGTCATTCCTGTCCAATAAAAATTTTATATACTTAAGACTGGGCTCAAAAAATCCCCATCCCCCTGCAATATCCCCAACCTTGGGACTCCAACTCGTAGGACCAAAACACTGAGAATTAAAATTGGTATTATCTCCAGATCCTTGACCGAAATCAGAATACTGCATTTCTAGTAAATTCTCATCACTCAATTTACCAGGGATCTTAAACAAATTGTAATAGTCATCATATAACTGAAACTGCCCCGAATTGATAATGGCCCCCGTCGCATCCGCCACTTCTTGATAATTTTTAATTTCCAAATTGGCAAGTGCCTTAATCGCCAAGGCGGTGTATTTAGTCACTCCACCGGGTACATCAGTGCGTTGTCCAGGCGTCATATCTTTTAGATAAGGAATGGCCTCATCCATTAGATTAGAAATAAAAGCCATTACCTCTTCTTGGGTATTAATGGGCAACAACCTCAATTCATTGGGATCAGAGGTTTGAGGAATAATAATATCATTCCAATTTCTATCCACATGAAAAAGTAAAAATGCATACAACACTTTGATTTCAGCTATATATTCCTCTGCTTTTTGACTGGAACCCGGAATGTTCTCTTCATACAATCTTATCTGCTCTATCGCCGAAATACATTGATAAACATCTCTATAGAATGTTTGCCAAATCGAATTAGACATCCAAGACGTCACTTTATAATCGTATACATCTGTTTCTTGGAGTGGAGCTTGATCTCCTGCGGCATTTACATCATCCCCTCTCACACTTAAGAAAAGAAACTGCTCCCAACCGCGACTTTGAAATGCTGCATAGGATCCAATTAATTGGTCAAACATTCCATTGGGATCTGTATAATCGATTTCTTCAATGGGAACGGTGTTTTCACTTAAGTCGTACAATCGGTCATGACAAGACTGAGTTCCCAAAAATATGATGATTGAAAATATGATAATCTTTTTCATGTTTTAAAATTTAAGTTTAATACCACCTGTGTACACAGAAGGAATAGGATAGGTTTGACGATCAATACCATTCGCCACTTCGGGATCAAATCCATTGTATTTAAAAATGGTAATCGGTCTATCAGCCGTTAAATACAGGGTTGCTTGAGGGAAATTTTCACCCAACCATTTCTGGGTGGATAAACGATAGGATAAATTGATGTTTTGAATTCTAAAATAGGAGCCATCCTCAATGTAATAGCTACTAAAATCTTGATTCCACGATTTCCTCAAACCGTTGGCGGAAGGATATTTATTGGAGGTTCCTTCACCATGCCATCGATTGATGGCCAAATCAGCATCCAAATTGGTATCATTTGTAAATCTATATTCTCCCCGTTTTCGATTTAAAATTTTGTTCCCACTTTGTCCCAATCCATAAATGGACAGCGAGATGTTTTTATAATTCAAACCCAGATTAAAACCATAAGTCATACTCGGCAAAAAGGACCCAAGATATATTCTATCATCACCATCAATATCTCCATCACCATCTTGATCTTTAAACCTCAAATCCCCTGGCTCCAATACCGTAGAGCCTGTTTCTATCCCATCAGCATTAATTTCCGCTTGGTTCTGATACACTCCTAAAACCTCATATCCATAGAATTCAAATAAAGAATGCCCTACCTCTGTACGTTGTCGAAACTCAGCAGTTCCGCCATCTATATAGGTTTGCCCAAAAAGATCTTCGACTGTATTTTTAACAAAAGAGATATTTCCTCCTAGGCTATAGGACCAATCAGCACCTACTGCGTCATTCCAACCCAAAGCCAGTTCAACACCAGAGTTTCGAATCACTCCAGCACTTCGTCTATTGCTGCCGCCAATGCCGGGATTATTGATTGGAATGGCAGAATTTTTAGTATCCCTTTGGAATACGTCAAGATCTAGGTTTAACCTTTGATTGAAGGCCTCGGCTGTAATTCCAACATTACTTTCTTCCACTAGTTCCCAGATCAAATAATCAAATCCCAATCCTGTCTGCAAACCGGTATATTGTACATCTCCCAATGCCGTGGTTACTACATTGTTACTTCTTGTACCCAAGCTGGCACCTATTTTATCGTTACCCAATCGGCCCCAACCCCCTCTTAATTTGAAAAAATCAACAAATGGAAGATCGAAGAATGATTCTTCTGATACAACCCAACCCAATCCGGCTGCAGGGAAGTATCCCCATTTCTCTTGATATTTGGAAGAACCATCTGCTCGATAAGTTGCATAGGCTAAGTATTTGTTGTTGTAGCTATATGCCACTCTTCCAAAGTAAGACATCCCATACAATCGCGCACCTCCATCGGTCACTGAATTGGTTAATATTTCGGTAGACTTATCGATATACCACGATTGCTCATTTTCTATAGGAAACCCCTCGGCTTGTGCTCTTAAATTTTCAAAATTCTCCTCTCTATAAGATGTCCCCCCTAATACAGTAAGACTATGTTTACCGAAATCTTCATCATAGGTTAAAGTATTGTCCCAAATAATGTTGTTGAAATTTTCAAAGTTTCTGGATATATTCGAAATATTCCTTTGATAACCCGTACTTGAGAAATAAGGCAATCTTATATTTCTCAGATTTAAAAAAGTCATGCTTTGATTATAAGTTGACTTAAAAGTTAAGGCATCGGGAATAATGTCCACCTCCGCATAAAAATTACCTAATATCTTGCGAATCTTTTGCTCGTTGTTGCTATACCGCATATCCACGAAAGGATTTTGTCCCCCTCTATACCCCAAATCTTGAGCACTGGCATAGCGCAATTCACCATCAATATTGTTATCGAAAACAGGAAGTATCGGAACTGCAAAATAAGCTTTAAACCAAGCTCCATTTTCTGCACTTTGTTTCGTCGCAGAACTCATAATTACATTTCCTCCAATCTTCAACCAATCCAATGCTTGAAAATCCAATTTGGAACGCACATTAAAACGAGTAAAATCGTTTTCCATATCCATTATTCCATCCTGAACAAAATAACTTCCTCCCAATGAATAGGAGGCTCTTGAGCCACCACCAGAAATACCTATGTTGTGATTTTGAATACTGGCTGGTCTAAGGATTTCCTTATACCAATCGGTATTTACATTGGGTACATTGGGGTTCACCCTACTTCGACCATATTTCTGCATGGCATTTTCTATAAACTGATAATCGGGATATCTGTCTGGATCTAATTCTGAAATAACCTGTGCAAACTGTTCTGCATTTGCCATTTTCAATACATTTGACGCACGTTGTGTACCCACATAAGAATCAATGCTTATTTCTGCTGGCTTATTGAGCTCCCCCGATTTGGTTTGAATAAGAACGACTCCATTGGCAGCCCGAACACCATATATGGCAGCCGCCGATGCATCTTTTAATACCGAAATAGACGCTATATCTGAATTATTTAGGAAATCAATATTGTCAAAAAACATCCCATCTACTACATATAGCGGCTTGGTATCGTCACTTGTATAGGAACCAATTCCACGCAACCTAACCGTGGGTTCATCTCCTGGGGCTCCGGAGGATACAATTTGCAATCCAGCTACTTTTCCTTGAAGCGACTGCATGGCGGCACTCGACGGAGTCTTAACAATTTCCTCACTTCTTACTGTTGTGATGGAACTGGTCAGATCTCTCGACCGCTGGGAACCATACCCTACTACCACTACTTCTTCCAATAAGCTCGCACTATTAGACATAGCCACATTTAATTCCGTATCAACTCCCAAAATCATAACAATCGTTTCATACCCGATATAACTAATCTGCATGGAATCACCGGGATTTGCCTCTATAGAAAACCTCCCATCGAAATCGGTCAAAGCTCCGGTATTGGATCCTAGAATAAATATATTCACTCCAATAAGGGCTTCATTCAAGTCTTCTCCAGTCACTTTTCCTGTATAAGTGGTCTGTGCAATAAGATTTTCGGGAAAAAACCCAGCACAAATCACTGTCAAAAGAATTATAAATTTCATCCTTCCCATAACCATATTTTATATTTCAAAAAATCGATTAAAAACCAACTATTAATTGTACAAATATCACCATAATCTATGTTTTAGTCTAATATACCACCTCACAATTACCTCATCATTGATACTTTTTTAGCTAGGCCAACACTTTCTAACAATATCATATTTTATTAGTTTTCAATTATTTACATAATTCAAGAATTGAAAATTGCATTTACATGGATAATAGCCACCTCATCACAAGAATTTAGATCTTGGATTTTATTATAAAAAGTTATAACAAATTTTAAGATGGAATTTTTGGAGCCTTAACAAAAAGTGAGCAAAGGAATTAATCACCGAAGCAAGTAAAAATACACTTACAACCTTTGATATTTTATATTTCAATCCATATGGAGGTATAGAAATATTGAAAAAACAATCACGAAATAATATACTACTTTTTTCTGTGTTTGAAAAATTTTAACCCTTATTCTTATCTTTAAAATCGCATCAAAAATTCGGAAAGATTGTCATCTATAGTCAAATTCATTTTTTTACGCAGTCGATACCGTTTGTTTTCAACGGAGCGAACGGAAATGCCCAAGAGGGGGGCAATTTCTTTAGAACTCATGTCCATTCTAATGTAGGCTGCCAATTTTAGATCTCCCTGTGTAATATCGGGATATGATTCTTTCATTCTTTGAATAAAGTCTTTGTGAACCTGAGCAAAATTGGTCTCAAAAACTTCCCAATCCTTCTTACTACTGAGGTTGGTATCCACTATTTTTACAATCTTATTATACAAGTTTTGCTTTTGAGTATGATCATTGGTTTTAAATTCATTTTTCACCAAGTCTTTTAATTCATCTAAAGCTTTATTTTTTTGAACCAAAGCCATGGCACTGTTGGCTAACATTTTGGTTTTAAAATTGACCTCATGTTCGAGGTTCTTGGCTTTAAGTCTCATGGCCTCCTTCTCTATAAACTCTTTTTTCTCATGTTCCATTTTCATTTTTTCTCTCTTCCATTTCCTTCTATAATAACCATTGATGGCGATGAAAACGGTGAATCCTAAAATGAAATACAGTAAAAAGCCCAAAGTAGACCGATACCATGGTGGCTTAATTTCAAACTTATATAAGGATTGAATCTGTTCACCATTGTCCACTATAAAATCATATTTCCCAGCCGGTAATTTGGTTAACAGAACCAATCCATTTTCAGGAATATCTTGCCAGTCTTCTATAAAACCACTTACTTTGAATTTCAAATGAGTTTTTGAAATAAAGAGATTTCTATTTAAAGCCAATTGAATTTGCAAATCATTGTTATTAGCATTATAAACCTGACCATCCGACTCAATATCGACATGACCTATGTCTTGAACCGAAACCGCCTCCACAACGATATCTCTATTTTCTTCTAATTCAATATATTCAGCCATAGCAATTTTCATATATCCTTCTTCCAATTGTATGACCAATTCGTCGGACAGAGGATTTTGATTCAATAGTTGACCATACTCCAATGAGTTGTATATCTTACTAAAAAGTGAATAAACCTGGTTCAAATCGGATTCAGATTCTATTCTGCTTTGTTTGTCTTCAAAACTATAAGGAAATATTTCTGTGGCAGAAACACAATACAACAACGTGTCGTAAACTATATTAAAACCGTTTTCTTTAGTAAATATATCTACGAGGCCTTCTCGTTTTATACTCGTTTGAGGCAAATAATACTGAGCCTCCTCTACTTTCGTAAAATTCTTATCCAATTTGTAGTGTAGCAATCCTTTATACTTCTGAATACCAGCCAATGATCCATTGGAATATAGAAAATGTTCGATCAATTGGTCACTTCCCTCAACAACATGTACTTCCTGCCAACTCCCCTTTATCTTTTCGAGAAGAATAATACCTGTATAAGTGGATTGCAGAATACTATCCCGCCCGACAACCTGCATATGTAAACCACCCGTTCGCTCAGACACATGTACCAATTCTTGCTTTGCATCCAAGACCAAGGTCCCTCGATTATGTCCTATAATCAGTTCATTTTGATAACTAAGCAAAGTCAAAACTTGTCCCTGAGAACCCGGCACAAGTTCAAATTCCCCCAATGAATTTTTGAGATATAATCCTTGATTACTTCCTAAATAAAATTGATCATTATGCCAAATGGTAGAAAAGATAGTCCCCAATTGTCCTTTGGAATCGTAGTAGTGAATGCCTGGCTTATGAATATCAATAATCTCAAATCCTCTCTCTAGCCCCACACAAAGAGGACCGAACTGGGTTTGGTATAAAGATAGAACGGTATTGTTTGAAAGACCATTTTCGCGGTTAATATGGAAATCAAAATCAATAAAATCATCTGTAATATAAATGCCATTCCTAATCGTCCCTATTGCAATTCGTCCATCCTGAAGTTTAATCATTTTGTTGATTTGTTCATCCTTAATTTGTCTTGTAAATGATGAATTTATAAACTCAAAATGATCCTTATTGTACCAAGCTATTCCATGGAATTCTGTGGCAATAATCAGTTCTCCATCAAGGATTTCTACTCCTACGATCTTAACTTCTGGTGGCAGTCCTTTTTCTGAAAGTTTGGTAAATGTCTGATCATCAAATTCAAATAAACCTCCTCTAATTTCAGGAATAAAGATCTTATCATCCAAATATTGACCAAACATGATATTATTTGGAGGAGTGATTTTCTCGATAATTTCATAATCATATTTATATAGCAGTGAAAATGATTGAAAATAAATAGCTGAACGATCTTCGAAAACATGCCAAATTTCCTCTTCTGAATCTTCAATTTGACTGTTTTCCAGAGCTACAACGGTTAGGGTATCTGCACTGGGATCAATTACCCCAATGGTCTCATATCCCCCGACATATATTTTACAATCCTTTCCCAAGTGAAGGGCTCGAGGTATATGACCATAGTTTAACACTACCTGCTTCCAAGCAAAACCATTGTATATAAATACACCAGCGGTATTCGCCACATATAAGTTACCCTTACAATCCTCAGCAAAATCCCAATTTTGATATAATCCTTTATAGTCTGATTTATCAAAACTGTGCATTCTTGGCACTTCTTGTCCCACTAAACTCATGGACAATCCGAGCAACGCCAATAATTCTATTTGCCTAATTATTATCGTACACCAATTCCTCATTTAGATTAAAGATAATGCCGATGTTAGATTTTAGCAATGATTAACTGAATTTATATTTCTTTTCTAGGTGTAATGAATTTGAAATTACTTTTTCTAATATTTACCTAATAAATTACATTCATAACAAATAATATGGATATCGACTTCAAATTAATTTTTGATTGCTATGTAATTTCAATTCTTTTGGTTTTGGATATTTAGTCGGAATAAACTCAACTTTAAACGGTAACTCTAAACTCTTTAATTCATCAATGCGCTTATCAAGCAATCCATTTTCTTTACAATACTGAAATACTAATTTTAGATACCTTCTAATTATCATTAGTGGCAAAAATTCACCATTAAAATTCATCCACTCCATCAAGCATTTTTTACCTTTTGAACTATTACAACTACGACAGGCAAATACCAAATTTTCAGCATCATCTTTTCCACCCATTTTTTGAGGAAAAATATGATCTAGTGCCAATTTTTCTTTAGAACCACAATAATTGCAAATCTGTCCTGTTTGTAATTTAATTTTTTCATCATCAAATATTGTTCGCATATTCATTGTTTCATCTTTCAATCCTTTATAAAGTTTTGCTCTTATTATATAATTGAAAGTTCCATATTTTTCTTGATTTCGCTCCACAGCGGTGTGTGCCATAGCGAGGTTTGCATATGACCAAAAAATAAACTCCTTAACAGTTTCATATTTTAACGCTTTAGCCATCGCACACCGTTATTTCACCAAAATATTTATTTTGAATTACTAACAAACCAACAACACATATACCAGTTTCATTCAACCAAAACACCAAAACAAACACCTCGATTGCCAATTCACAAATTATATGAATATACTAAAGGATTTTTAAATAATGGTATCAATTGTTAATATATGGTCAGTTAAGATAGAAAGTAAGTTGAGGTTGATGTAATTTTAATATCGGTCTGACTCTCTAAGAATTACTTGAATTTCACGATTTCTTATAAATCTCTTGTTTTCTCTCATCACATTAATGTTGCAGAAAAATATTAAGATTTTAAAAGACTGTTGGATTAATAATACAAGCATCTAAAAAGCAAAATTCCGTTAGAAATCAAGTCATTGCCCTAATCTCTAACGGAATTCAATAAAACACTTTAAATAGGCCTATTCACTAGCCGTGGCTACACTGGCCGTTGTCTTTGTAGGAATTATAAAACTGAGCAATATTCCGATCAAAACACAACTTATGACCCCTATCGCTCCATATAAGTAGCCGGTAATGTCGGTCTGAGTCTTGAACAAATAAGTGACCATCGCACTACCCAACAACCCAATGATAGCACTGGTCGCATTGGCACGTTTCACAAAAATAGCCAGTGCAAATACCCCAGCCAAGCCACCGCCGAATAAACCGAGCATCTCTTGGAAAAAATCAAATATATAATCTACATCGGCAATCGCTATCAACATGGCGGAAGCCGTCCCGATTACTCCAATAAAAATGGTGATACTCTTAGCCAATCGGAGATTCTGAGCATCAGACAAAGCCCCTGCAATCTTAGGATGAATATCCGTTACATAAGCAGAAGATATACTGTTCATACTACTGTCCAAAGAGGACATACTTGCAGCAAATAGCGCCGCAATTACGATCCCAGCCAAACCATTGGGCAAATGGTGGACAATATAAAACGGAAGTAATTCATCTGGCTTATTGGAATTGATAATGCTGGGATTGTCTATGTAATACACAAATAAAGTAGTCCCTAGTCCAAAAAAGATTACTATGCCTGGCAACATCAACAAACCATTGGTCCATAAACTTTTAGCAACTTCCTTTTCCGATTTCACCGTCAAGTATCGCTGAACCACGGTTTGATCTGATGTGTATGGAATAATATTGAGGAAGAAAAAACTTACCAAAGCTACCCAAAGCACCAATTTAGAAGGATCCCATCCCAAATGAATCATTGAAAATTTATCAAAATTAATTCCCTGATGAATAATTTCTGTAAATCCGCCATCGATATGTAAGGACGCTATGATAATACAGCAGATCGCGCCACCAATCAATACAACCACTTGTATAACATCGGTCCATATTACTGCTTCAATTCCCCCCATCATGGTGTAAATAGTGGAAATCACTCCCATGATTACTATACAGAAATAAATATCTAATCCAGTGACCGAAGCAATGGCAATCGCCGGCAAATAAACCACAATACCCACTCGCGCCAACTGCATCAATATAAAAGTGATACTGGCCATGGTGCGGACATTGGCATTGAATCGATGTTCTAAATATTCATAGGCTGTCGTCACACTTAATCTTCGGAAAAATGGAACATAATATCGAATGATCAATGGAACAATAGCCAATATCATCAAAGACCCAATGGCCAAAGTCCAATCGGTTGCATACACTATAGCAGGTATGGCCATAAATGTAATGGCACTTAACTGCGTCCCATAGATACTCAATCCAGCCGCCCACCAAGGAATTCGCTGGCCTGCCAGAAAATAATCCTCCGTAGTATTTCCTCGTTTCGAAAAGAAATACCCCATGTAGAGCATTCCGAGTAAGTAAACGAGTAAAAAACTCCAATTCCATACTCCGAATTCAACTGAATTGTTCAATAAATACACCTTTGATGACCTTACTCCTGGTCCTGATTCTCCATTGGGAATGACCCAATCCCCAGCCCATTGCGTACTTGGCAAGGTTACCCTAGAACCACCAGAAGGCATATCTCCTACTTTGACATAAGTCTTGCTCAAGGTGTTGTAAGCCAATATTTCTTCTTTAAAACCGGGATGACTCGCCGGATCAGTATGAGCAGCGGTAGCTTCATCTAAACCTCCGGCAAAAATGATGTGATTTTGTCCCATTATAGGAGCGGGATTGGGTCCAGCTGCTACCGATCTAGGTAGATCGGACAAGGTATCCCACTCCGCAGTAGCAGGGTCAAATACATAGGCATCCTTCAACATGGTTCTTCCACCACTTGCTTTGTCAGCGGCCGTCACATCGATACCACTAAACAAATAAAACAATCCATCTTTAGATGCTGATACGGCTAACATACGGGCAGCACCAGGCCATGGTTCTAATTTTTCCCAAGCGAGTTCCTCTTGATTTTTTGATAAATCCAACCGGTAAAACACTTTTTCAGGTCTCCCTGTAGGAGAGGATAATCCACCAGCCACAAATATTTCATCGCCCACTAGTGCTCCGGCCATATTCGCCAATGGAATCGGTAGTCTAGGATAATTGTCATCCACAGAAATCCGACCATCAACATATTGAAGTGCGAATACATCTCCATAGTGGCCATCAGCATTGCTTCCCCCGATGACTATTACTTCATTCTGATAATTTACGGCAACTCCATAAGCCAACGGTCTCGGTAAACTTTCATTGACTAGCGTCCACTGTCCTTCTTTGTCCTCTAAAACGTAAATATTATCATACCATTTCTTCTCTCCTCCTTCCCATGGCTTGGCCTCAGGAAAATTAGCTCCCCCCATACATAACAAAGCACCATTACTCACTCCTGCAAACATTCCTGCAAATCCCTCTTGATCGGGAATGGCAGATAATTCTTTCACACTCAAAGTATTGGACTGAGACCAAACACATGACAAAGAAATTAGAAGAATGAGTAAGGATAGTATAGATCTTTTCATGGTTTGCTTAATTTTTTATGACAATGATTCAATATAAATAATATGGACTCTGCCCGGGCCGGGTTCACCCATCCCTCCCGTAACATAAATGGAATTAAAATCCTTAGAAAAACATAAATTACTCGTAGCGGGAATTCCTGTTTCCGCACTGCCTATCCATTGACCGTCCCCGTCAATGATCTGCAAAGCATTCATACCGTAATGTGCTACCCATAGTCGTCCCTGCTGGTCAAAAGCGATGCCATCTGGCAAATTTGCCGTAAGTGGCAAATGATTTTCGTCCAATGGGCGAGGATTAAAGGGTAAAACCGTGAAAACTTCTGGTTTGCCTTTCCCTTTACCAGGACCAGCTAATTTGACTCGCAATATAGAGTTACTATGACTTTCAGCAATATACAACCACTCGGATTGAGCGTCCAATGCAATACCATTGGGGTAATCAACATCGGTAGCAATGACTTCTTCTCTACCATCCCAACCAACGAAAAAAACCTTGCCGTAGTGACGGATAGAGTCCGTAAAGTAAAATCCTTGTGACTCGTCAATCGTTAAATCATTGGGCGAATAGACTTTTTCTCCCGCGCACAATCCAGCTACCCAAGTCTTGATCTTCTGTCCATAGGCATTGAATTGGACAATTTCATGATGGGCTGTTTCACAAACCAAGTGACTTCCATCAGACAATATTCGCTGTCCATTGGGGCAGGGGGATTGCGCCCACTGTCTAGGAGGGTTGCCTTTAGACACCTTCATTATATAGCCACCAGTAAGGGTTGTGAAATACAGATTGCCTTCTGTATCTAATCCTGGTCCTTCAGTATAATAATCCAAATCCAAGTACTTTTCCCACCGTGTGGCTACTGGACTATTCATCGATATTTTTTTCAAAAGGGAACAATGGTTTTCGACGATGATGGTAAGTGAGCTGAGTGGCATCTGCTCGTGTCACCCCTGGGGTATCAACTCGTATCATGGAAGCGCACACTGGCCCATAGGCAGCGATAGGGGCTTGAACCCCCTTGGCCACCAAAACATCAAATCGTGAAGGCTGAACATCAAAAGTAGTTAATTGACTTAAACTAAAAGGAGGCACTCGTTTTGATATAAGCATAATCACTGACCGATTCTCCGTCTCTACAATGACTATATCTCCCATATTATACTGTACCTGCCCACCGTGTCTTGGCTCACTTTCTTGAAATACTCCATTTTTAATGGCCAATATATTTACCCTCATTTCTACTGGACTTCCGTGTAGGTCATCTGATTTGCCACCCATAGTTAAATCGATGGACTCTCCCTCTCCTAAAGCCATACATTCTTCTACTGCTGTAGGGTCGTAAAGGCAATAAAAATATGTCAAATCATTTTCTTTGTTAAGGGCATGGAGTAAGATCGTCGCATCGCCTGGAGAACCTCCACCTACATTATCCCCCATGTCTAAAAGCAAAACAGGTTTGTCCATTTGCTTAGCAGCGATAACCGATGCATGGGCATCTATTCGTTCGCCGACAAACAATTCTTTATTGGATTCCAAATAATCGGTCATGGCTTTACCGATTTCATTGGCCTTGTCGACATCGTTATCTGTAACCACAATAAAAGAACTTCCCATTTTTTCTACATCAGAATATGGGAAACCAAGAATAACACTTATCGACAAAACCGAATCATCTTGTAAGTATTTATCCGCTAGCTCATACAATGCCTTACATGGATAATCACTGGTAAACTGTTGTTCTATGCTTATAGAAACCCGACTTTGACAGAGCACAGATGTCAGTTTTCTCTTTTCTACCAGATTCTGCAACATTAATTTAGCCGCTTTTCTACCTGTTTCCCGTTGATCCAAATGCGGATTACTGCTATAAGCAACAAGAGCGTTAGTTGCATCTACCATGGCAGGGCTCACATTGGCATGGGGATCCAAAGTACATACAATAGGAACATGGTCACCGACCAATAATCGAACCAATTTCAACCAATGACCATCCATATCGGGATAAGTTTCAGCAACAGCAGCCCCATGAGGACAGACCATTATTCCATCAAAACTTCCTGAATCCCTCAGTGCCGAAACCATTAATTCCAACAATTTTTCATAGGTTTTCCTAGTCAATTTTCCGCCCGGTGTGGCTTCGGCATATACCAATGGTACAATTTCGATATCAGTCGAATCAAATACTTCGAGGATCCCCCCTATTTCATGATGAGCATCGGCGTATTCACGGCGAATATCCTCACCAAACATAAGATGACCATCTTCAAAATTTTTATAGGTTGTCGGCTGAGCCAAAAAAGTATTTGACTCATGATATATACCGATTAATGCTACTCTGGTTTTCATTTTTTATAAATATTATTTAAGGCTTAGTGAATTCACTAGCTTTTAAACTGTAGGATTTCATCTGCGTTTATATAAATAGACTGATTATTTAGATACTAAAAAAAGCAGAATCTTCTTTTTTCAGAGAAAAAGGGCATCCTAATTATCCTTTCTCACTCTTGTCCATTGCAATCACTTCCACTTCAAATTTCAACAATTGACCTAGGCAATTCATTATTGTGGTTCTCGCTGGATAAGGGGGATTAAAGTATTCTCGGTATATTTCGTTGAACTCTTTAAGATAGGCTTCGCTACCTACAAAGTTTCTCACTTGAACCACGTCGTCCAAAGTAAGACCTGCACCTGCCAACACCTTTTTGACATTCTCAAAAGATCTCCTACACTCACCGGCAAAAGTATCCACTACTATCTTACCTTCTTCATCCACTGAAGCTTGACCAGAAACGAATACCCATTCTCCTACTTTCAAAGCTGGAGAAAATGGCAAATCACTGGCAGGAACGTTTTCTCCTGTTATTACTGTTTTTTTCATTCTATATATTTTACTAGAATCGCTATGGATTCATTTTTTTTAAATTATTATTCTTAATGCGAGGTTATAAAACACCGTATTTTTCATAGGCAGCAGAGGCTTTCATCCCCTGCTTGATAGCATCACGACTTATGTTTTCATCGTTAACTTTTTTCATAGCCAATTGCAAAACCTCTTCCTCTACATGGTGAGGAATGACCACTACACCATCGGCATCAGCAAATACGATATCGCCAGGGCATATAGATACTCCACCGATAGCTACTTCGACATCGACATCTACTACTCGTTGTCTATGCTGGCTATCGTAAGGAATTTTTGCGGTGGCAAAAACGGGAAATTCCATTTGCCTCATCTTATTGACATCTCGCACTCCACCGTGGATCAAAGCACCATTACAACCCGAATTTTGGGCTGCAGTTGACAACAATTCTCCCCAAATACCAGATCTCAATGAACCTCCGGCTGCTGCAATGATAATATCGTCGGGCTGACATGAATCCACAGCTTGCAACTCCATAGTATAAGGACTGGGATCCTTGTGAAACATATCGACCCAAAGAGTCGTCTTAGCTCTACCGACCATGGTCTCCATCCCTGTACAATCGATAAAAGGCAAAACAGGAGATTGATATCTAAACCCTATGCTATCCAAAGCATCACAAACAACAGCTACATAGAGCTGCTGCCTTATTTCATTAAAATTGATTTTCATTTGATGTATTTAAACGGGTTGATTAAATTGAGCCGCTGCTTGGAACTGATCTAAAACTCGATGCAACTCAGCCTCTGACCAAATTTTATTAGTATTCCCCACTGGTCGTACTGCTGGCCCTATATCTATTTGATAAATGTGTTGCATTGCTTGGCGAAAGAAAGTCCATACATTCGGTAAAAATTGGAATATCAATCGTTGAAACTCTAACATAAAACTTCGTCCCAATTCAAAGTCTCCATCCATAAAGGCATTTCTTACATAATTGCATTCTTTCCACCAAAAATTATACATAGAACCGATAGCTCCTACTGTACCACACAATGTGGAGTGACAAAGCAATTCATCTGCTCCACTGAACAAACGCAATCGCTCTCCAGCATGATTGTGAACAGCACTGATGGTCAACAGATCTGTAGTGGTAAGTTTCATCCCAGCCACTTGAGGCATCTTCATCAATTCATCTATAAAAGACTCAAGATTTCCTTGGATAGAATTATTCCCTAATTGATAGGGGAAAAATGGCAAATCAGTGGATTCTGCTATTTGGCGATAATGTTCCAATACCATGTCGGCACCACCACCAAAGTAAATAGGTCCTACAGAGGAAACTGCACTGGCTCCCGCTTTTTGGGCATGTTTGGCCAAGGCCGATGATTCTGTTGATGTCATAGAACCTACTTGTACCATGACTGGAATTCTTTTCGCCACTGTTTGCAACACCACATTGGCCACTTCTTCCCTTTGTGCTTGAGAAAACAGAACTCCTTGCCCTGTAGATCCCAATATATACAAACCCGGCACTCCTTCAGTTACCAGTTTATCAGTCAATTTTTCAACTTCTTTAAGTGATGGATTACCCGATTCATCTAAAGGGGTAAACATTGCTGGCCAAATACCTTGAAATATACTATTCATAATCACGTCTTTATTCAATATTATTTATGTAGAATATAATTTTTTACTTTTTCAATGTTTTCGAAAAATGGATTTCCCTTTTCGACCATACGGTCGATAGAAGTCTCATCTTTGAAACCGTGTCCTGTAATCAGACATACAATATGTTGATCTCCTTTTATCAATCCTTCTGACCTCGCCCGAATAGCCCCTGCCAGAGCAACAGCTCCTGCGGGTTCGCAATAGATACCTTCTAATCGAGCCAACTCTCCTTGAATTTTAAATATCTCTTCATCAGTGACCAAATGGCCATCACCGTGCAATGCATTACACAGCTCAATGGTTTGATTTCCATCGATAATATTAGGCACTTGCAGACCACTGACTTTAGTCACACTTTTTGAAATAGCTGTTGCTGTTCGCAACTTTTCCTTTAGTGGTCCTGCGATGGTATTATTCCCTTCCGGTTGCACGCAGTGTAAAGCCGGTAGCGAATATTCCTTATTCTTTTCTTTCCATTTTAAAAATCCTCTACCGACGGCCAAGGTCAAACCCCCACCTCCAGAAGGGGAAAAAACTTTCACATTATCCTCCGGCAATTCTTCTGCTATTTCAAAGGCAATGGATTCGACTCCCTGCATACCTTCAGGCGAATAAGCATAGGCACTTATTTGCACTTGGCTGTTCATAGAAAGAGCAAATGCTTTCAATTCATCGAAAGTGTTTTTGCTAATTTCTTCATCCTTACCAAAACCTTTAACCATAAGGGTTTCTGCACCATACAATCGCATTTGATTGAGTTTACCAGCTGGCGCTCCATCTACCACCACAATGTAACATGGCATATTGGCTCGTGCACAATAGGCCGCCAATGCTGCACCGGTATTGCCACTCGAAGTAGCTAAGCACAATTTTGACTTATTTAACATTAAATGCGATATCGCACTGGCTGCATACCGATCTTTATAAGATCCCGTAGGATTCGAAGTTTCCAATTTGAAATACAAATTTGGGATGTTGTATTTCTTGCTAATGCGATCTGATCGCAACAAGGGGGTATTTCCTTCCCCCATGGTCAATTGAGTCATGTCGTCCGCCGTCGACCAATATTCGTTATATTTCCAGATACCTTTCAAAACTGATTGGGGAATTGTAAGTTTTTTAATGAATTACGATTAAATCCGTGGCTGTAGCCACCATCTACCTGAATGACAGTTCCCGATACAAATGAAGCTTCCGGACTACTCACCCAATATATGGCATTGGCTATTTCGCTGGATTGTCCAGATCGTTTCAGTGGAGTTTGATCTGCCATACTGGCTTCCATTTTTCCACTTAAATTTTCTCCATCTTCAGAAACAAAATCATCGCTCAAGCTAGTGAGTACATTGCCTGGGGCTATAGCCACTACCCGTATTCCAGACCGACCATAAAGAGAAGCCAACTCAAAGGTTAAACTCTCAATTCCACCTTTGCATACGGTGTAAGCTGGACTGGTTCCCCCGGCTTTTACAGACATTACGCTCGATATATTGACGATCACGCCTTTGCGTCCTTCACTTTCCATGACTTCAGCCACCCATTTACTGAGAAATGCCGGCACGGTTAAGCCGATCTTTATGGTTTTTTCCCAGCGATCAATGGCCATTGACCTCATAGTCTCATGACTTCTCCAAATGGCATTATTGACCAGTACATCAATAGCATTCCACCTGCTCACACATTCTTTTACCATAGACTGAGCATAGGTCAAATCCATTAAATCTCCGGGAAACAATACAAAATCATCTACTGACATACCGTCCGAAACCAAGTCTGCACTTAAAGATTGTAAACCAGATTCATCTATATCACTGAGTAATAGTCGATAATCCTCTCGAGCAAATCGCAATGCCGTGGCTCTTCCAATACCTCCAGCTGCGCCAGTGATTATGGCTACCTTTTTATCTTTATTCATATATCATTCTTTTTCCTTTTTCTAAAATGGGTAATATCCCTGCTAAAGCATCCCCTTTGACTACATTGGCTTGTTTGCGAAGTAAAAACACAACCCCACTCTCTACCGCTCTGACAGCTTCTCGATGTCCATCAATATGATGCACATGGCCCAAAATATCACCCTCTTCAACCTGGTCATCCAGATCTATGGCAGATAAAAAGATACCGTCTATTTTTGCGGGATGCATGATTTGTAGATGACCGCTTTGATCTCGAAAGTCCTCGACAGTATATACAACCCGATCTTCTAGGTTGGAAACCATACCCATTTGGTCTAAATAAGCCATCACATGACAACAACCCTCTACCAACTCTTCAACAATAGAATGTTTACAACTACCTCCTCCGCCGTACTCGGTATATATCGCTGGGACATTGGCATCTCGAGCCACGCTCAGTGTCCGACCTTCGAGATTGGGCGATGTCCCCCATACTATTGGAAGATTAAACACTCTGGCCATATTGCGTTGATGTTCCAACACTTCAGCTTGTGGATGTAATACATATCCGGCCATTGCAGAGATTTCAAATAAAACCCCACCAGTATGCATATCAATTAAAAAATCGACGGTTTGAATCAGTGAGGAAATCTCAAATGCGATGGACTGACTAATGCTTCCATCCGCTATACCAGGACATGTCCGAGCCAAATCCAATTGATCTTCAGCCGTTCGGCTATTATTGACAAAGGCCGGTAAATTCACAATTGGAACCAAAGTTATTTTACCCGATAACAACTTTATATCGTTTTCCAATAACTCAATCAATTTCCCAACGGCCATTATAGGCTCGTACTCATCTCCATGGACACCAGCGATGATCAATAAATGATGACCTGGTTTTCCAGAATCGAAGGAAATCGGATTAATATGTTTGAAACGATGATTCAAAATATCTTCTTTAGTTAATAAAACAATTCTTTGATTTTAATTTTCTACAATGACTCACTGTAGATCCAGTCCTTATCCAATTGAGTTACATGGGTCACCGCCAATCCTTGTTTTTTTATTTGGCTGCCGGCACAATAACTCAACATAACCTTATCCTCCAAAAAGTACATGGCGATATAGCAATACCAACCATCGGGATCTTCTTCTATATTTTTGGTATACGTCCAAGTTTCACCTTCGTCTTTAGAAACCGCCATGGTCAATGGAGTTCGTTTTCCCTTAATATCGGGATTGGAACCATCGTTGTTGTTCCACACCAAAAGCCAATCTCCACTACCGGGAATTACTTCAATTGTCGCTGGTGAAACAGGGGATGGAATATTACTCACCTCATATGGTGACCAAGTTTCCCCTTGATCAGAGGAATAAGTCTTCTGTTGAAATCCACCACTTGCTCTGATATACATCATGACCCGACCATCTGAAAGTTCGATCAATCCTGGCTCTTGGGTTGTAATCTCATAAGGCCGAGGTACTTCCTCACTTGAAGTCCAAGTAACACCATTGTCATCGGAATAATAACTGTATAAAGATCCCACTCCACTCCATTCTCCACCAGGTACCTTATGTAAAGCAACGGCCATCATCAGGCGACCATTTTTTAATTGAATCACCCGATCATTGTTCAACACAAAATATCCAGGCTTATCGGTAATACAAGGGATGGCCTCACTCCAAGTCTTGGCTTCATCTTTAGATATTCGCATCATGGGAATGCAATCTTCTGTTGAATTTTTTCGCAAGTAAAAAAGAGCAATATCACCATTTTGTAATCTCAGTAAAGAAACCGACATCACATTCATCCCTCCTTCATTGGGCACGACGATTTCATCGTTATCAGTCCAGGTCTGTCCACCATCACTTGAATACCTAGCAGCCAATGAAGCAGGAGCATGATCACTAGTAGAAGTCCCCACGTATCGACTGTATATAAACAAAAGTCGTCCATCGTTTAACGATATAAAATCTCCTTCACTATTGCGCGGATTATCCTCCGTTGGCGATAGATCTAACGTAATTTGAGGCTCAACCAAAGCTTCTGGAGTTGATGGCTTTTGACCACAAGAATATAAACCAGCCAATAGAACAAAAAACAAAAGAGACTTCAATCCATTTTTAGATTTATCAGTCATGCGATTAACTACCTTCAAAACCATTTTTATTTTTTTAAAATTTATAATTAATGTTTGCCTTCGTAATAAGGTCCACCACAAGTAGGTGCATTTTCATCAAAAATATCTAGTCGTTTAAACATCGTTCTGGCGATTTGCTGATGTCCAAAGCCATTGGGATGCAATCCATCGTTAAGCCATTTCTTGAAGACAATTGCTTGAGAAGTTTTCTGAATTTCTTCTTCCCAGTAAGCATAGTTATCGACCAATACTACATTTTCTCTCGCAGCCACATCTCTAATGACGGGGATGAAGGTTGGAAAAGTTTTTCGCTCAGGATGGTCGGCTACAATGATTACGTTGGGCGTATGTAAAATGGGGATACTACCCCCTGCCCTCATTTGTCGGATGAGTTGACTTAAATTCACAGAAAATTTTTCAATATTCATACCTGCCCTTGCACAATCATTGGTACCGATCATCAAAGACACTACGGTCGGTTTAAATTGATCAATCCGCCAAGTGTAATCGTCCAAAATATTCTGGGTTGTATTCCCACTAATCCCCGTATTGATCACAATATTCTTTGAAGTACTAACCTCATATCGAATTCGCTCTTGAAATACCTCAACATAGGATCGATAACCATGGGTATGCTTGGCTCCATGAGTGATACTATCTCCGGTAAACAACCATATGCTAGGTTGCTTAGTGAGGATCAATTTTTTGATTTTATCCAAATCATCTGATGCCGTATTCAATTTATCGCTATCCATCTTATTAAACATAGATTTGGCCCATGTTGGCAATACAAGGGGAATTGACATCGCTGCGGTTGAATTATGGAGAAAACGTCTTCGTTTCATAATGTACTTCCTTTTTGATTTTGTTCCAAAGGGCTATCCACTTAAATAGTTACCTCCTTAGATTCAGAAGAATTTTCAATCCCTAAATAGGCCTTCAAATTATTCATCTCCTTCTCCAATGCCTTTGTGAAAATATTTAAATCATTGCTGTGCATAATAAAATTAGCACCTAATTTGGCCCACTCCATTTCTACATCATATCCAATCTGATCCCATACGTGAATCCCTACACCTACATTGTGGGCGCGTCCTTTTTGTATGATGGTTTGGATAGCCTCCTTAAACTTGGGATGATGATAATCTTCTGGAATTCCCAGGCTACAGGATAAATCATGGGGTCCGACCAATACGGCATCCAATCCTTTAACCTTCAATATTTCATCTAAGTTATTGATAGCTGGGACACTCTCTATATTGACAATCAATACATTATCCTGATTTTGATTGTCGGCGTATGCCTCCAACTCTGGCTCAATGGCCACATTGTTATATATAAAGCCATTTAATCTTTCTCCTTTTAAAGGTTTGTATTTAACCGCACCGACCAATGATTTGACTTGTTCCACAGTCTCCACATAAGGAGCGATAATCCCTGAGGCTCCTCCATCTAATACCATAGATACTTGATATGGATCAGGGGAAGGAATTCTTACGACAGGTGCTATTCCATGCTTAGAATACAATTTACACATCGTACTTACCTGTTCTCTACCTAACGGCACATGTTCGGTATCGATAAATACTAAATCCATCCCCAATGAGGCCAATACACCAGGCCAATAGGTGGATTGCGATACCATACAGGTTCCAAATACATAGTCGCCTTTCTTAAATGCTTCTCTTATCTCTCTTCCTTTCATAATTATTTTTTTTACACTTAATTAAAAACACAAATTAATATTTAAGTGCATTTGTCATTTATTAATACCTGTTTAGGTCAATTTTTACTCCATATATAGGTCCTACTCTTCTATCGTTGAGGGTGGGTACCACAAAGACATTGGATCAGGTCCCAATCCTGTCTTAATCACATGGACTACTTTCAAGGTTTGTAAATCCACTACATGAACTCCGTCAGAATCTTCTTTTTTAGACTTTATTCGTTCGGAACCATTGGGTAAGATCTCAGGCTCCAAGGAATCTTCACATCCCACAAAAGCATAGCGTTGATCTGGACTCACTTCTATTCCTATGGCATAATCACCGACCTTTATCCTCTTAATCTCTTTCTTTTTTTCTACATCGATCACCGTCAAACTTCCCTCTTTCTGCCATCCTGCGACCAAAGCTCGCTTACCTCCATCTATAAACACAATTCTCACCGGCATTCCCGGACAAGGAAGATTCTCCACTGCCTCCCAAGTAGCCACATCAATAATGGTTATACTAGCCCCTGTCTGATTCAAAGCCCACAGAAATCTACCATCTGGAGTAAATGCCATGCCTTCTACACCTTTACCAGCGGGGATTTGTTTAATCAATTTACCCGAAGTCCGTTCAATCAATGAGATATTTTCAGATACAATATTTGCTGTCAGCAAGTACCTAGAATCTGGTGATATATACACCATATGAGAAATCTTGCCATGAGTGGGAATCTTTCTAGTAATTTCTTGTGTTCTAGTATCCACCTCAATAACATATCCCGATTGACCGGCAGTGAAATAGGCGTAAAGTCCATCTGGGGAGATGGTTACCCCATGAATTCTACCAACCTCTCCTGTGGAAATGGTTTTCACCTGCTCTCTCGCCTGCAAATCAACCACCAATATTTGATTACCTGGGGCCTCATAACTACTCAAATAAGCAAAACGTTGATCGGGGGTAATGGCGATTTCATGAGGATTATTGCCAATGTCAATACTCTCTAACACCTTTTTGGTCACTGGATTCACATAGGAAAGGGTATTGGAGTGTTTATTGGCCACAACCAATACTGGATCAAGGTCTTTCTCAGTATATACCTCGTCCATGGAATATCTTTTAATTCGGATATCAAATCCAGGTTTGGCATCGGCTTTGAAATAATATCCCAACAATACATAATCATCCACAGCGTGAATAGCGGTGTAGGAATAAGTAGCCTCCGGTGAATATTCAACATTCTGAATATGTTGCCAGGTCTTTCCATCATCTTTGGACACAGCCATGGTCAGAGGAGAACGTTTGGTCTTAAAATAACCCGGTCCAGATTCTCCATTGTGAATCCAAGCCATAAATAAATCACCTGTCTGAGGTAATCGCTTTATAGAAGTTGGAGCTATTGGGGCGGGCACATTTGTTTTTTCAGCCAAAGTCCAACTATATCCCATATCCTTTGAAAAACTTCTCATCATTTTTCCACCACTGGCACGAATAAACATCATCAGTGAACTATCTTGCAATTCTATTAATCCAGGCTCCTGGGTAATGTGTTCACTCGGACTGGGTACAGCCCTGCCTCTGATCCATGTCTGCCCATCATCGTCAGAATAATAACATCTTAATTCTCCAGAATTACTCCAAATTGATTGAGCGGTTTTATGTAAAGAAACTGGCACTAGGATCCTCCCGGATGAATGCTGTATGACTCTGTCATTATTAGTTACAAAATATCCAGTTTGATCTTCAATAATGCTCTTAGGCTCACTCCAAGACTTGGCTTCATCGGTAGAAATTCTCACATAAAGTGTGCAATCATTCATTGAATTTTTTCGCATATAGAACAATGCAATATTCCCATTATACAACCTCAACAATGATACGGACATAACATTCATGTCCCCTTCTCGATCCACAATTAAATGATCTTCCATTGACCATGTTGCACCATTATCCTCAGAAAACCTTCCCATTAATTGAGCTGGTGCATGATCACTGGTCGACTGCATAAATCTCGAGTAAACAAATAAAATTCGACCATCCTTTAGTGTCACAAAGCTTCCTTCACTATTTCGAGGATTGTCTTTAGAAGACAAAATATCCAATACCGTATTAGAGTCCATATCCGTATTCTGCGCCGTCACATTAAACACAATTAATAAAGACAAGATACTCGGCAACAATAAATTCAAATTACTTCCTTGAAGCTTTATTCTTAATTGCCTAATTAATGAAAACAACATCCTTTCTAAACACCTTTTTATTTTACAAACCATCTTAATTGATATTTTTCTTCGCTTTTAATAAATTTCAAAGTGTATGGATCCACTATCCAACGACTGACACTCCCATCTGTCCGCAACATTAACCAACCAAAATCCCAGCCTCCACTTTCATACTTTAGGGGAATACTCGGTTTCACCCTAACCAAAGGATGTGAACCAGCACAGAATATTTTACTTTCTGAGTAATAATAACAAGAGCCACATTGGATAAAAACTTCATGATCCATTTTGTAATCATCTTCCCCCAATAGATCTCTGCATAAGTTTGTGACCCCAACTTTCACCTCCATTCCGTTTGAAAAAGCCTCTTCCAATACCGAGAGTGAACCCCTTAACACCTCGCCTAGACCATCATTAACAAAAACCTCTTCCCAGGAATCATCAACAAAAAATCGATAAGTGTCAAAATCATAGACAAAGTTACGACTGGGCGCCAGACTGTCTTGATCCCAATCTTTTATAATATTGTATCGCGCCATTTCGATATGGTCATCGACTTTGCCATTAGATTTATCTTCCTTTTCTAAATAGGGTCTGGCTATTCCTTGACTTCCGTCTTGATTATACATAAAAAATGACATAGAAGGACTCGTCCCAAAGCCTACCGGAGGATTTATCGGCACACGCAATGTCACAATTCCAGCAGTCCATTCATTATTCAAGAGATAAGTCACCCGATAGTCGGCAACTTCTTTTACCCATTCATTGTTATCCGAATGGATATCCACGTGTTCATTGTGTCTAAATTCAGTATAAATTCTCAAATCAGCTCCATTACTAATAGCGTCTACCAAGGATTGATGATCTCCAGCAACTATTGTCCGATCTACATCTAGGGTTAGGACATTTTTCCATTTTTCTCTATTCATCCTCATAAACGCGGTAATTAATCTCTATTCTCTTGTTTTTATTAGTATAATGTAATTGTAGTTCTATATCTATTTGTTATTCATACAAATAACTCGTATTAAATTTTGAAATATTAGTGACCGACAACCCGGTTCCCGCGGGTCTATTTCCCGCGCAATAACTCAGTAAAAATTCCTTATCGTTGATAAAATGTATGGCTGTATAACAATACCAACCGTCTGCATCATCGTGGATGGTTTTCACATTCTTCCAAGTCAATCCCTGGTTCTGAGAGATAGCGATATTGAAAGGACTTCTCTTATTGCGATAAGTTCCCCCCTTTACACCATTATTATTCCATACCAAGACTAGATCATTGGTATTGGGAATGGTTTCAATACTAGCTGGTGACAAAGGAGATGGAATATCTGTAGGCTGGGCATCTGACCAAGTCTTTCCCTTGTTTTTGGAAATAGATTGGTATTGAACACCGGCATCCGTTCGAATAAACATAAGCACATGTCCATTATTCAATTCAACCAATCCCGGTTCTTGAGCAGTTATATCATCAGAAATTTTAATGGCATTTTTCTTTTTCCAAGTCTGTCCGTTGTCGTCAGAATAATAACAATAGATCACCCCTTTATTATTAAACTTATGTCCAAGATGATTATTCGCTTTTTCCTTGGATTCATGCAAGGCCACAGGTAATAATAGTCGTCCATTTTTCAATTGGATCACTCTATCGTTGTTCAACACATAATACCCTGGATAATCAGTAATACAGGATATTGGATCACTCCATGATTGCCCCTCATCTTTGGATATACGCATTTGAGGAATACAGTCGTTAATAGAATTTTTCCTTGCATAAAACAAAGCTATATCACCATTTTGCAATCTCAGCAAGGACACTGACATCACATTCATAGCACCTTCATTCTCCACCTCAATCTTATCTGAAGCAGACCATGTTTCACCGTTGTCATCAGAATATCGAGAAGCCAAATGAGAACTTCCAAAATCACTGGAAGATTTTCCCATAAAATGTGAATAAATGTATAAGATCCGGCCATCTTTTAGGGTTATAAAATCCCCTTCACTATTCCTTGGATTATTGGGCCCTGGATTCAATTGTAAGTTGACTGTAAATGGCGTGTTATCCTGTCCTTGCACGGAAGAAATAACCAACATTAATAACAGTATAAATATTCCAAATCTACATTTCATATAACTAGCTTAATTTTATTCTATACCAAGATGCCTTATCAGCCCATTTCCCCTTAATTCTGCGCGACAATGCCACAACGATTTCATCTAAATGGCCATGCTGCATAACTTTGAAATTAGAAAGTTCAACATTTTCACCTTCATGATCAACATGACGGCTATCGATGGTAACCACAGATTCCTTGATTACACCAAAATTTTCTTCATCTACTCGACCGATAACCAAAGGGTTTCGGGGATGATTGGCATAAGAGTTTTTCTCCAACAAATTCCCGATCCAATACAAATCCCCCGTCTTATGAGATCGGAGCAAGGTGGAACAAGAAGCCGGGGTAAAGAAATTTTCACCATTGGAGAAAGTAAAAGGTTTCGGTGTAGACCAAGTGCGACAATAATCATCCGAAAACGAAAGCCAAGTATAACCCGGCAAATCGGGCTTTTTATAATTGGATCCACGCAACACCATAGCAAATCGACCTTTGGGTGACAATTCCGTTATCGAGGGTTCAAATAAACCTCTCGTAGATAAATGGTGATCAATTCTCAACCAATCCCCAAAATTCCAAATTATATCTTTATTATCCTTCGTCCATTTACCGACCAACACCCCTGAATCGCCGAATAGAAATGCATCGGCAGGATTGTATATTTTCTGATTAACTTCATCCCATGGATGCAGATTAATAGGAACCAATATCTCCCCATTGGATGCTTTGACAATGGGACAGGTGAAAGGCATCGTATAACCATTTCTACCTATTTTTACAGCCTTCATAGGTTCTTCCCAAGTATGGCCTTCGAGTATAATCAAACGAAATTCTGAATAAGTCTTTCCCCCATCATTGGAGATCCTATACCAGTTCTTATATTGAGGAGACCCACTACCGGTATCTGGAGTACCCGGCGTAGAAGCAATAATCTGTATAATGTTTTTACCTTCTCGATATACCCCCTCATTTACAGCTCCCAATCCATTCAAGTGTTCAATTCCTACAGTACAGCGTTCTTCCTGATCGGAATAAAAAACTTTCATCATTTCTGGGATCTCAGGTGTTCTAGGGTATTGAGTAAATACAAATTCTGACGGAACAGGTCGATACCCAGCATTTGTTGAAGCATTAACAAATGCTACTTCTTTATCCAAAACCGTTATTGGATTATTGTGGCTGACTAGATTTTTGTCTTTCATAAACTGGCAGCCGACCATAGGAAGGGAAAGTATGACAGGTAGTTTCCTTAAAAAAGAACGTCGATTTTTGGAATCAAAGCTTAGACTCATAGCAGTATTCTTTTTATTTCTTTCGTTAAATTTTCAGCAATAAGTTCATGTCCTGTATCATTGGGATGACAACCATCCAACATCAATCCATCGAAATCTTGACCAGTGTTCCTTTCGTAATCGAGAAACAACTGATAATTATCTTGCAAACCCAATTTGTATGTTTTAGCCAGCCTTCGAACTACCTTTACATATTGGAACATTCGTTCATTTTGAAAATCTGGATAATTACTTCCAAGTATATTGGGAGCTATCAAAACTATCTTTACATGTTGTGCAAGTAAACTTTCGATCATATAAGTCAGATTTTGACGATAGTCTTTCAATGCTATTCTAGATTCACCTCCTTTTTCTTTTGCATCGATATAGGCATCATTGGTACCAAATCCAATGGTCACCAAATCTGGATGTTGATTTAAAACGACTTCTTGAAAGCGATCCATTCCATGTTTTATTTTAAACAAATCATTGTCTTGGATACTTCCTGAATGACTACCTGGAATACCTTCGTTGATGACCTTAGCTGAAATACCAATCTCAGACAATAAATGTGGTAATCTTTGGGCAAATACGCTCTCTATGGTTGCCCTCTCGGCGGTAATGGAATTGCCAAAAGCAATAATTTTCATTGGGGACTTATCTCTTAACAAACCAATAGAGTGACTACTGTATGAATGTACAGTTAAAAGCAAAATATAAAATATGGAAATAACATTCCCCATTTAAATGGCTTTATCGTTATTCTGTTATTAAATCTTTTTCATTCAATTGCATTCTCAATCCACCTTGCATTGTAGTTAACCACAATACGCCCGGACTTAACTCAAAACAATATGGATAAGACAACCAAGTCTTACCAGAATCTTCATTTTGATGTGCATATGATTTAGCAATTACTTGCGGTTCAGTCCAGGTCTTCCCTTCGTCTTCCGAAAAGGCAATGGATAACTCTTCTCTATGATTGCTACTTTTCACTTCTGACCACTGTCGATCCCCACCTCTCAATGGATAATAATCTTTGCCCTGAGGATACAGTCTATTCCAGATCAAAACCAATCGACCACTGCTCAATCTTTTCAAGATACCTGGGGCCGAACTCGCATCGATACTTGTGGGTTTTAAATCTTCCCACGTTATGCCTTCATCCGAAGAATAGGCTTCCCAAAAACTACCCCAATTGGTTCGTATTAATTGCCATATCCGTCCATCTTTTAATTGTTCAATCGTAGACTCTGTTAATCCACCATGGTGACCGATACCTCCCATATCCAATATATTACTGCGCTCCCATGATCTGCCATCGTCCCGTGAGGTATAAGTCAATACCGTATGTCTTCCCGGATTGTGCCGCATCATCATTGAAGTGAATACAACATTCCCACTCGTAGTTTCTATTATATCTCTATTGGCTCCAGTCCATTCATTGTGAAGTTTTTGCAAATCCTGCCAAGTTTTTCCTCCATCTAAACTCCGGATTACATAAGTAGGTAATATGGCTCCTGGACTATCTGATATTTTGGCATCCCAGTTCCAATTTTTCTTTTCCGCCAAATTCATAAAGGCCAATATAACTGTACCATTTGATGTATTTATGAGTGTTCCTTCATTAGAAACTTTAAAAGGTTCGTTGTCTTCAAACATCTTATATTCCTCCCAAGATGTACCATTATCTGTACTAATGAGACTTTTTTGCCCTTCTATCGTTAAGATATTCCCGTTATCCAAATGAATAAATGGTCCCATTTTCATATTGGATATTTCTTGTGCAAATGCGGGAATCCATATACCATTGCTAGTAACTTTACCCTCTACCCCATGAATGACTTGTGCTTGTACTTGATTTACAAAAAAGCTGCACAAAAAAACAGCTGTAGAAAATATCCCTCTAATATTCATTTTTCTTATGCTTTCACTATTTCAAAAAATCTTTTTCCAACAATTTCACTCCTAAGAATCCTCCAAAATTGGCGTAGGTTGTAGTAACCCATAATTCACCTGGTCTAGCTTCAAAAACTCTAGGGTAAGCGAGGTTTTTAGTTTTACTCTCGTCAGTGACTTTAGCAAATACAACAGGATTAGACCATGTTGTACCATCATCATCAGAAAACATAATTGACAATTCTTTTCTATGATTACTATGAGCCACCTCTGAGTGCTGTCCATCACCACCACTCAGAGAATAAGAAGATTCTCCTTCAGGATATTTTCGATTCCACACCAAAACCAATCGTCCGCTAGACAATCGCTTCAATAACCCAGGAGCCGAAGCCATATCAATCTTCGTCGGTCGAATATTTTTCCACAGCAGCCCTTGATTGTCTGAATAGGCTTCCCAAAAGACTCCCCAATTGGTGCGCATTAACATCCATATTCTCCCGTCCTCCAATTGTTCGATGGTTGATTCAATGACCCCACTGTGGTGACCAACCCCACCTCTATCGATAACGTTGGATCTTTTCCAATTGAATCCATTGGTTTTAGAAGTATATGTGATTGTGGTATGATGACCAGGATTGTGACGCATCATCATTGAAGTAAAAATAATATTGCCCTCTTTAGTTTCTATTATATCTCTATTGGCTCCAGTCCATTCTTCATGTAACATTTGAAGATCTTGCCAAGATTTACCACCATCCAAACTTCTAACAGTATAGGTTGGAATTCTGGCACCGGGAGAATCAGAAATGCTTGTATCCCAATTCCAATTGGCTCTTTCTTTATTATTGGCAAAAGCAAGAATAATTGCCCCACTACTGGTTTTTAATAATACCCTTTCGATACGAATATCAAACTTTGCAGAATCTTGAAAGATGGAATAGTATTCCCAAGTCTTCCCTTCATCCATACTGATACAACTCATATTTTTCTCGACCGTCAATATTCCACCATTGTCGAGTCTGACAAATGGACCGGTCTTTATTCCTACCAGCTCTTCAGCCTTTTCATGAATTAAATAACCATGGACTGTCCTTTTGGACAAAGGACTCTGACCAAATGCAGAAAAACAAAGTAAAATAAGCACTACCGTATTATAAAATTTCATATCATTCTTTTAAGACGTGATCACCAAAATATTTTGGATAATTCCACTTGAACGTACTGTCTTTTTGATAACTGTGTTCAGGATATAAGGTATTAATAGAATCGGTTTCCCTGCGCATTTTGTCAAACAATACAGGATTCGACATCGGATCTCTAGTATCCTGTCGCCATGTGTCTAGCACCTGTTTCATTCTATTCAACTCCGCTGTGTATTTAGGATTTTCTGCCAAATTCACAAACTCCCAAGGATCATTTACTAGGTCATATAATTCATACTTTGGTGGATTTTCCCATATATCATATATCCTTTGTATTTCTTTTGAGCTTTCAGCAATTTCTTGCCTTCCCGTCCCCGAAACCATGAATGAATAATTATGATCGGTGTAAACTGGAAAATAGGGATCTGGATCGGGTGAATACAAATTGTAAATCAATTTATATCGTTCATCTCGAACACTTCTTCGAGGATAGAAAAACTTCGCAGTACCCAAAGCACCCTCTGCGAATAAATAATCATGGCCTTCGTACTTCTCTTCTTTAAAAAGTGGCAACAAGGAATGACCCGGCAATTCAATTCGACTTGTATCTCCTATTGCATCGATTATAGAAGGAAAAATATCGATAACGGAAGTTAACTCCTCCTCGTAAACAGTTTCTGGTTTAATCTTACCCGGCCAATGCCAAACCATAGGTATTTTCAAACCACCTTCATAATTAGAACCTTTACCTCTCGAAAACTGAGCACCGTGATCACTGATATAAATGATCAGCGTATTCTCGGTCATCCCTATGGCATTCAACGAATCGAGCAGCATACCTACGCATTCATCCATTCGATTGATTTGACTGTAATAGTCTGCTGTCAATTCTCTCAAACGCTCTGAATCTGCTCCCACAAAAGGCAAAGTTGAATTTACTTCAGACCCTTCCACAACTTTGGTGGGCAATCCTTCCACTTCTCTAATTAAAGGAAAATGTGCATCTGGATAATTAACCATTAAAAAATAGGGTGCATCTCCAGATTTAATAAATTCCGTAGCTTGAATAGCGTAGTCTTGAAGATTCTTTTTTGCAAAATTACTTGTGGTTAACTCGTGAAAATCAAATGGGATAGCGTCATCGGGATTCACATGTAATTTCCCCAAACAACCGGTTCGATATCCTTTGGATTTTAAATATTTCGGGATATTATCAAAGTAATCATACATTCTAAATTTATGAGTCGCTAAGCCAATCTGCCCATTCTGATGAGGATATAATCCTGTAAAAATAGATGCTCTTGAAGGACTACATACAGAGTAGGTAGTATAAGCATTCATAAACATTGCACCATTGAATGCCAAAGAATCGAGATTGGGAGTGTGTACGGTCGTATTTCCATAACAGCCAAGGTCTTGACTATTGTCTTCGGATACGATTAGTATAATATTGGGATTCATATCATCCTGAGAGCTTATTTGAGGATCACAAGCAATAAAGCAACTACAAATCAAGCAGCTTAACCAGAATCGATAAAAAATCATTTTATATATATTTGTTTTCTTCATATTTATTTCGAGAAGTAATTGAGGTATAAAATTCAAATTCTTCTAGTGTTGTATTTAAATATCATTTTTTGATTATTCCAATTTTAAAATATTTAATACCACCCACAATTTACAAGCATATTAAACCGCAGTCTTTGATTAAATATACCAAACATACTTTAATTTGTTGGTCAAATATACAAATTCATTTGAGATAAAAAATATAAGCTCCATAAATTCAATTCAAAACCAACATTTTTATATAAATTATTTTAAAAATTCACCCCAAAAACCAATCATCAGCTAAGCCCTCCTTAAAAAGTCAATTCATGCAATCCAACTTCTACATCCAAACTATTCCAATCGACAATTAATTTAACCAATCTGGCACATTTCCATTACCTGTCAATTCGCCCTCAAGAATCCATGAAAGATTGAATCGAGCTACCTGCATGGTAGCATCAGGGGGAAGGGTTTTTGACCTCATATCGGCAAAACGGTCTTCAAATAACATATAAACCATACCTTCACTAGGAGTGCCAGGTCGTCCTGCACCCAAAGATGAATAAGCTCCACGAGGTTCATTCACCAATCTTTTTATCGGCCATGTTTCTCCTCCATCAAAACTAGCCCAAACTGTCAGATCTTCTCTTGGACCTAGCCCTGCATCCGTATTGCTAAAAATTAAAATATCATGATTTTTAATTGGCAAACGCACCAATCCTCCTTTTAGACCGTAGCCTCTATCCGCTCCACCTCCATCTGGAAGCACTGTACTAATATTTAAATCTTCCCAAGTATGACCATAATCATAACTCCATGCTTCACGTCGCATCACTTCTTCGGGTTTAAGTTCTCGAGCTAAAGATTCATCATAATATCCACTACAACTTCGAGAATTATAATAGATCCGTCCATCACTCAATTCAGCGAGCGCAGCTTCCTCTGTATATCCTTCCGGGAACAAATCGCTAATTTGCCAAGAAACTCCACCATCATCACTATATACAGCACAACTGTAAATAGCTTTTAAAGGACTCCTGTCCGAAGGATGCTCGGGAGCATTAGGCCGAAAAGTAGACGAAACGATCAGCCTACCTTTTTTTTCCCCCATGCCTGAGTGTAATACCACTTTCACTGGCATTAGAATGCAAGGTATAGGTATCAATATTGCCATTTTGTTCTTTTTCCTGTCTTCGCCATGAAACCCTTTTCATTAAACCTGTCTGATTAAGCCATTTTACAATTCCATTGGGTTTAAGAATCAAATTTTCTTCTCTCCAAGTTTTGCCGTGATCTTTGCTTCGCCATTGCTTATCAGTATCCTCCCAAAGTCTAATGACAATAATATCACCCGTATTTTCATCTATTATAAAGTTACTGTCTAAAAATCCAAATGGAACTTCTATGATCTCTCCCCAAGTTTTGCCACCATCTTCGCTACGACGCAAATGTCCTTTTCGATTACGCATCGCAAGAATAGTACCATCCACTGCTACCGCTAAATATGGCTCACGCAATTTGGCACTACCATCCTGAAACACAACATCCATCTTAAAAAATGACTCAGCCATAAAAGGATCAAGAGCGCCTTCTTCGGGTTTTCCAATAGCCGTTAAATCCATTTCATCGTTTACGGCTGTTGAATCGCAAGCGCCTAACAAATAAAAAGTTACAACAACCAAAAAATACTTCAACAACCCCATCATAACAACTTGACTTATAACTCTTTAATATTATTAGCTGCAAACCAACTTAAATTTCAGACTTAACGTTTAAATGGGTATTCGCACAAAACCTAACTCTCATCCTCATTGCGCTAAAGTATACTAACGAAGTCATATGCTAAATCAAACTACGACTTCTCTTACATTCAAGCGACAACTCATAGACTCTCTAGAATTACGACTGCAATATTTTTGACCTCGCGATTTAATATCAAAATTGATTAGATAAATCCATTATTAGTAAACTAGTTATCACAGTTAATTAATTTATACAATTAAAATACTACTTAAAATTCGAGGGTCGAATTAGACTATAAATTGTATACAAACCAATTAAAAAATCACTTAGCAAAATCTTTTTCCTTAACTATGGCCCTTAAAGGACCTCTAGCCGTGGTTATCCAAAGAACACCTGGTTCATATTCAAAGACATGTGGATAAGATATTTCTCTTTGAGGCATATACTTTCCAGCCCCACCAGCGGTAGCTTTTCTAAATCCCAATGTTTTAGTGGAAGCTATTACTGTAGGAGTGGACCAAGATTTGCCTTCGTCATCACTAAACGCCATTGACAATTCTCCTCGAAAATTGCTAACAGGAACCGCAGACCATACTTGATCTCCACCTACCATAGGGTAAGAATTACTCCCTTCGGGGAAAGGTCTATTCCACACCAATACAATCCGACCACTACTCAACCTTTGCAGTTGACCATGTGAAGGACTAGCTGGAATTCTACTAGGCCCTAGGGGATGCCAGGTTCGCCCACCGTCCAAAGATTGTGCATCCCAAAATTCCATCCAATTGGTTCTAATCAACATTCTGAGACTTCCATCCTTAAGTTCGACTAAAGTGGGTTCAGTAACACCACCATGGTGTCCTGATCCGCCGAGATCAATTACATTACTTCGTGTCCAGGTCTCTCCATTATCAGCACTCATGTAGGTCAACACAGTATGCCGTCCCGGATTATGTCGCATCATCATAGAAGTAAAAACAATGTGATTGTCACGAGTCACAATCATTTTGGCAATATGGCCAGTCCAATCGTCATGTAATTTTACAGGTTTTGTCCAAGTATTACCATTATCCATGCTACGAGTAACATAAGTTGGCAATACCGCACCGGGAGCATCTTTAAGCTCATCACTCCATGTCCAGTTCGCTTCTTTAATATTAGTAAACGCCAAAACTATCACACCATCCTTGGTTTGCTGAATCGCCTTGGCATTAATTTTAAACTGGCTTGTATCTGAAAATATTCTTGACTTTTTCCAAGTATCACCATTGTCATTAGACAATAATACATCTTGCCCGGAAGGAGACCACGCACTTACAATACTTTTTGGACCAATTCTAACAAAAGGTCCCTCAGGCATGTTTTGATTTAGCTCTAATGCAGGATGAGCCTCATAAGCATAATCCCATCTTTCTGGTACCGAAAATTGTTCTTGACCGAATCCCATTAGAGGCATGGTCAGAAACCACAATACAAAACAGACTAGCAGAATGCGATCTAATGCATACCACCTAAATATAATTTCATTTTTCAAATCCACTTTCCCAAAAGATGGGCGTAATTGATTTGAAACTAATTTACTATTTAACATATATTTATTCATAATCGAAAAAATTTAATCATCATATAATACATCATGGGTTATCACGATATATGTAGGTCACTCACTTTCGACTAGCGAACAATTTGATTTTAATTATTCAAGATTATAGGAGTGCGATGATTTTTTTTAAAATCCAAGACCCTTCGCACTCCTTAAATCATGTCTATATTAATATCCAGGATTCTGAACCAACTTAGAGTTTAAACTTAAAGTAGATATAGGAATAGGCCATAACACTTGACTCTCACTCTCTCTGCCTTGAAGCGAAGGAACTAATTCATAGGCTTTATCAAATCTCACTAAATCCCACCATCTTTTACTTTCGAAGGCCAACTCAAAGAGTCTCTCCTGTAAGATAGCTGCATCATTTTCGACTTGACTTCCTGAAACAAATGAATAATTAGGGAATTGATCTCCATAAGCCCGCTGTCTCACTTGATTCATTTCAGCTGAAGGATCTTGCCCTAAGGCATTTTTAGCCTCAGCCTTCATCAACAATAAATCAGCATAGCGATAGATAATAATATCGTCTAAAAATTTTCGTTCTCCTGCATCCTCAAAACCCTTTCCTTTCCAAACAATGGTAGTTAAATAACTAGGAACATCATTTTCATAAGTATAAAGTTCAAAGAAACTGGCATCTTTTCGCTGATCGTCATCACTGAATTGATCTCGAAAATAGGCTGTTGGTGCCCACCAGTTATTACCTCCTGGAGTCCCAATCTTATCTCGAGTTTCTTGGGTCAAACTAGTGGTAATAGAACCAGAACCTACATACATATCCCCAAAGTAATTGTTGCTAGCTTCCAGGTCTTGGAAGTTCATTGCTAATATCACTTCCTTATTCCCTTTGTTACCATAATCGAAGATAGAACCAAAATCATCGAGCAGTTCAACGTCAGCATTTTCAGCATCATTTAAAGCAGATAAGGCAGTTGATATATCAGATTCTCCCCCCCCCATAGTCTTTCCGGTCCAAAGATAGACTTCGGCTTTCAACATATTCAAGGCTGCTTTATTCCAAATAGAGCGATTGGCATTAAAGGAATAATCTGCAAAGAGATTATTTGACTGATCGATGTCAGATTTAATTAAAGTAAAAATTTCAGAAACTGGTTTTCTTTCTCGAAAAGTTGTTTCAGCATCATAACCTTCTACAGGCTCGGTAAATACAGGCAAATCTCCCCAAGTCTTAGCCATTACAAAATAGATATAAGCACGCATGGCATAAGCTTGAGCTAATATTTTGTCCTGCTCGGCAGAATCCACAAAATCTATCCCAGGAACATAATTTAATATCAAATTAGAGAAATTCACAATTCGATACATTTGCTGCCAATCGAGATCGGCATTGGTTTCAGTCAATGTATTCTCAAAATACTTGATCCGATAATCGGCATTGGCCAATCCATGGCCCATTATTTCACTTCGCGCTTCGCCAAGTAAGACAATATTCGCATCGGCAAATACTCTAAATTGATTGTACATACCATACAATCCCCCTAGGGCATCTTCCTCTGACTGCCAAAATGAATTCACCGTTATGGTACTTTCAGGATGGGTGTCCAAAATGTCTGAACAAGACATACAAAAGGAAAAAGCAAGGACAGTAAAAATTTTTATTATATTTTTCATTTTATATCAATTTAATGGTCTAATTAAAATGTAGCATTCAATCCAAAAGTAATCACCCTTGGCACTGGATACCTTCCTCTATCTATTCCACCTTCTTCAGGAGCTAGACCAGAATAATTCGTGAAATAATGGATATTATTACCCGTTATATTAAACCGCAAATTACTTAACCCAATTTTTGAATAGATCTCTGCAGGTAAATCATAGGTCAACGTTATCTCTCTCAATGCAAGATAATCTCCTGATTCATAGTTCATTGAACTACCCCCTCCGTTGTTTAGGTTTCGAGGATCTCCTCTCCAATAATTACTTTGAGCTGCTTGATCTGCCCAATAATATCTTGGGATATCCGTAACATCTCCTTGATTTTGCCATGATCTCAACAAATCATTTGAAAGATTAACACTACCTTGAAACTGTCCCATTGTTTGAGCCCCAACATAATTGTAAATGGTATGTCCAGTCATGTAGTCCATTCGACCGTAAAGGCTTAGTCCTTTGTAAGTCAAGGTTGTCGACATTCCTCCCGTCCATTTGGGATAAATATTACCCATATAGACTCTATCTTGAGGATTAATGATATTGTTACCATCATTATCCAACCAGGCTACATCTCCACCGTACTTGGTCTTATCTGCTCCAGCTACCAATTCATCATAAGGTCCAGCAGCAGCCTCTTCATCCGTCGCATACACGTACAAGAATTGATAACCATACATTTGACCTATTTCCTGGCCTTCTTGCAATCCACCTTTCCACACATATTCCCCGGAACCAGGATCATATAGATTAAAGCCTCCAATTCGATTGTTTTCATTATCATTTTCTGGTAATTCAATGATCTTATTCTTATTATAAGATGCATTAAAAGCCAAATCCCATGAAAAATCATTTTTATTAATCAAATTAGTAGACACTTCAAGCTCTACTCCCTTGTTTTGAAGACTACCAAGATTGGTCAAAATACTGCTAAAACCAGTGGAATTTGGCAAGGCCAACGATGTGATCAAATTATCGGTAATTCGATCGTAATAATCGAAAATCAATTGCACTCTGTTGTTTAAGATACCAGCATCAAAACCAAAATCCAAGGTTTTTGACTGCTCCCATTGTAGACCTTGATTGGCAATACTAGAGTATTCTACTGCTGCTACTCCATCATAGGTAGATCCTACACTATATTGACCTTGTGCTTGAAAATCTGACAAATTTCCTAGATTTCCATTGACTCCATAACTGGCTCTTACTTTCAAAGAAGAAAGTATAGAATTGTCTGTCCAAAAGTCCTCATTATGCACATTCCATCCTGCAGAAACTCCTGGAAAAAAACCCCATTTATTATCATCTCCCAAATTTGAGGCTCCATCATATCTGGCATTAAGAGCAAACAAATACTTTCTGTCGTAATTGTAAGTCACTCTACTAAAATATCCAAAAATGGTTTGTTCAGACGCCAATCCTGTCACACTAACAGGCTCAGCTGCAGCATTTAAAGTAGTCAACAAATCCGTCGCAGCACCCCGACCCACAGCAGTCAAACTACTATTATTTCTATCAAAATGAGAAACCCCTACTTTGGCTTGAAAATTATGTTTTCCTGCAAAACTATTATTATAGCTCAAAGCAGCATCTAATTGGGACTGATCCCATTTAGAAAAACCACCCGTTGTATTTCTAGAATCTACATATTGATTTCCTCCATTATAATAAGATTTTTGAAATGAATTATTGTCTATGGCTCTATAAAACAAAGACGCTGTAGGCTCAAAAATCAAATTAGGAAGAATCTCCCAACTCAAACCACCAGACAAAGTCATTTGATTTGACTGGTTGCGATTGTCCAATCTACTCAAATGATATTCTGTATTACCCAAACTACCACTGATACCAGGTGCCAAGGTGCCATCTTCATATTTGTATTTTGTAGATTGAGGCAACATAATCGAACGTTCAAAAATAGAATTTTCACTGTATACAGAATTATCACTAACTCTACTAAAATTTAATCCCCCAAAGGCATAAATATTATCCGCTACTTGTAATCGTCCATTGATGTTAACTGTCAAACGTTGGTAATCGGTCTGGATGGCCACTCCCTGTACGTCAGCATATCCAAGCCCTACATTAAAAGTGGCTTTTTCAGTTCCACCTGAAAAACTTAGATAATGATCCTGAGTAATTCCTGTTTGAAATAAAACGTCCTGCCAATCAACATCATCAAAAATAATGGTCTTGGATGGATCCAAGGGATCAGCCATACTTTGCCAGCCCTCGCTCAATTTGTATTCATTTTCGGGACTTAAATACTGTGGTGTAAAGGCAGTATTTTTAGTTAAATCATTATGTGTAGATGCTGCAGAAGAATTATTTAGAAGAGTAAGCCTTTCAGGATGTTTTTCCCCAATGGCGGCGATCCCTAATCGAGCAAAATAGATGTAATCTTCAGCCGACATTAAGTCATAGGTTTCTCTTACCTCAGATACACCCAAAGAGTATTTATAATTTACTCTAGTCTGTCCAGCAACCCCTGCTTTCAATGCAACAATAACAACCCCATTAGCGGCTCTGGCTCCATAAATAGCCGTAGATGCAGCATCTTTCAATACCTGCATCGATTCAATGTCAGCCGTATTGATACCATCTAAATTTTCTCGCAATACTCCATCTACTACATACAAAGGTTCCGCTCCATTTGGGTTGTTAATAGAAGCTCCTCCTCGAACTATCACTCTTGGAGAACTTCCTGGCTGACCTGAGGTAGTCTGTACACGCACACCTGATACCGTCCCCTGCAAAGCTGACGCAGCATCACCGTACACGGTATTCTCTATAACTTTGTTATCCAATTTTGTAACGGCAGAAGTCAGCGTTTCTCGTGATTGTTCTCCATATCCAATAACTACAATTTCATCCAATGTCTGCCTATCTTCCAACAGTACAATTTGGATATTCGTTTGATTCGCTACCGCCACTTCTTGAGTCTGGTATCCAATATAACTCACTACCAAAATGGCATCCTCTGGAACACCTGATAAAACAAACTCACCATTAAAGTCAGTTGCAGTACCCAATGCACTTCCCTTCACCAATACATTGACACCAATCAAGGCCTCTCCTGAACCATCTACCACAGAACCTTTGACATCAATTATATCCAATGTTTTGAAAGTAATTTCTCTCATATTCGGCGTTTCCTCCGCACCTAGAGAGTGAATACAGATCACTCCGAAGCAAAGGCTCCACATGATGACCTGACGAAATAGTACTTCTAATTTCATACTTTTACATTTTAATTTACCTATTAATAATATCGACAAGTTGGTCAAAAACCAATTTTTCTAACTGAGCGTCTGTCATTATCATTCAGCTTGCTCTAATGCCTATCACATCAACCTATTCCAATATTCTTCCATAAGGTTAGATTCTCACTACCTCAACTTTAAACCTATTTTAGACTTGTATTTTATTTGTTGGTCAAATATACAATTTGTTTTGAAATATTAAATTAATATTAAATTAATAATTCAAAAAAAACCTCAATCCTCCATTTATGCCACTATGGAATGAAATCACATGATTTAATTTGCATATATACATGAAGGCAAACTTTTATACTGTGCGTATTTGCAAAATGTTAACAAATTAAACATCGCATTTAACTATATTTGACTTACAAAAAGATTTCGGATCAATTATGAATGATAAACAAAACCTCGTCCCTCTAGGAAACATCTCAATGACAGATCGGGTAGAAAATAAGCTGCGCGCCTACTTTTTAAAAAATGCTTTTAAACCTGGGGACTCTTTACCTGGAGAAATTGAAATTGCAGAAAAACTGAATGTAAGTCGCAATGTGGTTCGCGAGGCCTTGAGTAGACTGCGTATGTTAGGCATTATCGAATCGCGCACCAGGAGGGGAATGATTATGGCTCGCCCCGACATCCTCGGTGGCCTAGAAAGAGTAATGAACCCTTTTATTCTTGGACAAGACACCTTAGAAGATATTTTCGAATTGAGATTAATTTTGGAAATGGGCATGGCCGAATTTCTATTTGCTCGAAAGACCGAGAAAGACATTGAAGAACTGGAGGCCATCGTTAAAAAACAAGCCAGCCTAAACGAGCCTACTATCGAAGAAGAAATAAAATTTCACACCAAACTCTATGACATGACGGGCAATGAAACATTTAAACGGTTTCAAATTCTCCTACAACCTATCTTTAACCATACTTTCAATAACAAAAAGAAACATAAAATTCATACTCCCGATCACATTTACCATGACGGCATTGTCAAAGCTTTAAAATCGGGCTCTGTAGAAGATTTTAGACTAGCCATGAAAAAACACTTAAAGCCTTATTTTAAAATGACGGTCTAAGTTTTTCTTGAATTCTATATTGTTTACTACACTAACCAGCTAGTAAATCTAAAAATTTCACAGCATAATATAATTGCAGGATGTAGATTCTACATCCTGCCTTCCCTATTACAATGTTTATTTTTATGTCAATTGAATTTGATACCAACAAGGTGCCTTGGCTGCTTTAGACAATTCCAATCGAGTAACCACGACGATAATTTCATTTCTTTGGTTATGCTCCAAAATCTTAAAATTGGACAATTGCATTTTTTCACCCTCTTTGTCCGGATTTCGAGTATCGATCTGTAATACCGTTTCTTTAATCAACCCAAAATTTTTCTCATTAACTTCACCAATGACCAATGGAAATCGCGGGTAATTACTCTCTGGATTACTGTTCACCAAATTACCAATCCAATATAAACGACCATTAATTCGAGATCGAAAAATAGTAGAACAAGAAGCGGGTACAAAGAAGTTTTCTCCCGTAGAATAAGTCAAGGGTACTGGGACTGACCAAGTCATACAGTGATCGGAAGAAAAAGAAACCCAAGTATAACCAGGCAAATCTGGTCGGTTCAGATTCGAGCCTCGAGCCGTCATAGCAAATCTACCATCCTTCAATTCGACGATAGAGGGCTCTGATAATCCCCTAGTAGAAACATTGTGGTCAATTCTCAACCATTCACCAAACTCCCAAGTAAAGCTCTTACTTGTAGAATTCCATGTTCCTATAATAGCTCCTGCATCTTGAAATATATAGGCATTGGCTGGATTATAAATCTTTTTATTGACATCATCCCAAGGATGTAAGTTAATTGGAATGACAATTTTTCCACTTTTAGCTTGAATAATCGGTGTAGTAAAATTGACATTGTACCCATTTCTACCAATCTCTACCCCCTTAATAGGATTGTCTTTGGTATACCCTTCTATTTGCAATAACTTTACTTCTGAAAAAGTAGCTCCACCATCGGTGGACACTCTATATCGAGTCTTATACTGAGGAGAGCCGGTAGAAGTATCTGGTGTTCCCGGTGTAGACAACATCAACTGTAAGATATATTCATTGTTGGGATCAACAAATACATTGCTGGTAATATAGCCTTGGTTATTACCAATCAAACGCTCTTTCTCCCAAGGATAGTCCACTTTTATGGTACTCGGCAAACCGGGCAAATTGTGAACATTTCTAAAATTAGAATCATTGGGAATAGATCGATATCCCGATGGTTGATCTATATAGACTATTTCTTTATCTAAGATGATAGGCTTAGGAATGTCTTCTACGACGACTTCTTTCACCGCTTCTTTGGAACAGCCTTGCGCCATTAACCAAGTTGAACTCAATGGAATTAAAGATGATCCCAAAAGAATTTTTCCAGATTTAGAACAAAAATTTCTTCTCGCTATCGATGTAATATTTTTTATATCTTTCATTTTCTTAGATTAATTTTTCGAAAAAAGTCTATTATTATAAGTGAATGCAACCTCTACTTTATACGTTAAATTCTGAATATCCCCAATTAGTATAAAATTCTCCTATACATACACATAAAATAAAACCTTACTTTAAAGCTAATTGAACAGATTTTAACATAGGATAGGCATCACCATTCGGCGATATAAAGAACACCTTATATTGAAAACAACGATCTTTGGTTGAAATGGGAATTGAATGATTTGAAACCGGATTCCATTCTGATTTTTTGAGCTGCTCTTCATTTGAAGAAGATCTGAAATATAGTTCTAATCTTGCCCCAGAAGGCAGCATTGCCTCCCAATTTATATCCATAAAGGACTTGGAAGTATTCCAATTAAATATCTGTGAAGTATAGAATTCCGTCCATGATCGATCATATATATTCCCCATATCCTTATTCCACATCCAATGTACGCCTGGAGTAGATAATTCTGTAGTTCTCATTTGATCGGATTGGAATCGATTCCCGTCGTTGTAATATACTTTCGACTTAGCTTTGGCATGTGAACCATGTATTGTGTGATGTGCTACCGCCAAATCTAACCGTCCATCCTTATCAAAATCAGCCGCCATAGCATCCGTCCCAGAATCTCCCACAAGTATGGTTTTATTATCTACTGAAAATCCATCCTTGCTACCCCAATACAAGTACATAGGTAGGCTCTCTCTTGAAATATCGCCGTGATATGCAGGAGCGAATAAATCCAAATAACCATCTCCATCAAAATCGGCAACCACTGGCCCTAAAGGTGTATAACTGGGCAACCATTGTGAATTCCAATTTTGAAATCCGTTCTGACTCCCCCACATAATAGTCATCCCCAAATCGTGATGTCCATTGATATGATCCTTGTAATGACAAGCAATTATATCTAAATAACCATCGGCATTTAAATCCGCTACTTCCAAATCTATAACAGAATACATTGGGAAAGTTTCCTGAGCTGATTCGCTAAAACCATTTTCCGAACCTTTAAATATTCTGACTGTACTCTTAGAATACGAACTTACTACTATATCCAACCAACCATCTTTGTCAAAATCAGCGACCATCGGACTTGATGATCTACCCGGAGAGATAATCGATTGACGATTTTTCAATGTATAACCTTGGGCACTTCCATAGTGAATCACCAATTCTGTTGCTACTCCCTTCTTTTGATCAAACAATCCAACAATAATATCTAAGTAGCCATCTTTATTTAAGTCAGCCACATTACTAGTAGCGGCATTCAATTCTCGCAATACTTGCCTATCCCCTGAAAAATCAAAACCGTTTTTACTTCCTGTAAAGATGTTAATCCCTCCGAATTTATCATTAAAACCACCTCCATGCATAGAGTTGATAGCCAATATATCGACATAGCCATCCTCATTTACATCAGCAGCTGTACTTTCATATCCACTGGTAAAAGGAATTTTATATAAGTTGTTTTCAGAAAAACCAGTACTTGTTCCCAAATATAGGTAGAGTGGTACTGTTTCATAAAGATTCCCTCCCATACTATTGCTAAATACAGCAGTATTCCACTCACTATCTTCAATGATACAGACCGTATTAGCTCCTCTGGTAGGAATGTCATAGCCAGAATCAACAAATTTTCTATTGCCCTTTCCAAAATATATTTTAGATGAAGCATCATATCTTTTTTCTCCTTGATATACCGCTACTGCAATATCTAATTTTCCATCACCATTGAGATCTCCAACGCTAGAACTTATGGCATTGGCTAATGTGATAATGGTTGGAGAATCTGACCGTCCTCCCTTCTTACCACCCCAGATAATAGTAATATCATTATTCATTTCTGAACTACCACCTACCACCTCTCCACCTGCAGCTTTTTTAATTTCAAAATTACTAAGGACAAAGTCCACATGACCATCACCGTCTAAATCATCCACGGATAAATCCGTGCCAACCATATTCTCTACTACATTCTGTGTTTTCCATTCTTGATCAACAGAGTAAGAAACTTCTACCACTTCATCTGAATCTGACAAAGCGTACAGTTTCATCTCTTTTCCTTGCTTCAAGGAATTAAGCGATGAATAAATATTATTAGTTGACTTTATCTTTTGATTATTAGGTTGGTCTAATATTTTCGGTTGTTGCACTATATTTTTTTGGACTTCCTGACCACTAATCCAATCCAGTCCTCCATTCTGATTGGCATATAGGATATCTACTTTCCCATCACCGGTAAAATCTTCGCATATAATCTCACTAGCTCCCTCAAGTCCGATATCGGTATAAGAGTTCAGTTGAAAACTATGAGCACTTCCCCAATACACTCTCAGTATTTTTCCAGAAGGTTGATTGGGCAACCAAGCATTTGAATTCAAAGTTAGTAAGTCTGGCCACGAGTCACCATTTAGATCAGCGATTTCCACACTAGATACATCGTTTACCGGAAGCATACCCAAGCAAAGGTTGGAAGACCATCCATTGGCAGTACCCCAATATATTTTCAAAAAACGACGGGGATGTTGAATCCCACTTTTATTGGGACAGAAAACAATATCGGGATATCCATCCTTGTTTAAATCTGCACTTCTAGCCGAAAGACTTCCTTCCACTGGCAGTCCTGTGATATCTACATTTCCATGATCATCTAATGACCATAATGTGGCATCTTCATAATTCTCTTGATCGTGAGTACTATTGAACATTAAATCAATAAAACCATCATCATTGACATCATATCTGCGAATGGACTTTATTTCCCCTTCAGAGTTTACATATAGATTCTGCCCTGAATTACTGAAACTCCCTTTCGAAATACTTTCAAATCCAGCATCAAGCCATTCTTGGGCTTTTACTGAAAATACATTCAACATGATCAAACTTATAACAATACAACATTTATTAAACCACGATTTTTGCATTAATGGCATTATTTTTATTATAAAATATTGAACAAAATGACTACCAATCTAAGTCAACGATTGATTAACTACATAGGTAAAATTCGCCCCTAAGTCCTTACTTACCAGATTAATAAAATTTTTAAACCCTTGTAGGATTTCCCAAAAATTAGGGTATAGGATAGGCTACATATTCAGTATAAAAAGTATCCAATGCATCTGCCGCAGGCAAAAACAAGGTTCGATATTTCAACTCACTTATACTATCCTGAAGCACCGTTATAGACTCATCCATAGAAGCAAATTGCTTTATCTCCATGCCTGTCTTATCGGTATACAATATATCCGTTCCAATACCTCTTTCTACCTTACCTAACCAATCAATACTCCAAATACCTGAAGTCGTATCTAAAACCACTTCGCGAATGGTTCGTTGAGAAAGGGTTTGAGCAAATACATCTCCAAAAACCTTGCCCGACAAAGTATAGGGAATGGATTTATTTTTCAATTGATTGTTCATGGTAATAATTTCAAAGAAATGATCGTATTCTTCCAAATTTTCAATGATCACATCAGAAGATTCGCCGACCTCCTCTGGATTAATATCTACCAATAGTGAATCACTTCTACCGGCCCAATATACAACCATTTTGGTTGCACGTGGATCACTCGGCCAATAACGTAATTTCACCCGGTTCTTTCCCGGAAATACATAAGCAGAATCCACTTTCCCTAGATAAATTCTTTCTCCATCCTCTAAATAGATGTCATGGAGGGAGTTCATATCATCGCAAGACGAAAAAACATACAAGAATGCTAATAAAATTATATATGTATATTTCATAATACTTTTTTAACTATACTGTTGAAAGCTTATTAACTCTCACATTTAATATATTACTTACTTCCCCAAAATTGCAATTCTGCAATAGCATTAATATTACTACTCGACCAGTTTTTGGCAATCACATATCTAATATACCGAACCTTTGGTGCATCGGGATTGACATTAAATTCATGGCCTCCAATAGCGACTGCCACATCCTCATCGGTATTTTGCCCCAGAGGCAAACCAGATGGTTTTTCTACATTAAACTCACCCATTTTAATCCAACCTGAATTGAAATCGTCGGTCAAACCTTCTGCACTTTCAGCTCCCCAAATTTCAAAAGCTTCAACATTTTGAGCGGAATAAAAAAAGCCGGCATTGACATTTCGCTGAATTTGTTTTAATCTACTGAATTTTACAGTCTGCCCCATATCAAAAGTAAATGAATAAGGTAATCCAGGTGCAAGAACCAAGTAAAAAGTCTTGGGGTTATCGTCGAATAATTTTTCAATAGAATACGCATCCGCATAGTGGGAATAATCGATCCCAGGTGGATTCCATCTTCTAAAAGCATTTTCAGGTTCAATTCTCTCCTCAAATAAGGGAGTTAGTGTGGTAACCAAAGTATCAGTTACATTTCCCCATCTATCACGTATCGATATCCCAAATTGTCTCTCCTCATTTTCAAAACCACGTACACTTCCTTGACTAGAGGGTACTTTGGTATAAAAACTCTCAACATCTGTCCATTCCCCAAGTTCATCCAAGGTTGAAACGGTGATTACAATTTCTGCCTCGGTTGGGTTTTTCCAACTAATCCTCATTCCTCCAAAATCACTATCCATCTTCATCGAATCTAGAATACTATATATAGCGGCATCTAAGGGTTGAGCGATTACTTCTACGGGTTCAGATTCATTCTGACTTCGATCTCCTGCGATAAGTTGTACTTTTACTTCTCTAGACTTTCCTATTCCTTCGATTTGAATACTGTTGGAATAAGACGAAGATTTTTGTTCTACAATTTCTCCACTGGTACGCTCATAAACTGCTTTGACATAGAGTAAATCATCGTCATTGGGTATAGTGTAGTTTATGATAGCTCCGCCCTCGATATTTTCCACCGTGGCATTGGATACTTTACCAGGAGGAATACTATCTACGGCATATTGTCCTCTTTCCTCTGTTTCGCAAGACAAAAAGCAACAAAAACTAAACATCAAAAGATATATGATATATTTCATCTTTAAAAATTTATTATAATTTACCATCCTGGATTTTGAATTAGATTGTTATTAACTGAAATATTTGACTGTGCAATAGGCCACAGAACGTCTTTCAAAGAATATGGTGCGATTTCCAATGTTCGTACTTGATAAAATTCTTCTGGAGTTTCTCCATTGATATTCCAACCTTGGGGAGCTTCGGAAAATTCATCAACGGCTTTGTTCCATCTTCTTATATCCCAGAATCGTTGTCCTTCAAACGACAATTCGATGTTTCTTTCACTGTGAATAATGTCTCTCATTCCCTCTTTGGTCTGATATTTTTGTGGAAATACAGAATATTTTGTCCAAGAATCTGCCACACTTTCCAAGCCAGCTCGCTCCCTAATTAAATCCACATACTTGTATACATCCTCATTGGGCGCATCCAATGTTTCATTCAACGCTTCAGCATATAATAAATAAAGATCTGCCAATCTAATAATAGGAATAGACCATCTAAAATTAATGTATGATTCTCCACTAAAGGTCGATCGATAGCTATACAACTTCTTCAAATAAAAAGAAGTTGGACTATATCGCTCTATTCCTTGTCTTCCCGACAATTCGCCCAATTTAGAATTAATTGGCCACTGTGCATTTTCGTCGTTGCGTCCAAGTCCAAAAACCCATCCCCCATCTACACCAATGGATCCATAAAATCTAGGTTCGCGTTCGGTATGTAATATTGCTGTTCGAGCACCTGGTTGCAAATAATAACGAGCGCTATCACTGACGGTGGTCAAACTATATCTATTCTCATAATCATATTCCACATCCTCATTGATCGGTACACCATGGCTAGTATAATACATTTCTACCATTTTAAGAGTTGGCGCCCAAGTACCTCCTCCAGAAAATAATCTGTGGTCCGATGTTAAAGGTGGAAGGGTAAATTTTTCAATATTAGAAGTATTATATCGAGCAGAAGCCCATAATATTTCATTGTTCCACTTGTCTGCCACGATCTGACTAGTCATCAACACATGCTTGGTAGAATCTGAAACATTCAATGATATATTTTCCTTTTTATACATCGTATGTCCAGCCTGATGGCTCACCGTAATGGCCTCTTCGCAGGCAGCTAGGGCTAATTCCCATTTGGCATCACTATAAGTTTGATTAAACAATGGAACATTTCGGGAATCTACTAGATTCTGATAATTTTGATTTCCATTAAACATTGGACTAGCTGCCGTAACCAAGATCTTAGCTTTCATCGCCAATGCAATGGGTTTTGTAATTCTACCTAATTCGGAAACCTGATTGTCGATAATCAAAGGTAAATCCTCAACGGCTTCGTCGATCAACTCAACCATGTAAGCCACCAAATCATCAATTGGCTCTCGATATACTGCTACCTCTTCAGGAGTAGCTGAGATTGGCAAATTTTCGCGAACAATAGGGATCGGCCCATACATTCTCATTAAGTAAAAATGGTAATAAGCTTTTAGAAACTTACTTTCTGCTGCCCATCTATTCTTTTCAAAACTATCCATTTCATTTACAGAATGAATATTTTCTAAGAATATATTACAATCGCGAATGCCCTGCCATAAATTTTTCGCTCCACTGCTTCCATCCCAATAATTCAAATATGGACTGTTGACATTATTACCCCGATACATAAGATCAAATCCTACATTGGGAAAGTTGCCACTCCGGGTGGGATTAGAATAAATTGCATCACCAGCTAATAACCCAGGATCACCAGCTGTCAAATTTTGAGGTAAATAAGAATAACAAGTGAATAAATATTGCTCCGCCCTAATTCTATCTCTAAAAGCAAAATCCAAAGTGGCAATATTATCGGGAACGATGTCGAGAAAAGATTGACAACTCTGCATTCCGAGTATTACTAAAAGTATAAGTTGAAGTTTAATTTTCATTTTTGTCATTTTTTAGAATGATACTAGAATTCCCAAATTAAAAGTTCGTTGAATCGGGTAACCAAGACCGTTACCAGCCATTTCAGGATCCCACAAATCGAAATCACTAATTGTCAACAAGTTAACACCACTTAAATACCAGCGCACGTTAGACAATCCAATTTTTTCGACTGTTTCAGGTGAAAGTGAGTATCCAAATTCAACTGTTTTCAATCTCAAAAAGGCTCCATTTCGCATAAACCAAGTACTCACTGCATTATTATTGCTATTTACAGTATTGGATAATCGAGGCCATATAGCCGTTAAATCTCTATTGGACTCTGACCAGTAGCTATCTGCATAGACTTGAAGGAGTGCATTATTCGATAATGTTGAAGCCCCATCGGTATCGATAAATGGCGCTGTATTATAACTATCTATCCAAAATGATTCTCGAGCCAAACCTTGGAAAAAGAAGGATAAATCAAAGTTTTTATAACCCGTAGACAATCCAAATCCGTACACAATCTCTGGAGTAGTGGGATGTCCAATAGGTACTTGGTCCAATTCATTGATTACCCCATCGTCATTAATGTCTCTATATTTAATATCACCAGCCATAACTTCACCCGATTGAAAAGGTGAGTTTTCAACCTCCAATTCATCTACAAATAACCGCTCTGCTACATATCCCCATCGTTGTCCCAATGAGTGACCAATTCTCGATTTCCAAGGCGCGTCCAAATAATTGGGTTCTTCAAACACTTTGAATTCACTAGTTGCATAGGTTAAATTAAATCGACCTACGTACCAAAATCCAGAATTGTAATTCTTTTGTATATCAACGGACACATCCAATCCTTGTCCTGTCGCTTCTCCCACATTGGCTCTAGGAGTTGACTGTAGACCCAATGTAGTTGGAATAAATGCTCTACTCATCAAAATATTGGTTCGATGTTCTGAGAATAGATCTACATTTACATCGATCATATTGAATAGATTCATTTCTATCCCGATATTGGTTTTTTCTGCTGTCTCCCAAGTTATTGCAGGGTTTTCGTATCTATCGATGGTTACCCCATTTTTGGTATATTGAAAATCAGAACCAAAAGTATAGCCCTTATTAGAATCACCAATATTCACTTGTGACAAATGGAAGAATCGATCATCTGGCCCTCCAATGGCATCATTTCCTACCAAACCGTGAGTGGCTTTCAAACGCAAGATCGGCATCACTTCTTTCATCCTCGGTCCCCAAAATGCCTCCTTAGAAACAGACCAACCTAAACCAACCGATGGGAAGAAACCAAATCTATTTTCCTTCGAAAATCTTTCAGACCCATTGTAACCAAAGTTAGCTTCAAGAAAGTAACGACCTTTTAGACCATAGGTAGCTCTACCCGACAATCCCATATTTCGATATGCCAACGATTTTTGAAGGGAACCTGCATTACCTTCGAGTTCATTCCTCAAATAGAATACCAACATACCTCCAAACTCATGGTTATCACCTATGGTTTTGTCATAGTTGATGGCTGTCTCTGTATAAGTACTGCTGGTTACATCCTTTCTTCCCTCAGAATAACTTAAATGCTCTTGTCCCCCCTCCGGATTCAAGCCATATAAAGAATATGTATCGGCTCTCTTATCATAAGCTGCAATATTATAATAAAAAGGTTGATAAAATCGATTGACATCAAAATAGGAATATCGAGTCGTACTAAACAACCCTCTAACTCGCAAACCTTTGGCAATAAAATCCAAATCTTGTTTCAATTCGAATTGTGCCAACATCAACGATTTAGTATAATCCTTATACCCTCGCATCATATCTGCATATGGGTTTAGATAATTACCTGTCTCATAATTTCCAAACAGAATGTGTTGTTTAAACGCATTCTCTTCATCTTTGGGATAGTAAGGTGCAAACAATACTGGATTGGTTCTCATCACTTTTTGATACAAGGCTTCTCCACCATCAATAGGTCCTTTATAATCATCGAATGTACCATGTAATCGGACAACCACTTCGGTGCTTTTCGTCACATTAATGTTAACATTCGATCGCAATAAATATTTCTTTAAATTAATGTTGCTATTAAAGTTATTTTCTTCCGGCACCTTCAGCAGACCATTATCTTGGTTATACGTACCTGCGATATAATAACGGGCAACTTTACCCCCTCCACTCACATTGAAATTGAGACGATTATTCGTAGTCATATCTTTAAACATCAGATTTTGCCAGTCGGTAGCTGGGTATACTAAGTTATTGGCACCTGCTTGAGTTTTATCGATTTTTTCTCTACTATAATTCAATACCCCCAAGGGATCACGAGTTAGTATAGATTCGTTGTGGAGATTCATATAAGTAATTGGATCTGCCAATTCTATTTTTTGAGTGGGAGAAGATATCGATTGTTCAAATCGTACGGAAACTCTTGCTTTTCCTTCAACCCCTTCCTTGGTGGTAATCAAAATAACCCCATTGGCACCACGCGCTCCATACAATGCAGCCGCCGAAGCATCTTTCATAATGGTAAAACTAGCGATATCATCAGGTTGTAAACGAGACAAATCAGATGAACTTATTTCCAATCCATCCAACAATATCAATGGACTAGCAGTATAACCAAAACTCGTCACCCCTCTAATAAAGAACTCTGCATTGTCTTGACCAGGCTCTCCAGTCCGCTGATAAGCAATCAATCCCGCCATTCTACCCGCTAGTGCCGTGGTCAAGTTACTCGATGGAACCTTTAAGTCTTTGGGATTAATTGAACTCACTGATGCTATGACACTTTCTTTCTTTTGCGTACCAAAGGCTACGACCGTCAATCCCTCCAATTCTGAAGCTTTTTCCGTCAATACCACATCAATGACAGGTTTGCCTTCGACCGGAATCTCTTGCTCCTGCATACCAATGTAGGTAAATAATAAAATATCAGATTTCTTTACTTTGATTTCATACAGACCTTCAAAGTCCGTAGTTACCCCTCTGGTATCCCCTACTATGGTTATATTTACTCCTGGCAGCGTCTCTCCATCAACGTCAGTTACCACCCCTTTCACCATATAAGGAAGGGTATCCAAACTGACAACCGAATGGTTTTTGATATAACTGCTAGTATTTCCATACGAATGTCCATAAACAGTCATTGTAATCATTACAAACAGTACTCCTATTGAAAACCGAATGGAGAACATACTAATTTTCATACTTATTCTTTTAATTAATCTATTAATTATTGCAAATCGAATCATAACCACTCAACCATTATATCTATATAGGAAATTGAATTCGGTGGAGTCATTTTGAAAATATCATACCATCAAAAATACCTACCCCAAAAGGCACATCTGTAAATTTAATGTTACAGAGCCTACAAACATCGTCCAGAAATATTGTATTTGTTGGTCAAATATACAAATACTTTTGATTTATAAAAATAATAATAAATTTTTATTTTTATGTACATTTGCAAGACAACTGCAAAGAGGGTTTTTACGGCATTCCCCCCTAATGATAAATGGCAATACATAAGGTTCATAAATTTTTGTTCTTGCCTAATTTTTGATCAATCAAAATTTTTTATCTAAGTATACCTATCTTTGTAGTTATTAAGGTTATATAATTGATTATGAATAGCAAACAAAGTCTTACTCCACTAGATAATATCTCGATGACAGATCGAGTGGAAAACAATCTTCGCGCCTATTTTTTAGAAAATGCTTTTAAACCCGGTGACTCCTTACCTGGAGAAATTGAAATCGCAGAAAAACTAAATGTAAGCCGAAATGTAGTCCGCGAGGCCTTGAGTAGACTGCGCATGCTCGGCATAATAGAATCTAGGACCAGAAGAGGAATGATTATGGCTCGCCCCGATATTCTCGGAGGCCTCGAAAGAGTATTAAATCCCTTTATTTTGGGCAATGACACCCTCAACGATGTATTTGAGATGCGATTGATCTTGGAAATGGGTATGGCAGAATTTCTATTTTCTAGAAAGACCGATAAAGACATCGAAGAATTGGAGGCCATTGTAAAAAAACAATCGAGCATCCCTGAGCCTACCATAGAGGAGGAAATTGAATTTCACACCAAACTCTATGATATGACGGGCAATGAAACTTTTACCCGTTTTCAAATTCTTTTATTACCGGTATTCAATCATGTTTTTAATATTTATAAAAAAGAAAATAAACTACCTTCAGCTCCTGACCACATACACCATGATGGTATCGTAAAAGCTTTGAAATCGGGAACCGTAGAAGACTTCCGACTCGCTATGAAAAAACACTTAGCGCCGTATTTTCAAATGACTGAACAAAATTCAAATTAAATCATCCTTATAATTAGTAAAATCATAGGCAACGGTTGTATTTCGATTTATTTAGCTGCTACTTATACACTTCGATCTTATAATTTTTAAATACCATATAGGTCGTCAATTTACACCTTTAAAGGATCGCAAAATTATGGATCATAGGGAGCAGAAAACTGCTGCTACTATTTCAATATTTTACATACTTCTACCCTCTACAACCACTTCTATATCATTTATGTATTGATGATAGAAACCAGACTCTAAGCAGGCTTATAAAAAACAATTACCTACTTATTTTAAAGCAGGTAATTGCTTGCATAATTATTTTCCTTGGATCAAAGCGTATTCTATTCCTTTAACGGCTGTTAATCCTTGCATCCTTCCGATACAAGTATAACCAGGATTAATACCTTCCTTCCCAAGATCGTCTAATATCGCATGACCGTGATCAGGTCGAATAGGTAATGCAACCGGAGAATCGGCAAACTCTTTAATAATAGAATACAAATTCACATCGCCTTCCAAATGGCTAGTCTCATAGAAAACTCCTTTATCCAATACTTTTACACTTCGCAAATGTAAATAGTGAATTCGATCCTTCCATTCTTTTACTATGTCGGTCAATTTGTTGTCCGGCTGAGCCCCCAAGGCTCCAGTACAAAAACATAGGCCGTTGTTTTTTGACTTCACTCTATTCATCAACCATTGAATATCCTCACTTGTACTCGTGATTCTCGGAATACCAAATAAGTTGTAAGGGGGATCATCTGGATGTATGGCTAATTGTATGCCACATTCTTCAACCACAGGTAAAATACTCTCTATAAAATAAGCCCAATTGGATCGCAAAGTCTCCTGATCCATATCGTCGTACTTGGCCAAGTTTATTTTAAGGTCTTCTATTGTATCTCCCAATCCTGCATAACTAAAACTTCGCAATACCGCTTGGGTTAAGCTTTCGAGCTCTTGCTCCAACAATTTCTTAAACAATTCCTCGGCCTTAATGATTATTTCTTCTGGATAACTTACATTCTTCCTTTCCAATACAAATAAATCAAATGCCACTATGTACAAATGATCATAATGCGTTGAAAGACTTCCATCTTCTAATGTGTAGTACCAATCTGTTCGCATCCAATCAAATAAAGGCATAAAATTGTAGGCAATTACTTTAACTCCAGCTTCACTTAAATTTCTCAACGACAGTTTATATTTCTCAATATATTGATCTCGAGTAGATGCCCCTAACTTTATATCTTCATGAACAGGTAGACTCTCTGCAACCGTCCAATCTAAACCTACGCTATTAATTTGAGCTTTTCGCTCACTAATCTTTTCCTCCGTCCACACCTCTCCTATTGCAATGTTCTCTAATGTGGTAACCACGCCTTCTGCACCACTCTGAACTAAATTTATTAGGCTTACTTGATCACTGGGCCCATGCCATTTCATGGTGTGTTTAAAAATATATTTTCTCTTCGCCATATTCTGTGAATGTTTAAGTCAATAAATATTAAATTTCTTCAAAAAGTAAATCAATTTTCAATTCAAAGGTTATTGAGACTTTCTTGAATTCTAATACCTTTATTTTATTACATATAATCCAATTTCCTGCTCCAAAAAATTTAACATTTTCTGCTACAGTGTAAATAATAGAAAATATTTACCCTCATAGTCAAGAAAAATAATTCATCTCTTTTAAGTTTAATACCAAAATGTACAGAAAAATTTAAATCCTTTGAACACTATACATTTTCAACAAAGTCTAAAGACAGAAATTAATCAAACCCTTTGATTTTATATATTGAATCACACATGAACAATAATTGCATCATTCAACTAACAAAAGAAATCACATATATTCATCGACTATGAAATTTTAAATTCATAGTCCTAGATTAGATAACATCAATTCATATTATAGTCCATAAAATACATCAATGCAAATCACTAACCTATATAATACCTACTAATTCCAAATGGGTTAATAAAATTCTTTAATCATCAATATTGATTTGTAGTACAAAATTACAATTAATCTTGAATTATTATTACGAATAATACTTTTACTTTTACCTATACTTAATATTCATCTTTTAAGAAAACTAAACACCTACTTCTAATACATACGTTAAGTAGTCAAGTATGAAATTGATCAACTATATTTTGAGCTTTTTTTAGTTATAAATATTATTGATTCATACTATATCTATCTTTGTAGTAATTTTGAATATATAATCGATTATGAATAGCAAACAAAGTCTTACACCACTGGATAATATCTCGTTGACAGATCGAGTAGAAAACAATCTTCGCGCCTATTTTTTAGAAAATGCTTTTAAACCCGGCGATTCCTTACCCGGAGAAAATGAAATCGCAGAAAAACTAAATGTCAGCCGAAATGTAGTCCGCGAGGCTTTGAGTAGACTTCGTATGCTCGGCATAATAGAATCTAGGACGAGAAGAGGAATGATTATGGCTCGCCCCGACATCCTCGGTGGTCTCGAAAGAGTATTAAATCCCTTTATTTTGGGAAAGGACACCCTTAAAGATATCTTTGAAATGAGACTTATATTAGAAATAGGCATGGCTGAATTTCTATTTTTGAGAAAGACCGATAAAGACATCGAAGAATTGGAAGTCATTATAAAAAATCAATCGAGTATACATGAACCTACCATCGAGGAAGAAATTGAATTTCACACCAAACTCTATGACATGACGGGGAATGAAACTTTTACCCGTTTTCAAGTTTTACTTATACCATTATTTAATCACGTATTCAGTTTATATAAAAAAAACAATAAGGTACATCAATCTAACCACATATATCACAAAGATTTAGTGAATATATTGAAATCTGGCACGGTTGAAGATTTTCGTTTAGCCATGAAAAAACACCTGGCACCATATTTTAAAATAACAGATTAATAAAGGATTAGAATAATTTATTCTGCCTATGTATCTGACAAAGTAAATCCTGGTAAAAACTTAATAACTCCCCCTTCCAAAGCAGATTCATGAGCCAATAATCCCACACAAGTAATATTGGCTGAAGCAACGGCATTGGGATAACCTGGCCCCAAACCCTGTAATGCTTTTACAAATTCATGAACTAAATGAGGATGAGATCCTCCATGCCCTCCCCCTTGAACAAAGGACAAATGTTGATGGTCATCGTCATCGTACACTCCAGCTCTAGTATATTTTTGTATTTCACTAGGCAAATAATGGGCAAAATCAGGACAAACTACCTCTTCTGGGATTTCTGGTTCTGGTCGCTTCGCCGTGTGCAATACCAAAGGATTGTGTTCTATCAATGGCCATTCCACAGATCGCTTATCTCCGTACACCTCAAAACTCTCCCGATACTGTCGAGCAACATCGAACAACGACCGGTAAATATGAGCAGATAAATCACTGTCCTTAAATTTGATATGAGTGGTTTCTACTGCAAAGGGCGATTGGTAATGGTGATGAAGTTCTTCTCTTATTGTTCCCGAACCAAAACAAGATACATACTCCGCCTGATGTTGACCTAAACCCAAAACTGGCCCCACACAATGTGTCGCATAATACATCGGCGGCAATCCAGGCCAATAATTAGGCCATCCATCCATATCCTGCTGATGACTGGCTTTAAGAAACTGTAGTTTACCCAATTTACCACTCTCATACTCTTGCTTCATATAGAGAAATTCCCTGGCATATACCACGGTCTCCATCATCATATAGGTCAGTCCAGTTTCGGCTACCAAATGGACAATTTCTTCACATTCAGCTATGGTGGTAGCCATAGGCACAGTGCAAGCTACATGTTTCCCCGCCCTCAGAGCTTGTATACTTTGCTGACCGTGATTGGGAATCGGAGTATTAATGTGTACCGCATCCACTTGAGGATCGGCCAACAACTCTTCGTAAGAAGTATAGCGTTGCTCAATATTGTATCGATCCCCTATTTCATTAAGAGTGGATGGCGTTCGTTGGCAAATGGCATATAAGTGTACACCAGGATAATCCTGATAAATAGGTATAAATTCAGCACCAAATCCCAATCCCACAATAGCTATATTTAATTTCTTTTGACTCATTTTTCTTAATTTAAGTATGTAGTAATTGTTTTAAAAATGATATTCCCAGACGGGCAAATTCATCTTGACTGGAAGCAAACGTACGCCATATACAGACTGCCCCAGCCAATTCCTTGACCTCTGGGGTAAAGCTCTCAATCGATACAACATCATCATATTGAATAACCTGCAATCCTTTTTTAATCTCATCCCAAGGACTTAGACCAGTTCCCGGCACCCCCCGATGACTATCTGACACCTGAAAATGAAGTAAATCATCTCCGACCTTCTTTAATGCTAGCCCTATATCATTCTCCTCCAAATTCATATGAAAAGAATCCAACATCACTTTAGCACTAGTGTGACCTATATCGTGAATCAAACGCATTACATCGTCTGCCGTATTGACCATATCGGATTCAAAGCGATTCAATGGCTCAATTGCCAAAGAAAGATTTCTTGGCCCGGCCACCTCACACACTTTTTGTAAATTTTCAACAGCCAGCTTCCAATCTTCTTTCCGCTGTTCTGGCGTCAACATCCTCACCTTGCCTACAGCAGAATACATTGGACCTGCCAAAAATCCACAATCCCACATTTCGCATAGATCAAAACAAGCTAAAATATAGTCCATACAATTTTGATGGACGGCCACATCTTCATGAGTAAAATCTCTTTCAGGCCCAAAAGCCCCACAAACTACAGCAGTAAGACCGCAATCTTCAAGTGCCTTGCTGACCTCCTGTCCATCTATTAACTCGGGATATTCCACTGGAATCTCTACCGAATCATAGCCCATAGCCTTAATTTTGGGAAATAGTTTTATGGTATCTGTATTAAAGGGTGAAGTCCATATCCATGTACTAATCCCCAATTTGACATTTTGCCCTTTCATCTTATTCTTTAATTTTCCTTTTTACCTATTGTTTAACCACCTTCATGATTCCATTCATAATCTGCCAATGACCAGGGAAAGTACAAATAAAAGGATAAAACCCTTCTTCCGCTGGTGCCGTAAATTCCAAAACCACTTGATCTTCAGGGTTCACGAGGGCAGTAGCATGCAATATCGAGGGCAGATCGGGCACGTAATTTCGCTCGGCCGCATCGGTATCCATAGCCATTTTATCGGCAGCTCTGCCTATTTCTTCCAAGCTACCAGGACGACCAATGACAAGATTGTGTTGCATAAAATCTCTATTTTCAAATTCTATGCGAACACTTTGCCCCGCCTTTACCACAAATTCTTTTTTGTCGTATTTCATTTCATTCTGAATAACACCCAATTGAATCACGAGTTGATTTGAAGATGTAGTAGTCTCCTGACTATTTAAATTCACATATTCTTCCCGCCATTGGTTTTGCATAAATCCTTCCAACCAAGACAATTCATCTGTATTTATAGTCGGTGGAATATATTGACCATATTCATCGATATAACTTTTTATAAATCCTCGACTGTGTTTGGCAGCAGCAATGTACAAGGCCTGCGACAACCAATAATCTTCCGTAATGTTGCCCTCCACAGTCAATGCATATAGCCCCATACCTACATCTTGATTTTCACTACAAATAGATAATGCCAAAAGAGCCGACAACAAAACATTGGAATCGGCTTCCTCCCATATTCTCTCCTTCATAAGGATAGCCTGTCCCTCTACGGTAGCAGATAGAATATCGATAACGGCCTTCCGAATCGCCGAAGATGAATGTTGTAACAAAGAATGAATTTTCTCTAAATTTTCCAATGATATTCCATCAAATGCAATCAGTCCATCCAATGCCCATAAACTGTGTAATAGTTGGAAATGGTTAATCGATACATTCTCTAGTCCGCTGTGAACGATGTCAAATAAAAGAGGTTTAAAATCCATATTTTGACTTTCTACAATAATGCGTTGAGCCGTTTTACGCCAGAACATATTGTCGTGCCCTAAGGCATCGACCAAAAATTCCTCATTGGCCTTATCTAAGCTGTATTTTTGACCATTCTCTCCCTTTTTTTGAACCAATCGCCATATCCTACCATGACTTTTGTCTCTCAACGGCTGTATGTAGGCATTTCCTTCACCATTCTCTGCCTGAAATCCACCCCTTTCAGGAGAAGGTGTTGGATTGTGTTGAATAATAAAATTATACCAATCCGCTATCCAAACATTTCCATCTGGCCCAACTTTGGCTTCGACAGGTGAAAACCACTCGTCCGTACTAGCCAATAAATTCCAGCCATCCACTTCCTTAAAGCCTCCTCCATCTGGTTTTATTTTCGCGATGTGAACCAAATTACCAGTGGGTTCACAAACCAAAGCCATTCTATCCCAATATTCTTCGGGATAGGTTCGAGCGTTGTAAAATGAATGTCCAGCTGCCGCAGTAAATCCTCCAAATACATCTACCTGTCTCACTTTATTGGTCACACTATGCATGGCATAATGACCATCAATTTTTTTACTACCCTGGATTGGCAATTCTGGACTATTGTTATAGTATTTATTGGGGATGCCCATATATACACTATGGTTGTTGTTTGCCGTGGAAGCAAAAACTTCATTATTCTCAGTAAAACCCAGCCCCCAAGTATTGTTGCTAGTAGATGTCACATATTCAAAACTAGATAGATCCGTCGGGAAACGATACAATCCCTGTCGAAACTTCATCGAATCACCAGCAATCACCCCATCAAAACCAGAATATCCCACCGTCCCCCAAATCTGATTATCCAATCCATAGGTTAAGTTGGATGGTCCTGCATGGGTATCGAATGTACCCCAGCCACTGAAAAGCACTTGTCGAATATCAGCTATGTCATCGCCATCGGTATCTTTTAAAAATAAAAAGTCTGGTGCTTGAGCGACTATGATCCCTCCATTGGCAAATACCAAGCTAGTTGGAATATTTAAGCCCTCAGCAAACACAGTAAACTTATCGGCTCGTCCATCGCCATCGGTATCTTCACATATTTTTATACGATCATCACCTTGCCCTTTATCATTGCGAACCGTATTGGGATAATCGACAGTTTCTATTACCCATAATCTCCCTTTTTCATCCCAATCCATGGTTATGGGATTTATAATATCGGGTTCTGAAACAAACAATTGCAATTCAAAGCCTGGAGGAACTTGAGTCAATCTTTTTGACTCGTCAGGAGATAGGGGTTCTTGAAACAAGGGAGGGGGTTGCCGCTTTTCATAGTTGGGAATTCCTGACACTTCCCTGTATTGCAGTTCTGGCATATCGGCCATAAAAGCTTCATACAATTCCTTGACCTCTGGTGATACTGCCCACAGAATTCCGGATTTTATTAAATTTTGAAATTCCGGATGGCTCCATGTTTTTTCGTTGTGACCATATGCCGTATAAAACACCTTACCCTGACCGTATTCTTTGACCCAAGTCCACGGCTCGCGATAATGGCCTTCTACCCGCTCCATGAGAACGGTAATATCATCGGCCAGCTTTTGATGAACATAAGTCTCATCCCAAGATGCAAAGGACTTAACACCATTCATGGCGGGATGATTGGGCAGTACAATTTCTGCAGCCACTACTCCGGTATCGTGTCTTTCGAATTGTCCTCCGACCATATTGATATACTCATGGGAAGTATTAAAGCAAAAACTAGCACAGTGAATAGGTATAAATCCATGGCCAGATTGCACATATTCTGATAATGCTGCCACTTGTTCGGTATTATCAGTTTCGTGATTGGCATATATAATTAAAGCATCGTAACGGTTTAAATTATCAATATTCAAGTCCCTCCGATCTGTCGTATAACTTACATTTATGCCCTCTTTAGATAAAGCTTGAGCCAACATAGGCGCATATTCATTAGAATTGTGATGAGGGGATTCATGTCCCAGAAATAGAACTTCAATTCGACGTGGCCCTTCCTCTACTGACTCTTGACGACTAACGCAACCGACAATACAAAAAATAGACATCAAGAAAACAACCTTTATATATTGACTTACTGCCATATTATTTATTTTAATTACATCAAATATCGACTATATAAAACAATACCCAACCCTATATAATAACCATACCTACCTATATTATATCCATAAAACAAATTTTACTACATTTATTGGACAATAAAAGATTACCATGAAGACGATTGTCGAAAAATCACCCATCCCTCAATCTAGAACTTTTGTGAGCAATCGGTTAATAGCGAGTTTTTTTGACCCCAACTGGCACTTTCACCGAGAATACCAGCTATTTATTGTTCTCAAGGGTTCGGGAACGAGATTTATAGGCGACCATGTAGATTCTTTTTTCCCTGGGGACTTGGTCTTTACAGGCCCCAATCTACCTCATCTTTGGCGGAGCGATCCCGAATATTTTGAAGAAAAAAACCCTGACAATACCGATGGCATTGTCGTATATTTTAATCGCGAAATTCTGGGAGATTATCTACTTCAGAAAACTGAATTGTATAGTATTAAACAGCTATTGACCCTATCCCATAGAGGCCTTCATTTTCCAAAGAAAATATCCCAACAAGTCTTAAGAAAAATGATTCAACTCAGTCAGTCTCCCAATTTTAACGGATATCTAATATTACTCGACATTTTAAATGAATTAAGCAAAACCAAGGACTATACATTGCTCTCTAGTCCACATTACACCAATAATTTGCGATTGGAAGACACCGATCGCATGAACAAGGTACAAGCCTTTGTATTTAAAAATTTTAGAAGTCAAATAAGTCTTGAAGCAGTAGCTCAAATAGCCAATATGACACCGACTTCTTTTAGCCGATATTTCACAAAACACGCCAACAAAACCTTTTCCAATTTTCTTCTCGAAATTCGCATTGGTTACGCTAGAAAACTATTAATAGAAACCGACCAAAATGTCAACCAAATAGCCTATCTATCTGGTTTTCAAACACTATCCAATTTCAATTATCAGTTTAAAAAATTGACAAATATGAGTCCCTCTTGTTTTCGAGAAACTTTTCACAGTTTTGGAGGTCTAGGATAAAGAGCATCAAAAAAGTAACTAATACGAATTACATTTATAATTAACGGTAATCTTTCGATTTATTAGAAGTTTTACTTCGTTTAAAATACTCGCCGTAGCTACTGCTATGCCTGTGTTTTTAGCCTCGTCAAACTTCAAATACTCTCGAAATCTTTTCCGTCATTATAAAATGTAATTCGTATAATACGAAACTACCTAAAAATATAAGAATCATCCCATTTCTTTATCGATCAAAAACCACCATTCGATTCGTTATAGCAACATTGTCTGTCGACAATTGATACATCATCATTCCCGATTGATTCAATAAACTTGCATCAAGATTGACCTCGTGATATCCAGCTTTGTAAGGTTGTTGTTGTGACCATAGTAGTCGACCGGTTATATCAAAAACTCGGAGACAAGTTGGTGAATCATATGGCAAATAAAATCCAATCACCGTATAATGATGAAAGGGATTGGGTCGGTTCTGATACAGAACCATAGGATTGGAATCAATACGATTCATTTGCCAATCGATTGAATTTACTTCTAGATCAGCAGAATAAGCTTCTCCAAATAAATGATCTTGACTCAATACCAAACCCTCACCTAAGGTCACCTCCTCCTGGGCTTCAATAGTGATGAAAAATAAGGCCTCATCTTTAGCAATGTCCTTACCTTCAGCCTCACTCCATGAGATATTAACCACATCTGAACCTATCATTAGATAATTTTCCTCCGTCATATGAAGTACTCCTGATTCAATAGTTTTTATTTTTACTGCTCCGTCTGGCGATTCTAATGAAAATTGAAAACCGGTAATATTAGAAAAATTTTGACATCGTACTCCCACAGTATACAATTCTCCTGCTTGCAATTTTCGATCATCTAGCCTTAGTTCCAGACTATGTCGGTATTTACTTCTAGAAGGATTATTGCTGTGGTTAACATCTCCAATCTTTACACCAATAAAATCTATTTTTTCTTCTTTGGATGCTACATGATACAGCATGGATTCTCTCATGGTATTATCATTGACGAAAAACCGCCAACTGCTGTTGTTGGCAAATCGCCCAAATGGATTCAAAACCATTCGACGCGTAGCCAAAACATCTAAACCTGTAATAGACCCATCATTATCAACATCAGCTGCAATCTTTTCATATCTAGAATTAAATTCCAATTTCCCCAATAAATACCGCTGAATGGTAATTACATCGATGGTAGTTATTCCATTTCCATGGTTAATATTTTTACTCGGCACAAGGGTTACGGCTTGAGAATCAGGGGCAAAAAATGAATAGTATCCTTGATCATCAGTACTGGTTTCCATGGTTATTCCTTTAGAAGTACTGGCTTCCACTTTTACATCGGCAATACTTTTCCCTTTTTCAGTAATTATATTGCCAAAAATCAAATTTTCTATGGTCGGCAAAGTAGAGCATTCTTCACCTATCCTAAAAACAATTTCTTGATCAAAGCCAATCTCTTCTTTACTACACCAATCCTTTAATATCCACTTCCTATACAAATTATAATTGTCTGTATTTTCTATTTTTTCGATGGTCTCATCCATAACCCCTAATGCAATCGAAGTACAAATTTTGTTTTCAAAACTAGGTAGTAAAGAGGGGCTACCTGTGATTTGAATAGACAATTCCTTGGCAGCTGTTTCTAAGGACGACACGCAGAAGGGATTCAAACTATCATTAATTAAATTCGGAATATAAAACATTTCTGAAGATATAGGACATTGCTCAATGATATGAATCACCTGTGTGAACTCTAACGCTGGCTGCTGTACATCACAATAAGAATTCAAAGTAAAATTCCTAACAATTTCCCCCATTCCACAATCATCAATATTTATCTCAAGATTTTGATCCAAACGAAAAGCTAAGCAACAATTATTGATCACTCCATCTTCTACAGTCAATACCTTATCCTCCCAATCCAGTTGTCCATTGACTACATTAGAACAATTCACATCAATCGGATGATGCTGTAAATATCCAGAAACAGTATTTTTATCAATCCACTCCGCGACCGTATCGACATAAATAAGGCGATAGCTTCCAAAAACTTCATCGATTTGTTCAAATATTTTTAAACTATCCATTGAGGAACCTGCTTCGCCATATTGAGCGGCCGCGGTAAATAAGTTTTTGTAATTTTCATTAAAACTAGCGCATGAAAGCTCTACACTCGGCAATTCACGAACGACTTCAGGAGTAATTAACGATGTTACGCTAATATTTTCCCAATCTTTTGACCAATTTCCACTCCCATCGCTGGCCAATAATTCTATGGTTATATTTTCACATACATCATCACAGGTAAATGGTATAGCAGTACTCCATCCTCCTCCTATAGTTCGAATTTCTTTACCATAGCCTGGATGTCCCATTAGCGCATCGATAAATGTTTCATATCTATTTAATATATCAAATCTATTATGAGATAAAAACAAGGATGGATTTTCCATCAATATTTGTTCTAAAATATGAAAAAGCCAACCGTGAAATACCTTGGTTGAAAATGAATCATTAGACGTCCAAAAACCAATTAAATCCAAGAAATATGGAGATGGAGCATTTTTTGATTTAAAGAATGAATTGATGGCTAATAAATTAAAATTATAATCTCCACATTGATTTTCTCCCTTTACGGCGCGATCAATGTCTCTAAATCCTAAGTGTTCTAAAATATTTTCAAATGTAAGGGTTACAGTATCGGCCAATACAAAATCAAACCTACTACTATCCACCCACCAATCCGACCTTCTCACCAACAAATTTTCCAATTGACAATTATCTCTGCTACCACCATCCAAAGAGTTTACAGATACCCAGGATTCAGGAAGATTGAGATCTATAGTCACCGAAGAATCAATTACTACCAAAGGAGGTATTACATCCTCAAATGTTAAATACTTACTCCATTCACTTGTATTTTGGCAACTATCTGTAGCCCTGTAAACTACTTCTAAAATTTGATCCACTGATTCTATAGTAATCTCTAGTGGACGACCAGTATGAATATATGTATAGATTTCATCATCTTTCACCTCGGTGAGAAAAATAGTTGTATCCAGAATAGTCGCTGTAACATTAGCTATACCAGAGCCCAAATCAGAAGCTTGGATGGAGGGTAGAAATAAGGCAGTTCCGCAACGATCCGTATCTGCGGCATATAAGCTAGCATTACATAATTCCCATTCTTTAGCACTTGGGTATTGTCTGCCTGATAAAACATGATGGCCGATATCAGAAGGATACTTACTGTACAGTAATTGTTCAAAACTACTTAAACTCTCATAAGTTGATTGATTAATAATCGAATTATTGCCGGATTTACTGAATATCCACTTCTCTTCATGATCCCATGGACCTGTAGTACAGATAGATTCACATTCTATTTCACTTACTCCATTATCCATGGGATACAAAAAATTAAAAGTAGGCCCTACAGTATCATTCAATATCCATTTTTTAGCCAAAGAATAAACTTGCTGAGCAGAATCTTGGTTGATTTCAGAAATCGGTTGAATAGTCAAATTACCCAATCTATATTGAGCAGTGTCAAACTCTCGCCACTGACATATTCGAAAGTTTCCGATAAGATCTCCCTTGGCCCAACAATCTTGATATATAGTTGTCAATACCTTGCGGAAAATAGGACAGGAATCCCTTTGATTAATGGTTTCCTGTGTTATAGTTATACCATTTAAATCATTAAGTAAAAATTGGTCTAAACAGATAGCAATACAAGTATTAGCTTCCAAATTTGTCAAATCAGGAAAAAACAATCTCACCTGACAGTCTAAAAAAGAATCATCAATTCCTTCTTGATATTTGACCAAATCACCACTTCCATACACCAAAGGCCACCCCCCGGAAAACCAAAAAGGATCAATGCCACTTTTAAACCATTGACGAGTTACCTTTTCAAACCTTCCATCAGCAGCTAACAATTCATCCCCTTCCTTTAAAAATAATATAGGCATATATTCACCCAAAGGGCCATCTACTAATAATTGAGATTTTATATCTTCAGGAAAAAAAGGAGAAACTTCTCTATGATAACTTCCATCCAATATATCTCTTATGGTGTATTCTCTAGCCGGATTACTTCCTTTTTTGATGATGATACAGTCGAGATATTGTTTGATTAATCTATTGTTCGCTGCGTTCTTATACGCTGTTTCAATAATACTGGGAGACAATTTATAATTCAATATATCATCATCGGTAATGGGAAAATCATCCCCTTTAACTCCCAAGATTTGTTTGTGGGCAAAATACCTCTTTAATGAAACATTCTGTTGACTTATAGTATCTATACCACTAGATACGGAATCTTTATATAGTCCGATAAAGTTCTGAGGACCGAACATAGGCCAGCGCAAAACCACTATTGTATCGAGTAAGGTTGTAGACAGACCGCTATTGTTAAATACCTCCCATCTTCTATAAATAACCTCAGCTGTATCAGTATTGTCATCACAGGGTCGCCCTACAGTCCAATCGGGATGAGATTCTAAACCGTAATACCCCAATCCCCCACCGGGATTACATGGCACAGATACCGTCGGTCTATGGGAATCCGGACTAGGTACTAGACCTACGTATGTAGTAAGCTTCCTTCTAGAAACCTGATAAGTAGGAATGTTTGGAAAGGCGGCATTATTGTGGAATGCCGAATGAAGTGATACTTTGGGAAAGGTTGTAAAATTTAAATTACTTACACAGCCTGGTATACCATTGTCGATTTCAACAGTAAGACTTTGGCCTACGTATGAACATAATGATATATTATTTAAAATAGAATCTTTGCCAGTAATATGGTCTCTTTCCCAGATCACACTACCCCATTTATTCTTGACTTTTACATTATGGTGATTAGCACAATCACTGGCGTTAGGGGAAATATCTCGAACAGTTAGTTTTATTTTATTATTTGAATCCAATATAGGATATATATCCAGATCACAATTTAATGGATAAGCTTTCTCATCACAATCAATACTGTCACTAAGTATCCCATTTTGACTATGCTTTGGATCTAATTCATTTTTAAAAAATATAATGGGTGGGCCTCTATCTTTCAGTAAATTCACATAAGTAAAATTCGTAGTTATTGTGGAAGAATAACTACCATTCTGATTCATGTAACTATTTAAGCTATAGGATATAAGATTTGATCCATCGTATTCAAGAAAAATATTCTTAGATTTCGACTTTTTAGAATTATTGGAAAATAATCCCAAAATAGAATAGTGGCTTGATGTCAACCAAGGAAGATTTAAAAATTTCCTAGTAGCAAATTGGTGAGAATGAGCACTCATGGAAACCGAAGGCATATAAAGTGGAATCCCAGTTAAAGTATAATCTTCATTTACTATACTCCCCAAAGAAATATACGGCATAGGAATTTCCCGACTTAACAGAAAATTATTTGAAATAACAACTGTGTCTATACGATTTACCACGGACACAGATACAGGCACGTCAGAATAACTGTTAGGACTTGGTACAATTCCCAATACAGCAGAAAATCCCACTAGCGAAGCAGGAAGTAACTTATTTACTCCAGGTAGATTATTAAATAAACCATGGAGAAATTGGTTTTTCATGATATACTGTTCTTTTGGTCGCTCTTACCAAAGATAATATATTAATGTTAAGAAACAAATAAAATATCACACAATCAATTGTATATCAACATCATATATTAAGATTATTAAATATAATGACATTTAAAAGTAGTATAACCATAAAAAAAAAGATCCTCCCTAACAATAAGGGAGGATCCAGAGCAAATTATTTTAACCTAAATATGCTTACTCAATCACGATCATTTTCTTAGTCGCTGTATAAGTTTTTGTATCTAATTGATAGTACAATACTCCTGTTGCGTTAAGATCTGAACTGTTTAATTTTACTTCGTTGTAGCCTTTTCCGTATGCACCTTCTACTATTTTCAATACTTTTCCAGTTACATCGTATACGCTCAATGTCGCATCTGATGCCTCAGGCAAGTTGAATCCGATAGCTG